>JBFWOO010000003.1:0-313118 GCA_050250415.1 Dehalococcoidia bacterium | reverse complement strand
CGATCACGCTCTGCCGCCGCCTCGACGAGATCGCGGAGGAGTTCCCGGAGGCGGACCTCACCGCCCGCGGTCGTGGCCTCATCCAGGGCCTCCGCTCCGGCGTCGAGGGCGTCGCCCAGGAGACCATACGGCGTCCGGCCTGGGCTCACCGTGCGCGAGGCGGCAGCGCTCTGCCCGCCGCTGGTCGTCGTGGAGCCGCGACCGGCGTACGTCCAGCGCGTCGCCGAGGCGCTCGTGGAGGCGATGGCCTCCGTGAGCCCGGTGATCGAGGAAGCAGAGCCGGGCATCGTCTTCGCCGACCTCCGTGGCACCGAGCGCCTGATCCCACGCCTCGGCGACCTCGAGCGGATCGCGTTCGCCGCGAGCCCGCGCGGCCTCCAGCCGCGCCTCGGCGTCGCGGACCACCGCTTCACCGCGCGCATGGCCGCGTTGCGCGCACAGCCACGGCAGGCGCTCGCCGTGCGCGCCGAGGATGCCGCGGAGTTCCTCGCCCCGGAGCACGTCTCCCACCTCCCGCTGGAGGGTGATGCGGTCGAGCGGCTGCTCCTCCTCGGCATCGAGAGCTGCGGCCACCTCGCGCGGCTGCCCCGGCACGCCGTGGAGGCGCAATTCGGCCCGCCCGGCGGCCTCGCCTGGCTCGCCGCGAGCGGCGTCGACCCGACGCCGCTCCGCCCCCGGCCGTGGGAGCGCGAACGGGTGATCGAGCAGGTGCAGGCGGAACCCCCTCTCGTGAGCAAGGAGGCCGTCACGCTGGCGCTGGAGCAGCTCCTCGGCCGCGCGCTCCGCCACCCCCGCGTCCGCAACCGCTTCGTCCGCACCCTGCGCATCCGCTGCGAGACCGAACGCGGGCAGCTCTGGGAGCGCCTCCAGGTGCTCCGCGAACCCTCCGGCGAGCGGATGCGGCTCTGGGCTGCCCTCCGCCCGCACGTTGAATACGCGGAGTTCCCCGGCCCGATCGCCCGCATCGAGCTGGAGCTGGCCGGGCTCACCGCGGAGAGCGCGCGGCAGCAGAGCCTGTTCCAGGAGCAGACGCGCCGACGCGAGCAGCTGGACGAGATGGTGCGCCACCTGAAGGTGCGCTTCGGCACGTCGCCCGTCGCGCGCGTCGTGGCCGTCGAACCGTGGCACCGCCTGCCCGAGCGTCGGTTCGCCCTGCTCGACTACGACCCGTAGGTACGAGCATGAACGCCAGGCGCCCGGACACCACCGCCCTCAAACCGATCGGCCTGCCCCGGCCGGTCGAGGTACAGACCGACATCGACGGCCTCCCCGTCGCCGTCGCGCCTGCCCCCGCCGCCAGACGCCCGACACCCGGCCGCCCCCCCGGCCGCCCCACCGAGCGCCCCCCCGACCGCAGCGCACTCGTCCCCGTCGAAAGCATCGAGGAGGCGTGGCGGGTCGGGGAGGAATGGTGGCGCGAGGCGCCGCTGGAGCGGACGTACTACCTCCTGCTGCTGGAAGGCGGCCGCCCGATCACCGTCTTCCACGACGGCGTCTTCGACGCCTGGTTCGAGCAGCGGTACTGACCGATGCCTCAGCAACATCACCCGAAGCCGTCGTTCTGGAAGTCGGATGAGTATCGAGCAATGACTCGTCAGAGTCGTGACCAGCGCCCGGGGTTCATGGAGTCCTGGGAGCACTACGAGGCGCGCCGCGCGGAGGCGGAGCAGGCCGTCGCGGGCGACACGCCGCGGTCGGTGGCGCCGCGCGATCCGACGCTGCCCGTCCCGCTCGAGGTACTGGACGACGTGCCGTACGTGGAACTGCACGCGCACTCGAACTACTCGCTGCTGGAGGGCGCCTCGAGCATCGACGAGCTGGTGTGGACGGCGCAGGCGCAGGGGCACCGCGCGCTCGCGCTGACGGACCACGACGCGATGTACGGATCGATGGAGTTCGCGCGCGGCGCGAAGGAGGCGGGGCTGCGGCCGATCACCGGCCTCGAGGTGACGCTCGAGGAGCGCGACGGGACGCGCTCGCACCTCACGCTCCTCGCGGAGACGCGGCAGGGGTACGCGAACCTCTGCCGCCTGGCGAGCATCGCCTTCGGGCTGCACGAGACGACGCAGGAGGAGCGCGAAGCGCGCCGGCTCGATCCGGTGATCGCGGTCGAACGGCTGCGCGACCACGCCGGGGGACTCATCGCGCTGACGGGGTGCCGGGACGGGCTGGTCCCTCGCCTCGCCGGGGAGGGCCAGACCGCAGAGGCGGAGGCAGCGCTCCGGCGCTGGACGGAGTGGTTCGGCGCGGCGGACGTGTACGTCGAGCTGCAGGACAACCTCGTCCACGGCGACCGGCCACGGAACCGCGCGCTCGTCGCGCTCGCGGAGCGGCTCGGCGTGCCGGTGGTCGGCACGGGCGACGTCCACTACCACGAGCAGCGGCGGCACCGGCTGCAGGACGTGCTGGTCTCGATCAAGCACCGCAAGACGCTGGACGAGAGCCACCGCGAGCGGCGCCCCAACGCGGAGTTCTACCTCCGCTCGCCCGAGGAGCAGGCACGGCGCTTCGCGCAGTACCACCCGGAGGCGGCCGCGAACTCCGTGCGGATCGCGCGCCGCTGCACGTTCGACCTGACCGAGGACCTCGGCTACCGGTTGCCCTCGCCGCCCGTCGAGGAGGGGCGGACGCCGATCGAGGAGCTGGGGCGGATCTGCCGCGACCGGCTCCGCCAGAAGTACATCCGCCCGGGCGAGGCGCAGCTGGCGACCGCCCGGCTGGAGGAGGAGCTCACGCTCGTGGAGCAGCACGGGCTGGCGGGGTTCTTCCTCGTCTACCACGAGGTGTTCCGGCTGGCGAAGCAGGTGGCGGAGGAGGTGCGCGGGCCGAGCCGCGCGCGCAGCGTGACCGGCCTGCCGCCGGGCCGCGGCCGAGGATCCTCGGTGGCGTCGATCATCTGCTACCTGATCGGGCTCTCCCACATCGACCCGATCCGCCACCGGCTGAGCATCGACCGCTTCCTGAACGACGCCCTCGGCCAGACGCTCCCGGACATCGACCTCGACTTCCCGCGCGACATCCGCGAGGCGCTGATCGAGCGGGTGTACGAGCACTGGGGGAAGGAGCACGCGGCGCTGGTCGCGATCTTCCCGACGTACCACCTGAAGAGCGCGGTCCGGGACGTGGGGAAGGTGCTGGGGCTGCCGGAGAGCGAGATCGACCGGCTGGCGAAGCGCTCCGGCGGGTTCGCGAAGAGCACGGAGCTGGAGCGAGAGATGACGCTGGACGCGGCCTCGGCGGACCGCATCGGGACGCGGGGCTGGGCCGAGCTCATCGAGATCGCGAACGAGATCGAGGGGTTCCCGCGGCACATGTCGCAGCACGTCGGCGGCATGGTGATCTCCTCGGAACCGCTCATCGACTGCGTCCCCTGCCAGCCGGCGGCGTGGCCGAACCGCTACCTCTGCCACTGGGACAAGGACTCCATCGACGACGCGCGGATGGTGAAGATCGACTTCCTCGGGCTGGGGATGCTCTCGGTGGTCGAGGAGTGCGTGGACCTGATCGAGCAGCACCGGGGCCGCGTGATCGACCTCTCGCGCATCGACTTCGACGACCAGGCGATCTACGACGACATCTGCCGGGGCGACACGGTGGGCGTCTTCCAGATCGAGTCGCGCGCCCAGATCGCGATGCTGCCGCGGACGCAGCCCCGCAACCTGGAAGACCTCGCGGTCCAGGTGTCGATCGTGCGGCCCGGGCCGATCGTCGGCGGCGCGGTGAACCCGTACGTGCGGCGCCGGGAGAAGCAGCGACGCAACCCGCACTACGTCCCGGAGGTGCCGCACGAGTGCGTGCGTCCGTACCTGGAGGAGACGCTGGGCGTGGTGCTCTTCCAGGAGCAGGTGATCCAGGTGGCGAAGGCGATGGGCGGCTTCACCTCCGGCGAGGCAGAGCAGTTCCGTCGCGCGATGAGCCGGAAGCGATCGCGGGAGGTGATGGAGGGCTACCGCGTCCGCTTCCTTGCCGGAGCGGCGGAGCGCGGGGTGCCGGCGGCGGCGGCAGTGCAGGTCTTCGACAACCTCCTCGGCTTCGCCGAGTTCGGCTTTCCCAAGTCGCACGGGGCGGCGTTCGCGCTGCTGGCGTACCAGTCCACGTGGCTGAAGCGGTACTTCCCGCCGGAGTACCTGTGCGCGCTGTTCAACGAGCAGCCGATGGGCTTCTACCCGCCGCATGTCCTGACGAAGGACGGGCAGCGTCACGGCGTGGCGGTGCGGCGCCCGGACATCAACCGCAGCCACGCCGAGTGCAGCGTGGAGGACATCCTCGTGCCGTCCGAGCAGCGCGCCTCCGGCGGCGGGGCCGGGGAGGTGGCGGGCGCAGAGGGCGCGGTACGCGTCGGCCTCGGGTACGTGCAGGGCGTGGGCGAGGCCGGCGCCCGGCGGATCGAGGAGGAGCGGCGGCGCGGGGGCGAGTTCCGGTCGCTGTTCGACTTCGTGCAGCGGACGGGGCTGGGCCGGGAGGCGACGACGAACCTCGTCCGCATCGGAGCGTTCGACGAGTTCGGGCTGAACCGCCGCGAACTGATCTGGCAGCTGGGGCTGTTCGCGGGGGGCTTCCAGCAGTCGAACCTGCGAAAACCGAAGGACCGCCAGGGGCGGCTGGACCTGCCGACGTCACAGGACGAGGTCGCGCTGAGGGACTTCTCGGCGTACCAGCGGATGGCTTCGGACTACGCGCTGCTGCGGCTGTCGCCGGACGCGCACCCGATGCAGTTCCTGCGCCCGGCCCTGGGGGAGGGCGTGGTGTCCAGCCAGCAGATCCGGGCGATGCCTGGGAAGCGCCGGATCGAGACGGCCGGGCTCGTGGTCTGCCGCCAGCGTCCGCTCACGGCACGGGGGATCGTGTTCCTGCTGCTGGAGGACGAGTTCGGGATGCTGAACGTCCTCGTGAGCAAGGAGCTGACGGAGACCGCGCGGGACGCCGTGCGGGGGGCGTCGTTCGTGCGGGTGCGGGGCGAGCTCGAGACGCGCGCGGGGGAGCAGCGGACGCTGATCGCGGAAAGCGTGGAGGCGCTCCTCCCCGCCGAGGCGCTCGCAATGCCGGAGGGGAAGTCGTGGGGGTAGCTGCTAGCCTGACCCGCAGCAGACGGATCGCGAGGGGACAATGCCAGCGAGGAAGAAAGCCTCCGAGACCTCGAGCGCGGCCGGATCCGCGGGCGAGGTGAAGCTGCTCTCAGGCGGCAACCCGCAGATCCCGATGGGGTACGGCGACGAGCCAGTGCAGGCGTACATCGCCGCGATGCCGGAATGGAAGAGCGACCTCGGCCGCCGCCTCGACGCGCTGATCACGAAGGCGCTGCCGAAGGCGCGCAAGGCGGTGAAGTGGAACTCGCCGTTCTACGGGATCGAGGATGTCGGGTGGCTGGTGAGCCTCCACTGCTACACGAAGTACGTGCAGGTGACGTTCCTCAACGGCGCGTCGCTCGACCCGCTGCCACCGGTGGGGTCGAAGGATCCGAACACGCGCTACCTGAACATCCGCGAACACGATGAGCTGGACGAGCGGCAGTTCGTGGCGTGGGTGAGGCAGGCGGCGAAGCACCCCGGCTGGGTAACCGGCGACATCGCGTCGAAGTGACCCGGCGATCCGGACGTGCGAGGTCGCCGAGCACCGACGTCGCCACGGTCACAGGTGCACGAACAGGTACCCGGCCGCCTCGACGCGATAGCGGGGGCCGCGACCGTCCGACAGGACCGACTCTCTGGTCGGAGTGCGGCGTCCGCGAGGCTGGAAGTACTCGTCCAGCCTCGAGGTATCGACGACCCCCTCGTCGACCACGCCGATGAACTCGTAGCGCTCGTCGAAGTGCGCGAGCGAGGCGTCACCGTGGCTGTCGTTCGCATAGAGGACGCCGCCACGCGCGAGCCACGGGGCGCACGCCTGCGAGACCGGCCCGGCGTACTGGGAGATGAGCAGGTCGAACGCGCCTCCGGGCCCTGGCAGCTCCGTGTAGCTGCCGTGCCAGAACCGCACCTCCGGCTCCTCCGCGTACTCGCGATGCTCGCGAATGAACTGGAGGACGGCGTCGTCCGCGAAGAACGCGGGCGTCCGCCGGTCCGTATCGTTGTACGTGACCCGCGGGAAGACCAGTGACGGGGTGACGTGGACGTAGGCGCCCGGATAGAGCACCCGCTCGAACCGCCGCCAGCGGGCGATCGCGCGCAGGTCGCTCAGCCGATCACCGGCGCGGGCGACGTAGTCGAGGTACAGGGAGAGCCCCGGCTCCCTGGCAGGCGTCATGCGTCTCACGCTCGGCGAAGGCCCGCCACGGCGTGTTGCGTCGAATCGTGGAGAGGACCCCGCGCGCCGGGGCCGGCGACGCCTGGGGGATGGTGGTGTTGACCCGTCGGCACGGTCACGACGGGGCAAGCGTGCCGGCGAACACCTGCCATGCCAGCGCCGACTTCGCGGTGAGGCTGAGGACGATGTAGATGCGCTCACCGAACAGGTAGTCCCGCCACGGGCCCACCCGGCGGTACTGGAGCAGCATGTTCACCGCGAACACGTTGAAGAACAGGAACAGCGACACGTAGATCGCCACCACGAAGCCGGGTGGGGTTGCCGCTACTCCCGGGCTCCAGAGATAGAGGCCCACCGCGAGCCACGGCACCGCGCCAGCCAGGGAGCCGAACCAGAACGGGAGCAAGCCGCCGACGCCGGGCTGCTCGTACCGCTCCTGGAGCCAGCCGAAGAGGATCATCGAGGCGTTGACGCCCGCGATCGCCAGGAGGGCAGCACCGTCGCTCACGCCGGTGAGGAGCGCGATGAGCACGATCATCAGCGAGGCGCTGAACGAGTACTCCACCCACCGTGCGTCGTTGTGCTGCCGGGAAAGCCCACGGAGATACCAGGGGTAGATCCACGGTGATGCGATGAGCCAGTGCGCGGCGGCTGACATGAAGAGGAACAGCGCCACTCCCCACGCGAACGGGACATCGAGGAGCACGACAGGTTCTGCCGGATCGGCGCCCGGCGGCCCCTCCATGAAGGTACCGGTGACCGGGAGCGAGAAGTCGTTGGCCAGGGCGAGCACCAGCGCGCCCTGGGCGGCATGCAACAGGCCCGCAGCCAGGTTGAACAGACGCAAGCGGCCGGGAGCGAATTCGGACAACGTCCCCTCCTCGCATGAGGATCGAGTGCCGCGCCGCCAGCGTAGCCAACTCTCACGCGGGTGAGCGGAAGAGCACGGGTGCGGAACCCACCAGCGCATAACGTGTCGCGTCCGTATGCTCGAAGGGAACCCCCTCGACCATCCTCGGACTGCATATGACCACGAACGCTCCCGCGAGCGCCGCCACTGGTGAGATCGCGTCCCGCTCCGACCTGCGGAACGTCGCGATCATCGCGCACGTCGACCACGGCAAGACCACCCTCGTCGACGCGATGCTCAAGCAGTCCGGCCAGATCGACACGCGCGTCGAGATGCCCGACCGGGTGATGGACTCGAACGACCTCGAGCGGGAGAAGGGGATCACGATCCTCGCGAAGAACACCGCGGTCCGGTACGGCGACGTGAAGGTGAACATCATCGACACGCCCGGCCACGCCGACTTTGGGGGCGAGGTTGAGCGCGGCCTGACGATGGTGGACGGCGCGCTGCTGCTCGTCGACGCGTCCGAGGGGCCGCTGCCGCAGACGCGGTTCGTGCTCCGCAAGGCGCTGGAGGGCCACCTCCCGGTCATCCTCGTGGTGAACAAGATCGACCGCCCCGATGCACGCATCAAGGAAGTCGTGGACGAGGTCTACGAGCTGTTCCTGGACCTCGAGGCGGACGAGGAGCAGTTCGACTTCCCGATCGTCTACACGAACGCGCGCGCGGGCACGGCGACCCTCGACCCCGAGGCACCCGGCACCGACCTGAAGCCGCTGTTCGACCTGCTGATCGAGCGCATCCCGGCGCCGACCCACCAGGCGGGGCACGGTCTGCAGGCGCTGGTGACGAACCTGGACGCATCACCGTACGTCGGCCGCCTCGCGCTGTGCCGGGTGGTGAACGGCACGATCCGCCGCGGTCAGACCGTGGCGTGGTGCCGTCGCGACGGGACGGTGGAGCAGGCGCGCATCGGCGAGCTGTACGTGACCGAGGCGCTCGACCGCGTCGAGGTGGAGTCGGCCGGCCCGGGCGAGATCATCGCCGTCGCCGGCATCGCCGAGATCACGATCGGCGAGACGCTCGCGGACTTCGAGGACCCGAAGCCGCTGCCCGTGATCCGGGTGGACGAGCCGAGCCTCTCGATGCTCGTCGGGATCAATACCTCGCCGCTGGCGGGACGCGAGGGGTCGCTGCTGACCGCGCGGCTGCTGCAGAACCGGCTCCAGGCCGAGCTGGTGGGCAACGTCTCGCTGCGGGTGCTGGACTCCGACCGGCCGGACGCGTGGATCGTCCAGGGCCGCGGCGAGCTGCAGCTCGCGGTGCTCGTGGAGACGCTGCGCCGCGAGGGCTTCGAGCTGACGGTCGGCCGGCCCGAGGTGGTCACGCGCGTCGTCGACGGCAAGGTGCACGAGCCGGTGGAGGCGCTCACGGTCGACATCCCGGAGGAGCACCTCGGGGCGGTGTCGCAGCTGCTGGCGGTGCGCAAGGCGCAGATGACGCGGACGGTGAACCACGGCACGGGGCGGATCCGGATCGACTACGTGATCCCGTCGCGCGGGCTCATCGGGTTCCACACGGAGTTCCTCACGGAGACGCGCGGGACGGGCCTCGCCCACCACGTGTTCCATGGCTACGCGCCGTGGTTCGGGGAGCTGCGGACGCGCCAGAACGGCGCGCTGGTGGCGGACCGGCGCGGCCCGGCGACCTCGTACGCGATCATGGCGCTGCAGGAGCGCTCGACGCTGTTCGTGCCGCCGGGCACCGAGGTCTACGAAGGCATGATCGTGGGCGAGAACTCTCGCGCGGACGACATGGACGTGAACATCACGCGCGAGAAGAAGCTCAACAACATGCGCGACTCCACGGCGGAGAAGACCGAGAAGATGACGCCGCCCAAGACGTTCTCGCTGGAGCAGGCGCTGGAGATGCTGCGCGAGGACGAGTGCCTGGAGATCACCCCGAAGTCGGTCAGGCTTCGCAAGGTGGTGCTGGACCAGAACCAGCGTGCGCGGCTCACGAAGGCGTCCAAGGGCTAGCGCCAGCCCGCCTGGCCTCCCGGTAGAGTGGTGAGTGGAACCCGGCCGCGCCCGTGCGCTGCCGTGTAGCTCCGAAAGACCACTGATCTCCCGATGGAACATCTCTGGCAACTGGGCCTGGTGGCTCTGCTGGTCGTGATCAACGCGCTCTTCGCCGGGAGCGAGCTGGCACTGATCTCGCTGCGGCCGGGACAGGTGGAGCGGATCTCGTCGCGCGGGGCGGGCGGGCGAGCCGTCGCCAGGCTGGCGCAGGACCCGAACCGGTTCCTCGCGACGATCCAGGTGGGGATCACGCTCGCTGGGTTCATGGCGTCGGCGGCGGCGGCCGTGAGCCTCTCGGAACCGCTGGTGCCTCTCTTCGAAGGCCTCGGAGACGCGGACGAGGTGGCGGCGATCATCGTCGTCACGTTGATCCTCACGTTCTTCACGCTCGTGTTCGGTGAGCTCGCGCCGAAACGGATCGCGATGCAGCACGCGGAGGGGTGGGCGCTCCTGGTGGCGCGTCCCCTCGACCTGTTGGCGGTCGCAACGCGCCCCGTGGTGTGGCTCCTCTCCACGTCCACGAACGTCGTCGTGCGGCTCGCGGGGGGCGACCCCACGCGACGGGGCGAGGAGGTGACGGAGGAGGAGATCCGCGAGCTCGTCGAGTCGCAGGCGACCTTCACGCCGGAGGAGCGTCGCGTGATCGCCGGGGCGCTCGAGGTGGGAGAGCGGTCACTCCGCGAGGTGCTCGTCCCGCGACACCGGGTGCTGCTGCTCCAGCGGGACATGCCCGCACCCGAGGCGCTGGCGGTCATCGCCGCGAGCGGGCACTCGCGCATCCCGGTCTACGGCGCGTCAGCGGACGACATCGTCGGGATGGTGCACCTCCGCCAGCTGATCGACACCCGCGCGCCGGTCGGGGAAGTGATGACGCCGATACCGGCGTTTCCGGAGTCGGCGAACGTGCTGACGACGCTCCGCGATCTCCAGGTGGAGCGGCAGCAGATGGCGATCGTGGTCGACGAGCACGGGGGCTTCGAGGGGATCGTGACGGTCGAGGACCTCGTCGAGGAGATCGTGGGCGAGATCTACGACGAGTACGACCGCGACATCCTCTCGGTGGTGCGAGCGTCGGACGGCAGCATCCTGCTGCCCGGACGGTTCCCCGTACACGATCTCCCCGACCTGGGCATCGACGCGCCGGACGGCCCCTTCGCCACGGTGGCCGGACTCCTCCTGGAAGAGCTGGGGCGGATCCCTTCCGTCGGCGACTCGATCGACCTCGGGGCGTGGCGGCTCCGGGTGGATTCGATGCAGCGCACGACGATCACCTCGGTCCGTGCGACGCCTGCGCCGGTGGAGGGTCCCGCGGGCTGACGGGTCCGCTACCCGGCGGCAGCGGCGTCCGTGCGTGCCTCGCGGGCGGCGTCCGCACGCTCGGCGCGGCGGACGCGGGAGCCGACGAACCAGGCGACGAAGAAGCCGAGGGTGATGGGGGCGAACATGCCGGCGGCGAGGGCGGTGACGCCCGGCTCGAAGGTCATGCTGTAGAGCACGTTGTAGCCGGACGAGACCGCCATCTGCACGAAGAGCAGCGTGGAGGAGGCGACGCCGGCGATGTGCGGGAACGGCACGAGCGCGCCAGCCATGGCCGAGGGGCGCGAGACGCCGATGCCGAGCGCCGAGACGAACGTCGCGAGGACCACGATCAGCGGGTGCTCGATGCCGGCGAGGACGAGCAGGAGCAGCGTGGCGGCCGAGGAGCCGGCGAGCGTGGCGCCGGCCATGACGATGTGGTGGCCCTTGAAGCGTCCGACGATGCGGCTGGAGATCGTCGCGCCGGCCATGAAGCCGAGGGCCATGAAGCCGAAGGCGAACCCGAACGCGGTGGGTGAGACGCCCATGTGGTCGATGAGGACGAACGAGGACGTCGAGACGAAGAGCAGCTGACCGCTGAACATCAGGCCCATGACGAGGGCGAAGCCGATGAAGGTGGGGCTGGTGAGGAGCGTGCGGTAGTCGGCGAGGAGCCCGTTCCGCGGGCCCGTCCTCGGTGGCCGGGTCTCGCCGAGGGTGACGGCGTACCAGGCGGCGAAGATGAGCCCGAACGAGGTGAGGACGACGAAGACCGCGCGCCAGCCGGCGAGCGCGGCGATCGCGCCGCCGATGATCGGGGCGATCGCGGGGGCGAGCGGCATGACGATCGCCTGGTAGCCGATCATCTTCGTGGCGCCCTCCCTGTTGAACAGGTCGAGCACCATCGCGTTGCCGACGGCCGGCCCGACGCCGCCGCCGAGGCCCTGGAGGATGCGGCCGGCGATGAGCATCTCCGCGGACTGGGCGGAGAGACAGAGGATCCCGCCGAGCGAGAAGAGTGCGAGCCCGGCGAAGAGCACCGGGCGCCGTCCCCAGCGGTCCGACGCCGGCCCGTAGAAGAGCTGTGACCCCGCGAACGAGACGAGGAAGAGCGTGACGCCAAGCGTGAGGAACGCCTCGGTGCTGCCGAACTCGTCGACGATCGCGGGCATCGAGGGGAGGAAGGTGTCGATGGAGATCGGCGCGGTGGCGCTGAGGGCGATGAGGAAGATCGCGATGCGCAGCGTCGGCTGGCCGCGGACGGGGGCCATCGGAGGGGTGGTGGACACAGGCGTTCCCGTCAGCATGCCCGTCACCGGTACCCGGCACGGGGTGCAGGCCAGCGTACGCCCGACTCGCTTACTTCGCATGAGCGAACGCGCAGCGGGCGGAGCCGGGCGATCCTCGCGCGCGTCGAGGTCAGCGGCGTGAACGCGCGGTGTCTCGCGGGTCGCGGCGAGGCGTCTGGCGCGCTGGACGCGCGGGCGAGCACGCACCCCTCCCGCCATCGAGGGGGAGGGGGTCGGAAGCGCTAGGCGACGGGCACCATGACGGAGCGGGCGACGGTGCCGGCCATCATGTCCGCGAAGGCCTCGTTGATCTCGGGCATGGGGCGCTTCTTCGACACGAGGTCGTCCAGGTTGAGCTTGCCGTCCATGTAGAGGTCGACGTAGACGGGGAGGTCGTACTGGAGCTTGGCGGAGCCGAAGAAGGAGCCGATGAGCTTCTTCTCGCCGAGGAAGGCGCGGCCGGGGACGGTGATGTCGTCGCCAACGACCCCGACGATGACGGCGGTGCCACCTCGACGCACCATCTCGAATGCCTGCTCCGCGGTCTTGCCGAGGCCGATCGCCTCGAAGGCGTAGTCGAGTCGGTCACTGGTGAGGCGGCGGACGGCGTCGATGGGGTCCTGCTCGGCGGCGTTCACGAAGTCCGTCATGCCGAACTTCGCACCGAGGTCCGCCTTCGACGCGACGGTGTCGATGCCGATGATGCGACGGGCGCCGGCGAGGCGGGCGCCCTGGACGACGTTGAGTCCGACGCCGCCGAGCCCGATGACGGCGACGTCCGAGCCGGCCTCGACGCGGGCGGTGCGGAGCGCGGCGCCGACGCCCGTGGTGACGCCGCAGCCGACGAGGCAGATGCGATCGAGGGGTGCGTCGTCGCGGACCTTCACGACGCCGCGCTCGGGCATCACGGTGTACTGCGCGTAGCCGCCGACGCCGATCCCCTGCTGCACGGGCTTGCCGCCCTCGTCGCGGAGGCGCGGGTTGGAGCCGTTGAAGAGGCGATCCGGGTAGTCGGAACGCTCGCAGATCTGCGGCTGGCCGCGGACACAGAAGTAGCAGCTGCCGCAGTTCGGCTTGAAGGCGCAGACGACGTGGTCGCCTTCGGTGACGGAGGTGACGCCAGGGCCGACGGCCTCGACGATGCCGCCCACCTCGTGGCCGAGGATGACGGGGGCAGGGAGGGCTGCGCTCTTCGCGCGGTTGATCGTGTGGAAGTCGGAGTGGCAGACGCCGCAGGCGACGATCTTCACGAGGACCTCGCCCGCGCGGGGCTCGTCGAGGGTGATGTCTTCCATGGCGATGGGGTCGGCTCCCCGGAGGACGGCGGCTTTCATGGAGGACTCCTTCGACGACTGCCGGCCGCTTTGGAGGCGGCCGCTATGATTCCGCGGAGGAACGCGGTCCAGCGGCCGTCCCCCCTCGCAGCGTGGCGCGAGTCTAGCGGCTCCTCAACGGATCGGCGGCTCGTGGTGCGGCGGGGGAACGTGTCGGCTCGGACCGGTTCACAGGGATGTAATCCAGCGATCATGCGGGTGTCTCATGCCTCGCCGAGTATCAGGTCATGAAGTTCGCGACGCCCTCCCCACTCCGGACGCGGATCCGCACGATGCAGGTGCGGGCCGGCCAGGTCCGCTCGCAGCAACAGCGGGCGGGGCAGGTGGCATCGCTTCAGCAGCGGGCCGGGCAGATCCGGTCCCAGCAGCTGCGCGGCTAGCCCCACCCCGGGGGTCACGCGTCCACCTCGGCGCCCCACTCACACCGGTCGACCGCGGCGTCGGGAGCATGGCGTGATCAGCCTGTTCGACGGGTATGAGCCGGGACTGGGCCCGGACGAGATGTTCGCGCCGGACGGATCGGTGCGGCCGGCCTATCGCGGGTTCCATGCACGAATGGGTTCGTGGGACGCGGCGACGTACGTGCACCGGCAGGACATCGCCGACATCGAGACGATGAACGGCGGGATCACCTTCACGGTCTACAGCGACGATGCGGGGATCGAGCGGATCTTCCCGTTCTCGCTGGTGCCGCGCATTGTCGCGCCGAGCGAGTGGCGCCGGCTGGAGACAGGCCTGCAGCAGCGCGTCACCGCGCTCAACCGCTTCCTCACCGACATCTACAGCGAGCAGCGCTGCATCCGGGACGGCGTGGTGCCGGCGGAGCTGGTGCTGGACCACGCCGCCTACCGCCCGCGGATGCGAGGGTTCACGCCGCCGCTGGGGGTGTACGCACACATCGCCGGCATCGACCTGGTGCGCGACCGCGACGGCGTCTACCGGGTGCTGGAGGACAACCTGCGGACGCCCTCGGGCGTGTCGTACGTGATCGAGAACCGCCGCACGATGCTGAACACCGTGCCGGACCTCTTCCCCGAGGCGCGCGTGGAGCCGGTGGACGACTACCCGGAGCACCTCTCGGAGATGGCGATCGCCGTCCGGCCGGAGGGCGTGCCGCCCGACCAGGTGCGGACGGTGATCCTCACGCCGGGCGCGGCCAACTCGGCCTACTTCGAGCACTCGTTCCTCGCCCGGCAGATGGGGGTGGAGCTGGTGGAGGGCCGCGACCTCGTCGTCGCGAACGACCGGGTCTACCTCCGCGCGACGTCCGGCCTCGAGCGGGTGGACGTGATCTACCGGCGGGTGGATGACGACTTCCTCGACCCGCTGGAGTTCAGACCGGACTCGATGCTCGGGGTGGCGGGGCTGGTGGGTGCCTACCTCGCTGGCAACGTGACGATCGTGAACGCGATCGGGACCGGCGTGGCTGACGACAAGACGACGTACTGCTACGTGCCGGACCTGATCCGCTACTACCTCGGCGAGGAGCCGATCATCCCGAACGTGGACACGTACACGGGCTGGCGGGAGGACGACCTCGCCTACATGCTCGACCACCTGCACGAGCTGGTGCTGAAGCCGAGCGACGGTTCCGGCGGCTACGGGATCATCGTCGGGCCGCAGGCGTCGGCGGAGACGCTGGACGCGGCGCGGCTGCGGGTGCTGGAGAACCCGCGCGGCTGGATCGCACAGCCGACGCTGGAGTTCTCGACGATTCCGTCGTTCAACGGCGAGCGGCTGGAGCCCCGTCGCGCCGACCTTCGCCCGTTCATCGTGACCGGCGAATCGTCGTGGGTGCTGCCCGGCGGCCTGACGCGAGTGGCGGCGACGCGGGAGTCCTACATCGTGAACTCGTCGCAGGGAGGCGGATCGAAGGACACGTGGGTGCTGCGGGCCGAACCGGCGGGAGGGGCGTAGTGCTCGCGCGGACGGCGGAGAACCTCTACTGGCTGGGGCGCTACCTGGAGCGCGCGGAGAACGTGGCGCGCCTCGCGGACGTGAACCTCGCGGCGTCCACGGAGCAGATCCCCGGGACGATGACCGAGGCGTGGGAGGCCGTCATCGCGACGCTGGGGGCGCAAGAGGCGTACGAGGCGGCCCGGGCGCAAACGCAGGAGCAGCAGGAGGCGCTGGCGGGGCGGCAGAGCATGGCGCAGCAGCAGTCGCTCTCGAACGCCGGGCATGCCACGACCCACACGCTGAGCCCGGCGGAGTTCCTCATCTTCTCGCCGCAGTACTCGATCTCGCTCGTCTCGACGATCGCGCGGGCGCGGGCGCTGGCGCGGGAGACGCGGGAGTACCTCTCGCGCGAGGTGTTCGAGGAGATCAACCGGCTCTACCTCTCGACGAGCCGCGCCTCGACGGGACAGCAGGCCCTGCCGGCGCTGTACGCGAACGTGAAGCGCTCCGTGGCCGCGATCCTCGGGCTGTTCGACAACACCGTGGTGCTGAGCGAGGGGCGCGAGTGGTTCCGCGTGGGGCTGTTCCTGGAACGTGCGGACATGACCGCCCGCATCATCGACACCAAGTACTTCGTGTTGCTGCCGTCGGTCCAGGACGTGGGCGGGCCGATCGACCGCTACCAGTGGATGGCGGTGCTGCGGTCGGCGAGCGCCCTCGAGGCGTTCCGGAAGGAGCACCGGGGGGCGGTGACGGGGCCGCGGGTGGTCTCGATGCTGATGTTCGACCGCAACTTCCCGCGCAGCCTGGCGTTCTCGGTGGCGGCGCTGCGGCGTCACTTCGAGCGGGCGACGGCGGAGACCCCTGACCGCCGCGTGATCCGGGTGGCGCGGGAGGCGGCACTGATCGAGCTGGACCTGCGGACGGCGAACGCGGAGAACGCGATCCACACGCGGCTGCATGAGTTCCTGGACGAGCACGAGGCGCGGCTGAACGCGATCGACCTGGCGCTGCAGGAGGACATCTTCCGGGCGCGGCCGCGGGGCGAGGACGGCGAGCTGATCTGACGGCTCGGACGGTGGCGGAGGAAGAGCCCTCACCGCCGCCCTCCCCCTGGAGGGAGAGGGGCCGGAATGGGACCCGGAGCGGCGGGCGCAGGGGGAGCGGCGGGAGCGCGTGGCCCGGGAGCGGGGGCGCACCTACGATGACGCTCCGCTCGTCGGAGGCGGGGGCCGCGAGCGCGCGGCGAGACGCGGGGTTGGAGTCGCCGGATGACCTTCTGCCTGGGCATGCGCTGCGAGGAAGGGCTGTTCGCCCTCGCCGACACGCGGATCACGAGCGGCACGGAGATGTCGACCGCGCGGAAGATCTCGATCCACCAGTACGAGCAGCACTCGATGTTCATCATGACGAGCGGGCTGCGCTCGATCCGCGACAAGGCGATCACGTACTTCGAGGAACGGCTGAAGGACGAGAAGAGCCTGGACCGGATGTACAAGGCGGCGAACGCGCTGGCGGAGGAGATCCGCCGGGTGCGCACGGAGGACATGGAGTGGCTGCTGCAGGGCGGCCTGCTGTTCGACCTCCACTGCATCTTCGGCGGGCAGCTCTCAGACGACGACGGGCCGCACATGTACCTGATCTACCCGGAGGGGAACTGGGTGGAGGTCCGCTCCGGCACGCCGTACGTGATCATCGGCGAGTCGCGGTACGGGAAGCCGGTGCTGGATCGGACGTGGGAGTTCGAGAAGAGCCTCGCCGATGCACTCCGCATCGGCTTGCTGGCGTTCGACGCGACGAGGACCTCGGCCTCTGACGTCGACTACCCCGTGGACGCCGTCCTCTACCGTACGGACTCGTTCGAGCTGCAGGAGCAGCGCTTCACGGGGGAGGACCTCATCCCGCTGCGGGAGTTCTGGCAGTCCGCGATCTCGAAGGCCGTGGAGGACGCGGAGCCCACGACGCACGACCTGTACCGGCGGCTCGACGCCGCCCCGGCCGCGCGCACCCGCTACGGCGACGGCGACTGAGCGACCTCTGTCTTCCCGCGCCGACCCCGGGCGTACTCTGGATCGCGGAGGCGCGACGATGTCCGTGACCCCTGCCGACCGCCCCGCCATCGAGGAAGCACTGCGCGCGTTCGGCATCACCGGCGCGACGAGCGTGGAGCCGCTGCGCGGCGGCGCGGCGAACGAGCACTGGCGCGTGGAGGCGCCGGGGGTGGGCGCGCGCGTCCTCCGTCGCTACCACCAGCGGCAGACACAGGCTTCGGTGGCGTACGAGCACCGGCTGCTGCAGTTCCTGCACGAGCGTGGGTGGCCGGTGGCGCCGGCGATCGTCGCGTCGGGCGGGTCGCAGCTCGAGACGGAGGCGGGGCGCTGGGCGCTGTTCCCGTTCCGCAGCGGCGAGCCGCCCGAGCCCGACCAGCGCAGCATGCAGCGGAAGGGCGCGCTCCTCGCGCTGCTGCACGCCGACCTGCGCGAGTGGGACGAGGGCCAGCGGCCGGGCTTCGGGCGCATCACGGACCTCGACACGCCGCTGCGGCTGGACGGCTTCGCGGACTTCCACGCGCTGGTCGCATGGTTCGCCCTCACCGACCCCGAGCGCGCACGCAAGCTCGAGGACATGCGCGACCTCGTGGTGGCGCTGCTGGAGCGGCTCGACTACGGGACGCTGCCGGACGACGTCGTCTACTTCGAGTGCCTGGGCAACAACATCCTGTTCGAGGGGAACGACGTGACCGCCCTCCTCGACTTCGACCTCGCGCACCGTGACGCACGCGTCGTCGACATCGGGCGCAGCCTCGTCGTCGACGCGTGGATGGACGGTTGGCAGGTGCACGCGTTCATCGCGGGGTACCAGGCGCACGCGGAGCCGCGGCTCACGCCGGTGGAGGCGAAGCTCGTCGCGCCGATGATGCTCGCGGCGGAGCTGTGGACGACGTGCATCGCGCTGGCGATCAGTGACCGCCACCCGGCGGGTTGGCTCTCCGCCTCGATCCGGACGTCGATCGACGAGCGGCTTCCGAAGCTAGAGGCGGCGCAGGTCGAGCTGGCGCGCGTGGTCAAGGCGGCGGCGGGGTACCCGCGGCTGTAGCCCCCTCGCCTGTAGCCTCCTCGCCTGGCGCCGCTTCGCCCGTAGCCTCCTCGCCTGACCCCTCCCCGGCATCGGCGGACGCGCCTCGCCCTGGCCAGAGGTCGCGCGGACCCAGGCGGATCCAGAGCATCGCGGCGACGCCGGTCACGACGATCCACGCCTGCAGCATGAGATGCGAGCCGAGGGCGAACGCGCCTGCCTCGGTGCGTGGTTCGCCGATCGCGACGAGGGCCTCGGTGACGGCGAGCTCGTACGGGCCAATGCTCCAGGGCGTGAGCGGGAGCGAGACGATGAGGTTCGCGGCGATCATGAGGATGAGCGCCTGCGAGATGTGCAGATCGAGCCCGAACGCCCTCGCGAGCAGGAAATAGACGCCGACCTCGACGAGCCACGCGACGAGCGAGATCGCGACGACGCGGATCGCCTCGCCGTTCGTACCGAGTGAGCTCATGCCGTCCACGAAGTCCGGGATGCGCCGCTCGATCGGCCGTGCGATGCGGTCCGGGAGGTGGTGCAACACGCGGCCGAACCAGCCCTCGATGGCGTCGCGGGAGCGGACGAGGACGACCATGGCGCCGAAGAGGACGACCGCGGCCCCGCCGACGAGGCCGACCAACGGGCGGAGGACAACCGGGAGGTCCGCCAGCAGCAGCGCCACGACCAGCAGGACCGCGAAGGCGAACAGGTCCAGCACCGACTCCACCACGAAGACGCTGCTGGCGAGGAGCGAGCGGGGGATGCCGAAGCGTTTCGCGGGCACCTCGACGCGGAGGAGGTCGCCGGCGCGCAGCGGCAGGAGCGAGTTCGCCATGTTCGAGATGAGGAACACGGCGGAGAGCGGCGCGAGCGGGGCGTCCGGGCGGCCGAGGAAGTGCCACCAGCGCCAGGCATGGAGCACCTTCGAGGCGGTGAACGCGATGAGGGCCACGAGCGCCCAGCGAAGGTCGATGGCGCCGATCTGGGCGAGGACGGCGCCGGTGTCGACACGCCAGAAGAAGACGCCGAGGGCGCCGAGCGCGAAGGCCACCTGCAGCAGGGCGCGGAGGATGCGGTTGCGCACGGGTCCTCCTGTCGCGCCCCCCGGAGCACGATGCCCCGCATCCGGCCGGCAGCCGGCTGGCAGCCACGACCACGGTGAATCGTCAGGCTGCTGGCGGGATCTTCCCGTATCTTCCACCGTACTGGACGGAGCGGGGAGCAAACGTGCGGCTGTCTCTTCGCCGTAAGGCGGCGCTCGGCCTGGTCGCGCTCGGGCTCGCCGGCATCCTCGCGCTGGTGACGTTCCACCGTCTCGTGATCTCGGAGCAGTTCGACCGCGTCGAACGCGAGGAGGTCGAACGGGACGCCCGGAGGGCGGTCAACAGCATCGACGTGGAAGTCGAGCGCCTGGACCTGCTGCTGCGCGACTGGTCGTCGTGGGACGACACCTACCGGTTCATGTCGGACGACCCTGCGAGCGTCGAAGCGTACGTCGAGAGCAACCTGGTCGACGAGCTGCTGGACACGTTGAACCTCGGCGCGCTGTATTTCGTCGACGGTGACGGCGAGGTCGTGTACGAGATGTCGCGCTGGCCGTCCGGCGACCGGGCGCCGATCACGGGCCTTGAGCCGGACTCGGTGCTGATGGCCACGCTCGTCTCAGGGGCGGAGCGGTTCGAGAAGACCTGTGGCGTCGTGCTCCTGCCGACGGGCCTCCCGATGATCGTCTCGGCGCGCCCCATCCTGATGAGCGACGACTCCGGTCCGGCGATGGGCGTGCTGATCATGGCGCGCTGGCTGGACGACGCGTTCGTGGAGGAGCTGTCGGCATCCCTGGCGACGCCGATGCGGTTCGAGACGCTCGCCTCAGAGCCCGAGGTGGTCGAGCGCACGTCGGACGCGACGGCGATCGCGGTCGTCGAGGACGGCGAGCTCAACGGGCAGGCGCTGGTGCGCGACATCAACGGCGCGCCCGCGTTCCTGGTGGAGACGAACCAGCGCCGGGAGATCGACGAGCTGCGGACGCAGGTGCTGTGGCTGGGCGTCGCGGCGATCGTGGTCACCATCGGGTCGACGGGCGTGATGCTCTACTTCGGGGCGGACGTGCTGCTGCTCCGGCCGATGCTGCGGCTGCGGCGCGAGCTGGCGCAGCTGGGCGCGGCTGGTGAGCGCCGCGTCAGCGCCGTGGGGCGTGACGAGACCGCCGAGGTCGCGGCGGCGATCAACGAGATGCTCGACCGGCTCGTGGAGTCGGCGGCGGAGCAGGAGCGGCTCACGCTCGCGGTGAGCGAGCAGGAAGAAGTCGCGCGGACGGCGCTGCTGGAGATGGGCGAGGGGTTCCTCGCCTTCGACGCATCCGGGAACTGCCAGATCAGCAACCCGGCGGCGGGCCGGATGTTGCAGAAGTCGCCGGAGGAGATCCGCGGCCGGCACATCGCGGAGTTGCTTCCCAACGCGCGGCCCGCGGATCCCAGCGGGAGCGGCCCCCAGATCATCGAAGTAGGCGGGCGGTCGCTGGCGATCACGCGGAGCGGTGCGCTGGGGCGCGGCGGCGGCCGGAACGTGGTCGTCCTCCGCGACGTGACGGACATCCTCGACGTGGAGCGGCTGAAGCGGGACATCATCCTGACCGTCAGCCACGAGCTGCGGACGCCGCTCACCTCGATCCGGGCGACGGTCGAGCTGTTCCAGGACGGCGACGGAGGCCAGCTGACGGAGACGCAGGCGCGGATGGTATCTCTGCTGAGCCGGAACACCGACCGCCTCCTGCACATCGTGAACGACCTCCTCGCCCTCACGACGCTGGAGTCCGGAGGCGCGCTGCTGCGGCGGGAGCCGCTGGACCTGGGGGTGACGGCGGCGCGGGTCGTGGAGGACCTCCAGCCCTCGGCGATCGCGGCCGGCGTGGACCTCCGCTACGAGGGCGACTCGGGGCCGGCGGTGGCGTGGGGCGACGAACCGCGGATCCGGCAGGTGATGGAGAACCTCGTGCAGAACGCGATCAAGTTCAGCCTCGCGGACGGGCGCGTGCGGCTGAACACGCGGATGCAGGGACACGAGGTGGTGGTGACGGTCTCGGACGAGGGCCTCGGCATCGTCCCGGCCGAGCAGCAACGCGTCTTCGACAAGTTCTACCGCGCGCCGGGCGCCGAGCGGGTGGGCGGGACCGGGCTCGGTCTGGCGATCGCCAAGCTGATCGTGGAGCTCCACGGCGGGCGGATCTGGATCGAGAGCGACGGCGCGACGGGGACGACCGTGCGCTTCACGGTGCCGGCCCCGCCCTGACCCGCGCGGCGCGCGCTATTTCTTCCGGCGCTCGGACGCCTCGAGGGCCGCGCCGAAGGTGACGCCGAACGCGACGCCGAACGCGATCCCCAGCGCCAGTTGCTCGAAGGCGACGCCGAGGGCGGTGCCGACGCCGACCCCGAGTGCGATCCCGGTTCCCATCCACGTCCCCGGCGGGGTCTTCCTCGGCTCATCGCCTGGCATCGCGTCCTCCACATTCCTCACGGACGGCCCGTTGACGAGGCCGCGAGGGGCGTCCTAGCCTGCCGTTAACACACCGGAACACGGTGCGCCGCTGGGGGGGCCGCAAGGCTGAGATCCGCAAGGACCACCCCGGGAACCTGACCTCGGTAATGCGAGCGTAGGGAAGCGGAGCGAGTGATGGCGGATCCCCGTCGGGGATGTTCGTACACCTCACCCCCGGCACAGACTCCCCCACGGGCCTCGCGACCGATGGTCGGCGACTCGACGGCGCGCGCCGCGACGCAGTCGGAGGCCCTTGATGATCATGGAGATCCAGTGCCTGGCGAGCCCGCCCGGGACATCTGAGGACAAGTACGCCCACGTGGAGGCGGCCATCGCCGTCATCCAGGAGTCCGGGCTGAAGTACGAGGTCGACGCGCTCGGCACGACGGTGGAGGGAGGCCCTGACGCCATCTGGGCGCTGGGCCGCGCCGTGCACGAGGCCTGCCTGAAGGCCGGCGCGGACTCGCTGGTGACGGTGATCAAGGTCGCCCAGTCTCGCGACGAGGCGACGGGCGCGACGATCTCCTCGCTGACCTCCAAGTTCCGGTAGCGATCCGACCGTGCGCGCGCTGGTGCGATACCTCCCGGCGGTGCTGTTCCTCGTGGCGCTCGTCGTCGCGTGGGACCTCGCCGTGCGCGCGTTCGACGTGCAGCCGTACCTGCTGCCGAGCCCGGGCCGGGTGTGGAGCGCCTTCCTCGAGGTGCGCGGGACGCTGCCGGGCCACATCCGCACGACACTGACGGAGGCGGTGCTGGGCCTGCTGCTCGCGTGCGTCCTCGGCGCGGTGACGGCGGCGGCGCTCGCGGGGTTCGCGCCGCTGCGGCGCATGGTCTACCCGCTGCTCGTGGTGTCCCAGAACGTCCCGATGATCGTGATGGCGCCGCTGATCGTGGTCTGGTTCGGCTTCGGCGTGATGCCCAAGCTGCTGGTGGTGGCGCTCATCTGCTTCTTCCCGATCGTGGTGGCGACGACGGACGGGCTGCTGCGCGCGGACCGCGAGCTCGTGGACCTCGCGCGCTCGTTCGGCGCGAGCCGCCTGCAGGTGCTGCGCACGATCCTCGTGCCCAGCGCCGTGCCGTCCTTCTTCGCGGGGCTGCAGATCAGCGCGACGTACGCCGTGCTGGGTGCGGTCATCGCCGAGTGGGTCGGCGCATCGAGCGGCCTCGGCCTGTTCATCACGCGGTCGCAGACGGCGTTCCGCGTCGACCGCGTCTTCGTGGCCGTAGTGGTGATCGCCGCGGTCAGCATCCTGCTCTTCGCGCTCGTGCACCTCGCGGCACGGGCGGCCATGCCGTGGCAGTACGCCGACGGCCAGAACCCGGAGGAATCCCGATGATCCATGCATTCGCTCGCCTGAGACGCCCCTTCGCCTCGCGACTCGCGGCGCTCGGCGTCCTGGCCGTGCTCGGCGCGGCGCTGGTCGCGTGCGGCGCGGACGAGGTCGAACCGACCGAGACCGCGACGTCCGAGGTGGAGGCGACAGGCACCGCGACCGCGACCAGCAGCACCGCGACCGGCACCCCGACGGCGACGGCCTCGAGCGGCCTGACCGAGGCGACGCTGATGCTGAACTGGACGCCCAACGCCCAGCACGCGGGGATCTACCTCGCGCTGGCGAACGGCTGGTACGAGGAGGCGGGCATCGACCTCGAGGTGGTCGAGCCGGCGACGGCCGGGGCGGACACCGTGGTCGGCACGGGCGGCGCGGAGTTCGGCATCTCGCAGGCGGAGTCGCTGCTGCCGGCGCGCGCCGCCGGCGTCCCCGTGGTCTCGATCGCGACGATCCTGCCGTACAACGACTCCTCCTTCATGGCGCTGGCCGAGTCCGGCATCGAGCGCCCTCGGGACTTCGAGGGGAAGACGTACGGCGGGTACGGCGGACCGCTGGAGACGGAGCTGCTGCGGACGCTGGTGTCGTGCGACGGCGGCGACGCGGAGGCGGTGGAGATGGTGGAAGTCGGGAACATCGACTACCTCGCCGGGATGGAGCAGGGCCGGTTCGACTTCGTGTGGGTCTTCGAGGGCTGGGACGTCCTCCGCGCCCGCGACGTGGAGGGCAAGGCGATCAACTCGGTGAAGTTCGTGGAGTGGCTGGACTGCATCCCGGACTGGTACACGCCGATCTTCATCGCCTCCGAGGAGACGATCGCGGAGGACCCGGAGCTGGTGCGCGCATTCATGGAGGCGACCGCCCGCGGGTACGAGGCGGCCATCGCGGACCCGGTGGCGGCGACGGATGCGCTGCTCTCCGCGGCGCCGGAGCTGGACCAGTCGCTCGTGGCGGCCTCCGCGCAGTACCACGCACCGAAGTTCGTGGGCGAGGGCGGCTGGGGCCGCCAGGACGCCGAGGTGTGGTCGGCGTTCGCGGAGTTCCTCGTGGAGGCGGGGTTGCTGGAGGAAGGGTTCGACACGGAGGCCGCCTTCACCAACGACTTCCTCCCGTAGCGAGACGACGAGCAGGACGACGATGAGTGCGGCGACGGCGACCACCCGGTGATGATGATGGCGCACCCGGCGGTCCACGTGGACGGCGTGACCCTCACGTTCGACGCCCGCGGCGGCGGGATGCCCGTCCGCGCGCTCGAGGAGGTGAGCCTGGACGTCGGGCGGGGGCAGTTCGTGAGCCTGGTGGGCCCGAGTGGGTGCGGGAAGAGCACGCTGCTCCGCGTCCTCGCCGGCCTCGTGCGGCCGGAGGCCGGGGACGCGGCGATCGAAGGGGAGCGCACGCTGGGACGGCCGGGCGGCGCGGCGTTCATGCCGCAGCGCGATCTGCTGCTGCCGTGGCGGCGGACCGTCGCGAACGCCGCGCTGGGCGCGGAGCTGGCGGGCGTGACTCGCGACGAGGCACGCGCGGCGGCGCGCGCCCTGCTGCCGACGTTCGGCCTCGAGGGGTTCGAGCGGGCGTGGCCGGCGCAGCTCTCCGGCGGGATGCGTCAGCGGCTCGCGCTGCTGCGCACGTTCCTCGTCCCGCGCGACGTGATGCTGCTGGACGAACCGTTCGGGGCCCTCGACGCAATCACGCGGCGGGAGATGCAGCTGTGGTTGCAGGGGGTGTGGGCCGAGCACCGGCGGTCGGTGCTCCTGGTGACGCACGACGTGGAGGAGGCGCTGGTCCTCTCCGACACCGTGTTCGTGATGTCGCCACGTCCGGGACGGATCGTGCACCGGGTGGAGGTGCCGATCGCGCGCCCTCGCGCCGTGGTGGACGCGACGACGAGCGAGTTCGCGGCGCTCAAGGGCGAGCTGCTCGCGGCGCTCGAGGACGCCGCGCCGCCCGCCCGTCGGATCGCGCCGGTGGAGCGGACTACGCTGCCGGCTTGAGCCGGTCGATCATCGAACGCAGCTCGCCGAGGTCGGTGTTCGCGGTGGTCTGTGCTCGCGCGAGGATCGCGTCCACCTCGACGGGAGACGCGCCCGAGCGGAGCGCGATCCGCGCCGCCTGGATGAGGAGTCCGATGGCGACCATGTCCTGCAGGACGCCGTCGCGGAGTTCGTAGGCCAGATAGCCGAAATTGCCTGACATAGTCGGTTGTCACTCCCCCAGTTACCTGGGAGCCAACGCCGCTTCCCTATCAGTAGAACGCGTGCCGGCTGGCCCTGATGGGCGGGGGAGTCAGGGTTCCCCCTGATCTTTGGGGGCCGCTCCTGAAGATCCGTCAGGATCTCGTTATGTCGTTGTCAGGAGAGGCACGTGCGGGAGTGCGACCGGCGGGCCGGCCCTGCCAGAGGGGAACGCGCGGAGCCGAGAAGCCGGCGTCCCGCGAGTGACCTCGAGGCGGGCGTGCGCGCGCCTCGGCTCCGGGCGGAGGGGTGACGCCTAGGCGCCGACGCGCTTCCAGAGCAGCGCGGTGCGGCTCTCGTCCTCCCATGAGGAGCGCACCTTGATGCCGGTCTCCTTGGAGGCCTGGCGAAGGAGGCGCTTCATCGCCGACGGATCGTCGTCCTTGTCGAGCTCGATGCGCCCCGCCTGGGCGGCGCGGATGGCGTCCACGAACGGGCGGCGCTTCAGGGCGTTGGAACGGCCGCGACCAAGGACGACCTGGTTCGGGTCGAGTTTCTGGAACTTCGGCATCTACTAATCCCTCTAGAGCCGACCCTGCTTCCCTCGATCGTATCAGCCACCACAGAACGCGCTTGCCCGCCGGGGTGGAGCTTCCGTCCAGAGTGGGTGCGGAAGCGATCACGGCCATAACAGGCAGGCAATTGGCAGCTAACCCTCGACCGGCACGCTCCGGCAGGCAGCTTTCTTAACAGTCAGGAGTGTGCAGGACAGTGACGGACAAGCAGGAGTCGGTCAGCCGCCGTAACTTCCTCCCACTGCGTCTCTTCAGCGAGGGCGTTGACGCCGAGGCTCGCTTCGACGCGGACGAGGCAGGGATCCCCAACAAGTGCGTCTGGAAGTGCGCGGGTGCGTGCTACCACGAGGCGCCGAACGAGGAGCACGCGAAGGGCAACGCCTTCGCGGACATCATGGAGCGGCGCTTCGGTCGCCGCACCCTGATCAAGGGCGCCGCCGCCGCCACCGTCCCGTTCGTCGTGAGCGCGACGCCGATGGGCGAGGCGCTGCTGGGCGAGAGCCCGCTGAGCACCCGCTCGGCGTCCGCCCAGGTCTCCCCGCAGACCGGGGTGCGCGGCACGAACCTCGGCTTTGCGCCGATCTCGCCGACCGCCGAGGACCGCGAGCAGCTCCCCGTGGGCTACTCCCGCAAAGTCCTCCTGCGGTGGGGTGACCCGATCTTCCCCGGCGTGCAGCGGCTCACGATGAGCAACGCGACCCCGCAGCTGCAGCAGCAGACGTTCGGTTACAACTGCGACCTGAACATCTGGTTCAGCATGAGCAGCCCGGCCCGCGATACCCGCGGCCTGCTGTTCGTGAACCACGAGTACACGGAGGGGAACCGGATGTTCTCCTCCTACGACGCGGCGAACCCGACGCGGGCGCAGGTGGACATCGAGCTGGCGGCGCACGGCGGCACCCTCGTGGAGCTGCTCAAGACCGGCAAGGAATGGAACGTCGTCCTCGACTCGCCGTACAACAAGCGCTACGACGCGCTCTCGACGGTATACGAGCTGAGCGGCCCGCTCCGCGGCCACGACCTGCTGAAGACCTCCGCCGACCCGGAAGGTACGACGGTCGTCGGGATGCTGAACAACTGCGCCGGCGGCCCCACACCGTGGGGCACGGTCCTCTCCGGCGAGGAGAACTGGAACCAGTACTTCGCGAACAACGACGCGAACCCGGACGCCACGATGCAGGCGGTGAACAAGCGCTACGGCATCCCCGGCGGCGCCTCCGGCCGCTCCTGGGAGAAGCACCACGACCGCTTCGACCTCTCGAAGGAGCCGAACGAGATCAACCGCTTCGGCTACATCGTGGAGATCGACCCGTGGGATCCGGACTGGACGCCGCGCAAGCGCACGGCGATGGGCCGGTTCAAGCACGAGGGTGCGAACTACGCCATCTGCAACGACGGCCGTGTCGCGTTCTACTCCGGTGACGACGAGCGGTTCGACTACCAGTACAAGTTCGTGACGCGGAACGCCTGGGACCCGAGCGACCGCGAGGCCGCCCGCGATCTGCTGGACGAGGGCGACCTGTACGTGGCCCGCTTCCGCGACGACGGCACGGGCACCTGGATCAAGCTCGCCCCGACGAACGGCAGCCTGCGGAACTGGACGATGGAGGACATCCTCCTGAACACGCGCGGCGCCGCTGACGCCGCGGGCGCGACGCCGATGGACCGCCCGGAGGACGTGGAGGTGAACCCACGCAACCACCGCGTGTACATCACCTGCACGAACAACACCCGCCGCACGGCGGAGCAGGTGGACGGCCCGAACCCGCGTCCGGACAACGCGTCCGGCCACATCATCGAGCTCTCCGAGGACCGCGGCGACGCGGCCGCGACCGAGTTCACCTGGGAGATGTTCATGCTCTGCGGTCGCCCGGACGACCCGGACACGTACTTCGCCGGGTTCGACAAGTCGCAGGTGAGCGGCATCGGCGCGCCGGACAACATCGCGTTCGACAAGACCGGGAACCTCTGGATCGCGACGGACGGCATGAAGAACTCGCCGGTGGGCGCGAACGACGCGCTGTTCGCGGTGCCGACCGCCGGGCCGGACCGGGGCAAGCTGCAGCAGTTCTACAGCTGCCCGTCGGGGGCCGAGGTGTGCGGTCCGTACTTCACGGACGACAACCGCGCGGTGTTCCTGAACATCCAGCACCCTGGTGAGAACAGCGAGGGACCGGACGACCCGGAGACGCTGTGGCCGGACAACACCTGGCCGCCGCTGCCGTCGCTGATCGTCATCACCAAGGACAACGGTGGGGTCATCGGCTCGTAAGACGGTCGCCCGCCCGTAGCTCGAGCAGACCGGGGAGGCCGCCGCAAGGCGGCCTCTCTGCCTGGGGAGGCCGTCGCAGGGCGGCCTCTCGCTGCCTGGGGAGGCCGTCGCAGGGCGGCCTCTCGCTGCCTGGGGAGACTGGCCTGCCTACGGCCGCACGCCACGCTCCGAGGCGACCCGGTAGCGGAGGTAGACCTCGCTGGTGGCGGGGTTCGGGACGGCTGAGACGAGCCGCAGCGGCCAGGTCTCGGCGAATGAGGCGGGGCGTCCGGCGGCGACGGGCGTGAGTTCAACGTTGCCGCCCACGATCCGCGGCGCGACGGTGAGGAAGCACTCGTCGACGAGGCCGGCGTCGAAGAGGTAGCCGTTGATGTGGCCGCCGCCCTCGCAGAGCAGCCAGCGGACGCCAAAGTCGCGCCTGAGCGCCTCCAGCATGGAGCGGACGGCGTCTGAGTCCGGCACGACGCCGACCGGCCGCGGGGAGGCGCGGAGCGCAGCGAGCTGCTCGAGCGGCATGGCGTCCGTCGCGAAGACGACGGCCTCGAAGGCGTCCGACGCGAAGAACGCCGAGTCGAGCGGAAGGTCGCCGGAGCGGGTGAGGACGACGCCCAGCGGCGTCCGGGTGAAGCCCCGTGCAAGGCGTGCCGCCTCGAGGGCGGGGTCGTCCAGCTCGGGGCTGGCGCCGCTCTGGCGGAGCGTGGCCGCGCCGTTGAGGACGGCGTCCACGTTCGCGCGGAGGGCGCGCATCAGGCGCTGATCCGAGGGCGACCCGAGGCCGGCCTCGGAACCTTCGATGACGATCTTCCCGTCAGCCGACATCACCATGTTCATGAGCACGTAGGGGCGGTCCCCCGGCGGATCGGGCAGATCGAGGGATGCGTAGTCGGGACGCGTGAACGGCGTACCAGGCATGGGAGAAGCGTACCGAGGCGTGCGTGTGAAGCACTCGATACGGAGACGATCATCCGTCGCGAATCTGTTCAAGTTTTCTGACGGAGCTGCCGATACTCACGTTGCACTCTCGTCAGACGCCGGCGGGTCATCGCATGCGTCTCGCGGGAACACCGGGAGGCGTCGCCGCGCGACGCCGGGAGGACGTGCCGCGTGACTCTGCCGCTTCCGCCCGAGCTGCCGCTGCTGCCCGCCCCGCGCGAGCGGGCGCTGCTCGTCCTGATGAACCCCGACGCGAGCATGGAGGCGTACCTGTCCGTCATCGAGGGCGACCCCGCGCTGACGGCGGCGGTGCTACGCGCGGCGAACTCCGCGATGTCCTGGCCCGTGCGCCCGATCCGGGACGCCGCTGAGGGCGTCGTGCGGCTCGGCACCTCCGCGGTACGGCACCTGATCACCGCGACGGTGGTGCGTTCGCAGTTCGCGACGATCGAGGCGGCCGGGGTGGACGCCGATGAGTACTGGCGGCACGTGCTGGGGTGCGCGCTGCTGAACGAGGCGCAGGCCCGCGACGCGGTCGCCGGGCGGCAGGCGTTCACCGTGGGTCTGCTCCACGACATCGGGCGCCTGGCGATGGCCGCGCAGGCGCCGACGCGCTACCTGGAGGTGGTGAACGCCGCGCAGAACGGCGCCTCGGCGCAGGACGCGGAGCGGCTGGCGTTCGGCATCACGCACGAGGAGTTCGGCCAGCGGATCTGCGACCGCTGGCGGCTGCCGACCGAGATCGGCGAGCTGGTGGGATCTCACCACGAGATCGATCTGCCCGATGACGAGGTGCCCCAGGGATCCGACGACCCCGCGCGTCAGCTCGTGGTGGCGCGGTGGATCGTCCGGAACATGGGGATCGGGGACGGCGTGCACCGCCCGGAGCGCCGCCGGCGCGAAGCGGAGGAGCACCCGCTGCTGGAACGCCTCGGCGGCCGCGCGGACCTGATGGGCAACATCCGCTGGTTCCGCGACTCCACGCAGGGGCGGCAGCGGCCGGCGGCGTAGGCCGTCCAGCGACCGGGTCTCCAGCGACTGGGCTTACAGCGACCGGGCTTACAGCGACTGGGCTTACAGCGACTGGGCTTCCAGCGACTGGGCCTTGGTGATTGGCCCTCCGCCGATCCGCGGGACTGCCTACGACTCCTCGAGCAACCCCACCGCCGTCACGGCGATCGCCTGGCCCGCGCCGATGTCGCCCATGCCCTCGTTCGTCGTGGCCTTCACGGAGACCGCACTGATGGAGACGCCGAGGATGATCGCGATCGACTCGCGCATCTTCTCGATGTAGGGGGAGAGCCGGGGGCGCTCCGCGACGACCGTCGCGTCGAGGTTGTTCACCTCGTACCCCCGGGCCGAGATCAGCCGGTGCACGCGCTTCAGCAGCTCGCGGCTGTCGATGCCTTTCGTGGAGGGATCGCCGGGCGGGAAGTGCTTTCCGATGTCGCCCTCGCCGGCCGCGCCGAGGAGCGCGTCGATGATGGCGTGGATGAGCGCGTCACCGTCCGAGTGGCCGTCCAGGCAGGGCGCTTCCTTGATCTCGATGCCGCCGAGCCTGAGCGCGCCGTCACCGTCGGCGCGAAAGCGGTGGATGTCGTAGCCGATCCCGACACGCATGGCAGGCTCCTCGCCAGTCCAGAGTCCGCTTACGTCCCGCCCGACCCCGAGCGTAGGGCAAGGAGCGCCTGCGCGATGGCGAGGTCGGAAGGGGTGGTGATCTTCAGGTTCTCGTGGTCGCCCTCGACGGTCGCGACGGGGATGCCGAGGGCCTCGAGGAGCGCGGCGTCGTCGGTCACGTCCGCGTCCAGCTCAAGGTGGACGCGGCGGAGGAGATCGCCACGGAACGCCTGGGGCGTCTGGACGGCGCGCAGCTCGGAGCGGTCCAGAGTCTCGCGGACGCGCCCAGCGCCATCGACGCGCTTGATCGTGTCCACGACCGGCACGACGGGGATCGCGGCGCCGTGGGAGCCGGCGGCGTCGAGCACGCGCGCGGCGAGCGCAGGTGTGACGAGCGGCCTCGCACCGTCGTGGACGAGGTACCAGGCCGCATCCGGCGCGGCGCGGAGGCCGGCGGCGACGGAGTCCTGTCGGCGGGCGCCGCCGGCGACAGTCGCGATGGGCACCGGGCTCGGGAGCAAATCGATCGCGGCGTGCTTCTCGATCGGCGCGACGACCACGATGTCGGTGATGCCGGGGGTGTTGGCGAGGGCGGCGATGGAGTGGACGAGGACGGGCGCACTGCCGAGCATCGCCCAGATCTTGTCGGTCCCCATCCGCGTCGAGGAGCCAGCGGCGACGATGATCGCGGTGATGCGTTCGGTGGTGACGGTCACGTGGTGAGTGTAGGCAGACGCCCGCCTGTGGGCGCGACCGTGGCTTCGGGTGTGGGCGAGGATCCGCCTCGGCTAGGAGAAGCGGACGAAGGGCGCGGCGGCCGTGGAGCGGATGCGGCTGCGCGAGGGACGGGTACGACGCGCGGCCGTCGCGGCTTCGCCGGACTCGACGCGGTGGCGGTGAGCGTAGGTGCCGATGTCCTGGGCGCCAAGGAGGCCGACGGAGCGGCCGATGATGCCGCAGACGGCGACGCCGATGACGAGCCCGACAATGAGCGCGTACTGAGTCGGCAGGAGGAACGTGTGCTCCTCGGCGACGCCGAACGCGCGGGCAAGCGCCGCCAGGGGCAGGAGCCCCAGTCCGACCATCGACGCGTATCCAAGGAGGATCACTGAGTGACTTACCGGTCTCGCGCGGAGCGCGAATCAGCGCACGTTTCGCCGCACAGAGCATAGCACCCGTGTCGGACCTCACATCTGCGGATTCTCCCGTATCTCTGACGACTCGCCGCCAGTTCCGCGGCCCGTCCAGGGATGCCAGTTGAGGCCCCGAGTTCCGGACCCCAGCGCGTTCACGGGCCGCCCGAGCGCTGCGGCCGGAGGACCTCCCCTGCCCGCCCGGAGCGCGGGCCGTAGGATGGAGGGCGACGCCCGGCGTCGATGCATCCGGCATCGATGCGCCTCGGGCGTCACGGGATGAGGGCGTCCATGACCCAATCGATGCTCGACACGGTGCTGTCGCAGTTCCACAGCGCGGCGGACCAGATCGGCCTCAAGGAGGACCACCGGGAGACGATGACCGCGTTCAAGCGGATCGTCCAGACGCAGTTCCCGGTGGAACGGGACGACGGCTCGTTCGACATCTTCGAGGGGTACCGGGTGCACCACAACGTGGCGCGCGGCCCGGCGAAGGGCGGCATCCGCTACGCGCCGATGGTCAGCCTCGACGAGGTGAAGGCGCTGGCAATGCTGATGACGTGGAAGTGCGCCGTCGTGAACGTCCCCTTCGGCGGCGCGAAGGGCGGCGTGATCGTCGACCCCGCCGCGATGAGCCGGAACGAGCTGGAGAACCTCACCCGCCGCTTCACGAGCGAGCTCGAACCGATCATCGGACCGGACTCGGACATCCCCGCGCCGGACATGGGGACGAACGCCCAGGTGATGGCGTGGATCATGGACACGTACTCGATGTCCCGCGGCTACACCGTGCCGGGCGTGGTGACCGGGAAGCCAGTCGCCCTCGGTGGCTCCGCCGGCCGCCAGGAGGCGACGGGCCGAGGGCTGCTGTATGTGCTGCAGGACCATCTGCGGGATGCCGGCGGCATCCGCGGGCGCAAGGTCGCGGTGCAGGGCTTCGGGAACGTCGGCTCGGTGGTGGCGAAGCTCCTGCAGATGGAGGGCGCGATCGTCACGCACATCTCGGACAAGGACATCGCGCTGCACGTGCCCACCGGCGTCGATGCGGCGTCGGCAGCGAACTACGTCGCGCAGGGCGGGTCGCTCACCCAGTGGAACGAGGAGCACGGGCGCTGCGCGCCGGTGCCGCTGGACGAGGTGCTCACGGCGGAGGTCGACGTGATCGTCCCCGCCGCAATCGAGCACGTGCTCACGGAGGAGAACGCAGGGCGGGTGAAGGCCTCGATCGTCCTCGAGGGGGCGAACGGGCCGACGACGCAGGCGGCGGACGCGATCTTCAAGGAGCGCGGGATCACGGTGGTCCCGGACATCATCGCCAACGCCGGGGGCGTGACCGTCTCCTACTTCGAGTGGGTGCAGGCCCGCCAGTACGTGCGCTGGAGCGAGGAACGCGTGAACGAGGAGCTGCGCCGGCTCATCACCGCCGGCTACCAGACGATCGCCGCGCGACAGATGGCGTCCCGCGACGGGTCGACGCTGCGCGACGCGGCGAACTGGATCGGCATTGAGCGCGTGGTGGAGGCGACGGAGCTGCGGGGCATCTACCCCTAGTCGCCCCGGGCGGGCCTTACGTCGATGCGAGCGGCTGCGCGTCGACCGGGCCGGGCGCGATGGCGTCCGCGGTGCCGGTGATGCGGTTGTGCGCGTCGACGAACACAACGCTCGGACGGACGGCGCCGGCCTCGGCGGCCTCGAGGTACTGGAACGCCATGATGATCGCGAGGTCGCCGGGCTGGAAATGGTGCGCGGCGGCGCCGTTCGCGCAGACCACGCCCGACCCCGCTTCGCCCTCGATCGCGTAGGTCTCGAGGCGCGCTCCGTTCGCGAGGTTGACGACGAGGACAAGCTCGTAGGGGAGGATGCCGGCGGCGCGCAGCAGTCCGGCGTCGACGGTGAGGCTCCCGACGTAGTCGAGATCCGCCTGGGTGATCGTGACGCGGTGGATCTTGCCGAGCAGCATCTGACGCAGGGCCATGGGGTGACGACTCCGGACGACCCGAGCGGATCGATGCGGGCCGTGCGCTGGGGAGGCCCGGATCGACACGGTATCCGGCGGCGCGGCTCACGTCTGTGATGGTCAGCAGAAGCGTCGCGGGACGGTTCGGACCGCAGACCAGCGCCTTAGGCGTCGCGGGCGATCCAGGCGAGGTGCTCCTGGTAGTGCCCGGCGGAGTTGCCGACGAAGAGGCCCACGAGGCGCGTGTTCCACTTCTCGATCGGGACCTCCCGCACGGTGCGGGTGAAGCGGTCGCGGCTGCGGAAGGCGTGGCGTCGGGCGTTCTCGAACCGGAGGGTGGCGTCCTCGGCGAACCAGCGCGCGTTCAGCTCATCGGTCGTCGCTTCGAGCTCGGGCACCTCGCCGGACTGGAGGAACGCCTCGATGCGGGGGAACTGGATCCACATCCAGCGATGGAGGTGGGCGTAGATCGCGGTGGCGTCCCAGCTCACGCCATCCTCGCCGCGGTGGAGCCGCCCGCGTGAGCGCGCGTCGAGCGCGGCGGTGATGCGCTCCCACTGCATCGACTCGTGCTCGAGCATGCCGTTCAGCATGTAGGCGAAGTGCTGGTCGAGGTGGCCCACGAGCATGAACTCGAGGCCGGCGAGGATGCGCTCGTCCGCGCGGGCGGGCTCCCGGGCAGCCTCGAGGTAGGCGTCGCGCATTGCGGTGGCGTACGCCTTCGCCTCTTCGTGGGTGCGTGCGGCGTCCTCGGCCGCCCACGCGGCATTCTGCGCGTCGAAGTCGGCGATGCGAGCGGGCGGCTCGGCGCCGTCGAGGCGGGCGCGCAACCGCGCGAGCGCGAGCTCCAGCCAGTGGCCGTGGTGGGCGTACTCCTGCGCCGGGAGGAACGGGTCCTCGGGCCCGCGGATGCGGTAGCCCGGCTGCCAGTCGAGCAAGTCGACGTGGCGCTGCCAGCGTGCCTCGGCGGCCACGAGCACGGCCTCGAGGCGGCCGGCGAGCGAGGGGTCGGGGGTACCGGTGGTCATCGATCCTCCCGTTCGGTGATGGGGCAGCTAGCCGCGGATGATGCGGCGGCGCATCGCCCAGATGCCGATCCAGAGTGACGGGAGCAGGCCGGCGAGGAGGAACGCCACGTTCCACAGCAGGCCCCACTCCAGGTCGCCGGTGGTGAGCGCCCGCGAGAGCGCGACGGCGTGGAAGAGCGGGAAGAGGTTGGCGGCGACGTCCGCCCAGCGCGGGAGGTCCTCGGTCGGGAAGAACGCGCCACTCAGCCAGAACATTGGGAGGACGTAGATCGAGAAGAAGTAGGAGAGCTGACTGATCGATCGGGCGATGCTGGTGAAGGCGATGGAGACGCCGGAGATGAGCAGCCCACAGAGCAGCGAGACCGGCAGGGTGAAGATGACGAGCGGCGAATCGATGAAGCCGAGCCACGGTGTCAGGACGAGCAGCATCAGCAGCACGAGGCCGGTGTTGAGCGCCATCCTCGAGGCCGCCCAGGCGATGTCGCCGAGCACGATCTCCTCGGGACGCACCGGGGTGGCCTGGATCGCCGTGTAGGTGCCGTGCTGGTCCATGCGGAAGTAGGAGCCGAAGAGCGCCTCGAACATCGCGCCGAACATGGGGAACACCATCAGCATCCCTGGCGCGAGGAACTCCACGTAGTCGCGGTCGCCGCCGAGCTCGACGTACGCGCCAAGGCCCAGCCCGAGGCCGAGCAGCGTCACGATCGGCTCGATGGTGGGCGCGAGCACCTCCGCCTTCCAGAGCCGGAAGAAGACGTCGCGGTCGCGCTGCCAGACCGCGATGAACTGGCGGCCGGGGATGGCGATCCCGAGCCATGGCACGACGCCGCCGGCGGGGGGACGCTTCGCGGGAGCGGTCCCGGTCATTCGACGAGTCCCCTCCCGGTCAGCGTGAGGAAGACATCCTCCAGGTTCGCGCGGCGGAAGATCACCCGGTAGGGGTCCGAGGCGATCTCCTCGACGAGCCGGTAGTGCGACTCGTCCACGCCGTAGGCGTACGCGACGTCCTCAACCTGCTCGATGCGCCCAGACTCTCCGAGCATGGGCGCCAGACGCGCGACGACGCGGGCGGTCTCCTCGGGCGGCAGGTGCAGCTCGAGCACCTCGCGGCCGGCGTGCTCGCGGATGAGGTCGCGCGGGCGTCCCTCGGAGAGCGCCTTGCCGTTGTCCATGATGATGAGGCGGTCGCAGAGCTGCTCGGCCTCGTCCATGTAGTGGGTGGTGAGCAGGATGGTGGTGCCACGCTCGCGGAGCAGGCGCAGCTTTCGCCAGACGAGATGGCGCGCCTGCGGATCGAGGCCGGTCGTCGGCTCGTCGAGGATGAGGAGGCGCGGCTCGTTCACGAGCGCACGGGCGATCACGAGGCGGCGCTTCATGCCGCCGGAGAGCGCGTGGATCGGCTCGGCCGCCTTGTCCTCCAGCTGCATCAGGGCGAGGCCTTCGTCGATGCGCTGCGATGCGGCGCGCTTCGGGATGCCGAAGTAGCGGGCGTAGACCTCGAGGTTCTGGCGGACGGTCAGGTCCTGGTCCAGGTTGTCGTCCTGCGGCACGACGCCGACGAGCGACTTCACCGCGCGGTCGTTGGTGCGGACATCGAGGCCGGCGACCTCCAGCAGGCCGGAGGTGACGTCCTGCACGCAGGCGATCATCTTGATCGTGGACGTCTTGCCCGCGCCGTTCGGCCCGAGCAGCCCGAAGAACTCGCCCTCGGCGACGTCGAAGTCGATGCCGGCGACGGCGAAGAAGTCGCCGTAGCGCCGGGTCAGCGCTCTGGCCTGGATGATCGGTGTCACGGTGGGGCTCCTGCCCACAAGGGTACCGGGACGCGACACCGAATGCCGCGTCCGGACGACACGCGCCCGGACGCGGCGTGAGGGGGCGTTACGCCGGCTCGCTCGCGGCGACGACCTCGTCGAGGGGCTGCGGGCCGACGTCGCCGTCCGCCGCGTGGCCACCGCTTCCGTCGACCTCGACGTCGCGCAGCACGAAGCCGACCAGGACCGCGACGGCGAAGAGGATCACCGCGCTGAAGATCGCCACGGCGTGGAAGCCCTGGAGAAAGGCGTCGTTCGCGACCCGCGTGAGCGACGCGCTGAGGCCGTCGGGCAACGTCGCCGCCGAGGCGATCGCGGCGCCGAGCGTGTCGCGGGCGGCGTCGGCGGACTCGGCGGGGATGCCGGCGGGGAGGCTCGCCTCCACCTCGGAGCGGTAGATCGCGGTGCCGAGGCTCCCGAGGACGGCGATCCCGAGGGCTCCGCCCAGCTCGGCGCCGGTCTCCGAGATTGCAGAGGCGGCACCGGCGCGCTCCGGCGGTGCGCTCCCGATCACGAACGCGGTGAGCAGGGTGAACGCCGGGGCGATGCCAACCATCATCACCGACTGTCCGACGACGACGAGGGCCAGTGAGTCCGTGCCGATGCGCGTGATGATCGCGAACCCGACGACGGCGAACATCAGGCCGACGCTCATCACCAGCGCGGGGCGGAAGGTCCGGGTGATCGTGGGCGTGAGCACCATCGAGACGAACATGAAGATGATCGTGGGCGGGATGGACCACGCTCCGGCCGCCAGCGGCGAGAGCCCGAGTACGAGTTGCAGATATTGCGCCGCGAAGAGGAACACCCCGAAGAACACGACGCCGCTGACCAGGTACGCGCCGAGCGACGCGCTGAATGTCGGAATGCGGAACAGGCCGAGGTCGATCATCGGATCGGTGAGCGTGAGCTGTCGCCGCACGAACACCGCGCCGACGACCAGCCCCAGGAGGACGGCGGCGACCGCGTTGGCCTCGAGCCCGTGCGAGGCGAGCTGCTTGAGGCCGTAGACGACGGGCAGGATGGTCCCGAGCGAGAGGACGCTGCTCCACGGGTCGATCCGGCCAGCCTCGGGATCCCTGAACTCGGGCAGGAGGATGGGGCCGAGGACGAGCAGCCCGGCCATGACGGGGACGGCGATGAGGAAGACCGAGCCCCACCAGAAATGCTCAAGCAGCACCCCGCCGACGAGCGGGCCGATCGCGCCGCCCAGGGCGAACGAGGACATCCACACGCCGATCGCACGGGTGCGCTGGCCGGCGTCCGGGAACATGTTGCTGATGAGCGACAGCGTCGAAGGCGCCAGCGTCGCCCCGGCGACGCCGAGGAGCGCCCTGGACGCGATGAGCATCTCCGGGGTGGTCGCGAAGGCGGCGAGCACCGACGTGGCCCCGAACGCGGTGGCGCCGATGAGGAGCAGCTTGCGCCGCCCGATGCGGTCGCCGAGTGCGCCCATCGTGATGAGCGAGCCGGCGATCATGAAGCCGTAGATGTCGACGATCCACAGCAGCTCCGTGCTGCTGGGCTGCAGATCGGCGCTCAGGTGCGGCACCGCGAGGTGCAGCACCGTGAGGTCCATTGAGTAGAGCATGCAGGCGAGGGCGAGGACGGCGAGGCCGATCCATTCCTTGCGGGTGGCGAGCCCGGTCGCGTCGACCTGCTCGGGGAGCGTGTTCATCGGTCCGCCGTTTCCTGTTCCGCGATGCGCTGGACGATGTCGGCCAGTCCGGGGATGCCACTCAGAGCCTCGTCGCGGTGGCGCTCGTCGATGTTCATCTCGCTGATGGTGAGGAGCGTCCGCGAGCCGCGCTCCTCGCAGGTCACGGTCATCCGGGACGGGAACCGCTCGCCGCCGGGCCAGAGGTTCACGATCTCGATGACCAGCCGCGTGGGGCGCTCCACCTCCGTGAAGACGCCCTCCCACGCGTAGCGTTCCCCTTCGTGGTCGAAGGCGCAGTCCCAGCGTCCCCCGACGCGAGCGTCTAGGGTGAGCGACTCGACGACCGCGTCGGGATCGACGAACCACTGGAGGTGCGCCTCGCGGCTGGTGAATGCGTCGAAGACGGCCTCGGCGGGCGCGTCGACGAGGCGCTCGACGCGCGCCTCGAACGGGAGCTGGTGGTGTGCTTCCTGCGTCATTTCTCCCCCGAACCGAGCAGCCTCGTACGCGATGTGAGCGGCGCGTGCCTCGGCTGGAATCGTCATGGTGTTCAGTCGGTCGTGTCCCGGGCGGCCTCCTGCTGATTGCGGAGGAAGACCTCAAGCCGGTCGAGGCGGCGTTCCCACTGCCGCCGGTAGTCCTCGATCCAGCGCTGGACGTTCTCCAGGCGTGCCGGGCCGAGGCGGCATTCGCGGGTGCGTCCCCGCTTGTGCGTCTCCACGAGCCCCACCCCTTCGAGGATCCGGACGTGCTTCATCACGCCGGGCAGCGACATCTCGAGCGGTCCCGCCAGCTCCGAGACCGACGCCGGCCCTCGTGCGAGACGTTCCAGGATCTCCCGCCGGGCGGGGTCCGCGACGGCCTGGAGGGTGCGATCGATGTCGGTGGCATACTGAACCATCGAGTTAAGTTTTATTCGCAAGCGCGGAGCTTGTCAATGGCAGTGTGACAGCACGCCCCCGTCCACGCCGACCGGGGCTCTGGCCGTTGAGCACCCGGCCGGTGAACACCTGGCCGTGAACACCTGGCGGGTGAACACAGAGAGGCCCGGGCGATGCCCGGGCCTCTCGTGAGGTTCCTCGACGGGCCGGGTGTTAGTCCGGCTCGGCGGTGAAGGAGGTGACGCCCGCCAGCTCGGCGCGCATCTCCTCGGTGGGCTCGAACACCGACGGCGTCTGGCCCAGGAAGCTCTCCTCGCGCTCGAAGTCGAACGTGAAGGGGAGCATGAGCGACTCCGGCATGGCGATCTCGGCGATCGGCGTCGGCCGTTCGACGACGACGTTCGCGCGAGCCGGGATCAGCTTGCCGATGATCACGTTCTCCTTCAGGCCGTAGAGCCGGTCCACCTTGCCGGCGATGGCCGCCTCGGTGAGCACGCGGGTGGTCTCCTGGAAGGAGGCAGCCGCGAGGAAGGAGTCCGTGGAGAGCGAGGCCTTGGTGACGCCGAGCAGGACCGACTCCACCTGCGGCGGGTTCTTGCCCTCCGCACGGAGGGCGTCCACCAGGCGCAGGTAGTCGTTCGAGTCGAGGAGCTCGTCCTCGAGCAGCTCGGTGTCGCCCGGGTCGGTGACGCGGACGCGCCGCATCATCTGGCGGACGATGACCTCGATGTGCCGGTCGTTGATGTTCACACCCTGCGACCGGTAGACGCGCTGCACCTCGTCCGTGAGGTAGAGCTGGACGGCCTCCGGACCCTGGATGCGCAGCACGTCGTGGGGATTCAGCGACCCCTCCGTGAGCTGCTCACCGGAGCGGACGAACTCGCCGCCCTCCACGCGCAGGCGGGCCTGCGCGGGGACGGGGTACTCGCGGACGTCCTGGTACTCGCCCACCACCTTGATGGCCGTCGGACGGCGGCGGTTGCCGGCGCGCACGAACTGGACGGTGCCCTGGACCTCCGTCTTGATCGGGACCATGGGGACGTCGGTCTCCGCGTCGCCCGCAGGCGTCGCGATGACCTGGTCCGCGCGGACGTCGTCACCGTCCTCCACGCTCAGCTCATAGCCCTCGGGGAGCTCGTACTCCTCGGAGACGTTCTGGGTGGCGGTGATGGTGATGACGCGCTGGTCGCCCTGGCGCGTGACGGCGGCGACGCCGTCGATCTCGGCCATGACGGCCTGCCCCTTCGGGTTGCGCGCCTCGAAGATCTCCTCGACACGCGGCAGACCGGAGGTGATGTCCATGCCGGCCACGCCACCGGTGTGGAACGTGCGCATGGTGAGCTGGGTGCCCGGTTCACCGATGGACTGCGCGGCGATGATGCCGATGGCGACGCCCGGCTCCACGAGCCGGCCCGTGGCGAGCGAACGCCCGTAGCACTTCTGGCAGATGCCCCGCTCCGCGCGGCAGGTGAGGGCCGAGCGGACGAAGGCTTCCTCGACGCCGGCGGCGACGACCTTCGCGGCGAGGGCGTCCGTGACGGCCTCGTCGGCGTCCACGATCACCTCGCCCGTGTTCGGGTCCGCGATCGGGGCGGCGGTCCAGCGGCCGGCCAGGCGCTCCTCGAAGTCAGCGAGGAGGGTCTCACCGGGACGGTTGCGCACCCAGATGCCGGGGATCGGGCCGTCCGTGGGGACGCAGCTCTCCATCTGCACGATGACGTCCTGGGCGACGTCGATCATGCGGCGGGTGAGGTAGCCCGAGTCCGCGGTACGGAGCGCCGTGTCGGCCAGGCCCTTGCGGGCGCCGTGGGTGGAGATGAAGTACTCCAGCACGGTGAGGCCGTCGCGGAACGACGAGCGGATCGGGAGCTCGATGATCCGGCCGGAGGGGTCGGACATGAGGCCACGCATCCCGCCCATCTGGCGGATCTGCGTGATGTTTCCCTTCGCCCCGGAGTGGGACATCATCGCCAGCGCGCCGCGCCGCGGGAGCGCGGTGTTCAGCGCCATCTGGACCTTGTCCGTGGTCTCCTGCCAGATCGCGAGCGCCTGCTGATAGCGCTCGTCCTCGGTGAGGAGGCCCATCTCGAACTGCTCTTCCATCTCATCGATGCGCGCCTCGGCGCTGGCGAGCAGGTCCGCCTTGTCGGGCGGGGTGATGATGTCGGACGCGGCGATGGTGATGCCGGACTGGGTGGCGTAGCGGAACCCGATGTCCTTGATGGAGTCCACCAGGCGCACGGTGTCCTCGTTGCCGAGTTCCTCGTGCGTGCGGGAGACGAGCTCGCGCAGCCGCTTCTTGTCCATCGTCTCGTTGATGAAGCCCAGGGCGTCCGGGACGATCTCGTTGAACAGCACCCGGCCCACGGTGGTGTCCACCCGCTCGCCGTCCGGCAGGCGCAGGCGGACCCGGTCGTGGATGCCGACGAGGCCCGTGCTGTAGTCGCGCACCACCGAGATGGTGGAGCCGTACATGCGCGGGTGCTCCACCTCGACCCCGCGGTCGAAGGTCATGTAGTAGCAGCCCAGGACCATGTCCAGCGTGGGCGCCACCACCGGCTCGCCGTTGGACGGCGAGAGCAGGTTCTTGCTGGAGAGCATGACCTGGCGCGCCTCCGCGACCGCCTCGTAGGAGAGCGGCACGTGGACGGCCATCTGGTCGCCGTCGAAGTCCGCGTTGAACGCGAAACAGACGAGCGGGTGCAGCTGGATGGCCGAGCCCTCGACGAGGGTGGGCTCGAACGCCTGGATGCCGAGGCGGTGCAGCGTGGGCGCTCGGTTCAGGAGGACCGGGCGGTCCTTGATGACCTCTTCGAGGACGTCCCACACCTCGGGCTGGGCGCGCTCGACGATGCGCTTCGCGCTCTTGATGTTGTGGGCGAGGCCCTGCTTCACGAGCGCGTGCATGACGAACGGCTTGAACAGCTCGAGCGCCATCTTCTTCGGCAGACCGCACTGGTGCAGCCGGAGCGTGGGGCCCACGATGATGACCGAGCGGCCGGAGTAGTCGACGCGCTTGCCCAGCAGGTTCTGGCGGAAGCGCCCCTGCTTGCCCTTCAGCAGGTCAGAGAGCGACTTCAGCTTGTGGTTGCCGGAGCCGGCGACCGCGCGGCCGCGGCGGCCATTGTCGATCAGCGAGTCGACGGCCTCCTGCAGCATCCGCTTCTCGTTGCGGATGATGATCTCCGGCGCGCCCAGGTTCAGGAGCCGCTTCAGGCGGTTGTTCCGGTTGATGACGCGGCGGTAGAGGTCGTTCAGGTCGGAGGTGGCGAAGCGGCCACCCTCGAGCTGGACCATCGGGCGGAGGTCCGGCGGCAGCACCGGGAGCTCCGTGATGATCATCCAGTCGGGGCGGTTGCCGGACTTGCGGAGGGACTCCACCACGCGCAGGCGCTTGGTGGCCTTCTTCCGGCGCTGGCCGCTGGTCTCCTGCATCTCGAGGTGCAGGCGCTCCGAGAGGGCGTTGAGGTCCAGCCGCTCCAGGATGGAGAGGACGGCCTCGGCGCCCATGCCGGCCTTGAAGACCAGGCCGAAGCGCTCCTCGTACTCGCGGAACTCGGCCTCGGTGAGGACGGCCAGGTTGTCCGCCTCGATGGGGTCGCGGAGCTTGTCCAGCCACTTCACGAGCGGCTGGTACTCCTTCTGGACGGCGTCGCGGATCGCGGCCGCCTGGTCCCGCATCGGCTGGAGTTCCTTGTGGGCGGCGTCCCGCTTCTGCTGGGAGGCGGCCTCCGCCATGAGCTGGACGTCCGCCTTCTTGTCGGCGACGCCCTGGTCCAGCACGGTCATCGAGGCGGAGACGGCCTCCTTGAGGGAGGCGAGGGTCTCCTGGGCGATCTCGTCGCCGCGCTGGGCGAGGGTCTCGTCACGGAAGACGAGCTTCGCCTTGAGCTTCTCGCCGAGGCGCGACTGGAGGTCCTGCTCCATCTCGCGGCCCTCGGTCATGAGGGCGTCGACGTCAGCGTTGTACTGCTCGTCGGCTTCCTTGAGCTGCTCCGCCTTGCGGTCCTGGATCTCCGTGAGTTCGTGCTCCAGCACCTGCTCGCGGACGAGGATGCCCTTGCCCAGGTCACCCTCGCGCTGCGAGGCGACCTCGTCGATCTCCTCGTAGAGGAGCTCGAGGGCGTGCTTGCGGGCCTCCTCGTTGACCTCCGTCACCACGTACTGGGCGAAGTAGACGACGCGCTCCAGCGTGCGCGGCGCGATGTCCAGCAGCAGGCCGAGCCGGCTGGGGACGCCCTTCGCGAACCAGATGTGGGTGACGGGCGCGGCGAGGGAGACGTGCCCCATGCGCTCGCGGCGCACCTTGGAGCGGGCCACCTCGACACCGCACTTGTCACAGATGATGCCCTTGTACCGGACGCGCTTGTACTTGCCGCAGTGGCATTCGAAGTCGCGCACGGGGCCGAAGATGCGCTCGCAGAAGAGCCCGTCCTTCTCCGGCTTCAGGGTGCGGTAGTTGATGGTCTCCGGCTTGGTGACCTCGCCGTACGACCAGGAACGGATCTGGGACGGCGACGCCAGCGAGAGCCGGATCGCGTTGAAGTCGTTGACCTCGAGCATTTAGTCCTCCCGGGTCTCTCGGCCGGACAGGTTGATGCCGAGACGAGGCATCGCCTCGGCGCCGTCGTCACCGAACCCGACGTCCTCCTCGGCGTCGTTGAGGATCTCCACGCTCAGGCCGAGCGACTGGAGCTCCTTGACGAGGACCTTGAAGGACTCGGGCACGCCCGGCTCCATGGTGTTCTCGCCCTTGACGATCGCCTCGTAGGTCTTCACGCGGCCGACGATGTCGTCCGACTTCACGGTCAGCATTTCCTGCAGCACGTGAGCGGCGCCGTAGGCCTCGAGCGCCCACACCTCCATCTCGCCGAAGCGCTGGCCACCGAACTGCGCCTTACCGCCCAGCGGCTGCTGGGTGATGAGGGAGTACGGGCCCGTGGAGCGGGCGTGGATCTTGTCATCCACGAGGTGGATGAGCTTGAGCATGTACATGTAGCCAACCGTGACCGGCTGGTCGATCCGCTCGCCGGTGCGGCCGTCGTAGAGGACCTGCTTGCCCCACACGGGCGGAGCGGAGTTGGTGCGGTCCGCGACCTCGCGGACGCGGTCCTGCAGGTGCTCCTCCGTGAGCCGGCGGACGTTCTTCTCGCCGAGGCCTTCGAGCCAGATCTCGAGGGCCGCGCGGGTAACCGTGCCGGGGACGCCGTTGCGCAGCGTCTCCGCCGGGTCGTACCCGAGCTCCGCTAGGTAGGCCTCCAGCGCCTGCGCGTCCACGCGCTGGCCGTACGCGCCGTCCGTGGACGAGAGCGCGCCCGCGGTCTCGACGGCGTTCGACTGGATGGCGAGCCAGGCGAGGCAGAGCGCGTCCGTGATGTCGTCGTCGGTCGCCCCGTCGAAGACGGGGGTGACGGCGCGCCAGCCGAGGGTGGAGGCGGCCCACCCGAGGTGGGTCTCCAGCACCTGGCCGACGTTCATGCGGGACGGGACGCCGATCGGGTTGAGGATGGTCTCCACGTGGCGACCGTCCTCGAGGTACGGCATGTCCTCGACCGCCATGATCTTGGACACGACGCCCTTGTTGCCGTGGCGACCGGCCATCTTGTCGCCCTCGGTGATCTTGCGCTTCTGGGCGATCGAGACGCGGACCATCATGTTGACGTCCGCGGGCAGCTCGTCGTCGTTCTCGCGGCGGAACACCTTGACGTCGATCACCTTGCCGCGCTCGCCGTGCGGGACGCGGAGGCTGGTGTCCTTCACCTCGCGGGCCTTCTCGCCAAAGATGGCGCGGAGGAGCTTCTCCTCCGGGGTCAGCTCGGTCTCACCCTTCGGGGTGATCTTGCCGACGAGGATGTCGCCCTCGCGGACCTCGGCGCCGACGCGGATGATGCCCTCGTCGTCCAGGTCGCGGAGGGCCTCGTCACCCACGTTCGGGATGTCGCGGGTGATCTCCTCGGGGCCCAGCTTGGTGTCGCGCGCTTCGACCTCGTACTTCTCGATGTGGATCGAGGTGAACTTGTCGTCGCGGACCACGGTTTCGCTGAGGATGATCGCGTCCTCGAAGTTCAGACCCTCCCAGGACATGAACGCCACGAGCATGGACTGCCCGAGGGCGAGCTCACCCGCGTCCGTCGACGAGGAGTCGACGAGCGGCTGGCCCTTGCGGACGCGGTCGCCCTTGGAGACGACCGGGCGCTGGTTGATGCACGTCCCCTGGTTGGAGCGGACGAACTTCAGCAGCGGGTAGGTCTCCTCGCGGCCGGAGGCGTACTTCAGCTTGAGGAACTCGGACGTGGCCGAGATGACCTCGCCATCCTCCTCCGCCTTGATCACCTGGCCGGAGTCCTGGGCCGCGGCCGTCTCGATGCCGGTGGAGACCAGCGGGGCCTCCGGGCGCAGGAGCGGCACAGCCTGGCGCTGCATGTTGGCGCCCATGAGGGCGCGGTTGGCGTCGTCGTGCTCCAGGAACGGGATCATCGCCGCGGCGACCGAGACGATCTGGCGCGGCGAGATGTCGATGTAGTCGACGTCGATCGGGTTGGAGACGAAGTACTTCTCGCCGTGCCGGACCTCGATGCGGTTCTCGTAGAGGTTGCCGAACTCGTCGGCCTTGGAGTTGGCCTGGGCGATGCGGTACTTCTCTTCCTCGTGGGCATCGAGCAGGACGACCTCCTCGGTGATGAAGGGCATCACCGGGATGTGGTCCTCGCTCGCGTCCGCGAGGGCGCGCGCCGTGTCCTCGTCGATGAGCTCGCCGGCCTTCGCCAGGACCTTGCCCGAGGCGGACTTGACGTCCTCCGTGGGGATGCGGTTCTGGAGCTGGCGGTTGTTGCCCTTCGGGATCTCGTGCTGGACCACGCGGTACGGCGTCTCGATGAAGCCGAAGTCGTTCACGACGCCGAAGGTGGCCAGCGAGCCGATCAGGCCGATGTTCGGACCCTCGGGGGTCTCGATCGGGCAGATGCGGCCGTAGTGGCTGTGGTGGACGTCGCGGACATCGAACCCGGCGCGGTCACGCGAGAGGCCGCCGGGGCCGAGGGCGCTGAGCTTGCGCTTGTGCGCGATCTCGGAGAGCGGGTTCACCTGGTCCATGAACTGCGACAGCTGTGAGCCGCCGAAGAACTCCTTCATCGCCGCCACGACGGGGCGGATGTTGATGAGGGCGGACGGGGTGGCCTCGTCCGGGTCGGTGATGGTCATGCGCTCGCGCACGACGCGCTCCATGCGGAGGAGGCCGACGCGGAACTGGTTCTGCATCAGCTCGCCGACGGAGCGCACGCGGCGGTTGCCGAGGTGGTCGATGTCGTCCGCGGTGCCGCGGCCGTTGTTGATGTCCAGGATGCGGCGAATGATCGCCACGATGTCCTCGCGACGCAGCGTGCGCTGCTCCGGGGCGTCGATGAGCGTCAGGCGCTTGTTCAGCTTGTAGCGGCCGACGACGCCGAGGTCGTACCGGCGGTCCTCGAAGAACAGCGTCTCGACGAGGGCGAGGGCGTTCTCGCGGGTGGGCGGGTCACCGGGGCGCAGGCGGCGGTAGAACTCCTCGAGGGCCTCCGCCTTGTTGGTGGTGGTGTCCTTCGCGAGGGTCGAGTCCAGGTAGTGGTGCTCTTCGTTGTCATCCACTTCCTGGAGCAGACGGACGATGCGCTCGTCGGTGCCGAGCTCCTCGTCGGAGAGGCCGTCCTCGGTGTCGATGGCGCGGAGGAGGACGGTCACCGGGATACGGCGCTTGCGGTCCACCTTCACGGAGACCACGTCGCGGGCGGAGGTCTCGAACTCGAGCCAGGCGCCGCGGTTCGGGATGAGCTTCGCGCCGGTGAGCTTGCGACCCGTGGCCGGGTCGATCTCGGCGGTGAAGTAGGCGCCCGGCGAGCGGACGAGCTGAGACACCACGACGCGCTCGGCGCCGTTGATGATGAAGGTGCCGTGCTTGGTCATCATGGGCACGTCGCCCATGAAGATCTCCTGCTCCTTGACCTCGCCGGACTCCTTCACGAGGAGCTCGACGCGGACGCGCAGGGGCGCGGCGTAGGTGCGTTCACGGTCCCGGCACTCGGCCTCGGTGTACTTCGGCTCTTCGAACCGGTACTCCCCGAAGCTGAGCTCCATGCGGCCGCCGGTGAAATCCTCGATCGGCGAGACCTCGTCGAACAGCTCGCGCAGACCCTCGTGGAGGAAGCGCTCGTACGAGCGGCGCGGCATGTCGATGAGGTTCGGCATGTCCATCTCTGGAGCCTGGGTGCCGAACTTCTTGCGGCCCGATGGGACCCGGCGGTTTGCGACTACGAGACGGCGGTTAGTAGCCAAACAGGTGCTCCCCTTGCCCTATTCCGGCGCATGCCCCGCGTGGGAGGTGGGATGCGCTCGGAGGTGCTCCGTTTCGCGTCCTGTGCGTGAGGTTCGCTCCGGGGTATTCCCCCACGGCCAGTCAGATGGTGCAGCGTCGATTGGGGTTTCGACCCTGGAGGCGGTGGACACACCGAAGTCCCGAACCGGCTCTCTGCCGTCGGGACTCGTTACGCCTCGTTACCGTTGTTCTGACAGCGCCCCACGCAATCGTCAGTCTACCCCCCGAAAGGGCAGATTACCAACGGTAGTGCGCGAAAAAGGGCGAGTCAACGCATATTTGGTGAGCGGAGGTTCAGGGAGGTTCGTCCGCCAGCGACGCTCCGAGCGCGGCCTCGTCCGGCCGGCGGCGGCGAGGTGCGTCCTCGACTAGTCTGGGCCGAGCCACACCCCACGGTGGTTGGTTTCCTCTTCTTTGAAGTGGGGACGCCCCGAACGAGTGCCCGCTGGAGGCCCCATGCAGTTCGCCCTCTCCGAGGAACACACCCTGATCCGCGACTCGGCGCGCCGCGTCGCGCGCGAGGTGATCGCGCCCCGCGCCGCCGAGGTGGACCGCACCGCGCAGTACCCGGAGGACTACTTCCAGGCGCTGAAGCAGGCCGATCTCCTCGGCATCACGCTCCCGCGCGAGGTGGGCGGCGCGGACGCCGGGACGCTGGCGATGGGCCTCGCGATCGAGGAGGTCGCGAAGTACGACTGCTCGGCGGGCTTGATGGTCATGCTGGGCGCGCTGGCGACGCACACGATCAAGTTCTTCGGCACGCCCGACCAGGTGGAGCGCTTCGTGGGCCCGGTGGCGCGCGGGGAGCGGAAGGCCGCGTTCTGCCTCACGGAACCGGACGCCGGCTCGGACGTGGCGGCGATGCAGGCGCGGGCGGAGCGCGACGGCGACGAGTGGGTGATCACGGCGCAGAAGCAGTACATCTCCGGCGGGCCGGTGGCGGACCAGGTGATCGTCTTCGCCAAGACCGATCCGGCGAACCCCCGCTCGATCGCGGCGTTCGTCGTGGACACGACGGCGCCAGGCTTCGAAGTGACCTCGGTGGACCGGAAGATGGGGGTCCGCGGCCTGCCGACGGGCGTCCTCTCGTTCGACCGGGTGCGGGTGCCGCACGACGCGATGGTGGGCGGCGAGCCGCTCGGGATGCGGGGCCCGCTCGCGACCCTGAACTCGCTCCGGCCATGCGTCGGGGCGCGCGGCGTGGGACTGGCGGAAGGGGCGACCGAGTACGCGCTCAACTACGCGCGGGAACGGCGCGCCTTCGGCGGGCCGCTGACGGACCTCCAGGCGATCCAGTTCAAGCTCGCGAACATGGCGATCGAGATCGAGGCGGCCCGGCTGCTGGTCTACCAGGGCTGCTGGCTGGTGGAGCAGGGGAAGTACGGCCCGAACGACGGCCACATGCTGTCGGTGGCCAAGGCGTTCGCGACGGAGATGGCGAACCGAGTGGCCTCGGAGGCGCTGCAGATCCTCGGCGGCCAGGGGTACATGGAGGACCACCCCCTGGAGCGGCACTACCGCGACGCGCGGCAGCTGATGATCGTGGAGGGGACGAGCGAGATTCAGCGCACGATCATCGCCCGCGCGCTGATCGACCGGAACCTCTCGTACGCCTAGCGGCTGAACCCGCCGCGCGCGGCGCATAGCCTCGCACCCTCGTACGATTCGCCCGATGGTGAACGCGCCCTCCAGCGTCCTGCGCCTGCTCGTGCAGTGCCCCGACCGCCCCGGCATCGTCGCGGCGGTGTCGCAGTTCCTGTTCACGCACGGCGCGAACATCATGCAGGCTGACCAGTTCTCGACGGCGGACGGCTCGGGGCGCTTCTTTCTGCGGGTGGAGTTCCAGACCGAGGGGCTCGACTGCTCGAAGGACGAGCTCGAAGCGCGGTTCGGCGCGGAGATTGCCGGGCGGTTCGAGATGGACTGGCGGCTCTCCGGCGACCGCCGCAAGCGCGCCGCCCTCCTCGCCTCGAGGTTCGACCACTGCCTGCTCGACCTCCTGTGGCGGTGGCGGCGCGGCGAGCTGGACGTGGACATCCCCCTCGTGATCTCGAACCACGACGTGCTCAGGGACGACGTCGCGACGTTCGGCATCCCGTACCACTACCTCCCGGTCCAGCAGGGGAAGCGCGCCGAGCAGGAGGCGGAGATCCGCGCGCTGCTGCGCGAGCACGAGATCGACGTGGTGGTCCTCGCGCGCTACATGCAGATCCTCAGCGGCGACTTCATCGGCGAGTACCCGAACCGGATCATCAACATCCACCACTCGTTCCTGCCGGCGTTCGCCGGGGCGGACCCGTATGGGCGCGCCTTCGACCGCGGCGTGAAGATCATCGGGGCCACGGCGCACTATGCGACCGAGGACCTGGACGAGGGGCCGATCATCGAGCAGGACGTGGAGCGGGTGTCGCACCGCGACTCCCGAGACGACCTTGTGCGGGTGGGGCGCGAGGTGGAGCGCTCGGTGCTGGCGCGGGCCGTGCAGTGGCACCTGGAGGACCGGGTGTTCGTCCACGAGAACCGCACGGTGGTCTTCCGGTAGCACGCCGCACCCTCCAGAGCGGCCGGAGGGCGGTGGACGCCTCCTCACCCGTCCCTCACCCGTCCCTCACTCGCCCCCTGATTCGCCCCCTCATTCGCGTTGTGAGTTACGTCGCGTTAGAATGAACGCAATGAACCTCAACCGCCGCGACTTGACTGGCGCGGACACGACCCTCACCAGGACGCTTGCATGACACGTCGCAGTACCACGGGGGGCGCCCGTTGACGCCTCTACGTGGCATCCTCCGCCTGCTCAAGGGCGACCAGAAGAACCCGTCGCCTGCCTCCCCTTCCGACGAGCCCGCCTCCGCCGCCTCTCGGAACCGGCGCAACGCCGCCAGCCCCGCCACCGGCGGAGGCCCCATCATCACCGACGAACCCGCGAAGCGACGCCGTGGACGGCGTGGTGGCCGTGGCCGCAATCGGGGCGAGGATGGGCCTTCGGCGGAGGGCGCCAGGGAGGCGGCCCCGTCTCGCTCCGAGACCCCATCCTCGAATGGACGCACCCGAACGAATACCTCCAATGGCGCGTCGGCCACCGCCGACCGCAACCCCGCCGACCGCAAACCGGGCGACCGCAAGACCACCTCGCGCGGCGGTGACGCGCGGAGCGGCTCCCGCTCCCGCAACGGTGGTTCCTCCAACCGCTCCTCCGAGAAGTCCGACGGCCGCGCGACGCGCGAGAGCTACAACTGGGGCCGCCGCGTCGACTCCGACGAGGCGGACCAGCGCTCGCGGCAGGCGAACCGTCGCCGGCGCGGCGCCCGCCGCGCGGACCTGGACGCCCCCCTCCCCGAGGACGTGGCCTTCCGCCCCGGCGTCGAGGGCGGCGACAGCTCTATCCTCCCGACCCGCCGCCGCAAGCCGGTCGGCTTCCATGACACCGCCCGCACCCTCGTCGGTGGCGCGCGCTCGATCGGGACGTGGGTGAAGCGGGACGTCCGCCACGGCAACGAGCCGGAGCACGACGACGTCGAGACGAACACCGCCGACCCGGGCGAGGAAGCCGCCGACCGCAACGTGGCGCGTGCCGCGCGCGAGCTGGTGGTGCCGCCGAAGGCGGAACCGACCCGCACCGGCGGCGACGAGCGCGACGACGGCGAGACCGCCGACCCCGAGGAGCGCCCTCGACGCCGTCGTGGCCGCCGCGGGGGCCGTGGCCGCCGCCGCCCAACCGAGGGCGTGATCATCGATGAGACCGGGACGCCGGTCGGCGGCGATGAGGGCGATGAGTTCACCCCTCGCGCCGACGACGATCTCGATACGGACGACGACGACCTCGACGGTGGGGAATTCGAGGCAGACGAGCCGGGCACGTACGACGAGGACGAGGCCGACGACGAGAGCGACGAGGGGGAGCACGAGCGCGCCCCGCGTCGCGAGCGACGCACGACCTCGCGCGTGCGCCGAGAGCTGGCGCCCGTCTCCGACGAGGAGATCCCGGCGGCCTTCGCCGCGCTGAACCTCCACCGCACGAACCTGGAGCAGCTGGCGCGCTTCGGCTTCGGCCAGCCGACGCCGATCCAGGTGGAGGCGATCCCGGCGCTGCTCAACGGCCTGGACGTGGTGGGCATCGCCCAGACCGGATCCGGCAAGACGATCGCGTTCAGCCTGCCGATGGTGGAGAAGCTCGATCCGGAGCTCCCCGAGGTGCAGGGCATCGTGCTGGTGCCGACGCGCGAGCTGGCGCAGCAGGTGCTGGACGTCTTGACCGAGGTCGCGGCGCCGTGGGGGCTGCAGGCCGTCGGACTGCTCGGAGGCCGGTCGCTGAAGGCGGACTTCCGCGCGCTGGACGACCGTCCGCAGATCGCTGTCGGCACGCCGGGGCGCATCCTGGACCACCTGCGGCGGCAGACGCTGTCGCTGCGACACGTGCGCTACGCGGTCCTCGACGAGGCCGACCAGATGCTGGACATCGGGTTCCTGCCGGACATCCGCCGCATCCTGAGCCGGACGCCGCAGCGTCGGCAGACGGCGCTCTTCAGCGCGACGATGCCCACCTCGATCCGCCGCCTGATCTGGCAGTTCATGACGGACCCGGAGACGGTGCGCGTGGACGCCGAGGCGACGACGGTCGACACGATCGAGCAGATCTACTTCGAGGTCGCCCAGCGCGACAAGGTGAAGGCGATGCGGGAGCTGATCGAGCGCGAGCTCAAGGGGCGCTCGCTCATCTTCTGCAACATGAAGCGGAGCGTGGACCACCTCGCCCGCGAGCTGGAACGCGACGGCGTGAGTGTCCGTGCGCTGCACGGCGACCTGGACCAGCGCCAGCGCGACCGCGTGGTGCAGGAGCTGCGCTCCGGCAAGCTGGACGCGGTGATCGCGACGAACGTCGCGGCGCGCGGGCTGGACATCCCGGAGATCACCCACGTCGTGAACTACGACGTGCCCCAGAACCTCGAGGAGTACGTCCACCGCATCGGCCGCACCGGCCGCGCGGGACGCGACGGCAAGGCGATCACGTTCGTCTGCGAATGGGACGTCGACCAGTTCGACGCCATCCAGCAGGGCGTGCCCGCCGGCATCCGCCGCGAGGAGCTTCACCTCTACGGTCCCACCACCGCTCAGGCTCCGGCCTCGTCGGCGCCAGCCGCGGCGACCGAAGCTTCCGAGACACCGGAGGCATCGGCAGACGTCGAGGCGCACGAGCCAGCGGTCGAGGATACCGTCGAGGCGGTCGCGGTCACGGACGCGGACGACGACGAACGGGTCGGCGCGCCGGACTAGCCTCGCCTCACTCGATCGTGACGCCGCTCCCCTGACGGGCGCCCTCCATGTCTGCGCCTATACTCCGCGCGCGGCGCGCCATGGCGTCGCGTCATCGGGGCACGACATGGTGTCCCCAGGGAAGGCACAGATGCGTGCGCAAGATCACGATGGGGATCAACTGGCAGGGCGAGTTCGACCTGGATGACATCATCCAGCAGGCGAAGATCGCCGATGAGGCGGGCGTCCACGAGATCACGGTGGCCGAGGCGTGGGGGCGCGACGCGCTGTCCATCCTCACGGTGCTGGCGAGGGAGACGTCCAACGTCCACCTCGGGACGAGCATCATCAACATCTTCTCCCGCACCCCGGCGGCGATCGCCCAGCACTTCGCGACGCTGGACGAGTTCTCCGGCGGGCGGATGGTGATTGGCCTCGGGACGTCCGGTCCGAACGTCATCGAGCACTTCCACGGCATCCCGTTCAAGAAGCCGCTCACGCGGATGCGGGAATACGTGGACATCATCAACATGCTGATGCGGGAAGAGCCGCTGAACTATGACGGCGACGTCTTCAAACTGCAGCGCGGGTTCACGCTGCGCTTCAAGCCGACGCGCCCGCACATCCCGATCCACATCGCCTCGGTGACGCCGAAGTCGGTGCAGCAGACGGCGGAGATCGCGGACGGCTGGATCCCGATCTTCTTCCCGAAGTCGCAGTGGAAGACGCAGCTGGACGCGTTCTACGCGGCGGTGAAGGCGGCCGGGCGCGACCCGGAGGACGTCGACGTCCGCAACGCCACCTCGGTGACGGTCTCGGAGGACCGCGACCGCGTGCTGCAGGGGGTGGCGAGCAACGCCGCGTTCTACATCGCGCGCATGGGCGACTTCTACTACGAGCACTTCACGCGCATGGGCTTCGCGGACGAGGCGAACGCGGTGCGCCGGGCCTGGGCGGATGGCGGCTCGGCCGCGGGCGCCGCGGCGCTGCCGCGCGACCTGGTGGAGGAGCTGAACATGTCCGGCTCCCCGGAAGAGTGCGCCGAGGCGATCGACCAGGGCGTCGAGGCCGGCTTCACGCTGCACTCGGTCAGCGTGGCCGAGCGCGACCCGAAGAAGCGCCTGGACATCCTGAAGCGAATCGTCGGCTAGCCCACCGTCACCTTCATGCAGGGGAACCGCCGGGTGACCGGCGGTTCCTTTTTCTGCGCATCATCTTCCCCCGCCGATTAGCGAAATCGGTGCAGGCGTGCCAGGCACATCCTGACATTGCTGACATCGAAATCAGCGTTTCCCCGTCGCGGCAAGCGATGCACTCCGGTAGCTTCGATGCACCGGTCGGGCGGATCGGCGGGAAGGCGACGATGAACGAGGAGCACCGAGCCGCGCTGCGGACGCGTGGCCAGGAGTTCATCCGCGCGTTCATCGGCCTGGCCGAGGGCTCGGTCGATCTCGTCGAGGCGATGTACCGCGTGCTCGCCCCGAACGCCCGTGTCCACATCCAGAACGGCGACATCGTGCCGCCCGAGGTCGCGACGAAGCACAGTGCTTCGGCGGGCCTCGTGTTCCCGGACCTCGAGATCGAGTTCGAGGACGGCCTGTTCCCGGACGACCGCGTGGTGGTTCGTGTCCGGATGATCGGATCGGCCACGGCCCGGACACCGTTCGTCCCCCGCGGCGGTTCGTTCGACGTGATGGGCGCCTTCATCTGTCGCATCACGTCCGACCTCAAGGTCTCCGAGCTGTGGGCCTACCTGAACCCGGGCTTCGGCTTCGCGTTCCCGCCGCGTGGCGTGCGCCTCGCGCCGCCCCAGGCGGACGGGGCGGGCGAGCGCGAGGCGCGCGCGCTGTACGAGTCGTGGGTGCGCGGCGCCGAGTCCGGCCACGACTTCGTCTCGTCGATCACTGAATCGCTGGCGCCGGAGGGCGTGGTGCACCTTGGCAACGGCGACGCCACGGGCGGAGACGGCCTCGATGAGCTGTTCGAGCGCATCGGGACCGGCCTGCACGACCTGGCGATCGAGATCGAGGACGTGATGTTCGACGGGCCGTTCGTGATCGCGCCGTTCCGGATGAGCGGCGTGCACACCGGCCCCATCGGGATGCTGGCTCCGACGGGGCGAGTGCTCCCCTCGACGGGCGCGCTGATCGCACGGGCCGACCGCGGCGGGCGGGCCGCCGAGGTGTGGCTCTACGTCGCCCCGGCCTACGCCGTCACGTTCCCACCCGGCCGCCGCTAGGCGCGCGCGGACCTCGCGGCCGCGCAGCCCTGATGCGAGGGCGGACCGGCCGCGGTTACCCGCGGCTGGTCGCAGCCTCCGACTCGCGCGGCTCGCTCGCCCCGTTCCCGCCGGCCTCCGGCTCCGCGTGCGATCCACGGCGGCGCAGGCGTGAGCCGATCGCGCCGCCGAGATCGCCGAGGACGTCGCCGATGTTCCGGAGGAACGCGGCGCCTTCCTCGTGCGGCAGGCCGATCTCGCGGAGCCGGCGCTCGCGGCGGTCGCGGCGCTGGGAGCCGCGGCCGCGCATGGCGTTCGCGAGCGCCCGGCGCAGCTCCGGGCGGAGCAGACGCACCGCGCCCTCCGGGTCGAGGTGGGCACCGCCGGCCGGCTCCGGAATCACCGCGTCGATGATGCCCAGGCCGAGCAGGTCGCCGGCGGCGACGCCGAGCGCCTCCGCCACCTCGGGCGCGCGCTCGCGGTCGCGGAAGAGGATCGCCGCGGCGCCCTCGGGCGAGGTGATCGCGTACATCGCGTTCTGCTGCATGAGGATGCGGTCCGCCCACGTGAGCGCCAGTGCACCGCCCGAGCCGCCCTCGCCGATGACGACCGCGACGGACGGCGTGGTGAGCGAGGCCATGGTCGTGAGGCAGTCCGAGATCGTGGCGGCGAGGCCGCCACGCTCGTCGGCGATGCCGTCGTGCGCGCCGGGGGTGTCGACGAAGGTGATGAGCGGCAGGCGGAGTCGGTCCGCGAGCTGCATCAGCCGCCGCGCCTTGCGGTAGCCGGCGGGCGCGACACGCCCGTCGTGGCGGCGGCCCTTGAGGTCGAGGTCGCCGCGCTCCTGGCCGATGACGACGACGTTGGTGTCGCCGATGCGGGCGAGGCCGCCGACGAGCGCCGGGTCGTCCTCGCCAGAGCGGTCGCCGCGCAGCGGCACGAAGTCCGAGGCGAGCGCGCGGATGTAGTGGAGCGCGCGCGGGCGCTCGGGGTGGCGGGCGCGCTCGACGACGGCCCAGCCGCGGTCCTGCCCGCGCACCTCGACGGGCGGCGGGAGGCGGTCCGGGTCCGGCCCGGGCGTGCGCTGGACGAGCGAGACGACGGTGAGGAGCTGATCGCGCAGCTGCGGCCGCGGCGCGACGAGGTCGACCTGGCCGTAGGCGTGGAGGTCCTCGGCGTAGAGCGTCTCGCGCTCGTCGCCGTCGTCGTGAACGGCGCGGACGCGCGGCCCGGCGAAGCCGATGAGGGCGCCTGCCTCCGCGATGAGCACGTCCGCCTGCGTGCCGTAGGAGGCGAACACGCCGCCCGTCGTGGGGTTCGCGAGCACGGAGATCATCGGGATCCCCGCCTCATGGAGGCGCGCAGCGGAGGCGGTGGTCTTCGCGAGCTGGATGAGGGCGACCATGCCCTCCTGCATGCGCGCACCGCCGGAGCAGGTGACGGCGATGAAGGGGATCTTTGCCTCGCCGGCGCGGTCCATCGCGTGCGCGACGCGCTCGCCGACGACGTAGCCCATCGAGCCGCCGATGAAGCGGAAGTCGCTCACGGCGACGACGACGCGGAAGCCGCCGATGCGCGCGGAGCCGGTGACGACGGCCTCGCTGTCGCCGGTCTTCTTGCGCGCCTCCTCGAGACGCTCGGGGTAGGTCTGGGAGTCCTCGAAGCGGAGTGGGTCGGGGGTGGGGATGCCGGTGTACTGCTCGTCGAAGGAGCCCTCGTCGAAGAGGAGCTCGATCCATTCGCGCGCCGAGAGGGGTCGGGTGTCCTCGGTCGGTCCGGTCGCGGTGGTCATCAGGTCCTCGGTTCTGGTCGCGCCCTCGGTGCCTTTCCTCAAGCGGCAGACGAAGGCTGCGCTGGGTTGTCGTTCGAGTGTAGGACGCGCACTTGTGCGCCCCGGGACAAAGTGCCCCGGGGCGTTGAGGAACCGTGAGGAGCGGGTCCGGGAGCTAGCGCGGCTCGAGGGCGAACACGGGGATCGTGCGATCCGTCTTCGCCTGGTAGTCGTTGTAGGGCGGGTACGCCTCGGCGGCGGCGGACCAGAGGCGGGCGCGCTCCTCCGGGTCAGTGACCTCGCGGACGCGCATCTCCGTCACCTGGTCACGGTCACGCAGGGTGACGTCCGGGTTGGCGCGGAGGTTGTGGACCCACACGGGGTGCTCGGGGGCGCCGCCCTTCGAGCCGATGGCGACGTAGGTGTCGCCGACCTTCACGCGCATCACCGGCGTCTTGCGGATCGCGCCGGTCTTGTTCCCGACGTTGGTGATGATGACGACGGGCATGCCGCTGTCGCGCAGGGTGTAGCCCTCCGCGCCATTGGTGCGCTCGTAGAGCTCGACCTGGTCGCGCACCCACTGGGACGGGCTGGGGATGTATTCGCGGTCTTCCGGCATGGGGACTCCTCGTGGCTGCTTACGAAGTGTAACGACGAGGCGGCGATGCAGGAGCGGCCTCTAGCTCCCGCTGAGGGGGAGCAGCGGCGTCGGGGGCGAGGCCGAGGTCGCGCACGGCCGGCGGAGACGCAACGCGGTCAGTGACGCGGCTCGGCGCCGAGGGTCGTCATGAGCTCCTCGATGGTGTGTTCGCTCTCCAGCGGGTGGCGGAGCGGGCGGTCGAGCTGCACGGTGTAGCGGTTGCGCCGCCCCTCGCGCTCGCGGTCGAGGTAACCCTCCTCCACGAGGTCGTACACGATGCGCTGCGCGGCGCGCTCGGTGATGCCAACGGCCTCGGCGACGTCGCGGAGGCGCGCATCCGGGTGCTTCGCGATGAAGAGCAGGACGTGCCCGTAGTTCGTGAGGAACGTCCAGCGGGCGCCACGTTCGTCGACCATGGAAATCAGTATAGCCGCATAGCGGATTCGGGATTCCGGAACGACGCAACCACTCCCGCTCGCGGATTCATGACACTCATCTCCAGAATCACGATTCCTGACAATCAGGTAAACATTGACAGGATTAGCGTCTCGCGTCTTGCGTTACCTGACTTTCGTTTCGTATGTTTCTAGTCGCGAAAGGAAGGTGACTCGATGACGACGCAGACGGCCACGACGCAAGAGCGCACGACGGCCCAGGCGACGCCGATCACCGTCGCGTACGGCGACGGGATCGGGCCCGAGATCATGGAGGCGACGCTCCGCATCATCGAGGCGGCCGGCGCGCGCCTCGCGCCGGAGCGCATCGAGATCGGCGAGGCGGTGTACGAGCGCGGGCTGAGCGCCGGCATCGAGCCATCCGCGTGGGAGTCGCTGCGCCGGACACGCGTCTTCCTGAAGGCGCCGATCACGACGCCGCAGGGCGGTGGCTTCAAGAGCCTGAACGTCACCGTCCGCAAGACGCTGGGCCTCTACGCCAACGTGCGGCCATGCGTCGCCTACCACCCGTTCGTGGCGACGAAGCACCCCGGCATGGACGTGGTGATCATCCGCGAGAACGAGGAAGACCTGTACGCGGGCATCGAGCACCGGCAGACCGACCAGGTGATGCAGTGCCTGAAGCTCATCACGCGGCCGGGGACCGAGAAGATCGTCCGGTACGCCTTCGAGTACGCCCGCCTGCACGGGCGGAAGAAGGTCACCTGCTTCACCAAAGACAACATCATGAAGCTGACGGACGGCCTCTTCCACCGGGTCTTCGACGAGGTGGCCGCCGAGTACCCGGACATCGAGAACGAGCACTGGATCGTCGACATTGGCGCGGCGAAGCTCGCGGACACGCCCGAGGCGTTCGACGTCATCGTGATGCCGAACCTCTACGGCGACGTGCTCTCGGACGTGGCGGCGCAGATCGCCGGCTCGGTGGGCCTCGCGGGATCGGCAAACATCGGTGAGCACTGCGCGATGTTCGAGGCGATCCACGGCTCCGCCCCGCGGCGGGCCGGCCAGGACCTCGCGAACCCGTCCGGGCTCTTCCTCGCGGCCGTGCAGATGCTGGTGCACATCGGCCAGCCGGAGGTGGCGACGCGGGCGCACAACGCCTGGCTCCGCACCATCGAGGACGGCGTCCACACCTACGACATCTTCGAGCCCGGAGTGTCGCGGGAGCAGGTAGGGACGTCCGGGTTCGCGGACGCCGTCATCGCCCGGCTGGGGCAGGAGCCGCAGCAGCTGACGCCCGTGGCGTACACCGCCACCGAGGGCGGCGTGCCGGCGTGGGAGCCGGGCCCGCGCTCCGTCAAGGAGATGGTGGGCGTCGACGTCTTCGTGGACAGCGTGGAGCACACGGCGGACTCGCTGGCGGAGGCGCTGCTCGCGGCGACGCCCAACGGGCTCGCGCTCCAGATGATCACGAACCGCGGCGTGAAGGTGTGGCCCGGCGGCCTGCCCGAGACCTTCTGCACCGACCACTGGCGGTGCCGGTTCCAGGCGCCGGACGGGAGCCCGGTCACCCACGCGCAGATCGTGGAGCTGCTCGGGCGCGTCTCCGCCGCCGGCGTCGACTTCATCAAGACCGAGTCGCTCTGCACGTTCGACGGGGAGCCCGGCTTCTCCCTCGGCCAGGGCCAGTAGGCCCCGCCACGACGGACCGGAGCACGAAAGGAACCGACGATGGCCTTCTCTGGACACCACTGGCACGGGGACCACGGTCAGCCGCGCTGCTGCCAGTGCGGCGACCTCCGGCGGGACGGCGACTTCACGCAGCCGGCCACGTGCCGCGGGACGAACGCGCGCCCCCGCGAGACGCGGGAGCTCACGTTCTCCTGGCAGCAGCGACGAGCCAGCTAGCCCCCCAGGCCCGGCAGCCGGTAGGCCCCCCTCTTCCCCTGCCGGCTGCCGGGTAGAACGGCGACGACGATGGCACAGGCGATCTATGGACTCGGCGAGGCCCCTGCGCTGGGCCTGATCCCGGAGCGAATGCACGCGAGCGTGATCCGGCCCGAGCGCTACGGGACGCCGCGCACCGCGTTCCAGCGCGAGGAAGTACCGGTCCCCCACCCAGGGCGCGGCCAGGTGCTGGTCTACGTGATGGCGGCCGGGACGAACTACAACAACGTCTGGGCCGCGCTCGGGAAGCCCCTCGACGTGGTCGCCGCGCGTCAGCGGCGCGGGGAGCCCGAGGACTTCCACATCGGCGGGTCGGACGGCGCGGGCATTGTCTGGGCCGTGGGCGAGGGCGTCACGAACGTCGCGGTCGGCGACGAGGTGGTCCTCTCGTGCGGGGTCTGGGATCCGGAGGCCGCCGACATCCAGGCGGGAGCGGACCCGATCACGTCCACCTCGGCGCGCACGTGGGGGTACGAGGACAACTGGGGGACGTTCGCCCAGTACGCGCTGGTCCGCGACTACCAGTGCCACCCGAAGCCGGCACACCTCAACTGGGAGGAAGCGGCGGCGTACATGCTCGTTGGCGCGACGGCGTACCGGATGCTGACCGGCTTCGCGCCAAACGACGTGCGCCCGGGCGACCCGGTGCTGATCTGGGGCGGCGCCGGTGGACTCGGGGTGATGGCGATCCAGATCACGCGCGAGCTGGGCGGCGTGCCGATCGCGGTGGTCTCGGGCGAGGAGCGCGCCGCCTACTGTCGGACGATCGGCGCCCACGGGGTCATCGACCGCCGCGAGTTCTCGCACTGGGGCCGGCTCCCGGACCTGGACGACCCGGAGGCGACGGCGGAGTGGTCGCGCGGGGCGCGCGCCTTCGGCGAGCGCTTCTGGGAGGTGCTGGGCGAGCGCCGGAACCCGATGCTCGTGTTCGACCACCCAGGCGAGCAGACCATCCCGACCTCGATGTACGTCGTCGACCGGGCGGGGATGGTGGTCATCTGCGCCGGCACGAGCGGCTACAACGCCGACGTCGATCTGCGTCACCTGTGGATGCGGCAGAAGCGGCTGCAGGGTTCGCACTTCGCGAACACGGAGCAGTGCGCGGCACTGAACCAGCTCGTCACCGAGGGGCGGGTCTCTCCCTGCCTCTCGCAGACCTTCACGTTCGACGAGGTGGCGGAGAGCCACCAGGCGATGTTCGAGAACCGCCATCCGCCCGGGAACATGGCGATCCTGGTGAACGCCACCCGGCCCGGGATGACGGCGGCGCCGTGGGCGGAAGACCGCGCCCCGGTGGGTGTCTCGTGACCGCCGTGATGTCGCCCAGCCGCCTCCGGTCGCGGTTCGCGGGGCGCGCCGCGGTCGTCGCAACGATGCACGGCAAGGAGCGGAGCCTCGCGCTCCCGCTGCGTTGCGGCCTCGGGGTCGATCTGCGGCGCGGGCCCGGCCTGGACACGGACGTCCTGGGGACCTTCACCGGGGAGGTCCCCCGCCCGGGCCCGCCGGCCGAGGTGGTGCTCCGCAAGGCGCGCATGGGCTGTGAGGCGGCGGGCGTCACGCTGGCCTTCGCCTCCGAGGGTTCCTTCGGGCCGCACCCATCGGCGCCGTTCAGCCTGGTCCACCAGGAGCTCCTCGCCTGCGTCGACCGCGATCAGGGCATCGAGGTGATCGAGCCGGTCGTGACCCTCGATACGAACATGGCGAGCGTCACGGTCGCGGACGTGGGTGCGCTGGCAGAGCGGCCGTACGGACGTCCGTCGTTCCTCGATCGCGCCCGCTTCCCGTCCCATGCGCTCATCGTGATGCCCGCGGCCGGACGGCGCATCGCCCCCGTGAAGGGGATCCGCGACGAGGTCACGCTCGCCCGCGCGGTGGCGGCAGCGGCGTGCGCCTCGGAGGACCACCTCGCGCGCGTGGAGACGGACATGCGGGCGCACGTGAACCCGACGCGCCGTGCGGTCATCCGCCGGCTGGGGCTCCAGCTGACGAAGCGGCTGCTCACGCCGTGCCCGGCGTGCTGCAGCCCGGGCTGGGGCGCCGTCGCGGTGGAATACGGGCTGCCCTGTCGCGCCTGCGGGACGCCGACGGCGCATCCGCGGGCGCTGGTCTACCGATGCACCCGGTGCGATGCGCGCGAGGAGCGCCCTCGCGAGGACGGGATGACGTCGGCGTCGCCGGGGGAGTGCAGCTTCTGCAACCCCTGAGCGGGCGCAACCGCCCCCCGGGGCCAGTCCGTGAGGGCCAGTCCGTGAGGGCCAGTCCGTGAGGGCTAGTCCTCGGGGCGCGGTGGCGGCGGCGAGCCGAGGAAGTCACGGATCATGTCGACCGTGGCGTCGAGCTGATCGTGGTGCATCCAGTGGCCGGCGTCACGGATGACCTCGGTACGGGAGTCGCTGAAGAAGCTATCGAGGGGCAGCTCGTGGAAGCGGTCGCGCTTGAAGTGCGAGGTCTCGCCGACGAGGTGGAGGACGGGGCACTGGACGTTCTTCCAGATCGCCTCCATCTCCGGGACCTGGATCTCCACCGGGTTCCGGCCACGGACCCACGGGTCGAACTTCCAGACCCAGCCGTTGTCGATCGCGTTGGATCCCCAGCGCGCGAGGTGGTCCGCCATCTCGTCCGTCAGGGCCTTGTTCGCTTCCCGCATGCGCTCGGAAGCCGCGCGGAAGGAGGGGTAGACGCGCGGGGTCTGCTGCTCCATCGCCCGTGCCTTCATCACCCAGTCGCGGAGGCGTTCCGGGGTGAGGTCCTGGCGGTCCTCCATGCGCGCGCCCATCCCCTCCATCTCCACGATCTTCTCGAACTTCTCCGGGAAGACGCCGGCGGTGAGCAGCGTGATTGCGCCGCCGAAGGAGTGTGCGACGACGGGCGCCCTGCCGCCCACGAGGTCGATCAGCGCGACGAGGTCCGGGATGTGCTCGACGAGCGAGTAGCTGCTCCCCTGCGCCCACTCCGAGTCGCCGTGACCGCGGAGGTCGCAGGCGATGACGTGGTAGTCGTCTCGGAACGCCTCGGCGACGCGGTCCCAGTTGCGGGCGTGATCGCGCCCGCCGTGGACGAGGATGAGGGGCGGGCGGCTGGCGTCGCCCCAGGTCCAGTAGGACAGCTTGAGGCGCTGGGACTGGTAGAAGTGCTGCCAGGGCTCGGACACGACACGGACTCCTGAGTGCGCTCCCGCCGGCGCGCGGGGGTCACACTGGTGATAGCGCGTGCGCCCGCCTCGCGCGAGCGTCCGCCCGGAACGCCCTCTCGAGACGGCGCCGAGAACCCGCGTGGCACCCGCACCCGCTTGACCCTCGATCCCCGCGCTGCCTACCGTCGGCTGGATGGACGGCGACGAACCTCCCCCGCTGTCGGAGTCGCTTCCGCCGTTCGTGCGCGGGCTGATGAGCCCGTCCGCCTACGCGCACACGCCCGCCTCGGTGCGGTTGGTGCAGACGCACATCTCCTACGTCTGGATCGCGGACGACCTGGTCTACAAGGCGAAGAAGCCGGTGGACTTCGGCTTCATCGACCAGATCGACCCCAAGACCCGCGAGGCGTTCTGCCACCTGGAGGTCGACCTCAACCGCCGGCTCGCACCCGACGTCTACCTCGAGGTGGTCCCGATCGTCGAGACCGCCGACGGCGGCTTCCGCATCGAGGGCCCGGTCCGCGACGGCGAGCGGGTGGTGGAGTGGGCCGTGAAGATGCGGCGCCTCCCCGAGGACCGCACGCTGGACCGGCTGCTGCCGGACGCGTACCCCGAGGACATCGTGGAGCGGCTCGCGCGGAAGCTCGCGGCGTTCCACGCGGACGCGCGTCAGGTGGAGTACGACCCGGCGTTCGCCGGCGCCCCGGCTGAGCGCGCCTGGTGGGCGCGCGAGTACCGCGAGGCGGAGGGGAACATTGGCGGCACGTGGCGGGCCGAGGACGCCCTGGCGCTGCGGGCGTTCATCGACCGCTCGCTGGAGGCGCAGGCCGAGCTGTTCAACGAGCGGCTCGCGGCCGGGAAGGTCGTGGAGGGGCACGGCGACCTCCACGCGAAGCACATCTACGTGCTCCGTGACGCGACGGAAGCAGACGACGGCATCGCGATCGTCGACTGCATCGAGTTCACGGAGTGGTTCCACTTCCGCTACCTGGACGTCTCCTACGATGTCGCCTTCCTCGCCATGGACCTGGAGGCGCGTGGCGAGCGCGAGCTGGGCGACGCGATCGCGGGGCGCTACATCGCGCTCAAGGGCGACGAGACCATGGGCGTCCTCCAGCCGCTGCACCGCGCGTTCCGCGCGTTCGTGCGCGGCAAGGTGGAGTCGATCGGGGCGAATGACGCAGGCATGAGCGCCGCGGAGCGGCAGGCGCTGGCCGACTCCGCCGCCGCGTACTTCCGCCTGGCGTCGCGGTACGCGGAGCGGCAGCGGGGCCCGGTGCTGGCCGTGCTCTGCGGCGTCTCCGGCACCGGCAAGACCAGCGTCGGTGGGGTGCTCGCGGGCCGGATCGGCGCTGCCCTCGTCTCCACCGACGCGGTGCGCGCGGCGGTCGCGGCGGAGCGCGGACTCTCAACGGCGATGTGGCAGGAGTACGAGGCCGGCGCCTACTCGCCGGAGATGAACGTCGCGGTGTATCAGGAGATGCGACGGCGGGCACGGGAGCACCTGCGGCACGGACGCCCCGTGATCCTCGACGGCACCCACCGCCGCGCGGCCGACCGGCAGGCGGCGCTCGAACTCGCGCGCGAGCTGGGCGTCCCCGCGCTCGTCGTCGAGCTGCGGCTCTCGGACGAGGCGGCGCTCACACGCGTGCAGTGGCGCGAGCGGGAAAAGGGCGACGTCACCGACCCGGAGGCGTACCGGCGTCACCTCGCCGAGTTCGAGCCGGTGACGAGCCGCGAGGGGAACGTGCTCCACCTCGACGGCACCCAGGACACCGTCGCGCTGGCCGCCCAGATCGAGGACGCACTGCCCTCGTAGCGCCGGACGGCGCGCGCCGGAAGCCGCCGCTTCCACCAATTTCCACACTTCTTCGCGAATCGCCCGCCTCGCACGCCGCGGGGGCAGGGCACGATGGCACCGCACGATGGCACCGCACGATGGCAGCGCACGACGGCAGCGCACGACGGCGCCACCAGATGGCCCCGCCCGATGGGTGGCGGGGCACGTCGATGGCGTGCGCGAGGCGAGGAGTGTCCTGTGGCGTTCTGGTCAGACAAGTCCGCGAACAGCTCGACGCCTGAGCGCGAGGCGGCCGTAGGCCGTCTGAGCGCGCTCGGCGCCCTCGGCGAGGCAGCCTCGAGCTCCGCGCCGTCCTCATCACCCTCCTCGCCACCGGTGGCGTCCGCCGCGCCCGAGGCGCCGGCCGCGGTCCCCCCTGCGGTGACCCAGGCGGTGACTCCCGCAGCGCCCCAGGCGGTCACCCCGGCGACTTCCGCGACTCTGCCGTCTCCTCCGACGCCGGTCGCGAAGGCGGAGCCGGCGCCCACCTCGACCCCCACTCCAGACGGCCCGGTGACTTCCGCCGCTCCGGTCGCGAAGGCCGAGACGGCGGAGAAGCCGGCCCCCGGGGGAGCCCCCGTGACGGCGTCGAAGGGCGCCAGTGGCGACGACGGCACGCGCGCCGTGTTCGCGCGGGCGCTGGCGGAGGCGGTGGCAGAGGAGTCCCGGCGCTCGGGACGGATCGACGAGCTCGAGCGGGAGATCGAGGGGCTCCGCGCCGAGCGGGACGAGGCAGCGGCGCTGGCCGCCTCGCTGCGGGCGTACCTCGAACGCCCGGTGGCGGCGCGCGCCTGACCGGAGTCCCGGCCGAAGGTCCCACCCCCGGGGGACGCGCGGCGGTGCCGCGGCGTGCCCCACGGTGACAGGATGCCCTCACGAGCCTGGGCGGCCGAAGGGGGTCCCGGATGAAGACGCTGAGGTGGCTGGTAGGCGGCGCAGCGCTGGCCTGGGTGGTCGGCGGGTTCCTCCACCGCGCGGGGCTCCTGACGCGCGTCCTCCCGTTCCTGCCGAACCCCGGTTCGCCGATGGCGAACGAGATGTTCCACGTCGAGCACGGCGAGCCGCACGACCCGCCGCCGGGCGACGGCGGGCCACGGGACATCGAGCGCGACGACCAGCAGCACGTGGCGGCGGCGTACGAGTTGGAGCACGGACACCCGAAGCGGTAGCCTCCGCTCGCCCACCTGACCGCGACGCCGCATCGGACGCCGGCGTGGGCGCGAGAAGGAGCCACCGTGCCGGATTCACTGCCCGCTGACCTGGTCGACCTGCGCGCGCGCCTCGAGGCGTTCATCGAGGAGATCCGGCCGCTCGGGGCGCGGCTCGACGGCGACTCGGCCCCCGAGGATGTCCGCGCGCAGGTACGGGAACGGTCGAAGGCGCTCGGGTTCTTCGGGATGACGCAGCCGCATGACATCGGCGGCTCCGAGGCGGGCCCGCTCGCGATGGTGGTGGCGCGGGAGACGCTGGCCGCCGGGAACACGCCCCTGGCGCGCTACGTCTTCGGCCCCGACCCGCAGCTGCTCCGCCGCGCCGAGGGCGACGTGCGCACGCGCTACCTCGAGCCGGTGCTCGCGGGGGAGAAGAGCTGGTCCTTCGCCTTCACCGAGTCGCGCGGCCCCGGCGCGCCGGACAAGCCGACGTGGGCGGTGCGCGACGGGAGCGACTTCCTGGTCACCGGGAAGAAGTCCTTCGTCACCGGCGGCGCGACGGCGGACTTCTTCGCGACGATGGTGAACGTCGAGGAGGGCGACGGTCCCGCCGGAACGGCGATGCTGCTCATCGACTCCGACACGCCGGGTGTCTCGATCACGCGCGACTTCCGGAGCATGGAGGGCGGCGGGCACGTCGAGCTGCAGTTCGAGCAGGCGCGCGTCCCGCAGGCGAACCTCCTCGGCGCGGTGGGCGAGGGCATGCCGCGCGCGATGGGGAACATCAGCGAGGAGCGGGTGGCGTCTGCGGCCTCGGCCTGCGGCATGGCGATCTGGACCGTGAACTTCACCACGAAGCACATCACGGGGGGCCCCGAGGGGCGCCGGCTCGCCGACCGTGAGGGTGTGCGGCTGCGCTACTCGGACATGCGTATCGACACCTACGCCGCACGGTCGATGCTCTACCGCACCGCGCGCCTGCTGGAGTCCGGCGACGAGGCGATCAACGAGGGCGCAGCGACCAAGGTGTTCTGCACGGAGGTCGCCTCGCGCGTCATCGACACGGCCGTGCAGCTCGTCGGTGGGCAGTCGCTGATCGTCGGGCACCCGCTGGAGGCGATGTACCGCCGGGTGCGCTCGATGCGGCTGGCCGGCGGCGCCTCGGACATCCTCCGGCTGACCGTGGCTCGCGGCATCGTGGAGTTCGACAGTGGGCGGCTGTAGGGCGTAGAACTCCCCCGATCGGCCGACGGCGATCGAGGGGGATGAGATGCGCTACTGCCCGAACTGCACCCAGCCACTGACGACGCGGGAGGACGGCGGCCGCGAGCGGCTGGCGTGCCCCGACACGGACGGCTGCGGGTTCATCCACTTCGGGAACTTCTCGATCGGGTGCGCCGGGGTCGTGATCCGCGACGACAGGGCGCTCCTCGTCCAGCGTGGCTGGGAGCCGTTCCGCGGCTCCTGGCAACTCCCCGGCGGCTACGTCGAGCACGACGAGCCGATCCTGGAGGCGGTGGAGCGCGAGGTGCTGGAGGAGGCGGGGGTGGTTGCGAAGGCGCGTGACGCGATCGCCTTCCGGCACTCGATCGGCGGGACGGCGGGCGGGCCGAGCACCAACATCTACGTCGTCTTCCGCCTCGACTACGTCGAGGGCGACCCGAAGTGGGACGACGACGAGATCATCGGCGCGGGGTTCTACTCGGTGGACGAGATGGCGCAGATGGAGGCCGTGCAGGGCCTCTCGCGCTGGGCGATCGACAAGGCGCTGCGGGCGACCTCGACCTATGGGCTCGAGGTCGAGCGAGGGTCGATGGCGATGCCGCAACGGCCCGGCTGGTCGTTGTTCGGGCTGCAGCCGCCGGACCCAGACCTGCGCTAGGGGAACCGACGCGTGGCGTGGATGGTTGGCACCACGTGCCAGACGCGGCCTCGTGACAGGCGGGACGCTTCCCGCTAGTCTGCTGGCCTTACCGCGAACGTCAGGGTTCGTCCGGCACCCCACCAGCCGAGACGCCCTCGGGGAGCGATCCGTGAGCAGTGGGCTGACAGACCGCCCCCCGGCAGCAGCCGAGGCGGCTTCCACAGGTACCGCGACCACGACGAACGGGCGCCCCGCCGCAGCCATGGGCGGCGCGGCGATGGGCGGGCGTCGTCCGCCTCGAGGTGGAGAGCCACTCCCGGAGTCGGCATTCCCGCCGCCCTCGCGCAACTGGTTCACGCGCATCCGCACGTTCCAGTCGATCGGCTACCTGGGCTACCGCAACTTCTTCCTGGCGATGCTGGGCCAGATGGCCTCGCAGAACATGCAGATGGTCGTGCGGGCGTGGCTGACCTTCGAGCTGACCGGCTCGTACGCGGCGCTCGGCGTCATCGCGCTCGCGAACGCGATCCCGGGCCTGGTGCTCTCGATGCTCGGCGGCGCGATCGCGGACCGGGTGTCGAGCCGCAAGCTCATCATCCAGATCGGACAGGTCGCCAACGCGCTCAATACCGCCGGCGTCGGCGTCCTGCTCGTGACCGACCTGCTGACGTTCGAATACCTCTTCGCCGCGGCCGTGATCCAGGGGATCACCATGGCGATCATGATGCCCTCGCGGCAGTCGCTGATCCCGGGCCTCGTCCCGGGCTCGGTGATGATGAACGCGGTGGCGCTGAACGCCGCGGGCATGAACTCGATGCGGCTGATCGCGCCGGCCATCGGCGGCTTCGTGCTCGCCTACTCAGGGGCGAGCGCCGTCTACTTCCTGATGTCGTCCCTCTACCTGCTGGCCTGCGTGTTCCTGTGGCGCGTCCCGGAGCTTCCCCGTGAGATCGTGAAGGCGGGGAGCGTGCGCGGCGAGGTCTCCGCGGCGTGGAACAACATGGGCAGCGGGATCGCCTACATCGTGCGCGACCCGATCCTCGGTCCGCTGCTCCTGATCAACGTGCTCGTGGTGCTGACGGCGATGCCGTACATGTTCCTGCTCGCCGGATTCGTCCAGGACGTCCTGAACGCGGAGGCGGACGCGCTGGGCACGCTCCAGAGCGTGAGCGGCATCGGATCGCTCGCTGCCGCCCTCGCGGTCGCGTCGATGACGGCGAAGCGCCGCGGCGCGTGGTTCCTCATCGGGTCCGGCTTCCAGGGGCTGATGCTGCTGGCCGCGTTCTCGCTCTCCACGTCGGTGTGGATGATGGGCGGGTTCATGCTGCTCATGGGCATCGGCCAGGCCGCGCGCCAGGGTCTCTCGAACGTGCTCGTGCAGGAGTATGTGCAGGAGGAGTACCGGGGCCGCGTGATGAGCGTCTATATGCTCCAGTTCTCGCTGTCGCAGATCGGTGCGTTCCTGACCGGCCTGCTCGCGGAGGCGTTCGGGCCGAGGATGGCGCTGGGGTCGACCTCGGCCGCGCTCGTGGTGCTGGCGTTCGGCGCGCTGATTTTTGTCCCCCGATTGCGCAACCTCGACTAGCGTCCAGTCCGCGTGGACTGGACGCAGGCACCCCGCACGGGGCAGGATGCGCGTAGCGGCGGAGGGGGGCATGAGGGATCGGCCACCCCGTGTTTGAGTTCGGCTCGAGCCGGTCGACCGCCAGGACGGTCGTTGCCGTCCTGCTGATGGTCGCTGCCCTCGGCGCGACCGTCGCCTTCCTCACCCTCGGCGTCCTCGACGCGCCCGATGCGGCGGAGGACCTCCTCGCGGACCGCGACGTCCTCGACCGCCTGACCTTCTCGATCGCCCAGGCCGCCGCCGCGGCGGCCATCGGACTCGCCGCCGGACTGCCGGCATCGTGGCTGCTGAGCCGCCACGGGCTGCCGGCGCGCGGGCTCCTCGGGTTCCTGCTGGCCGCGCCGATCGCCATCCCGGGCGTGGTCGTCGCACTCGGCCTCGACCTCCTCGCGGGCGGTGAGATCCTCCCGCGCGTGCTCGTGGTGGCCGCTCACTCCGTCTTCGCATGCGCGGTGGTGACGTGGCTCGTCGCCCCCGCATGGGCGTCCGGCGACCGTCACGCCACCGAGGACGCGCGGCTGCTGGGCGCCGGCGCCTGGAGCGCCTTCCTCGCCGGCACGGGCCGGCAGCTGCCGGGCGCGGTCCGGGCGGCGGCGGCGCTCGCGTTCTGGTACGCCTTCGCCGGCGCGGCGACCGTCACGGTCCTCGGCGGCGGCGACGCGACGACGCTGGAATCGACACTCGCGTTCGGGGAGCCTCCGACGATCGCGCGGCCCGAGGTGAGCGACGCCCTCGCTGCCGAGTCCGGGAGCGTCGCCCTCGCCCAGTTTGTCCTCGGCGCCATCGTGCTCGCGCTCGGCGGGACGCGCTGGCCACGCCCCACCGGGCGCCGGGGCCGGGCGCCGCGGGCGATCGTCGCGCTGGGCGCGATCTACCTCCTCGCCCTGATCGGGATCACCTGGGCGCCCGCGGTGGCCGTGGCAACGGAGGCGGCGCAGGCGTCCGCGCTCGCGGAGGTCGCCGACGCGATCGTCGCCGGCGACGAGGGCCTGCGGCTGCTGGCCTGGACGGGCATCCTCGGCATGCTCGCCGCCGCCCTGGCGACCACCCTCGCGTGGCTGGGGGCGGCCGCGTTCGCGCGGCCAACCGGCGGGCGCCGAGGCGCGCTCGGGCGCGCGCTGCTCGTGCTCCCGGCGGCGCTCACGGGCGCGGTCGTGGGCTGGGCCGGCCTCGTGCTCGCGGAGGGCGCCGGGCTCGACCTCGAACGGACGTATGTCCTGACGGTCGCGGCGCACGCGCTGATCGCCTACCCGTTCGCCCTCCGGCTGCTCTCGATGCGCCGGCGGCCACCGCGGATGCTGCTGGAGGATGCGGTGCTCCTGGGCGGCAGCGAGCGGGAGGTGCGCTGGCGCTGGATGGGGCGGCGCACGCTACTCACGCTCATGAGCGCCGCCCTCGTCTCGTTCGCGATCTCCGCGGGCGAGGTGGCGGCGACGAACCTGCTCACGCCCGGGGAAGCGACTCCGGCCGTGCTGGGGATCCTCCGCGGCTGGGAGGACGGCGCCGGGGCGACGCCGCCCGAGGTCTACGCCCTGGGGACGGTGCTCGCAGCCCTGACAGTGGTAGCGTTCGGCGTGGCCGAGTGGCTCAGACGGGCCGCTGCCCGCGTGGAGGCCGGATGACGGCGCTGAACGTGCAACAGCTCGCGCTCCGCGCGCGCGGCCTGCCGGACGAGGCGATCTCGTTCACCGTCGCGGACGGACAGGTGGCCGCGCTGTTCGGGCGCCCGGGTTCCGGCGTCCGCGGCGTCATGCGGGCGATCGCGGGCCTCGACGCAGCCGCGGGGGGCGAAGTCCGCGTCGGCGACACGCCGGTGCACAACCTGCCGCCGAACAAGCGCCACGTCGGTCTCGTGCAGCGTGACTCAGTCCTGTTCAACGGGAGCGTGCGGGAGAACATCGAGTTCGGACTGAAGCGCGCCGGCTGGCCGAAGGGCGACCGCAGTCGCCGCGTCGCGGAGGTGCTCGAGCTCGTCGGCATGACCGGCGCCGAGGGCGACCCGACGGACACGCTGACGGAGGGCGAGCGGGCACGGGTGATCCTCGCGCGGGCGATCGCGCCGAAGCCGGCTGCGCTGCTCGTGGAGTCGCCGACGTGGTTCGTGCCGGACGTGGACCGGATCGCGTTCCGCGGACGGCTCCGCGAGGTCTTCCAGTCGCTGGAGATTCCCGTGCTCATCAGCACGAACGATGTGCAGGACGCCGTCGGCATCGCCGACGACCTGCACGTGATGCACGACGGCCGGCTGCTCCAGTCCGGCAGCGTCTCCCGTGTCCTCGCGGGACCGAGCTCGATCGATGCCGCCGAGCTGGTGGGGTACGTGACGCTGATCCGCGGCGAGGTGAGCGAGGGGTGGATCATCGAGCCGGGCGCGGGGGCCGTGCAGTTCCCGGTTGGGTTCCCACTCCAGGGCCGCGCGCGGGCGCTCTCTCACCCGGCGGTCATGCTCGGGGTGCCGGAGTCGTCCGGTCTCGGGTGCGGGGTGGCCGGCACGGTGGAACGCGTGCGGGCGATCGGACCGACGTACCTGCTCGACCTGCGGATCGGCGAGCGCACGGTTGAAGTGCGCTGGGAGTGGGACCTCAACCCACCCGACGCACAGGAGGTCATCGCGGTCGCGGTGCCGCCGGGCACGCTGCGCTTCTTCAACGAGCCGAACGCGCCTCGCCCTGCCGGGGCCGGCGAGACGGGCGACCGACCGGATCGCGCGGAACGCGCCGATCGAGACAGCCGCCCAGAGACGGCGCGGGCCGCGGCCGTTGCGGGCTCTGAGTCCGCGCACGAGCCGGTCGACCTCCTGGCGGACGACGCCGAGGAGGATCCGCCTGTGACGGTCTGGACGTCCTCGAGCGCCGCTGCCGAGCTCGCGGAGCCGCCCCGCACCGACGCCGAAGGTCTCGGTGCGCCAGCCCCGTCGCGCCCCCGGGTGGAGGTGCAGGAGTTCACGCCTTCGGACGGGCTGATGGCAGAACCGCCGCCGCCCCGCGCGGAACCACAGGCGATCACGTACACGCCCCTGGACGTCTCCGAGCGGGATGCCGCGTTCCTCGACGGCTGGTCCGACAGCTCCGGCGCACCGGCGCCGGCTCCGCCCCGGACACGGGCACCGGAGCCGCCCCCACGCTCCGAGCCGGAAGCGCCACGGGACGACGTCGAGCTGATGGCGCCGTGGCTGCAGGTCTCGCGCCCCGCGCGCGAACCGGAGGAGACGCCGAAGCCACCGGATCCGCACCGAGGCATGCCGCTGGACTAGCGGGGGGCTGCCGCCTCGAGCCCGCTGTCACGAGAATCGCGCAGAACCGCCGCCCGACGTCTCGTGAGCGGGACGGCGGTGCGATAACCTCGGCGGCATGGCGTTCAGCGCGATCGACCGCCTCATCCACCGCGATCCGGAGCGGCGCGCGCTGCGCGCGCTCGCGGAGCGGACGAAGCACCTCGGGTCACGGCGGCGGCCGGACCTGTCGTTGCAGATCGTGGTGGACCTCGCGCGCGAGCTGACGAACGGGCGCTACGCCGCCCTCTCCGTCACCGACGAGCACGACCACACCGAGGGCTTCTTCGTCTCCGGCCTGGACCGCGACGCGATGCTGCGTCTCCGCACCCCGCCCCAGGGGCACGGGCCGCTCGGATCGCTCCGCTACGACGGCAAGCCGGTGCGGTTCGACGATGTCGCCGAGCACCGCAAGGCGTTCGGCTTCCCGACGCACCACCCGGAGATGCACGCCCTCGCCGGGGTCGCCCTCTGGGCGGACGGCGTGGTGCGCGGCGCGCTCTACGTGACCGACCGCAAGGATGGCCACGCCTTCGACGACGACGACGAGCGCATCCTCACGACGCTGGGGCAGCATGCCTCGCAGATCATCGAGCGGGACTGGTACTAGCCGCGGCCGGCGACGCGCGGCGGGTTGGAGGGCTGCCGTGGGTGAACCGACGTTCGCAGCGGGGCGGAACATCGCGATGAAAGTTCCCCCTCACCAGTACGACGCCACGGTCGCCTTCTACCGCGACATCCTCGGGTTTCCGCTCCTGGAGGAGTTCGCGCCGAGCGTGGTGGTCGAGTTCGGCCCCAACCGACTGTGGATCGACCGCGTGCCGACGGCGAGCCAGGCCGAGCTATGGCTCGAGGTGGTCACGGACGATGTCGATGCGGCTGCCCGGCGGTTCACCGCAGCGGGCGTGACGCGCTGCGACGAGATCGAGCCGCTACGCGAGGGGTTCGCGGGATTCTGGATCGCGAGCCCGGCATCGGTCGTGCACCTCGTGTGCACGCCGGAGGATGCCTAGCGCCCGGGCTCGTCCCACGTCGGCGCGTGCTCACCCATCTCGGGCGCTGACCGTGCCCAGCGCGGGGCGTAGCCGTTGATCCGCCCGGGTGGCGCGACGTGGGTGATGTCCCCGGTCTGCATCAGGTAGGGCGCGGGCTCGGGAGCCACGACATCCTGGCCGCGTTCGACGTGGCCGAGGTCCTCCAGCCACTTGCCGGTGCGGGCGAGCGCGACCTGGACGTGCCAGGAGCCGCCCTCGACGTGGCGGCGGTGGAGGCCAGCGATCGTGCCGAGCGCGGCAAGGTAGCCCGTGCCGTGGTCGAGCGCCTGGGCGGGCAGCGAGCGCGTCGGCGCGGCGCCGTCCTCGGCGGTCTCGGTTGCGACGATGCCGCTCGCCATCTGCACGAGCGAGTCGAACCCGCGGCGTCCGGCCCACGGGCCGAGGTGCCCGTAGGCCGAGAGTTCCACCACGACGATGCCCGGTCGGAGGGCGGCGAGCTCGTGCGCGGAGAACCCGCGCGCGCCGAGGCTGCCCGGCCGGTACGCCTGCACGAACACGTCCGCTCGCGCGACGAGGTCTCGCAGCGTGGCACGGCCCTCCTCGTCGCGGAGGTCCACGAACGCAGAGCGCTTGCCGAAGCCCGTGTCGCGGTCGAGGTCCTCGAAAGTCGGGAGGTGCGGCGCGGAGACGCGGAGGACATCCGCGCCGTGGGCGGCGAGGAAACGCCCGCAGATCGGGCCGGCCAGCACGCGGGAAAGATCGAGCACGCGGATGCCCTCGAGGGGCGCCTCCGACGCGGAGAGCGGCTCGGCGGGGGCGGCGTCGAGGCGAGCGATCGTGATGAGCGGCAGCCCGGCAATCGCTTCGCCCTGCGGGTGGGCGTGCCATTCGCCCGGCGTGCGCCATGACGACGCGGCGCCGCCTCGCGCGATGATCTCCTCGACGAGTTGTTCCGCGTCGAACCCGGCGACGGCGGTCTCGACGGCCGCTCGGGGGGTATCGGGCCCGGGCGGCATGCCGAGCGCGGCGAGGGCGGCGTCCCGGTGGTGGTCGAAGTTCGCGTGGATGCGGACGAAGCGGCCGTCCGCGGTGGCGTAGTCGCCGGCGAGCGGCGACCAGGGCGAGCGCGGCGCCTCGCCGGCGCGAGCGTAGTAGCGCTCGCTGAGGAAGGCGGCGGCGGCGTGGCCGCGGTCGACGTCGGCGCCGGCCGTGGGGCCACCTCGAGCCTCCCACAGCGTGGAGGCGGCAAGGGACGCCGCGCCGATGGAGGCGGTGGCAAGGTCCACGACGCGGTACACGGACGGCAGCTGAGCCTCGCCGGTGACCTCGAGGGCCTGGAGCACGGCAGGGTCGAGGCCCGCCGCCTCCCAGGGGACGCGCGCCACCTCGCGGATGTCGGACGAAGTCATCGTCGGTGCCTCCGGCGCTAGACCGGCGCCGCCTCCGCCGCTTCGAGGATAGCCTCCAGGTCGGCGCGCAACGCCGGGCTGAGCCCGGAGCCCTGGCAGCGCGGGCAGCTCGGCTCGTCGGGCGCACCCGTGTCGTGGAGGGTGACCACGGCGCCGCCCTCGTCGAGGACGATGCCGCAGATCGTGTCCACCCGGGAGGCGTAGAACCGGCGCTCACCGCGCGGCTCGATGTCGTGCAGGATGACCCAGTGCCAGTCGTCACCGAAGTCGTCCAGCGCCTTCGCGACGAGTCTCATGTCAGACACAGGCGATCCTCGAACTCTCCGGGCCCGTACGCGCTAGGAGGCGACGTGCTGGCCGAACCAGGCCTTCGAGCGCTCCCACGAGTCAGCGGAGGCCGCCTCGTGGTGGGCGGGACCGGCGTTGAAGAAGGAGTGCTTCGCGCCGTCGTAGAGCTTGATGTCGTTCGGCGTCCCGGCGGCGGTGAGGGCGTCGCGGAGTGCGTCCACCTTCTCCTTCGGGATGCCCTGGTCCTCGCCGCCGTAGGAGCCCATCGTCGGCACCTTGATGCCCTTGAGGGCGTCGCCCTCCGGCATGCCGCCGCCGTAGTAGACGTGGACCGCGTCGACGTTCGAGGTGGGGCGCATCGCGGTGGCGAGCGTGAGGCCGCCGCCCATGCAGAAGCCGACGCACCCGACCTTCGCGACGCCGCGTTCCTGCTTCATCCAGGCGATGGCGGCGTCGATCTCCTCGGCGGCGATCTGACGCTCCAGGCTCATCGCGAGCTTGCGGGCCTCGTCCGGCTCGGTCGCCAGCGTGCCGTGGTAGAGGTCGGGCGCGAAGGCGAGGTAGCCCTCGGCGGCGTAGCTGTCGGCAATGCCGCGGATGTCATCGTTCAGGCCCCACCACTCCTGGATGACGATCATGCCGCCCTTCGGGCTGGCGGGCTCGGCGAGGTACCCGGCGATGCTCTTCCCGGCGAAGTTGATGGTCATGTCCGGCATGGTTGGCCCTCTCGTCTCATCCGCGCCAGGGATCGCGCGGGCAGCCGCGCCAGTATAGGGATCGGGCAAGGGGAACCCGTCAGTCGGTGACGGTCGCCTCGAGGTCGAAGAGGTACTCGACGCGCCCACCCTCGGCGATCCCGTTGGCGGCGTACCAACCGGCGGGCGCCTCGATGGCGACGACGTAGGGCGCGTCCGGCCGGTGGATGTCCCGGGTGTCCGCGAACATCGTGGTGATGAAGAGGATCTCGCCCTGGTCGTCGACGAACGCGATGTCCAGGTCGATGTGGGTGTTCTGCATCCAGAACCCGGTCTGTCCGAAGTCCTCGCGGTAGAAGACCATCCCGCGCCCCTCCAGCGAGGTGCGGCCGGAGAGGCCGATCGCGTACTCGCTGCGCGGAGGCACCTCGACGGGTAGCTGGACGGGCCCGTCCGCGCCCGCGAAGCGGACGCGGGGAAGCTGGCTCGTGGGGATCGTGTACGTGGACGTGACGGTCTCGGTCGCCGCCGGGATCGGCGTCTCGACCGGGGGCGACACCTGCGTCCCCGGGACGGCCGTGCCACCGGGGGACGCCGCGCCCGCCGGCGTCGACGTGGCCACGGAGGCGGGCGTGGGCGACGCCGTGCGTTCGACGAGGGGGGTGCCGCCCTCGGCGGTGGCTGTGGTGACGTCGGTGACGGCGGGCTCTTCCTCGGAGCAGGCGAGGAGCACGAGGGGCAGCGCAGCGAGCGCGAGGAGCCGGAGCAGTCGCTTCATGGGCCCGATCGTCCTCGCGAGCCGCGCGGACGGCAACCGGGCCCCAGGGATCGTCCCGGATGGTGCGTACCCGCGCGCGTGGTACGGTCAGAGCACCTCAGTTGATTCTTCGGGCGGTTGCTGCGAGGAATCCGTCGGACTCGACGCCCCTGAGCACGCACGCCCACCGGCTATCGGGCGTTCGGCGACCTCCCTCCAGCGCGCCCCGCGGGGCCCTCACGGTCGCAGCCATCAAGGCGTCGATAGCCCGATCGACTCGGAGACCGCTTGTCCTTCTTCTCGCGCCGGCGCGCAGCGTCGGCTACTGCTGCGCTTCCCGCCATCGATGTCATGACCGAAGAGAACACCCCGACGGACGAACCGCCCACGGCGGCCGCCTCGCGACGGCCCGCTGCGGCGGCCGTAGCGCCGCAGCGGGCGGCAGCGGACACGCCCGCCGCCACTGACGCTCCGGAGGCGCCGGAAGGCCCGACCTTCGCCGACCTCGGCGTGCCCGCCGACCTGCTGAAGGTGCTGGCGAAGTCCGGGATCGCGTCGCCGTTCCCGGTGCAGACGCTGACCATCCCGGACGCCCTCGCCGGCCGCGACGTGTGCGGCAAGGCGAAGACCGGCTCCGGCAAGACGCTGGCGTTCGGCATCCCGCTCGTGCACCACACGACGACTTCGAAGCCGCGTCGCCCGCGGTCGCTCGTGCTCGTGCCGACGCGCGAGCTGGCGAACCAGGTCGCCGAGGCGCTGTCACCGCTCTGCGAGGCGCGCCGGCTGTGGCTCATGGCCATCTACGGCGGCGTCTCGATCAACCGGCAGATCCAGGGGCTGCGCCAGGGCGTGGACCTCGCGATCGCGACGCCCGGCCGCCTGAACGACCTCCTCGAGCGCGGCGACATCTCGCTCGAGGACGTCTCGATGGTCGTCATCGACGAAGCCGACCAGATGGCGGACATGGGCTTCCTCCCGCAGGTCGAGCGCATCCTGAAGCTCGTCGACCGCTCCGCGCAGACGCTGCTGTTCTCGGCCACCCTGGACGGTGACATCGGGAAGCTCGTCGAGCGCTACCAGGACAACCCGGTGCACCACGAGGTGGTGTCGGACACGGCCACGGTGGACACGCTGGAGCAGCGCTTCATCGGCGTGACCTCCGAGACGAAGACCGACATCACCGCGCGCATCCTCGCCGGCGCGTCGCGGGCGATCGTGTTCGTGCGCACGACGCACGGCGCGGACCGCCTGGAGCGCCTGATGGAGCGCAGCGGCCTGAAGGCCGGCGCGATCCACGGCCGCAAGTCACAGGCCCAGCGGGAGCGCGCGCTGGACGCCTTCGCCCGCGGCAAGTGCCCGATCCTCGTCGCGACGAACGTCGCGGCGCGCGGGCTGCACATCGACCGTGTGGACCTGGTGCTCCACTACGACCCGCCGGAGGACGCGAAGGTGTACCTCCACCGCTCCGGGCGCACCGCGCGCGCCGGCGCCGAGGGGCTGGTGGTGACGCTGGTGCTGCCGGAGCAGGAGCGCGACGTCGTCGCGATCGAGCGTTCCGCCGGCCTCGACTACGAGATCGTGCCGATGACGGCGGACGACCCGCGCCTGGGCGACCTCGGCGCGTGGGAGCCGCCGCGCGGCCTGCCGCGTGACCTGGCGATGCGCGGCAGCGGCGAGCGCCGCCCCGGGCGTCGGCCGCGCGGCGCGGCCGCGGGGGCGCGCAACGGCGGCCCGAACCGCAGCGGCGACGGCCAGCGCTCGCCCGGCCCGTGGCGCCGTCGGTCCAACCGCCGGGCGGCGTCCGGCAGCTAGCCAGCGCCCGAGCAGGCAGCCGTAGACTGCACCCCGGAGAGAAGGAGCCCGATGAAGGCGACGATCCTCGGGGTGCAGCCCTACGAACTACACGGCACGCTCTACTACCGGCTCGTCTACACGCCCGACGGCAGCGAGCAGCCACGCGAGGCACGCCTGTCGCACGACATGGCGTACGCCGATCCGCAGCCCGGCGACCGCGTGGAGGTGAACGCGATCCTCGGGATCGTGGACGGGGTGAAGAAGCTGCCCGCGGAGGGCTGACGCTTCCCCCGCGACTGGTAGGGTGGACGGGTGAGGCTCCGCGGAGCCGCACTGATCGGAGTCCACGATGCACGGCATCCTGCGGGCGATGGCGCGCCCCTTCGACTGGCTCTTCCGCATCGCGAACGGCCACGGCGACCACCACTCGGCACGCGACCATGTGGACGCGCACCTCAAGGGCGGCCTGAGCGACGCGAACGCCGAGGCGAAGATGGGGCCGCCGGGCAGCAGCCCGGGTGGCGGCCTGTTCTAGCCCCGCCGCGCCGCTCCCGGTGCCGTTGACACCTCGCGCGTCAGACGCGACCTTCAACGCACCCATGGCTGACGTACTCACCCTCGCCCAGCGCCTCTGGCCCCAGGTCCGCGACCACGGCAGCGTCGACGATCCGTCGGCGCTGGACACGCTGCTCGCCACGCTCGGCCAGCCGGGCGCGCCCGGCTTCGAGGGAGGCGAGCTCCATACCTTCGCGGCGTTCCTGCCGTCCGAGGACGGCGCGGACTTCGCGCTGCCGACCGGCGAGCGCCCGCGCGACGACGCGGACGGCCGGCTCATCGGGCACATGCTCGTCACGCGCACGCTCCTCGGAGCCGGTCTGCACGTCGACCGCCGGGTGCAGCAGGCGATGGGGGCGGCCTTCGCGCAGACGTGGTGCGTCCGAGGGGGTTACGCGGCGTCGCCGCTGGCGCTTGCGACGAGCCTCTGGCTGGTCGCGCTCGACCCGCTCCGGAAGTCCGACCGCCCGATCCCGATCGACTGGTCGCCCGCGCTCTACCAGGACCCGGAACGCTGGGACCTCGACTACCGGTTGTTCAGCCACTACGACATCCGCGAGCGCGCCCTCGACTGGGTCGTGTACGCCTCGGTGGACCCGACGCGGCACGAGGGCGTCTCGATGTGGACGATCGTGGAGCCGCTGCTGCGACTGGAAGACGACCGCGCCTACACGGCCCTCGCCGGCTTCTCGGAAGCCTCGGACGTGGCGACGGAGAGCACGGGCGCCGCGGCGATGCTCGAGCGTGGCCGCATCGATGGCCTCCTGCGCGGCTTCATCGCGCAGCAGCGCGCGCGTCGCTCGCGGGACTAGCGGGCGACGACGAGGCCGTCCCGCTAGCTGATCGCGACTTCCTCGCCGGGCTCCTCGGTGTCGCCAAGGGTGGGAGCGGCCGCCATCTCCATGATGTCCGCGAGGACCTTCAGGAGCTCCTCGTCGTCCGGCTTCGCCATGTCCGGGATGTGGTAGCCGCCGAAGGCGTCCACGACCGTCTTGTGGTCGTCGATGACGTAGTCCGGGATCATCGGCACGCCGAGGGCGTCCAGCTTCTCGTGGTGCTTCTCAAGCGGCTTGATGAAGTAGTCGGTGACGTAGTGATCCAGGTTGTGGCGCTTCATGTCCCAGCGCCTGATGCCGACCCCCGACCAGACGTAGATCGTGTGGCCGGCCTCCTTGAGTTGCTGGAAGACGTGCTCGGTGTGGTTGCGGAGCTTCCCGTTCCACATGATGAGCGTGTTGTCGACGTCGAAGAAGACGTTGAGTGAGCGCCCGTTCTTCTCGGCGGGTCGCTCCCCGTTGTGTTCACTCACGCGGTGTCACCCTTCTCGTGGCCCATCGGCCGGCCTGCTGGCCCGCGTCCGGGCCGGGACGCCCTCGCTATTGGTGCTTCCGCAGGAAGTCACCCACGAGTTCGTTGAAGCGCTGCGGCTGCTCGAAGTAGACCGAGTGGCCCGCGCCCGGAATCTCCACATACTGCGCGTTCGGGAGTTCATCGGCCAGCGCCCGGATCAGGGGCGGCGGCGTCACGCCGTCATCGGCGCCCACGAGGCAGAGCGTGGGCACCGGGCAGGCGCGCACCTGATCCAGCGTCGGTGCGCCAGGGGCGGTGACGGGCGAGCCCTCGCGCGGGGGGTTCAGCGCCTGGATCTGGCGGTAGAGGAAGGTCATCGCGGGGTTGGCCTGCTGGTAGTGCTCGGCGAGGGCGCGGTGGACGAGGGGCGTCGTGACCGCTGGCTGCATGGAACGCGCTCGCTCCTGCTGCTCGGGCCAGTCGAAGAAGCCCCACGTGTCCGCCATGACGAGCGCGCGGACGCGCTCCGGCTTCCGCACGGCGTAGCCGAGCGACGCGCGTCCTCCCATCGACTGCGCGACGATCGACAGGTTCTCCACGCCGAGGTGGTCGACGAACGCCTCGAGGTCGTCGATGAAGCGCGCGACGCCCTCCCCGGTCGTGTCGAGGGAGCGGCCGAAGCCGCGGTGGTCGATGGCGACGCAGCGGTAGTCCTGGCGGAACGTGGGGATCTGCTGCCACCAGGAGATGTGGTTGCCGCCCGCGCCGTGCATGAAGAACACGACGGGCTTCCCGCCCTCGTTGTTTGGGTCACTGTCCTCGTAGAACAGCTCGATGCCGTTGATCGGTGCGGTCGGCATGGTCGTCGCCTTCCTGCGCCCCTCGGCGCGTCCACTACCGTCGGCGCTTCGCCGCCTCCTCGAGGGCGACGAGGCGATCTTCCAGCTTCTGGTTGGCGGACTGAAGCTCCTCGACCTGCTTCTTGAGGACGTTGAGCTCCTCGGGCTTCTTCGCAGCGTCGGCGATGCGGCGGACGGCGACCTTGCTCAGGCGCTTGAGGCGCCCGTCGAGCGCGCGGCCGGAAGCGGCGCTGAGCGCACCGATCGAGGCCGGCTCCGCGATCGTCTGTAGCGCGGCGACCGCCGAGAGCTGGACGCGCAGCCACGGGTCGTCGAGGAGCTCCTCCACGCGCTCGCGGACGCGCGTGCGGTCTGGCGCGTCGAGCCAGCGGTAGAGCGCGCCGAGCGCGACGACGGCGTTGCGGCGGGCGTTCTGGTGGACGCCCCAGCGGGTGTGGTCGAGCAGCGCCGGGAGCGCGGCCGCGTCGCGCGTCGCACCGAGGCCGGCGAGCGCGCCGGCGGTGATGGCGTCGTTGTGGGCGGGACGCCCGAGGACGCCGACAAGCGTGTCGACGACGCCCGGCTGGAGCGTCTTCCCGAGCGCCGACGCAGCTGCTGCCTGGGCGTAGTAGGACGGGTCGCCCTCGCCCCCCTTGCCGCCGCTCAGCAGCGCGGTGAGCGCCTGGGCGGCCACCGGGTCGCGGAAGTTGCCGAGCGCGGAGGCGGCGGCGCGACGCACGCGGCTCTCACGCTGCTTCACGCCCTGGACCAGCGCGTCACGGGCGGCGTCGGACTTCATCGAGCCGAGCGCGGTCGCCACCTCGGCGCGCACGAAGTCGACCTCGCGGGCGTCGAGGAGCACCTTGCGGAGCGCTTCGACGGCGCCGGGGGAGCCGATCCTCGCGAGCGCCTTCGCCGCGGCGATGCGGCCGACGGCCTCCGGGTTGTTCGCGAGGTTCGCCTTCAGCGCCTTCTCGCCGGGCCGGTAGTCCAGCGTCTTGAGCACGCGGTTCGCAGGGTCGATCGCGATGAACTCGGGCTCGGCGGGGAGGGTGAAGACGAACGTCTCATGGCCGTCGCGCACCTCGACGGTGCGGCGGTCCAGCTTGCCGTTCACCCAGAACCCGATCTCCATCGGCACCTCGTAGATCGAGGTGAGGTTGTCGTCGGGCTTCTGGGTCTGCTCGAGCGTGACGGTCGCCTGCTTCTTCTCGGCGTCCCATGACGTCGAGGCCTTGAACTCGGGGTGGCCGCCCTTCCAGACCCACTGCGCGAAGAAGCCGTCGAGGTTGTAGCCGGTGGCCTCCTCGATCGCGCGCTGCAGATCCGGCGTGAGCACCTCGGACTCGCGGTGCTTGGTGACGTAGTGGTTGATCGCCTTCCACCACAGCTCGTCACCCAGGCGGTGACGGAGCATGTCGAGGATGACCGAGCCCTTCTCGTAGAGATGGCGGTCGAAGATGTCGATCGGCTCGGTGTAGACGTTCTGGACGAGGGGGCGGCGGTAGTCGCCGCTGTCCTCCTCGAGGTAGATGCCGCCGTTCTGCGTCACGGCGAAGCGGAAGGCGTCGTGCCCGCGGTGATGCTCGACGAAGAGGCAGTCGAAGTACGTCGCGAAGGACTCGTTCAGCCAGCCATGCGACCACTCGCGGCAGGTGAGGAGGTCGCCGAACCACTGGTGGGCCAGCTCGTGCGCGGTGATGGAGTCGGCCTGCTCGGCGAAGTCGGGGTGCGCCCGCTCATCGTGGAGCAGGGTGTCGGTCATCGTCGTGGCGGAGGTGTTCTCCATGCCGCCGAAGATGAAGTCGTGGATGGCGACGGTGGCGTACTTCGCCCACGGGTACGGCACGCCGATCTTCTCAGCGAAGAAGTCCACCATCTGCGGGGTGCGACCGAATGCGCGCTCGAGGTCGCCCGCCGACCCCTGCGGGCCGTAGTACTGCACCGGGACGCCTGAGGCATCCGTCGCCACCTCGTCGAACTCGCCAGCGCAGAGCGTGACGAGGTAGGCAGGGTGCGGCAGGTCTTGCTTCCAGTGGAAGACCCTCACCTTGCGCCGCTTGTCCTCGGCGACGGAGTCGAGATAGCCGTTGGAGACGGCGGTCCACGTCGACGGCACCGTGACGAGCATCTCGCTGGTGCACTTCTCACCGGGGAAGTCGAAGCAGGGGAAGTAGTGGGCGGAGTCCTCCGCCTGGCCCTGCGTCCAGATCTGCGTCGGACGGTCCGGGTAGCCCTCGTCGGGGAGGTTGAAGTAGAGGCCGCGGCGCGGGGTGGCGGTGTAAGCGACCGTCACGGTCGTCGACTGGCCGGGCTTGCGCGCGCGGCCGAGGTCGACCTGGAGCGTGCGGTCGCCGGCGGTGAACTTCAGCGGCTTGCCCGCCTCGTCCATCACGGCGGTGACGTCGAGATCGAACGCGTCGAAGACGGCTTCGCGGACGGGGGTGGCGCGGGGCGAGAAGGTGAGGGAAGCGAGCCCCTTCACCTGGCGCTTCTTGAGGTCGAACGAGAACTCGAGCTTCAGGTGCTCCATCTTGAGGGGGCGGTTGCGCCCCCAGACCGGGCGGTCGCCTGGGAGGGCGAAGGCGGTGCGGTCGCCGGCGGCGCTCACCTCGCTCCAGGCGACTCCGTGGCAGGACTCACCGGATCCGGTCAGCTCGAACTCGCTCATACCGCGCTACTCCCCTGTGTCGCCGAATTGCCTGGGCCCTCGAACAGAACGTTCACGGCGCAACTGTTCGCGCCGACGTGGGCGTCAGACTAGCAGGGGAGGGTCGCGATCGGCGTCCGAATACTGTCAGGCGGTGCCGTCGAGATACTCGAGGATCATGGCGAGGAGGCGGTCGGCGCAGGCGCGCATCGTCGCCTCACGGTCGCCCTCGAAGATCTGCCGCTCGGCGCGCTCAAACCCTGCCGGACCGACGATCGCGAGGCAGTAGAGGCCGCCCGGCCGGTCCGGGTTGTTCGATGGCGAGGCGATGCCGCTCTCGGCGACCGCGACGTCCACCTCGAGCGCGTCGCGCGCACCGCGGGCCATGGCGAGCACGGTCTCCTCGTGCACGGAGCCGTACGCGGCGACGGTCTGCTCCGGGACGCGGAGCCAGTCGAGCTTCGGCTTGCGTCCGTAGGCGGCGACCCCTCCCACGAACACCTTCGAGGCGCCGGGGACGGCGACGACGAGGTGGCCGGTGAGGCCGCCCGTGGTGGACTCCGCGACGGCGAGGCGCAGCCCTCGCTCGGCCATGCGGCGGACGACGTCTTCGGCGGCGGTCATGGGTGCCCTCGAATCCCGGCGTCCGACGCGTCCGGCCCCCTGGCCGGCTACGCGGGGAAGCCCTCCATCTGCTTGAGGCCTTCGATCTGGCGGATGTGGTCCATGTCGTGGACGCGTCCGAGGATGAACCACTGGCGCGCGTTCAGCTCGCCGAAGCGGGGGTGCTCGGTGGTGTGGGCGGGGTCGGCGCGGCCGGCGACGTAGAGCAACGTCTCCGCGAGCTCATGCGACGACTCGACGAGCTGCTCCAGCACGGCCGGGAGCTGCGCGGCGGGGTCCGGGTCGAGGTAGCCGGACGGGAGCTTGCGCCCCTCGCGGCCTTCGAGAAACGCATGGTTCAGCTCGATGATGTTCTCGGTCCACTGGAGGACGTGCTGAGCGACCTCGACGATGCTCCAGGCTTCCTCGCCCTCACCGGTCGGCGGGCGCCAGGCTGCCTGCGCGGGCGTCGCCTCCTGGAACAGCTGGAGTAGCTTCGCGCGCTGCTCGACCAGGCGGGGCCAGTACTGGGACGGGGTGTAGCGATCGGCCTGCGCGAGGATGTAGCCGCGGACGCGGGCCCACTCCTCGAGCTCCTCGGGCGTCGGGTTCTCGTCGGACACGGGCGGCTCCTCGGGTCGGGCTAACGCCCGGTGACGCGTCGGGTCGCGGCGCCGAAGCGGGTCTTGTGGTCCGGGCCGCCGCGGAGGATGAGGTCGGCCTGCTGCTCGACGGCGAGGGCGTTGCCGCCGGTGATCGCCGTGTTGATCGTGAGCTTGGACCAGTGCAGCGCGAGCGGCGAGGACTTCGCGATCGCGCCGGCGAGCTCGTCCACCGTCGCCTGGAATTGGTCGGCGGGAACCGTGCGGTTCACGAGGCCGATGCGCACGGCCTCCTCGGCGTCCACGACGCGGCCGGTGAAGATCAGCTCCTTCGCCAGCGGGCCGCCCACGAGCGTCGGCAGCGCGTGCGCGCCGACGACTAGCCCGTACTCCGAGCCCGGGAAGCGAAACCGGGCGCGGTCCGAGGCGACGCGAATGTCGCAGGAGCAGGCGAGGAGCGCCCCCGCGCCGTAGGCGGGGCCGTCCACGGCGGCGATGACGGGCTTCGTCGCCGCACCGACGCGGGCGGCGGCGTAGGCGGACGGGTTGAACCGGTGCTCGCCTGCCTCGTAGGCCGCGTTCGCCTCCGCCATGTCGGCGCCGGCGCAGAACGAGCCGTCCGTGCCCTCGATCACGATGCAGACGACGTCGTCGTCCAGCTCGAGCTGCTGCATCGCGGCGAGGACCGCGTTGGACATCTCCTCGTTCAGGGCATTGCGCTTGTCGGCGCGGTTCAGCCGGAGCCGCCCGATGCCGTCCGCGACGGACACGATGACGAGCGGCTCCGACTGGGTCATGAGGATTCCTTCGTGGCGCCTAGAGGATGGCGCCGGCGGCGCGCATCTCGGCGATCTGCTCCGCCGTGTAGCCCAGGCCGGTGAGGATGTCCTCGTTGTGCTTGCCAAGCACCGGCGGCGGGCCCTGCGGGGTGGGGTTCGTGAGGCTCATCTTCCACGGCGGCGCCTGCATCCGCAGCGGTCCGACGAGCTCGTGCTCCAGCTCCACGACGTAGCCGTTCGCCTGGACCACGGGGTGATCGATGAGTTCCTGGGTGAACAGGATAGGCGCGACCGGCACGCCGCCGGCGGTGAGAATCTGCTCCCACTCGGCGTTGGTCTTCGTGAGGAACAGCGCCTCGACCTTGTTGCGGACCTCCTGGTCCACGCGCATCTGCTCCGGGTCGGCCGCGTTGTAGCCGGGCGCGTCGCGGTTGTGCTCGAACCCGAGCGTCTTGCGCACCTTCTCGCGGAGGCTCGCCGAGAGCGCGCCAATGGCGAGGGCGCCGTCCTTCGTGAGGAAGCAGCGGTAGTAGACGTTGCCGCCGGCGGAGCGCCCGAGGAGCGCGTCCCGCTCCTTCAGGAACTCGGCGTACGGGGTGCCCTTCGCGCGGGCTTCCTCGAGCGCGGCGAGGAGGACAGCACGCTGCTCACCGTTGCCAGCGGGGATGTCGTCGAACTGGCTCATCGCCATCGTGAGGGCGTTGATGAGGAGCGAGGTCTCGACCTTCTGGCCCTTGCCGGTGCGCTCCTTGTAGAAGAGCCCGGCGAGCACGCCCGCGCAGATCGCGTATGCCGTCGTGGTGTCGGCGTGGGCCGGCGGCACCAGTGGCGTGCCGAACTCGTCGATCTTGCCGACCATCGAGGTGATGCCCGAGGCGGCCTGCACCACGATGTCGTAGCCGGGGCGGCTGCCCCACTCGCCCTCGCGCCCGAACGCCGTGCTGTCCATGTAGACGAGGTCAGGCTTGATCTTCGAGAGCGTCTCGTAGTCGATGCCGAGGCGGGCGGAGACGTCCGGGCGGTAGTTGATGACCACCACGTCCATGTCCTTCACGAGCCGGTGGATCGCCTCGCGCGACTTCGGGTGGGCGAGGTCGAGCGCGAAGGAGCGCTTGCCGCGGTTCAGGCCGAGGAAGGTCACGGACTCCTTCGGGATGAACTGGGCGTTCAGACGCCAGGGCTCGCCCTCGATGGGCTCGACCTTGATCACGTCCGCTCCGAGGTCGGAGAGCATCTGGCAGCCCATGGGGCCGGCGATGATCTGCGTGAACTCGAGGAGCTTGATGCCGTCCAGCGGTCCGGTGGCCATGCAGGGGGAACCTTCCCGTATGCGTCAGGTCGGGTGCGGCGGGGATAGTAACGGCCTGCCGGGGCCCAGTCAGCCCCTCGGCAAGCCGTCAGACCCTCCCCGATCTCGGAGAGAGCGCCGCAGCATCGGGTCTAGTTGATGATCCCCGCCGCGCGCAGCTTCGCGATCTCGTCGGCGCTGTAGCCGGCCGACGTGACGACATCCTCGGTGTCCGCGCCGAGGATGGGCGACGGCCCCTGGATCGCCAGCGGCGTCCCGGACATGCGCAGCATCGGCGCGATCTGCTTCTGCGGGCCGGAGAGCGGGTGCTCCAGCTCGACGATCATGCCGTTCTCGAGCGCCTGCGGATCCTCAACGGCTTCCTCGACGAACTTCACGGGGCCGACGGGGACGCCCGCCTTCTCGAAGATCTCGAGCCACTCGTCCGTGTTCTTCTCGCGCAGCTGCGCTTCGACGCCGGCGACGGCGTTCTGGCAGAACTCGAGGTAGGCCGGGTCCGCCGGGTTGTAGTTCGGGTCGGCCATGCCGAGGAAGTCCGTGGGGATGGCGCCACGGACCTTCGCCCACAGCGTGGGCGAGAGCGCGCCGATCGCGATTGCGCCGTCACGGGTGCTGTATGTGCGGTAGTAGATGTTGCCGACGCGGGCGACCTGCGCCGCCTGGTACGCGGCGAGGATCTCCGCCCACGGCGCCTTCCGCTCGCGGAGGGCCGTCACCTGCTCCATCTTGCGGTACTTGAGCTCGTCGGCGAGCGGGAGGTCCATCCCGGCGGTGCCCTGCACGGCGAGCGCCGTCTGGAGGAGGTTCGTCTCGATGAGCTGGCCCTCACCGGTGCGCTCGCGGTGGTAGAGCGCGGCGCAGACGCCCCAGGCGATGGCGACGCCGGTGGTGTAGTCCGCGATCGCCGTCGAGGTGATCACGCCGGGGGCGCCGGTGTCGGTGAGCTTGCCCTCGGCGCCCATCAGGCCGGAGACGGCCTGGGCGATGATGTCGTAGCCCGGGCGGTGCGCCCACGGGCCCTTGCGGCCCCAGGCGGTGTTGTCCACGTAGATCAGGTTCGGCTTGATCGCCCGGAGCCGCTCGTAGTCGATGCCGAGCTTCGCGGGGACATCCGGGCGGTAGTTGCAGATCACCACGTCCATGCTCGGGATGAGCCGATGGACGATCTCCTGCGCCTCCGGCTCCTGGAGCTTGAGAACCAGCGACTTCTTGCCGCGGTTGAGCGACTGGAAGGTCTTGGACTCACCTGGCATGAACTGCGAGAACAGGCGCCACGGCTCGCCCTCGGGCGGCTCGACCTTGATCACCTCGGCGCCCATGTCGGCGAGGTGCTGGGCGCCGAACGGACCGGCGATGATCTGCGTGAATTCCAGGACGCGCACGCCCTCCAGGACTCCCGGCATCGTTCCCCTCCTCGCGGCACTCTGAGTCGCGCGCGAATCGTAGTGAGGGCAGCCACGCTTTCCAAGCATGCGTGCCGCCTGTATGCGAAGGGGCCGACGGTTCATCGCTGCCGGGCCGAGGATTGGGGGGGCTCCGCGAGGCCCGTTGTCCGCGAACAGGGCCGACCCTACGCTGGCGGCTCGCAGCTCGGGGGCAGCATGAGCGACGACGGCGAGTCGGCCTTTCCCGCGTCCACGATCGAGGCGCTCCTCGCGCCGGCCGTCGGCCGCCTCGCGCCGAACACGTCCCTCTCCCCGCTCCCGTACGACCTGAACGCCGGCGTCCCCGACCGCCCGACGCTGCCCGCCGCCGGACTGCTGGAGGCGATGAGGCGCTCGCTGGATGCAGACGCCGCCGGCGCCCTCACCTACGGCGGCCAGCAGGGATACGAGCCACTGCGCGCCTGGATCGCCGATCGCGAGGCGCGCGAGGGCGGCTTCCCGGTCAGCTCGGCGCAGGTCACGCTCACCGCGGGCAGCGCCCAGGGCATCGACAACATCGCGGCGACGTTCGTCGGCGAAGGCGACATCGTGGTCGTCGGCGCGCCGACCTACCCCGGCGCGATCCGCACGTTCCGGGCGCGCGGCGCGACGATCATCGAGTCTCCACAGGACGACGACGGCCTCATCCCCTCAGCGCTCGCGCGCGTCCTCGATACGCGTCGCATGACGGGGCGGCAGGCGAAGCTGCTCTACGTCCAGCCGAACTACGACAACCCGAGCGGCGCGACGCTCCCCGTCGAGCGCCGCGAGGCGATCGTCGCGCTCACGCGGCAGCACGGGGTGCTGATCGTGGAGGACGATGCCTACACCGGCATCGACCTCGAAGGCCCCCCGCCGCCCTCGATGTTCGCGATCGCGGGCGGACGCGGCGTGATGCGGGTGGGGACGTTCTCGAAGACGGTCGCCACCGGGCTCCGCGTGGGGTGGATCACCTCGCAGCCCGAGGTCGTGCAGAAGCTGGTCTTCATGCGGTTCGACAACGGCGCCTCGCCGCTGCTGCACCGGATGGTGTTCGAGTACGTCCGCTCCGGTGAGTACGAGCCGCACGTCGAGCGGCTACGGACGCTCTACCGCGAGCGGCGGGACGCGAGCGCGGACGCGCTGCGGGAGTTCTGCGAGCCGTACGTCACGTTCAAGACGCCCCAGGGCGGCTTCTTCCACTGGCTCAAGCTGCAGCCCGGCCTGGACGCGCGGAAGGTGCAGGCCGCGGCCGCCGAGCAGGGCGTCGCGGTGACGCCGGGCACGGGCTACTTCGCGACGCCCGACAGCGCCGAGCTGAACGGGGCGGACCGCATCCGCCTGGTCTTCTCGGCGCTTCCGCCCGCAGAGCTGCGCGAGGCGATCGCGCGCTTCGGGCGCGCCCTCGAGGTGGTGGCCGGGGCGCAGTAACGCTTCGCCGTCCTCGCGCGTTCACATACCCACAACTGGCCCGGCGCGCGCCCCGCAGCCGGTTGGACGAGTGGGCGGATGAGCGGTTTCCCCGTTGAAGACGACGCCTACTCGACATATCGTGCGCGATTACAGCCGGAATACGTCCCGCGTGTTGCGGGACGTGGCTGACCACCCCCAGCAAGTGGAGACAACCCCGTGACAGCGCAACGCACCCTCGCACAGGACCTCGCCGACCTCTGGTCGCAGTACGACCTGGACGAGCTGGCTAGCGACGCTGTGAAGCTGGTGACCGCCGGGACGCCGACGGACTGGGGCCTGCCGTCCGACGTGCAGTCCGTGGTGACGCCGATCACCCTCGGCGGCGGCATCCCCGACCCGCAGTCGCTCCCCCGCCAGGCGCTGACCGAGGCGATGGCGCGCGCGGTGGACGTCATGGACGACACCCCCCTCCGCTACGGCGGCGCGTTCGGGTTCGAGCCGCTGCGGGCGTTCCTCGCCGAGCGGTACACGCGGGACCGCGGGTTCGCAGTGACCTCGGACTACTTCCTGCTCACCAACGGCTCCGCGGGCGCGATCGACCAGGTCGCCGCCGCCCTGATCTCCGCGGGCGACGTGGTGATCTCGGAAGCCCCGACGTTCTCCGGCTCGATCCGCACCTTCCGCGGCCACATGGCCGAGATCCACACCGTGCCGATGGACGACGACGGCATGGTGGTGGACGAGCTGGAGCCGCTGCTGGATCGCCTGCGGGCCGACGGCAAGACGGTGAAGGTCATCTACACGATCTCCTCGTTCCACAACCCGATGGGCGTGACGCTCTCCGCGGAGCGGCGCGAGAAGCTGCTGCGCATCGCCGCGGAGCGCGGGATCTTCATCGTGGACGACGACGCCTACGGCGACCTGTGGTTCCAGGAGCCGGCGCGGCCGCAGTCGCTCTCGGCGATGTCGGAGTGCCACGGCGTGATCACGGTGGGGACCTTCTCGAAGGTCGTCGCGACCGGCCTCCGCGTCGGGTGGATCCACACCACGCCGGACCTGCTGGACCGCGTGGTGCGCGTGCGCTTCGAGATGGGCAACTCGCCGCTGCTGCACGCGATGCTCTACGAGTTCTCGAAGGACGGCGGGCTGGACCGGCACATCAACCACGTCCGCAAGATCTACGAGCGCAAGGCGAACACGCTGGTGAACTCGCTCCGCGAGTACTGCGAGCCGTACCTGACGTTCAAGAAGCCCAACGGCGGCTTCTTCCTCTGGGTGGACCTCGCCGAGGGCCTCCCCGGCGGCGCGGTGTCCCGCGCGGCGATGGAGGAAGGCCTGATCGCCCCCGCCGGGCTCTCGTTCTTCCCGGACCGCCAGGACAACGGCGACCACATCCGGCTCGCCTATTCCTGGGTGCAGGAGGACGAGCTGGTGGAGGCCGCCCGCCGCCTGGCCCGCGCCTGCGAGCGGGTGGCGAACGGCGGCGCCCGCTAGCCCGACGCGCGGATCCCGTCCCGACGACCTCGGACGACCTCGGACGACCTCCCGCCGGCCCCTGTCGACGGGCGCGCTGCGTGCTGGCGTATCATCCTGCGCGCTCCCGTCGCCGCTCCCCCCGTCCGTGGAGGTCCACCATGCCCGCGCGCCGCGTCCCTCGAGCGTTCAGCCTGCCCTGGGGCAGCGGCCAGGTGATGGAGGAGGCAGCCATCGACGAGGGGCTGCACTCGCCGTCGATCCAGCTGCTTCACTACGAGCTGGGTGAGAAGAAGGGGCAGTATGCGATCCGCTTCGCCGCCTACGACGAGAACGACCACATCGAGCAGCGGCCGCTCATCGTGAACGAACGCGAGCTGGTGCGGCTGCGTTCAGAACTCGAACTCTCTCCGCGGCTCAAGGCGCTCCTGAAGCGCCTCATCGAGGACTGACCAGGGCGGCGTCCTCGACGGATCCGCTCGGAGAGCGGAATGAGCGCTCGCCGACCACGGATAGAAAGCAGACCCATGCGACGCCCCCTGATCGCCACGATCCTCGCCGCCGCCCTCCTCGCGCCGTTCCTCGCGCCGTCGACGGCGTCCGCCGCACTCACCGGCCTCGACAGCGAGGAGCTCGCCGCCATCGACGCCATCAACGAGGTCCGGGCGGACCTCGGGCTGCCCGCCCTGAAACTCTCGCCGACGCTCACGAACGCGGCGGAGTGGATGGCGCAGGACCTGGCCGACCGGGACACGATCGACCACACGGACTCGCTCGGCCGCCCGATGGCGCAGCGCATCTACGCCTTCGGCTACCCGACGAACGCCTACATCCGCGAGAACCTCGTCGTGGGCACGAACCTGAGCGACGGCCTGGACGCCGTCGCCCAGTGGCAGAACTCGCCCGGGCACCGGGCGAACAACGAGGCCGACGATGTCACCGTGGCCGGCATCGCGCGGGTGCACGACCCGGACACACAGTGGAAGTGGTTCTGGGTGCTCAACCTGGGGTCGTACAGCGACCCCGGCACGGTCACCACGGTCCAGTTCCAGCAGGGCCCCGTCACGGGCGATCCGCCCGTCGGGACGGGCCCCGGCACCTTCACCATCGACTTCCCGAGCTCCGGCGTCGGCCTCACGGTCTGGAACGGCGGGACGATCGAGGAGATGGCGGAGGGCGCCCGCGTCGGCGGCGCGCGCAGCATGTTCATCACCGTGAACGGCCGCTGGGTGAGCTACAGCATCGCGGGACCGTCGTTCGTCAACGCGAACTTCGCCGCGCAGTTCCCGGGCGGCGCGGTGCCGGCGGGCACGGTCGTGCTGGTGGTGATGTAGCGCGGAGGAGTGCGCGGCCTACGGAGTGACCGCGCCGGGCTCCGGACCGGGGAGCGCGACGACGCTCCCCGTCACTCTGCCGTCCAGGCACAGCCGCACGATCGCCTCGGCGATATCGACCTGCGTCGGCCGGCGGTAACCCTCGAGGGCGTGGCGTCCGAGGACGGCGTCCAGGAGGTCCTCCATGGCCAGGCGGGTGATGGGGCCCGGCGCCACCGCGTTCACGGTCACGCCGTGGCGCGCCTCGTGGCGGGCGAGCGTGCGCACCAGCCAGTGACGCGCGGCCTTGCCGAGGGCGTAGTCGATCGGGCCCACCTCGGGCGGCACGGTCCACTGCTCGGCGTCGTAGCCCCCGACGGTGACAATGCGGCCCCACCCGTCCGCGCGCATCGCCGGCAGCGTCGCGCGGACGAGGAGGAAGACGCCGTCGATCTCCTCGGCCATGGCCTCCCGCCACTCGTCCGGCGGGATCTCCTCGATCGGCCGCGGAATCCAGCGGCCACCGGCGGAGGCAACGACGATCCCCGGCTCGCCGAGCTCGGCACGGGCGCGCGCGACGAACTCCTCGACCACCGGGGGCGTCGAGGCATCGCCTTCGACGACGATCGCGCGGCGGCCGAGGGAGCGGATCTGCTCGACGACCTCGTTCGCACGTTCGCGCGAGCGGTGGGTGTTGATCGCAACGTGGGCGCCTTCGCGCGCGAGCGCGAGGGCGGTCGCGCGGCCGACCCCGCGCCCGGCGGCGCCGGTGACGAGGGCCACGCGGCCGGCGAGCGGGAGCGGGTGGTCTCCGGTCATCGGCCGTATCGTATGCGCGGCGAGTGACTGCGGCAGCGAGAGCGGGCGGATGGGCGACCTCAAGCAGCTGGTGGCCGACCTCGAAGCGGCGCGGGGGGACCTGCTCGCCTCCTTCGCGGGCATCGACCAGGCGACGTTCGACCGCGCCCCTGCGCCGGCGGATCCGACGGACCGCGCGTGGAGCGTCGGCGACGTCCTGTGGCACGTGGGGCTGGTGGAGGACTGGATCCGGCGCACCGTCGATCAGGGTGTGCACGACCGCGACCCGGCGCCCTACGCCCACCGGGACCGTCCCGCGATCGCCCGGACACCCGAGTACCTCGCCGAGTGGCTCGAGCAGACCCGGCGCCCGCTGCTGGCGCTGCTCCGGCGGCTGCCGGAGGATCAGCTCGGCCGCGTGTTCGTCCTGACGAGTGGCGAGCGCCGGATGGTGCGGCCGATGCTGGAGCACATCGCCGCGCACGACCGAGAGCACGCGGCGCAGATCAGGGCGCAGATCGGGGCGCTGCGTCAGCCGGGCCAGCGCGACCAGGAGTAGCGGGAGGGTCACCATGGGGATCAAGAAGCGCCCGGAGGGAACGATGCCGTGGATGCCGGGCTTCCGGTACGGCGCGCTCCTGCCCCCGCTCTCGGTCAACCTCCTCGTCACCGACACGGAGCGGGCGGCGGCGTTCTACCGCGACGTGTTCGAGGCCGAGGTGCACTACCAGGACATCGACTTCGCGGCGGTGCGCTTCGGCCCGGCGGAGGTGATGCTGCACGCCGACCACACGCACCAGGGCCACCCGTGGGTGGAGGGCGAGATCGCCGGCGGCCACCCGCGCGGCGTCGGCGCCCAGTTCCGCGTCCTCGGCGTCGACCCGGACGCGTTGCACGAGCGCGCCCTCGCGCACGGCGCGACGGTGGTGTCGGCGCCCTCGGACAAGGGGCACGGCTGGCGCGAGGTGCTGGTCCGCGACCCCGACGGCTACGAGTGGGCGTGCGGGATCCTCGTCGCGCCGGCCAAGGGGCCGTTCGGCCCGCAGCCGGTGCCCGCCGCGCCGCCGCCCGCGGCGGCTCCGTAGGGAGTGGGCACGTAGCCATGGCGAAGGACTGGCGCGCTGAGGTCGACCGCTACCGCGAGGGCATCGAGTTCGAGTGGACGCTCCGCGGCCACCCGCTCCGCTTCGCCTCGACGTGGGGGCTGTTCTCGCCGCGCGAGGTGGACGCGGGGACGGTGATGCTCCTCGAGGAGATCGAGGTGCCTCGCGACGCGGACTGCCTTGACCTCGGCTGTGGCTACGGGCCGATCGGCCTGACGCTGGCGATGCTCGCCCCCGGCGGACGCACGACGATGGTGGACCGCGACTACGTCGCGGTGGAGTACGCGAACCGCAACGCTGAGGGGAACGGCATCGGCAACGCCCGCGCGCTGCTCTCCAACGGCTTCGACGAGGTGCCCGAGGACGCCCGCTTCGACCTGGTCGCGACGAACCTCCCGGCGAAGGTCGGGAACGAGATGACGAGCATCCTCTTCGTGGACGCGCACGACCGGCTCCGGCCGGGCGGCGCGTTCTGGCTGGTCACGCTGTCCGGCATGCGAAAGTACGTCCAGCGCACGCTGGAGGAGATCTTCGGGAACTACGAGAAGGTGCGGCAGGGGCGCCAGCACACAGTGCACCGGGCGATCCGGGAGGACTAGTCCAACCTCATGACGCGGGCACGATGCGCGACGCGCCGGAACCAGCCATACTCTCCCGCATGACCGCCGGACTTCCCGTATGACAGCTGGACTTCCCGCATGACTGGGGCCTCCTACCCCTCCCTGCGTGGCAAGCGCGCGTTGATCCTCGGCGGATCGCGCGGGATCGGCCGCGCCATCGCGCTGCGGCTGGCGCAGGAGGGCTGCGACATCGTCGTGAACTACGCGCGATCGGCGGACGCCGCCGAGGAGACCGCCGCGCGCGCCCGCGAGTGCGGCGTGCGAGCCGAGATCGTGCAGGGCGACGTCGGGCACGAGGAGGAGCTGGCGGGGGTCTTCGACGCACTGGGGAACGGCGTGCTGGGTAACGGCGGGCTGGACATCCTCGTCAACAACGCCGCGCGCGGCCTCGAACGCCCTCGGCCAGCCGTGGAGCAGAAGCCGAAGCACCTGCATCGCACGATGGACGTCAACGTCTTCGGGCCCTGGCAGGCGGCGCAGCTGGCGGTGCCGCTGATGGAGGCGCGCGGCGGCGGCGCGATCGTGAACCTGCTCTCGCCGGGATCGCACCACTACATGCCGGACTATTCGGCCGTCGGCGTCTCAAAGGCGGCGCTCGAATCGCTCACGATGTACCTCGCGGTGGAGCTCGCGCCGCGAGGCATCCGCGTCAACGGCGTCTCCGCCGGGTGGGTGGAGGGGTCGGAGGGCGAGCACTCCTACCGCTCCGACGTCAGCAACCGCGTCCGCCCGCACGTCCCCGCCGGCCGCAACGTCGCGCCCGAGGACCTCGCGGCGGCGGTGGCGTGGGTCTGCTCGGACGAAGCGCCAATGCTCGTGGGGCAGGTGATCCACCTCGACGGTGGGTTCGGCGCGGGCGCGTGGCGCGCCGTCCTCGACGCCTAGCGTCGGGCCTCACTCGGCGGGATCGGGTGACTCAGGAGCTTGCTCGCGGGTACCGGGAACTCTCGCGGGTACCGGGAACTGCTGTCCGGCAGGGCTGATCGCTGTCGCGTCCAGACGCCGAATCGGAGGGATGTCAGCAGCTCCAGGTGGGAGGGTGATCCTCGTGTGAGAGGAGATTGACTGGGCCCGCCGCCGCCGAGGTAGCGGGGTCGGCTCGTTTGACGGGCGACGACGGACCCAGTGCTTGGTGAGGATCGGACCACTGATTGCTCGGTGGCCTCTCCCTCCTCGAAAGGTACAACGTCCAACCCCCCGTCTCGTTCGTCCTACCGGGTAGCCACGGGGTGTTTTGACGCTTTCGATAGACCCATCCGGAGGAGGGCGTCGTTCCTGTCTCTGCGGCGCGCCTCTCTTGACTTAACGGATCGCGGCGAGTGCCGCCTCAAGGTCGAGCGGGCGCCGTCCGAGGGGGAACCGGAGCGAGGGATCGGGGCAGACCTGGCGCTCCCGGAGCGTCTCGACGAGGAGGGCGGGCTCCGGCCCCGAAAGGCGCCCGAGGGTGCCCGCCAGCGTCACCAGGGCCCGCTCACCCCAGCCGGGCACCGGTACGAAGAGCCGGTGTGAACCGCTCTGCCGCGCCCAGCCCTTGAGGACGTCCCCCCAGCGGACGCGGGACGCACCGGTCACGTAGTAGAGCCGCCCGGCGGCCTCGGCGCGAAGCGCGACGCACACCGCCTCCACCACGTCGTCGAGGGCGACCGGCTCCACCTCCACGTGGCGGTAGCGGAAGAGCGGCACCACGGGCGAACGGTCGACGAGGCGGCGGTTGAGCTCCCAGAGCAGACTCCCCCGCCCCACCACGAGCGGCGTGCGCAGCACGATCCACTCGATGCCGGACTGGCGGACCGCGAGCTCCACGCCCCACCGTGCGACGAGGTAGCGCGAGCGGGCTTCCTCGGACGCAGCGACGTGGCTGAGGGCGACGACCCGGCGCACGCCGGCGGCGCGCGCGGCGATCAGCGCGTGCTGCACCGCCTCGAGCTCATTCGTGACGATGTCGCCCTCGCGGTCGGCCGTGTCGGCGGCGTAGACGAGTGCGGTGGCGCCGCGCATCGCCTCGTCCACGCCCCGTCCGGTGACCAGGTCGCCGACGACCGCCTCGACGCCCTGGTCGCGGAGGCGGAGGGCGTCGAACTCGGTGCGGACGAAGGCGCGGACGCGCGGACGCGGGTCCTCCGCGATGAGCCGGGAAACGACGGCGCCTCCGATGGTCCCGGAGGCGCCGACGACGAGGATCACGGAGGGCCTGCCGCGCTCGGTCAGCGGCTAGCGGGTGATCGCGCCCTGGTCGGCCTGGGTCACAAGCCGGGCGTACTTCGCGAAGACGCCGTGCTCGTAGCGCGGGGGCAGCGGCGTCCGAGCGGCCAGCCGGCGCTGCACCTCGGCGGGGTCGACCTCGAGGTTGAGCTCACGCTTTTCGATGTCGATGACGATGATGTCGCCCTCCTGCACCGCGCCGATGGGGCCACCGACGGCCGCCTCGGGGGCGACGTGGCCGGCCATCAGGCCGCGGGTGGCGCCGGAGAAGCGGCCGTCCGTGAGCAGGGCGACGGACTCGCCGAGCCCCTCGCCGACGAGGGCAGCGGTGACGAGGAGCATCTCGCGCATGCCGGGGCCGCCGACGGGGCCCTCATTGCGGATCACGACGACGTCGTTCTCCTTGATCTCGTGGCGGAGGACGGCCTGCATCGCATCCTCCTCCCGCTCGAAGACGCGCGCGGGGCCGCGGTGGAAGAGCCGCTCGTGCCCGGCAACCTTGATCACGCAGCCGTTCGGGGCGAGCGATCCCTTGAGGATCACGAGGCCGCCGGTGGGCTTCAGCGCCTTCTCGATCGGGAGGATGACGTCCTGGCCGGGCGTCTCCTGCGCCGTCGCGGCGATCTCGGCGATGGTCTTCCCGGTGACAGTCATCGCGTCGCCGTGGAGCTTGCCGCCCTCCAGGAGGCGCTTCGCGAGCAACGGCGTGCCGCCGGCGCGATCCATGTCCAGCGCCACGTAGCGACCGCCGGGACGCATGTCGCCGATGAGCGGGGTCGCGTCAGAGATGCGGTTGAAGTCGTCGATGTCCAGCTCGACGCCGGCCTCGGCCGCGATGGCGAGCGCGTGGAGGACGATGTTCGTCGAGCCCCCGGTGGAGGCGGCGCAGATGATCGCGTTCTCGATCGCCTCGCGCGTGATGATGTCGCGCGGCCGGACGCCGCGGGCGAGCACGTCCATCACGAGCTTGCCGGCCTCGACGCCCACGTCGTCCTTGCGCGGGTCCGTGGCGCCGACGGTGGCGGAGCCCATCGGCGAGATGCCCATGAACTCGAGCGCTGTCGCCATCGTGTTCGCGGTGTACTGCGCGCCGCAGGCGCCGGCGCCCGGACAGGCGGCCTGCTCCAGCGCGTGCAGGCGCTCATCCGAGAGGTTCCCGGCGGCATGCGCGCCGACGCCCTCGAAGACGTCCTGGATCGTGACGTCCTTCCCCTCCCACCGGCCGGGGGCGATGGAACCGGAGTAGAGCACGATGCCCGGCAGGTTGAGCCGCGCGAGCGCCATCGCGCCGGCGGGGATCGTCTTGTCGCAGCCGACGATGACGACAGCGGCGTCGAACGAGTAGCCGATGGCGCAGAGCTCGACGGAGTCGGCGATCAGCTCGCGGGAGATGAGGGAGGCCTTCATCCCCTCGGTGCCCATGGAGATGCCGTCTGAGATGGAGATCGTGTTGACCTCCATCGGCGTGCCGCCGGCCTGGCGGATGCCCTCCATGACCCGCTGCGCGAGGGCGCGCTGCGAGAAGTTGCAGGGCATGGTGCCGATCCACTCGTGGGCGACCATGACCAGCGGCTTCCTGAGGTCCTCGGCCTCGTACCCGACCGAGTGGAAGTACGAGCGCGCGGCCGCGCGGTCCGGCCCGTCCACCAGCGTGCGGCTGCGGTGCCGCATGTCGAATGCGTCTGCCATCGAGGAACTCCTGCCGACTCCAGTTCGAGGAGTCCGATGGTACCGCCGGGTGGTCAGCGCGAACCAGACCGCGGCCGGCTGCGCTACGAGCGCGCGTTGGGCGTTGGCGATGACGCGGCGTGGACGGACTGCGCGAGACCCACGCGGATCGGCTCGAAGCGATCCATGGCTGCTCGTCGACAACCACCTCCGAGGTCGCCGCATGCCCGCCGATCGGGGCCGCGACGAGCGCCCGTCGACCGCCGGGGCCTCGGGCTCCGGGACGGGGCGGGCCTCAGCCGCCGAGGATGCCGGCGATCGTGCGGAGGACGCCGGGACGGAGGCGGTAGTAGGCCCACGAGGCGCGGCGTTCGCGTTCGAGCAGGCCGGCGTCCAGCATCACCTTGAGGTGGTGCGAGACCGTGGGCTGGGCGAGGTCGACGGCTTCGTTCAGGTCGCAAACGCAGGTTCCGTCGGCATCGCCCGCGGCGATGATCGAGAGCAGGCGGACACGTGCCGGGTCTGCGAGCGCCTTGAACACACGCGCGGCGATCTCGGCGTCCTCCGGAGAGACGGGCGCGGAGGTCAGCGGCGCGCAGCAAGCGCCGAGCTGCTCGACGAGCGGGATCTCGATGATCCCGGTCTGGGTGACGGTGGAGGTCATGTCGCGATGATAGCAGCTGCATCGACATCGGTCGATATTGACAGTCGTCGATACGGATCGGATGCTGGCATCGACGTTCATCGATATCGCCCCGGTTCCACCGGTGAAGGAGTGACCCGTGTCCGACCAGCCCACCGCCCGCGATGTGCAGCAGGCGGTCGTCAACCAGTACGGCGAGCGTGCGCGCCGCGTCCTCGAATCGCTCGGCGCCGCGGGGGCAACGGAAGCGTGCTGCGCACCCGCCTCGACGTCGGAGGCACAGCCGATCGCGCTGACGACGATCGGCGGGAGCTCCGCGGATGCCTGCTGCGGTCCGGACTGTTGCAGCGAAGGCACGGCTGACCGCCCGGATGCCGGCCAGCAATACGGGGCCGTCCTCTACCCGGAGGCGGACCTCTCGACGCTGCCGGAGGGCGCCGTCGCCGCATCGTTCGGGTGCGGGAACCCGCTCGCGATCGCGGAACTGTCCGCGGGCGAGCACGTGCTGGACCTCGGCTCGGGCGGCGGCATCGACTGCTTCCTCGCCGCGCAGCAGGTGGGCCCGGGTGGCGAGGTCTGGGGCCTGGACATGACGCCGGACATGGTGGCGCTCGCCCGCCACAACGCCGCGCAGATGGGAACCTCCAACGTCCGGTTCCGCCTCGGCGAGATGGAGGACATCCCGTTCTCGGACGGTTCCTTCGACGCCATCATGTCGAACTGCGTGATCAACCTCTCGCACGACAAGCCGCGCGTCTTCCAGGAGGCGTTTCGGGTGCTGAAGCCGGGCGGCCGCCTGCGCGTCTCGGACATGGTCTGGATCGGAGAGGCGCCGGAGGCGACCCGCGAGCAGATGGAGTCCTGGGCCGGCTGCATCGCCGGGGCGCTCCGCGTGGAGGACTACCTCGACGCCATCCGGGCGGCGGGATTCGTGGACGCCCGCGCGGAGTACGAGGGCGAACCCGGCCAGGTGACGAGCGCGTCCGTCTTCGCACTGAAGCCGTAGCAGCGGACGAGGGGCCGTCGCGATGCGCCTCACGGTCGCGGCGGCCCGCGCCTCCCGGTCGGCCTGGTGGCCAGCCATCCTCCTCGGCCTGGCCACGATCGGCGCGTATGGGACCACCTACTACGCGATCGGCGTCCTTATCCCCGTCATCGCCGAGGACACCGGATGGGGGACGGGCGTCCTCGCAAGCGCGTTCTCGGTGGGCGTGCTCGGGCAGGCGCCGGTCGCCCTCCTCGCGGGCCGGGTCTTCGACCGCCACGGATCAGCACCCATCCTCGTCTCGGCGCTCGTGGTGGGGTGTACGTGCCTCCTCCTCTCGTCGTTCGCGACCTCGCCCGCGGCGTTCGTCGTGCCGTGGGCGCTCGGCGCCGCCGTGATCAGTGGCGGGCTCCAGTACAACGTGACGATGCCGGCGACGGCGCGGCTCTACCCGGAACGACGGTCCGCGGCGCTCGGCGTCCTGACCTTCCTCGGTGCGCTCGCGAGCCCGATCTTCTACCCGGTCGCCGGGTGGCTGGTGGAGGCCCACGGCTGGGAGACGGCGATCCGCGCGCTGGTCGCGCTCAGCGCGCTGTTCGCGGCGCCGGCCGCGCTGCTGGTGCGGGCGCCGCGGGCGGCAACGCGTCCGCAGGGCTCGACGCTCGCCGCGCTCCGTCTCGCCGCGCGGACGCCGGCGATCGCGCGGCTGCTGGTGCACTTCGCGCTCGGGAGCGCAGCCAGCTCCGCGCTGCTGCTCTTCCAGTTCTCGGCGTTCCAGGCGGCGGGACTGGCCGTGGGTGTGGCGTCGACCATGGCGGGGGTGCGGGGGCTGATGCAGATCCCGGGCCGCCTTGCGATCGCGCCGCTGGTCGGCCGGTTCGGGCTGTCGCCGGCCGTCGCCGCGTCGCATGGCGCCGCGCTCCTGGGCACGATGGCGCTCGTCGCGGCGATCGCGGGAGGGCCCGCGCTCCCACTCGCGATCGCGTTCGCGGCGATCGCGGGGATGTCGCTGGGACTGCTCTCCCCGCTCAACGGGCTGATGCAGGCCGAGGTGTACGGCGACGCCCGCCTCGGCACGCTGAGCGGGGCGACGGTGCTCGTGACCAGCGCGGCGACGGCCTCCGGGGCGTGGCTGGTGGGCGCAGTCGTCGACGGCACCGGGTCGACGGCCACGGGGCTCCTCGCCGTCGCCGCCGGGCAGGCGCTCGCGATCCTCGCGCTCGGCTGGCAGCGGAGGGCGGCGGCAGCCGAGGATGGTCCCGGGCCTTGGTCCCACTCGGCCGGGACTCCGGCCTCGTAGCGTGCGTCACGGTGTGCGCCTATCATCCGGGCGCACCCGGCGCGACGCCCCAACCAGACGCCTCGAGGGTGACGGCACCATCGAGAGGAACGCTCGGAACATGTACTCGAAGATCCTGCTTCCGCTGGACGGCTCTGACCTGTCCCGGGAGGCGATCAACCACGCCAAGGGCCTCGCCAAGGCGACGAACTCACCGCTGGTCCTGCTCCAGGTCATCGACTCGGAGGAGCAGCTGATCTCGCAGGCCTCCGGCATCACCATCGAGCCGATGGCGATGGGCGAGGTCACCGTGGACGCAGCGCGCGCAGCCGTGGCCGCCCAGCGCGAGGCGGCGACGAAGAACCTGGAGGCGGTGAAGGCCGAGCTCGCCGCCGAGGGCATCACGGCTGAGACGATCATCCGCGAGGGGCACCCCGGCGAGCAGATCGTGGACGCGGTCGAGGAGCTGGGCGCGGACGTGGTCGTCATGGCCACGCACGGCCGTACCGGCTTCCGCCGCGCGATCCTCGGCTCCGTCGCGGACCACGTCGCCCGCCACACGCCGACGGCGTCCGTGCTGCTCATCCGGCCCAACAAGAAGGACTAACCGCACGCCGCTCCACGCGGCGCTGCAGTACGAGACGGCGGTACGAAACGCGAGAGGGGCGCCCGTGGGCGCCCCTCCTGCGTGTCCGGTGTCGGTGGGTCCGCGGGCGTCCTCGGGGCTAGTCGTCGTCCTCGGCGTCGACGGGCGGGACCTCGAGCTCCTTCGAGTGGCCGTTGCCGCCGGGGCAGAAGTGCGCCTGGCCCTCGAACTGGAGCGCCTGGTGGCAGAGCGGGCAGAGCGGGCGCCCGCCGGCCACGGCGGTCTCGATGACCTTGATCGCGTTGAGCGCCTGGTCGCGGGCGATCTCCATCCGGAATGCGGGCGTGTCGCCACGCTCCAGCGCGGTCTGGTCGTCCGCGAGCAAGATCACCCGCTCCGTGTCCGCGTCGTAGTCCAGGCCGAGGCGGGCGACCTGGAGGTTCACCTGCGGGGTCTGCGGGAAGTTGCCCACTGCCTCGACGGTGCCGGCGGGGCGCCCGCGCTGCCGGGATCGCTCCGCGAGGAGCTGCGAGAACAGGCGCCCGAGCTGCGTGAGCTGCTCCTTCTCCAGCCAGAGCGCGGCGTACGAGTCGCCCGAGCGCGCGCGCACCCGGAACGTCCGCTGGCCCGGCTCGCCGATCGCTTCCGCGTCGACGGCGTCGACGAGGCCGAAGTCGATCATCGGTGTCCTGTCTCTTCTTCCGGCGGATGCGGGCCGGTGTAGGCCGGGCGGCTGCGCGCCGGCACGGCGGGGCGATCGGCTGATGGGGGCCGAGCGTAGGCGCGCGCGAAATCGTGGGTCAACGCCGCTGCAATGTCCGTGTCGTACGCTCCCATCTTGAGTGGCATCTCGCGCGTGGCATCTCGGGAGTGGGCGGCCGCGGCGGCGGTGAACAGCCCGCGCCCGGGCAGACGATGGGCAGCAGCATGACCGACCTCACCAACCTCACGATCGTCGAGGCGGCGCACCTCCTCGAACGGCACGAGATCTCCGCGGCCGAGCTGCTGGAGGCGCACCTCGACCGCATCGCGGCGACGGACGGCGCGGTCAACTCGTTCGTGCTGGTGATGGCGGACTCGGCGCGGCAGGAAGCGCGCGCGTCGGATGAGCGCACGGCGCGAGGCGCCCGGCTCGGCGCGCTCGATGGCATCCCGATCGCCGTGAAGGACCTGTACGACACCGCCGGAGCGGTCACGACCGGCGGCACCGGCGCCTACCGCGACCGCGTCCCTTCGGAGGACGCCACGGCCGTCGCGAAGCTGCGGGCGGCCGGCGCGGTGATCGTCGGCAAGGCGAACACCCACGAGCTCGCGTTCGGCGGGACGACGAACAACATCCACTACGGCGCGACGCGGAACCCGTGGAACCTCGAGCGCGTCCCCGGAGGATCGTCGGGCGGGTCGGGATCGGCGCTCGCGGCGCGGCAGGCGATCGGAGCGCTCGGGACGGACACGGGCGGCTCGATCCGCATCCCCGCGACGTTCTGCGGCATCACCGGCCACAAGCCGACCTACGGACTCGTGAGCCGGGCCGGCGTGGTGCCGATGTCGCACACGCTGGACCACGCGGGGCCGATGGCGCGGTCGGCGCTGGACTGCGCGCTGATGCTGAACGCCCTCCAGGGCTACGACGGGCGCGACCTGGACTCGGTCCCGCGCCCGGCCGTGGACTTCACCGCGGGCATCGAGGACGGCGTGCGCGGCCTGCGTCTCGCGATCATCCCCTCCATGCTCGATCAGGCGCTGCCGGCGGTGGAAGCGAACTTCCGCGCGGCCGTCGGCGTCCTCGGATCGCTGGGGGCGGACATCATCGAGGTGGAGCCAATGGCGTCACACCCGAACTGGCGGCAGACGCTGACCGGCCTCGTCTCCGTGGAGTCGTACGCCTACCACGAGGAGCTGATGCTCGAAGAGCCGTGCCGCATCGGCCCCTCCGTGCGCGGGAGGATCGCGCAGGCGCTGGAGAAGACGCCGTGGGACTACGCCCGCGCGCTGGACGCGCGAAAGCTGGCGGAGCAGCGCTTCGAGGCAACCCTGCGCGAAGAGGGCCTCGCGGGATACCTCGCGCCGACATCGCCGATCGTCGCCTTCCCGATCGACGCCGACCAGGAGCGCGACGAGGCCCCGACCACGATCTTCGTGAACACGACCGTCTTCGACATGACGCACCAGCCGTCGATCAGCGTCCCAGCTGGCTTCGACGAGGACGGCCTGCCGACGGGGCTGATGATCAGCGCCGCCCTCTGGGACGACGCGACCGCGCTCCGCGCCGCGCACGCGTTCCAGGGCGTGACGGACTGGCACACGAAGACGCCCGAGCTCGCGGTCGCTGCCCGGTAGGCAGCGCGCGAACGCGATTCGCCAGCCGGCGCCGCGAGAACGCGCCGCTCCCTAGCGGGCCGTGGGCCTAGGATCGCGGCATGACCGCGATCCCGGAGGCCCCCGCAGAGCTCGGCCTGGTGCGCGACGAGCCGCTATCGCGGCACACCTACCTGCGGCTCGGCGGGCCGGCGGCCTACTTCGGCACGCCGGAGACGTTGCAGGACCTCGACCGCATGGTGCAGTGGGCGCATGACGTGCGCCTGCCGGTCCGCGTGGCCGGCGGCGGTTCCAACGTCCTCGTCGCGGACGCGGGCGTCGAGGCGCTTGTCATCTCGCTGCGCCGGTGCTGCCGCTCGGTGGTCTTCGTGAGCGGCGAGTTCGAGGTGGAGGCGGGCGCGGGGGTGATGCTCCCGAGCCTCGCGCGGCAGGCCGCCGAACGCGGGATGGGCGGCCTCGAGTTCGCCATTGGCATCCCGGGATCCATCGGCGGGGCGCTCCAGACGAACGCCGGGATCGGGGACGGCCGTTGTATGGGCGACCGCGTGATCTCCGTCGAGGTCCTCCGCAATGGCCTGCGCCGCGTCCTCGACCGCCGCGAGATCAGCTTCGAGTACCGCACGACGTCGCTGCGCGGCTCGGGGGACATCGTGCTCGCCGCGCGGCTGACCCTCCAGCCGAACGCTCCCGACGTCATCGAGGCGGAGATGCGCCGCCTGCTCGAGGCGCGCCAGGCGACCCAGCCGACGGCGCAGCCGAACGCGGGGTCGGTGTTCCGCAATCCACCGGGCGACCACGCCGGGCGGCTGGTCGAGGCGGCGGGCTGCAAGGGGCTCCGCATCGGCGGCGCCGAGGTGAGCACGCTGCATGCGAACTTCATCGTGCAGGACGGGACGGCGACCACGAAGGACGTCACCGACCTCATGGCCGAGGTGCAGCGACGCGTCCGGGAGCAGTTCGGGGTAAGCCTCGTACCCGAGATCGAGTGGTGGGGCCGCTCGCCCGAGGACGAGCGGCCCGAGGCGTTCCGCTAGTCGGATGCCCTACGCGCGGCCGGGGGTCTCCTCCACCGGCCGCACCCGGACGATCGTCCAGTGCCGGATCATCGCGATGTCCGTCCCCTTCGAGTCGCGCACGAGGCAGTCGAAGTTTGCGGCGTGGTGGCCCTTGCGGTCCTCGATGCTCAGGACGTGGGCGCCGGTGACGATCGGCTGGTGGCCGTAGGCCGGCGCGAGGTGCTGGATGCGGCTGCGGAAGTGGATCGACTGCGGCAGCGTGACGTTATGTCGCATCACCCGCTCGCCGCGGCCCGCGATCCAGCCGGGGTGCAGGCGCGGCGGGTCGCCGGCGAAACGGACATCCCGCTCCGGGTGGCTGCGGTTCCAGTACTCCTCCAGGGCATCGGGGCCGGGTTCGTCGAGGTTGGGGCGCCAGTCGATGCCGACCGGCGTCTGGCCCATGACGATCGCGGGGATGGGGTCGGGCGAGGGCAGCGGCTCCATCGCCTGCGGCAGCACGTACTCGTCGATCCACGGCGCGTCGCCGAGTCCGACCGAGCCGACGACGCAGACGGTGCCCTCCTGGTTCGTCATGGTGAGCGAGTAGCCGTCCGGCGCGAGGTCGCTGCCGGGCGTGACGGCGATCGCGAGGCGGTCGCCGGGGTAGGTCGGCTGGCGGAAGAACACGTCCGCCCAGCCGCGGTCCAGCCAGGACTCGCCGAGCGCCTCGAGGATCGCGGGGACGGCCCAGCCGTAGACCGTCACGCCGCCGACGAGCGCGCCCTTGAAGCCGTACTGCTTCGCGATCTCCGTGGAGTGGATCGGGTTGCTGATGTCCGGGCTGTCGTCGTTCGAGAGGAACGCATCGATGTGCTGTTCAACGGCGGGCATGGGATACCTCCGAGGATGCGGGCGCAGCGTCCGCGGCCGCGCGTCCGGCGCATGGTAGTCCAGCCCGTCGAGACTCCGGCGCGCCGGGGCGTCCGCACGAGGGCCGAGCGGGTGCCACAATCGCGGGCGTGACCGAGCCGCCCGCGACCCCGTCCCCCTCGTTCGAGGATCCTTCGAGCGTCGCCGAGAGCGCAGCGGCGCTCGACCGCGTCCTCGACGAGATGGAGCAGGCGCTGCGCGACCTGGGCACGAGCGCGCTCTCAGCGTCCCAGGCGGACCGGACGCTGCGCCGTATCGGACAGGACCTCGCGCGGCTGCGAGGGATGGCCGTGCTCCCGGCGCCGGTCAGGCGCGCCGCCGCCGAAGCCGAGGAGCGCATCGCCGAGGCGATCGACCTCGTCACGCCGGCGCCGGTGCAGCGCGTCTCCTCGCGCGCATCGCGGGGCGCGGTCCGCGTCACCAACCGCGAGGCCGCCCGCGTGGTGGGCGTCGCCCGGACGACCGTGGTCCTCGCCGCCGGCGAGGTGCGCCCTCAGCTCGTGCGGAACGCCGCACGCCTGAACCGCGTGCTCGACTACTGGCAGGCCGGCCTGTTCCGCCTGCTGTGGCTCGTCGTCCCGCCCGGCGCGCTGCTCCGGCAGTGGCGCTTCCAGGCACTGCTCGTCTCGCGCTTCTTCACGGACATCGCGCTGCAGGCGCTGCTCTTTGGCGCGCTGGTGGAGACCGCACGCAGTGGCGGGAGCGCGCTCGATGCGTCCCTCCTCGGGGTCGCCGCGCTGCTGCCGGGTGTCGTCCTCGGGCTGTACGGCGGAGCGATCGCGGACGCGCTGCCGAGGCGGGTGGCGCTCGCGCTCGCCTACCTCGGGATGGCGATCGCCTGCTTCGCGGTCGCGTGGGCGTCCGACGCCGGCTTCTGGGCGCTGGTCGTCGTGCTGTTCGCGGTGCGCGCGCTGCACCAGGTCGCGCAGCCCTCGGAAGCGTCGGCGGTGCCGCTGACGGCGGACCCGGCCGAGCTCGCCTCAGCGAACTCGATGATGTCGCTGGCCTCGTCCGCGGGGGAGGTGGTCGGCAAGGCGCTCCTCGCACCGCTGCTCGTGCGCGCATACGGCGTCCGCTCCGTCGTCACCGCGGCGGGTGTCCTCTTCCTGCTCGCCGCCACGCGGGTCTTCGATCTCACGTTCGAGGGCGAACCGTCGGCGCGTGACCGCGGCGAGAGGGCGCCGCAGCCGCCGGAGACCGTCAGCGCAATCCGGTGGCTCTTCGCCTCGCCGGACGTGCTCTGGATGCTGCTCCTCGCCGCGATCGCGAGCACGGTGGGCGTCGTGCTCGGGATCCTCGGGCCGGAGTACGTGAGCGCGGTGCTGGAGGTAGACCCCGCGAACGCGCTGTACGTCTTCCTCCCGGCCGCGGCCGGGCTGCTCGTCGCGCTCGCGCTGGCGCCGCCGCTCATCCGCCGCCTGGGCGAGAGGCGGGTGGCGACGATCGGCTTCGCCGCCGCATCGGCCGCGATCGCCGGCCTCGGCCTGGTCGACACGTTCGCCCCGCTCGCCGGACCGCTGCTCGCGTGGCAACCGCGCGGGCTGACCGATGAGGTCGCTACGGCGGGGGCGTTCACGCTCCCGCTCGGCGTCGGCACGACGCTGGCCGCGGCCGCGACCCAGACCTACGTCGGACGCGCGGTGCCGGCGCCGATCCACGGCCGTGCGTTCGCGCTGCTGGGCGTGCTCAAGGACGGGCTGGCGGTCGCGCCGCTGCTCGGCTTCGGCTGGGCGGCGGGGGTCTTCGGTATCCGCGCGGTGCTCGTGGCGGCCCCCGTCTCGCTCTTCCTGCTCGCGGCGGCGGTGGCGTGGCGGTCCTCCCGCGTGGCCCTCCGCCGGCCGGCCGCGGGCGCCGTCCCCCGTGAGAGAATCGAGACATGAGCGAGTCGCAGATCGAGACCGAGTGGCAGTTCGAGGCGGACGACCTCGAGCGCGTCCGATCGTGGCTGGATGCCCAGCCGGCGCACGCCCCGCTGCGCTTCTCGCTCCGTAAGGACGCCGAGCAGGTCGACGCCTACTTCGACACCGCGGACTGGCGGCTCTACTTCGCGGGCTACTCCCTCCGCCGTCGGCGGCGGGACGGTGCGTATGAGGTCACCCTCAAGTCGCTGGAGCGTGCGCCGGACGGTCCGATCTCGCGGCGCGAGATCAACGAGCCGTCGTCGGACGGCGTGATCCCCGGCGAGGGTGGCCCGGTCTCCGACCGAGTCCGCACGATCGCCGGGCCGGCGCCCCTCGGGCGCCTGTTCGAGGTGCGCACGCGTCGACGCTCCTACAGCGTCGACGCTCACGCCGACGCGCAGGCCGGCGCTGGACCGCACACGATCGCGAGCATCGAGCTCGACGAGACCACGATCGCTCCGCTCTCGGGGCCGGCGACGACGTTCCGGCGCGTCGAGGTGGAGACGACGGACGGCCTGCCCGGCGCCGACCTCGAGTCGTTCGTGCAGGCGATGCGGTACGCGAACCACCTCGTGCCGACCACGACCTCGAAGTTCGAGGCCGGGCTCGGCGCCGCCTCGATGGACCCGCACGCCGCGCTCGACTTCGGTCCGACGAAGCACGACGAGGTGGTGGGCGCCGCCGAGTTCGCCTACGCGCGGCTCCGCGAGCACTGGGCGGCGTTCCTGCGGCACGCGCCGGGGACGCGGCTGGGGGAGGACATCGAGGCGCTGCACCAGATGCGCGTCGCGACGCGGCGCCTGCGCGCCACCATCCGCGTCTTCGACGCGGTCCTGCCGCCGGTCTTCGAGGAGCACCGGGCGGAGCTGCAGTGGGCCGGGCACGAGCTGGGCGCCGTCCGCGACCTCGACGTGCAGATCGACGGGCTGGAGCGATTGCGCGCCGAGTCGTCCTGGGAGGACGCCGCCGCGCTGCGCCCGCTGATCGAGGTGATCGAGGCGGAACGGCGCGAGGAACGCGTGCGGCTGCTGGAGCTGCTGAACAGCGCGCGATTCGAAGCGCTTGTCCGGGCGTTCTCCGCGACCCTCCGGCAGGGGCCGCCGCTCGGGGCGCCCTCGCCGGAGGTGCACGCCTACGCCGCCCCCATCCTCGCCGCGCGCGTGCGGCGCGTGCGGAAGGACGGACGGGCGCTGAAGCCGGACTCGCCGTCGGTCGAGTACCACGAGCTGCGGATCAAGGCGAAGCGGCTTCGGTACTCCCTCGAGATCTTCGGGGAGCTGTACGGGCGCCCGGCGGAGCGGATGACGGTGGCGCTCAAGACCCTGCAGGACATGCTCGGCGACCACCAGGACGCCGAGGTGGGCATCCAGCGGCTGCACGCGATCGTCGCGGAGCACGGGCGGTCGCTGCCGCCGGAGACGCTGGTCGCGATCGGGTCGCTGATCGAGCGATACCGCCAGCAGGAACGGACGCTGCGTGGCGAGTTCCCTCGTGACTTCCGCGCGATGCTGGACCGCTGGCGGCCGCTCGCGCGCGCGAGCGGCTCGGCGCTCCGGGACGCCGCGCGGCGCACGGACGCGGTGAAGCCCGTGCGATCCCGCGCCGGCGGCGCCGAGGCGTCCGACGCCGACGGGGCCGGGGAGATCGAGAGCCGCCGCCCGAGCGACGTGGACGCGGCGGCCGCCTCGTCAGCGCCCGCCGCCCCACCGGCGGCGACCGAGGCAGGCGCGGCGGGTGCGGAGGCGTCCCCGCGCGCCTCGGCCGCGCCGTCCCCGTGGAGCCCACCCGCACCCCCCGCGGACGGTGACGGCGAGGGCACACTGTCGCGGATGCGTCAGCTCTTTCATCGCGACTAGTTCCATACTGGAAGCCCGCACTTCGTCATCAATGCGCGCGACGTCCCGGGCGGCCGGTTGGGTAGTGTCTGTGCGCCATTCCCTCGGGTGTCGTAGGACGCCTCGATCGGACGCCAAGTTGACAGACTCCGGGGCTGTCCCGCTGGTTGATTCGGCCAATATGATCAGTGTTGTTCCTGACGATTCCGCAGACACTCTGTGCCGAACCCGTGACCTCTCGTATTGTTCGGCCGTTGGTAGTGACGTCGGGATTCCGACATCGACTTCGCATTGGGGCGGCAACCCTCTAGTCGGAAAGTAGCGCGATGCCTCGTTTCAAGAAGCTGGACCCGTCTGAGGTCATCGTTGGCCGTGGGCCGGCGAAGATCTCCCGTGAGCCGTATCTGAAGGCGATCCAGGGCGCCGACGCGGGCTCGATCGAGCTGGACGACGACGATCGTCCGGGGACCGTGAAGCGCCTCCTGCGCGAGGCGGCACGCGACCTGGGCGTCAAGATCCGATCGTCCTGGGCGGACGACACCCAGCGCGTGCTGGTGTGGAAGAAGTCCCCGGACAAGAAGCCGGCGGCGCGCCGCCGCTAGGCTCGCACCTCCGAACATGACGGAATCGGCGGCCCTTCGGGCCGCCGATTCGCGTGTCCGCACGTCCGCGGCAGGTCCCACCGCCCTCCGGGACTCAGGCGCGGCGGTCGGCCTCCAGCACCGCGCGGAGCTCCTCCACGGGCCGCTCGAACGAGGGCTCCGGCGGCCGCAGGTCCAGCGATTCGATCGCCTCGATGATCCGCTCCGCGACGAGCACGCGGAGGTGCTCCTTGTCGTCCGCGGGGATCACGTACCACGGCGCCCACGCGCGCGAGGTGGCGCCGATCGCCGACTGGTACGCGGCGGTGTACTCGTCCCAGTATTCGCGGTCGCGAATGTCCGACTCGCGGAACTTCCAGTGCTTGGCGGGATCCTCGAGCCGGTCGAGGAAGCGCTGCCGCTGCTCGTCGTACGAGACGTTGAGGAAGAACTTCACGATCGCGGTGCCGTTCCGCGCGAGGTGCAGCTCGTGGTCGCGGATCGACTGAAAGCGGCGGTCCCAGAACTCCGGCGGCACCGGCTCGCCAGGGGCCGGCGCTTCCGGGAGTCGCTGTGCCTCCAGCAGCGCGGGATGGACGCGCGCGATGAGGACCTCCTCGTAGTAGGAGCGGTTGAACACGCCGATGTGCCCGCGCTCCGGGAGGTGCTGCATCGAGCGCCAGAGGAAGTCGTGCTGGAGCTCCCCGTGGCTCGGTGTCTGAAACGACTTCACGTGCACGCCGGCCGGGTCAGAGCGGTTGAACACCGCGCGGATGGTGCCGTCCTTCCCCGCGGCATCCCGCCCCTGGAAGATCAGCAGCACGGCCCAGCGGTCGTCCGCGTAGACCCGGCGCTGGAGGTCGTCGATGCGCTCGGCGAGCGTCACCAGGCGATCCTCCAGGTCATCCTCGTCGGGGCGGTCCTCGATCTCCGTCGGGCACGCGGCGAGGTCGAAGCTCCCGTCGAACGGGGCGAGGGTCGGATGCTGGGGAGCGGTGAACAACGAAGCACCTCGCGTCCGGGCGGGCGTCCGCGCCAGCCGGGCGGCGCGCCAGCCGCGCCGTTACTCGCCTGCGATGGGCGAGGTGCCAGTATGGCAGGCGCCGGCCGGAGCGGCGCTCACCGACCGTAAGCAAGTCGCGTGATAGCCTCCGGGCACACTAGTTCAAGGGGTGCGCGACATGCTGTCGCGAGCGTTCATCGTCCTGTTCATCGCCATGTTCGTGGCGATGGCGGGGGTGGGGATGGTGTCTCCGCTCCTGCCCGTCTACGTGCGTGACGAGCTGGGCGGCCCGGCCGTCGGCGTCGCGCTGTCATTCTCCGGGCTGGCGATCGCGCAGATTCTCGCGGCGCCGTTCACCGGATCGCTGGGCGACCGACACGGGCTCAAGCCGTTCATCGTCGCCGGGTTCACCATCTACGCCATCGGCGCATTCGGCTACCTCTTCGCGAACAGCTGGCAGCTGGTCGTCTTCTTCCGCGTCCTGTCTGGCCTCGGCGCGGCGGGCGTCTTCCCGATGACGCTCGCGTACGTCGGTCGGCTCGCGCCGCCGGGCCGGGAGGGCTCCTACATGGGCGGCTTCACGGTCGCGCAGGTCAGCGGCTTCGGCCTCGGGCCGCTCATCGGCGGCGGCGTGCGCGACGTGTTCAGCACGGAGGCGGCCTTCGCGACGATGGGCGTCATGCTCGCGGGCACGGCGATCCTCTCGATGCTGCTCCTGCCGGCGCGGCCCGGCCGCGCGGCCGACGACGACGACGAGGAGCAACCCTCACTGCCGTGGCTCCAGATGGTGCGTCGCCGCTCGGTGCAGGGCGCCGTGCTGTTCATGACGCTGATGGCCAGCGGCTGGGGCGCCGCCTTCTCCTTCATCGCGATCTTCGTGGTGAGCGAGGAGGGCCTCGGCCTCGACTCCGCACTGTTCGTCGGGCTCCTGCTCTCGGTGCGACAGCTGACCAACGCTGCCCTCCAGCCGGTGACCGGCCGCCTCGCGGACCGCGTGGACCGGATCAAGCTCGTGGCCACCGGCCTCGTGCTCATGGCCCTGAGCACGCTGCTCATCCCGCTCGTGCCGGGGACGGTGGTCGAGGTGGGGCCGGTGCCCCTCGCGGTCTGGGTGCTGGCGGTGGTGCTCATCGCCGGCGTGGGCGAGTCGATGTCGATGCCGGCGCAGCAGGCGATGTTCGTCACGCTCGGGCGCGTGGTGGGGATGGGCTCGCTCATGGGCCTGAACAACATGGGGATGTCCAGCGGGTTCCTCTTCGGATCGCTGGCGGGCGCGGGCGTCGTGGCCGCCTTCGGCGTGGAGGCGGTGTTCATCTTCGCCGCCGGGATCATGTTCGCCGGGATGTTCCTGTACGTGGCCGTGATGCGCGCCGCGCGCGACGAGCTGGAGCACGCGGCGGAGGTCGCCCGCCGCGCCGAGGAGCGCGAGGCGCAGCGCAACGCCCGCCTCGCCGCCGCCGAGGCCGCCAGCTAGCCGCCCGGCTTCCGGGACGGCCGGTCGCCGCCGGCATCCGCAGACACGGACGGGGCGCCCGGTGGGCGCCCCGTCCTGATCTCGCGAGGTGTCTCGCTACCTGGAGTTCACCCACTCCGCGGGGATCTGGCCGAGGCGGCCGGCGCGGAAGTCCGCGAACGCCTGCTGCAGCTCTGTCTCGTTGTTCATCACGAACGGGCCGTACCACGCGACCTTCTCGCCGATCGGCAGGCCGCCGAGGACGAGCACGTCCAGGTTCGGACTCCGGCTCTCCTGCTCGCGGTCCGCGACGATCGTGAGGGCCGAGGTACCGTCACCGGACGCACGCGCGCCCTCGAAGGTGGCGAGCTGCCCCATGCGGATCGGCGTGGTGTCTGCCCCCACGCGCCCGTCGCCGTTGAGGACGTAGGCGAGCGCGTTGAAGTCATCCCGCCACGGGAGGCGCAACCGGCCGCCGGGCTGGATCGTCGCGTGCAGCAGCGTGATCGGCGTGCGCGTCGAGCCAGGCCCCTGAGCGCCGCTCACCTCGCCGGCGATGAGCCGGACGAGCGCGCCGCCGTCCGCGGACGCCATGAGCGCCACGTCACCGCCGCGCACGTCCTGGTACGCCGGGGGCAGCCACTTGTCCCGAGCCGGCAGGTTCACCCAGAGCTGGAAGCCGTGGAAGAGCCCGCCGGACACGACGAGGTGCTCCGGCGGCGCCTCGATGTGGAGGATGCCGCCGCCGGCGGTCATCCACTGGGTGTCGCCGTTGGTGATGACGCCGCCGCCGCCGTTCGAGTCGTGGTGCTCCATGATCCCGTCGATCATGTAGGTCACGGTCTCGAAGCCGCGGTGCGGGTGCCAGGGCGTCCCCTTCGGCTCACCCGGGGCGTACTCCACCTCTCCCATCTGGTCGAGGTGGATGAAGGGGTCCAGCTCCTCCAGCGGCACACCCGCGAACGCACGGCGGACGGGGAAGCCCTCGCCCTCGAAGCCCTGGGGTGCCGTCGTGATGCGCCTCACCCCGCGCTCGCGCGCATCGCTGGCGGGCTCGGCGATCCGAGGCAGGGCGAGGATGTTGTCGACGGTCACAGCCGGCATCGGCGGCCTCCTTTAGTTGCTTCCGCAACTATCATCGCGCACGGTGTCAATCCCCGGCCGGGCGGGGAGGAGATGCACCTGAAGGGCGGGCGGAGGCGTGTCGAAGCGCGGCTCCACGTATCGAATCCATCGCATTCCGGTGAATGCGATTTCGTCACACTCCAGCGTGCATATTCTGACGGACGTCGAGAGGTCGCAGCCATTCGAGACGTCCGTCCATGACCGCCGAAGTCCTCCTCGCCCGCCTCACCGAAGCGGCGTTCGTCGCGCTCGCCGTCGTCACGCTCGGCCGAGCGCTGCGGGTGCCTCGGCGTGTGAAGATCCACACCGCGGCGTTCTTCGGGCTGGTCGGCGCCATCGTGCTCACGGCCTGGGCCACGGACGCCGGCCTCCTCGGCGAGGATGACGAGAAGGTCACCACGGTGGTGCAGTGCCTGCTCGTGGCGCTGCCCTACCCGCTGCTCCTCCTCGCAGGCGACTTCACGGGGGTGCGCACGCGGACGCGACGGGCCGCGGAGGGGGCGCTCGCCCTCTCCATCGCCGGCCTCTTCGCGCTCGACCCGGATCCGCTGCCGACCTGGTTCGTGCTGTTCGTCGTCGCCTACTTCGTCGTCACCGCCACGTACGCCTCCGCGCAGTTCGTGCATGCGGCGATCACGATGCGCGGTGTCTCGCGCCTGAGGATGGGGTTCGCCGCCGCCGGATCGCTGTCCCTTGCCGGCGTCATCTTCATCTCGGGATTCATGGCCTTCGTCGACAGCTCGATCCTCACGCTGCTGTCGCAGATCGTCGCGCTCGCTTCGGGGCTGGCGTACTACGTCGCCTTCGCGATGCCGGCGTGGGTGAAGCGCACGATCCACGCGCGGGACCTCCAGCGCTTCCTCCGCATCACGGTGGATGCCGCGCCGGACATCTACCGGGGCGCCGAGGGTGACGCGTTCGTCGAGATCGAGCAGGCGGTGGGGGACGCGCTCGGCACGCCGTTCGCCCGGGTGGCGCTCTGGGACGAGGAACGCGGCCACCTCTACTCCCCGACGCTCGGGGGGACGCACCCGGACATCGTGAACCCGTACAGCACGGTGCCGCTGCGCGCGTACCGCGAGCAGGTCTCCGTCTTCACGGAGGACGCCGGGGCCGACGATCCCGAGAACGCCCGCCTCTACGGCGGCATGGTGATGCTCGCCGTCCCGATGACGCTGGACGGCGAACGCTTCGGCGTCCTCACCGCCTACGGCGGACTGCCCCCCTTCATCCACGACGACGACCTGGGGCTGCTCGAGGTGATGGCGAACCAGGTCGCCGTGCTGCTGCGCGACCGCCAGCTCTTCACCGAGGTCTCCGAGGCGCGTGCGCGCGAGGAGACCCTGCGGCTGATGGACGACTTCTTCGCCGCCGTCGCGCATGACCTGAAGACGCCGCTCACCACCATCCTCGGCCAGGGCCAGCGGCTGCAGCGGCAGCTCCGACGCGACCAGGCGATCGACCCACACGCCATCGAGGGCATCGTGCAGCAGGCCGTCCACATGCGCCGGCTCGTGGAGGACCTCCTGGACGACGCCCGCGACCGCGGCCGGTACAGCGGCGAGCGTGTCCCCACGGACCTCCATGTCCTGGCCCAGGAGGTCGCCACGCACGCCCCGACCGGGCAGCACATCGTCCGCGTGGGCGGCGCCAGCGGCGTCGCGCCGGTGGATGCCGAACGGATCCGGCAGGTGCTCACGAACCTGCTGGAGAACGCCGTCAAGTACAGCCCGGACGGCGGCGAGATCACGATCACCGTCACCGACCAGGGTGACTGCGTCGACGTCGCGGTGTCCGATCAGGGGATCGGGATCCCACCGGCCGACCTCGACACGATCTTTGAACGATTCTCGCGCGGCAGCCGCGAGCCCGACCGTCGGTTCTCCGGCCTGGGGCTCGGGCTCTACACCTGCCGGCGGATCGTCGAGGAGCACGGTGGACGAATCGACGTCGAGAGTCGCCTGGGCGCCGGAAGCACGTTCACCGTCCACATCCCCACGAAGCGCGCGGCAGTCAGCGGAGAGGTCGGGTATGCCCAAACTAGTGCTGGTGATTGACGACGAGCGGCCGATCCGCGACCTCGTGAGTTCGCTCCTGTCCGATGAGGGCTACCCGGTGCGGACCTACAGCAGCGCGCAGGCGGCGCTCGTGGACATCACCACGGGCAGCGTGCGCCCGGACGTCGTCCTGCTGGACATGCGCATGCCCGGCATGGACGGCCCCCAGTTCGCGGAGGCGCTCCGCAGCCACTCTCCCGGCATCCCGATCGTGGTGATGACCGCCGCACGCGACGCACGCCAGTGGGCCGAGGAGATCAACGCCGCGGGCTACCTCCCCAAGCCGTTCGACATCGACTGGGTGATCGACACGCTGGAGGGCGTCATCGGACCGCCGGATGCGACGGACGGAACAGATGGCGCGGACGGCGCGCACCGCTTCACGTTCCTGCCGCTCGCCCCGCGGTTCAGCGACGCGCTCCGCGGCTGGGCGGCCTGCCGCCGCCGTGCGCTCGCGTCCGCCCCCTGAGGGTCGCGGTGGCTGCGTCCTAGGGCCGGCCGATGAGCTGGTCGACGGGGGCGTAGTCGTCGCGCAGGACCGGCGCGTCCGCCGCGAACGCGCGGGCCTCCTCGCCGTACCAGGCGACCTCGCTCTGGCCGCGCTCCTGGAGGCGAGCCTGCACGGCGCCCCAGTCGATGGGCGTCTGCGACGCCACCAGCACGTAGTTTCCGCCCCGCTCGCCGTCCAGGTAGCGGACCGGCGCGATGACGCCGACGTGCTCGAACACCTCGAGCAGCGTGGCCACCTCCGCCTCGACGAAGGCAAGCGGGGGGTAGTCGATCACGTTCACCACGTACACGCCGCCCGCACGCAGGACCCGGTCGATCTCCTCGATGAACTCGCGCGTGGTGAGGTGCCACGGGACGCTGAGGCTCCCGAACGCATCGCCGACCACGACGTCGTAGGCCTCGGACGGCTCCTCGTGGAGGCTGAGGCGAGCGTCGTCCACGACGACCTCGATGTCCGCGTCCAGGGTGAGGCCGAGCTCGTCCTCGACGAGGTCGACGAGCGCACCGTCGATCTCGAACACGGTCGCGTGTGAGCCGGGCCGCACGGCGTTGATGTGGCGCGGAAGGCTGAACCCGCCGCCCCCGATGAAGGCAGCGTCGATCGGTCCATCGGGCAGCGTCGCGACCACATCGGACATCTCCTGCGCGTAGCGCAGGTCGAGCCGCTCCGGGTCATCCAGGTCGACGTAGGCGTGGAGGAGGTTGTCGAGCCAGAGCCGGCGTCCGCTCGGGTCGGCCTCGTCCACCTCGATGCGGGCGCAGAAGTAGGCCGTCTGGTACTCGCAGGGGCCGTCGGCGAAGAACGCGCCCCCGGCGCCGGCCAGCGTGAGCGCCATCGCCGGGAGGACCGTCCGCGTCCCAAGGGAGCGGAAGGACATCGCGCCGCCGATCACGACGAGCACGATCCCCATCGCGAGCACCATCGGCGTCGACGGCACCGCGGCCAGCAGCACGAAGCCGGTGAGGAACGTCCCGGCCAGCGCTCCGACGGTGCCGATCGCGGAGAACGAGCCGACGACGCTCCCCGTCTCCTCCAGCGAATGGAGCCGCAGCTTGACGACCACGGGCGTCACGGCGGAGAGCGTGGCGGAGGGGACGAAGAAGGCGGCAGTGGTGAGGAACACGATCTCCATGGGCCCGGCGGCACGCATCGCGGGGCCGAGGAAGTCAACGATCTGCGGCGCGAGGACGACGAACACGCCGGACACGGCGATGAGCGGCCCGATCAGCGGCCCGGGCGCTGTCCGGTCAGCCGCCGCGCCCCCGGCCCACGCGCCGAGCGCGATCCCGGCGAGGACGACGCCGATGATCCCGGTGAACGTCTCAAGCGACACCCCGATGTAGGGCGCCATCAGCCGTCCGGCCACGATCTCGAGGACGAGGACGGCAGCGGAGGTGCCGAAGACGAGCAGGCGCGCGACGAATGGTGACATCCGCAGGGAGGGTACCCCGCCGCTCCCCTGTGGGCGCGGCGAGGTCTCCCGCGCGCCGGTGGCTACGACCCGATCGTGCTGACGAACTCGCTCACCAGCCGGTCGAACTCCTCGGGCGCCTCGAGGTTCGAGAGGTGTCCGGCCCCCTCGATCATCTCGAGGCGGGCGCCCGGGATCGCGTCCGCGATCTGCTTCGATAGGTCGGGCGAGATCAGCGCATCGGCGCTGGAGGTGATCACGAGCGTCGGCACGTCGATGCCGGCGAGGTCGCCGCGCGAGTCGGCGCGGCCGGCCATGGCGAGCGAGGCGCGCGCGATCGCCTCCGGCGCCTGCCGTCGGATGATCGTCGAGACGCGCTCGCGCAGCTCGGGCGAGGCGCCATCGGAGAGCAGCGGCGGCGGCGAGTCGGCGAGGAAGTTGCCCTCGGACCGCAGCCGCTCAGCGAGGCCGCGCCGGCGCTCCTGCGCCGCCTCGTCGTCGCCGTCGGCGCGGGTGTTGGCGAGGATGAGCCCGGCCACCTTGTCGCGGTGGCGGCGGAGGTAGGCGAGCGCGACGTAGCCGCCCATCGAGAGCCCGCAGACGACGACGCGGTCGATGCCGGTGCCGCCGAGCGATGCGTCCGCGACGTCCGCCGCGGCGTCCATCCAGCCGTCCGGGTCCAGCATCGCCGACTGGCCGAAGCCAGGCAGGTCAGGCGCCACCACGGGCGCCGTCTGTGAAAGCGCCTCCACCTGGTGGTCCCACATGTCGGAGTCCAGCGGGAAGGCGTGCAGCATCAACAGTCCGAGTGTCACGGGAACCTCAATTCAGTGTCGGCGCCGACCTCGATCGTGCTTCGATTGAACCATTCCGTGTCACGCGCCATGCGCGTCCATGCCACGCACCGTCCGCTCGGCGCGGTGAGCGCGGGCTACTTCGGTGTACCGCCGGCGGCGGCGCCCTCGTCCGGGTGGCTGCCGCCACCGGCGCCCATGAACCGGCTCACGATGAACCACTTCCCCACGAGCCCACCGATGGCGCGGGACTTCGGCGTCGCACCGTCGAGGTAGTTGATGACGTAGTTCGCGTTGTAACCGGTGAAGGCGCGGCGGTTGATCGTCGAGTCCAGCGGCCAGTAGTTGTTCGCCCGGTCCGCGCCCCCGAAGCCGAGGTCCTTCACGTGGTCACCGTCGAACTGGTGGGTGTTCCCCACGGCAGGCCGTACCCAGCGACCACCCTTCGAGACCTGCACCTCGTTCTCGATGAGGACGCGGTTGAGCGCGGCCTGCCCTTCGCGCGTCTCGTTGTGCGCCGTCTTCTGGATCCGCCAGTCGAGGGCCGGCGTGTTCTCGTCCGCGAGCCCGAACTGCACACCCCCGATCTTGAAGGCCTCGCCGAACGTCACGATTTCCCCGGTGGGGAGTCGCAGCATCGGATACGCGGCCGGCGGCTTGTACCAGGCGATCGGAATGGGATCGTCCGCCGCGCCGGTGTGGTAGGTGTAGTGGTCCGTGTCGCCGCGGAACGCGGCCTTGTCCTTGTAGACCTCGGCCCGAGGCATCAGATACGTGGGCAGGAAGTCCGCCCCGATCTGCCAGAGGTCGAGGATCGTGCTCCGGGCGAGGTCGACTGACCCGGCGAGCGCTGCCTGGTACTCCGCCCAGAGCTCCTCAGCGCGGGCCCGGGCGGCGACGTACGTGGGATCGGCGAGGTTGCGGCGGCGCAGAGGCGGACCGAAGTCCTGCGGCACCATCACCACCGCCGCCTCGGACGCCGCGACCATCTGCGCGCGCGCCTCGTCGTGTGTGTCCTTGATGGCCTGGAGCGCCGCCACGTTGAGGCGGACCAGCAGGTCGAGGACCACGAGCAGGGCCTTGTCGTCCACATCGAGCGGCGACTCGTCACTGGTGAGCGCATCAATGATGTGGAGGAGGTCCGTGAAGTCGCTCTCCATGCCGAGGCGGACTTCGCCATCGACGATCTGGACGGTCGCGCTGTGGCCGTCCGTCGCCGGGACGCGAGGCGCCATCTCGTTGTAGAGCTCGTCCGACAGGGGCTCGGCGGCGTCCGCCGGTGCATCGGTGAGGTAGTCGTTCGCCGGGCCGGTCTCCCCGCCTGCCGCCGCGGGAGTGGCCCCCTCGGTCGCGACCGCATCGGACGCCGCCGCCTCGGGCGCGGCCGCCTGCGCCTCTTCGCGCTGGATCGTGGCGAGGGATCGCCGCACCGCGCGATTTCCCGCGGTCGATTGCATGCGCAGCAGCCGAGCAGTCCCCGGCGCAACTGCCCGAGCGGCTACCGGCGTCCTGGCGGCATCTCGAAGAGCACGGTCGGAATTCTGCCGAGATTCATGCGGCGATTTCTCGTGCATATCCGCCAGCGTATCGACTCGCCGCCGCGCGGACAGGGATCAAACGGGCCAACCTGGGGTGTGGCGTCTCACGCGCGGTTGAGGAAGCGTCAACCACCAGGAGCCAAGGTTCCGTCCATGCACTACATGGAGCCGACGCGTACTCGGCGCGTAGCTGCGCGCACCGTCGGGCTCTTCCGGCCGCACCGCTGGCTATTCGCCGCACTGGTCGTCGTCGCGGCGGCCGGCGCGGCGCTGCAACTGGCGCCCGTGCTGGTCATCGCCCGCATCGTCAACGAGATCACGCCCGAGGAGATCGGTGGCCAGGCCGTCGTCACCGGGGACACGCGCGGGCTGCTGGAGCTCGTGGGGATCGCGACGGCAATGTATGTCGCCTCGGGACTCCTCGCGGTGCTCCGCTCCTACCTCACGCAGGTCATGGGCCAGGACGTGATGTACGGCATGCGCCAGCAGCTGCACGACCACCTCCAGAAGCAGTCGCTGCGCTTCCACACGGAGAACCAGACCGGTGAGATCCTGTCGCGCGTCACCACCGACGTGAACCAGGTGGAGCAGGCGGTCACGATCACGCTCGCGGACTTCTTCGTGAACGTGATCACCCTGGTGATCGCGCTCGGAATGATGTTCATCCTCGACTGGCGGCTCGCCCTCGTCGCGATGCTCGTGCTCCCCTTCTGGATCCTCCCGACGAAGAAGGTGGGCGAGTACCAGCGCCGGCTCCGCAAGGAGTGGCAGGAGGAGACCGCTGCGATGTCCTCCCACCTGGAGGAGACGCTCTCGGTCTCGGGCGCCATGCTGGTGAAGTCCTTCGGCCGCCAGGAGTACGAGGCGGAGCGCTTCGCCAACGCGAACGCGCGGCTGCGCCTGCTCTCGATCCAGCGGGTGATGGCCGGGCGCTGGTTCAACATGGCGACCGAGCTGTTCGGCTCCCTCGCGCTCATCGCCGTCTTCGCGGTCGGAGGACTCGCCGTGCTCCGCGGCGGCGCCGACCTCGGTACCGTCGTCGCCTTCTCCGTGCTCGTGCAGCGGGTCTTCCAGCCGTTCGCGACCGTCGCGCGGGTGAACACCACGCTGATCTCCTCGCTCGCGCTGTTCGAGCGCATCTTCGAGTACCTGGACCGCCCCATCGACGTGGTCGAGCCGGCCGGCGGACCGACGCCCGCGCATGTCCGTGGCCACATCCGCTTCGAGGACGTCACCTTCGCCTACGCCGACACGGAGACCCCGGCGCTCGACCGCGTGGACCTGGAAGTGCGGGCGGGCCAGATGGCGGCACTCGTCGGCCCCTCGGGCGCGGGGAAGACGACGATGGCGTACCTCCTGCAACGCTTCTACGACCCGCAGCAGGGGCGGGTGCTCATCGACGGACACGACCTCCGCGACCTCTCGTTCAGCAGCCTCGCCGCCACCGTCGGCGCCGTGATGCAGGAGACGTTCCTGTTCCACACCACCCTGCGGGAGAACATCCGCTACGGCCGCCTCGACGCGAGCGATGAGGAGCTGCTGGAGGCCGCTCGCATCGCCGGCCTCACCGATCTGCTGGACGGACTCCCGGACGGCCTCGACACGGTGGTGGGGGAGCGCGGCTACCGGCTCTCCGGCGGACAGAAGCAACGCGTCGCAATCGCCCGCGCCATCCTCAAGGATCCGCCCGTGCTCGTGTTCGACGAGGCGACCGCCGCCCTCGACACGCGCCTCGAGCGCGAGATCCGCGAAGCGACGGCTCAGCTGGCGCGCGGCCGCACCACCGTCGTCATCGCCCACCGGCTCTCGACGGTCCTCGCGGCCGACGTGATCTACGTCTTCGACCAGGGGCGCGTCGTCGAACGCGGCCGCCACGAGGAGCTGCTCGCGCTCGACGGCCTGTACGCCGAGCTGTACCGGGAGCAGTTCGCGGAGACCGACGAACCGGCTGAACCGACCGAGGAGCGCCTGCCTCGCACCTTCCGCCCGCGCCTCGTCACCGAGTAGATCGCGGCTAGCGTCCGAGGCGTCGGCGCGCCGCCTCGAAGTCCTCGGGCGTGTCGACATCGAGGAAAGACAGCCCCTCGGGATCGACGCGGCGCCACTCCGCTTCCGGGACGAGGACCGCACCGAGCGCCTCCGCCACGGCCGCCGGCGAGCGCTCGCCTGCCTCGAGGCGCGCCCGCAGCGACTCCAGGCAGGCGCGGGAGAGCGCGCAGCAGGACGGCTGCGCGTGGCCGTCGAGGAGCGGGAGTACCCACGGCGCGCCCTCGCGCACTCGTTCGACGAGCAGCTGCAGGAGCGATGGACGCAGGAACGGGTGGTCGACGCCCACGACGACCGCGATGTCAGCGGCGGCTGCCGCGAGCCCGTGCACGATCCCGGCGAGGGGGCCGAGACCTTCCGCGGCGTCCGCGACGATCGTGAGGCTCCCGGATGTCTGGACGAGCGGCAGCGATTGGCCGGGCGCGCGCACGATCACGATGTCGTCCGCGACGGCGTCGAGGGCCGCGACGGCGCGCGCCAGCAACGTCGAGCCGCCGAGGACGAGGGCCGCCTTGTCGCGGCCCATGCGCGACGAGCGACCGCCGGTCAGGACGATCCCGCTCACGTCCGCCATGGAGAGAATCCTCGCCAGATCGCGCGCGTGCGCCTCGGTGCGGTGGGCTCGTGTCCCGGGACCATGGCCTAGGATGGGACGATGGACACCGAAGACCTCGCCGAGTTGCAGGAGTTCCGCCGGGAGAAGGACGAGTTCTTCCGGACGGATCCAATGTCCCCCGTGCTCCCCGAACAGCGCCAGTCCTTCACGGGGCTCGCGTACTACGAACCTACCGAATCGCTCGTGTTCGACGTGGTCCCGCAGCCGTTCGAGGAGACCGAGTCCGTGGTCCTGCAGACCTCGGACGCGGACACTCGCACGTACGAGCGATGGGCCCACCTCCCCTTCGAGGTCGATGGACAGGGCGTCGGGCTCACCGTGTACCGCGACCCGGAGACGGGGCACCTGTTCCTCCCGTTCCAGGACGCGACGAGCGGGACCGAGACCTACCCGGCCGGACGCTACCTCGAGCTCCCCGTGCACGAGGATGGGCGGCTGCGGCTGGACTTCAACTACGCCTACCACCCCTACTGCGCCTACAGCCCGTACTTCTCCTGCCCGATGCCGCCGATCGAGAACCGCCTGGAGGTCCCGATCCGCGCGGGGGAGCGCAACCCGGACTAGTCCGCTCGGTTCGCGGGGCCGCTACGCTCCGCCCGTGGCCCACGACATCTTCGCCGGCACCGCTGACTACTACGCCCGCTACCGCGTGGACTACCCACAGGGGCTCTACGACGTCGCGCGGCGGGCCTTCGCGCTGGAGGGCGAACCGCGCGGCACCCTGCTGGACCTCGGCACGGGCACGGGGTTCCTCGCACTCGAGCTCGCGCCGCACTTCGCGCGGGTCGTGGGCGTGGACGTCGAGCCGGCGATGTTGCGCCACGCGGCGATCGCGGCGGATGCGCGCGGTGTGACGAACGCCGCCTGGCGCGTCGCACCCGCCGAGGAGCTCGCGGCCCTCGACGGGACCATCGACGGCCCACCGTATCGCCTGGTGACGGCCGGCAGCGCGTTCCACTGGATGGACCAGGTGCGCATCCTCGAGCTGCTCAGGTCACGCCTGGAGCCCGGCGGTGGGGTGTTCCTCGCGGGGCTGCCCGGCTTCATCTCCATCGACGACACGAGGCAGACCGACCCGCTCGCGGCGGTCATCCTCCCGGTCGTGCAGCGCTACCTTGGCGCGGAGCGGCGTGCGGGCAACGGGAGCTATCGGCCGCCCGGGAAGCGGTGGGAGGTCTTCCTCGCCGAGGCCGGGTACGAAGGGATCGAGGTCGGCTACGTGCCGTTCACGGTGGAGTTCGACCTCGACGGCATCGTCGGGCTGCTGTATTCGACGTCGTTCGCGAACCGGCGACTCCTCGGCGACCAGGTCGAGGCGTTCGAGAAGGACCTCCGCGAGGCGGTGTTAGCTTTCGAGCCTTCCGGGCGTTATCAGCGTTCGTACGAGGCCGAATGGGTCCTCGCGTCATGGGGCGGCGCTACGTAGGGCGGGTGCGACGCACTGCCCGGGCGCCGTCGCCGCCGAGGATCGCCATGCCCCGCAACCCCGACCACCAGCCGTACTTCGACGCGAACCTCGCCCGCTGGGACGAGTCCGTCGCCATCCACGCCGCGTCGCAGGGCTACGACCTCGAGGGATACCTCAGGGGCGAGAAGACGCTGTACGCCGTGGAGACGGAGGAGGTGGGCGACGTGACCGGCAGGACGCTCCTCCACCTGCAATGCCACTTCGGCATGGACACGCTGAACTGGGCGCGCCTCGGCGCGACCGTGACCGGGCTCGACTTCTCGCCGGAGGCCGTGGTCCGCGCCACGCAGCTCGCCGAGGAGATCGGGATCACCGACGCGCGCTTCATCGAGACGAACCTCTACGACGCTCCCCACGTGCTGTCGGAGCAGTTCGACATCGTCTACACGGGCATCGGCGCACTGAACTGGCTCCCGGACATCCGCGGCTGGGCGCGCGTCGCGGCCGGGTTCGTGAAGCCCGGCGGGTTCCTCTACCTCTACGAGGGGCATCCGATGCTCTGGTCGCTCGACGAGGATCAGCCGGCGCCGCCGTTCCAGCTGAGATACCCGTACTTCGAGGTCGCCCAGCCGGTGGAGTGGGACTGGGATCAGACCTACACGGACGGGCCGAAGCTGAAGAACACCCGCGGGTACGAGTGGAACCACGGCCTCGGCGAGATCGTGACGGCCCTCATCGAGGAGGGGCTGCGCCTGGAGTTCCTGCATGAGCACCGGACGCTCGCCTGGCAGGGGTTGCCCTCGATGGTGCCGGTGGAGGGTGGCGTCGCGGATGGGACGCACCACCAGCGGCGCGTCGCGTGGCAGCTCCCCGAAGCCCAGCGCGACATGGTGCCGCTGATGTACTCGCTGCGGGCGTCGCGTCCTCGGTAGCCACGCGACCCGCCGCCGGAGGCAACCCGGTGCGCGTCTCGTCCGCTACGCTAGCGCGCGCGAAGAGGGACCCCGTTGCTCACCTACGTCGTCCTGCTGGTCATCCTGCTGGGCCTGTCCGCGTTCTTCTCCTCCTCGGAGACGGCGTTCCTGACGCTCCAGCGCGTGCGGCTCGCGCACCTCGTGGAGCAGAACGTCCCCGGCGCCCGGCGCGTCTCCGGGCTGATCGAGCAACCCCGACGCCTGCTCTCCGCGATCCTGCTCGGGAACAACCTCGTGAACACCGCAGCAGCCGCGGTCGGCACCGCGCTCGCGGCCGAGCTGTTCACGGGCGGCGGGACGGCCGTGGCCGCCGCGACGATCGCCGTCACGATCCTGCTCACGCTCTTCGGCGAGGTCGGCCCGAAGACCATCGCGCTCGCCCACGGCTTCAGCCTCAGCCGCGTCTACGCGCTCCCGATGGCCGCGTGGATCTGGATCACCCGTCCGTTCACCCTTGGCCTGGACGCGCTCTCACGCGGCCTCCTCCGCCTCGCGGGGGCGCCCGACGAGGGTGGCGACGCGATCAGCGCCGCCGAGCTGCGCACGGCGATCCGGATGGGCCAGCAGGCCGGATCGATCGAGTCGACGCATGCGACGCATCTCCTCGGCGCGCTCACGCTCGCCAACCGGCAGGTGCAGGAGATCATGGTGCCCCGCATGGACATCGTGTCCATCGAGGTGAACCGCACGCTGGACGAGGCCGCCGCGCTCATGGCGAACCACGGCTTCCAGCGCATCCCCGTGTACGACCGCCAGCCGGAGGAGGTCATCGGCTACCTCCACGTCACGGACCTGAACATGCTCCGCGTCGAACCGAAGGAAGATCCCTCCGTCCGCGAGGTGATGCGGCCGGTGTTCTACGAGTCGGAGCACGCGACGATCGCGCGTGTGCTGGACGTGATGCAGGAGCACGCGACCTACCTCGTGATGCTCGTGGACGAGTTCGGTGTCACCTCCGGCCTCGTCACGCTGGAGGACATCATCGAGGAGGTCGTCGGCGAGCTGCGCTCCGAGACGGGCCGCGACGACGAGGACGACCGCATCTCCAGCGGCGGCCGGGGCACCGTCGAGGGCTCCACGCTGCTCGTCGACCTGTCGAATGACCTCGGCATCGACCTCACGGACGTGGACGCGAATACCGTCGCCGGCCTGATCCTCTTCGACCTCCAGCGCTTCCCGGAGATCGGTGAGACGGTGGTGCACCGCGGCGTGCGCTTCACCGTGCTCGACCGCGACGAGCGGCGCATTACCCTCGTAGCCATCGAACGAGAAGCGGCGGCGACCTAGCCACCGGCAGCGGCAGGAGCAGGCGTGCCCGTTGAGGCCGTGATCTTCGACTGGGGCGGCACGCTCTCGCACTGGGCGCTGGTCGAATTCAACGAGATCTGGCGGATGGCTGCCCGTCACCTCGCGCCGCACCTCGAGCAGACCGAGGACGAACTGGCGGCCCGCCTCGCGCAGGTCGAGATGGAGGCGTGGTCGCAGATGGACGGCGACCACCGCGCGTTCACGTTCCGCGAGCTGGTGAACCGTGCCTCGACGGCGCTCGGCGTCGACGTCGCGGACGCGATCGTCGAGGAGGCCTCGGACCACTACCTCGAGTCCTGGGTGCCGCACATCGAGCACTTCCCGGACGCCGCGCACACGCTCGCGGAGCTGCAGCGGCGCGGCATCCGCACGGGGCTGCTCTCCAACACCCACTGGCCGGCCGACTTCCACGAGCGCATGCTCGAACGCGACGGCCTCGCGCACCTCCTCGACGCGCGCGTCTACACGAGCGACCTGGAGTTCGCGAAGCCGCACCCCTCGGCCTTCGAGGCGGCCCTCGCGTCCGTCGGGGTGAGCGATCCGTCGCGCGCCGTGTACGTCGGCGACCGGCTGTTCGACGACGTGTATGGCGCGCAGCGCGTGGGGATGCGCGCCGTCCACCGCCCGAACGCGCACGTCCCCGCCTTCGACGTGGAGCCGGATGGCCGCGTGGAGCGCCTGAGCGACCTCCTCGCGCTGGTCGACCACTGGCACAACGGCCGCTGAGGGAAGGCCCTCCGGCCAGCCCCGCTGACGCTTCCGGCAGCATCCGCCGGGCGCCCTCAACAATCGGTCCTTCACCGTCGATGGTTATGACGAGTAGCGCCCCCACTCCTGGAGGGGCGCGCTCGAAAGGAGGGCACGGATGCCGCTCCCGCTCGTCGTCATCCTCGGCGCCGCCGGCCTCGCCGTGCTGCTCGCGATCCTCGTGGTGGACGACATCACGCAGACGAAGCACGCCGTGCGCCGGGTCTACCCGATCCTCGGGCGCTTCCGGTACCTCGTGGAGAAGGTGGGGCCGGAGCTCCGCCAGTACATCGTCACGAGCGATCTGGAGGAGCGCCCCTTCACGCGCTCCCAGCGCGCGTGGGTGTACCAGACCGCGAAGGGCGTGAATTCGGCCATCGGCTTCGGCACCCAGCACGACGTCTGGAAGCCCGGCGAGTTCCACTTCCTACCGTCGCCCTTTGCGACGCTGCACGAAGAGGCCCCCCACGACCCGTACCTCCCCGTGATCGGCCCGGACCGGCCGCGGCCGTACCAGGTGACATCGAGGATCAACGTCGCGCCGATGTCGTTCGGAGCGCTCTCAGCAGCGGCGGTGCGGGCGCTCTCCCATGGGGCGAAGCAGGCCGGCCTCTACGTGAACACCGGCGAGGGCGGCCTCTCCCCGTATCACCTCGAGGGCGGCGCCGACATCGTGTTCCAGATCGGGCCGGCGAAGTACGGCGTGCGGAAGCCTGACGGCTCGCTCGACCTCGAGCGCCTGCGCGCGATCGGCCGGATCGAGCAGGTGCGCGCCGTGGAGGTGAAGCTCGGCCAGGGGGCGAAGCCCGGCAAGGGCGGCCTGCTGCCCGGCGAGAAGGTCACCGAGGAGATCGCCGCGATCCGCGGCATCCCGCAGGGGCAGGCCTCGGTCTCCCCGAACCGCTTCCAGGAGTTCCGCAGCGTGCCTGAGCTGATGGCGTTCCTCCAGCTCGTCAAGGAAACCGTGCCGGTGCCCGTCGGCGTGAAGCTCGCCGTCGGGGACGGCGCGCTCGTCGACGAGATCGCGGCGTTCATGGCAGCGCACGGCGAGGGCCCCGACTACATCTCGGTGGACGGCGCCGAGGGCGGCACGGGCGCCGCCCCGGTCTCGCTCGCCGACCACATGGGCGTCCCACTCCACAGCGCGATCGTGACCGTCGACGACGCCCTCCGGCGCCACGGCGTCCGCGACCGCGTCGTGGTCATCGGGGCGGGGCGGGTGATCACCGGCGCTCATGCGGCCTACGCGATCGCGCTGGGTGCGGACCTCGTGAACGTCGCGCGCGGGTTCATGCTCTCGATGGGCTGCATCCAGGCGATGCGCTGCCACACGAACGAGTGCCCCACCGGCGTCGCGACCCAGAGCAAGTGGCGTCAGCGCGGCCTCGTGCCGTCCGCGAAGGCCCCGCGCGTCGCGAACTACGCCCGCGCGGTGCAGGAGGACCTCATGACCGTCGTCCGCGCGACCGGGCTGGTCTCGGCCTCGCAGCTGCGGCGCGAGCACGTCGAGATCGTCGTCGAGGTGGGGCGCACGATGCGGGCGAGCGAGCTCTACCCGTACCCGCCGGAGGTCATGGCGATCGGGACGCAGGCGATCGAGGAGTACGCCGCCGTGGACGCCGCCGGCTAGCGGCGCGGGAGGTTCGTCCGCGCCCAGGCGAGATACCGCCAGACGAGCGCCAGGGCGATACCGACCGTCGTGAGGTTGGCCGTGCGCCGGACGAGGCGGTTGCCGTCCGGGAAGTTCGCCAGCGAGAACGCCACGGTGACGAGGGTGATCGCGAGCAGGATCGCGATCGCGCGGTGACGCCGGACCACTCCCACGACGCCCGGGTCCCCGGCCGCGCGCGCCTCCCGGAACGCGTGCGCGAGCAACGCCGCCCCCAGCGGCACGAGCGCGATCAGCGCCGCGAGGTGGGCGGAGGCGAACACGCCGCGCCACGCCGCGACGTCGGCGGCGATCAGCCCGCCCGTGGCCAGCAGCAACGCGATGGTGAGCTTGCCGAAGAGGCGGAAGCTGCGGTCGGCGCGCACAAGCCAGGGCGACGAAGCACCTCGCGGCGAACCGGCGGCGCTGGTGATCGAACTCATCGGGGGCCTCCCGGATCGAGGATACGCCGCAGCGCGGATGGCGACGTACACTCCGCACTTCAACATCGTGATGACGCCTCCCGCTGGCCCTGGCGGAGCGTCCACCGCGGAGGCTCGCCCCCGATGGCCGGTCGCCCACGAGGTCTCGGGCAGGCGCTGACCGCGCTCGCATTCGCCGACTACCGGCGCTTCGCGGCCTCGCTCCTGCTGACCTCCATCGGCCTCCAGCTCATCCAGGTCGCCGTCTTCTGGCAGGTCTACGAGCTGACCGGCAGCGCGCTCCTCCTCGGCCTCACGGGACTCGCGCGAGCGGCCCCGCACATGGTGCTCTCGCTGATGGGCGGGGTGGTCGCGGACCGCTTCAACCGGGTGCGCCTGATCCAGGCCGGCCAGGCCGCCAACGGCGTCCTGATCGTGGTCCTCGGGGCGCTCACGATCGCGGACAGCGTCGAGGTCTGGCACCTGTACGCGGCGACGGTGCTCAACAGCGCCTTCAGCGCCGTGACCACGCCGGCTCGCACCGCGCTCATCCCCAGCCTCGTCCCGAGGCAGAACCTGGTGAACGCGGTGGCGCTGAACGCGACGATCGGCCAGACCTCGCAGATCGTCGGGCCGGCGCTCGGCGGCCTCGCCATCGACCTCCTCGGGCTGGGCGCGACCTACGCGATCAATGGCGTCATCTACGTCGCGGCGATGCTCGTGATCCTCGGCATCAAGACCCCGGCGACGCCGGCGGCCACAACCGACAGCCCGTGGACCGCCTTCCTCGAGGGTCTCGCGTTCGTGAGAAACCGACGGGTGATCATCTCGCTGCTGCTGCTCGACCTCGGCGCGACCGTGCTCGGCTCCTACCGGGCGCTCCTGCCGATCTTCGCGGAGCTCCACGGGGTCGGCGCGACGGGGTACGGCCTGCTCACCGGCGCGCCGGGCGTGGGCGCCGTGATCGGCGCGACGGCGATCCTGTCGCTCGGGGACATGCCCCACAAGGGCCTCTACACCGTGGGCGGCGTGCTCGGCTACTGCGCGGGGCTGGTCGTCCTTGCCGTGTCGCCGTGGTTCACCCTGGCGCTGGTCGGCGGCGCGATCCTCGGGGCCACGAACGCGATCCAGATGATCCCGCGGAACACGGTGATCCTCAGCGTCTCGCCGGACGCCCTCCGCGGCCGCGTCGAGGCGTTCCGGTCGATGCTCGCGGGGGGCGGGCCGCCGCTGGGGTACACGCTGAGCGGTGCGCTGGCCGCGGGGATCGGCGCACCGGCCGCGCTCGTCGCCGGGGCGATCGCGTGCGTCGGGCTCGTGGGCGGCGTCGTGCTGTGGGACCGCGAGCTACGGGAGCGCGACCTCGGCGCGCTGGCCCCCGAGGACGACGCGGACGACGCGGGCGACGCAGACGGCGCGGCCGCGGGCGAGCCGGCGCGCGCCTCCTAGCTCGAGCGTGCTCCCGCGGAGGCGAAGAGCGGCAGCGACGGCGTTTCGTGCTCCAGCAGCCAGCGCTTCCGCTCCAGGCCGCCGCCGTACCCCGTCAGCGTCCCGTCCGCGCCGACGACCCGGTGACAGGGCACGATGATGGCGATGGGGTTCCGTCCGTTCGCCATGCCGACTGCCCGCGATGCGGTCGGCTGGCCCACCGCCACCGCGACTTCGCCGTAGGAACGCGTCTCCCCCGGCGGGATGCGCCTGAGCGCCTCCCATACCGCGAGCTGGAAGGCCGTGCCCCGCGGGGCGAGTCGCAGGTCGAAGGCGACGCGAGCGCCCTCGAAGTAGGCGCGGAGCTGGTGGAGCGCCGGCGCCGCGGCGACCTCGTCTCGGACAGCGGGGAGGCCGGCGTCGCGCTCGAGCGCGGCGACGGACCCCGCGAGCGTGTAGACGGTGCGCAACGGGGACTCGTCCGGCTCGAGGAACACCAGGCGGTGGATGCCCGCCGCCGAGCCGCCGAGGAACAGCGGCCCGACGGGGGACTCAATCGTCGTGTAGAAGGCCGTGTCCGCTGCGGTCACGCGCCCTCCTCGCTGCGGCGTCCCCGGGGGGAGGCGTCGGACGCTACTCCTCGCCCCAGTCGCGGATGGCGCGGACTTCCTCGGCCTTCTCGCGGGCGGCGGAGAAGTCCGGCCAGTTCTCGAGCCAGCTGGGAGCGGAGATGTTGTACCGGTAGTGAGGCATCGAGCAGCCACCCTTGTACGGGGTGCACTCGTGATCCGGGTCGAGGTTCTCGTAGAGGCGCGCGAGGAGTTCGTCGTTCACGGGGCGCTTTCCTTCCGACCCACCGCTTGCCGATCCTACCGCCGCCGCCCGCAACGTCCGAGTCTCCCGGTCAGGGGCCGGACGGCGGCTACTCCGGCAGGCCGAGCCCACCCCGGACGGTCATCTCGTGCCCGGTGAATTCGCCGGTGAGCATCGGCATCGCCTCGGCGATCGCCGCGCGGGTCGCGGGGAGTTCGAGCGAGGCGTCGTGCGCCTCCTTGCTCTCCCACAGCTCGGAGACACAGACGACGTCCGGATCGTCGGCCACGCCCACCACGTAGGCGTGGCACCCGACCTCGCGCAGCGATTCGGACGCGCGGAGGAGGATCGCGAGGACTTCCTCGCGCCGGCCCGGCTGCACGCGCATGGTGCCGAAGTAGCCGTAGCTCACGGCCTGACCGCCAGCTCCTCCGGGAGCCGGAACTCGATCGTCTCCGTCGCGACGATCACGGGCTCCACCGTCGTGACACCGCGCGCCTTGAGGTCCTCGATGATCGGCTCGAGGAGCTCGTCCGGGACGGACGCGCCGGCCGTGAGGCCGACCACCTCGACGCCCTCGTACCAGGTGGGGTCGATCTCATCGATGCCGTCGACGCGATACGCCGGCTTGCCCATCGACTTCGCGACCTCGGCGAGGCGCACGGAGTTCGAGGAGTTGGCGGAGCCCACGACGATCACGAGGTCGGCGCGCTTCGCGATCTCGCGCACGGCGGCCTGGCGGTTCGTCGTTGCGTAGCAGATGTCGTTGCGGATTTCGGCTGCGGGGAACCGCTCGCGGATCGCGTCGATGGTCTCGCGCGTGTCGTCGACGGAGAGCGTGGTCTGCGTCACGACGAACACCGGACGCTCCAGCGAGCCGAGCGCCTGCACGTCCGCGGGGCGGTCGACGACCTTCGTGCGGTCGGGCGCCTCGCCCTTGGTGCCCTCGACCTCGTCGTGTCCCTCGTGGCCCACGAGGAGGATCTCGAAGCCGTCCTTCGCCGCCTTCTTCGTCTCCAGGTGCACCTTGGTCACGAGCGGGCACGTGGCGTCGATGATCTTCAGGTTCCGGTCTCGCGCCTCCGCCACCACCTGCGGCGAGACGCCGTGCGCGGAGAAGACCACGCGTGAGCCCTGGGGGATCTCGGCGATCGTGTCGACGAAGACGGCGCCGCGCTCGCGGAAGCGGTCCACCACGTAGCGGTTGTGGACGATCTCGTGGAACGCGTAGACCGGCCCCTCCTCGCGATCGAGGATCTGATCGAGCACGTCAATGGCGCGCACAACGCCGGCGCAGAAGCCGCGCGGCTCGGCCATGAGGACGGTGTGAGGCATCTCGTGACCCTTTCGTGGTCACGATCGATGGTACCGCGCGACCTCGGACGGGACGAGGCGGCGAAGGCAGCGTCAGGCCGGCTCGCAACAGGGCCGCGCGCAGTCGCGCACGCCCCACCAGCAGGAACGGCACCAGCAGAGCACCGCGCCTTCGAAGCAAGCGTCACCGCGGACACCCTCCAGCCCTTCGCGCACGAGCCAGGGCACCATCGCGAGTGCGGCCACGGCGTCCACCCACCACCACCCGAGGGCCCACGTCGCGAGGAGACCCGCGAACACCGTAACGCTGAGGTAGGCACAGGCGACGGTCTCGCGCGCCTCCGCAGCGAGCGCCGGCATCGCGGCATCCGTGGCGACCTTCAGCTTCGCGACGGCAAGGAGGGGCATCACGAGCAACGAGGCGAGCAGCAGGATGATGCCGACCGCGGACTCGCTGGCCCCTTCGCCACTGGCGAGGGCAGTCGCTGCCTGGAACACCACGGCGGCGGCCAACACGAGGAAGGTGGCGCCAACGAACCGCAGGGCCCGCTCCTCGCGGCGCTCGCCCTCTTCCTCGTCGGGCGCGAGGAGCCGCCAGCCGACCGCGACGGCGGCGGCGACCTCGAGGTAGGAGTCGGCGCCAAACGCGATGAGGGTGATGCTGTCCGCGGCGAGGCCGCTGCGGATCGCGATCACGCCTTCGACCACGTTGTACGCCGCCGTCAGGCCGATGAGCCAGAGGGCGGCGCGGAGGCCTCGGCGTCCGAGTGGAGCGGGCATGAGCCGATCGCAGACGCCGCGACTAGCGCGCAACGAACGAGGCCCGGCGTGTGCCGGGCCTCGTCGTTGTTCGCTGTCCCCACACGGGGGAGGGGCGAGAGCTACCCGCGCGGAAGGCCCAGGCCGCGGGTGGCGATGATGTTCCGCTGGATCTCCGAGGTACCGGCGGCGATCGTCGAGGAGACGCTCTGCTGGTACGCACGGGTCATGTTCGACTTCATCGGCGCGCGCGAGTCCTTGCGGTCGTAGATCTGCGCGTAGAGGCCGAACACGCGGGTGCCCGTGAGGGCGATCTTCTGCGACATCTCCGAGTTGAAGAGCTTCGACACCGAAGCCTCGTGGTTCGGGATGAGGCCGCGCTCCTGCATTGAGATGATGCGGAACGAGAAGTTGAACATCACCTCGGACTCGACGTAGCGGTCCACGATGTTCAGGCGGTTCGCGGCGGCGCCCGGCGAGCGGCGCTTGCCCTCGTCGGTCTTCAGGTAGCCGCGGAGGCCGTCCAGCGAGCGGCGGGCCGAGACGGCGCCGGTGATGTTCGACCGCTCGAAGTCGAGCAGCGTCATGCCGACGTACCAGCCGCGGTTCTCCTCGCCGACGCGGTCCTTCACCGGCACGCGCACGTCCTCGAAGAACGTCTCGTTGAACACGTGACGCCCGGAGAGGTCGATGAGCGGGCGGATCGAGATGCCCGGCAGGTCCTTCTTCATGAGGAGGAAGGAGATGCCGCGGTGCTTCGGGGCGTCCGGGTCGGTGCGGGCGAGCACGTAGAGGTGGTCCGCGTACTGCGCGCCCGAGGTCCAGATCTTCTGGCCGTTCAGGACGTACTCGTCACCGTCGCGGATGGCGCGGGTCTGGAGCGAGGCGAGGTCCGAACCGGCGCCCGGCTCGGAGTAGCCCTGCCGCCAGTTGGCGGAGCCATCCAGGATCTTGGTGAGGTGCTCCTCCTTCTGCTCCGGCGTGCCGTGCACGATGAGCGTCGGACCGAGCTGCGAGACACCCTGCCCACCAACGGTCGGCGCGGCGGCCTTCGCCATCTCCATCTTGAAGATGAACTGCTCCATCGGGGTCAGGCCCGCTCCGCCGTATTCCTTCGGCCAGTGCGGCGCCACCCAGCCGTGCTCGGCCAGCGCGCCGGCCCAGTCCTTCGCGGCCTGCTGCGCCGTCGGGTCGGGGGACATGCGGTCGGCTTCCCAGCCGGCGCCTTCCTCGTCGCTCTCGCCGTCGCGGTAGCGAGCCGGAAGCTTCGTCTGAATGACGTCCGCCACCTTGGCTCGGAACGCGGCCTGCTCGGCGTTGTCGCTCCAGTCCATCGGGTTTCCCTCCGCCTATCAAGGCTGTCGTTGCGCTGCGCAGCGTCGCGTCAGGGCTCCTGAACGCACGCGTGATACCGACCGTGATTCTAACGCGCACGTCAGGGGCTTCAACCCCTCGCCGGCGGCACTCACTGCCATCCTTCGCACACCTCGCGGCCGAGGGCGCGTCCTCAGCCCGGCCGTCAGGCTGACTCCCACGTCACGCGCGCGGCTAGACGCGCTCCGAGAGCTGGTAGCGGGTGAGCAGGCGGACGGAGTACAGGCTCCCGAGGATCACGAGGATCGCCAGCAGGATCACCGCCGGAGCCGCGTCCAGCGAACGGCTCAGCGGTTCCGTCGCAATCTCAGTGAGCCCGTCAGCGATGCCGACGGTGTACGCGCGGACGCTGAGGAAGCGCACGCCGCTGATGAACTGCGAGATGATCGCCTCCCAGACGAAGACGTACGCCAGGCCGATGATCAGCGAGCGCGTGAACCGCACGCTGAGTGTCACGAAGATCACGACGTAGGCCAGCGCCCCGGCGATCGTGGCCGCCACGAACGCCGGGATGAGCGACGTGCCTTCCTCGCCAACCAGCACCAGCAGCCCGACGCCGAGCACCGAGATCAGCACGACGCCCGCGGTGAGCACCCACGCCGCGAGGAGCTTGGCGAGGATCACCTTCCACCGCGCCAGCGGCTTCGCCAGCAGGTAGGCGATCGTGCCTTCCTCGATGTCCTGCCCCAGCGCCGACGTGCCGATGAGCAGCGCCGTGAGCGGCAGCACGAGGTTCACGACGAACGTCGCGAGGATGCCGGCGGCGAACTCGCTCGGGTCGCCCGGGCTGCTGCGGTCGGCGGTGAAGCGGAAGATCACGGAGATCAGGACGGGGATCAGCGCCAGCAGGACCAGCAACAGCATCCGCCGCTGCCTCACGATCTGGCGGAGCGTCACGCCGGCGATCAGCGGAATCACGACTCGCCCCCCGCGCCGCCGCGCACCCCGGCCACGAGGTACTCGAACACGCTCTCGAGCGACTCGTCGCTGGGGGCAAGCTCGCGCAGCGTGATGCCGGCGCCCTGGGCGATCCTCGGCGCTTCGAGGGTGAAGCGGCCGTAGTCGTTCGTGCGGACGAGGAGCCGCCCGTGCTCGAGCTCGACGCCAGTAACGGCGGGGTCGCCCACGAGCGCCTGCGCGAAACGCCGGTTGTCCGTGGAGTCCACGAGGAAGGTGTGTGGCCGGTCCACCATCAGGCGCCGGATCGCGCGGAAGTCCCCCGACGCTGCGAGGCGTCCCGAGACGATGACGAGCACGCGGTCGCCGAGCCGCTCCATCTCCTCGAGGATGTGGCTCGAGAAGACGATCGTGCGGCCCTCGCGCGCCATCGCGCGGAGCATGTCGATCATGTGTAGCCGCTGGCGGGGGTCGGCGCCGTTGAACGGCTCATCGAGGATCAGCACCTGCGGGTCGTGGACGATCGCGGCGGCGATCTTGATCCGCTGCTTCATCCCCTTCGAGTAGCCGCCCGTCTGCCGGTCCTGGGCGTACGCCATGTCCACGCGCTCGATCGCCTGCCGCGTGGCGGCCGCGGGGTCCGCAAGCCCGTGGAGCCTCGCGTTCATCAGGACGAAGTCCCAGCCCGTGAGCGTCCCGTATACCGCCTCGCGCTCCAGGACGATCCCCACCTTTCGGTAGATCTCGGGATTCTCCGCCGTCGGTTCGCCGAGGATGCTTACCTCGCCCGAGGAGGCGCGGAGCAGCCCGGCCATCATGTGCAGCAGCGTGGACTTCCCGGCCCCGTTCGGGCCAAGCAGACCCGTGATGCCCGGGCCGATCTCGAACGACACGTCGTTCACGGCGACGACGTTGCCGTACCACTTCGAGACTTCGGCGAGGCCGATCACCGGGGTGGAGGCGGTCATGCCTGCACCTTCGCGTAGCGGCGCAGGAGGAGGGCGGTCGCGCCGAGGCCGAGCACGACGCCGGCGAGGGCGAACCAGTGCGGGGCGTATCCGCTGAGCGTGACGATGCCGTCCAGGTTGGAGATGTCCGTGCGGAACATCCAGTAGGTCAGGCCGTCGAAGACATCGAGCGGGCTGAGGAACGCCGAGGCATCCGTCCAGCGCGTCTCCATCTCCTGCACGAGCACGGCTGCGACCGCCGTTGGGAGCAGAAACGCGACGATGATGCCGACGGTTGCGAACGCCCGCTGCGGCGTCTGCGCGGCGATCACCGTGCCGATGGACGCCATGAGCCACGACCCGAACAGCGCGGTGCCGACGATCGGGAACAGCAGGTCCCAGTTCTCCGACGCGTAGCCGCCGATGTCGTCCACGGCCAGGGCGTTCCCGAAGAACAACAGCAGCTGCGGGACGAGCGTGATCATGAGCATCGCCGCCGTCATCGCCGCGAGCTTGCCGAGCGCGTAGTCGAAGCGGCTGATGGCGCGCGTGAAGTAGAGCGTGAGCGAGCGCGTCCGCTGGTCGCGCCCCACCACGTCCGGCGCGACGACGCCGACGTAGAGCGCGAGGATGAACTTCACCCCGCCGTAGTAGTCGTCGTGGCGGATGAGCTCGATGTCGCCGATCGGCACGAGCGCGCCGATGACGAGCTGGAGCAGCGCCGGCACGAGCGCGATGAAGATGAGGACGACCGGACCGACCTTCGCGCTCCAGCCCCGGCCCAGGCCGAAGGCGGCGCGGAGGCTCTCCCGGAAGAGCGCGAGGATCGCGTGGCGCCGGCCCAGGCGCGCGCCCTCGTAGCGCCGGTAGCCGAGGTCGTAGATCGAGCTCGACTCGTCCTGCGCCTGCGCGTGCTGACTGGTCACGCCCGCACCTCCGCGGAGGCTGCGGCCGTGTCGTCCGTGGTACGCGACTCCACCCGGAAGAGGTCCTCCAACGTGCGCCGCCGCTGCTGGACGCGCACGAGTCCGAGGCCCAGCTCGACGACCGAGTCACGCACGAGGTCGTAGGGCGCCGAGCCGTCCGGCCGCAGGAACACGCTCTGCCCCTCGGCGGTCGCGTCGATCCCGGCGGCGGCGAGGCGCGCGGCGAGTGGTGCGGGGTCGCCGGTGACCTCGACCTCGAGGGTCTCGGTGGCGGCGGTGAAGTCGGCGACGGAGCCCTGGTGGAGCAGCCGCCCGGCGTCGATCACGATGAGCTGGTCGCACGTCCGCTCGATCTCGCCAAGCAGGTGCGTCGCCATGACGATGGTGATCCCCATCTGGTGCCCGGTGCGGCGGATCAGGTCGAGCATGTCGTCGCGGCCGGCGGGGTCGAGGCCGTTCGTGGGCTCGTCGAGGAAGACGAGCTGCGGGTCGTGCACGAGCGCCTGCGCGAGCTTCGCGCGCTGCTTCATCCCCGTGGAGTAGCCGGCGATCTGCCGGTAGCGCGCCTCGAAGAGGCCGGCATAGCGGAGCGCCTCGGACGCGCGCTCGCGCGCAGCCGCGGCGGGGAGGCCAGAGACCTGCGCCATATGCGCGACGAACTCCGTCGCGTTCATCTCCGGCGGCAGGCAGTCGTGCTCGGGCATGTAGCCCACGTACTGGCGCAGCTCGAGGCCCTGGGAGCGGATGTCGTAGCCGAGGACGCTGGCGTCGCCGGCCGTCGGCTGGATGAGGCCGAGCAGCAGTTTGATCAGCGTGCTCTTGCCGGCGCCGTTCGCTCCCACCAGCCCGACGATGCCGGGCTCGATGGACACGTTCAGCTCGTCCAGCGCGCGGACGGACGGGTAGTGCTTGCTGAGGGCGTCCGTCTCGAAGACCGGCATGGGCGAAGAACCTCGAACGCTGCGATCCGTGGCCGCGCTCCGGGGAGGATAGCGGAGTCACGAGATGGTAAAGTCCTCTGCAACGCAGAGTCCAGTCCAGGTGGCTGGATCTCCGGCCAACGATCCGACGGTACGCGGAAACGGAAGAGCCCGCCTCCCCCCGGAGGGAGAGACGGGCTCGCTCGTGCGAGTGATTCGCGGGTCCGGAGGCGAAACCTACCCGCGAGGCAGCCCGAGGCCGCGGGTCGCGATGATGTTCCGCTGGATCTCCGAGGTACCGGCGGCGATGGTCGAGGAGACGCTCACCAGGTACTGGTTGGTCAGCTTGGACTTCATCGGCGCGCGGGCGTCGTCGGAGTCGTCGATCTGACCGTAGAGGCCGAAGACGCGCGTACCGGTGACGGCGATCTTCTGGTTCATCTCGGAGTTGAAGAGCTTCGAGACGGACGCCTCGTAGTTCGGGATCAGGCCCCGGTCCTGCATCGAGATGATGCGGAACGAGAAGTTGAACATCACGTCCGTCTCGATGTAGCGGTCCGCCACGTTCAGGCGGTTCTGCCCATAGCCCGGAGCGCGGCGCTGGCCCTCGTCCGTCTTGAGGTACTCGCGCAGCTCGTCCAGGGTGCGGCGCGACGAGACGGCGCCGGTGATGTTGGACCGCTCGAAGTCGAGCAGCGTCATCCCCACGTACCAGCCGCGGTTCTCCTCGCCGACGCGGTTGCTCGCGGGCACCCGGACATCCTCGAAGAACGTCTCGTTGAAGTGGTGCCGGCCGCTCATGTCGATCAGCGGGCGGATCGAGATGCCCGGCGTCTTCTTGTCCAGGAGCAGGAAGGAGATGCCGCGGTGCTTCGGCGCGTCCGGGTCCGTGCGGGCGAGCACGTACAGCCAGTCGGCGAGGTGCGCGAGCGACGTCCAGATCTTCTGGCCGTTGATCACGTAGTCGTCGCCGTCGCGGATGGCGCGGGTCTGGAGCGACGCGAGGTCAGAGCCGGCGCCCGGCTCCGAGTACCCCTGCCGCCAGTCCACCTCGCCGGAGAGGATCTTCGGCAGGTGCTCCGCCTTCTGCTCCGGCGTGCCGTGCACGATGAGCGTCGGGCCGAGCTGCGAGACGCCCTGGCCGCCAACGCTCGGGGCGTCCGCGCGGGCCATCTCCATCTTGAAGATGAACTGCTCCATCGGGCTCAGGCCCGCTCCGCCGTACTCCTTCGGCCAGTGCGGCGCCACCCAGCCCTGCTTGGCCAGCGCGTCCGTCCACTGCCGCGCGTCCTCGCGGCGGCCGGCGTCCTCGTTGTTGCGGTCGCGCTCCCAGTCGCCGTCACCGGCCTTGTAGCGCTCCGGCATCTCATCGATGACGGACTGCACCCGAGCGCGGAATGCGGCCTGCTCCGGGCTGTCGCTCCAGTCCATGCTGTCCCCCCTCTTCACCCTCGACGACGCCACGCGGGCGTCCGTCGACGTTCAATTTCGCGCGCGGAGTCTACGCCCACGGACGTAATCGTGGGAACCGATCACAGCGAGGACGGTGGCACGCAGGGGCACGAGCACGCCCGTGCCGACCTACCGCGACTCGCGCGTGCCGCCGCGCGCCACGCGCTGGACGGCGGCGCCACCCAGCGCCCCGCCGCCCACGGCCAGCAGGAGGACCCACGCGAGGCCGTCGGGCCCGCCGGCGTCTGCCTCGCGTTCCACCTCCGCGCCCTCCTCGCCCGCGCTGTCGGACGCGCCTGCGTCCGCACCGGTGCCCGAGAGCTCGGACGGCGGCTCGTGGACGCCGGGCGAGGGCGCGCCCACGGCTGCGGCGATGAACGCCGCGCCGACCTCGAACCAGCGGTGGATGCTCTCGCCCGGCGCCGGCAGCAGCGGCGTGCCCTCCCCGAAGGCGAACGCGTCCACCGACTGACCGGACGCATCGAGGAGCTGGAGCCGGTCACCGTCGTTCCCCAGGCCGTTTCCGATCGTCCCCGCGACCCGGGCGTCGGCGTCCACCTCGGCGAGCGGCCCCGCTATGACCACGCTAGCGCCGGGCGGGATCGTCAGCGCCGGCAGCGGTGTCGAGGCCTGCCCGTCGCGCAGCGACATGCCCGCCGTGTCGACGGCGCCCGGACCGAGGTTCGTGAGCTCCACCCACTCGTACTCGGCGTCCTTCCCCGGCTGCACGGGGTCCGGGAGCACCTCCGTGATGCGCACCCACTGCTGCGCAGGCATGTCCGTCTCGGCGGCGACCGCTCCGCCGGAGGCCCCCGGCGGGGCGCCCGAGGCAAGGCGCGCCACGGGCGCGCTGCTCGCGGTGGCGCTCGGCGCGTCCGAGGTGACTGCCGGCGCCGGCGGGGCGGATGTCCCGACGAAGGCCACGTCGTCGATCGCGAGTGCCGCGCCGGGAGCGCCGCTCGGCTGAAGCAGGATGCGGATGCGAGCGCTGCGGGCCTGGGAGGGCGCCTGCACCGGCCCCGTCGTGAGCCGCGCGCCCCCCGCGTTGATCGCGGCCCCGGACGTCGCGAGGACCTCGGAGTCGTCGGTGCGCAGCTGCACCCCCGTCGCATCCGGGCTCGCGTACCACGCGATGCGCACCCACGCGGCGCGCACGCCCGAGACCGGCTGGAGGAGCGCCGCCGCGTCGTACCAGTCACCGGGCGTCACGGTGACGCCCTGCTCGACCCATGCCGTGGAGGCGCCTCCGGCGGTCAGCACCAGCGATGGGCTCGGAAGCCCGACGACGCTCCGCACCTCGAGCGCGCCCCGACTGGCGCTCCAGCCCTCCGCACCGGCGTCGAACGATGCGTTGTGCAGCGCCGGCCCCGGCAGCCAACCGAGCGACGACGCAGCGGGCGTCGACGACGGCGATGGGGTCGCAGTCGGGGTCGGGGTCCTGGTGGGGGTCCTGCTCGGCGTCGGGCTCGGCGTCGGGCTCGGCGTCGAGCTCTGCGTCGGAGTTGGCGTCACGGCCGGCGTCGACGTCGGCGTGGGGCTCGGAGTGGGCGGGGGCACGACCGTCGGCACGACGGCGGGCGGCGGCGCCGCCTGCACCAGCACGACGCCGTCGACGGCGACGGTGGCCCCGGCGGCGGCGGCGTCCACCCCGAGCACGGCGCGGGCGTAGACCGCCTCCGCCGGCGCCAGCGCCTGGGCGGTGAGCCGCCGGTAGACGGCGGCGTCGCCCAGCAGCGGCGGGCCGGGCTGCCCGGACACCGTCGCCCCGTGAGCGTCGAGGAACTCCAGCGTCAGGGAGACATCGGCCGCCGGGTCGTCGTCGAGCACCCACGCCTCCAGGGCGTAGGCGGCCCCGGGCAGGACGGTGGGGCTGACCCACCAGTTCGACCGCAACGACAGCTGCTGCGCGCCGGCGGCCGTCACGCGTCCCGCGCTCACGCCCTGGACGCCGCCGGTGGTCCCATCGACCTCGAACGTCGCGCCGCCGGTGACGGTCCAGCCGCTGGCGCCTGCCTCGAAGTCGCCGTTGGCGATGAAGCCGGCCTGCGCCGAGGCGCGTGCGGAGAGCAGCAGGAGGCAGCCGGCGCCGAGGATCAGCGCTGACACGCGGAAGCGGTGCAGTGGACGCTGGGGAGCACCGTCCATGGCCGCGGCACGCTAGCACGCGCGGAGGACGCCCGGGGGACCTCCCGGGGGCTGTCGGGTGGCCGAGTGGCTACATCAGGACGGGCAACACGACGCCGCCGACGAGGGCGATCACGAGCAGGAGCGCCGCCACCTTCCACAGGAACGGCAGCCAGTTGCTCCGCCGCTCGGGCGGATCCCACGCCAGGTAGCCGGCCTCCTCGGTCAGGTCGGGGTCGAGGTCGCCCTCGGTCGACTCGACCCAACCGTCGTCGTACCGGTCGTCGCGCTCGTCGTCGTAGGCCATGGGTCGAGGCTACTCGACGCGGGGATATGCTGGCAGGGACGCCGCGCCGGCAGCCGCGACGCCCGTGCGGCGAGGGCCCCGTGCTGCGAGGAGCCAGAGAGGGTGGCCGCATGATCCTGGTACAGCGCGAGTTCTCGGTCCCGCCGCAAGATCGGGCGGAATTCGAGAAGCAGAGCCGCGAGGGCCTGTGGCCCACCTTCCTCCACTTCGGCGCGCAGATGGTCGCGTTCGGATCCTGGGCCTTCGGTGACGACTCCGTCCCCCTGGTCACGCACACCGCCTACGAGGACTTCGATCACTGGGAAGCGACCCGCGGAGCCTCCAGCCTCAACTCGATCAAGCAGACCAGGTCGTTCTACGACGACCCCGCGATCATGAAGGAGACCGAGGAGCTCCGGGCGAAGTTCGCGAACCGGAACGCCCTCGTCACCTCGTCCCGGGCCTACCCGTTCGAGCTGTTCACGGAGGCGTCGCACCCCTCCCCGTTCTACCGCCGCGCCGGTCAGCGCCTCGCGGACGAGCCGCCGACCTTCGGGCGCGGCTCCGTCGTCTCGGAGCGCACGATCGCCCTCGGCGAGGGGTCGCGCGACGAGTTCCTCCGCCTCTCGACGGAAGTCGTCTGGCCGTGGCTGGAGTCCCAGGGCGGCCGCGGCATCGCCATCGGTCACAACCTGATGGGCGCCTCGAATGAGATCACGACGTGGTTCGCCTTCCCCACGATCTCGCTCTGGTACGCCTGCGCCCGGCCGGCCACGGCGAACGCGCCCGTCGAGGTGGTGGATGCCTACCAGAAGCGTCACTCGATGGTCCGGCACCAGCGCGGCCGCCTGCTGCTCATCGGCACCGACTGGGGACGGCAGTCGTAGCGGCGTGAGCGAGCTGTACGAGCGCATCGAAGCCCTCGCCGCGGCGCTCGCCGCCGAGGCGGGGGCGTTCGCCCGGGAGCAGCTCGAGCGCGAGGTGCTCGTCGAGTACAAGGCGGACGCGAGGGGCAAGGAGAACACGAACGACCCCGTGTCCGAGGTGGACCGGGCCGTCGAGCTCCTCCTCCGTGAACGCGTCGCCGCCGAGTTCCCGGGACACGTCGTCGTTGGCGAGGAGGACGCGAGTCAACCGACGCCGGACACCGAGTTCATCTGGGTCCTCGACCCCGTCGATGGGACCGCCAACTTCGTCAACGGCTTTCCGCTGTTCGCCGTGTCCATCGGCGTGCTGGAGCACGGCCGGCCCGTCGTCGGCGCCGTGTGGTGCGCGACCACCCACGCCCTCGGCCCCGGCGTCTATCACGCCCGCGAGGGCGGCCCGCTCTGCCTCGACGGTCGCGAGGTCTCGCCGGAGCGCGCGACGAAGGTGAAGCGCGCACTCGCCGCCGCCCCTGGCGGCTCCGTCGCCGGGACGAAGGCGTGGGACCACCGCGTCACCGGCTCAATGGCGATCGAGGGCGCGTACGTGGCCGCCGGAGTGTTCGCCGCCGCCCCGTTCTGGGTGCCGAAGATCTGGGACGTCGCCGGCGCCATCCCCCTCATCCGCGCCGCCGGGCGCGAGGCGTGGACCCGAGACGGCAGCGGCTGGAAGCCGTTCGAGCGCTTCGAGGCGCCCGAGCGCCTGCCCGCGCATGTGAAGGAGCAGCGCGCCCCCTCCGTCCGCGACTGGCGCGGCGTCATCATCGTCGGGACGCCGGAGGGCACCGCGCTCATCCGGGAGCGCCATCGCAAGCCCTCGTTCTGGCGGCGCGTCATCGGCGGAGGCCGCTCGTGAGCGACATCCGCGAAGAGGTCCGCCTCGCCCTGCGGTCACCGATCCTCCCGGACGCGATCGAGCGGCTCGCCGCCGTCGAGGGCTACCTCGAGGCCGTGTGGCCGCGCATCCGCAGCTCCGTCGAGACCGCTGGCTTCATCGGCAGCGCGATGTACATGACCGACATGGCCCTCGACGCCGTCGAGCAGGTCTACGACCCGGTGTTCACCCGCGACGATGTCCTCGCCGCCGGCGCGTCCGAAATGGACCTCGCCGCGCTGGGGGAGGTCATCGACGTCTTCCACTACGTCCAGCCACAGGTGCTGCTGCTCGTCGCCGCGTTCGCGGAGGCGATGGGGCGGGAGCAGGTGGGCGGCTACGGTAAACCCGACCCGCGCCCGCTCGGCGAGCGCGAGGAGCACCACCTCGCGACCGAGGTGCCCTCCGCCCCCGCGGAGACGCCGCCGCTCCCGGAGGTCGTCGACGCGCTCGGTCTCGCGGCCCCGCCCGACCTCTACCGCGCGGTCGCGGCGTGGCCCGCCTACCTCGGGGTCGCATGGCAGGAGCTCCAGCACCTGGCCGCATACCCGGACTTCCGACGGCGGGGGCGTGGCCTCTATTACTACGCCCGTTCCGGTGCGCGCTTCCTCGCGGAGCCGCTACGCGCCAACCCCGAGGCGCTGCGCGAGGCCGGCCTCGACGACGCGACGATCGAGGCGGCCCGGGTCGCCCTCGACGAGTCGCTCCCGGCGATCGCCATGATGATGATGCACGCGGAAGCGATGCGGCTCAGCCTCGGCGTCGCCGCGCGCGAGGTCGTGAAGAAGGAGTAGGCGGTGGCGTCAAACTCGCCGCTCCTCAACCCCTGGAAGCCCGACGCCGCCTGGGTGGAGTCCGCGCTGGCCGAAGCGGCGATCGGCGAGCTGCGGCTGATCCAGCACTCCTCGAACTACGTCTTCCTCGCCGACCTCGACCATCCGGAGCACGGGCGCGGGCTGGGGATCTACAAGCCCGCCGCCGGGGAGCAGCCGCTCTACGACTTCCCGGAGGACCTCTACCAGCGCGAGATCGCCGCGTACGAGCTCACCCGCCTCCTCGGCTGGGACATCATCCCGCCGACCGTGCAGGCGGACGGCCCCCACGGCGTCGGCTCGCTTCAGCTCTTCATCGAGCATGACCCGCGCCAGCACTACTTCGAGCTACGGGACCGCGACGAGTTCGACTGGCAGTTCGTGCGCTTCGCGGTGTTCGACCTGGTGGCGAACAACGCGGACCGGAAGGGCGGCCATCTGCTGCTCGAAGAGACGGACGGTGGCCGGCGCATCTGGGGGATCGACAACGGCCTCTGCTTCCACGAGGTGGAGAAGTTCCGCACGGTGATCTGGGACTTCGCCGGCACCGAGGTTCCCGCCGGCTGGCTCGATGACCTCCGCCGCGTGCGGGCATGCCTCGAGGGCGGCGAGCCGACGGCGCAGCCGTTGATCGACCGCCTTGCAGCTCGCGAGATCGCCGCCCTCCTCGACCGGATCGGGTTCTACCTCGACCATCCGGTGCTGCCGGACATGGAGACCTTTCCGCGCCGTGTCGTGCCGTGGCCGATGGTGTAACGCGTCCGTATCGAACGACTGATCGGCTCCATACCCGCAACGTTTCTGCGAGCACGCCCGCGATTACGCGGCGCATCTTCGCAACTTCAGCGCGCGTAGTTTCCCGTTACTCCGGACACAGAGAACGCACGCCAACGGCGTCCCGGAGTTCAGGACAGGAGACGCGACATGAGTCACGAACACGTCCACCATACGTACGAGGAATCCGGTGGACTCGGGACCGGGATGATCCTCGGCGTGATCCTCGCGCTGCTCATCATCGTGGTGGCGGCGTTCTTCTACTTCGGCGGCGTCTTCGCCGGGGACGGAACCACGAACAACAACGGCGCTGAAGGCGGAACAGGTGGCGGCGGCGCCGGCGGCGGTGAAAGCCCTCCCGCCTCGTACCAGTACGTCGTGCCGGACTACCAGCTGACCGTCCGGTAGCCAACCCGCTCCTTCTCCCACCCATCTCGTGCCCACCCCGAGGCCGCCCTTCCCCGCAGGGCGGCCTCGTCTTGCCTGCGGCGCCTCCCGCCCGACCGCGTGGGGCGCCTCGTCGGTGCTAGCATCCCCGCGACCGAGGGGAGACGCGTATGGCCGACATCCCGCGACCGCTCCCGGCCCCCACGCCGGAGACGCAGGAATACTTCGACGGCCTGAAGCGGCATGAGCTCCGCATCCAGCGCTGCAACAACTGCGGGCGCGGCTACTTCTACCCGCGGCCGTTCTGCCCGCGGCCGGGCTGCCACTCGCGGGACGTCGACTGGATCACCGCCAGCGGCCGCGGCACGCTCTACTCCTACGTCATCGCGCACCGCGGCCACCCGGCATTCGAGACCCCCTACGTCATCGCCGTCGTCGAGCTCGAGGAGGGCGGGCGCATGATGACCAACATCACCGGCCTCGAGGAACCGACCCCCGCGGCGCTCCCCGCCGGAGCGCCCGTCGAGATCGTCTACGAGGACCACGGCGACGTGACCCTGCCGCTCTTCCGCCTCGCGACGGGAGGCCACTGATGCCGGACGCCTCCGCGATGCGCCACCGCGTCGCGATCGTCGGCGCCGCCGAGACCACCGAGGTCGGCGTGCTGCCGAACCACTCCGTCCTGCAGCTCCACGCGGAGTCCGCCTTCAACGCCCTCGACGACGCCGGCCTCACCCTCGACGACGTCGACGGCATCGCCACCGCCGGCGTCTCCGTCGCCCAGCTCACGGAGTACCTCGGGATCATGCCCCGCTGGATCGACGGCACCGCCGTCGGCGGCGGATCGTTCCTCATGCACGTCGGCCACGCCGCCGCCGCGATCGCGGCGGGCTACTGCGACACCGTCCTCATCACGCACGGCGAATCGGGACGCTCGAGGGTGGGCGCCGCGATGCCCGCCCGCGCGCCCTCGCAGCCCGCGGGCCAGTTCGAGGCGCCGTTCGGCGTCGCCGGCCCGCCGTCGATGTTCTCGGTGCCCATTGTGCGGCACATGCAGCAGTACGGCACCACCGAGGAGCACCTCGCCGCGGTCTCCGTCGCGACGCGCCAGTGGGCGGAGCGCAACCCGCGCGCGATGATGCGGGACCCGATCACGGTCCAGGATGTCCTCGACTCGCGCCTGATCGCGTGGCCGCTCCATCTCCTCAACTGCTGCCTCGTCACGGACGGCGGCGGCGCGCTCGTCCTCGTCTCCGAGGAGCGCGCGAAGGACTTCCCGAAGCCACCGGTCTACGTCCTCGGACGGGGCGAGTCGGCGCAGCACACGAACATCTCGCAGATGTGGGACTTCGCGGAGTGGACCGCCGCCGCGCGCATCACCGGCCCGGACGCCTTCCGCATGGCCGGCCTCGGCCATGCGGACATCGACCACCTCATGCTCTACGACGCCTTCTCGCACACGCCGATCTACGCCCTGGAGGCGCTGGGCTTCGTCGGCCCGGGCGAAGGCGGCCCGTGGTTCGCGGAGATGCACTCGGCGCCGGGCGGGTCGCTGCCGGTGAACACCAACGGCGGCGGGCTCTCCTACACGCACACCGGCATGTACGGCATGTTCGCCATCCAGGAGGCCGTGCGGCAGCTGCGCGGCGAAGCCGCCGCCCAGCTCGACGGCGTGCACACCTCGCTCGTCCACGCCCCAGCCGGCATGTTCTCCGGCACCGCCACACTCATCCTCGGCAACGAGTAGGTCGCGCGCCCGCCCAGAGGAGGCCCGGGAGAGTGGCCTAGACTCCCCTCGAACCTCGCGAGGAGTCCCATGCCCGAGCCCGAACCGATCCCCGTCCTCGACGCGCTGCACTCGACGCCGGCGCGTCGCTACCTGAAGCCCGACCCGATCGCCGCCGAGGTGATCCACGCGCTCCTCGACGCTGCCATCTGCGGGCCGTCCGGCGGCAACACGCAGGCGTGGGCGTGGATGGTCGTCACCGACCCGGAGCTGAAGCGCCCGATCGCCGAGTGGTACCGCGAGGGCTGGGAGCGTGCCTACGGCAGCCGCCGCGAGGCGATCCTCGCAGCTGAGGACGGGCCCATATCTGGCGGTGGGGGCCTGGGGAAGCGGAACTTCCTCAGCGCCGAGCACCTCGCGAACCACCTGGAGGAAGCGCCGGTCTGGATCATCCCGATCCTGCGCGGCGCGGCGCAGAGCCGAAGCCCGCGCGCGGGATCGTCGATCTATGGAGCGGTGCAGCAGCTCATGCTCGCCGCCCGTGCCTACGGCATTGGCGCGACGCTCACCAGCCTCTACGCCGGACACGAGGACGACGTGAAGCGCCTGCTCGGCATCCCCGAGGAGGACCTGACGATGGCGCTCATTCCGCTCGGCTACCCCGCGCAGGGGCGCTGGGCGCAGCCAAAGCGCCGCCCCGTGGAGGAGGTCGCGCACCTCAACGGCTGGGGCAACGCCTTCGGGGCGGGGAGCTAGCCGGGGGGAGCAAACCCCTCACGGCCTTCGAGCAGGCGGCGGCCAGGCCCGAGGGCGCGCTGGATCACCTTGCGGGCATCGGCGTACTCGTCCGCGCCCCAGCCGTCGGCGCGCGCCAGCTCCAGGGTCTCGACGCGCGTCCCGGTCGCGTAGAGCGGACCCGGCGGGGCCATGAACTGGCTCACATATTCCGCCGCGTCGAGCGTGGCGATCGTGCGAGCGAAGCTCTCGATGTCCGCGATCGGCAGCATCGGACTCACGGAGATGCCGATCGCGATCCCCGCGTCCGCGAGCTGGCGGGCGGCGTCGAGGCGCGCCCGGATCGCCGGGGCGTGCGGCTCGTACCGGAGGCGCACCTGCTCCGAATCCGTGGAGACCGTGATGTTGACGCGCAGGTGCTCGAAGCGCCTGAGCAGGTCGATGTCACGCGTCACGATCGGACTGCGCGTCTGCACCGTGAGCCGAGGCTGCACGCCGGACGCCAGCATCGCCTCGAGGATGGCGCGCGTGATCCCGAGCCGGTGCTCCGCCGGCTGGTAGGGATCGGTCGCGCTCGACATGTAAATCGCGTCGCCGTCCTCGAGCTCCCCGCGCCGCACGGCGCGTTCGACGAGCGCCGCCGCGTTCTGCTTCGCCACCGCCCACTCGCCCCAGCGCTCGCGCTTCTCCGGCGTCGGCGCGAAGAACCGCGCGTAGCAGTACGCGCAGGCGAAGCGGCAACCGGAGTAGGGGTTCAGCGAGTAGCGGTACTTCCGGATGAAGCCGTTGGCCGGCGTGAGGATCGTCCGCGCGTCGGCGAGCGTGACGCCGGAAGGCATCACCACCGGTTCGGCCCGGTACGGCGTGGACGCTTCGAGGAGGAGGCCCTGCGTCATGCCCTGGACGGTACGCGTCCTCGGCTCAGCCCCAACAGGGAGGTGTCAGCGCACGCCCTCGGAAAGCGCGCCTAGGCCGCCGACGGCGCGAGGCAGGTGGCGTGGCCGCAGTCGCACTCCATCTCGCCCTGCGAGCACGGGCACGCCGGCGTGCACTCCCCGCCACCGACGATCCCCAGCGCCTGCAGGGCCTTCACGACGATGCCGATCAGCAGGGCGAAGACGACGAAGCGGCGGATGAAGCGCATGACGGGGTCCCTTCGGGCGCACTGACCATGGTACGGGGCGAGGGCGTTCCGGCCATTGCCGGGACATGACGATCCTGTCCCGTCGTCGGCGGTGCGCCTACGGGCGTACCTCGACGGCGCCATCCAGCGGGGCATCATCGAGGGCGTCGGGCGAGGAGAACTGCTCCCGGTAGAGCGAGGCGTAGAGGCCGTCGCGCGCGAGGAGGTCCTCGTGCGTCCCGCGCTCGACGACGCGGCCCCCGTCCAGCACGAGGATGAGGTCGGCCGCGACGACGGTCGAGAGCCGGTGGGCGATGACCACCGTCGTGCGCCCGCGCGCGAGCACCGCCATCGCCTCCCGGATCTCGCGCTCCAGGCGCGAGTCCAGCGAGGAGGTCGCCTCGTCGAGGATCAGCAGGGGCGGATCCTTCAGCACGGCCCGCGCGATCGCCACCCGTTGCTTCTCGCCGCCGGAGAGCCGGAACCCGCGCTCTCCCACCACGGTCTCGAGGCCCTGCGGGAGGCGGTCGATCAGCGGCTTCAGGCCGGCCATCCGCGCCGCCTCGCGCACCTCGTCGTCGGGGGCGTCGAGCCGCCCGTAGCGGATGTTGTCCGCCAGCGATGCGTGGAACAGGTACGTCTCCTGCATCACCGCGCCGACGTTCGCGCTGACCGACGCGAGCGCAAGGTCGCGGAGGTCGTGGCCGTCGAGGCGGACGATGCCCCGGGTCGGGTCGTAGAACCGCTGGAGGAGGTAGGTGACGGTGGTCTTGCCGGCGCCGGACGGGCCGACGAGCGCCACCATCTGCCCCGGGGCCGCCTCGAACGACACGGTATCGAGGGCGTGTCGCCCGTCGACGTAGGAGAACGTGACGCCCTCGAACGCGACGCGGCCCTGGGCGCGCGGCAGCGTCACGGCGTCCGGGCGCTCCTCCACCTCCACGGGGAGGTCGAGGTACTCGAAGATCCGCTCGAACAGCGCGGCCGAGGAGAGCAGCGTGGTGTTCAGGCGCGCGATCGTCGCGAACGGCCCGAACACCTGTTGCGCGAGCATTGCGAACGCGACGACGTCGCCCACGGAGACGGCGTCGCCGCCGAGGACCGCCCGCCCGCCGTACCAGTAGACGATGCCGGGGATCAGCGCGCCGAAGCCGCTGGTCGCCATGTTGAACCAGCGGCCGGCCATCATCCGGCGGATCGCCAGCGATCGGAGCGCCTCGTTCGACTGCTCGAAGCGGGCTGCCTCGTGCTCCTCGCGCCCGAACGTCTTGACGAGCATGGAGCCGGAGACGGAGAGCGTCTCCTCGAGCTGCGAGGACATCGCCGCGGACTCCTCGTGCCACTCGCGCATGAGCGCGCGCATCCGCTCGCCGACGCGGATCGTCGGGTAGACCCACAGCGGCAGGACGAGCACGGTGGCGAGGGCAAGCTGCCACTGGAGCTGGAACATCAGCACGAAGGCGATCACGAGGGTGAGCGCGGCCTGGAGGAACTCCGTGAAGGTGCTCGTGACGGCCTGCTGGATGCCGTTCACGTCCGTGGAGACGCGCGAGAGGATTTCGCCCGTGCGGGTCTGCGTGAAGAAGCGCACCGGCAGTCGCTGGAGGTGCGCGTGCAGGTCCGACCGCAGCTTCACCATCACGCCCTGGCCGATGACCTGGTTCATGTAGGACTGCGCGACGCCGAGCAGCGCGGATCCGAGCACCAGCGCGCCGACGATCAGCACCATGACGTCGAGGTCGCTCCTCGACCCGCCGGCCATCTCGTCGACCATGGCGCCCATGACGCGGACGGAGCCGAGCTGCATCGCCGTGCTCACGCCGATCAGGACGACCATGAACAGGAAGAGCGAGCGGTACGGCCGGAACAGCCCGGCGGCACGCCCGAGCAGCGACCAGCGCGAGCCCTTCGGCTTGCCCTGCCGGACGCCCCACATCATCGGAGGGCGTCCTCGCGGCGCTCGGTGGTGTTCATGCGATCCAGCATCGCACCGGGCGGCGCATCCGTCCGCCGGGGACGGAGGATCGCGCCGTCGCGGGAGGCTCGGAACCTCCCGCGACGGATGGCCGGCGTCACGCGGCGGCGACGGCCGCCTGGGCGACCTCGGCGTCCACGAGCAGCTTCACCGTGCGCCCGACGAGCACACCGCCCGTCTCCAGCGCCACGTTCCACGTCAGCCCGAACTCCTCGCGGTCGATCTCACCCTCGAGCGTGAAGCCGGCGCGCCGGTCGCCCCAGGGGCTCGCGACCGGACCGGTGAACTCGCCGTTCAGGGTCACGGTGCGCGTCACGTCGCGGATCGTGAGGTCGCCGGTCACCCGGAACGCCTCCGCGCTCACCCGCCGCACCGAGGTGCTGACGAAGGTGATCGCCGGGAAACGCTCCACGTCGAAGAAGTCGGGACTCTTCAGGTGCCCGTCACGCTCCGCGTTCCGCGTCGACAGGCTGCCCGCCGCGATCGTCGCGCGGACGCGGGACGCCTCCGGCTGCACTTCGTCGATCTCGATCTCGGCGTCGACATCGGCGAAGTGCCCCTTCACCGTCGCGACCATCATGTGCTTCACGGAGAAGCTCACGTCGGTGTGCTGCTTGTCCAGGGTCCACGTGCCCGTGGCCGCCATTTCGTCCTCCAGCCGGTTACTCGCGGTATGTCGGTTCCTTTTGAGAACTGATACCATCATGAGTGGCCGGCCCGGGGGCTGTGAAGACGGCACTTCGAAGTGCCCCGGTGACGTGGAGGTAACCATGGTTGGGACCACCGAACGCCGCGGCGGAGCGCCCCCACCGTCACTGGACGAGTGTCCGATCCGCGAGGTCCTCGACCGCGTGGGGGACAAGTGGTCGGTCTACGTGGTGCACCTCCTGGGCGACGGCACGAAGCGGTTCAGCGAGCTCAAGCGCAGCATCGAGGGCATCAGCCAGCGGATGCTCACCGTCACGCTCCGCGGCCTCGAGCGGGACGGCCTGGTGACGCGCACGATCTACCCCGAGGTGCCGCCACGCGTGGAGTACGCCCTCACCCCGCTTGGCGAGACGCTCCTGAGCACCGTCTGCCAGCTCGTCGCCTGGGCGGAGGAACACCGCGGCGACATCGACGCTGCCCGCATCCGCTACGACGACCGCGCCGGCTAGACCAACCGAGCCGCCCTCACGGGCGACGCTGCGGCGCCCCCGCGTTTGCGCGTCCTCCACGCGGCGTCCCCTATCGTGAACCGGGATCGGGAGGGCCGGACATGAGCAGCAACAGCGAGACCGTCGGCTTCATCGGACTGGGGATCATGGGGCTGCCCATGGCGAAGAACGTCCTCAAGGGCGGCTATCCCGTGATCGCATGGAACCGCACCGCCTCGAAGGTCGAGCTCATCGCCGACGCGGGCGCCGAGCGCGGCGAATCCCCGGCGGATGTCGCCGCGCGCTCCACGGTGATCGTCACCTGCGTCCGCGCCTCGGAGGATGTCCAGCAGGTCGTCCTCGGCCAGCCCGGCGTCCCGGGCATCATCGACGGCATCCGGCCGGGCTCCGTCGTCATCGACATGTCCACGATCTCGCCGGCCGTCACGCGTGAGATCTCCGCGCGGCTGGCCGAGCGCGACGTCGCCTTCATCGACGCGCCGATCTCGGGCGGGGAGCAGGGCGCGATCAGCGGCACGCTCTCGATCATGTGCGGCGGCCCCGCGGAGGCGCTGGATCGCGTGCGCCCGGTCCTCGAGACGATGGGGAAGCGCATCACCCACTGCGGCGACGCCGGCTCCGGCCAGACCGTGAAGCTCTGCAACCAGATCGCCGTCGTGCTGAACAACCTCGCGATGGCGGAGGCGCTCGTCTTCTGTCAGCGCTCCGGCGTCGACCCGGCGGTCATGCTCGAAGCGATCGCCTTCGGCGCCGCCGGCTCCTGGCAGATCACCAACCTCGGCCCGAAGGTCGTCCAGCGCGACTTCTCGCCGGGGTTCAAGGTCGGCCTCCAGCAGAAGGACCTGAGGCTCGCCCTCGACGCCGCCGATCAGCTGGACCTGCCGCTCGCCGGCACGGCCCTGGTCCACCAGCTCTTTCGTGCGGTGGAGCACCGCGACGGCCCCGACATCGGGACGCAGGCGCTCGTCCGCGCCCTCGAGTCGCTCGCCGGAGTCGAAGTGAAGAGCGAGCGCCGACCGGAGCTGTAAGGCGCGCGATACTCGCGCCACAGTCGTCAGCAATATCGTGCCGCGATTCTGCTAGCCTGAGCACCGGGGTTGGGCGAGCGCATCCGCGCCGATGATCCCGCGACACTTCGCCTGTTCGGGACCGGGAGACGGCGCTGCGCAAGACCGCCCTCGTCGCCGGGGTCATCGCGATCCTCGGCGCTCTCACCATCACGATCCTCCCCCTCGCCGGCGGGAACGCCGAGGCGCCCACGCTCGAGCGGCGCATGATCGCGGTGAACCCGCTCGATCCGCACGTCGAGGAAGGAGAGCAGGCGATCCTCGCCGTCGAGGAGCGCTGGTCGACGTCGACCGTGTCGTTCTGCGTCGACGCCTCCGCGCTCCCGACGGGGGTGACCGCGGAGCTCTTCAACGACTGGATCCGCCAGGCAGTCATCGCGGTCAACACCCTCGGCTCCACCGTGCGCCTGGCGATCAGCGGCCCCTGCGCGACGCCGGCGGTGGCCGGCAACTTCCGTAACGAGGTGCGCTTCCAGGCCGACCTCGCCGGGCTCACCGGCGTCGACGCCATCGGGCTCATGGAGTCGACCATCCAGAACGGCACCACGATCATCGAGGCGGACGTCTCGCTGGAGCTGGCGCTCCCCGCGGGCGACTACGCACCGACGTGGTGGGTGGACTCGCCGGCGTGCAGCGTCGCTGTCCTCGTGCACGAATTCGGGCACGCGATCGGCTTCAACCACAGCGACGATCCGCTCGACATCATGTATCCGACGGCGTCATGCACCTCGGTGCGGTTCTCCGACACCGAGGCCGCGATGGTGGCGGGGGTGTACGGCGCGGACGCCACCTCCGTGCCCACCGCCCCCACCGGCACCTACCCGGTGCTGCGGACGCAGGTCGTGGACTTCGGGAACGTGACGCAGTGGGTCCCGCTCCTCCGCTGGGCGACGGCCACCGAGGGCGAGGTCGCGGCGGGCGCGGTGTGCGCCCAGGACATCATCCGCGGCCCGTTCGTCGTGCAGTGCTCGCTGCCCGTGGATGAGCTGTGGCCGCAGCGCGGTACCGGCACGCTCACCACCGTCCCGCTCACGCCCGGGCGCACGGAGCTCCTCAACGGCGCCGGCTTCGAGCTCGTGAGCGGCGAGGTCACCGTCTGCACGACCTCGGGCTGCGCCGAGGAAGCACCGCTGCTCGCCGGCTCGGCGTTCGTGGGCGAGGACTACTCCTACTTCGCCTTCTCCGTCACTCGGAACCCGAGCGGCAGCGGAGCGCGTGTCACGATGATCAACGCCCCGTACATCGAGCCCGGCGTCAGCGACGCACACTCGTTCACGCTCCGCGTGTTCAACCCCGTGTCCGGCCAGACGTTCGGCACGTGCGCCCTCGGCCCGGGCGAGTCGTGCGCCCGCACCGTCTCGACGGTGCCGTCCGAGCTCGCGGTCGCCGTGGTCCAGGGCACCGCGGTGGGCGGCGTGCGGTTCTCCGCGCAAGCCTTCGTCACCGCCACGCCACCCCCGACCACCGCCCCGACGACGGGCGGCTCGACGTTCGCCGGTACGGCAAGCGCGAGCGGGCTGAGCCTGGTCAGTTGGATCGGCGGCGAGCCGGAGGAAGCTCAGGCGATCCTCCCGGGCCTGCGCTCGATCTGGATCACGGTCAATGGCCAGTTCCTCGGCTACGTCATCGGCGCGCCGGGATTCGTGAACCAGCGCTTCCTCGACACCGTCGGGGGCGCCATCCCGGCGGGGACGCCGGTGCTGCTGGTGGCCGGGGGCTAGGTCGGGCGGAGACGCGGGCCGAGCAGATCAGGGGCCGCTGAGGGGCGGACGATGCTCTACTCGATGACGCCCTACTGGTAGATCACGTACGCCGGCGGGAGCGCCTGCCCCATCACCTCGGCCGCGGTGAGCAGCGGCTCGTCCCAGTGGTAGAAGAGCTTGAGCGCGGGCCGCTCCGCGTACGGCGCCAGGGCGTACGCCTCGTAGCCGGAGAGCTTTGGCCACGGCCCGCCCCAGCCGTCCATGTCGATCGTGATCTCCACCTCGGCGACATCCGCGAACAGCTCGGGACTCGTGAGCATGTCCGGGCGGAACTGGTGCAGCACCAGCACCTTCGCGTCCTGGCCCGTCCGCCCGACGATGCCGGCGAGGTACGCCTGAACCTCGTTCACCTCGTCGGCGGTCAGCGTGCCGATCACCAGGCCCGGTCGCGCCCCGCGCGACTGCGTCGCGAACTCCGGGTCGATCGCGAGGTGAACGAACGGCTCTTCCAGGAACGGCTCCAGCCGCCGCACGTGCTCCGAGAGGTCGCCCCAGCCGATCTGGATGTCCAGGAAGATGAGCACGTCAGCCTCGCGTGCCGCCTCGACCCACTCCGCGATCTGATCGAGTGGCATCTGGTCGAGGTACTGGCCATCCGCGCCGGGCCGGGCCTGCGCGACATCGACGATCAGGTGGAGGGCCGCGATGGCGGGACGGTCGCCATTCAGCGCGTCGTACTCCGCCGCGAGCGAGCGGGCCGCCTCGATGGCCCCCTCCGGTCCACCGTGGCAGCCCAGCTCGCCCATCACGCAGACGCCGGGATGTCCGTAGACGGACACGACCGTCGCGTGCTCCAGCACCGAGGGCGCCACCGTCGCCCGGTAGGGCCGCTCCGCGGCGAGCGCCTCGAGGCTGTCCACGCCGGCTACCGCGGCCCGTTCGACGGCCACAAGGGAGCGCAGGCTCACCGGCACGAGGATGGGGTGGTGCTCCTGCCCCGCGGTCAGGACGCGGAGGGTCGGGTCAGAGGACGCGATCGTCGTCCCGGGGAGAGCTGCGACGACGAGAGCGGTCAAGAGCGATACGGCGAGCAGCACACCCCGCAGGAGCGACCCGGGCGTGACTGTTCGGGCGGCCGATCGCATCCGGCACCTCTCGGACCCGACCCACCGCGCTGAGGCACCATAAGGGAATCACTGACGTGAGTAAACACCTGAGCATTTACTGATCGATGTGGGAAGAATCGTCAGCCGAACCGCCGCTGATGGCGTCCTGAACCTCCAGCATCTCCAGGGCCGCGGATGAAGGCATGACCGCCACTTCCAAGCGACCATCGTTCCTGCGTGCTCGGCTGCCATCTTGGCCGGTGAGTGAGCGAACGCCCGGGTATCCCCGTGCGAGCCGAACGATCTGGTCGACGGCGACGTCTTCTACCGACATTCCCGGCGTCGCGAACCCCCTTTCAGCACGAGTTCGCCCACTTCGCCGGGCGTCATAGGGGTCGCTCGGAACGCCAAGGACGCTGACTCGGCTACTCGGTCCCGATCGTGAGGACGCTCCGGGCCACCTCGCCGTTGCGGAGGGCGTCGAACGCCTCGTTGATCTCGGCCAGCGGATAGCGGCGCGAGACCAGGCCGTCGAGGTTGAGCTTCCCCTGGCGGTAGAGCGCGAGGATGCGCGGCATGTCCAGGTGGAAGCGCGCCGACCCATAGAACGAGCCCTTCAGCGTCTTCTCCTGCACCCAGATGTTGGAGGCGATCGAGATCTGCTCCGTCGGCGGGACCATGCCGACGATGACCGCGGTGCCGCCGCGGCCCGCCATCTCGTACGCCTGCTCCGAGGTGACCTTCAGGCCGATCGCCTCGAAGGTGTAGTCGGCGCCGCCGCCGGTCAGCTCGCGTACCTTCGCGACCGGGTCGTCCTCTTTCGCGTTCACCACGTCGGTCGCGCCGAACTCGCGCGCGGTGGCGAGCTTATGCTCCGCCATGTCCACGGCGATCACACGCTCGGCGCCGGCGAGGCGGGCGGACTGGATGATGTTCAGGCCGACGCCGCCCGCGCCGATCACCGCCACCGTGGAGCCGGGCTTCACCTGCGCCGTGTTCACCACCGCGCCGTACCCCGTGGTCACCGAGCAGCCAACGAGCGCCGCGATGTCCAGCGAGACGTCGTCCGGGACTTGCACGAGCCCCGCCGCGGGGGTGATCGAGTACTCCGCGAACCCGCCGACGTTCGTCATGGCGTTCACCGGCTCGCCGTTGCGCGTGCGGGCGGGGTTGGAGGAGCCACGCGTCCGGATCGGCGTCTGGCAGATCGCGGGCCGGCCCTCGGCGCAGAAGCGGCAGGTGCCGCACGGCTGCACGAAGCCGAGGATCACGCGGTCACCCGGCTTCACGTTCGTGACACCGGGACCGACCTCCTCGACGACGCCCGCCACCTCGTGGCCCAGGATCGTCGGGAAGCGGGACGGGTAGACGCCGTCGATGAAGTGCAGGTCGGAGTGGCAGACGCCGGCGGCAATGACGCGCACCTTCGCCTCCCCCGCGACGGGGGCATCCAACTCGACCTCGTCGATCGTCATCGGCGTCTTCGCCTCGTTGAGGACGGCTGCCTTCATCGCGTCATCTCCCGGTCCGGCTCGTTTCGATTAGTGCTGAGGAACGGAACGAATCCTAGCGCACCGCAGCGGGCACGGGCCCTGATGACCCGCGACGGATTCGGTACACTCCGATCGATGGACGCTGACCCTGACCTAGCGGCCCGCGCCCGCCCGCCCGATCGGCCCCTCCGATGATCGCCGTCGTCGCGGTCGTCCTGCTGCTCATCGGCCTCAACGCGCTCTACGTCGCCGGTGAGTTCGCGGCGGTCTCCTCGCGCCGCACGCGGGTCCGGCAGATCGCCGAGAACGGCAATCGCCCGGCGCGCTGGCTCCTCGGCATCCTCGAGGATGGCGCGGGGCTCGACCGGTACGTCGCCGCCTGCCAGATCGGCATCACGCTCTCCAGCCTGCTGCTCGGCGCCTTCGGCCAGGCTGCGATCACCCCTGGCCTCGCTGACCTGCTCGAGGAGCAGGCGGGGATGGGCGAGACGGCGGCGCTCGGCGCTGCCGCCACGGGCGTGCTCCTCGGGCTCACCGTGCTCCAGGTGATCGTCGGCGAGCTCCTGCCGAAGTCGGTCGCGCTCCAGTTCCCGACAGCGGTCGCGCTCTACACCTCGATCCCAATGCGGGCCTCGCTCTGGGTCTTCCGTCCGCTGATCGCGTTCCTCAACGGCAGCGGCATCGCCGTCCTCCGGCTGCTGCGCACGCCCGCCTCGGGACACCGGCACATCCACTCCCCCGGCGAGATCTCGCTGCTGATCGCGGAGAGCCGGGAAGGCGGCGTCCTTTCCGCCGAGGAGCAGGAGCGCTTCGAGCGCGCGCTGCGCCTCAGCGTCCTTCCGGTGCGGCGCATCATGGTCCCCCGCGTGGACATCGTCTCGATCTCTGAGGACGCCACCCTCTCCGAGGTGCGCGAGCTCCTCGCCCACTCCGGGTTCACACGCCTCCCGGTCTACCGGCGCAGCTCCGACGTACTGGTCGGCGTGGTGCACGCGCGTGAGATCGCGAAGGCGATCGCGGCCGGCCACGGCGAGCGGCTCGCGCGCACCTCGATGCGCCCGATCGCGAGCGTGCCGGAGTCCATGCGCTGCGAGCGGCTCGTCGCGGAGCTGCGCCGCCAGCGCTCCGAGCAGGCGGTCGTCGTCGACGAGCACGGCGGCGTCGCCGGCCTCGTCACGCTGCAGGACCTGCTCGTCGAGGTGCTCGGCGACACGCGCGCCCTCAACCCGGGCGAGGAGGAACCCGCCGTCCTCCCGGACGGCCGCGTGCGCCTCCCCGGCCGCATGCGCGTCGACGAGGCGGAGGAGTGGCTCGGCATCCTCTGGGAGGGCGAGAGCGACACCCTGAGCGGCATCATCTCCGAGCGGCTCGGCCGCATCCCGCGCGCCGGTGAGCTCCTCGAGGTCTCCGGCGTCGGCGTCGAGGTGGAGACGGTGGAAGGCCTCGTGGTGGCGTCGCTACTGGCCCGGCCCGTCGGCACGCCCACGGCGCTTGAGAGCGAGGCGCGGGCATGAGCGCGCTGATCCCGGTGCTCATCGTGCTCGCGCTGGTCGGCCTCAACGGCCTCTTCGTCGCGGCCGAGTTCGCGATCGTCGGCGCCCCGCGCGCGGCGATCGAGCGTCGCGCCGCCGCCGGCCAGCGCGCTGCGCGGACGGTGAGTCGCATCCTCAACGACCCGCGCAACCAGGACCGCTACATCGCGACGGCGCAGATCGGCATCACCTTCGCCACGCTCGGCCTCGGCATGTACGGGGAGCACCAGCTCGCCCACTTCCTTGAGGTGCGCTTCGAGGAATGGGGCGTGGAGGCCTCCTTCATCGCCGCGCACACGCTCGCCACGCTGCTCGCGATCGCCGCGATGACCTACCTCCACGTAGTCCTCGGGGAGATGGTGCCGAAGTCGCTCGCGCTCTCGCACGCGGAGGGGACGGCGCTCAACGTCTCGCCGCCGATGCTGTGGGTGCGGCGGCTCCTCTACCCATTCGTCCTCGGCCTGAACGCGATCGGCAATGGCCTCCTCGGCCTTATCGGCATCGACCGCTCCCGCGGCAGCGAGGAGCAGTACTACTCCGCCGAGGAGCTCGAGTTCGTCGTCCAGGAGAGCCTGGAGGGCGGCAAGCTGGAGCAAGGCTCCGGCCGCATCCTCCGCGAGCTGTTCGACCTCGGCAGCCTCGTCGCGGAGGACGTGATGAGTCCCCGCGTGCAGGTGCGCGGCCTCCGCGTCGGCGCGCCGCTCGAGGAGATCCGCACACTCATCGCCAGCTACCCGCACACCCGCTACCCCGTCTACGGCGAGGATCTGGACGATGTCCTGGGCGTGGTGCACGTCCGTGATCTCGCGGGGCTGATCGAGCAGGGGCGTGACCTCGAGGCGGACATCGTGCAGGAGGTCCCCTTCGTCCCGTCCTCCACCTCGCTCGCCACCGTGGTGGCGCGGATGCGGGGACAGCGGACGCAGTTCGCCATCGTCCTGGACGAGCACGGCGGCACCGCCGGCATCGTCACGCCGGACGACGTCACCGACGAGATCCTCGGACGCGTGCCGGAGACGGACACCACCGCCGAGCTGTTCCGGGACGCCTCCGGGCGGCTTCACGCCGCCGGCACGGTGAGACTCGACGAGCTGAGCGAGCGGCTGCGCCTGCAGATCGAGCACCCGGACGCGGAGACCGTGAGCGGCCTCGTCCTCGCCCTCCTCGAGCGCCCGCCCGCCCTCGGCGACGCCGTCGAATACGACGGCATCGAGCTGCGCGTCGCGCAGGTCGATGGGCGCGGCGTCGGCCAGGCGATCGTCGAGGTGCTGCCCGAGCCGGACGCGGAGCCCGAGGGCAACGAGCGCTTCTAGCCGCTCTCGCTACCCCTCGATGCGCGCGAGGTCGGCGACGACCGCGCGATGGTCCGAGCCGAGGCTCGGACCCACCCAGAACGATGCCGCCCGGAGCCCGCGCACCAGGACGTGATCGATCGCGATCCCGGTGGCGCCGAGCGGCGCCGGCCACGTGCCGCGCGGCGGCCACGCGCTCACGCTCCTGAGCCCCGCCCGCGCGAGCAGGCGCTGGAAGTCCGGCGACAGGATCGAGGCGTTGCAGTCGCCCGCGACGACCACCGGCCCCGCGAACCCACCGGCGATCTCCGCCAGCCGGTCGAACTCACGACGTCGCGCGGCGAACCGCCTCGGATGCACCGGCTGGAGCGGGTGGGCCGCGATCAGCGTCAGCTCGACGCCCCCCGCCTCGAGGCCGACCGTGATGATCGACTCCTGGTGGGGAGAGTCGTCGAGCCGTTCGACCCGCAACACTCGGAACGGACGCCGCGCGTAGATCTGCGTGCCGTCCGGCGCCTCGACCGCGTGGTGCGGGAACCAGCCGTCGATCGCGCCACGCGTGGCCGAGGCCGGCACGTCCCACTCCTGCAGAAGGAGCACGTCCACCTCGTGCTCGCGCGCGAACGCGGTCACGCGGTCCTCGATCGCCACGCCGCGGTTGTAGGCGTTCAGGGTCATCACGCGCAGGAGCGGTGGGCCGCTCGGGTCGGGCTCGAGCCGGTAGCGGGCGCTGCGCCCGATGGTCGCGGCGAGCACCGCGAGCGCGCCGCCGGCCGCCAGCGCGCAGTGCCGCCGACGCAGGAGCGACGCCGCCGCGAGGCCACAGGCGGCGCCCGCGGCGAGCTGCCAGGCGAAGTTCAGGCCGTTGTCGACCACCGACTCGATCAGGCGTCGCAACCGCTGCCCTCCTCAACCGCCACTGTCGTCATGGTGGGGGCTGAGGAGGCTCGCGGCCAGCGTGAAGCGCCCTCCCACCTCTGGTTGCCGGCCTCGAGGGCTGAGCAGGGGGAGCGGGGGAGCGCTACGCCGAGCGGCGACGTTCCTCGGCGGCGGGGAGGACGAGGCCCACCATCGTCCCGCCCTCCGGGGGCGAGTCGAAGCGGATCGATCCGCCGAGGCGGGCGACGAGCCGCGCGACGGTCGCGAGGCCAATGCCGTGTCCGGGCGTCCCCGCCGCGTTCGCGCCACGGGCGCCGCGGTAGATCAGCCGGTCGGCGTCCGCAGGCATCCCGGGGCCGTTGTCCACGATCGTGACCTCCACCGACCTGCCGTCGAGGCGGCGGCTGTGGATCGCGATCTGCGGACGGGTGCCGGCCGGGCAGAACTTGATCGCGTTCTGCACGAGGTTCTCGAAGACGCGGAAGAGCGACGGATCGTCCCCGATCACGGACGGGAGGCGCCCCTCCACTGCGATCGTCGCGCCGCGGTCGCGCATCGATGAGGTGAGCGCGGTGATGACGTCCGAGAGGATGCGGTTCAGATCCACGGGAGCCGCGGTCACCGGCGCCGTCGCCGCGGTGATCGCCTCGCGGCGGAGCGTGGAGTCCACCACGGTCTGCGCCCGCTCGGAGACCTCGGCGGCGCGGCGGACGGCCGAGCGCACGTCCTCGGACACGTCGCCGAAGGCGCCGTCCGCGATCAGCTCGAGGTAGGACGTGACGGTCAGCAGCGGCGCCTTCAGGTCGTGCGCCACCGCACGCATCTGCTGGTGCGCCTCGGTCATCGGATCGGGCGGCGGCGCGCCGTCGCGGCCACGGAGGCCGATGGCGATCGAGCCGCCGATCATCAGGCAGGCCACCGCGTACGCGCCCGCCTCGCGCGGGTCGCGGCTGAGGAGCGCGGCGATGATGAGGCCGCAGACCGCACCGAGGGCGGCGAGGCCCGTGAGGAGCAGGGAGCGATCCCGCAGCGCCGGAAACGCGCGTTCCACCGCGTCCCAGGCGTGCGCCGCGCCCGCGAGACGCGGATATCCCTCGTGACGTCCGACTACATGCATCGTTTTCCCCGCCAAGTCGTAACCGCCGGGTCGTACGATGCTCCCGGACGTGCCTGACTCGTATCAGGGTTCACCCTGTGATCTTGATGTTTCTCGACACTTTTTCGTCTGGACTTCACATGAGCTTCACACCAGGGGACAGAACCGCCGTCGCGGAGCGCGAATTGCGATGCCGGCTGGCGGAGGTCTGCCCGCCGCGCCTGATGGAGCACATGGACCGCGTCGTCGCGGTCGCGGACGAGCTGGCGCGTCGGTGGGGGCTGGACGTCGCCCTCGCGCGCTACATGGCCCAGGCGCACGACGTCGTGCGGCACCTCTCGGACGAGGAGTGGCTCGCCCGCGCCGCCGAGTACGGCATCGAGCCGTCCGAGGTCGAACGCGCGGCGCCGGTGCTCCTCCATGGCCCCGTGGGCGCCGAGGACCTGCGCCGGCGGTTCGGCGTGAGCGATCCGCGCGTCCTCCACGCCGTCTGGTGGCATACGCCAGGGCACCCGGACTATCCGCCGGAGGCGTGGGCGATGTTCATCGCGGACAAGGTGGAGCCGAAGAAGGCGAAGCGCTGGAAGGCGCTCAAGAAGGTGCATCGGGACGCCCTCGACGTGGGCCTCGAAGCGGCCGCGCTTCGTTATGTGGAGCTTCGGCTGAAGGAAGGCCTCCGGGAGGGGTATCTCCTCCAACCGGAAATGCTCGTCACCCGTAATGCATTGCTGGCACGGATCGGGGAGAATCTGGACTAGTCGGCGCCCGGCTGCGCCCGGGGCCGGCGGTCAGGCCAAACGTCCGGCCAGTAGCGCCGCCTGCCTCTTGCAGGGTGTAGAACAGATGTTCTAGTCTCGCCTTCCGCTGGGGAACTCCTCGTTCCCCGGGGTACGGAAGGACCGAGCGTGAACGGCTTCTCGTCCGGCGGATCCGACCTCCCGTCAGCCTCGCTCGTGGGCGCGGCGCAGCACGCGGCGATCGCCGTGAGCAGCGCCTGGAACGCCTGCTACTTCGCGCTGCGGCTCCTGCGTCCGGGCACCCGGGGACGCCGCCTCGCGGCGGCCGTCCTCGCGCTGCTCTTCATCGCGCTCAGCGTGGAGGCGCTCGCCGGGCTCCCCGTCGCGGCGACCTCGGCCGAGGTCGCCCGCCGCACCCCGCTCCTCCTCGCCACCACCGGCGTCGCGATCCTCGTCTCCTACCGCGGGGGCGTCCGATGACCCCGGCGGGACGCACCGCGCACCCGGTGCTGGACGCCGTGCGTGGTGGCGACTTCGAGCGCGCCTCCCTGCGCCTGCTCTACGGGTTCCTCGTCGCGCTGGAGGAGACCGCTCCCGCCGCGCGGGAGGAGCTGCTGCACCTGATGGTGGAGCGCCGCCTCCCCTCGCACCGCCACGCGGGCGCGGACGGGGGCCATCGATGAGTCCCCGGTCAGACCGCGAGTCAAACCGCCAGTCGGGCCGCCTCCATGCGCGGAGACGCCGCGCCCCGTCCTTCTACGAGCGTGCGCTCTCCGCCAGCGACCGCGAGCTGCTCGCGGACGCGCTGGAGGTGGAGGGCGTGGACGCGGAGGTCGCCCTCCTGCGCGTCCACATCCACCGCCTGCTGGAGGAGCAGCCGGAGGACACCGAGGCGCTGCGGGCGGGGATCCGCCTGCTCGTCACGGCGCTCAGCGCGCGGCATCGGCTGACCGGCCGCGAGGCGGAGACGCTGACCGAGACCGCGACCGGCCTGCTGGAGCAGTTCGTCACTGCGTTCGCGACCGGGGAGGACGCCCATGAGTAGTCACCGCCTCCCGCCGCGCAGCCCCCGCGACCCGCTCGGGCAGCTCGTGCGCAGCCTCGCCCGCGCGGGCGCCGAGGTTGCCACCGGCCCGCTCGACGAAACCGCCGCGCCACCAGTGTCGCAGTCGGCGCCGCAGCCGGCGTCGCAGTCGCTGCCCCCGGCGGCGGACCGTGACCTCCAGGCGCGTCTCGACGCACTCGAGCAGGAGGTGCGCGAGGTGCGCACGCGGATCAACGCGCTCTTCTTCGCCGTGCTCACCGCGGCCCTCGGCGACCTCGCCGGGCGGGTGGTGCTCTGATGCCCGCCCTCGCCACGGTCACGGGCGCCCCACGCGCCGAGGACGAGCGCGCCGGGCTGCCGGCGCTGCGGCCGTACCAGGCCGAGATCGCCCGCGCGATCCTCGGCCGCATCGCGGACCGCCGCGGCGGCTCGATCTCCGTGGAGGTCTCCCGCCAGGGCGGCAAGAACGAGCTCTCTGCGCAGGTCGAGCTCGTAACGCTGCTCGCCCACGCCGAGCGCGGCGGCAGCATCGTGAAGTGTGCGCCGACGGCGACCCCGCAGGCGGCGCTCTCGCTCGAGCGTCTCCACGCGCGCGCCGTCGACGCGGGGCTGGAGGGCGTCGTGCGCCGCTCCGGCCACGGCGTGCGCTGCGGCGCCGCGCGCGCCGAGTTCCTCTCCGCCGAGCGCGGCGCGAACGTCGTCGGCCACACCGCCTCGCTCCTGCTGGAGGTGGACGAGGCGCAGGACGTCGACCCGGAGAAGTTCGACCGCGACTTCCGCCCGATGGCGGCGTCCACCAACGCGCCCGTCGTCTACTACGGCACGCCCTGGCACGCCGGCTCGCTCCTCGCGCGCGCCCGCGCCGAGCACGTCGAGGCGGAGCGGCGTGACGGCGTCCGCCGCTGCTTCCGCTACGACTGGACCGCCGTGGCCGAGCACGTCCCGGCCTACGCCGCATACGTCGAGGGCGAACGCGACCGCCTCGGCGCACGGCATCCGCTCTTCCGCACCCAGTACCTCCTGGAGGAGGTCGACGAGTCTGGCCGCCTCTTCGACGAGGCGACGCTCGCGCAGTTGCAGGGGCGCCATCCGCGCCTCCACGCGCCGCGCGAGGGCGAGCGGTACGTGGCGGGGCTCGACCTCGCCGGCCCCGACCTCGCCGCCGCGGCTGCCGGACGCGCGTCCGGCGACCGTGACTGGACGGTGCTGACGATCGCGCGGGTGCAGCCAGGTGGCACGTCGGGCCCGAACGGGCTGGCGGACGCCTCGCTCCCGCGCATCGAGGTCGTCGAGCACCAGGCTTGGCAGGGCGCGGCGACCGAGGTGCTCGTCGCCGCGCTCGCCGACCGCCTGAAGTCGGTCTGGCGCATCCGTCGCCTCGCCGTGGATGCCACGGGCGTGGGTGCGCCGGTGGCGGACCTGCTCACCGCGCGCCTCGGACGCGAGCGCGTGGAGGCGGTCACGTTCACCGCGGAGCGGAAGTCCCGCCTCGGCTTCGGCCTGCTCGCGGCCGCGCTCTCCGGGCGGCTGCGCTTCTACGCCGGCGACGGCAGCCGCGAGCACGTCGAGTGCCGCCGCCAGCTCGCCTGGGCCCGCGCGGACTACCGCGAGGGCGGATCGATGCGGTTCGACGTCGACCCGGCACGCGGGCACGACGACTACCTGATGAGTGCAGCCCTGGCCGTGCACGCGGCAGGCGCGGACGGTGGTCCGCGCATCGCCCGCGGCGCGAGCCGGGAGATGGGGGTATCCGAATGACAACCATGACCACCGCCGGCGCGATCTCTCACGGGATCGGCTCGGTGCAGGCGATGGGCCTCGACGAGCTCGGCGTGCGGCGCCGGGAGCGGGAGGCGCGGCAGGTGCGCAGCGACGCGCTGCCCGAGCACCTCGACTACCGCGACGACGGGTGTGACCTCTTCCCGTCGTGCCTCTCCTGCCCGCTGCCGCGCTGCCGCTACGACGTGCCGGGCGGCGTCCGCGCGATGCTCAACCAGGAGCGCGACCACCAGATCCGGGTGCTCCGCGAGGACCTCGGCCTCTCCGTGGACGACATCGCGGACCGCTTCCAGGTGTCGCGGCGCACGGTCTTCCGCGCGCTCGCCGTCACCAACCGCCGCTCCGAGCGGACCGCGTCATGAGCGCCCGTCCGAACGGCGGCCGCGCCGCCGAGCAGGCGTCCGAGGAGGTCCCGCTGCCGCGCGTGCTCGCACAGCGGGACACCGACCGGCTCCAGCGCTACCGCGAGTACCTCGACTACCACGAGGGGCGGCGGGGCGCGCCGGCCGCGACGCGCCGCTCCCGGGAGCGCACGCTCGTCTTCAACTACGCCCGCTCGATCGTGGAGAAGGGCGCGGCCTACCTCGTCACCGAGCACCGCCCGGTGGTGACGGCGGCACCGTCCGCCGAGGTGCGAGCGGACGCCGAGCGCATCCTCCGCGACGCGTGGGACGCCAACGACCTCGCCCGCCTCGACGTCGAGACGGAGGTGGATGCCGCTGTCCTCGGCGACGGCGCGTACAAGGTCACGTGGGATGACGAGGATGGCCGCGTCCTCGTCTCCGCCCCCGACGTGCAGGGGCTCTTCGCGTGGTGGGCCGGCGACGACGTGCGCCGGCTCCGCCGCGTCGCCTCTCGGTACGAGGTCGACGGCGTCGAGGTCATCGAGTCCTGGACGCCGGACCGCTTCGAGCTGTGGTCGGACGGCGAGCGCGTCGAGGAACGGGAGAACCCCTACCGGGCAATCCCGTTCGTGCTCTACCCGAACCTGCCACGCCCCATACAGTTCTGGGGCATGAGCGACATCGAGCCGCTGCGGGAGCCGCTGGAGGAGCTGAACCGTGCGTTCACCCAGCTCTCGCGCATCCTCGAGCTGTCCGGCAATCCGATCGCCGTCCTCGAGAACGTCGAGGAGGCGCGGGACATCGCGGTGCAGCCGGGGGCGGTGTGGGAGGTGCCGGAGCAGGCGCGGGCGTACCTCCTGGACCTGCTGCAGGGCGGCGGGGTGCGGCTCCACGTCGAGTACGTGGACCTCGTCTACCGCGCGCTCCACGACCTCTCGGAGGTGCCGAGGGTCGCGTTCGGCGAGGGGCGCACGACGCAGTCCGGCGTCGCGCTGCGCGTCGAGCTGGACCCGCTGATCCGCCGCGTCGCGCGCAAGCGGCTGATCCGCACGGCGGCGATGCGCCGGCGCGACCGGCTCATCCTCGCGATCGCCGGGCACCACCTCGGGCGCTCGTTCGACGGCGTGGACACGACGATCGAGTGGTCGCCCGTCATCCCGGCGGAGCAGCTGGAGATCGCGCCGACCGCACCCGTGGCGCCGGCCGTAGCCGCCTAGCGCTGGTGCGGGAGCCCGCTGGGAGGCCCGAGGGTGCGCCTCCGTGCCACGGACTTCACGCAAACGTGAAGGTGTCGCTACACTCGGGCCTCGCAGCGGTTGACCTGACTCACGCGCTCGGGCCCTTCCGCGGCCCGCCGTGTTCCTCGGGCCGGCGGTTGCTGGGAGGGATGCGCACGTGGGCAGTCCGAGCACGCCCATTCATCTGCGGCTCCTGTACCAGTCGTTCAAGTACCGCGGCCTGCTCGCGCTGGCGGTCTTCGTCCTCGTGGGCTCGAGCGTGCTCACCATCCTCACCCCGGCCCTCGCCGGCTACGCCATCGACACCGGCCTGAACGTCGTCGACATCACGGACGGCGGCGTGGTCGTGCAGGAGGAAGCCCAGGGGTCGATGGGGACACTGATGATCGCCGTCGGACTCCTCGCCGGCACCGCGCTCCTGCGCGGTGTCTTCGTCTATGTGCAGACCTACCTCGGTGAGTCCATCGGGCAGGCCGTCGCTCGTGACCTGCGCAACCAGGTCTACGACCGCCTCCAGCGCCTCTCGTTCGCGTACCACGACAACGCCGAGGTCGGCGAGATCATGTCTCGCGCCACCGCGGACGTGGAAGGCATCCGCTTCTTCGTGAGCATGGGCGTCATCCGCCTGCTCTACGTCGTGGCGCTCGTTGGCGTCTCCTACGGGCTGATGATCAACACCAACCCGAAGGTCGGCCTCGTCGCGCTGGCGTTCGTCCCGCCCGTGGCCATCCAGTCCGCCGTCGTCTCACTGATGATGCGGAAGGTGTGGCTGCGTGTGCAGGCGATCCAGGGCGAGATGGCTACGGTCCTGCAGGAGAACCTGACCGGCCAGCGCGTGGTCAAGGCCTTCTCGCGCCAGGAGTTCGAGCAGCGGAAGTTTGACCGCAAGGTGGACGACCTGTTCGTCCAGTCCTACTCCACGGCGAAGTTCCAGGCGTTCAACGAGCCGTTCCTCGTCTCCGTCTGGCTGCTCTCAGCAGCCGTCGTCTTCTGGGTCGGCGTGCAGGAGATCCAGGCGGGACGGATGAGCGAGGGCGACCTCGCCGCCTTCCAGCTCTGGTTGACGCTGCTCCAGGTCCCCGTGCGTTCCACGGGCTTCATCGTCAACATCTTCGCCCGCGCCCACTCCTCCGGGACGCGCCTCTTCGAGATCATCGACGCCGAGTCGCCCGTGCGGGAGAAGCCGGACGCCGTCCCACTCGCGCCCGGCCCCGGGCACGTCCGCATCGAGGGCGTCTCGTTCGGCTACAACACGCGCAAGATGGTGGTACGCAACCTCGACATCGAGGCGCTGCCCGGCCAGCGGATCGCGCTCCTCGGGCCGACCGGGTCGGGCAAGTCCACCGTCGTGAACCTGCTCCCACGCTTCTACGATCCCACCGTCGGCCAGGTGATCATCGACGGCCAGGACATCCGCGACGTGCAGATCGAATCGCTGCGGGACGCCATCGGCATCGTCCAGCAGGACGTCTTCCTCTTCTCGGCCACGATCCGGGAGAACATCTCCTACGGCCGCCCGGATGCGACGCAGGAGGAGATCGAGGAGGCCGCGAAGGCGGCGCGCATCCACGACTTCATCGCGTCCCAGCCGGACGGCTACGACATGTGGGTGGGCGAGCGCGGATCGACGCTCTCCGGCGGCCAGCGCCAGCGCGTCGCGATCGCGCGCACGCTGCTCCTCAATCCGCGCATCCTCATCTTCGACGACTCCACCGCCGCGGTGGACATGCGCACCGAGTTCCTCATCCAGGAGGCGCTCCGCAACCTGATGGAGGGGCGCACGACCTTCGTCATCGCCCAGCGCCTGCGCACGGTGAAGGAGGCGGACCTCATCCTCGTGATGCGTGACGGCGAGATCGTCGAGCGCGGGAAGCACGAGGATCTCCTCGCGCAGGGCCAGTTCTACAAGCGCATCTACGACCTCGAGCTCCGCGACCAGGAGGAAGCGGCCGCGGCCGCCGCCGAGCAGGGAGGCGCCTGATGGCGTACTGGGGCGGCGGGGGAGCAGGCGGCTGGTCCGGCCCCGAGGGCGGTGGCCCTGGGGGCGCGCGTCGAGGGCGCTCGGACGGCTGGGACTACGACGAGCTGGGCAAGGTCTACGACGCCACGCTCGTGAAGCGGCTGATCCCGTTCATGTCCCCGTACAAGGGGCGCGCGGTGATCGCCCTCGTCGCCGTGATCGTCGTCTCCGTCACCCAGTATTCGCAGCCGTACATCATGGGCCGCGGCGTCGAGCACATCATCGACAGCCTCCGCGCGGGCGAGGACGCCTCGGACGACATCCGCACGCTGGGCATCCTCCTCGTGGTGCTCGCCCTTGTCGGATTCGTGGGGATGTACGTCCAGCGGCGGATGACCGGCTACATGGGGCATGGCCTCCTGCAGCACCTCCGCAAGCTGATGTTCAACCACCTCAACCGGCTGTCGATGCGCTTCTACGACAACGAAGAGGTCGGCCGGGTGATGTCGCGCGTCACCTCGGACGTGGTCACGCTGCAGGAGCTGATGACCAGCGGCGCGCTCAACGTCCTCTCGGACATCATCGGCCTCGCGCTCATCGTCGGCTTCCTCCTCGCGCTGGACGTGCAGCTGGCGCTCGTCTCGCTCGCCGTCGTGCCGGTGCTCATCGCGTTCATGTGGGTGTGGCAGGGCTACGCCGCGAGGGCGTTCATCCGTACCCGCGTCGCCATCGCCGTCGTGAACTCGAACCTCAACGAGAACGTCTCGGGCGTGCGCGTCGTGCAGTCGATGGGGCGCGAGGAGGAGAACCTCCGCCACTTCGGCCGCCTGAACGACGAGAACCTCGACTCCAACCTCAAGGCCGCGCGGCTGCAGGCGCTCGTCATGCCCACGGTGGAGATCCTCTCCTCCGTCGCGTCCGCGCTCGTCCTCGTCGTCATCGGCATCCGCACCTTCAACGGCAGCCTCGACGCCTCCCAGGCCGTCGGCTTCGCGACGGCGTTCCTGCTCTACATCCAGCGCTTCTTCAACCCCGTCCGCGACATCACGCTCCAGTACACCCAGCTCCAGCGCGCGATGGCCGGCGCCCACCGCATCTTTGAGGTGCTGGACACGGTGCCGGAGATCCAGGACGCCCCGAATGCCGTGGAGCTGAAGGACGTAGCGGGGCGCGTGGACTTCAACCACGTGAAGTTTCACTACGTGGAGGGATCCCCGGTCCTCAGGGACTTCGGCCTGCACGTGCAGCCGGGCGAGACGATCGCCCTCGTCGGCCACACCGGCGCCGGGAAGACCTCCGTCACCGCGCTGGTCCCGAGGTTCTACGACATCCAGGAGGGCGAGCTCCTGATCGACGGCCACGACATCAAGCAGATCAAGCTCGCGTCGCTGACCCGGCACATCAGCATCGTGCTCCAGGAGCCGTACCTGTTCTCCGGCACGATCGCGGACAACATCCGCTACGGGAAGCTCGACGCGACCGACGAGGAGATCCGCCGCGCCGCTGAAGCCGTTGGCGCCGACGAGTTCATCGGCCGCCTCGAGGACGGCTACGACACCGTCCTCCACGAGCGCGGGCAGAACCTCTCGGTCGGCCAGCGCCAGCTGATCTCCTTCGCCCGCGCGCTCGTCGCCGATCCGCGCATCCTCATCCTGGACGAGGCGACGGCGAACGTGGACACCCAGACGGAGAAGACGATCCAGCGCGCGCTGGACGTGATGCTCCGCAACCGCACCTCGTTCGTCATCGCCCACCGCCTCTCCACGATCCGCAACGCCACGAGGATCGTCGTCATGCGCGAGGGCGAGATCGTCGAGATCGGCAGCCACGACGAGCTGATGGAGCAGGACGGCGTCTACGCCGACCTCTACCGCATGACCTTCACCGGGCTCAGCTCGGAGCAGGTCGCCGCCGCCGAGACGCAGGGCTAGGCTCCGCCTCCCGCGCACCCCGCCAGGCGGGTCGAACGGCCGCGCCGTCGCGTGACCTCTGTCACCGCCCGCGGGCGCCGAGGACTGGCGCGCCTCGGTACCATTGCCACATGGCTACCAACCGTCTCTACCGTGACACCGACAACGCGATGCTGGGCGGCGTCTGCTCCGGGATCGGGAACCGCTTCGACCTCGACCCCACCCTCGTGCGCGTGGCCGCCATCGGCCTGGCGCTGGTCACGGCGGCCGTACCCGTCGCCATCGTCTACCTCGCCGCGTGGATCATCATGCCCGCCGGCCCCGCCGCCCCGACCGGACGCCCGAGCAAGGAGCAGCTCACCGAGGAGTTCCGCGGCGTGGGCGGGCGCGTCTCCGAGGCCGGCCGCATCGTCGGACGCGCCGCGAAGCAGGCCGCCGACGAGATCGCCGCGCTCCAGCGCCGGCCGGGCGAGCCGGGTGCGGCCCCGTCGTCGCCGGCATCGTCGTCGCCGGCATCGTCGTCGCCGGCATCGTCAGATGACGGCGCGCCCGGCGCGTCGACGTCCTCGCCGCCCGACGCCGCCTCCGCACCGCCCCCGACGACTGACGACCAGCCGGCGCCGCAGGCGCCGCCACCTCCGCCGCCACCCCCGCTCGGGCCGTGGGGCGACGACGAACCACGGGAACGAGCACAGCCTTGACCAGCGGCGACCCCTCACTCCTCCAGCGCATCGACGCCGGGGGCGTCCCCTACTGGGTCTCGCTCGGCATCGTCGTGGAGGATGCCGTCGCGCCGGGCCACCTCTTCCTGCGCCTGCCGATGCAGCCGCAGCTCGGCACGCGTCGCCCGGACGTGATGCACGGCGGCGCGATCGCGTCGCTCATCGACGCAGCCGCCGGCGGGGCGATCATCAGCCAGTTCGGGGGCGACGAGGACTACGGCGGGCAGGCCACGCTCGACCTGAACGTGACCTTCCTCAACGCCGCTACCGCCGACGTGATCGCGGAGGGGCGCATCCTGCGGCACAGCCGCGCGCTCGCGTTCACCCAGGTGGACGTGCGGATGGAGGACGGCACCCACGTGGCCACCGGCCGCGCGACGTTCTCCATCATCCGCAAGCGGAGCTGACCGGCCGGGACCCCCGCGCGGACTTCAGCCGATCAGTCGATCGCTGACCCTGCGACCGCCTGCACCTCGATCTCGATCCGGTGCTGCGGGCTGATCAGCGCCGCGACCTGCACCGCCGTCATCGCCGGCTTGGTCCTGCCGAAATGCTCCTGCAGCACCGGGTAGATCGACTCGAACTCGGCGAAGTCCGCGACGTAGATGTGCAGCATCACCGCGTCCTGCAGGCGCGCGCCGCCCTGCTCGAGCGCGCCCCCGGCGACCTCGAGCGCGCGCCGCGCCTGCGCCACGATGCCGTCCGCGACGGTCCCGTCCGCGAGCGTACCGGTGCAGCCGGAGACCCAGATCGAGTCCCCCACCTTCACCGCACGCGAGTAGCCGATGATGTCCTCCCACGGCCCGCCGGAGGAGATGAGCTGCCGACCCGTCATGGTGCCTCGAGCTTTCCGCTAGTCCTCGAACTCGTCGTCGAAGAGTGCGGCCTGCGGGCCTGAGCGTCCACGGATCTCCCGGGGCGGCTCCAGGCCGAGGTGCTCGTAGCCGAGCGAGGTGAGGATGCGGCCGCGGGGGGTCCGCTGGATGAAGCCGATCTTCAGCAGGTAGGGCTCGTAGACGTCCATGATCGTGTCGGACTCCTCGGACACCGCCGCACCGAGGGTGTCCAGGCCGACCGGTCCGCCGTTGAACCGCTGCGCCATCACGGTCAGGAGGTCGCGGTCCATCTGGTCGAGGCCAAGCGCGTCGATCTGAAGCTGCTCCAGCGCCTCCGATGCGACGGGGGCGGTGATCACGCCGTCCGCGCGCACCTCGGCGTAGTCCCGCACGCGGCGCAGCAGGCGGTTCGCCACGCGCGCCGTCCCGCGCGACCGCCGGGCGATCTCGCGCACGCCGTCCTCCTGGATGCGGCAGCCGAGGACCTTCGCGGATCGCTCGACGATCGCGGAGAGCGCGTCCTCGTCGTAGAAGTCCATCCGGTACGCCGCCCCGAAGCGGTCGCGCAGCGGCTGCGACACCATCGCGAACCGCGTCGTCGCGCCCACCAGCGTGAACCGGCTCAGCTTCAGGCGGACGTCGCGCGCCTTCGGCCCCTTGCCCAGGATGATGTCGACGCTGAAGTCCTCCATCGCCGGGTAGAGAACCTCCTCCACGGCGAGCGACAGGCGGTGGATCTCGTCGATGAAGAGCACGTCCCCCGGCTGGAGGCTCGTGAGCAGCGAGGCGAGGTCGCCGGCGCGCTCGAGGGCCGGGCCGCTCGTGATGCGGATCGACACGCCCATCTCAGCCGCGACGATCATCGCGAGCGTCGTCTTGCCGAGGCCGGGCGGGCCGTGGAACAGGACGTGGTCGAGCGGCTCGTCGCGCTGCTTCGCCGCCTCGATCTGGATGCGCAGGCTGTCCTTGATGCGCTCCTGCCCGAAGTACTGCTCCAGGCGGCGCGGACGCAGCGAGGACTCCCCGTGGACATCCTCCTCGGTCGCGGTTGGCGCCAGCGGACCCTCGCGCTCCGGCTTGTCGGGCATGCGCTCTCCTCGTGAGCCAGTAGCGACGAAGGTAACAGAACGTCCGTTCGAGGTCGAGGCTGAGCGAGCGCCTCACCACACCCCGACGACCATCGCGTCCCCCGGCCCGTCGTCGAACACCGCGACCGCAAGGCGGCGCCCGGCGACAAGCTCGCTCGACGCGATCCCGCGCGACACCGGCACGCCGCTCACCGAGGACGACAGCGACGAGGCGTACCGCACGGTGGCCGTGTAGCCGCCGGCGTCGAACGCGAGCAGGGTCGCGGGCTCCACGACGAACATCAGACCACCCCCAGGCCAAGCCGCATGGCGTACCGCCCGCGCGGCTGTCGTGCGTAGTCGAAGGCCACCGAGGTCAGGCGATACCGCGCGCCGTCGAGGCCGAGCGTGGCGTCCGTCACCTCCACCACGTCCCCCGGCTCGTGCCCCGGGTTGGGCGCGGCCTCCAGCGTGCCGAGCTCGCGGCCGAGCGCGGCGCGGCGCAGCTCGGACGCCGCGCGCTGCGCCGCCAGCCCGGCAGTGGTGGCGGCCGGGTCGACGACGACGGCGATGGCGCCGCCGCCGACCTCGGCGAGGCTGCCGGCTGACGCGGAGACCGCTTCGCCCACCGCGCCGCCGCCGAGGACGCGCGCCCACGTCGCACCGCCCGCGACATCGCTCAGCTCCAGCGCGCGCAGCGGATGCGTCGTGCCGTAGGCGTGGGTCGGCGCCTCCGCCGGGTCGCGCTCCACGAGCAGCAGGTCCACGCCGCGTCCGAGCAGCTGATCCGGCAGCCGTCCGACCAGGCGCGCGAGCGCGGCGGCGCCGGACTCCCCGGCGCGCACGGTGAAGCCCGGCGTGAGCGTCGTCGCGCCGAGGCTCGCGCCACCGGCCGCGAGCCGCACGCCGGCGGTCCGCGCGATGGATCGGGCGATCGTCGCGACCGTCGCGGCGCCCGGCTGCCAGCTCAGCAGCCGCGGCGCACGCCACCGTGCCAGGCGGCCCAGCGCGCCCTCCGCGGTCACGCGCACCTCGCCGCCGCGCCGCTCGATCGAGGTCGCCCAGAGCAACCTTCCCGGCACGGCCTCCAGGCCCACGTCCGTGAGGTAGCCCGGCGAGCAATCGACCTCGGCGCCGACGACCGGCGCGATCGGCAGCGTCGCCGCGTCGAGGGTGAGTTGCAGCCGCTCACCGCGGCGATCCGCCTCGTACCGCAGCGCCACGACCGCGTCCGTGACCTCCGTCGGGGAACCGTTCGGAGCGGCGCGCCACACGCCCGAGGGCGACGCGAGGTAGACCTCGGACGCGCCGTTCGCCGCAGCGAGGCCCCACGGCGAGGCGTGCTCGAACGGCACCGGCTCGCGCCACTCGCCGTCGTCGAACGCCGCCCCCGCCATCCCCGTCCCGAGCATCGTGCGGTCGAACGCCCCCGCGCCCGCGTACGACTCGACGAACGACGCGCGCGGCGCACCCGCCGCGAAGACGCCCGCCGCGCGGTAGCCCACGTCGAGACCGGGGGAGGCGAGCGCGATCGGAGCGAGGGGGCTCCAGTGGCCGGGCGGGCCGCTCAGCCCGGAGCCCAGCCTCGTGCTCCAGCAGCCCGTCGCGCCACTGCCGTCCTCGCCGCTCACGAGGAGCGACCAGTCTTCCGTGTCGCCGGCCGCGAGCCCGCTGACGCTCGCGAGGCTGTGCGTCCAGGCCACCGGCAGCGACCACGCCCCGCCCGCGGGCCGCGTCATCGCGTGGACCACGCCGCCTGCCGACCAGGCAATGAACCCCGCGCCGTCCGCCCGCACCGCGCAGGCGATCCCCTCGAGGCCCGCGACGGTGGTCACCGGAACGTGCGCCCCGAACGTCGCGCCCGCGTCCGTGCTGTCCCGGACCAGGACGTTCACGCCGTCCCAGTAGACCAGGAGCACGAGCGATCCCGCGGCGTGCAGCCCGAACCCCGGCGCCGCCATCGCGGTCGCGAGGGCGCTCCAGGCGCTGAAGTCGGAGGTCGAGGACGGCGTCGTCACCCGCTGCACGAAGAGCGTGGAGGAGCCCGGATCGATTCTCGCACGCACGAGCGATCCGTCCGCCGGGAGGGCGACGCCGGCGGGGCCGTCCGGCTCCGATCCGCTGTACCACCGCGCGAACCGCAGCCGCGGCACTCCCGCGTCGCGGTCGCTCAGCCGCACACGCACGTAGGGCATCGCGCTGCCGGACCACGCCGCCTCGAGGAGCGTCGGACTCATCGAGAGCATCGCCTACCGCCGTCCCACGCCGGCAACGGCCGCGACGTAGAGGCGGCGCGACTTCAGCCGGCGCTCCCGGCCGTGCTTGGCGAGGGCCCGCGAGAACGACGCCAGCCGGTCCTGTCCCCACGCGAGGTAGCGACGCCAGACGTCGTCCCCCCCGACATTGATGCGGTTCGTGGCGTATGAAGCCCACTCGATCGCGGCGTACGCCGCGGCGCCCGTCGCGACGAGATCGTGGAGCGGATCGGGCAGCGTCGTCCCCTCGCCGTCGAGCACGTGCGCGGCGGAGTAGCGCACGTGCACCTCCTGTCCGGCCGGCGGCGCGGAGTCGACGTCGAGCGTGAGCGTGTCGCCCCAGATCGAGAACGGCACGAATGCCGGCGGGTACTGCCCCGCCGGGTACTCGACCGCGTCGACGGCGATCAGGCCGCCGAGCACGGACAGGTCGAGGTCGCGCGCGCCCTCGACCGTGAGGAGCGTCGTCGTCGCCTCGCGCGGCGCGGCCAGCGACAGCTCCGCGAGCGCGCGCTCGATGTGGCGGTCGAGCGCGGCGTCATCCCAGCGCTCGGCACTCGGATCGCGCAGGTCGGTACGCACGCGGGCGCGCATCGTGTCCAGGTCCATCGTCCGTCCTTCGTCTCGTCCGCTCCGCCGCTCGCGCGTCGGGCCGTGGTCAGCTCAGCGACGCCCAGGCGTCCAGGTCCAGCGTCGGCGTGTCGCCCTCCAGCGCCGTGACGGCAAGGAAGACGCGCGCCCCGCGCGCATCCGTCCGGACGCGCACGCGGCCGCTCGCCGTGAAGTACTGCGATTCGCCCCGAAACCACGCCGCCGCGGACGCGCCGTAGAACAGCGGCGTCACCTCCAGCAGCGGATCGGTGCCGCCGAGCGTGATGTCCAGGTCGAAGTCGATGTGCTCGAACCCGGACGCGTCGACGGCGTCCTCGATGTCCGGATCGCCCACGTCGACGCCGGTCACGCCGCTGCGGTGGGCGATCGGGGCGGTGTGTTCGAAGACGGCCGCCTTCGGGACGCCGTTCTCATCGATGCGCACATTGGGCACGTCTGTCTCCCGTGGTTCGTCGGTGGAGTGGGGCGCCGCCCCTCCGTCGCGAGGGCGGAGGGGCGGCGCGTGGAGGAGCCGGCGGGTGTCGGCCGGCGCCGCTACGCGGCGCGGACGCCGGTGAGCTTCGCGAGCTTCAGCTCGTTGAAGACAGCCAGCGACACGTACCACTTCACGCGGATGCGGCTCGCGTCCTTCGTCTCCAGCGAGCCGACGCGCTCCACGGTCAGCCCGCCCGGGCCGGTGAGGCCGGCCACGCCGCCCTCCCCGAACTGCACCGCGTAGACCGTCGAGCAGTCGTCGCTCGCGCCCACCGTCTGGTCATCGGGGATGTAGTCATCGACCCCCACGGGGATGCCGTCGTAGTACTGGACCATCCGTCCGAAGGCGTCCCGGTCCTGCTCCACCACCCCGCTGCCGGCCGCGCGACCAAGCGCCGTCAGCGAGCGGCGCGTCCGGCGCGACATCAGCAGCAGGTCCGGCTTGCCGCCACGCACGCGGTCGATCAGCTCGTCCAGCTTCGACAGCGTGAGCGCGCCACCGTCGTCGCCCATCGAGAGCGTCTGCCCGGCCGCGCACGCCCGCTCGATGCCGTCGAAGGAGTTGGCATCGCCCGAGGTGTCTCCGTTGATGAAGGTGTCGTCGAACGCCTGCTGCACGGCCTTCGCCTTCAGCGCGACGACCGCCGCCTCCAGGTCCTGGACGTTGCTCCGCGTCCGCGCCAGGTAGTGGTCGACGTCCGCGTCCCCGCCGAGGATCTTCAGCGTCGCGGTCACCTGCGTGAACGTCGGCGTGTCCTCGGTCCACGTGTCGCCCACGGCGTAGAAGCCGGCGGTGGCCGGCGCGTTCTCGCGGTTGTAGGTCAGCCCGTTCCCGACGATCTCGATGAATGGCATCCGCTGAAGCACCGGCGAATCCGCGATCGCGGTCTCGATCACCCCCTCGAGCAGGACATCGTTGGAGAGCTTGGCGCCCTCAGCCAGCGTCAGAGCCATGTCGTCACACCCCCGTCACACCTGCATGACTGCCGTCGTGTGGGGATGGACGATGCCAGAACATCCGTGCGATGCCTAAGGGAGACTTGGCGCGACTGGCTGGACCCGCCGCAAACGGACCTGTACGGTCCCGGCACATGCGGGCATGGGCACGGGGCACACTCGAAGAACTCGTCCGGAGCGACGCCGAGACCATCGCGGCGCGCCTCTCCGCCGTATCCGCGAATCGGCGGCAGGCACCGACTCCGGAGTCGATGACCGGATGGACGGGCTCGGTCGCGCTCCTCCAGACCGCGTGTCGGGAACTCGTCGGTGCGCATCCCCCGGCGAGGACGTGGCACTACTTCCTCGAGTTCGACATCCCACGCCGAAGTCGTCGAATCGATGTCCTCATCCTCGCCGAGGACGTGCTGTTTCTTCTTGAATGGAAGGTGGGTGCGGAGCGCTTCGATGCGGCGGCGATCTGGCAGGCAGAGCAGTACGCCCTCGACCTTCGAGATTTTCACGAAGCGAGCCATCACCGAGTGATCGTCCCGATCGTGGTTGCGACGCGTGCTCCTGCCGGCGTCCAGTCGGACTACGAGCCCGGGCGGCTCGTCCAGGAAGTGCAGCGCCTCACGCCCGATGAGATCGCCGGCTCAATGTGGCACTGGTGGAGACGGGCCCACGACCCTACGCGCGACGCCGTCGACCCCGCTACCTGGGAGGACTCTCCGTACCGGCCCACCCCCACCATCGTGGATGCCGCCACGATGCTGTACGAGCAGAACGATGTTCGAGAGATCGCTCTGTCGGGCTCGAGCAACCTCGACGAAACCGTGAGCGCGGTGCTCGAACTCATCGACTTCTGCCGCGTGGAAGGAAGGCGCGGAGTCGTATTCATCACCGGGGCGCCAGGGTCCGGCAAGACGCTCGCAGGACTGCAGATCGTCCACGCACCCGAAATGCTCCGAGGCAAGGAAGCCGCGGGCGTGTTCCTTTCCGGGAATCGACCGCTGGTGAGCGTGATCTCCGCAGCGCTCGTGAAGTCCGCGCAACGCTCCGGAAAGACGAAGCGCCAGGCGGAGAGCGAGGTGCAGACCTTCATCCAGCACGCATACCAGTTCCGCAACGACAACGTGAAGTTCCCGGATCGTCCCCCGCACGAACACGTGATCCTCTTCGACGAAGCACAGCGGGCGTGGGACAGCCGACGGGTCGAAAGCTGGACTAAGGGCGCCCTCAAGGCATCGGAACCCGAGATCTTCCTCGACATCATGAGCCGCTGGCCGGACTGGGCCGTCGTCATCGCGTTGGTCGGGAGTGGGCAAGAGATCAACACGGGGGAATCAGGGCTCGGCGAATGGGGGCGCGCCATCACGGCGAAGCACCCGGACTGGCTCGTGCGTGCCTCGCCGGCGGTGCTGCCCGGTGCGACTGAACCTCCCGGCGGACGTCTCCTCGATGAGCTTCCTCCCGGCCTGAGCATCCAAGCCGACGACCGGCTCCACCTGAGGATGAACGTGCGCAGCCCGCGGGCTGAACGACTGAATGAGTGGGTGGATCGAGTGCTCGCGCTTGACCCGGACGGCGCGAGGGCAGCATTCCCTGACCCACGCGAGTACCCCATGGTGATGACTCGCTCCCTCGATGCCGCACGGGAATGGATGCGACAACGCGCCACGACGGCACCTGATCGGAGCGGGCTACTGATCAGCGCCGAGGCACGGCGCCTCCGCGCTTGGGGGCTCGACGGACAGGTGCTACAGCGCGAGCGGAAGTGGGCGGAGTGGTTCCTCGCCGGCCGAGGCGACGTGCGCGGTTCCGACCACCTTGAGATCGCTGCAACGAACTTCGATTGCCAGGGCCTCGAGATCGACTGGGCCGGCGTGGTCTGGGGGAACGACCTCGTGCCCCAGCTCGGGTCTTGGTCGGCGCGGCAATTCAAGGGCACGCGGTGGCAGAAGGCGAATGCGGAGCGTGCCCGCTACATCGTGAACGGCTACCGCGTCATCCTGACGCGAGCGCGGCGCGGCCAGATCATTTGCGTGCCTCAGCCAGACGGCCGGGACACGACGCTGCCGCCGGAGCAGTTTGAGCGTATCGCCGAGCTACTCGCTCGTTCTGGTGTGCCGTCTATCGACTGACGCTCGGGGCCTCCGACTGGTATCGGTCCGACTACCGTCTCGTCCGGAGGAACGCATGCCGAAATACGCAATCACTCGAACCTGGTCGCTGGCGGGCTGGGTCACCACTGAGATCGAGGCTGAGTCGGAGGAGGAGGCACAGCGCCTTGAGACCCGACGATGGAACGCGAGCGGTGTGTTGGCCTCGCTGCCACGCGAACTGAAGCAACACATCGAGGAGATCGAGGAACACGTCGAGGACGTGCGCGTCCTGCCGGCCTAGCTCCTAGGACCTCCGCCCCCTCCCGGCGGGACTTCGGTTTATGCCACCGCAACCGCGACCCCGATAGCGTCGAGGGGTTCCCGTGAAAGGGGTGGCTCGATGACCACTGACGCGCAGACCGGACGCCTCGAGGGGCTCGTGGGGCGGCTGCTCGACCACGAGAGCGGGCGGCTCACGCTCACCGCAACGCTGGACCTCACACCCGATGGGTCCGGTCAGCCGCCCGTCCTCCAGCCCTTCCGCCACGCCGCCCGCGAGGCCGGCGCCGGGCTCGAGTCGCGGGAGGCGGGCGCGCTCGACGAGGACATCACCGCCCTCCTCGCCGCCGCCGAGGACGCCAGCGCGCGCGGTGTGCTCGGACTCGTCTGGGTCTCCCACCCCGTCGTCGAGGGCCACGCCGATCCCGCGCCGTTCACCATCCTCGAGCTCGCGCAGCCGATCCGCTCCAGCGTCTCCGTCGGCGACGGCCCCCGCGTCTTCGAGGTGGCCCGCGCGGCCTACCTCGACCGGCCCGTCGCGCTCGTCACCACGGACATGCACACCATGGACGTCGTCCGCGTCCGCTACGGCGCCGCCACCGGCTCCGACGAAGTGGACTGGCCACAGCACTACACGTCGAAGCTCGGCCAGCGCACCAACCGCTCCGCGCAGGGCGGGCCCGTCGGCGGCACCGCCGGCACCGGCCACGCCTACGCGAACGTCGAGCGGTGGGTCGAGGCGCAGCGCAACCTGTTCGCGAACGAGGCCGAGGAGCACGTCGCCAAGTTCGTCCACCCGGACGACCTCCTCGTGGTCGAGGGGGTCGACGAGGCGCGGTCGCAGCTGCTCGCACGGCTCCCGGAGAGCGTCGCCGCGCGCGCGGTGCAGCTCAACGCGCCCCCGCACGGCGAGGAGGAGCGCGAGCGCTACGAGCGGCTCCGCCACCTCGCGCTGGACGTGCAACTGGAGAACGGGCGCCGGCGCACGGAGCAGTGGTTCGGTGGCGCCGAGCCGAACGCCGTGAACGGCCTCGAGGCGATCGGCCACGCCTGCGAGCAGGGGCGCGTCGCCACCGTCATCGTCCACCAGGACGCCGTCGACCACCTCGGGACCGTCGAGGACACCCGTCTGCACGAGTCGAGCATCGATGGCGACGCCGTGGAGCGGCTGCTGCAGGCGGCGCTCCGCCAGGGCGCGCTCGCGGTCTTCGCGGACGACGAGCGGCTGCTCGGCGAGGGCGGCATCGTCGCGATCGGCCGCTACTAGCGAGGCGCCGCCGCCTGCAGGCGAACGAAGACGGCGCCCGCGCGGGCGCCGTCTTACTTGAACTTCCGGACGGTCTGCGTCGACTTCCTCGGTGATGGTTGCTCAGCGGGCGCCGCTGCCGCGAGTGCGGGGCGCGGGGCGGCCGGGGGCGCCGGCCTCGAGGACCGGGCGGCGGGGGCCTTCGTCGCCTTGGTGGCCTTCGTCGACTTCGCCGGATTCTTCGCGCGCGGCACGGACGGGCCCGACAGCACGTAGGCGAGCAGACCACCGATTCCCAGGCCAACGAAGACCTCGACCACGTCCGTGTTCCCTCCGCGCCGTGATCCTCGTCAAACAGCGTCGCTTCCGCAGGCTTGCTTCCGCTCCGGAGCTGTCAGTTCTCGGCGTACACTCGCCGCGCCGCTCGTGACCCTCCTGGCGCTTCGCACCGCGAAGCCAGGGCGCGGGCGTCGCAAGGGGGTTCCGATGCCGAAGCTGACCGCCGAGTTCGTTGACCGCCACGAGATCCGCTTCGACGTGGCCCGCGAGAACGGCGCTCCCCGCACCTTCACCAACGTCCGCGTCCCCGCCGAGGACGGCAGCGGCCCGGTCGACTTCACATCGGTCGACCTGCTGATGATCGCCGTCGGCAACTGCACGCTCGGCTGGCTACTGAACAACGGCCGCCTCGCCGACGCCGAGGTCACGAAGGCCGTCGCGAACGTCGAGGCGACGATGCAGGAGTTCCCGCGCCAGGTCACGCACATCCACACAGAGGTCGACATCGAGGTCACGGACGCGAAGCTCCTCGATCACCGCGAGGAGATCGAGATCGGCGCCTGTGGCGGACCGATGTGCGCCGGCCTCGGGAGCCTCCTGAGCGCCAACGTCACCCTCAAGCTCAGGCAGTAGACCACCAGGAGCGGGTCCAGGAGCGAGGCTCGACACGGGGGGCGACGCCCTGCGATACACGGGGGGCGACGCCCTGGCGATCGTGACGCTCCCTCCTCCCCCAGGACGGGAGCAGGGAGCCCGGGAAGGGCACCACCGCGCTCACGCTGAGCCTGTCACGCGGGGCAGCCTGCCAGCGGCGGGAGCCTGTCGAAGAGCCCGTCGACGGTGAGCCCGGCGAGCGCCCGAGCGACGCCGGTCTCGCCTCATGCGGGCAGGGCGCCCCGAGTCAGCTCCGCCCGCGCGTCGGGACCGCGTCCCAGTCGACGTCGTCGTCGGTGGTCTCGGTCTGCAGCTCCGTGGTCGCGAACTTGAAGTCCGGCAGCGTCTCGGAATCGATCCCCTCGATCGCCGCGAACTCGGCCAGGTGTCTGCCAAACTTGGAGGCGACCGTCAGGCGCGCCGCCTCGTACTTCTCCTGCAGCGGTCCGCTGGGCGCCTGCGCGGGCGTGCCGAGGAGGTACCGCACCAGCACCTTGTTGACCTTGATCGTCTCCGTAGCCTGCTTCGCCTTGATCGCCTGCCCGGCGAGGGCCTTGCCGCCCGTCTTCACGGCGCTGGCGATCATCCCCCCACCACTGGGCAGGATCTTGCTCGCCATGTCGAGGGCCATCTGGCCCTCCTGCTCTTCCTGCTTCTCGCGGTGCGCGCTGCCCATCTCCACGGCGAAGTTGTACGCCTCGTCGTTCCCCTCCATGTACGCGTCGAGTCCGGCGCTCGGTCCGGCGAAGATGCCGGCGCTGTCGCCCTCGTAGCCCTGGGCCTTGTCGCCCTCTTCCCACGCGGACGCCATCGCGCCCTTGAGCGCGCTGGACAGGACGTCGATGAACTTCGCGGAGTAGGAGCTCGCGTCGGCCTGCATCTGCTGGTAGCGCGGATCCGTCTGGATCGTCGCCCTGGCCGCGTTGAACTCCTCGGCCTTCTTCTTCTTCTCGGCGTCCTCGCGCTCGGCCTGCTCTGCCTGGGCTTGTTGCGCCTGCTGGGTGGCCTTGCTCCCGAGCATGGCCGCCATCTGTGGCTTCATGCCGTACTGCCGCTGCACCGCCGTCCTGGTGACGTGGTTGCCGGCGGTGCGCTGGAAGGCCATGACGCGTTGCGTCCCGGGCGCGCTCTCCCCACCCGCTGCCCTCGACGCGCCGTTCGTCGGGTTCGGCGCGCCGGGCTTCGTTGACGCCGCCGTTCGGTGGATGCGCTCACGCTGCTTCATCGTCGCGCCTCTTTCGGCACGTCGAGGTCATCACGGATGCCGCCCGCGCTGCCTCAGGGGTTCTTCGTCGTGCTGCCGCCGCTGCCAAATGCTCGGACGAGCTGAGCCATGCGCCGACAAGCTACTGGATTCGCACCTCCGCGCACAGAGATCAAACTGGCCGAGTTCTGACGTGCGCCATGCCCGACACTGGACGCATGGACGACGCCGCACCGCCCGACCCGCTCCTCGCGCTTCGCAAGCGTTCGAGGATCCTCGAACGGCTGCTCGACGACCGTGGCCGCGTGACGCGCTGGCCCGTGCGACGCGCTCAGCAGCTGATCGTGCTCGACCACATCGCCGCGCAGATCGAGGACGGCGTCACCTGGAACGAGGTCGAACTGGGACGGCTGCTCGACGGACTCCACGCCTTCAACGACCCGGCCCGCATCCGTCGGGAGCTGGTCGACCTCGGCGTCCTCGCCCGGAAGCGGGATGGCTCCGCCTACTGGAAGGTCGCTCGGCCCGAGGCATGAAGCGAGTCGCGATGCGCGGCCGCTCGCGTAAGGGGCCGCTCGGGTAGGCGGCCTCGGGTAAGGGGCCAACGAGGAGCGCCCCGCACCCGGTGTCGCCACGAGGGCGATCCTCCAGGGCGCGGGGCGCTGCGCCCCGTCCGCCGGCAGGTGTGGCCTAGATCAGGCGTTCCTGCAGCCCGGCCGCGATCTTCTCGTGGGCGCTGAGCCCCTCCCGGCCCCGCGCGTGGCCGCGCTCCGATGACCGCGCCGGGGCGCCGACGGGGAACCCGCGAGGACGCTCCGTCGCCACGCGCTCACGGATGCGCTGCACCGCCTGCCGCGCCGAGGCAGCGGCGGCCTCCACCTCCTCCAGCGTGTCGCCCCGCACCAGGTCCGGCGGCAGGTCCGGCTCGGCGGCGAGCAGGGCGTCGCGGAACCGGGCGACGGCCTGGCGGGTCAGCGTGCGCTGGCGTGCCAGCTCGCGCTGGGCCTCGGCCAGGGCGGACTCCAGCGCCGCGCTCCCGTCGTCGAACTCCGCGGAGGCGAGCGCCTCCAGCTCCGCCTGCACCTCGTCCGGCAGTGTGTCGCCGTCGTCGGTCACGAAGTCGTCCTCCGCGAACCCGTCCACCGGCTCCGGCTCGGGGTCTTCGACCTCGAGGGCGCTCGCTTCCAGCGCCTCCAGCTCCAGCTCGTTCACATCCACCATCTCGACGCTCCCCCAATCGCGCCCGATGAGTCAGTCGCTGGCCTGAGTAGAACGTATGTTCGTATCACTGTCGACCCGTGCCTGTCGCACCTCGAGGCGGGCGTGGGGAATCCTCCCCGTGGGAGACGTCCACGCCGCCCAAACGGTGGCACACTGGATACGGCCGGTCGCACCGGTCGCCGCCCCGGCGAGGCCGAGGACCTCCGAGCGGGCGGGCCGCATTCATCCTCGCCACCCGCGGGTGGATCGTGCTGCCGGTGACTGCCGGCCCGCGCCGGTTCGACAAGACGGACCGCGGGCCGACCGAGGCCGGACGCACCGAGGGCGGGCGGCGGATCAGCCAGGCGTCCAGCTACTCCTCGACAGTGGAGGTTAGCCATGGACCAGTTGGAGTATTCGGTGGCCTACGTGGACACGCGTGGCCGCATCAGTCGTGACGGCGTCGAGTTCATCCGCAAGAGCGGTGAGCATCGCACGTCGTTCCTCGCCCGGTACCTCACGGCACTGGGCAAGGACGGGTGGTCCGTCTCCGGGATCCAGCATCTCGCCCGGCCCGAGACGGCCTACTACATCCTGCAGCGACCGCTTCCCGAGGGCGCCACGCCCGAGGCGGAGCAGACCCGCGACGACTAGCGCCGCGCCCGCCTAGGGCGAGCACGGCGAACGCCTGAGCCGATCCCGACCGGTGCGACCGGTCCGCGCGACCGCCCGGCGAGTAGACTGCCGGGGAGATGGACACGACCGCCGCCGCGCGGATCTCGCTGCGCGACATGACTCGCGACGACGTCGCTGCGGTGAAGCGCATCGAGAGCGCCGCCTACCAGGACGCGTGGCCCGCCCGGCTCTTCGAGCAGGAGCTCGCCAACGGCTTCGCGCACTACGTGGTCGCCATCGAGGAGAGCACTGACCCGCCGCCGGCCGGCCCGCTGACCGCCCTCCGCCGCGCGATGTTCGGCGGCACCCACGAGCGCATCGTCGGGTTCATGGGGGTCTGGTACATGGTCGACCAGCTCCACCTCGTGACCATCGCCGTCGACCCGGCGCAGCAGGGCCGCGGCATCGGCCAACGACTCCTCCTCGAGGTCTTCGACCTCGCGATGGAGGCGGAGCTGAACGAGATCGTCCTCGAGGTGCGCGCCTCCAACGACCGCGCCCGCGCGATGTACGAGGCGTTCGGGTTCCGGAAGGCCGGCGAGCTCAAGGACTACTACAAGGACAACCACGAGACGGCGATCGTGATGCTCTCCGGCGCGCTCGCCCAGGCGCACGACCGCATCGCGGCGATCCGCGAGCGCCTCTTCGAGCGCCACCCCGGCGTGTTCGAGGACTAGCGCGCGCCGCTCGCCCCTCGAGGCGCCGGTCGGCCAGTGGATCGGCCGGCGGGACGGCCAGCGCGGCGGACGTCGCGCGGGTGCAGCGGCTCGCCGCATCCGCCGCAGACCACGACCGACTCCGGCCGCGGCGCGTCCGACTCGCAGGCGTGGTGCGCGAGCTCCAGAGGCGCGCCATCCTCGCCGGCGAGGTAGGCATCACCCCAGTTGAACAGCCCGATGAGCACCGGGTAGAGGTCCGCGCCCTTTGGCGTCAGGTGGTACTCGTACCGGGGCGGGTGCGCCTGGTACTGCTCCCGCGCGAGCACCCCGTGGTCCACCAGCGTCTTGAGGCGCGCCGCGAGGATGTTTCGCGCGATCGGCAGGCTCTCCGCGAACTCCTCGAAGCGGCTCAGCCCGTTGAAGGCGTCGCGCAGGACGAGCATCGTCCAGCGCTCGCCAACCACGTCCAGCGTGCGCGCCACGGAGCAGTGGAGGTCGGCCAGGGACTTCGCCATGAGCCCAGCGTAGTCCTCGTGCGTTGCGATTTACAACGGAGCGGACGCCTCTGGCCCGCACGCCGAGCGCCCGGGTATCATCGCCCCGACGCTCCGCGGAGGAGCGCGCACGCAGCGAGCACCGAGGACGGGTACCCATGACCACCGAAGCTCCGGAGATGGCCCACGAGACGTCCGTCGAGCTGACGTTCGACGACTTCTACGTCCTCACCGCGGACGACGTGGACGCGTTCGCCGTCGACTGGAACGAGCAGCCCGCCCCGCCCCCGTTCTACGTGGTGGTGGACGGCAAGAAGTTCGCCTTCGTCGGCCAGACCTACCTCGTCCGCGGCTACGGCGCCGAGCTCCCGGACTGGGTGAAGGCGGAGGACGCCGCCGGCCACCTGGTCCTCTTCGTGGAGCGCGGTACGCGTCTCCTCGCCTACTCCTACGACCCCGCTGCGGTCGAGGACGAGGACGAGGACGAGGAGTAAACTCCCTCCGGTCACAGACACGGAACGGCCCCGCTCACGCGGGGCCGTTCTGCTTCCGGTCGTCCTCGACGCGCGCTAGCTGCCGGCGCCCTCGGGGAGCAGCTCGTCGATCGCGTTGCGGTAGACCTCGATGCTCTGGACGCCCGGGATCGCCTCGCCGTTGATGAGCACCGTCGGCGTGGAGCCGATGCCGGAGTTCGTCGCCGTGCGGTTCTCCTCCGTCACCTGCGCCTCGTACGTATCGGCGTCGAAGCACGACTCCCACGTGTTGAAGTCGAAGCCCTCCACGCCGTCCGCGATCTCCCGCGCGTACGACTTCAGGTTGGAGTCGGAGAACACGCCGGAGTTCTCCCGGCCCTGGCGCAGGTAGAGCAGGTCGTGGAACTCCCAGAAGTGATCCTGGTCGGCGGCGCACAGGGCGGCCTCGGCTGCCTGCTGCGACTCCGGCCCGATGAACGCGTAGTTCCGGAACTCGAACGTCGCGAGCCCCGTCTCGACGTACTCCTCGAGCAGGGTGGGCTCGATGTCCTCCCAGAACGCCTTGCAGAAGGGGCACTGGTAGTCGCCGTACTCGATGATCCGGACGGGCGCGTCCGGGTTACCAATGGTGGTCCCGTTGACCGGCGCCTCGTGCTCACGCGCCACGAACTCACCATCGCCCGCGCTGGCGCCCGGGCGGTTGAGGAAGACCAGCAGGCCCGCGATCACGATCGCGGCAGCGATCGCGCCGATGACCGTGAAGCCTCCCCACGAGTCGATCGTCTCGCGCCACTGCGGCTTCGGCTTGCTGCTCAGAGCGCCCCCGCCCGACCGCGAGGCCGGGGACGGCGACGGAGCGCCATCCTGGGCGCCGCGCTCGCGACGGTTGCGCAGGCGATCCTGTCTTCGATTTCGTCCCACGCGACCTCCGTGTGGTGCTCCCGCCCAGCGGGATGTGGTGTCAGAGCAACGATTATCCGAACCCGGCTCCGCTCCGGGCAACCTCACCTGTGATCCGATGGTGAACCGACGGACTCGCCGGTCTGCCGGCGGATTGCACACGTGATGCTTTCGTAACTTGCGCGCAAGGTTCCTGACGGGGAAGCTTCCGCGTCATCCAGAGGGTTGGCTTCGGTTCGACGCTGAACCAGGCGGAGCGCGCTCCGAGGCCAGAGCGGGCCAACGGCCCGGGAGGTATGCATTGGACGTTCGAATGTTCCGCTGGGGGCGCGCGGCCCTGATTCCGCTCGCCGTCACGGGCGCGCTGCTCGTCGCCTGTAGCGACGAGGAGGGTGACGCCAGCTCCGAGGAGGCCACGGCCTCCGCCGAGGCGACTGCCACGGGCGAGGCCACCGCGACCACGGAGGCCACCACCGAGGCGACCGCGACCGAGGCGGCGACGGAAGCCGCCGCCGAGATCGTGGAGGTCACGGCGATCGACTACGGCTACGAGGGGCTGCCGGAGACGGTCAAGGCCGGCACGAAGTTCACCCTGGTGAACTCCTCCGAGGCCGAGCTCCACGAGTTCGTCGCCATCCTCGTCCCCGCAGCCGAGACCCGCTCCGCCGAGGAGCTCCTCGCGCTGCCGGAGGAGGAGCTCGCTGCGCTCTTCGGCGGTGAGCCCGCCGCGGTGATCCTCGCCGCCCCGGGCACGGGCGCGGACGCGAACATCCCCGCCGTGGGCGACGGCACCGTCACCGAGGCCGGCCGCTACATCGTGATCTGCGCCATCCCGACCGGCGCCGACCCGCAGGCCTACCTCGAGGCGGCGGCCGCCTCGGGTGGCCAGCAGCCGCAGGTCGAAGGCGGTGCGCCGCACTTCGTCGCGGGCATGTTCGGCGAGTTCACGGTCGAGTAGCCCGGCCGGACGTGACGCGCGAGCGCCACGCACGAGGAGGCCCGCCGAGTGGCGGGCCTCCTTCGCGTCTGCGGTGCTTCGATGAGGGAGCTAGGCCGAGCGGGCGGCCCGCTCGGTAGGGCGATCCGTCGGCCGGCTGATGATGTACGCCGTCCCAACGAGCGCGACCGTGAGGACCAGCGCCTGCGCCCAGTGCATCGACCACGGGATGGCGACTGTCACCGAGAAGAGGACGAACGGCCACATCACGGAGAGTGCGACCACCTTCGCGCGCATCGGCATGCCGCCCGTCTCGCGGAACCGGCGCACGTGGGGGCCGAAGACCGGGTTCGCGAGGATCCGGTCGTACATCCGCTGCGAGGAGCGCGCGTAGCAGGCTGCCGCGATGATCAGGAAGATCGTTGTTGGCCAGCCCGGCACGACGACCCCGATGAGTCCGAACGCGAGCGAAACCGTGCCCATGACGCCCCACACGAACCGGACAAGGCGGTTCTCGACGAGGTGCACGCCACCCGGACGGGTGCGCGTGGAGCCGACCTGGTCGTCGAACGCGGGGTTCACGGAGACTCCGAACTACATACGGGATACCGACGTGCTGAGCATCGTCCCGAGGCACGCATCGCACCAGCGGCCACGATTCTGAATCTCTCGAAGGAAGCGTAGATTTGAGGAGAAGTCGGGACGGTTGTCAGGACCGCCCGGGACCAATGTCACGCTCGGAGCACCGCTCATGGAGATCGCCGTGCCTGACGGACGGCGGCGGGACGGAGCGCGGAACCTCCGGCATACTCAGGGGAGCGACCCGTCCCCGGTGAGAGGTTCCAGCGTGCAGCCATCGTCCTTCCGTGCGTCTCGCGCGGTCTTCCCCGCCCGCGGCGTTGCCGGCCTCCTCGCGCTCACGCTGGCGCTGCTGCTGGCCGGGTGCTCCAGCCAGGCCACCGAGGAGCCCACCGGCGCCGCCGCTGTCACCTCGGCGACGCCCACCGCTACCGAGCCTCCGGCGACCACGGTCGCCACCGCGACCGAGTCCACCCAGGGGACGACGACGCCGATCGAGGAGATCCCGCTCGTCGACGCGACGCTCACCCGCGACGACGTCGACTGCACGCTGGAGTTCCTCTCGAGCGGGGGCGGCGAGGACTTCGCGGACGGCTTCACCTCCGGCCACTTCGTCGTGGACGGCGTCCTCGGCCAGTCGTGCATCGGCGAGGACGACCGCCTGATGCGCGCCTGGGAATGGCTGCGGATCGTCGCGGAACCCGCTGACCTCGAGCCGCTCATCCTCCTGGCCGGCTTCGACGCCCCCAGCGACCTGCTCGCCTACGTCGAGGCGCTGAGCACCGCGGATGGCGGCGTCGCCTTCCAGATGACAGTGAACCTCGGCGAGGCCGAGCGCGACGACATCGAGCTCGCCCTGACAATGGCGCACGAGCTCACCCATGTCTTCACCGGCGTCCCGGACCAGCTCGACCGCGGCGTCGACGAGAGCCAGTGCTTCACCTACTTCGAGGGTGAGGGCTGCTACGCCGACGACTCCTACATCGCGCGCTGGATCGAGGAGTTCTGGGGCGACTGGATCGAGGACATCGACCCCACGAACCCGGACGACGACGCTGCCTACGACCGCTGCCTGGTGGACCCGTCCTTCCTCGGCTCCTACGCCGCCACCAACCCGGAGGAGGACTTCGCGGAGACCTTCTCCGCCTACGTCTTCTCCGTGCCGGTGGAGGACCCGGGCCTGATCGCGAAGTACGAGTTCATGGACGCCGACCCCTACCTTGCCGCGTTCAAGGCCCGCATCCAGGCAGCCGGCATCGAGCCGCTCCCCAACCAGTTCGAGGGGTGCGGGTTCTAGCCGGTTCTGGCCCGAGGACTCCTCTTGCTGGGCAGGTGACGAAACCGTCGCACGGCGCGGGTCCCGCGGCCGTGGAGCGGTGTCAGCTTCCAGCCGGACGACGGATCCAGCGGTGAACCCCGCGCACTGAGCACGCCTTTGTTACTGCCCTCCGGCGACAGTCAGTCCGTCGTTTGGGGCCGCCCGTGGCCGGGCGCCTCGGATGGAAAGGATGGACACCGTGCTTGGATGGGCCCTGCTCTTCTTCCTGCTGGCCATCGTCGCGGCGCTCCTCGGCTTCGGGGGCATCGCCGGTGCGGCGGCCGGAATCGCTCAGATCCTGTTCGTCGTCTTCCTCGTGCTGCTCGTGGTGGCCGCGGCCGCGCGCGCGTTCAGAGGATCCGCGCCGTAGCGGCGCGCGACGATCGCCCTCCTCGCTGAGGGCGACGACGAGGGGGGCCGGGCGAACCCGGCCCCCCTCGTCGTGGGCTCGCGACGGTGGCGGCTCGTCGATCCGTCCATGCCAGGCGCACGAAGAAGGCGAGGCCGCGGCCTCGCCTTTCGCATGTGCGGCGGCTGCGCGTCACCAGCGTCCGCGTCCGTAGACGCCACCTCCCAGCGCGAGCACCAGCACCACGGCCAGCAGGATGAAGAACAGCGGGCTCATCGCCACGCCGAGCCCGCCAAACAGCAGGGCGAGCAGCAACAGCAGGATCAGCAGTCCAGCCATGCGCGACCTCCTCGGATCCGCCCCGCGCCTCCGGAGGAGAGCGCATCGCCCGTGGACGCGTGGTGAACGGTGTGCCCTCGTCCGTTGCAGCGTCGTGTGCGCGGGGAGGTCTGCAATGGTCGTGCCACGCCGGAGCGCTCACCGACAGCTGAGAAGCATCGAGGGCGCCCCCTGCGGGACGCCCTCGGTGGGAGTTGCTCCGGCGGAGGCTACTCGACCTTGAGGGTCTTCTCGCCTTCCTTCGTCGCGTTCACGAGGATCGCCATGTTCCCGGCCGGGTGGCGGTTCTCGTACATCAGCTGGTGGCAGTCGCCCACGCCGCCCTCGAACGGGAACACGCGAGAGAGCACCGGGTCCACCTCGCCGGACGCGACCATGTCATTCAGAGCCGCGCACTGCTCGGTGTTCGCGAAGTGCGAGCCTTGCAGGCGCTTCTGGCGCATCCACAGGTAGCGCAGATCCACGTCCGCGTTGTAGCCGGACGTGCCCGCGCAGATCACGACCATCCCGGCGTTGTCAGCCAGGAAGACCGAGGTCGGCACCGTCGACTCGCCGGGATGCTCGAAGACGATCTTCGGGCTCCGCCGCTCGCCAAGGACCTCCCAGAACTTCGCGCCGAACGCGCGGGCGCCCTTCATCCACTCACCGAAGGCGGCCTGGTCGTCCAGGTCCGGCAGCCGGCCCCAGTGGGTGAACGCCGGGTCCTTGCGGTTGATGACGCCCTTCGCGCCCAGCTCGTAGCACATCTCGAACTTCGACTCGTCCGAGACGACGGCGATCGGGATGCCACCCTTCGCCTTCACGATCTGCGTCGCCATCACGCCCAGGCCGCCGGTGGCGCCCCAGACGAGCACCGGATCGCCCTCGTGGACGACGTTCGGCTCCCAGCCCATGAGCATGCGGTAGGCGGTGGCGCCGACAAGCATGTAGGCGCTCGCGGCCTCCCACGTCAGCTGCTTCGGCTTCGGGAAGCACTGGTGGTACTGGACCTTGCAGAACTGGGCGAAGGAGCCCCAGTTCTCCTCGTAGCCCCAGATCTTGTTGGAGCTGGAGGTGATCGGGTCGGCGCCGGCCTGGATGTCGGCCGCGTTGTCGTCCCACATGCCGCAGGACAGCACGACCTCGTCGCCGATGTCGACGTTGGTGACCTCGGAACCCTTCGCCCACACGATGCCGGAGGCGTCAGAGCCGCCGATGTGGAAGTCCTCGGTCTGGCCGGCCTTCTGCCGCGCGGCGATGACGTTCACCGGCGTGCCGAGGGCGGCCCACACGTTGTTGTAGTTCACCCCCGCGGCCATCACCCAGACCAGCACCTCCTTGGGGCCGATCTCGGGTACGTCGATGACCTCGGTCTTGAACGCGTCCTTCGGCTGGCCGAAGCGCTCCTGGCGGATGAGCGACGCGTACATCTGCTTCGGCACGTGGCCGAGCGGCGGCGTCTCGCCGAGTTCGTACAGGTCCTTCTTCTCGGGCATGCTGAGTCCCCCGATCGTGGTCTCGATCGCGCGATCGTGCGCGCGTTTCGGGCCGGTTTCCGCTCGCGTCGACGGAGGGCATCGAGGCCGCGATCCGTCCTCCCGCGAGGCTCCCGGAATCCTATCAGAGCTACGTCCGCGCGACAGCGCGCACACCTCGGCGTGCGAGCCCCGGTCGCACCCCTTACAGCTCCGCGAGGACCGCCTCGATCCGCGCGACGAGGCGAGCGATCTCGTCAGGCTCCTCGACGCGTGAGCCACTCTCGCGGCGGATGTAGAACGCGTCGAAGACCTCGGGCCCGATCGTGTCCACCTTCGCCAGGTGGATGTCGATCCGCAGGTCGTGGAGCGCCTTGGTCACGGCGTAGAGCAGCCCCCGACGGTCCGGCGCCGAGACCTCCAGCACCGAGTATTCCCGGGAGGCCGCGTTGTCGACCGACACCTTCGTCCCGATGTCGGCGCGGCGCGGTGGCTGCGGATAGCTCCGCCGCACCTCGGCCAGCCGCTCCTCGATGTCGAACTGCCCGCACGCGGCCCGCGGCAGCGCATCGAGGATGCGCGCCCAGCGCCGGTCGTCGATCCCGCCCCCCGCGTGCCCGTCGCGGTTGAGGGCGTCCCCCACGTGCCACACCTGGATCGCGACGCCATCGGCGCGCGTGTACGCCACGCCGCCGAGCATGCTCGCGTTGAACCCGGCGAGCGTCCCGGCGATGTCCTGGAGGAGCCCCGGCCGGTCCGGCGAGACCAGCGTCACGCGGTCGATCTCCCCCAGCGTCTCGCGCCGGGCCGCGGACCGCCCCTCGGCGGCCGCGGCCTCCTCGATCAGCGCGATCTGGTCGCCCACCGTCTCCGGCGGCGTCGAGAGCAGATAGGTCGCATCGAGGCCGGCGAGGTGCGCCCGCACGACATCCGGCGGGAACCGGCCGGCGAGCGCTTCCGCCACCGCATCGAAGCTCGGCGCGCCCGGACGCTCCTCGAGGACGGCGCTGACGCGGTCGAAGAGCGCGCGCATCAGCTGCGCCTTCCACTGATTCCACACGTTCGGCCCGCTCGCCCGCGCATCCGCGACCGACAGCAGATAGAGCAGCCGCAGCGTGTCGAGGTCGCCCACGACCTCGGCAGTCTCTCGGATCACCTGCGGATCCGCGATGTCGCGCCGGGTAGCGACGGCAGGCAGCAGCAAGTGGTGGCGCACCGCCGCGACGAGCCGCTGTGCCGCCGCGGCGCCGAGCCCGGCGCGGGCCGCGAAGCGCTCCGCGATCACCGCCCCCGCGGCGGGATGCTCCACCCCGGCGTGCCCCTTGCCGATGTCATGCAGCAGCGCCGCGAGGAGCACCTCCTCGGGCTTGCCGAATGCGCGCCCCACCTCCGGGGTGCCGGCGCGGAACTCGTCCTCGTCCATGACGTGACGCGCCTCCGCGACCGTCCGCGCCGCGTGCACATCGACCGGATGGATGTGGAACGGCGCGATGTGCGGGCGCGCGCGCAGCGCCTCCCACTCCGGGAGCAGCGACGCGAGCCAGGCCGGCTCACCCAGCGGCTCGAGGAGGCCGCCTGCTTCGATCGTCTCGAGCGACCGCTGCAGCGCGGCGACATTGCTCCGGTCGTCCGGCTCCGACCGCGGGCGCTCCGTCCGCGCCGGCCGGCGCCACCAGCGCGACCGCGGTGGCTCCTCCCCGGCGAACGCAGCGGCGACGGCGGCGTCGACGACGCGCATCTGGCGATAGAGCCGCCACCCCCACTCGAACGCGTCGACGCCGAGCCACGCGCCTACCTCGTTCGCGTACTCGGGGCGGTAGACGTCATTGGGGCGGTCGACCAGGGCGTGGACCGCGTGGCGAGTGAGCGTCAGCGTCTCGTGCGCCTCGACGAGTTCCGGCGCTCGCGGCGGCTCCTCGCCCGCGTCGGCGATCGCGTCCGCCGCCGCGAGCCAGTGGAGGGTGTGCAGGCCCCGCAGCCCCCCGCGGCTCGTCTTCACGTCCACCGCCAGCAGCTGCCAGGGCTCCGCGCTCAGCCGCGCCTCGCGCAGCGCCGCGAGCTGGGCCCGCAGCCACGGCCGGGTGCTACGCACGAGCTTCCGCCGCGCCTCCAGGAATGCCGCGTACAGGTCGAGGTCGCCGGCGAGCGGGCGCGCGTCGAGGATCGCGGTGTACGACTCGACGTTCGCCTTCGCCGCCTCCAGCACGTCGGCCACGCTGCGGACCGAGTGCCCCACCTTCAGCGAGGCATCCCACAGCGGGTAGAGCGCGCGCACCGCGCGCTCGCCGGCCTCCTTCGGGGCGCCCTCCGCCACCAGGACCATGAGGTCGACATCCGAGTGCCGCGCCAGCTCGCCTCGCCCGTAGCCGCCGACGGCGACGAACGTGACGTGATCCAGCCCGGCCGCGAGGTCGACGATGGCAGCGTCGAGGCGCTCCGCCAGGTAGGCGCTGACCGCCGCCCCGCGCGGCTCCCCCGCATGGCCCGGGGACGTGAGAGAGGCGCGCCCGGCTACCGCCGAGCGCGCCTCCAGGAATCGAGCCAGTGGCGCGGGGACGCTCACCTCGGGCCCTTCCGTCCGGTCACGACCCTAGAGGGCGTCGTTCCCGCGCTCGCCGGTGCGGATGCGGATCACATCCTCCACCGGCAGGACCGCGATCTTGCCGTCCCCGATCGAGCCCGTGCGCGCCGTGCGCTCGATCGTGTCGATGACCGTCGACGCAAGGGTGTCGTCGACGAGCACCTCGATGCGCACCTTCGGCACCATGTCCACCTCGTACTCGGCCCCGCGGTAGGTCTCCGTGTGGCCGGACTGGCGGCCGAAGCCCTGCGCGTTGATGGCGGTGAGGCCGGAGACGCCGGCCTCCTTCAGCGCGTCCCGGATCTCGTCCAGACGGAACGGGTTGATGTAGGCAATCACGAGTTTCATCGGCCGCTCCTACTCCACGATCACGTAGGACTGCTCCTCGTGGAGCGCCAGGTCGAGACCCCTGCGCTCGTCCTCCTCGGAGGCGCGGATGCCCATGACGGCGTCCAGCGCCTTCGCGATGACGAAGGTCACGACGAACGAGTAGACCAGGGCGATCACGACGCTCAGCGCCTGCCGCCCGAACTGCTCCACGCTACCCGCCACGCCACCGTAGGCCTCCTCTGCCAGGATGCCGAGCAGCAGCGAGCCGATGATCCCGCCGACGAGGTGGACCGCCACCACGTCCAGCGAGTCGTCGAAGTTGAACATGAACTTCAGCCGCAGCGCGTAGAAGCAGACCACGCCGGCGACCAGCCCCAGCAGCATCGCGCCCAGCGGCCCGACGAAGCCGGCGGCCGGGGTGATCGCCACGAGGCCGGCGACCGCGCCGGAGACGAACCCCAGCGTCGTCGGCTTCCCGTGCGTGAAGCCCTCCGCGATGATCCACGCCGTCGCGGCTGTGGCCGCGGCGACCTGCGTGGTGAGGAAGGCGTTGCCCGCCGCAGCGTCCGCCGCGAACGCCGAGCCGCCGTTGAACCCGAACCAGCCGAACCAGAGGATGCCCGCGCCGAGGACGGTCAGCGGCAGCGAGTGCGGCCGGATGATCTCTTTGCGGAAACCGACGCGGGGGCCCAGCACCATGATCAGCGCCAGCGCCGCGGCGCCCGCGTTCACATGCACCACCAGCCCGCCCGCGAAGTCGAGCGCCTCGATGTCGGCGCCCACGAACCCGCCGCCCCAGACCCAGTGCGCCACCGGGACGTAGACCAGCAGCGACCAGATCGCGACGAACACCGCCCACGCGGTGAACTTCATGCGCTCAGCGATCGCGCCCGAGATCAGCGCCGGGGTAATGATGGCGAACGTGAGCTGGAACATCATCTGGACGTTGTCCGGGTAGGGCAGACCGAAGTGGTCGTTGCTCAGCCCCAGGTCGCGCAGGCCCCAGAGGTCGAAGTTCCCGATGACGCTGTAGTCGCCCAGCATCGTGTTGCCGCTGAACGCGAGCGAGGCGCCGACGAGCACCCACAGCACCGTGACCACGCCCATCGCGACGTAGTTCTTCATGAGCATCGCCAGCACGTTCCTCGCGCGGACCATGCCGCCGTAGAAGAACGCCAGCCCCGGCGTCATGAACAGCACCAGGGCGCAGCTCATCAACAGCCACGCGGTGTGTCCGCTATCCATCCCGACTCCTCCCTCGCGGACGGCCTCCCGGTGTGCGCGCGCGTCGATCGCGCTGCATTTCGTCCGCGTGGCGAGAATGTCTGCGCTCAATGTCGTCGGAGTGTCGCCTGTGTTACTTCCATGTTTCGTGGTCAGGCCCGCCTCCCGCGCCCCGAGGCTGCCGCCGCACGGTTCGCGGTGAAGGATCCCGCCCGGTAGAATCGGCGCACTCCCCTCGACCCACTCGATGACCACGCCCAACGGACTCGGAGCGCGCCACCATCGCTGCCCGGCCTGCCACCGCTCACGCCGCCCAGGCGTCCGACGAGCCCGAGCGCCCCGAGCGCCCGGGAGCTGGCGCAGGCGTCGAGGACGGCGCCGGGGGCCGCGCGGCGTCCGCTCGGCCGTTCCTGAAGTGGGCCGGCGGCAAGTCCCAGATCCTGGAGCCGTTGATCGCCCGCGCGCCGCGCGAGATCGGCACCTACTACGAGACCTTCCTCGGCGGCGGCGCGATGTTCTTCGGGCTCCTCGCGAACCCCGAGCTGGCCCCGAAGCGCGCCGTCCTCAACGACCTCAACCGCCACCTCGTCACCGTGTACGAGGTTGTCCGTGATGACGTCGCTGCGCTGATCGAAGCGCTCGGCGCGCTCTCCGAGGCGTACCTCGAGGCGGGCGAGGAGCAGCGGTCGGAGTTCTACTACGCGGAGCGCAGCCGCCAGCCGGGCGGCCGCGTGGACCTCGCCGCGCGGTTCATCTTCCTGAACAAGACCTGCTTCAACGGGCTCTACCGGGTGAACCGCCGCGGCGAGTTCAACGTCCCCCACGGCAAGTACCGCTCGCCACGCATCCTCGACCCGCAGGGCCTGCGCGATGCCTCTGACGCCCTCCGCGAGGTGGAACTCACGTGCGCCGACTTCGCCGAGGCGCTCCGCGCGCCTCAGGCCGGCGACTTCGTCTACCTCGACCCACCGTTCGAGCCGCTCTCGAAGACCTCGTCGTTCACCGGCTACACGCAGGGCGCCTTCGACCGCGACGAGCAACAGCGCCTCAAATGGGCGATCGATGACCTCACGGAGCGGGGCGTCCGCGTGATGCTCTCGAACTCCGCGCAGGACTACATCCTCGGCCTCTACTCCGCCGACCGCGGCACGCTCGGCCGCCGCGGCACCCGCTACCGCCTCGAGACAACACTCGCCCGCCGCGCGATCAACTCGCGCGGCGACCGCCGCGGCGCGATCGACGAGCTGATCGCGATGAACTACCCGCCCGAGGAAGAGCGCCGCGCCCTCGAGTCCGCCCGCGCGAAGTAGCCGTTCCGACGCTAGCCCTCGGCCTCCGCGAACCCGGAGCGACGCACGGGGATCACGAAGTAGAGCCGCAGCCACGTCTCCAGCTCGCTCAGCTCGACGGCCTTCCCGGACGCGCTCAGGAACGACCGCATGTGACCGCTGAAGCCGGGGCCGTGGAAGACCACGATCCCGGGGATCGGCCACGCGGCGATGTCGTCGATCGTGCTCGGGATCTTCTCCTCCGCCGATCCGCGCGAGGACTGGTACTTCACCTCGATCCCGAGCGAACGCCGCTCCCCGAGGTCGGTCACGACGAGGTCGATGCGACGTCGCGCGCCCCAGATCCGGCGCCCCACGTACACCTCGGTCTCCACGTCGAGTCCGAGGTCGAGCGCCGTCTGCGCGCACGCCGACACCATCTCCTGCCAGGAGGTCGGCTCGAAGAAGTTGCCCTGATCCCGCGTGGTCGCTCGCGCCATGGCGGCACGATACCGCCGCCGGGCGCCGCGGACACGACGCCCGGTATCCTCGGACGATGCCCACGATCCTCGTCCCTGCCGACATCGCCGCCCGCCTCCACGACCAGCTCGCCGCCTTCGATGGCCTCGAGGTCATCGCCTCGCCCGAGGGAGACGGCGCCGTTCTCCCGCCGGACGTGATGGAACGGCTCGAGGCGGCGTTCTTCAACGTCGCATCCGGGCCGGTCGCCTCGCGGCGGATCCTCGGCGCGGCGCGACGCGCGCCGAACCTGCGCTGGCTGCACATGGGCCACTCCGGCGCCGACGACCCGATCTTCCAGGAGCTCATGGACCGCGGGGTCACCGTGACGAACTCCGCCGGCCTCGCCGCCGAGCCGATCGCGCAGAGCGCGATCGCCGGGCTGCTCGCGCTCAACCGAGGCATCCCCGCCTGGCTGGAGGCGCAGCGCCGCCACGCCTGGGAGCAGACGCCGCGCGAGCTGCCGCCGGACCAGCAGCCGCCCGTCCTCGGCGAGCAGACGATGGTGATCCTCGGTCTCGGCGCGATCGGCGGCTTCGTCGCACGATACGCGCGCACGTTCGGCATCCACGTCGTCGGCGTGCGCCGCTCGCCCGCCGGCCCCGAGGACGGCGTGGACGAGTGGCTGCCACCCGGCCGCCTCGCCGAGGTGCTGCCGCGCACCGGCATCCTCGTGAGCACGATTCCGCTGACCGGGGAGACCCGAGGGCTGCTCGACGCTGCCGCGCTCGACCTGCTCCCGGCCGGCGCGGTCTTTATCAACGTCTCGCGCGGCGAGATCGTCGACCAGGGCGCGCTGATCGAACGGCTCGCCTCCGGACGAATCGCGGGCGCCTACCTCGACGTCACCGACCCGGAACCGCTCCCCGCGGACTCGCCGCTCTGGGACCTGCCGAACGTGATCCTCAGCCCGCACGACTCCGCGCGGTCCGCCGGCGCGTGGCCGCGCATCGACGCGATCTTCCTCGAGGAGGTCGCCCGCTGGCTGCGCGGGGAGCCGTCGGAGCGCGCCGTCCGCGACCGCTGACCGACGCCACACCGCGCGGGCGCTCCGAACGCACGGAGGGCCGCGCTCGTTCCGCCTGAAGGAGGGAACTCACATGACGCTTGGGCGACTGCCCCGGTTCGCGCTGCTGTCTATCCTCGGCCTGGCCGTCGGCCTGGTCGCGGTGGGCTGCGGCGGAGACTCAGACGACGACGGCTCCGACGCCGAGCCGCAGGGCACGGGTACCACCGAGGACGGCGGCCCCACCCGCATCGAGGACCTGCCACCGGAGGCGCGCCTCTTCGCCTACGCCGCCCTCACCCGCCCCTTCGACGGCGACGCGGCGCAGTACCTCGCGGTCCTCGCCTTCGACCCGGTGCTGCCGACGATGGTGCCCGGCGACCGCGAGCTGGTCTCCGCCACGATCGTCCCCTCCCCGCGCGGACGCGGGAAGAACGACGAGGGCGCCACGCTCGTCCTCGTCTACCAGGGCGCGACCGAGGACGACACGATCCAGCTCACCGAGCAAATGCAGCCGATGCCGGACCTCAGCGCGCTCGACCTCGAGACCGTCGACGTCGGTGACGGCGGCGAGGCGCTGGTGATGCCGTTCGCGGACACGGACGCCATCCAGATCCAGTGGCACGCCTGCGAAATCACCTTCGCGATCTCCTCGTCCGTGATCGACGCGGAGACCGCCGGCGAGTTGGGCGCCTCGATGCCGATGGACTGCGGCGCCGATGCAGCTCCGACCGAGACTCCAGCCGAGGACGGCGAGTAGCTAGCTAGCTCCAGCCCATCTCCGGCGCGGCCGTGCCGGTCTCCTCGGCGGCGGCGTTGATCTGCCGCCAGGTCTCGTCGTCGAGCTCGATGCCCTGCGCGAGGCGCTGGGCCATGCGCCGGCGCTCCGGCTCGCCGGCCACGAGGATCTCGCCGAAGCCGGGGGCGAGCGGGGGCTCCTTCGCGAACGCGAGGAGGTCGTCGAGGCCGCCCGTGAACGCCTCCAGCGGCAGGAAGCGCGACGGGTCGAGGGCCATGAACCACACGCCGTTGGTGCCACGCACCCCCTCGATCGAGGTGCCGGCGCCGGAGAGGACGCCCGAAAGCGTCTCCACGGCGAGGTTCAGCCCGAACCCCTTGTAGCCGCCGTCCGGCCCGCCGACGGGGAGCAGCGTGCCCTGCCGTTCGTTGCCGCCGGTGCCGTAGAAGTCGCGCGCGTCGTTCGAGGCGTTCCCATCGCCGTCGAGGATCCACCCGTCCGGGACGGGCTTCTGCGCGTTCACGGCGACCTTGAGCTTCCCCTCCGCGACGACGGAGGTCGCCATGTCGAGGATGAACGGCTCGTCCGGGTCGCCGGTCGGCATCGCGATCATGAGCGGGCTCGTCCCGGTGCGGCGGTGCGAACCACCAAAGGCGGCGACGAGGCGGCCGCCTGGCGAATTCACGCCCCCCATCGCGATCAGCCCCTCGCGCTGCGCCTGGTCGCCGTAGGCGCCGACGCGGCCGATGTGCCCCACCTCGTGCATCGAGACGAAGGCGACACCGGTCTCCTTCGCCTTGCGGATCGCGAGGTCCATCGCCTCGATCGCGACCGGCATGCCGAGGTTCCACCCGCCGCTCACGAGCGCCGTCGAGACCGTCTCCCGCTCGATGGTCATCGGCGCGCCCGGCTTGAGCACGCCGTTCCGCACCTGCTGCACGTAGCCGAAGGTGCGGATGACGCCGTGCGAGTCGTGCCCGCGCAGGTTGGAGCCGACGAGGTGCTCCGCGATCTGCGCGGCCTCCGTCGGCGGACTGCCGACGTCCTCGAAGATGCGCTGGACGAAGGCCGTGAGCTCGGCGGCCGGGACGGTGATCGTCATCGACGGCTACGCCTCGGGCTCGACCTTCGGGGTGCCGGTGTCACCGCGCGCGGCCGCGAGGTCGGACGCCGCCTTGGCACGCATGAAGCCGACCTCCGAGCCGAGTGTGACCATCTGGAAGCCCGCCTCGAGCCACATCTTCGTGTACTCCAGCGAGCCGGTGTGCATGCCGGGCGCCACGTTGTGGCGCTTGCACGCCGCCATGATGTCGAGGCAGACCTGCCGGTGCTTCGGGTCCGCGTTGTCGCCCGTCGGCTGCATCCCGAGGGCGTACGCCAGGTCCGAGGGGCCGACGTACGCCGCGTCGACGCCCGGCACCGAGAGGATCTCGTCGAGGTTCGCGATGCCCTCGGGCGTCTCGATCATCACCACGACGGCGATCTCGTCGTTCGCGTGGGTCTGGTAGTCGGAGCCGGCGTACAGCGTGGCGCGCGCCGGGCCGGACGAGCGGCCGCCCGCCGGCGGGTACTTCGCCGCCCACACCGCGCGCTCGGCCTCTTCGCGGTTGTTCACCAGCGGCACCACGACCCCGTACGCGCCGGCGTCCAGCACCTTCATGATGATCCACGGCTCGTTCCAGGGGACCCGGACGAACGGGATCGTCTCCGTGGTCGAGATCGCGCGGAGCATGTTCATCGCGTCCGCGTCGCCGATCAGCCCGTGCTGCATGTCGACGCAGAGCCAGTCAAAGCCGGCGTGCGCCATCACCTCGGTGGTGTGAGCGCTGGGCGCGCTCAGCCACGCGCCGATCGTCTTCTGTCCGGCCCGCCACGCCCGCAGGGTGGTGTTCGGTCGCATGGAGGATCCCTTCGCGCTGGTGCCGCCGCGCCGGGCGGCCCTGTCGAGAACCCGGCGATCGTCCGCCGGCCGTGTGTGGACTGGCTTAGGAGAGCGGCCGCTTCGGCGTGACCTCGTCACGGTTCGGGATAGTCGCCGCCGTCGGCCACGTCCCATTCATGTACTCGACGATCGTCTGGCCGATCCGCTCCTTGATGTGACGGTTGGAGTACTCGGAGTAGAAGGCGGAGTGCGGCGTCAGCGCGACGTTGTCGAACTCGTACAGCGGGTGCGTCGCGGGCATCGGCTCGTGCTCGAACACGTCCAGCCCGGCCCCCGCGATCTCGCGGTCGCGGAGCGCCTGCACGAGGTCGTCCAGCTTCACGATCGGCCCGCGCGCGGTGTTCACGAGGATGGCGGTGGGCTTCATCGCGCGGAACTGCTCGATGCCGAACATGCCGCGTGTCTCCGGCGTCAGCGGCGCGTGGATCGAGATGTGGTCCGACTCCGCGAGCAGCTGCTCGAACGACGACGCCCGACGCGCCCCCGCGGCCGCGATCGTCGCGTCGTCCAGGTACGGGTCGTACGCGAGGATCTCCATGTCGAGCGCGCGGGCGCGCTTCGCCATCTGCTGGCCGATGTTCCCGAAGGCGACGATCCCAAGCGTCTCGTTGGTCAGGGGCGGCGACACCGGCAGCGGCACGCTGCGGTACGCCCCCGCGCGCATCGCGCGGTCGTGCGGCACGAGCTTCCTCGCAACCGCGAGCAGCAGCATCAGCGCGTGGTTCGCGACCTCGGGCTGGCAGAAGTCCGGGTAGTGCGCCACGACCACGCCGTGCTTCGTCGCCTCGGGGATGTCGAGTGAGTCGATCCCGACGCCGTAGCGGATGATCAGCTCGAGCTTCGGCAGCCGCTCCAGCAACGCGCCGTCGATCGTCGCGCCGCCCACGAGGACGCACTGCGCGTCCTTCAGCAGCTCAGCGCGCTCGTCCTGGTCCGCCGCGCGCTGGACGACGACCCGTCCCCCGACGGGCTCGACGATCGAGCGTTCCACCTCGAACCACGCAGGGTCGCTGGACTCGGTCTGGACGGCGAGGAACGGAGTAGTACTCATGGCGCGGCGAGCATACACCGCGCGCGCCAGCGTCCCGCGGGCGTGCCCTCGGGCCGCTGCCGAGCCGTCGGTGCGGGGGAGTGGGCGGCTAGCGGACCATGTAGCCGACGCCGCGGACGGTGCCGATCACCCCGTCCGCGCCGACGTCGGCGAGCTTCCCGCGCAGGCGCGAGACGTGCGCCTCCACGTAGTTGCGGGAGCCGAAGGTCTCGTAGCCCCAGATCTGCACCGAGAGGTCATCCGGCGCCACCACCTCGCCGCGCCGCGCGAGGAGCACGCGCAGCACCTCGAACTCCTTGGGCGTGAGGTGTACCTGCTGCTCGCCGACGTACGCCTCGTGCGCGCGGAGCAGCAGGCGGATCTCCTGCGGGCCATGCAGCACGTCGTCCGGCCGAGGCCCGGTAGTGCGGCGGAGGATCGCCCGGACGCGTCGCTCCAGCTCGGCCACCTCGAACGGCTTGACCACGTAGTCGTCCGCGCCGAGGTCGAACCCGATGACGCGATCGTCGAGGCCGCCGGCCGCGGTCATCACCAGGACGGGGATCTCGCTCCGGCTGCGGAGCTGGCGAAGGACGTCGATGCCGGGCATCCCGGGAAGGCCGAGGTCGAGGACGACGAGGTCGAAGTGGGCGCGGGCGAAGGCGGTGAGGGCGTCCTCACCGGACGCCACGGCGTCCGTCTCCCAGCCGAGCTGCCGCAGCGAAGTCGCGACGACATCGCGGACATCGCGGTCGTCCTCGACCAGCAGAATGCGAGCCTGGCCCCAGGGTCCGGAGTGGTGGTTCGTCCCGTTCATGTCGACGCAGCTCGCACGCGCGAGGCGCGGATCCTCCGTGTCCCGACCCTCGCCGGCGCTCGCCAGGCGCTCACCGGGCCCATTGCCGGCAAGCCGCCCGTTGGGCCGGGGACGCTGGGTCGTGTACCAGCCGCCCGTGTCCTCCAGTTGGAGGCACTGGTAACGGAGCGAGAATAACAATCTGATGTCATTGGTCAGGGAACGCTATCTGACGGAACGCTGACGCCAAAGAGAACACTCGGTAGAAAAATGGTGCACAGATGGATCGGATGAGACCGGCCGCCGGAAATCGGGCTCTACGCCCCTAGCGGGTCTCTGTCAGCACCACGTCCGCGTACGCGCGCTCGATCTCAACCAGCGCCGCGCTCGCGCTCGACTCCCACGAGATGCGCCCGCCCGTGGCATCCCATGCCACCGAGGTGACGGGCGCCACGCCCGCGATGCTGCTCGTGACGAACGCGCCCGTGGCGAGCGGTAGGTCCGCGAGCGTCAGCTCGACCTCGCGCACCGGTCGCCCGAGCGACGCCGCGACCTCCATCACGCACCCCCGCGTCACGCCCGGGAGCGCCCCCGTCCCCAGCGAGGGCGTCACGATCGCACCGTCGACCTCGAAGAACACGTTGGCCGTTGCCGCCTCGGCGATGCGCCCCGCGTGGTCGAGGAGCAGCGCGTCCTCGTACCCCTGCGCCTCGGCCTCGGCGCGGGCGAGGAGGGACGTCGCGTACTGGCCCACCTTCGCCGCGCGCCACGGCCGCGCAGCGTCGAGCCGCACGGAGCTGACCCACAGCCGGCCGCGAGCCGGGAGCGCGCCGAGCGGCTCGGCGGTCACGATGACGTGCGGCGTGCCCGTCGCCGGCAGCGCCGGCCGCGTCCCGTTCCCCGGTGTGACCGAGAGCCGGACGGACGCCTCCGTCAACGCGTTCGCCTCCAGCGCCGCGGCCACGGCTCGCTCAAGCTCGCCACGCGGCGGCGGCGTCGCGAGGAACAACTGCACGCTCGCCTCGAGCCGATCGAGGTGCTGCGCGAGCCGGAACACCCGGCCGTTCCGCGCGAGCATCGTCTCGAAGCAGGTCAGGCCGTACCGGAACCCGAAGTCATCGATGGAGACGCTCGCACGCTCACGCGGCACGAGCTCCCCGTCCACCCACGCGACGCCGCCCGGGGCGCTCACGCGCCTGTCTCGTCCTGCATCTCGTCTGGCGTCTCGTCTGGCGTCTCGTCTAGCATCTCGTCTGGCATCTCGTCTGGCAGGGTCACACCCAGCGCCCGAGCCATGCCGCGCGCCTTGTGCATCGTCTCCGCGTACTCCAGGGCGGGGTCGGAGTCGTGCACGATCGCGCCGCCGACGTGTAGATGCGCGACCCCATCCGCGAGGGTGATCGTGCGGATGGCGATGTTGAAGTCCATCCGCCCGTGCGCCGACACGTATCCGATCGACCCCGTGTAGGCGCCGCGGACCGTCGGCTCGAGCTCATCGATGATCTCCAGCGCCCGCACCTTCGGCGCGCCGGTGATCGATCCGCCGGGGAACGTCGCGCGCAGGATCGCCTCCAGGCCCGCGCCGGGCCGGCGCGTCGCGCGGACCGTCGACGTCAGGTGGTGCACCTGTCGGAACGACTCCAGCGTCGCGAACTCGGGGACCTGCACGCTCCCCACGACGGCGACCCGCCCGAGGTCGTTCCGTTCCAGGTCCACGATCATCACGTGCTCGGCGAGGTCCTTGCTGCTCGCGCGCAGCTCGGCCGCCAGCGCCGCGTCCGCCTCCGGCGTGGCGCCGCGGGGCCGCGTCCCCTTGATCGGGCGGGTCTCAAGGACGTCGCGGTCGAGCAGCAGGAACCGCTCCGGTGACGACGACAACACCTCGACGCCCCCCGACGCGCCGCGCGTGTCGAGATAGGCGGCGAACGGCGCGGGACTGCTCGCGCGGAGCCGGAGGTAGGCGTCGATCCCGTCGCCTGCGAGGGGCGCGGAGAGCCGCTGCGCGAAGTTGACCTGGTAGATGTCGCCCGCGCGGACGTAGGCCAGGGCGCGCTCCACCGCCGCGAGGTACGCCTCGCGCGTCATGTTCGGACGGAGGGCCCCCGCCGTGACCGGCCCCGGCGCCATCGCGGGCGCTTCGAGCCGCGAGCGCAGCGGGGCGACCGCCTCCGCGCGGCCGACGAGCCACCCCCGCCGCGCCACCTCGTCCCACACGAGCGCGGCGTCGTACCAGCCGACGGCGAGGTCCGGCGCGCCGACGTCGTCGAGCGTCGTTGCCGGCAGCCGCTCGACCTCGCGCCCCAGCTCGAACCCGAGGTACCCGATCGCGCCACCGACGAACGGCAGGTCTCCGATCAACGGGAGCGCGAGGTCGCCGGCGGCCTCTGGCGCCGGCTCCGCCTCCACTGCGCGCGCGAACGCGCGCAGGGCGCCCGGGCGCAGCCGGCGCGGACCACACGCGCCGTCGTAGAGCACATCGGAGCCGTAGGCGGTCAACGTCCAGCGTGGGTCCGAAGCGACGATCGACCAGCGTCCCAGGCGCTCGCCCGGCAGCGCAGAATCGAGCCAGGCAAGCCCCGGACGACCGCGCAGCGCGGCGACGGCGTCGGCGGGGGAGGCGCCCTCCCACGGCTCCACGGTCAGCGGCCAGGGACGGGCGAGGGGACGCGGGGCGACGGCAACCGGCATGGGGCTGAATTGTACGGTCGCGGCCGGGTACGGGCGGACGGCGCCGAGCCGGGAGCGTCAGACGGTACGGGGGCGAGCCACTACGCTTCGATGATGCGAGCCGCCTTCCTCCGTCGCATCGGGCAGGCGATCACCGCGCTCAGCGCGGGCGTCATCGTGTACGCCACGCTCCGCCCGAACCTCAGCACGGACATCGCGAGCGACAGCTACCTCCACTTCCTGCTGTTCCTCCCGCTCGGCGCGGGCGCCGCGCTGTGGATGGCGCAGCTCGATCCCGCCCTGCAGCGGAAGGCGCGCCTCGGGCTGCTGCTCGTCGCCCTCTTCTTCGCTGCCGCTACCGAGATTGCGCAGGGCCCGATCGAGGGCCGATCGCCCTCGCTCAACGACTTCTTCGCGGACGGGCTCGGCGTCGGCGTCGGGCTCCTCATCGGCGGCTGGGCCGCCGGGCGCGCGCGCCGCGACTGAAGAGCGGCATCCTCGGCGGCCTGGAGGGCCTCCACGGGCGTCTTCCGGCGCCCACGGCCCTCGGAGATCACGCAGTCTCGATTGTGCGAAATTGCACACACCGAGACAGGGCGTATCATCGAGTGACAGGTTCGCCCTCCCCGCCCAGCGCACGCCGCTCAACCCCGGGACGTTGCCTCTTGCCTATCGAGATCCCCGAAGTCGTGATCGACCGGCTGCCGCTCTACTACCGGCTGCTGTCACGGCTTGAGGGCGAAGGGCGCGCGGTCGTCTCCTCGCAGGAGCTGGGCGCCGAGCTCGGTGTGACGCCGGCCCAGATCCGTAAGGACCTCTCCTACTTCGGACGCTTCGGCAAGCAGGGGCGTGGCTACTCCGTCCATCGCCTCGCCGCGGAGTTGCGACAGATCCTCGGCCTCGATCAGCGCTGGCGGGTCGCCGTCATCGGCATCGGCCGCCTCGGCCGCGCCATCGCCTCCTACCCCGGCTTTGAGGGCCAGGGTTTCGACATCATCGCGCTGTACGACGCGAGCCCGTCGCTCGTCGGCTCCGAGATCGAAGGCCGCCAGGTCCGCGATGTCTCCGAGCTCGAGGACGACCTGAAGCAGCAGCACGTGGACATCGGCATCGTCGCCGTCCCTGGCGACGTCGCCCAGGATGTCGTCGACACGCTCGTCGACGCGCACGTCGGGGCGATCCTGAACTACACGCCAAACCGCGTGCAGGCGCCGCCCGAGGTGGAGCTTCGCCACATCAACCCGGTGCTCTTCCTGCAGAGCATGACGTACCACCTGAAGCGCATCCGCGAGGGATAGCGCCGAGGGCGGCACGGACCCGGGCTACGCCGCCTACTTCGCCTCCTACCGCGCCGCCTCCGTGATCATCGTCTCTTCCTCCGTCGGCAGCGTCCGCTCGATGACCTCGATGTAGTCGAGCGCCATCCCCGCGCCACGCGCGACGCAGCGCAGCGGATCCTCCGCGATGTGCACGGGGACGCCGGTCTCGTGGAGGATCAGCTCGTCGATGCCGCGCAGCAGCGCGCCGCCGCCCGTCAGCACGATCCCGTGGTCGATGACGTCCGAGGCCAGCTCCGGGGGCGTGCGCTCCAGCACCCGTCGCGCCGTCTGCACGATCGTGACGAGGTGGTCCTGGATCGCCTGCGTGATCTCGGACGACCGGACCGTGACCGTCCTCGGGAGGCCCGTGATCTGGTCGCGCCCACGCACCCCGGCGGTCAGATCCTCCTCCAGCGGGATCGCGGAGCCGATCGCGCGCTTCACCTCCTCGGCAGTGCGTTCGCCGATGACGAGGTTGTGGCGGCGCTTGATGTACTGCGCGATCGCGTCGTCCAGCCGGTCGCCGGCGATCCGCACGGACTCGCTCGCGACGATCCCGAACATCGAAATCACCGCCGCCTCGGACCGGCCGCCGCCGATGTCGATCACCATGTGGCCGCGCGCCGACCCCACCGGGATCTCCGCCCCGATCGCCGCGGCCAGCGGCTCCGGGATGAGGTGCGCCGGGCGGCGCGCCCCGGCCGCCTCGGCGGCGTCGCGCACCGCGCGCTGCTCGACGCCGGTGACGCCGACCGGGACCGAGATCATCACCTCGGGGCGCACGATGTTGAACCGGCCCACGACGCTGGCGATGAAGTAGCGGAGCATCGCCTCCGTGATCAGGTAGTCCGCGATCACTCCGTCCCGCATCGGACGGATGACCTGGATCGCGCCCGGGTGGCGGCCGATCATCGCACGCGCCTCCGAGCCGACGGCGACGACCGTGTTGTCCCGCTCCGCGATCGCGACCACCGAGGGCTCGTCCAGCACGATGCCGCGGTCGTGGTCATAGACGACGACGTTCGCCGTCCCCAGGTCGATGCCGATGCGCTTACTGAGCGAGAGCATGCGAGACGCCACGCCGCGGAACGCAGCGCGCCTCCCTGGGCGCTTGTGGATAAGTCGAGAGCGCGGGTCGCACGCCCGAGGTTAGCGCGGGCGTGATGATTCCGCACGATGCGGCGAGGGCTACCGGCGCTCGACCACTGCCCCCAGTGCCCCGAGGCGTTCCTGCAGGTCGGCGTACCCGCGGTCCAGGTGGTGGATGTCCAGGATGCGCGTCTCGCCCTCGGCCGCCAGCGCGGCCACGACCACCGCCGCGCCGGCGCGAATGTCCAGCGCGCGCACCGTCGATCCGCCCAGCTTCGTGGGGCCCTCGATGAGCACCGTGTCGCCGGCGGTGGTGATGCGCGCGCCGAGCTTCCGCAGCTCGTTCACGTACAGCGTCCGGTTGTCGTACACGCGCTCGTGCACCAGCGAGACGCCCGACGCCTGCGTCAGCGCCGCGGCCATCGGTGGGTGCAGGTCGGTCGCGAAGCCCGGATACGGCACGGCCTGCACGTGCACGGGCAGCAGCTCGCCCGGGCTGCACGCGCGGACGCTCGTCCCGTCCACCTCGACCCGCGCGTTCATGCCGCGCAGCTTCGCGAGCAGGCTGTCGAGGTGCGCCGGCTCGGCGTTCGTCACGCGCACGTCGCCGTGCGTCGCCACACCGGCGAGGAGGTACGTCCCCACCTCGAGCCGGTCAGGGATGACCGTGAAGTCCGTGCCGTGGAGGGCGTCGACGCCTTCCACGGTGATCACGGGCGTGCCCTGCCCGGTGATCCGCGCGCCCATGCTCACCATCATGTCGGCGAGCATCTCCACCTCGGGCTCGGCGGCGGCGTTCACGATCGTCGTCGTCCCCTGCGCCTTCACGGCGGAGAACAGCACGTTCACCGTGCCAAGCACACTCGGGTAGTCGAAGAAGATCCGCGCACCCGAGAGCGAAGACGCCGTCACGCGCCAGGAGGTGCCGTGACGCTCCACGGTCGCGCCCAGCGCGCGGAAGCCGACGAAGTGAACGTCCAGGGGACGCGAGCCGATCACGTCGCCGCCGGGGGGCGGGCACTCCGCCTCACCGACGCGCCCCAGCAGCGCCCCCATCAGCAGGAAGGAAGCGCGCAGCTTCGAGACCAGCTCGGTGGGCGGCGCGACCGAGGTGATCGCCGGGGTCACCATCCGCACCGTCTCGCCCTCGATCTCCACGGTGGAGCCGACGGCCTCACAGATCTCCGCCATCTCGCGGATGTCCGCGATCCGGGGGACGTTGCGGATCGTGACGGGGTCGGAGGTGAGCAGGGCGGCTGGCAGCGTGTAGAGGGCCGCGTTCTTCGACCCGGAGACGGTGACGTCACCCGTGAGGGGTCGCCCGCCCTGGATGACGTAGTACGTGCTCACAGGGGCATCATACGGATCGCCTCCCTCTCGGGCGATGATCGCCGGAGGACGCTACTCATCCGCCGCCGCCTCGTCGCGCGGGCGCCGGCGCGGCTGGCGCCCGGCCCGCCGCACCGCGTCAGCGAGGAGATACTCGATCTGCCCGTTCACGCTGCGCAGTTCGTCGCCGGCCCAGCGTTCGAGGGCGTCGTACAGCGCCGGGTCCAGCCTCAGCAGGAAGCGCTTGCGCTCCGTCACGCGCGTGCCGTCAGCGGCTCAGCGTGCCCACGTTGACCACCGGGCTCGTCGGGTGGTCGCTCGTGAGCACGGTCAGCAGGTTCGACACCATCGTCGCCTTCCGCTCGTCGTCCAGCTCGACGATGTGCCCCGCCTCGATCTCCTCAAGCGCCATGCGCACCATCCCCACCGCGCCGTCCACGATCCGCCGCCGCGCGGCGACGATCGCGCCGGCCTGCTGGCGGCGCAGCATCGCCTCGGCGATCTCCGGCGCGTACGCGAGGTCCGTGAGCCGCGCTTCGATGACGCGCACCCCGGCCGTGTCCAGCCGGTCCTGCAGCTCCTGCTGGAGCGTCGCCGCGATCTCCTCGGCGTCGCCGATGAGCGTGAGCTCGTTCTCGTCACCCGGCCCCTCCCCGTACGAGTCGTACGGGTACGAACGCGCGAGGTGCCGGACCGCCGTCTCGCTCTGCACGACGACGAAGTCCTCGTAGTCGTCGACGTCGAACGTCGCCCGGGCCGAGTCGACCACCTGCCAGACGACGACAGCGGCGATGTTGATCGGGTTGCCGTTCGCGTCGTTCACCTTCGAGGTGTGACTGTTGAAGTTCCTCGCACGCAGCGAGAGCGTCCGCCGCTCGATGGCGGACAGTGGGTTGGCCCACCAGAATCCCGCCTGCGTGAGCGTGCCCTGGTACGACCCGAGCACGATCAGGACGACCGCCTGGTTCGGCTGGATGACCAGGAATCCGCCCAGCCACACCAGCCCGAGCACCGCCGGCACGCCGCCCGCGATCGCGAGCACCGCGCTTTCCTCGACGACGGCGAGCCAGAACAGCGCCGCGGCCCCGGCGAGGAACCCCAGCGTCACGATCACGCCGATGATGCCCGGCATCGCCGTCCCCGGCCGGTCCGATACGACCTCCCGGACACCTCGTGGATTGGACTCATTCGCGGTCATCTGTTCACTCCTCCCCCGCTATCGCCATGATATCACCTCGCTATCAGCCGAATCAGGCGGTGGGTGCTACCGTGCGCTGCGCGAGCAACGGGAACAACGGAAGGAACGGAGGATCGCCATGCACCGGATCGCGGTCGGCGACGCCGAGATCGTCTCGCTCTTCGATGTCTACTTCGGCTTCGACGCACACCGCGTCTGGCCGGACGCCGGCGCGGGCCTCGAGGCGTACCGCGAGCGGCTGGAGCCGAACGGCGACATCGGCATGGACTGCCTCTGCTTCCTCGTCCGTGCTGACGGCCGCACCGTCCTCGTCGACACGGGCCTCGGGCCGGAGGCGGACGGCCAGCTGATGGCGGAGCTGCGCGCCGCCGGCGTCGCGCCCGAAGAGGTCGACCGGGTGGTGTTCACGCACCTCCACGGTGACCACACCGGCTGGAACCTGGACCGGGCCACCGGGCAGCCGCTCTTCCCCCGCGCGACCTACCTCGTACCGCGCGGTGACTGGGACGAGCAGACGGCAGCGTCACAGCCAGCCGCATCGTTCACGCGCGACGTGGCGCCCCTGCGCGTGCTCGACCGCATGGAGCTCATCGACGACGGCTACGTGCTCGGCCCCTCGCTGACGGCGGTCCACACGCCCGGCCACACGCCGGGGCACACGAGCATCGCGGTCACCTCGGCCGGCGAGCAGGCGCTCGTCCTCGGGGACGTGTTCCTCACGACGATCGACGTGGAAGCGCCGGACTGGTCGAGCACGTTCGATAGCGACATGGAGGTCGCGCGTCGGACTCGCCACGCGATCCTCGAACGCCTCGAGGCGAGCGGCGAGCTGGTGGCGCCGGCGCATCTGCGCGCGCCGGGGTTCGGGCGGGTCGTCCGTGTCGAGGGCCGGCGCGTCTGGCAGCCCGCGCGTTAGCGCGGGCGTCCGCGCCTGCCGGGCTCGTCCGTCGGGCGGTTCCGCGGCCCGCCCTCGCTACGCGCGGCGGCGTCGCGGCCGAAGCCGAACGGGATCACCATGACCGCGAGGCCGATGCCGAACCCGAGCCAGAGGCCCGGACCGCTCGTCCAGAAGACGTAGGTCACGAGGAAGATCAGGAACCCGAGCGCGACGAGCGCCGCGCGCCCCAGCGGAGTGACCAGGAACTGTCGAACGCCTCCCATGCGGACCTCCTCCCGGTGGGAGGAGGCTACCCGCACGAACCTCGCCGACGCGTGGTCCCCCTGCCGGCCCGCGTCACAGCGCCGTGGCGCTCGCGCGTAGGCGTCAGCGCGAACTCCGGGCGCCTGGCAGCACCTCGATCAGACAACGGCCCGAAACGCCAAGCGCGATCGGCACGAGGCCGACGGCCGCGACGATCCAGCCGGCGGTGCCGGACATCGCCGTGAAGGCGGTGATGATGATCGCGACGCCGAGGGCGACGCGCGCCAGCCGGCCGACGGGACCGTTCATGAAACCAACCAGTGCGCTCATGAGATGACCTCCAGCATGCCGCCCGACGCCTGAACAACTCTGACATGCGCAAGATGCCACACTGGCCACAGGTAGTTGCGATGCGAACGTCCTGACCGCAGGGGACCGATGGTCCCGTCCCGTGCGGAGCCGTGACGTGCCGGGGGCCCTCGGACGCCGCTGGTCGGAGGCGACACAAAGGCCCGGCGTCTGCCGGGCCTTCGTGTGTCGGTGCCTGAACGGGATGCGTCCCGTGGACGCCTAGCGCATCGAGGGCTGGCCGGTGCGGTGCCGGCGGGCGACGCGTACGCGCGCCATCGCGCGCGAGAGCGCCAGACGCGCACGGAGGACGTCGACGCCACTCCGGGCGATCTCGTTGTCCTGGCCAGCCAGCCGCCGCTGCGCACGGTCGCGGGCCGCCTCGGCGCGCGCGAGGTCGATCTCCTCGGCGTGCTCGGCTGCGTCGGCGAGGACGGAGACCTGGTCGTTGAGGACCTGGATGAAGCCGCCGTGGATCACGTACGGCTCCACCGTGTTGCCGCGGAAGACGAGCATCTCACCGATGCCGAGCGCGGAGAGCAGCGCCGCGTGCTTCGGCAGGATGGTGATCTGCCCCTCGGCCGCGGGCACGACGAGCTTCGTCACGTCGTCCCGCTCCAGGACCGAGCGCTGGGCCGTCACGATGTTCAGGCTCAGGGGCATGTCGTTCTCCTACCGTCCGCTCGCTGGCTTGGCGGGGCTGCCTACGCAGCGTCCTCCGCGGCCATGCGCTCGGCCTTCTCCACGGCCATCTCGATGGTGCCGACCATGTAGAAGGCCTGCTCGGGAAGCGAGTCGTGCTTGCCCTCGAGGATCTCCTTGAAGCCGCGCACCGTCTCGGCGACCGGGACGTACTGGCCCGGCGTGCCGGTGAACTGCTCCGCCACGAACATCGGCTGCGACAGGAAGCGGTCGATGCGGCGCGCGCGCGCCACGACGCGCTTGTCGTCGTCCGACAGCTCCTCGATGCCGAGGATGGCGATGATGTCCTGCAGGTCCTTGTAGCGCTGGAGCGTCTGGACCACGCCGCGGGCGACGTCGTAGTGCTCCTGCCCCACGACCAGCGGGTCAAGGATGCGGGAGTTCGAGGTCAGCGGCGAGATCGCCGGGAACAGGCCCTGCTCCACCCGGCCGCGGTCCAGCGTGACCGTCGCGTCGAGGTGGCCGAACGTCGTCGCCACGCCCGGGTCGGTGTAGTCGTCCGCAGGCACGTAGATGGCCTGGAAGGACGTGATCGACCCCTTCTTCGTCGAGGTGATCCGCTCCTCGAGGATGCCGATCTCGGAGGCCAGCGTCGGCTGGTAACCAACGGCGGACGGCATGCGGCCGAGGAGGGCGGACACCTCCATGCCGGCGAGGGTGTAGCGGTAGATGTTGTCCACGAAGAAGAGGACGTCCAGCCCCTCCTCGTCGCGGAAGTACTCGGCCATCGTCAGGCCGGTCAGGGCGATGCGGAGACGCACGCCGGGCGGCTCGTTCATCTGGCCGTAGACCAGGGCGGTCTTGTCGAGCACCCCGTTCTCTTCCATCTCGTGCCAGAGGTCGTTGCCCTCGCGGGAGCGCTCACCCACGCCGGCGAACACGGAGAGACCACCGTGCTCGGTCGCGAGGTTCCGGATGAGCTCGGTGTTCGTCACGGTCTTGCCGGTGCCGGCGCCGCCGAACAAGCCGACCTTACCGCCACGGGCGAGGGGGGCGACCAGGTCCACGACCTTGATGCCCGTCTCGAGCATCTGCGCGGTGGTCTCCTGCTCGGAGTAGTCCGGCGCCGGGCGGTGGATCGGCCAGCGGATCGTGTCGTCTGCGACCGGGGCGCCCGGGTCGATCGGCGTACCGGTCACGTTGAAGATGCGGCCCAGGGTGGTGCGGCCCACCGGCACCCGGATCGGCGCGCCGGTGTCCTCCGCCTTCGCGCCGCGCGCGAGGCCGTCCGTCGAGTCCAGCGTGAGCGCTCGCACCCAGTTGTTGCCCAGGTGCTGCTGCACCTCGGCGACGAGGGTCTTCCCCTGGAGGTCGATGTTCAGGGCGTTGTAGATGTCGGGGAGGTCGCCCGAGGGGAACTCCACGTCCACGACGGTACCGATGACCTGTCGAATGTACCCAGTCGCCATATCAGCCTCCCGCCTCGCGGCGTTTCCAGTGTCTCGTCTAACTCGCCGACTCGGCTAACTCGCCGATTCGAGCGCCGCCACGCCCCCGACGAGGTCGAGGAGCTCGGCGGTGATGCTCTCCTGGCGGGCCTTGTTGTAGGCAAGCGTGAGGTCCGCAGCCATCTCGTTCGCGGCATCCGTCGCCTGCCGCATGGCGACCATGCGGGCGGACTGCTCGGAGGCGCGCGCCTCGAGCACCGCCGCGTACACCTGCATCTCCACGAACCGCGGAAGCAGCGTGTCCAGCAGCGCCTGGGGCGACGGCTCGATGATGAACTCGACGTTCTTCATCGACTCGTCCGCCTGCGCGGCGGCCGGCGGCTCGATGGGCAGGATCTGCAGCGTCGTCGGCCGCTGGATGGCGGCGTTCACGAACCGCTGGTAGCCGATGATCACCTTGTCGACCTTCCCGGACAGGAAGTCGTCCATGATGATCCGGGCGATCGGCCGGACATCCTCGAAGTTCGGGAAGTCACCCAGCTCCGAGAAGTCAGCGACGATCTCCATGCCGGACCGGCGGAAGAAGTCGCGGCCCTTGCGGCCCACCGGCAGCACGGCCACGCGCTCCACGTCCGGCTGGTACTGCAGGAGCAGCGCCGCGCCCGCGCGGTTCATGTTGCCGTTGAGGCCGCCCGCGAGGCCGCGGTCCGCCGTGATGTGCACGTACAGGACCGACTTCACCTCGCGGTTCTCCAGCAGCGGGTGCGCGGTCGAAGCCGCGCCCTCCCCCGCCCCGGCCGCGAGGCGCGACAGGACGCTCACCATCTGCTCCGCGTACGGACGCGCCCGCAGGGCGTTGTCCTGCGCGCGGCGCATCTTCGAGGCCGCGACGAGCTCCATCGCCCGCGTGACCTTGGCTGTGCTCCGGACCGACCGAATGCGGTCGCGGATGGCTCGTACGCTGCCGCCGCCCGCCATGTCGTGTCTCTTCCTCTACCCGTCGCCGGTATTCGCCTGGACGCTTGCGCGCCTAGTAGGCGACCGAACCCTTGAAGTCCGCGACCGCCTGCCGGATCGCCGCCTCGTCGTCGGCGCTGATGTCGCCGGAGGTGGTGATGCGGTTGACCAGGTCCTGGTTGCCCGCGGCCATGTACTCGTGGAAGGCCCGCTCGAAGTCCTGGACCTTGTCCACCGGCACGTCGTCCAGCAGGCCGTTGACGCCCGCGTAGAGGATCGTGACCTGCTGCCCCAGGGACAGCGGCTGGAACTGCGGCTGCTTCAGCAGCTCGGTCAGGCGCGCGCCGCGGTTCAGCTGGCGACGGGTCGCCGCGTCGAGGTCTTCCGTACCGAACTGGGCGAACGCCTGCAGCTCGCGGTACTGGGAGAGGTCGATGCGGAGCGTGCCCGCGACCTTCTTCATCGCCTTGGTCTGCGCCTTGCCGCCCACGCGGGACACCGAGATGCCCGGGTTGGTGGCGGGGCGGATGCCCTGGTTGAAGAGGTCCAGCTCCAGGAAGATCTGGCCGTCCGTGATCGAGATGACGTTCGTCGGGATGTACGCCGACACGTCACCGGCCTGCGTCTCGATGATCGGCAGCGCCGTCACCGAACCACCGCCGAGCTCCGGCGTCACGCGCGCGGCGCGCTCCAGCAGGCGGGAGTGCAGGTAGAAGACGTCGCCCGGGTACGCCTCGCGGCCCGGCGGGCGGCGGAGGAGCAGGGAGACCTCGCGGTACGCCCAGGCGTGCTTCGTCAGGTCGTCGTAGACGACGAGCACGTCGCGGCCGTTCGCCATGAAGTACTCGGACATGGCGGCGCCGGCGTACGGGGCCAGGTACTGGAGGGCGGCGGACTCGGACGCCGAGGCGGACACCACGATGGTGTGCTCCATGGCGCCGAACTGCTCCAGGACGCCCACGTTCTGGGCGACCTTCGCTTCCTTCTGGCCCACAGCGACGTAGATGCAGATGACGCCGCTGCCCTTCTGGTTGATGATCGCGTCGATGCCAATGGCGGTCTTGCCGATCGAGCGGTCGCCGATGATCAGCTCGCGCTGGCCGCGGCCCAGCGGGATCATGGCGTCGATCGCCTTGATCCCCGTCTGCAGCGGCTGGTTCACCTCCACGCGGTCCACCACGCCGGGAGCGATGCGCTCCACCGGGTAGGTCGCCGCGGCCGCGATCGGGCCCTTGCCGTCGATCGGGTCGCCGAGGGCGTTGACCACGCGGCCGAGGAGCGCGTCACCGACCGGCACCGAGGCCACCTGGCCGGTGGTGCGGACCTCCGCGCCCTCCTTAATGGCCGTGGGGTCACCCATGATGATGGCGCCGACGGTCTCTTCCTCCAGGTTCAGGGCCAGGCCACGGATCGGGCGGCCCTGCTCATCGGTCACGTTGAACTCGATGAGCTCGGAGGTCAGGCACTCGCCGAGACCGTGGATGCGGGCGATGCCGTCACCGGTCTCGATCACCGTGCCCACGTTCGTCGCGGTCGCGGTGGTGTCGAAGTTCTCGATCTGCTCGCGGAGGATCGAGGCGATCTCTTCTGCTCGTACGGCCATCGGTCACCCTCGTTCCCGTCGCCCGCCTGCCTCGAACCGAGGGGCGGGACGGCGTCTGTGTTTCGTTGCTCCCAGTATGCGCCCACCTGGGAGGCAGTCTGCCGTTGCCCCGCCTGCGGGGCGACGGTGGCTAGGAAGCCGCTCGCTCCAGCGACGAACGCAGCTCCTGCAGCCGCGCCCGGGTGGAGCCATCCAGCAGCTGGTCGCCGATGCGGATCACCATCCCACCCAGGATGGACGGATCCACGCGCGCTTCCAGCTCGACCTGCGTGCGGCCCGTCGTCTGGACGATCCGCTGGCGCACGGCCTCGATCCGCTGCGGGTCCAGCTCCACCGCCGTGGTCACCACGGCGCGGAGCACGCCTCGCTCCTCGTCCGCCAGGTCGCGGAGGTAGGAAGCGATGGACGGCCCGAGCGACAACCGCGACTTCCGCCGCAGCAGGCGGAAGACGTTCAACTGCTTCTCCGTCGCGTTCGGCAGGACGCGACGGACGATCCCGATGAACTTGTCATCGGTCATGCCGTCCGCCTGCAGCGCCGCGACGAACCGCGGCTCTGCCGTGAGCGCCTCCAGGGCGTCCGCGGCCTCGAGCCACGCGTCGAGGTTTCCCTCCGCCCGGGCGATGTCCATGATCGCCAGGGCGTAGCGGCGGCCGGCGACGTCACGCGGGGCGGGCATTTAGTTGTTCCCGTCCCGGCCGAACGACGAGTTCACGAGGACCTCGTCGATCAGGCGCTGGTGCGCGTCTCGGTCGAGCGACTGGCCCACGACGCGCTCGGCGGCGCGGACCGTCAGGTCGGCGAACTCGGCGCGGAGGGCCTGGATGGCGCGCTGGCTCTCCAGCTCCATCTCCGCCCGGGCACGGTCCACGATCTGCTGGGCGTCACGGCGGGCCTGCGTCTCCAGCTCCTCGCGGAGCCGGGCGGAGGTCTCCTGAGCGCGCTGAATCAGTTCGCGCCCCTCGGCACGCGCCTCTTCAAGCGCGCGGCGGGACTCTTCCTGGCTCTGCTCGGCGGCGTGGGCCGCCTGCTCGGAGGCCTGCAGGCCTTCCTCAATGCGGCGCTTCCGTTCGTCGACCACCTTCATGATCGGCTTGAACAGGAACAGCCGCAGGACGATCAGGAGGATCGTGAAGTTGACCAGCTGGGCGATCAGGCCGGGCAGGTTGAGGCCCAGCGCGGCAATGCCGCTGGCCTCCTCGGCCGCGTGCGCGGACGCAGGCGCCACTGCCAGCAGGGCGCCAACGCCCAGGGCAGCTGCCCACCTTCGGCTCATCGTCTGCAGCGTCTTCACTGGCTCGCTCCTCGCCGGGATGGTTCCCGTGCCGCCGGCGGCGCCTGCCGGAGCAGGCGGACCGCCGGCGGACGGACGGTCATCCGCGATTGGTCTCGGTCCGTCTCCTAGAAGACGAAGCCGATGAGGATGGCGACCACCAGGGCGTAGATGCCGACGGCCTCGGCGAACGCGACGGTCAGGATCATCGGGGTCTGGATGGCGCCGGCGGCCTCCGGGTTGCGCCCGATGGCCTCCATGGCCTTGCTGCCGATCCAGCCGATGCCGAGCGCCGGGCCGAGCGCGCCCAGGCCGATGGCCAGGGCAGCCGCGACGTACTTCCACTGCGCGGAAGCTGCCTCGACCGTGAACTCGTTGGCCGCGGCCTCCTGGGCGCTGGCCACGCCGGACAGGAGCAGGAACAGCGCCCCACCCAGACCAGCGGCCACCATCGCGCGACGTGCGATCTTCATTCTGCGTTTCCTCCCTGGGTGCCAGCCCCGTTTTCCCGCGGGGAATGGCTCACGGATGACTCACTACTTTGACGAACCCTGGCGCCCTGCTTGATGCCTAGTGCGCGGGTGCGTGCCCTGCATGCGAGGGGTCTCCCCCGTGCTCGCCGTGCTCATCGTGCTCGCCGCCGTGGTGCGACACCGCCGTGACCGCGAACACCGTGGTCAGCATGGCGAACACGAACGCCTGGATGAGGCCGACGAACAGTTCCAGGCCGTAGAACACGTCCACCAGGAGGAACGGCACCAGGAACGTCATCATCAGCAGCAGCACTTCGCCGGCGAAGATGTTGCCGAAGAGACGGAACGTGAACGACACGATCCGGCTGAACTCCGACACCAGCTCGAGGATGCCGACGAAGATGTCGATGATCCCCAGCGGGCCCTTCTTGATGGCGCCGAACGCGAAGAACTTGCCGAGGTAGCCGAGGCCCAGCGTCTGCAGGCCCCAGAACTCCACGAAGATGAACGAGAAGATCGCGATCGCGAGCGGCGCGGTGATGTCCGTCATCACCGAGCGGAAGTACGGCGCCAGGATGCCGGAGAACCGGCCGTCCGTCGTGCGCTCGAACTCCTCCGCCTCGGCGGAGACCGCCAGGCTGCCGTCCACGCCACCCGGGACCGCGGACACCAGCGACGCGCTCGTCGCGCCGATGACCGCGCCGTGGCTCTCGGACGTGCCGGTGGCTTCGCCCTCGGCGCCCTCGGAGTGCTCGCCTTCCTCGGCGTGGCTCTCGTCGCCGTGGCTCAGCTCCACGCCCTCCGGGAGCAGCGGGTGCTCACCGGCGGCGATGTCCACCGTGTCGACCTGCAGCGGGAGGTAGGCCAGGTCGATGCCCGCGACGGTCGTCTGGGAGAAGACCGCCTGCGTGTCGCCGTGGTTCGGCTCCGGGACGCCGATCACGGCGTTCATCGGCAGCAGGCCGAAGTAGTTGGAGACCAGGATGTAGAAGAAGATCGTGCCGACCAGCGGGAAGAAGCGGCGCCCGTTCTCCGGGCCGGCCACCTGCTCCACGATGTTGTAGAGCGCCATCACGGCGGCTTCGATGTACCCGTAGAAGCCGGACGGCACCACGCTCGCCTTCGGGCCGACGAGGATCGCGGTCACCACCAGGATCGTCACCACGATCCAGGAGGTGAACATGGTGTTGGTGATGTCCAGGCCCGGAGCGTGGAACACCGTCTCCGGCGCCACGATGATCACCGGGGGCGGCAGCTTGAGGAAGATGAAGCCCAGGGCCATGAGTGCGATGACTCCGGCAGCGATGAGCAGCCCCTTCATCAGCGACCCTTCCGGTTACTCCGGCTGGTCAGCTCGATGACTTCCCGCAGGCGGCGGTACGCGTCATAGAAGCCGATCAGCATCCCGAGCATGAGCAACGCCAGCGTGATCACTGGCGTCGTTTCGAATTTTCCGTCCAGCCAGTCACCCAGAAGCGCTCCCCCCACGATCCAGAAGGCGAGGGAGAAGCCGATACCGATCAATCTGAGTGCCGGCGACCTGAGCATGGCCTCACCTCACCGAGCCTGCCCGGTTCGAGGCCGAGCGGAACCCTATCAGACCGGGATCAGTGGATCAACTGACTTGTGAGTGAATGCACGAAACAGGGTATTCCCGCACAGCCTCGAAGCACCGTCCCGGCGCGGATCGCCTGCGGTTCGAGGGGCGTTACTCGGACTTGCCGAGGTCGTCGAGGTCCAGCCCGGCGACGAAGTCCCGGAACACGGCGAGCTTCTCCAGCTCCTCCTGCGTCGGTGGGGTCGGCTGGTCGCCGCCCTCCGGCGCCTCGTCCTCGTCCACCTCGTCGAGGATGATCCCGGCGCGGTCGAGGACGTCCTCGCTCGCGTAGATCGGCACCTCGGCGCGCACCGCCAGGGCGATCGCGTCCGAGGGCCGCGAGTCGACCTCGATCTCCCGGCCGTCCACCTCGATGTGCAGGGTGGCGAAGAAGGTGTCCTCGCGGAGGTCGGTCACGCTCACCTTCGTGAGGCGTCCGCCCAGCTCCGTCACCAGCGTCAGCATCAGGTCATGCGACTGCGGGCGCGGGACGGCGACGTCCTGCAACTTCACCGCGATCGCGTCCGCGACGTCGGAGCCGATCCAGATCGTGATGTAGCGGTCGGCGTCCTTCTCCTTCAGCACCACCACGCGGCGGTAGTGCCGGAGCCCAACGCGGATCGAGTCGATGATGAGTTCGCGCAACGAGAACCCCCGTCAGTCCTCGAGCCGTTCGTGCGGTGTCACGAGGCGAGGACCGTGAGTCGAGTGTAGGAATCGCCCGGAGGCCCGGTCAACGAATCCGACGAGGCGGGGCGTGTCGCTCCCGTTACGTTTGCCCGATCCCCCCGTGGGCCGCCTCGCTGTCGTCCGCGTCCGCGCCCGCCCCGTAGAGCGCCCGCTCCACCTCGGGCGCGAGCGCCTCGCCGCGGGAGACGAACTGCTTGATCCGCCGCCGTAACACCGGGCGCTCGAGGATCACGCGGCGGTCGCACGTGAGACAGCGCAGCCCGATGTCGCCACCGAGCCTTACCACCTCCCAGTCCGTCCCACCACACGGGTGCGGCTTCCGGAGACGCACGACGTCGCCCATCCGCAGGTCCATCGGGTCCGCGGGCGGCTCGGGCATCGAGGTCGACCTAGCGGGCGGCGGCGGCGTTGATCTCGTCGCGCAGCGACTCCGCCGCGCGCCGCGAAGCGTCCGCCCAGCGGCCATCCTCTGCCGGCGCGTACATCACCCCCCGCGACGCGTTCACCAGGATCCCGCCACCGTCCGCATCGAGGGCGGCCTGCACCGCGGCTTCGACCTCCGCCGACTGCGCCCCGACGCCGGGCATCAGGAACGGCAGCGCGGGGCAGATCTCGCGGATCCGGCGCGCCTCCGTCGGGTAGGTCGCCCCCACGACGAGGCCGATGTTCGCGTGCTCGTTCCACTCGTTCGCCAGGTAAGCGACGTGCTCGTAGAGCGGGTGGCCCTCCACCTGCAGGTCCTGCACGTCCACCGCCCCGGGATTCGAGGTCCGGCACAGCAGGAACGCCATCCGGTCCGGCCTCCGCAGGAACGGCTCCAGGCTGTCGCGTCCGAGGTACGCGTTGAGCGTGACCGCGTCCGCGCCCAGCGAGTCGTAGATCGCGCGGGCGTACGCCTCCGCGGTGTGGCCCACGTCGCCACGCTTCGCGTCCAGCAGCACCGGCACCTCGTGGCGCTGGATGTAGGCGATCAGGTCACGCAGCAGCGTGATCCCCTCCGCCAGGTCGGGCTCGAAGAAGGCTATGTTCGGCTTGTAGGCGCAGACCGTGTCGTGGGTCGCGTCGACGAGCCCGAAGAGAAAGTCCCGCGCGGAGACCCCGGCTGGGATCTTCGACGCGTCCGGGTCGAGCCCGACGCAGAGGAGCGAGTGGTTCCGGGCGGCGGCGCCCCGGAACTTGTCGGTGAAGGTGGCGTTCGTGGTGGTCATCTCTCCCTCGGGCGAGGCCGCTCAGGCGGTCTCCAGCTCGGGCCGTCCAACGTTCAGCGGGGGGAGCGCCGCTCCCCCGCGGCGGAGGCCTTCGATGGTCGCCTCCAGCCCGGCGGGGTCGCCGGTAGCGTAACAGAGCACTTCGCGCGGCTCCCCCGCCGCGTCGGGGTCGAACCCCAGCTCCGCGAGGACGGCGCGCGTCCGCCGCGCCACCGGATCGGCAGCGTCGATCACGCGCACCTCCTCCGGCAGCAGGCGCGACAGCACCGGGCGGAGGAACCCGTAGTGGGTGCAGCCGAGCGCCAGCGCGTCCAGGCCGGCGTCCAGCGGCTCGACGAGCGCCTCGCGGATCATCGCCTCCACCCGAGCGCCCTCCACCTCGCCCGCCTCGACGAGGTCCGCGAGGCCGGGCATGGGGAGGATGTGCACCCGCTTCTCCGTGCCGAATCGCTCGTGCAGCCGTGCCATGCGTTGCCCGGCGGCCGTCCCCGGCGTGGCGAGGACCGCGACGACGCCGCTCCGGCTCGCCTCCACGGCGGGCTTCAGCGGCGGCTCCATGCCGATGATCGGCAGGTCGAACTCCTCCCGGAGCAGCTCGAGCGCGGCCGAGGACGCCGTGTTGCACGCCACGACCAGCGCGTCGATGTTCCGGGCGACGAGCATCTGCGTGAGCGCGCGGGCGCGCTCGGCGACCTCGCTCGCGTCCCGCCCGCCATACGGGAAGAACGCCGTGTCGGCGACGTAGGTGATGTCCAGGGACGGCTGGTGACGGTGGAGGGCGGCGACGACGGAGAGGCCTCCGACGCCTGAGTCGAAGATGCCGACGCGGGCTGCCATGCGCTGCGCCTCCGCGGGAACCCCGCCGGGTGGACCGCCCGATCAGGCTACGTCGCGCGCTGCTCGTCCGCTACTCGCGGCGGCGGCCGCTTCACCGCTACTCGCCGCGGAGGATGCCCTCGTCCGTCGCGTTCAGGCCGCGCTTCGCCATCGAGAGCTTGAGGCGGATGCTGTCCACCTCAGAGATCGGCCGGTGCCCCCGGATGCGCGCGCGCAGCTCCTCGGTCGGCGGGTTGGACGCGTCCCACTGGTCCAGCGCCCGCGCCGCGTTCCGCAGCTCGGCATCCTCCGGGTCGTGACGCCCGAACCGCGCTCGCTCGAACAGCCGCGCCACGTCCGCCACCGGCGGCGACCCGAGGTGCACGATCGCCGAGTGGGCGAACTCGTCCGGCGTCTCGGAGGGAAGCATCGTCAGCCCGCGCTCTCGTGAGATCGCGAGCGCCCGCCCGAACAGGCGATAGGCCGGCCGTGCGTTCATCCAGCGGTCGGCGTCCGGCGCGCGGCGGAAGCTCACGAGGTCCTGCAGCAGTTGCCCGAAGCTCGCGCCCCCCGCCCGCCGCACGCGCTGCTCCATCACGGCTACGGGCTCGCGCTGGCGCGAGACGAGGATCCGCCGCCCCACGAGGTACATCGCGTACACGACGCCGACGAACGCGAAGAACTTGAGGCTGTCCACGACCCAGCCGGGGGCGCCCAGGGCGCCGTCCTGCCCTTCCTCGAGGCCCAGGTCGGCCGGGGTCAGCGGCTCCCGCAGGATCTCCGGGAGCTCCTCGGGCGTCCCGAACACGAACGCGAGCAGCGCGAGCACCCCGGCGATCGCGTTCGACACGATCCAGTAGATCGGCGTCACGATGATGATGACGGCGAACTCCAGCAGGACGAGGAACACGTCCCCCGCCGCCGACAGCACCACGCCGAAGTCGAGGTAGGCGAGCAGCGCGATCACGCCGGCGGCGGCCAGCAGCAGTCCGAGCGTCCCGCCGACCGAGGTCACCCACGGCGTCGCGCGGTCCTCGGCGTCCGCCGCCGGCACGGCCCGCTCGTGATTCGCCACCGCCAGCCCCAGCATCGCCAGCACGAACTGCGGGACGGCGTAGGCGCCGGCCACGGCCGCCCCACCGATCCGCCCCACGAACAGCGCCACGAGCACCGCGATGAACGAGATCGTGAACGAGCGCGCCATCCGGTCCATCCCCACGCGCGAGCGCGCGGCGAGCATGAAGCGGAACCACACCAGCGTGAGGCCCAGCAGGGTCACGCCCAGCGCTCCGGCGTGCGGACCATCGATGTCCGGGTCGGCCACGAACGCATCGAGGTCCACGCCGCTCGCGACCTGCGACGCCGGATCGTCCAGCAGCCGCACCACGCCCGACGGGTCCCACAGGCGGAGGTCCCCGATCGCGAGGTGCAGCAGCAGGTTCACCCCGAGCAGCGTCGCCGCGACGAGCACCGCCGAGCTCAGCCCCGGCCCCAGGTCGAGCCGCGGCACCAGGCGCATGAGCAGGAACCCGCCCGCCGCCGCCGCGAACACGACGAGCAGCGGCGGACCGGACCGGATGCTCGCGGTCGCCGCCTCCAGCTGCGCGAGGACGGCTTCGGCGGCGGTGGGATCGGCCACCTCCCCCACGCCGAGGTCGAGCTGAAGCCGCTGCGCCAGCGCTTCGAGGAACGATCGCTCGATCAGCGACGCGACCACCGCGATCACGAGGAACCACGCGATCGCCTCGGCGGCGATGTAGATCCCCTCGAGGACCGCGCGGCGGTGGGCGAGCATCGTCACAGGATCGGCTCCATCGGGTCCGCCGTCAGGCCGGCTGCGATCGCCGCCGCCTCCAGCGGCTCCATGACGTCCGCCATCTCCCGCACCGGGATGCCGCCCAGGTCGCGGCCCCAGTCGCGCCGGTCGGTCTTGAGGATGTGCACGGCGTGGCCCGCCGCGCGGATGCGGCGCAGCGCCGCCTCCGTGCTCTCCGTGAGCAGCGCCGTGATCAGCACCACCGTCGCGCCCGAAGGCAGCGGATGGCGGGGATCCTCCAGCGCCGTCGCCATGTCGATCGTCGTGAAGGCGGAGACCACGGCCAGCGCTTCGAGGATCACGTTGAGCTGGTCCGGGCGGTTGCCCGCCCCGATCCGGATCGTGCGCGGCGCGTCCGGGAACGACCCGGTCGCGACGAGCCCGACCGCGAAGTGATGCTCCGCGGCCCACCGCGCGACCGACGCCGCGATCGAGACGCCGCGTTCCAGCAGCACCGGCTCCGGCCCGCGCCAGATCTCGGGCTCCGTCGGGATGTTCAGCGCGATGATCAGCGCCTGCGAGCGGCTGGGCTCATAGATGCGGGACTGCAGCCGACCCACCCGCGCCGTCGCGTACCAGTCGATGCGGCGGAGGGTGTCCCCGGGCGCGTAGTCGCGGACACCGACCACGCGCGTCGGATCCTCGAAGATCCGGTTGCCGCCGCGCAGGTCCCCGAACGGACGCGTGGAGTCGAACCCCAGTTGCGCCAGGTCGTAGGTGTGCGGGTAGACGATGATCCCGTCCGTCGGCCGTCCCGTGTGCTCCTCCCGGTCGAAGAACCCGAAGAGGTCCCCCGAGCGCAGCCGCGTGGGGCCAACACGGAAGTAGCCGCGCCGCACCGCCTTCAGCTGCACCGGCCAGGTCAGGTGGTCGTTCCCGGCCATCGAGGTCGAGCGGGTCAGGTACTGCGTCCCGGCCGCCCCACCGATCGAGGTCTTCACGTCCGCCGGCATCCCGCGCGGCAGCGTCTCGCGCACCTCGATCCACGGCACCGGGACGACCTTGTCGTTGTCCACCGCGATCTCAAGGTCGACCGCCTCGCCCACGAACACCCGGCGATCGGAGAGGCGTCGCGAGTAGCTGACCCGGTCGAGGGAGAGCCGCGCCCACAGGCGCGCCAACCCGCCGGCGCCGAACACCATCGCCGCGATGAGGATGAGCGCCGTCGACCCCGTGGCGAAGCCCAGCCATCCGAGGACGACCGCCGCCACGATCCACGCTTCGCTGATGATGGCGCGCACGCAACCTCCGGCTTCCCGCGGGGCGCCCGCCCGGCGGAGCGCCTCCTACGCGGGGTCGGCGATCGGCACCTCGACGGACGCGAGGATCTCGTCCAGCACCTCGTCGGCGTCGCGCCCGCGCAGCCGGGAGGCGCTGTTGAGCTGGAGCCGGTGCGCGAGCACCGGGTGGACGAGCGCCTTCACGTCGTCCGGACGGACGTAGTCACGGCCCTCGATCGCCGCGTGCACACGCGCGGCGCGGAAGAGCGCCAGCGTCGCGCGTGGCGACGCCCCCAGCTCGAACGCCCCGTGCTGTCGCGTCGCCTGCACCACCGCGACGGCGTACTCCACCACGGCGTCCTCCACGTGGACCTCGCCCACCCGCGCCGCCAGGTCCACCAGCTCCTGCGCGCTCACCACCGGCGTGAGCTCGTCCAGCGGCGAGGCGCGCTCGAACCGCCGCACGATCTCCACCTCGCGCTCCGCCGTCGGATAGCCCACCTTCAGCCGCAGCAGGAAGCGGTCCAGCTGCGCCTCCGGGAGCGGGAAGGTGCCCTCCAGCTCCACCGGGTTCTGCGTCGCGAGCACCACGAACGGCCGAGGCAGCGCGCGCGTCTCGCCGTCCACGGAGGCGGTGCGCTCCTCCATCGCCTCGAGGAGCGCCGACTGCGTGCGGGGCGTCGCGCGGTTGATCTCGTCGGCCAGCACCACGTTCGCGTGGATCGGACCGGGCCGGAACTCGAACTCCCCGCTGCGCTGCGAGTAGTAGTTGAGGCCGAGCACGTCCGTGGGCATCAGGTCCGGCGTGAACTGGATGCGCCGGAACTCGCCGCCGATCGACTTCGCGAACGCCCGCGCCATCGTCGTCTTGCCGGTGCCGGGCACGTCCTCGAGCAGCACGTGTCCGCCCGCGAGCAGCGCGACGAGCACGAGGTCGACCGGCTCCTCGGCCCCCACGATCACGCGCGCCACGTTCTCCCGGATGCGCGCCGCCACGTCATGGATCGCGCGCGCCGCGTCCGTCCCCGGTCGCTCCTGCACGGTGTCCTCCCTGCCCGCGCTCAACGAGGGCGGCATCGGATGCTGAATTCCCCGGGCGATCGCCGCCGGCGGCGAGCGTTCCAGGGAGATCGGTCGATCGAAGGTGGAAGCGGGCCGGCGCACGATAGCAGAACCAGCGGACGCCCCGACGAGGTCAGAGCGGCCCCAGCGGCAAGGCGCGGCCAGGTCCGGCGCTCAGGAGGGTGACCGGCGTCCGGTGTTCAGTCCCGAGCACCGACCCGCGGCGGGGGCTGCCGCTCCATCAGCGCGCGGTCGTGCGCGCCGTCCACCGACGCGTCGGGCTCCGCCTCATGCCGGTGGCGTGAGGCGCTGACCCCCAGCCAGACGGGGAACGCGAGGATGAGGAGCCCGAGCAGGGTGGCGATGGCGGCCGGCTCGAGGCCCAGCAGCCGGTCGATCTCGTCGCGGATCCAGCCCGCGAGCGTCGGATCGATCGCCTCGGAGTGGTGGAGTGGGCTACGCAGCAACGGCAGCATGCCTCAGCCTCCCGCCGCGACCTCGATCGGGCGCTCGACCCGCGTCACAGCGTAGCGCGCCGAGACCGCCTTCTCCTGGATCGTGAACGCCAGCACGGCCGCCACCACCAGCGCGATCGCACCCGCTGCGAACGCGCCGTCGTAGCTGCCCCAGCGGTCGAACGCCACGCCGAACAGGAACACGGCCAGGGCGCCGCCGAGCTGATGGGCCATCAGGATCAACCCACCGAGGACGCCCACGTGGCGGATGCCGTACACATCGGCGGTCAGCGAGTTGGTCAGCGGAACGGTCGCCAGCCACGACCCCCCGCCCACGACGGCGAACGTCCAGAGCGCGGCGTCGCCGGGCAGGACGATCAGCGCGGCGAACGCCACAGCGCGCACGAGGTACACGAGCGTGAGTAGCGTCTTCCGCTGCATCCGGTCCGAGATCGAGCCGATGAAGATCACGCTCGCCGCGTTGATGCCGCTGAGCAGTCCGAACGCGAGCGCCGCGGTGCCCGGCGAGATGCCCTCGGCGCCCGCCCACCGCACGAAGTGGACGGAGATGCTGGCGGTCGTGACGCCGCAGACCCAGTAGGCCAGTGACAGCTGCCAGATCGGCGCCGAGCGGAACGACGTCTGCCAGCGGTCGGCGGTCAGAGGCCCGACCGGCAGCACGTGGGCGCCGCTCGCGAGGCGTTCGGCCACGACCTCGTTGGAGTCGCCGTCGGGATGCAGCCCCATGTCGCCGGGATCGCTGCGCACGACCAACCACAGCAGCGGAAGGCCGAGCGCGAGCGAGATCACGCCAGCGGCAATCCACGCCGTCTGCCAGTTCGTCGCGACGAAGAGGTACGTGAGGAACGGCACGAGGACGAGCCCGCCCACCGAGCCACCGGACACGAGCAGGCTCATCGCCGTGCCTCGCTTGCGCTGGAACCAGCGCACCACGAACACACCGGTCATGCTCGGCGAGATCCCACCCGCGGCCGATGAGATCACGAAGCCGTACAGGACGGTCAACGCCCACACGTTGGTGACGAACGCCATCGCGATGAACGCGAGGCCCATCACCGCCATGCTCCCGACCACCACCGGCCGCCCGCCGATGCGGTCCATGGCTCGCCCGAAGAAGGGCTGGACGAGACCGTTGAGCAGCCACCCCACGGACGCCGCGATGGAGATCGCCCCCACCGAGACGCCCCACTCCTGCTCCCACGTCTCCACGAACACGCCGAACCCCTGGCGCGTGCCCACCACGAGGAACGTCGCGAAGAAGAGCGCGCCGACCACGTACCAGCCGTAGAAGGGTCGGTTGGGTGCGGAGTCGGTTGCCACTGGGGTCACGCTCCCTGCACCGGGAGCACACCCCGAAGACGTCATCGGAGCGCCCGTGATCCCGGTCGTGGGCGGAACCTAGCACGGTCGGACTCGGACCGCGCTGCCGCCTCCCGGCTCACGCCAGCGAGTTCGGAAGCCCCCTGGTACGGGGCGGGGATGTGGAAGGGCGTCCCTCCCCCTCCGGGTCAGGCGCCGATCGGCAGCAGCTCAGGACCCCGGGAACTGCACGGCCACGATCGGGTCCGAGCTCGGCACGGCGCTCCCGCCCGCCGGCTCGATCGTGACGGCGAACGTCCACCCCGCCGCGAACTCACCCTCCACCGAAGCGAGCGCGTGGCTCCCCACGACCGCGAGGATGCCCGCCGGCGCCGGATCCGCGCCGGGACCGATCGCCCAGAGCTGGTAGTCGCTCCCCGCCGGGAGCGGCGTCAGACCATCGAAGCGCACGAGCGCGACGCCCTCCTCCTCGATGAACGTGGCGCTCGCGTCGATCCCGTCCGCCGAGGTCGTCGCGGCGAGCCGGGGGGCGCTCTCCTCCTCGGCGCCGGTCAGCAGCACCGCCGTCCAGGCGGCGAAGAACACGGCGATCGCCGCGAACGCCGCCGCGAGCGCGTATGGGAGCCTCGACGATCCCACCCGCGTGGGCGGCAGCCCCGGGATCGCCTCCAGCGGCACGGGCCCCAGCTCCACCGGCGCGACGATCTCCACGGGCGCTGCGTCCTCCGCCGGCACGGGCGGCCCGCTCGGGATCGCGACGACGCGGCCGCGGAGCCCCTCCGGCGGCGTCACCGCCGGCGCGAGGTCCGCCAGGCGCAGCGCCACCTCGTTCCAGGCCCCCACGTCCTCGTGCCGCTCGCACCCCGCGAAGTGCCTCTCCACGACCGCGCGGTCGGCGTCGTCCAGCGCGTCCACCGCGTACGCGGGGAGCATCTCGTCGATGGCGGCACAGTCGAGGTGCTCAGTCGCCATCGAGCGTCCCCGTCCCCGTCGCGATGAACTCGTAGCGCAGCCGCTGCATCGCCAGCCTCAACCGGCTCTTCACCGTCCCCAGCGGCACGTCCAGCCGCGTCGCGATCTCCTGCTGGGACAGCCCGCCGAAGTACGCGAGCAGCACCACCTCGCGCTGCGGCGCCGGCAGCACCGCCAGCGCCGCCCGCACCTCGCGGGCGCGCTCGGCGGCCTCGTCGTCGGCGGCCATGCGCTCCGCCGGCCCCGGCTCCGTGTCGGCAGGATCGACGTCAAGCGCGGCGTCGCGGCCGAGGCGGCGCTGGCGGGCGCGGGCAGCATCCACCGCGCGCCGATGCACGATCGTGAGCAGGAGCCCCTCCACGCTGCCGCGGGCGGCGTCGAGCCGGTCGGCCTGCTCCCAGAGCGTCGCGAACGCCTGCTGCACCACATCCTCCGCCGCCGCGCCATCACGGAGGACGCGCAGGGCGAGGCCGTACGCCCGTCCGCCCAGCTGGTCGTACAGGGTCGCCAGCGCGCCCTCGTCCCGGGCGCGGAACCGATCCAGCAGGTTGCCGGTCACGCTGTCAGTCATTCGTCGCGGAGCGCCTCGTGGATCACCCGGCCCGCGTCACCGGGAGCGCGTCGAAGCGCGCGTCACGCAGCGGCGCCGGCCGTGGAGGAATGTCGTGCCATCCAGCGTAACCAGCGCGGGCGGCAGCGGCGCAAGCCGCCCCCGGGACGGCCGGAGGGCTATCATGCCGCGCGGACACGCCCGCGGGACGGGCGCTGATGGAGCACCCGATGAGCGACCAGCACGACGGCTCGACCCTGGCCCGCGAGTGGCGCGAGGCGCGCGAGGCGCTGCTCGAACTCGCCGCGAAGCTGCCGGAGACCCGCGCCTACCGCAACACCGACCGCGCCGGCTGGACGCTGAAGCACGAGCTGTCGCACATCGCGGGGCTCGACGACGAGCTGCGCCACCTCGTCCAGTCCGCCCGCGCCGGCTGGTCCGATCACCAGCTCGCCGGCCTCCGCCGCCGCCGAGGCCAGGCGATGCACGCCGCCCAGGAGATGCGCCTCGGACGGCTGCGCGAGCACCTCGCCGCCGCTGGCGAGGCGACCGCGCAGGCGCTCGAGGAAGCGGGGGACGCCCTGGGCGCCTCCGTGCGCATCGCGGAATCGGAGGCGGCCTCCGTCGCCCAGCTCGCCCGCGAGCGGCTGGAGCGCGCCCGCCAGAGCGTCGCGCTCTTCCAGCACCACCTCGGCGGCTAGCCACCTCGCCGGTGAATCGGCCCTCCGCCGCGGCCAGCGACGCGCCACTACTCCACGGGCCCTCATCGCCCGCTCATCACGCCACCCGATAGCGCCGCACCCGTTCTGATAACCTTCGGCCATTGGGAGGGGGCCGCCGCGCCTGAGTGCTCAACGGTGCGAATTCCGCGGCGGCCGACTGTATGACCACGAACGACCAGACCAACGCGCAGACGCAGGTCATCCGCGACCGCCTCAACATCCCGCGCCAGCCCGTGCCGAAGCAGAAGCCGGGCGATCGGGTCAAGAACTTCGACGAGACCTATCTCCGGATGGACATGGACGCCGCGCTCATCGAGGCCGCGCGCTGCATCGACTGCCCGTCCGCGCCCTGCACCCAGGCGTGCCCGGTGCACAACGACATTCCCACGGCGCTGAAGCTGCTCGAGGACGGCGACGTCCTGGGCGCGGCCGGCGTCTTCCGCCAGACCAGCACGCTCCCGGAGATGTGCGGCCGCCTCTGCCCGCAGGAGTCGCTCTGCGAGGGCGCCTGCGTGGTCGGCTTCGCCATCCGCCCGGACGGCTCGAACCACCCGCCGGTCGCCATCGGCCGCCTCGAGTCCTTCATCACGGACTCGGAACGCCAGGAGATCGGCCGCTTCCCCGTGCGCTTCGCCGCACCGTCCACCGGCCGCACCGTCGCGATCGTCGGTTCCGGCCCCGCCGGCATCACCGTCGCCGAGGAGCTCCAGGCGCGCGGCCACTCCTGCACCGTCTACGACATGTGGCCGGAGCCGGGCGGCGTCCTCCGCTACGGCATCCCGAACTTCAAGATGAGCAAGGAGATCCTCGAGGGGAAGCTCCAGGCGCTCCGCGACATGGGTGTCCGCTTCGTCAACAACACCCGCGTCGGCAAGGACGTCTCGCTCACCGACCTCCACGACCAAGACGGCTTCGACGCCATCTTCATCGGCACCGGCGCCGGCGTCGGCAACCAGCTCCGCCTCGAGGGCGAAGACCTCACCAACGTCTACCAGGCCACTGACTTCCTCGTCCGCGGCAACCTCCGCCCCGAGGAGCTCCCGGAGGGCCAGCGCGACAAGCCGTACGTCGGCACGGACGTGGTGGTCGTCGGCGGCGGGGACACCTCGATGGACTGCGTCCGCACCGCCATCCGCCTCGGCGCCGAGAACGTCACCTGCGTCTACCGCCGCACCGAGAAGGAGATGCTCGGCCGCGCCGAGGAGCGCAACCACGCGCGCGAGGAAGGCGTGAACTTCGCCTACCTCACCACGCCGCTGCGCTTCGTCGGCGACTCGGACGGCAACGTCACCGGCGTCGAGATGGTGCAGATGGAGCTCACCGAGCCGGACGAGAGCGGCCGCCGCCGCCCCGTCCCCGTCAAGGGCTCGGAATACACCGTCCCGGCCACCGCCGTCGTCGTCGCCGTGGGCTACGGCGCCGACCCGGAGTTCGCGGAGACCGCGCCGGTCCAGGCCAACCGCTGGGGCCTCATCTCCGTCGACGAGCGCACGGGGCAGACCAACGTCCCGTACATCTTCGCCGGCGGCGACGTCGTCAACGGCGCGGACCTTGTCGTCACCGCGATCGCGGACGGCAAGCGCGCCTCCACGTGGCTCCACCAGTACCTGACGCAGATGGGCCCGAAGACGGAGTAGGTCCTCGCAGGCTCGAAGCGACAGGAAGCCCGCCTCGCGGCGGGCTTCCTCGTTTCCACCGGTCCGGATGCCTACTTCGCCAGCGCGTCCTCGATCGCCTTCGTGACGATCGGGTCCTCCGGGGCGAGGTCAGTGATGAAGCGGTCGACGACGTTCCCCTCGCGGTCGACGAGGAACTTCTCGAAGTTCCAGCGCACCGCCGTCGGGTCCGCGATCTCGCGGCCCCGCTCCGCCCAGCGCTTCATCATCGGCGAGCCGCCCTCGTGCTCCGTGTGCGTCGGCCGCTCGGCGATCAGCGCCTCGTACAGCGGATGGCGGTCCTCCCCGTCCACCGAGATCTTCGAGAACATCGGGAACGTCACGCCGTAGTTCAGCGTGCAGAACTCCTTGATCTCCTCCTCGGTGCCCGGCTCCTGGCCCATGAAGTTGTTGGCCGGGAACCCGAGGATCTCGAAGCCGCGCTCGCGGTACTGCTCGTAGACCTTCTGCAACCCCTCGTACTGCGGCGTGTGACCACACTTCGACGCCACGTTCACCACCAGCCGCACCTTGCCCTGGTAGTCGCCGAGGCTCGCCGGGGCGCCGTCGATGGTGGTGACGGGGATCTCGTTGATCGCGGACATCGGGTGCTCCTCCGGTGTGGGGCTGCTTACGAGGCGTGAGTGTACCGGAGCGGGCAGGACCCGCGCGCCGGGGCCCCCCGGGAGCGCCCCGATTGCGCGGACTGACTTACTTCGTATCATGCGAAGTGTCTTGTTCCTCCCGTCACAAGCGCACGCGACGCATCCCCGCGTCCCATCAGCGGCGCGCCGCCGCCCCCTTCGAGGTAGACCGTGAACCACGTCCTCGACATCCTCGCGACCCTCGTCGCGCGCCGCCCCGGCCTCGCGCTCATCGGGCTGCTCCTCGTCACCGTCGTCTTCGCCGGCCTCTCCGGGAGCCTCTCCTCCGAGACCGACCTCACCTCGTTCTCCCCCTCGACCGAGCGTGCTGTCGCCCTGGATGACATTGCGGAGGCGTTTGGCGGGCAGAGCGAGGTCGTCCAGGTCATCCTCGAGGCGACGCCGGACAGCGATGGCAACATCCTGGACGCCGAGGGCATCGCCTTCGCCGAGCAGGTCGCCGCGGCCGTCCGCACCGCCGCGGGCGAGCACCTCGCCGGCGACGTCAGCTCCTTCGCAGACCGCGACACCGGCGGCGCCCTGCTCTCCCAGGACTACGACGCCACCGCGGAGACCGCGACCGCCGGCCTCGTCGTCGCCCCGCTCGACCCCGCCCTCGCCCCGCTCGACGCGCAGGACGTCGCCGTCGGCATCCGCGCGGCGGTGGAGGCGCTCGACGCGCCCGCCGGCATCGAGCTAATCCCGTTCAGCCAGGGCATCCTCAACGCCTCGCTCGAGGAGGGCATGAACGAGGACCTGCCGCGGCTGCTCGGCATCTCGCTGCTGCTCGTGCTCGCGATCCTCGCCTACACCTACCGCTCCGTGACGGACCTCGTCCTCGGTTTCGTCGGGCTCATCGTCACGATCCTCTGGACCTACGGCCTCGCCGCCCTCCTCGGACCGAGCTACCTCGGCATCACTGGCCCGCTCTCGCAGATCTCGACGATCGTCCCGGTGCTCCTCGTCGGCCTCGGCATCGACTACGCGATCCACCTCACGGGGCGGTACCGCGAGCAGCAGCGGCGCGGCGCCTCCGCGCGCGGCGCGGCCTCGACGGCCGTCATGACCGTCGGCGGCGCGCTCGTGCTCGCCACCGCCACCACCGTCGTGGGCTTCCTCACCAACATCTCCTCGCCGCTCCCGCCGATCACTGACTTCGGCATTTTCACCGCCGCCGGCGTCATCTCCGCCTTCATCGTCTTCCTCGTGCTCATCCCCTCCGCGCGCCACGTCCTGGACCGCCGCAAGGAGGACCCCGCCACCGCCGAGCACCCCGACGAGGACGAGCAGCTCCTCGGCGACGGCGACGTCGTCGGCCTCTCCCGGCTGATGCAGCGCGCCGCCGCCGTCTCGAAGCACTTCCCGCTCGCGGTGATCGCCGTCGCCGGGATCGTGACCGCGCTCGCCGTCGGCGCGGCCACGCAGGTCGAGACCACGTTCAGCCAGGACGAGTTCATCCCGGAGGGATCACTCGCCGACCGCGCGATCACGGCGCTGGAGGACTACTTCGGCGGCGACCTCGGCGAGCGCTCCTACATCGCCGTCCGCGGCGACGCCTCCGACCCCGCCGTCGCGAACGCCATGCTCGCCGCGGAGGACGCCCTGGGCGCATCCCCGCTCGTGCGCACCGGCCAGGACGGTGAACCAGACGTCAGTTCGCCCCCGAGCGTGGCCGTCGCGGCCCTCGGCGACGAGGCCACCGGCTACGGTTGGGACGGCGCGCGCTTCGCCCCGGGCGCCGACCTCGATGCGCTGTACGACGCCGCCCGCGACGCCGACCCCGCCGCGATGGCCGGCGTCCTCGCGGATGACCTCGCCCTCATCGCCGCCGCCACCACCGCCGGCCAGGACGGCGCCGACGCGATCGACGACACCTTCCGCCCGCTCGCCGACGCGATCGACGAGACCGGCGCCGAGGCGATCGCCACCTCCCAGGTCATCGTCATCGACGAGATCCTGGACGCGCTCCAGGCCTCACAGGTGCGGGGCATCATCATCACCCTCGTCGCCTCCGCCATCCTGCTCGTCGGCTACTACTGGTACGTCGGGCGGCAGCCGCTGCTCGGCCTGATCACCATGACGCCCTCGACGCTGGTCACGGCGTGGATCATCGGATCGATGTGGGCGCTCGGCCTGTCGTTCAACGTCCTCACCGCGATGGTCGCCTCGCTCGCGATCGGCATCGGCGTCCCCTACGGCATCCACATCACCCACCGCTTCCGCCACGAGTGGGACGGCCGCTCTGACCCGGACGCTGCGCTCAGCGAGGTGGTCACCCACACCGGCGGCGCCCTCCTCGGCTCCGCCGCCACCACCGTTGCCGGCTTCGGCACGCTGGCCTTCTCCTCGCTCGCCCCGATCCAGCAGTTCGGCACCATCACCGCCCTCTCGATCGCATACGCCCTCATCGCCGCCACCTTCGTCCAGCCCGCCCTCCTCAAGCTCTGGGCCGCCCGCCAGGCGCGATAGCTCAAAGCTCGTCGGAGGAGACGCCGTCTCCCCACCCTCCCCCTCCCAGGGGGAGGGGCAACACCCGCCCTGGCACCGACCGATCCGAAGCCCCGTCCCCCGGCAAGGGGAGGGCGTCGGGGGAGGGGTTTCACCCTCTCCCTTCTCCCCCTCCCGCGCAGCGAGGGGGCCGGGGGGAGGGCGCCCCGCACCGGCATCGACGCCGCCCTCGCACCGACGAGATCCGAAGCCCCCTCCCCCGGAAAGGGGAGGGGGGTGGGGGAGGGGTTTCACCCTCTCCCTTCTCCCCTCCCGCGCAGCGAGGGGGCAGGGGGACTCGCCCCGCACCAGCATCGACGCCGCCCTCGCACCGACGCCGCCCTCGCACCGACGAGTCCGAAGCCCCGTCCCCCGGCAAGGGGAGGGCGTCGGGGGAGGACGCCCCGCACGACCATCGACGCCGCCCTCGCACCGACGAGTCCGAAGCCCCGTCCCCCGGCAAGGGGAGGGCGTCGGGGGAGGGGTTTCACCCTCTCCCTTCTCCCCCTCCCGCGCAGCGAGGGGGCCGGGGGAGGGCGCCCCGCACGACCATCGACGCCGCCCCAGCCGGCAGACACAACAACGCCCTCGGTCTCCCGAGGGCGTCACGCCTCCGCACGGACGACTCCGGCTACGACCGCTCGGCCTGATCCGCCGCGATCGCCTCCTCCAGCTCGTGCTTCCGCGTCGTCACACGATCCAGCTTCCCGCGCAGGTCCCCCTGCATCTCCGCCAGCGCCTCCACCTTGTGGTCCACCACCTCGAGCTGCCGCTCCAGCGCGCCGATGATGCGGTTCACCCGCTCCAGCCGCGCGGGCAGCTCACGGTCCGGGCGGAACGTCGCGATGATCTGCTGACGCAGATCCTCCGCCTCCACCATCTCCTTGATCTCGGCGAGCGTGAACCCCAGGTACTGCTGGAGCCGGCGGATGTACTCGATCCGCTGCACGTCGTCGTCGGAGTAGAGGCGGAAGCCGCCGTCCATCCGCTCGGGTGGACGCAGCAACCCCTTCTCCTCGTAGAAGCGGAGGGTGCGCTGCGTCACGCCGGTCCGCTCGGCGACCTCGCCGATCTGGTACCGCGCGGCCTTCGCCTGCGCCTGGTCTTCCGAAGCGGGCGTCGTCATGCCGTGATCCTATGGACGGCGAATCGAGGCCGTCAAACCAACTATGACGTGTACGTTAATGATGAGTGTGTTTGCGCCTCGGGCTACGGAGACGCGTGTGACGCGCCGGCCCCACGGAAGAAGCGGCGCGGACGGCTAATCGTCGTCGTCGTCGTCGTGATCGTGGCCGTCCGCCTCGCGGGCAGGACCGCCGAGGATCGGCAGACGGCGCTCGGCCGCCCGCCGCGGCGCGGGCACCGCGCGCGCCGCCTCCAGCGTCGCCGCCACGTCCGCCGCCGGCACCAGCACCGCCGGAGCGCCCGCGTCCCGCCACGCCTCGAGGATCGCCGCGTCCGGGCGTCCCAGTGAGCGCAGCAGGATCGGCGCGCCGGTCAGCGCCGCGACGCGCCGGAGCTCGATCTGCTCGCGCACCGTGATCAGGTCCGCCTCCGCCTCGACGAGCACCGCGTCCAGCTCGATCGCGGCGACCGAGCGCAGCCGCTGCTCGTCCTGGTCCGCGCCCAGCAGCAGCACGGCGCCCATCTCCTCCACGGTCAGCGCCGCCGCGTGCGTGCGCCCATCGTCGAAGAGGAAGAAGTCCGCGCCCGCCTCGCGCGCCGCGCGCACCTCGTCGCGCGTCGCATCCTCCAGCCGCACCCCCGCGGGGAGGCGTCCTGGCGCACCCGCCGGCATCGCGCCCGCGAAGACCACGGCGTCCGCGCCGGCCTCGGCTGCCGCGTTCGCCTCGTCGGCGTTCGCCGCCTCGGCGACCACGATCACGTAGCGCGGTCGCTCCTGACGGGCGATCGCGGCGAAGCCCATGCCGCCCGGCGCCCGGCCGATGTCACGGATGCGCGTGCGGAACTTGCTCATCGTCGGCCTCGATCGCTGGGGGCCCGCCGGGTGCATCGCGCCAGTGCGGACGGCGGCGGGCCAGGACGTGGTTCGCGTGGTGATCGGTTGGAGTGGAGCCGCCGGTGGGATTCGAACCCACGACCTGCTGTTTACGAAACAGCTGCTCTGCCCCTGAGCTACAGCGGCGGACTGGGGCAGGCCGACGCAACACAGCGCGGGCCCGTCGAGCCAGTATACGGGCCGAGGGCGGAGGCTCAATCGCGGACGCGCCACACTCCCCGCGCCACGTAGGATGAGGCTGAAGGGAGGCCGCCCGCCGTGCACCGCGACCACCCCACGGACGCCCACCCGACCGACGCCCACCCGACGGACGCCCACCCGACGGACGCCCAGCTCGCGGACGCGTCCTTCCGCCTGAAGGACGCGCTTGTCCGCTTCCTCGCGCTCGTGGAGCCGCTGCGCCTCGACCTCTGGGAGCGCCGCGGCCTCACCCTCCCGCAGCTGCGCCTCCTCTTCGCCGTCCGTGACGCCGCCGGCGCCGCCACGGGCGAAGTCGGGCAGGCGATCGGCCTCGGCGGCTCCTCGCTCACCGGGCTCGTGGACCGCGTGGCCGCGCTCGGCTTCGTCCGTCGCGAGGCGGACCCGCAGGACCGCCGCGTCACCCGCCTCTCGCTCACCGAGGCCGGCGCCACCGTCCTCGCCGAGGTCGAATCCCAGCGCGAGCCCGACTTCGCCGCCGTCCTCGCTCAGCTCGCCCCCGACCGCCAGCTGCTGCTCGCCGACCTGTTCGAGGAGTTCATGGCGGCCGCCCAGCGCCTCGTCCCGGACCCCGGCGCCGAGGACGCCTCCTGGCGATCGGCCACCGACGCCGGCGACCGCTAGACTGGCCGTATGCGCATCCTCGGCATCGAGACCTCCTGCGACGAGACCGCCGCCGCCGTCGTCTCCCGCGTCGGCGAGGACGGCCCGCTCCGCCTCGAAAGCAACGTCGTCGCCAGCCAGGGCGACCTCCACGCCGCCACCGGCGGCGTCGTGCCGGAGGTCGCCGCGCGCGCCCACCTCGCCGCGCTCGTCCCCGTCGTCCGCCGCGCCCTCGCCGATGCTGAGTGCAGGTGGGACGACCTCGACGCGATCGCCGTCACCGCCGGCCCCGGCCTGCCCGGCGCCCTGCTCATCGGCTTCAACGCGGCGCGCGGCCTCGCCTTCGCCCGCGGCCTGCCGCTGATCCCCGTCGACCACATCGAAGGCCACGTCGCCGCGAACTGGCTCCCGACCGCGGTCGGGCAGACGGCGGAGGTCCAGCCGGAGCTGCCGGCGCTCGCCCTCGTCGTCTCCGGTGGCCACAGCGAGCTGCTCCTCATGGAGGAGCACGGCCAGTTCCAGCGCCTCGGCGGCACCCGCGACGACGCCGCCGGTGAAGCCTTCGACAAGGTCGCGCGCCTGCTCGACCTCCCCTACCCGGGCGGCCCGCCGATCTCCCGGCTCGCGGCGACCGCCGAGGCGCGGCGCACGCGCCTCCCGCGCGCCTGGCTCCGCGGCAGCGACGACTTCTCGTTCTCCGGCCTCAAGACCGCCGTCGCCAACCTCGTCGCCTCCCCGGACGCGCCGGCGCCGGCCGAGATCGCCTGGGCGTTCGAGGAGTCAGTCTGCGACGTGCTGGCGAAGAAGGCGGCGCGCGCCGCCGAGCGCGAGGGCGTCGCGAGCCTCCTCGTCGCGGGCGGCGTCGCCGCGAACCGCCGCCTCCGCGAGCGCATCCGCGAGGAGTCACCGGTGCCCGTGCACATCCCGCCCCCGGTGCTCTGTACGGACAACGGCGCGATGATCGCCGCCGCCGCCTTCCGCCACCTGGACGCCGCCGTCCCGGCAGAGACCCCGCTGGACATCTTCAGCACCGCCGTCCGTCGCGCGGCCGTCAAGCGCGCCGCCCGCACCGCCTGAGGCTGCCCGGGCACCCACGCCTGAAGCACCGGCCCGTGGCGCCCTGCCCGAGGTTCCGCCCGAGGACCCCACCCCAGACGGAGACGGGACGGTCAGCACCCGGGCGGCCGGCGTCACCGGCGGCGAGGCGCCCCGCCCTAGGCCTCACCCGGGGTCGCCCTCGGCGAGAGCGGGCACACCCCACAGCCACCGCGCGAACACCAGAGGTCCTGCAGATGGAGCAACCCCTGCGCGTACAGCGCCCCCGCCCGCCCGCGTGCCGGCGTCGCCCCGAGCGCCGACGCGAGCGCGCGCGTCCGCCCGTAGGGACGCGGCGCCGGCCAGCCCTCGGCCAGGGCCGCCGTGGCGCGTGCGAGGCCGATGTCGTCGTAGGCCGCGGCAAGCGCCGCCACCAGCGGCAGCGCCGCGTTCCACGCCAGCTCCGCCGCGCGCGCCGCGCCGACTCCCTCCACCCGGAGCACCTCGGCGAACCCCGCGCGTCCCCCCGGCATCCCCCCCGGGCGCGTGCGAGACGCGAGCGCGTGCTCCGCGAGCGCCTCCACCGCGTCCGGGCCCAGCGCCGCGAGGATCGCCGCCGACAGGGTGGCCCGCCGCTCCTCGGACTCGTGCACGCGTCCCGCCGTCGAAGCGAGCGCCCGGTCGAGGAGCATCGTGAACGCGCCGTCGAAGCCGTAACGGTCCGCGAGCCGCCAGGCGCGCCACGTCCGCTCCGCCAGTCGCCGCCGGCCCTCGGCGCGCACCGCGTCCACCACGGACTCCGCGGCCCCGTGCCCCTCCTCGCGCCCGGTGTCCGCACAGGGCGGCGCCGTCGTCGCCACGTCCGGCCCGAGGGTGACCAGCCGCTCGACGTCGCGGGCGGTGAGCACCCCACGTAACGCCACGGTCGGCGCAGCGCCGCCGCCGGGCAGCGGCGTCGGCGTGCCCGGCGCCGCGCGGTCGTCCTCCCAGCAGAGGTGCAGCACCACGCCCGCGTACCCCGGGTCCTCCGCGTGGCCGTGGCGGGCGAAGTCGGTGGCGCGGAGGTGCACCTCCACGTCCCCGGCGAGCGTGGCGCCGGACGGTCCGAGGAAGGTCGCGTCGCGCACGTCCGGGCCGGGCCCACGCCCCGCGCGCCCGGCGTGCAGGAGCGGCCACGGCAGCGCCCCGCCCGGGACGCGCCCGAGCAGCCACAGCGCCGTGAGCGTTGACTCGGGGAAGGGGGCCGGGTCCCCGGCGACGTACGTCTCGGGACGCTCCCGGAGGGCGGGACGCTCGCGGAGGGTGGGACGCTCGGGCGCGTCCGGCGGGCGCGCCGCACCGGGGACGGGCGTCGCCGCGAGGGCTCTCGGGGCGCGGGCATACATGCGTGGAAGCATGGGGGATCCGCCCCGCACGCCGGAGGCGCATCTGTCACACCCTGCCCGTCACCCTGCCATCGCACCCTGCCGTCACACCCTGCCGTCACACCCTGCCATCACACCCTGCGATCACGACCTGCCGCCCCCCGCGGCCCCACCGCGGGCGGGGTCGGTTCAGGCCCAGCCGGGTGACGGCGGGGCGACGGAGAGTTCTCGAGGAACTGCCGGCGGGGGCTAGCACTCTCATGGGGTGAGTGCTAACATCCCGCCCGGAGGCCGCCGCGAGGCGGTCTCTGCGACGGGGAACGCATCTTCGGCTCGCTGCGGACGGCATCGCGCCGCCGCTCAGCGGTCGCCACGGACGCGCGACCCGCGCACCGCACATCGACACGGCTGGACGAGCGCGAACTCCCGGAGCGCGCGAGGGTCCGAACCGGACGTCCCGCGGGACGCCGGCGCGGACGCCGGATCCGGGGCCGAACGCTGTAGAAGGAGACTGGTGCCTTGGCCACGAACGTTGTCCCGATGACCGACCACATCGTCCTCAGCCCGGTGGAGCAGGAGGAGATCTCCGCCTCCGGCCTCGTCATCCCGGACTCCGCCAAGGAGAAGCCGCAGCACGGCCACGTCGTCGCCGTCGGCCCCGGCAAGCGCAACGACAAGGGCGATCTCGACACCATCGACCTCGCCTCGGGCGACCGCATCCTGTACCAGAAGTACACCGGCCAGGAAGTCACCGTGGACGGCACCGAGTACATCATCATCCGCTTCCAGGACGTCCTCGCGAAGCTGGACGAGGCCGCCGCTCCCGCCAAGAAGGGCAAGAAGTAGCCTCCCCGCAGGCTCGTCGCGCCCGTCCGTCGCCGGCCCGCCGCCGGCCCCACTGACCGCCGGCGTGCCGCACCACCCCTCCGGTGCGGCACGTCGAATCCACCCCGCCCCCCACGCCACCGGACGCTTCCGGGCCGGGGCGGACAGCCGAAGGGACTGAGCCATGCCCGCGAAGCGGCTCCGGTTCGATGAAGACGCCCGCCGTGAACTCCGTCACGGCGTGGACATCCTGGCCAACGCCGTCCGCGTGACGCTCGGCCCCCGCGGCCGCAACGTCGTGCTGGACAAGAACTACGGCCCCGCCGTCATCACCAAGGACGGCGTCACCGTCGCCCGCGAGATCGACCTGAAGGACCGCTTCCACAACATGGGGGCGCAGCTCGTCAAGCAGGTCGCGATCCGCACCAACGACGTCGCCGGCGACGGCACCACCACCGCCACCGTCCTCGCCCAGGCGCTCTTCCACGAGGGCATCCGCAACATCGCCGCCGGCGCGAACGCGATGTACCTCCGCAAGGGCATGGAGCAGGCCCTCCACGCCGCGCTCCCGGCCCTGCGCGCGATGGCCGTCCCCGTCGAGGACAAGAAGACCATCGCCGCCGTCGCCGCGATCTCCGCGAACGACCGCCGCATCGGCGACCTCATCGCCGACGTCATGGAGCAGGTCGGCAAGGACGGCGTCATCACCATCGAGGACGGCCGCGGCCTCGACGACGAGGTCGAGATCGTGGACGGCCTCCAGGTCGACAACGGCTGGATCTCGCCGTACTTCGTGACCATCCCGGACCGCAACGAGGCGGTCCTGGACGACCCGTACATCCTGATCACCGACTACACGATCAACGACATCCGCACGATCCTGCCGCTCCTCGAGAAGGTGCTCCAGGTCTCGAAGAACCTCGTCGTGATCTGCTCGGACCTCACGGGCGAGGCGCTCTCCGCGATGATCGTCAACAAGATGCGCGGCACGATGAACCCGCTGTTCATCAAGGCCCCGTCCTTCGGCGACCGCCGCAAGGCGATCCTGGAGGACCTCGCCGTCCTCACCGGCGGCACGTTCATCACCAACGACATGGGCCGCAAGCTGGAGGACACCCAGCTCGCCGACCTCGGCCACGCCCACCGCGTCGTCTCGGACAAGAACCGCACGACGATCGTCGAGGGCGCCGGCTCCGACGAGGCGATCCAGAACCGCATCCGCCAGCTCCGCGCCCAGATCCAGGACACCGGCTCAGACTTCGACCGCGAGAAGCTCCAGGAGCGCCTCGCCAAGCTGGCCGGCGGCGTGGCCGTCATCAAGGCCGGCGGCGCCACCGAGATCGAAGTCCGCGAGAAGAAGTTCCGTCTGGAGGACGCCCTCTCCGCCACCCGCGCGGCCGTCGAGGAAGGCGTCGTCGCCGGCGGCGGCGTCGCCTACATCCGCCTCCAGAAGACGCTCGACGACCTCATCGCCTCGATGCCGATGGGCGACGAGCGCACCGGCGCGATGCTCGTCCGGCACGCGCTGGCCTTCCCGCTCCGCCAGATCGTCGACAATGCCGGCCGTGAGCCGTCCGTCATCGTCGAGGAGGTGCGCGACGCCAAGGCGCCGAACATCGGCTACGACGCCGGCGAAGAGCGCATGGGCGACATGTTCGAGCTCGGCATCCTGGACCCGGTGAAGGTCTCCCGCGTGGCGCTCGAGAACGCCGTCTCCGTGGCGGCGCTCATGCTCACCACCGAGGCCGCCGTCGGCGAGATCCCGGAGAAGGGCAACCCGGCCGCCGCCCACGCGGGCGGCATGGACGACATGATGGGCTTCTAGCCCCACCGTCCCCGGCAGGACATCCAGGGGCCACCCATGCGGGTGGCCCCTTCGCCTCCCCGAATCGCCGTGGGCCGCCGTGGGTTCGACGCCCTCACCCCGCCCGTGCTATCACCTCCCGGTGGCATCCAGTCACCGGCGCCCACCAGTGGCAGCGCGGCCGGACGGGTGACCACTCGCGCGGAGCACGCATGACCTCATCGGACACCAGCGACGCCGCACGCGCCGAGGCGCCCCCGCTGCCCGAGGCGCCCCCGCCGTCCGAGACGCCCCCGCCGCCCGAGGCAATCGTCGCGGCCGCCGGCGCGCGCGGCGCGCTCTATCGCCTCCGCACTCCGATGACCTCCGCCGCCCTGCCGTGGGTGATGCCCTACGCCTTCGTCGCGCCCCCCGCGCGCGGCGGCGGCGTCACCCTCTTCGACGCCGGCTACGGGACCGCCGACGCCACCCGCGCGCTCACCGCGCAGCTCGCGGCGCTCGACCGCCGGCCCGCCGACGTCGAGCGCCTCATCGTCTCCCACTTCCACCCGGACCACGTGGGGATGGCCGGCTGGCTGAAGGAGCAGAACCCCGACCTGGAGCTGGTGATGCACCGCGCGGACGCGGCGATCTACGCCGGCATGGACCGCGGCCACGCGCACTGGGAGGCGGAGATGCGGAGCTGGGGGCTGCGCCACGGCTTCGACCCGACCGACCTCGACCGCGCGGAGGAGGAACGCCGCGAGCGGCGGGAGCGCGAGCGGGCGCAGCGCCACGAGCGCTCCCAGGACACCGCCCGCGAGACCGAGCAGCGCCAGTGGGAGATGCGCCGCATCGAGCCGGCGCGGCTCGTGGACGACGGCGAGGAGATCGCGTTCGACGGCTGGACGCTCGTCTCCCAGTGGACCCCCGGCCACACGCCCGGCCACCTCTGCATCCACATCCCGGACGAGCGGCTCACCTTCACCGGCGACCACGTGCTCTCCCGCATCACCCCCAACGTCTCCTACCACGCCGAGGACGAGGAGCAGGGGCGCGACCCGCTCGCGGAGTTCCTCGACTCGCTGCGGAAGACCGCCGCCCTGGACACGCGCCTCGCGCTCCCCGCGCACGAGGAGCTGATCGCGGACCTGCCGGCGCGCTGCCACGACATCATCGAGCACCACCGCCACCGCGCAGACGAGGTCATCGCCGGCATCGGCGAGGGCGCGGACGGCGCGACGGCCTATGAGATCGCCTCGCGCGTCACGTGGAACCGGCCCTGGGAGACGTTCTCGATCTGGAAGCGCCGCTCCGCGATCGGCGAGACGCTCTCCCACCTCCGGCTCGTGGAGGTCGAAGGCCGCGTCCGACGCATCGAGGACCATGGGGGCAAGCAGCCCGTCGTGCGCTGGCTCCCGCGCTAGCCGCCCCGCGCTGGCCGCCCGCGCTCGCCCATCCGTCGACTGGCCTGGACAACGGCCGCCGTCTGTCGCGCATCCCGCCGTCCCCGCCGCCCCTCGCCACGTCCCTGCAAGCGCCGCGCCTTACGGTGGCGAGGCGGGCCGGCGCGCACGACGGACAGCACCATGGCCATACCCAATCCCCTGGAGTGCGAGCGCTGTGGCGCGTCGATGACCGACGCCGCCACCCACCGGTGCGGCCTCGCTGACCACCCGTCCCTCGGACGCCCCGTCGAGGCTCCGCCCACGCCGGTCGATGAGACCGCCGCCCACGCGGCCCGCGTCGCCCGCGAGGCCCTGCTCGGCGGAGATGGCCCCCCAGGCGGCGAGCCGTCGTCTCGGGACTGACGACCGAACCCGGGGCATGGCCACGTCTCTGCAACCCGTGCCGCGGGACTCTGGTGCAGGCAGCCCACAGACAGGGCCTGCCCGCAGGACAAGGAGGCCGCCATGGCTGAGAACCACCAGTGCCCGGACTGCGGCATGCGCTTCGAGGACGCCGAGCGCTACCGCGAGCACCGCGCCGCCGAGCACCCCCGCGCCGAGGTCGAGGACGCACTCCAGGGCAACGCCCAGACCGGCGCCGAGGGCGTCCCGCACACCGATGAGCGTCGCGGCGGGGGAGCGTAGCGATGCCCGACCATCATGGCGGGCATCGTGACGAGGGCTATCACTGCGCGGAGCATGGGAGGAGCTTCCTCACCCAGGACGCATACCTCGCGCACCGGGTGGAGGATCACCTCGATGTCCCCGCGGACGCCGACGCCGACACGGCCGAGATCCGGGGCCAGCGCGACGTCCAGAAGGACGGCGAAACGGACGTGGATCCGCTCGCCGGCGTCGAGTCCGCGAAGTCCGAGCAGTCGGACCAGGCGGGCGACCCGGACCAGCGCATCGTGAGTTCCGGGCAGACGGAAGACCACCCGGCGCGACTGGAGCACGACGACCCCGCGCGGCGCGATGTCCACCGCCCCCCCGTCCCGGGCCCGAGCCGCACCGACGCGGGGTAGCCGACAGCGACGAGGGCAGCGCGGCGCGAGCCGCCGCTACGCGTCCCCGTCGGGGGCGCGGCGTGCCTCCAGGCGATCGAGGCGCTCCTCGATCCGGCGGAGCGCGGCGAGCACCTCGGAGTCGTGTGCGGCGTCGTCCTCGTGGACGAAGTACGCCGCGACGTTCGCCGTGATCACGCCGAAGAGGGCGATGCCGACGATCATCAGCATCACGCCGATGCCGCGCCCCGCCGGGGTGGTGGGGAACGTGTCGCCGTATCCGACCGTCGTCACCGTCGTCACCGCCCACCACAGCGCGTCCGCGAGGTCGGCGATCGACGAGCCCTCGGCCGTCCGCTCGGCGCGCCAGGCGCCGACGGCGGCCGCCGCGATCGACCCGCCCGCGAGGAGCGCGACGTGGTGCGCGCCGCGCGGCAGCAGTGCCCGCCGCCACGTCCCGACGAACCGCACCAGGAGCGCGACCGCCTTCAGTCCGCGCGCGAGCCGGAGCGGGCGCAGGAACGGCAGGACGACGATCGCGAGGTCGTACCAGTGGGCGGCCACGTAACGGAGGCGGCGCGGCGCGAGGGCGACGCGCACCCCGAACTCAGCCGCGAAGACGCCCCAGATGATCCACTCGAGCGACAGCAGCAGCCGCTCGTGCTCGGCGGCACCGGGCCAGACCCACGGCAGGACGATCAGGACGAGGAACACGCCGCTCAGCACGAGCATCGGCAGGTCGGTCTGTCGCTCGAACGCTTCGAGCCGGGTCACGCTGCCGGGTCGCGGTTCGGTCCTCGGGGAGGGTTGCTCCGTCAGGGGCGCACGGCTCACGACACACCCTTCTTGCCACTGGATCGACCTTACAACGGCGCGATCGCTCCGTGTGCGCCGTGCCCGTGCGTCAGCTCGGAGGCCCGCCCCCACCCGGCCGACTACATCGCGGCGAGGCGCTCCGCGACGAAGGCGCGGCCGGCCCGGCGGCCCTCCTCCGGCATCTCTGCGTGCGCGCCGAGGTAGGAGAGGAGCCGCTTGTCCCGCGTCCCGAAGAGGTCGAACAGCGCGAGCGACCCCTCCCGCGTGAAGCGCTCGTCGTTCCACTGCATGATGAACACCACCGGACAGCGCACGAGCGGCGCGCGGTTGACGAGCAGCCCGCCGATGCTGCTCCGCGAGGGCGTCGAACCGGCGACGCCGCAGAGGCCGAGCGCCGCCACCTTGATCCGCGGCTCGGACGCCACGTACGGCACGCCGATGAGCGATCCCATCGACATCCCCGACCAGCCGACCCGCTCGGCGTCGAACCACCCCGTCTCGAGGAGCGACGTGAGCACGAGCGACCAGTCAGCGTTGGCGTGGTCAGTCATCACCTCGGCGTCCGCCCACAGCGCGTAGTACTCGGGGGAGCGGCCACCCACGCCCCCGCGCTCGCCATGGCCCGGCGCGTCGATCGCGACGGCCGGGATGCCGTGCTCCGTCACGAACCCGCGCCCGGTGGGGACGATCGAGGGCGCCTTCTTGTGCCCGCCGCCGCCGTGCCCGATCAGGACCAGCGGCGACCCCGGCGCGATGCCGCCCTCGGGCGACCACATCACGCCGGTGATCGTGTCGCGCTCGCCCACGATCTCGAACTCGCGCTCACGGACGCCGTCCGACACGACACCCTCGCTGCGCCAGTGAATCTCGACCATGCCGGCTCCTCCCGCCGCTGCGCGACGCGAGGGGTGCCGAACCACGAAGGAGGTGGATCAGTCGAGCAGCGCGACGCCGTCGCGGAAGATAGCGCGTTCGAGGTCCGTCGCGAGCGCCGCCTCCGCCTCGCCCGCCGAGAGCGCCTCGCACCCCGCGAACAGCGCGTCCGCCTCCGGCTCCCCGGTCACCTCGACCGCGACCGCGCGGAGGAGGCCCATCGTCGGCCCGCCCGTGTACGGGTGCCCCATGCGCGCCGGCCGCTTCGTCTCTGAGACGCGCGGCGGTGACGCCACGGTGACGCGAAGGTGCGTCCGCAACAGCGAGGCCACCCCGGCCTCCAGTCCCTCGTCGGGATGCGGGGGCCAGGTCGAGAGCATCGTCGGGGCGGACTCGTCCCGGCGCACGAGGAGGTAGCGCCCGTCCTCGCGGCGGCGCACGACCAGCAGCAGCCAGGTCGCCGGCGCGAGCAGCGCGGAGTCGTCCCGCGCCTCGCCGGCGCGGAGCGGCGTTGGCTCGAACCGCTCAGGCGCCTCAGGCGTCTCGCGCGCGGAGTCGAGCAGCGTCGCCTCGCTCGTCTCGCTGGCGTCGAGGCTCACGCGGAGCACCCGAGCGCGTGCTCGAGGTCCGCGGCATCGACCGGCCCGACGGCAGCGAGATGCCACGCCTCGGGGACGATCACGCGCCGCGCGACGTCCGTGACCTCGTCCAGCGTGACGGCCGCGGAGCGCGCGAGCGCCTCCTCCGGCGTCCGCAGCGGGATGCCGAGGATCAGCTGCGAGCCGTAGAGGGCGGAGACCGCGCGGGTGTCCTCCATGCGCAGCTGCGTCCGCGACCGCGCCACCGCCTTCGCGCGCTCCAGCTCGTCGAGGAGGATCGGCGCCTGCGCCTTGCGCAGCTCGCGCCCCATCTCCGTCACCGCCTGCAGGATGCGCTCCGGGTCCACGCCCGAGTAGACGCCGAACATGCCGGTGTCCGTCAGCGTCGCCATGTACGAGTGGATGTCGTAGCAGAGCCCGAGGTCCTCCCGCAGCCGCGAGAAGAGCCGCGAGGACATCCCCTCGCCGAGCACGATCGAGAGCAGGTCAAGCGCGAAGCGCGCGTCGTCGTGCATCGAAACCGCGCGCATGCCGAGCGAGACGTGGATCTGCTCCAGGTCCTTCTCGATGGTGTGCACCAGCGGCCCACGCGGCTCGTCGTGATGCGGCACCAGCGCGAGCGGCTCACCCGGCTCCCAGTCCGCGAAGTGGCGGCGCACCAGGTCGAGCGCCTCGGCGACGTCGATCGCCCCGGCCAGCGACACCACGGTCGCGTTCGGGACGTACTGTCGGTGGTAGTACTCGCGGATGCGTTCGTTCGGCATCGCCGTCACGGACGCCTCGGTGCCGGCGATGTCGCGGCCGTGCGGCTGCCCCGGCCACAGCATCTCGTCCAGCACCACACCCACCTGCTCGCTCGGCGAGTCGTCGACGGCGGCGAGCTCCTCGAGGATCACCCCGCGCTCGCGCTCGACCTCCTCGTCGATCAGGACGGAGTTCCGCAGCAGGTCAGCCATCAGGTCCACGGCCTGCGTGACGTACTCGGGTGTGACCTTGGCGTAGTAGACGGTCAGCTCGCGGTTCGTCGCCGCGTTCATGTTCCCGCCGATGGCGTCGATCTCCATCGAGATCTGCAGCGGCTTCGGCCGCCGCCCGGTGCCCTTGAAGCACAGGTGCTCGAGGAAGTGCGAGAGCCCGGCCTCCTCCGTCGTCGCCTCGTAGCGAGAGCCGGCGCCGACGTAGATCGAGATCGAGACGGAGCGCGCGTACGGCATCGGCGTGACGGCCACCCGCAGCCCGTTATCGAGCGTGTGGACCGTGGGCGCCGAGAGCGCGTCTACCTGCATACCTGTCCGAGTCCGTGGACCCTGGGGAGCAGGGGAAGCCCCTCGGGTCGCCGCCGCCTGACGGTTCGGGTCGCGCCGCTGAGCCCCTCGGGCGCGTTCCGGACATCGTACCCCACCGCCCCGGCGCGACATACAGACCGTGCGGGTACCCTCGTCCCATGCCGGCGACCCGAACGTCCCGCCCTGTCACTCGTCAAGGAGCGCGGCGAGCTCAGACGGCACCCGGAAGCCATCAGCCACCGGACCGCTCGTGTACATCGTTTGGATCAGATCAGCCGCATCCCGCGGAACGAGACCTTCCTCCTGCATCGCCGTCACGACCCGGTCGACCGGGCGAGTGAACCCACGCAACTGCCGCGACTTCGGGTAACCGCCGATCTTATAGACCTGGGCCCGAGTGACTATTCCTCCATTCGCCAGCGCCTGCCTGATCACGTCGGCCTGAACCCACCCATTCTCACGTTCGAGGCGCGTGAGGGCCTCCGCAAGGGTCCGAGATGTCCAACCAAGCACGCTCGCCTCGTCTTCGACATATCCGCCATAAGCCGATACCATCCGTTTGATTTCGCTGATGAGACGAAGCCGATCCGGGTCAGCCAGCCCTGTTACGTCGAGCGAGATCACCTCACGGATACTGACCACCACGCACCTCCTTGAAAGCCCTTCACCACCGGAACAACTTAGCTACAGTGTAGCTATCCAATATTGACTTGTCAATCTACATGAACGACGTCCCCCCGGCGCGCGCGAGGGCGCTCCAGCGCCGCCTCCTCGCCTGGTACGACGAGCACGAGCAGCCCTTCCCCTGGCGCACCGCCGCCGACCCCTACGCCGCGATGGTCGCCGCCGTCGCCGCGCAGCAGACGCAGATGTCGCGCGTCCTCGAGATCTACGACCGCTGGATGGCCGCCTTCCCCACCCTCGCCGACCTCGCCGCCGCCGACCGCGCCGAGGTGCTCCGGGTGTGGGGCCGCGCCGGCTATCCCCGGCGTGCGGCGAACCTGCACGAGGCCGCCCGCGTCTGCGTCGAGCACCACGGCGGGGCACTCCCCCGCGACCGCGACGCGATCCTCGCGCTGCCCGGGGTCGGGCCGTTCACCGCCGCGATCATCCAGACCTTCGGCTTCGGCGACGACGCCGCCGCGGTGGACACGAACATCGTGCGCGTCCTCGGGCGCGTCGTCGCGGGCGACCTCCAGCCGGCGAAGGAGACGCCGCCCGGCGTGATCGCCGCGCTCGCGGAGCGCCTCCTCCCGCGCGGCGAGGGCGCGCGCTGGAACCCCGCGCTCATGGACTACGGCGCCCGCGTCTGCCTCCCGCGCCCCCGCTGCGAGGACTGCGTCGTCGCCGGCCTCTGCGCCGCCCGTCCCCGCTTCGCCGCGGGCGAGACCGCCGAGCCCGTCCGCGCCCAGGGCGCGTGGCACGGCTCCGACCGCATGTGGCGCGGCCGCATCCTGCAGGTCCTCCGCGATCTCCCCGCCGCCACCGGCCACGCGACGACCATCGCCGCCCTCATGCGCCGCGTGCAGCCCGGCGACGAGCGCCGCCGCGTCCGCGCCCTCCTCGACGCCCTCGCCGCCGACGGCCTCGCCTGGGTGGAGGGTCCCCGCTGCGGGCTGGGCTCCCGCCCGCTCGACGGATCGGCCACCGGGACGCGCTAGGCTTGAGCGGCAGACGAGAGGACACCCCATGCCCGAGATCGCCTACCAGGACCAGGACGTCATCGTGGAGGCCTATCTCGGCCTCGGGCGGATGGGGAACAACTGCTACGTGCTGCGCCCCACCTCCAGCGGCCCCGTCACCATCGTCGACGCCCCCGAGGGGATCGAGGCCGTCATCAACGCCCTCGGTGGCGCCCCGGTCGAGCGCACCGTCGTCACGCACTCCCACTTCGACCACTGGCTCGGCTTCGAGGTGCTCGGCACCGTGACCGATGCCCCGGTATTCGTCGGCGCGGACGAGGCGAACCTGGAACCCGCCTGGAACGCGCGCCCCCTCGACGACGGCGAGACGTTCAGCGTCGGCGACGCCCAGGTGCAGGTGATCGCCACGCCCGGCCACACCCCCGGATCGATCTGCCTCCTCGTCGGCAAGGCCGTGCTCACGGGCGACACGCTCTTCCCCGGCGGCCCCGGCCGCACCCGCACCCACGAGGACCTCGAGACGGAGATCGAGTCGATCGTCACCCGCCTCCACACCCTGGACCCGGACACGGTCGTCCTCCCCGGCCACGGCCCCGGCACGACCATCGCCGCCTCCCGCGCTGAGTACGAGGTCTTCGCCGCCAAGGACCACGATCCCGACCTCCACGGCGACGTCCTCTGGGCCGAGAGCTAGCTCCTGCCTCACCCGTCCCCCGGCGGACCGCGCCGCGCGCTACCATCCCCCGACTGTCCCCGACCGTTGACGCACCCGAGGAGCGCGCGCCATGGCCAAGAAGTCGGACGCCCGCAAGGTCATCTCGAAGGCCTCGAAGAAGGCCGCTGAGAAGGCGAGCAAGACCGCCTCGAAGGCCGCCGCCGCGGTCGTCAAGGGGAGCAAGAAGGGCGGCCGGGCAAAGGTGGAGAACACCGAGGACAACGAGCCGAAGGTCGAGACCTTCGCGCGGCCGATCAACGACAACCTGCTTCAGCACGTCGTCACCGTCCGGCAGTTCTCCCGCACCTTCCCCACCTCGAACGTCTGGCTCCTCCACGACGGCAACGAGGCCGCCCTCATCGACGCCGGCTTCGGTGACGACCTCTCCATCGACGCCCGCCGCAAGTTCTTCGAGGGCGACGGCTCGAACTTCAAGGTCGGCACCATCGCCTTCACCCATCACCACTTCGACCACACCTCCGGCGGCCGCAAGCTGCGCGACCTCCTCCACGCCAACACCGCGATCAACCCGATCGACGAGGCGCTCCTCCACACCCCGGTCGACCCGAAGCAGACCGGCAACGACGACCTCCCGGACGACCAGGAGCTACAGGAGCGCGCCGCCGTCTGGCGCGAGGAAGCCCTGAACACACCGATCGACGTCCCGCTCGCGGACGGCGAGACGTTCAAGGTCGGCGGCCTCACGGTCCGCGCGGTGCACACGCCCGGCCACACCGCCGGCCACAACTGCTACTTCGTCGAGGAGACGCTGACGCTGTTCACCGGCGACAACGTCCTCGGCGTTGGATCGAGCGCCATCGGCCCGCCGCCCCACGGCGACATGCAGGCGTACCTCGACTCGCTGCTGCGGATGCGCGACCTGCAGTCGAAGCTCTTCGCCCCCGGCCACGGCCCCGTCGTCACCGCGACCGACGCCAAGATCAAGGAGCTGATCGACCACCGCGCGACCCGCGACCGGCAGATCATCGACCTCATCGACCACGGCTACACGACCGACCGCCAGATCCGACGCGCGCTCTACCCGGAGATCCAGAAGGGCCTCCGCCGCGCCGCCGCCGGCCAGGTGCGCGCCCACCTCGCCCGCATGGTCGGCCAGGGCATCGTCCGCGTGGACGAGACCGACGAGGGCAAGACCTGGAGCGTCGCCCTCACGAAGTAGCCGCTCGGCCCAGCTGAACGAAACGAGGCGCCCTCGCGGGCGCCTCGTTCGATCTCGGTCCCCGTGAGACCTGCGGGAGCCCTAGTGGAACGGGCCCTTGAGCTCGATCCCGGCCTTGGTCAGCAGGTCCTTGTCGTACGCCGACTGGCCCGTGTACTGGTCCGCGGGCTGCTCGCAGATCCAGACCGCGGCCTGGCCCATGTCGTCGGCCGTCTCGAAGTTCGTGTCCGGGTTGTCCCGGTCGTTCGAGGCGAACATGTTGCCGGCGGTCGCGACGCGGCCCTCCGGCGACAGCACGTTCACGGAGATGCCCTCGTCCTGGTACATCGCCGCCATGCGCTGCGAGAAGTGCTCCAGCATCGACTTCTCGCCGCCGTAGAAGATGTCGCCGCCGCGCTTCTTCTGCTCGTCCGTGTAGGGACCGGGGCCCAGCGGGATCGCGCCGCGCGACGAGATGTTGAGGATGTGGCCGCCGCCCGCCTTCCGCATGTGCGGGACCACCTCGCGCATCGTCAGGATGTACGAGCGCACGTTGACCTCCAGCGAGAGGTCGATGTGGTTCTCCTTCACCGTCTCGAGGTTGCCCGGGACGAAGATCGCCGCGTTGTTCACCAGGATGTCCAGCCGCCCGAAGTGGTCGACGACCTTCGCCACGGCGTCCTTGATGCTCTGCGCGTCGCGCATGTTGAGCACGATCGCGACGGCGTCACCGCCCTCGTCCTTGATCTCCTGCGTCACCGAGTGGATGGTCCCCGGCAGCCGCGGGTCCTTCACCTCCTCGGTGCGCGCGCAGACGGCGACCTTCGCCCCGGCCCGCGCGAGGTACTTCGCGATATCGGCGCCGATGCCGCGGCTCGCGCCGGCGACCAGCGCCACTTGCCCGTCGAGTGTCATGTCTCTTCCCCTCGCCACTGCCCCGCGCGCGGACGCGGCGCGGGTAACTTCCCGCGCGGATGGTAGTGCGCCCTGCCAACCCCGCGGTCAGTCAGCGCCCCATCCGGATACGACATCGACACCCCGTGACAGGCCGTCTCCGTTGACCCGCCCCGGGGTGCCTCCGTACAATCGACTCAGCGGTTAGCAGTCTCAGGCTGAGAGTGCTAATGGAGGTTCGAGCGGTGCTCACCGAACGTCAGGCGGCGATCCTGAGCATGGTCGTCGACGAGTACGTCCAGACGGCGGAACCCGTCAGCTCCAAGGCGCTCGTCGACCGACGGCGGCTGGAGGTCTCGACCGCCACCATCCGGAACGAGCTCGCCCGGCTGGAGGCGGAGGGGTACGTCACCCACCCGTACACGTCCGCCGGACGCGTACCGTCCGATCGTGGCTACCGCTTCTACGTCGAAGCATTGATGGCAGAGGAGCCGATCGGGATCGAGGAGCGCCGCACCGTGGAGCACCAGCTCCACCAGGTGGCCGGCGACCTGGACGACTGGCTCAGCCTGACGGCCACCATCCTCTCCACCCTCGTCGGCAACGTGGCCGTGGTGACCCGGCCCCGCACGACGAGCGCACATCTGCGAAACGCCCAGCTCGTCGAGCTGAGCCGCGAGGCCGCGCTCCTCGTCGCCGTCATGGACGACGGGCGCGTGCGCCAGCGGATCATCCCGCTCGCCGAGCCGTCCTCGCAGGAATTCCTGAACGATCGCGCCCGGCGCCTGAACCAGATGCTGGGCGGGAAGGATGCGCAGGGCATCGCCGCGACGATCGCCGACCTGGTCGACCCGGACGACGTCGGCGTCGCGGAGATCCTCGCGGACATCCTCCGGGAGCAGCGCATCGCTGAAGAGACGTTCGTGGAGGGCCTCAGCAACGCCCTCCGGCAGCCCGAGTTCTCGGATGTCGACCGCCTCCTCGAGGCCGTCGGCCAGTTGCAGGCCTACCGCCTGCGCGCGCTGCTCGAACCGGCCGTGGAGGGCCAGCTGCCCGCCGCGCAGCTCGGCTCGATGCGCGTGGTGATCGGCGCTGAGAACGCGGACACCGGCATGCGGGACTGGAGCATGGTCGTCGCCCGCTACGGCGAGACCGACGCGAGCGGCGCGGTGGCCGTCATCGGCCCCACGCGCATGGCGTACCAGCGGACAATCCCGCGCGTGCGCTACGTGGCGTCGCTGATGAGCCAGCTCCTCCACGACGTGCGCCAGGACCGCTGACGCACACGAATCGACGACGCGGCGCCGTCGCCGTCCGGCCCTCGAGGCCGGCCCGCGAAGCGCTGCCGACCGTAAGGCTGGACCTATGACCGAAGCGACCAACTCGACGGACGAGGCGCTGACCAACGCCGGCGAGGACGCCGAGCGCGCGGAGCTCCACGGGGACGACCTCGCCGCCCTCCGCGCGCAGCTGGAGGAGGCCCAGTCCGCGTACGCGCGCGCCCGCGCTGACTACGCCAACCTCGAGCGCCGTTCGCAGGAGCAGCGGTTCGAGGTCGGCCGCGCCGCCCTCACGGACGCGGTGCGGGGCTTCCTCCCCGTGCTGGACGACCTCCTCCGCGCCATCGAGGCCGCCGAGGCCGGCGCGAGCACCCAGGGCGGTGACGGTGGGACCAGCGGCGGCGAGGGCAGCGGCGAGGGCAGCGGCGAGGGCAGCGGCGAGGGCGGCGGCGAAGCCGCCTGGCTCGAAGGCGTCCGCCTCGTCGCCCAGAAGTTCAAGACCGTGCTGGACCAGCACGGGGTCGAGGAAATCCACGCGCTGGGCCAGCCCTTCGATCCGAACAAGCACGAAGCCGTGGGCGCAGCGCCCGGCCCCGAGGGCGTCGTCGTCCACCTCCTGCAGCGCGGGTACACCCTGCGCGACCGTGTCATCCGGCCGGCCATGGTGATGGTCGGCAACGGCGAAGGCGCCGCCCCCGCCGGGGACGCGAGCTAGCCGCCGCCCGACGCGGAGCGTCGGACGCACGAACTGAAGTCGACTGCCGCGGGAGCGGCGAGGAAGAGAGCACACCATGGGCAAGGTCATCGGCATCGACCTGGGGACGACGAACTCCTGCGTCGCCGTCATGGAAGGCGGCGAGCCGCGCGTCATCCCGAACGCCGAGGGCAACCGCACGACGCCCTCGATGGTGGCGATCGCCAAGAACGGTGAGCGCCTCGTCGGGACCGTCGCGAAGCGGCAGGCCGTCACCAACCCCGAGAACACGATCTACTCCGCGAAGCGCCTGATGGGCCGCCGCTTCGAGGAAGAGGAAGTCCAGCGCCTTGCGAAGGTCGCCGGCTTCGAGGTGGTGAAGCGCCCGAACGGCGACGCCGGCCTGAAGATGGGCGGCAAGGACTACTCCCCGCCCGAGATCTCCGCGATGGTCCTCCAGAAGCTGAAGGCGGACGCCGAGGCCTACCTGGGCGAGTCCGTCACCGAGGCGGTCATCACCGTCCCGGCCTACTTCAACGACGCCCAGCGCCAGGCCACCCGCGACGCCGGCCGCATCGCTGGCCTCGAGGTGCTCCGCATCATCAACGAGCCGACCGCCGCGTCGCTCGCCTACGGCCTCGATAAGAAGGAGGAGGAGGTCATCGCCGTCTACGACCTCGGCGGCGGCACCTTCGACATCTCCATCCTGGAGCTCGGCGACGGCACGTTCCAGGTGAAGGCCACCAACGGCGACACCTTCCTGGGCGGCGACGACTTCGACGACACGATCATCAACCACCTGGTGGACGAGTTCCGCCGCGAGAACGGCATCGACCTCGCGCAGGACCGCACCGCCCTCCAGCGGCTGAAGGAAGCGGCGGAGAAGGCGAAGATCGAGCTCTCCTCGGCGCAGCAGACGGAGATCAACCTCCCGTTCATCACGGCCGACGCCAGCGGCCCGAAGCACCTGGTGCGCACCATGAGCCGCGCCCAGCTCGAGCAGCTCGTCGGCGGCCTCGTGGACCGCACCCTCGAGCCCGTCCGCAAGGCGCTCGCCGACGCGGGCCTGCAGGCGTCCGCCATCGACGAGGTCGTCCTCGTCGGTGGCATGACCCGCATGCCGCTCGTGCAGCAGAAGGTGCAGGAGTTCTTCGGCAAGGAGCCGCACAAGGGCGTGAACCCGGACGAGGTCGTCGCCATCGGCGCCGCGATCCAGGCCGGCGTGCTCAAGGGTGACGTGAAGGACGTCCTCCTGCTGGACGTCACCCCGCTGACGCTGGGCATCGAGACGCTGGGCGGCGTGATGACCGCGCTCATCGAGCGCAACACCACGATCCCGACGAGTGCGTCCCAGACCTTCTCGACCGCGTCCGACAACCAGCCCTCCGTCGAGATCCACGTCCTCCAGGGCGAGCGCCCGATGGCGGCCGACAACAAGTCCCTCGCCCGCTTCATCCTGGACGGCATCCTCCCCGCGCCCCGAGGCGTCCCCCAGGTGGAGGTCACCTTCGACATCGACGCGAACGGCATGGTGAAGGTCTCCGCGTCCGACAAGGCGACCGGCAAGCAGCAGCACATCACCATCCAGCCGTCCTCCGGCCTGAGCGACGAGGAAGTGCAGCGGCTGCAGCGCGACGCCGAGGAGCACGCCGCCGAGGACGCCGCCAAGCGCGAGGCCGTCGAGGCCCGCAACACCGGCGACTCGCTGGCCTACTCCGCCGAGAAGATGCTCCGCGAGAACGCGGAGGTCGTCACCGGCGAGATGAAGGAGAAGGTCGAGGCCGCCATCAAGGAGCTCCGCGAAGCCCTCGGCGGTGACGACGCCGCGGCCATCCGCACGAAGACCGAAGCGCTCTCGGCCGCGATGCAGGAGGTCGGCGCCGCGATCTACGGCGCCCAGCAGGCCGCCAACGCCCCCGGCGGTGGCGGCGAGTCCGGCCCCGGTGGGGGCCAGAACGGCAGCGCTGGCTCCGGCGAAGGCGAACCGGACACCGTCGAAGGCGAGTTCCGCGAGGTCTAGCGACCGCATCCGCGGCACGCGATTCGGCAGAAATCGGGTCCGCCCCGCACGTCGCAGGACGTGCGGGGCGGCAGTCATTCGGGAGGGCGCTGGTAGGATGGATCCCCGATGACCACTGACAGCGCCGACCTCTACTCCGTCCTTGGCGTCGACCGGAACGCGACACCCGATGAGGTGAAGCGCGCGTTCCGCAAACTCGCCATGGAGTACCACCCGGACCGCAACAAGGCCCCGGACGCCGAGGCGAAGTTCAAGCAGGTCAACGCCGCCTACGAGGTGCTCTCCGACCCGGAGAAGCGCGCCCGCTACGACCGCTACGGCGCCGCCGGCGTCGGGCAGGGCGGCGCGCAGGGCTTCGCCGGCCACGAGGGCTTCGGCGGCTTCGGCGACATCTTCGACGCGTTCTTCCGTGGTACGGCCGGGCGTCGCGCCGGCCCGCAGCCGGGCGCCGACCTCCACGCGACCGTGCAGCTCGACCTCGAGGACGCCGTCCGTGGCATCGAGCACGAGATCACCTACGAGCGCGTCGAGCGCTGCCCGGACTGCCGCGCCACCGGCCAGGAGGGCGCCGCCGCGAAGCCGACCTGCCCAGAGTGCGAGGGCCGCGGCGAGCTGCGACGCGTCCAGCAGTCCCTCTTCGGCCAGTTTGTGAACGTCACCACCTGCCCGCGCTGCCGCGGCGAGGGCTCGATCGTGGACACCCCCTGCAAGAACTGCCGGGGCCAGGGCCAGACGCGCGTGAAGGTCACGCGCGCCGTGAAGATCCCCGCCGGCGTGGACAGCGGCTCCCAGATCCGCATCACCGGCGAAGGCGACCATGGCCCGCGCGGCGGCCCGCCCGGCAACCTCTACGTCGAGCTGCAGATCCGCCCGCACGAGGTCTTCAAGCGCGTGGAGAGCGAGCTCGTCTACGACCTCCCGCTCAACATCGCCCAGGCCGCCCTCGGCACCGAGACGAAGATCCCCACCATCGACGGCGACGAGGTCGAGCTGAAGCTCAAGCCCGGCACCCAGAGCGGCGAGGTCCACGTCATCCGCCACAAGGGCGTCCCCCACCTCCGCGGCAACGGCCGTGGCGACCTTCTCGTGCGGACGCACGTCGTCACGCCCACGAAGCTGACGAAGGCGCAGAAGGAGCTCCTCGGCAAGCTCGCCGAAACCCTCGGCACGCCCGAGGTGCCCGACAGCGACCCCTCCGTCTTCGACCGCATCCGCAGCGCCTTCTCCTAGCCGCGTCACCAGCGTCCAGCGCGCCCACGGGCGCAGCCGCGAGGTCCCCATGCCCACACCCGACGACCGCTGGTACGAGGCGGTCGCGCGGGTCGACGCCCGCGACGCCGACCTGGTCGCCGACGTCCTCAGCGGCGCCGGTGCCACCGGCATCAGCATCGAGCCGGCGATCCGCGTGCAGGACAACGCCGACTTCGCCTACGAGGAGCTGATGGACGAGCCGTGGACGGTGCGCGCCACCTTCCTCGAGCCGTTCGAGGACGCCGAGCAGGACGAGGTGCGCGCACTCATCGCCGACCTCGAGCTGGCCGGGACGCTCACCTCGTTCACGATCGCGGAGGCGGAACCCGTCGACTGGGCGGAGGAGTGGAAGAAGTTCTACCGCCGTCAGCGCATCGGCGAACGCCTCGTCATCGTCCCCTCGTGGGAGGAGTACCAGCCCGCCGAGGGCGAGGTCGCCGTCCTCCTCGATCCGGGCGCCGCGTTCGGCACCGGCGAGCACGAGACGACCCGCCTCTGCCTCGCCGCGCTCGAAGCGCGCGTCGAGGACGGCCAGCGCGTCCTCGACGTCGGCGCGGGGTCGGGCATCCTCGCCATCGCCGCCCGCATCCTCGGCGCCGGTGAGGTCCACGCGATCGACATCGACCCGGACACGGTCCGCGTCGCCGAGGAGAACGCCGCCACCAACGGCATCGCCGGCACGATCGACTTCGCCGCCGGCTCCCTGGGCGACCGCTGGCCGTGGAGCGGCCGGCCCGACCGGGCCCCCGAGGGCTACAACCTCGTCCTGGCGAACATCTCCTCCACCGTCATCGGCCTGCTCGCCGCGGAGCTGGCGCGCGCCGTCGCCCCCGGCGGCATCCTCGTCGCCAGCGGCTTCATCCTCCGCGACGCCGACGAGGTCCGATCGGCCCTTGCCGCCGCCGGCCTCTCCGAGCTGAACTACCGCACGGAGGGCAACTGGGGCTGCCTCGTCGTCACGCGGTAATCCCCGTCCTCCCGGTCGAAGGACGAGGGGCAGGAGCGAGGAACGAGATGCGTGGCCGCTGCCTGTCGGACTGGCTCCTCGTCGCGATCACGATCGAGAAGGCGGTCCAGCACGCCTTCATCACCTGGGCTTTCGCGTTCGACCGCTTCGAACTCCGGGAGCAGGTCGTCCCGCCGTGGCCGATCCTCCTCGTCACCGGCGGGATCGTCGGCGTGCTGTTTCTCGTCGCGCTCGCCGGCCTGCTGCGCTGGGCGCCGTGGGCGCCGAGGCTGCTCGTCGGCCTCGCCCTGTTCGACATCGTCGGCGAATTCGTCGGCCAGGGGACGCTGATGATCGACCTCGTCGTGTCGTTCGTCGTCGCCGTCGCGCTGCTGATCCTCGCCGTCCGCGCGCTTCCCCGGTACGCCCGAGGCACCCCGACAACGGTGGAGGCCTAGCGGGAGTTCACCCCGCCCGGCGCGAACGTGCGCGCCGTCCACGTCATCGGGTCGACATTCACGCCGTAGATCGTCATCTCCCAGTGGAGGTGCGGCCCGGTCGAGAAGCCGGTCGAGCCCATCTTCGCGATCTCCTCGCCGGCCTCGACCATCTGGCCCACCGTCACGCTGAACTCCAGCAGGTGGTGGTAGCCCGTCACCACACCGGCGCCGTGGTCGATGAGGACCGAGTTGCCCCGGATCGGCATCGCCCCCGCCCACGCGACCCGTCCCGCCGCCGCCGCGTGGATCGGCGTCCCCGCGGGCGCCGCGAGGTCCGTGCCCGAGTGCTGCCCCGTCACCGGCCCCCCGTTGATCGAGCGCCCCTGACCGAACGCCGTCGTGAGGACGTACTCGTCGACGGGAATCCGGATCGTCCCGTCCCAGCGCGGGCGCGCCTCGAAGAGGTTGAACTGCTCGTACGCCCGCAGCGCCGCCTCGATCTCAGCCGCCTCCGGCGTCAGGACCGCCGTCACCTCCGGGCTGGCGTTGAGGTAGTCCACCGGGCGCGCGACCGCGACGACCTCGAACGGGTGGTCCACCTGCGCCAGCACCGTGCCGCGCGCGTCCCGCGTGACGATCACCGCCGTCGCCGATCCCAGCGGCTCGAGCAGCCCCGCGCCCACGACGCACCACAGCGCGTCGCCCGCGCCCGCGATCAGCGGGACACGCTGTCCGAGGAGTTGCGCGCTCCCGGCCACGGCGCCGCGCTGCGTCACGGTGAGGAGCGCCGTCTCCCCCTGCCCGATGGCGGTGGGATCGAGGGCGACCTCGGGCGGCGACGCTGGCACGGCCTCCGCCGTCGCGGAGGCGCCCGGCGAGGCAGTCGGGACAATGGTCTCGGTAGGTGATGGCGTCGGCGTCGCCGTCCCGAGGACGCTCAGGCCGCCCTCGGTCGGATCGTCCGCGCCGAGGACCTCGCACGCCGCAAGCGGCGCCACCAGCGCAGCCGCGGCCGTGGCGCGCAGGCCGCGCCACAGCGCGGCCCGACGCGAGATCCGAGCAGGACGCGGCCCGTGCTCCATGCAGTCCCGTCAGCGATCAGGGTGTCCGTGAGAGCCGTCGAGAGCTGATCTTACCGCCGCCGCCCGTGTGGGCCTTGCAGCTGGAGGCGGCGCCCTCAGTGGTCGAGGTCGATCGCCGGGAGGTCGTGGACGGCGGGGCCGTGGAGGAGCTTCCCGTCCCGCGAGAACGACGACCCGTGGCACGGGCAGTCCCACGTCCGCATCGCCCCGTTCCACCCGACTACGCAGCCCATGTGCGTGCAGATCGCGGAGACGGCCTGCAGCGTCCCGTCCGGGTCGCGGCTCACCGCGGCCCGCTCGCCGTTGAGTTCCCCGACCGCCGCCTCGCCGGGCGCGATCTCGTCCAGGTGGATCGTGCGCCCGGGCCAGGCCCGGTTGGCCAGCGACTTCGCGGAGACGACCGCCTCCTCCAGCGTCTTCTTCCAGGAGGCGCCCGGCGTGAACCGGGTCGTGCTGAAGAGCTCGCCGATCGCGCTCGGCCGTCCGAGCACCGCGCCGGCGAGGATGTCGCCGGCGACATGCCCGTTGCTGATCCCCCAGGCGCCGAACCCCGTCGCGACCAGCACACGGTCACGCCCCGGCAGCACCGGCCCGACGAGCGGGAGCCCGTCGACGGAGTCGAAGTCATCGTTCGTCCAGCGGTGTGTCACCTCGCCGATCGAGAATCGCTCCCGCGCCTCGGCCTCGAGCTCGCTGAACAGCGCCGTCGTGTCACGCGATCCAGGTGTGAACGACTCGCCGAGGAAGACGAGCCCGTGCCCGCGTTCATCCTCGAAGGTCCGGAAAGACCGCGTCGGCTGGTCCGCCGCGATGAACATGCCCCCCAGGAGTCCCGGCGGCACGGAGCCACCCAGGCGCGCGGCGAGCACGGCGTGCGTGCGCGGCTTCGTGCGCAGGAAGTAGAGACCGCGGTCGAGGAACGGCAGATGCGTCGCGACGATCACATGGCCGGCGGAGACGGTGCGCCCGCCGTGCGTCCGCACCCGTACCGGCGCGCCGTCCTCCCCGTCCTCGATGTCCGTCACGACGGTCTCCTCGAAGACCGCCCCGCGCTCCGCGAACTGCCGCGCGAGGCCCTCGACGTAGGCGTAGGCATCGAACTGCGCCTGCCCATCGAACGCCACCGCGCCGGCGACCGGATAGGGAATGGCGAGCGCCGTCTCGAACCGCGCCGGGAGCCCCGCCTCGCGCGCGGCATCCACCTCGGCGCGGACTGACTCCACCGCGGAGCCTTCGGTCGCGTAGGCGTACGCCGTGCGTCGCTCGACGTGCACGTCGATGCCGTGCTCGGCCATCGTGCCGCTGCGCTGGAGGATCGCGCCGACCGCCGCCTGGTTCGCCTCCGCGTAGAGGCGGGCCGCCTCGACGCCGTGCGTGCAGCGCAGGAAGTCGTACTTGAGCCCGTGCTGCGAGGTCACCTTCGCCGTCGACCGGCCGGTGACCTGGCGTCCCACCCGCCGCGCCTCGAGGATCGCGACATCCAGCCCCGCCTCCTGGAGCACCAGCCCGGCGCTGAGTCCGACGATCCCGCCGCCCACGATCGCGACGTCGACGCTTCGGTCGCCCTCGATCGGTCCGTGGCGGGCGCGAGGCTCCGTCGCCGTCCAGAGGCTCGGCGGCTCATCCTGGGAACGGCGACGGTCGTCCGTGTCCATGCTCCGGACGCTATCCGCGGCCGCATCGTGAACCCGTACCCGCCCTCAGCTCCCGCTGCCGAACCCGCATCGACCCAGACCCTCAGACCAACGCTGACTCGTGCCCTCCTCTGACCCGGCGGTGCCGCCGCGGCGGGACACGCAGGAAGACAGTCGCCCGGAAGCACTCCCTATCCCTGCGGCGAACGGTCCGAGGCGCTCACGTCCGCTGCACCGGAAGTTGTCAGGTGGCGCCCCTCGAAATTGCTATACTCCCGCCGAAGTAGGGGTGCGGCGGAACCCCGGTCAGACTCCCACCTCTTCGGCACGCATCCAGGATCAGGCGGCTCCCCGGGAGCGGTCTGGCTGACAGTCCCCGGAGAATCGCATGGAAGATCCTCGAATCGTCGCCGAGCGCGTCCTCGCCAATGTCGAACGCGTGATCATCGGCAAGAACAGCGAGGCGCGGATCGCCCTCGTCACGCTCCTCTGCCGCGGCCACCTCCTCATCGAGGACGTCCCAGGCGTGGGCAAGACCATGCTCGCGAGGGCGCTCGCGGTCTCCACCGGCTGCCGCTTCTCCCGCATCCAGTTCACGCCGGACCTGCTCCCGACCGACGTGACCGGCGTCTCCATCTACCAGCAGAACACCGGCGAGTTCACCTTCCGCCCCGGACCGATCATGGCCGAGATCGTCCTCGCCGACGAGGTGAACCGAGCCACCCCCAAGACTCAGTCCGCGCTCCTCGAGGCGATGGAGGAGCACCAGGTCACCGTGGACGGCACCACCCACCGCCTCCCGCAGCCGCACATGGTCATGGCCACCCAGAACCCCATCGAGTACGAGGGCACCTTCCCCCTCCCCGAGGCCCAGCTGGACCGCTTCCTCATGCGCATCCACCTGGGCTACCCGTCGCCCACGGACGAGGTGCTCATCATGGACGCCCAGCAGGAGCGCCACCCCATCGAGTCGCTCCAGCAGGTCATCACCCCGAACGAGGTCGTCGAGCTCCAGGCCGAGGTCGGCAAGATCTATGTCGACCCGCTCATCAAGCAGTACATCGTGAGCCTCGCGAACGCGACGCGTGACCACGACGCCGCCTACCTTGGCGCATCGCCACGCGGGTCGCTGGGACTGATGCGCGCCGCCCAGGCGTTCGCGCTCCTCGACGGCCGCGACTTCGTCCAGCCGGACGACGTGAAGCTCCTCGCCTACCCCGTCCTCGGCCACCGCGTGATCGTCAGCCCGAGCGCGCGCGTGCGGGACATCGACAGCCTCCAGATCGTGGAGGAGGTCCTGCAGCGCGTCGCCGTCCCCGGCGTCCGCGCCCGAGGCGGGGCCTGACCCGTGTCCGAGGAGCGCGGCCTCCTCGACTGGCTCCGCCGTCACGTCAACGTGACGGTCTCGCTGTCCGTCGCGATCCTCTGCATCGTCGTCGGCTTCGCCACCGGCTTCTGGCTGCTCTTCCGCCTCGCCTACGTCATCCTCATCGCCATCCCTCTCGCGTGGTTCTGGACCCGCGAGATGGCGAAGGGCCTGGAGGTCGAGGTACACCGCACCGACCAGCGCGTGACGCAGGGCCAGCCGATCGAGGGCCGCGTCTGGATCCGGTCGAGCTCACTGCTCCCCAAGGTCTGGCTCGAGGTCGAGGACCCCTCGACGCTCCCCGGCCACGCCTCGCGCCGCGTCCTCACCCTCCCCGTCCGCGGCAGCGCGTCCTGGTCCTACCGCACCCGCACCCGTCTCCGCGGCGTCTACCAGGTCGGCCCGCTCACCGTGACTGCCCGCGACCCCTTCGGCTTCTTCCGCGTCACGAGGACGTTCGGGGACGCCTCGTCGATCCTCGTCTACCCGTCCGCGCCGGAGCTGCCGAACTTCTACGTCCCGGCGGCGAACCTCCCCGGTGAGGGTCGCATCCGTCGCCGCACGCACAACGTCACGCCGAACGTCGCCGGCCTCCGCCAGTACGCACCGGGCGACTCGTACAACCGCATCCACTGGCCCTCCACGGCGCGCATGGGCCAGCCGATCGTGAAGCAGTTCGAGCTCGACCCGGCCTCGGACATCTGGATCGTCCTGGACCTCCAGCGCACCGCGCACGTCGGCGAGGGCGAAGAGTCCACCGAGGAGATGGCCGTCTCCGTCGCCGCCTCGGTCTCACGCTACTTCATCCAGCAGAACCGCACCGTCGGCATGATCGCCTTCGGTGAGCGGCTGAGGATCGACGAGCCCGACCGCGGCCAGAACCACTACACGCGCCTGCTCGAGACGCTCGCCCTCGCGCGCGCCGTTGGAGACGCCCCGCTCTCGAACCTGCTCTTCGAGGAGTCACGCCGCTTCGGCCGTCACACCACCGTGCTCGTCATCACCCCCTCGACCGCCGAGGAGTGGCCCCTCACGCTCATCTCGCTCGCCGGGCGCGGCGTGAAGGTGGCCGCGATCCTCGTCGAGGCCAACACCTTCGGCGACGCCCCCAGCCCGCTCGACGCCTACGGCACCCTCGCCTCCGGCGGCATCCACACCCTCACCGTGAAGCGCCGCGATGACCTCGGCCGCGTCCTCAGCGCCGGCGCCGAGATCGAAGCGCCGCGGCCCACCTCGACCACGGGAGGCGCCTGATGGCCTCCGCCCCCACCTTCGAGCAGATCCTCGCCCGCACCCCGCAGAACGCGCCGGCTGCTCCGGACGAACGTGCCCCCGCCTGGCGTTCCTGGGAGTCCTGGGTCACCTTCGCCCTCGTCGTCTTCGTCCAGCTCCCCGTCGTCGGCTCGCTCCAGTCGTCCGAGTGGGTGCGGGAGATGCCGAACCTCATGGTCCCGGCGCTCACCGGACTGCTGCTCGCCTGGACCGTCGGACACAGCCGCCTCGGCGGCCTCGCCTCCGCCGCGATCGCCGTGGCGACCGGCGCGGTGCTCGTCGTCGGCATGGTCATGCACACCATGGTGCTCGCCCTGCCCACCTCGTCCGGCCTCATCGGGCGCTGGTACGAGCTGCGGCTGAGGCTGCTCGAGTGGGGCAAGGCCCTCGTCGGCGAGGGCATCTCCGCGGACCCACTGCCCTTCGTCGTCATGCTCGTCTCGGCGGTCTTCCTCGTCGGCTTCGTCTCCACCTGGGCCGTCGTCCGCTGGCGGAACCCATGGGCCGCGCTCGTCCCCGGGGGCTTCGTCCTGCTCACGAACATCTCCTACCTGCCGGGGCAGCCCTCCTTCTCCTTCGTCCTCTTCCTCGTCGCCGCCGTGATGCTCGTGGCGCGCCTGACCTTCCTCCAGTCCGTCACCGTCTGGCGCAGCCAGGGCGTCGCCCCTCGCGAGGGCATGTCGCTGGAGGTGCTCTTCGTCGGCGCCGTCGTCGCGAGCGCGCTCATCGTCGCCGCATGGGTCATCCCCACCGCCAACAACTTCGGCCCCGCCGCCGACCTCTGGGGCCGTGCCTTCTCGCCGGTGGCCGACCGCGTCGACGTCATCGGGCGCCTCTTCATCGGCGTCGGATCGAAGAAGCCGATCCCCGTCCATGCGATGGACGCCGTGCTACCGCTCCAGGGCCGCGTTGGCCTCGACGAGGTCGAGCTGTACGAGATCGTCGCGCCCGAGGAGATGAACCTCCGCGGCGCCGTCTACGACGAGTACACCGGCTCCGGCTGGCGCGTCTCATCCGCCTCGGCCGTACCGCTCGTCGGCACCACCGTGGAGGCCGCCCAGCTCGGGACGCCCTCGAGCCGCGCGCAGGTCCGCGAGGCGATCCGCATCGACATCACCGTCCTCGACGAGTCCGCGCCGGGGAACGTCCTCCTCGCCGCCGGCGACCCCATCGCCAGCGACCAGGACGCGAGCCTCATCGTGGACGTCGTCGGCGGCCCGCTCCAGCTGCGGCCCGGAGCACAAGCGCGCGAGGGCGACACGTACTCAACGGTCGGGACGCGATCAGCCGCCGCCGAGGACACCCTCGCCACCGCGGGCACCGTCTACCCCGCCGACGTCATCGAGCGCTACCTCGCGCTGCCGGACGACGTCCCCCCCGAGGTCGGCGACCTCGCCCGCTCGATCGCCGGCAACGCCACCAGCCCCTACGAGGCCGCCCGCCTCGTCGAGAGCTATCTGCGGCAGAACTACACCTTCAGCTTCGACATCGCCGCCCCGCCCGCCGGCCGCGACGCCGTCGCCCACTTCCTCTTCGAGTCCCGCACCGGCTACTTCGACCTCTACGCCTCCTCCATGGCGGTGCTCCTCCGCGAGCTCGGCGTCCCCACGCGCGTCGCCGTCGGCTTCGCACTCGACGACGCCGGCTACGACGCCACCTCGAAGTCGTACCGGGTGACGGAGGAGCAAGCGTGGACCTGGCCCGAGGTCTACTTCCCGGGCCTCGGCTGGGTCGAGTTCAACCCGACGCCCAGCCGCGACCTCCTCGTCCGCCCCGGCGACGACAGCGAGGCCCGCGCCGCCGCGGCCAGCGAGTTCGATGATCTCCCGTTCTCGGACGACGAGCTGTTCGCGGAGGTCACCTCCGGCGGCGTCCCCGCAGACCTCGAGTTCACCACCGCCGAGGAGGGCGAGAGCGCGCTGGTCGGCTTCATCGCGCGACTCATCGGTTGGGCGCTCGTCGCCGCCACGGTGCTGCTTGTCGTCGTCGTGGGCGTGCGCCTGCTCTGGAACCGGATCTTCCGCGACCTGGACGCCCCCGCGCGTCGCTGGGCGAAGGTGCAGCTCCTCGCGGCAGTCGCCGGCCTCGCGCCCGCGCCCGACCGCACCCCGGCCGAGGTAGCCGATGACCTCGCCGCGCGGATCGGACGGCCGGAGGCGCTCACCGCCCTCGCTCGCGCCTACACCCGCGCCCGCTACGGCGGCCCCGAAGCCGGCGTCGAGACGGACGAGGAAGCTGCGGCGCTGGACGGCCATTACCGCGCCGTGCGCGGCCTCCTCTGGCGGCGCGTGCTCGGGCGCTTCCGGCGGCTCGGGCGCGTCGAGGGCGGCCCGTTAACGCGGCGGCGTCGTGCCGCCGAAGCCGCGCGGTAGCGGGTCGAGCTCGTTCGCGAGACGCGACAGCTCGAGGATCCGGATCGCCTCCTCGAGCGTGACTTCCGGCCCCAGCTCGCCGAGCGCCTCCTCCAGCGCGCGCTGCACGTCCTCCAGCGTCGTCGGCCCCGAGGCGCCCGTCGGTCCGTCCTGCGGCGAGCCCGCCCCGGCCCCGGGCTGGCCAGGGTTCGGCTGCGTGCCGTCCCCCGGCTGACCGCTCGGCGTCCCCGGCTCGCCGCTGGGCGTCCCGCCCTCCCCCGGCGTCCCGGACTCCTCGCCCTCGCCGGGAGGCTGGTCGCCTGAGCCGTCCTCGCCCCCGGTCTCGCCCTCGGAGGCGCCGTCCTCGGGCTCGCCGGCGCCGGGCGTCTCCTCTGGCTCGGGCGCGAGCAGCCGCATCACCAGCTCAAGGTTCGCCTTCGCATCGACGTCGCTCGGGTCGATCCGCAGCACCGCGCGGTAGGCGTCGCGCGCCGCCTCGAGGTTGGACTGTCGGAAGTAGGTGTTCCCCAGCGTGAAGAGCGCGAGCGCGGCGACCTCGCCGTCCCCCGCCTCCAGCGCGATCGCGCGCGCCTGCTCCCCGCTCGCCACAGCCTCCTCCAGCCGGCTCAACCGGTGGAGCGCGTTCGCGATGTCGTAGTTGATCGCGGCATCCTCCGGCTGGGCGTCGGCCGCGGCGCGGTACTCCGCCAGCGCCTCCTCGAACCGCTCCGCGGCGTACGCGTCGTTGCCGTCGCGCACGTGCTGCCATGCCGCCGTCCCGCACCCGGCGACCACCAGCGCAAGGAGCCCGCTCAGCGCCGCCGCCGCCCCGCGCCGGCTCAGCCGCGGCAGACGCGTCGCCCCGCCCTCGCCGAGCATCGTCGCGACGAGGAGCAGCGCGGCCGCCGCGCCGGCGAACCACGCGAAGCGCTCAATCGGCTCGCTCTGCGTCCCCTCCGCGAACTGCGTCTGCTGGAGCCGCCGGAACTCCACCGCCAGCCCGGGGATGCGCTCGCCTGTCCGGAACGACGCGCCCGTGCCCTCCGCGATCGCCTCCAGTACCTCCGGCTGCGCCGTGCTCACATCCGTGCCGCCGCTGTCCTCCGGGAGCGCCGTGGGGTTGGAGGTGCCCGCGAACACGGTGAACACGCGGATGCCGCGACGCTCCGCGAAGTCGATCGCCTCCTGATAGTCGCTGCTGAGGTCCTCCCCGTCTGACACGAGCACGATTGCCTGCGTCTCGGCTGCGTCCTCCACCGCGAGTAGCCGGAACGACTCCGCCAGCGCCTCCCGGAAGTTCGTCCCCGGCTGCACCAGCGGCGCCTCCGCCTGCGCCCGCGCGATCAGCGACGTCACCACCGGCAGGTCGACCGTCAGCGGCGCGCGCGGGAAGGCGTCGCCGGCGAACACCACGAGGCCGACGCGGTTGCCCGTCATGTGCGTCAGCATCTCGCCCAGCCCGGCCGCGGCCGCCTGCGCACGGCTCGGCGTCACGTCCTCGGCCTCCATCGATCGGGAGACATCGAGCGCGATGATCACGTCGATCCCCTGCTGGGCGAGCGCCTCCTCGTCCTCGCCCCACTGGGGCCGGGCGCCGGCGATCACCGCCAGCGCGAGCGCCAGCACCACCAGCCCGCCGACGGCGAAGCGCAACCGCTCCCCGCCCGGCGCAGCCCCGAGGAGCGCCGCGACCACCCGCCGCCGGCGTGCGGCGTACACCACCGCCGCAGCCGCGAGCAGCGGCATCACCAGGCCGGCGAGGAGCCACGGCTCCGCGAAGCGCACGAGATCTGCCGGGTTCACGGGTGCCTCCGCAGCCACGTCGAACGCAGCGCCAGCTCCCCGAGCACCAGGCCCGCCGCGAGGAAGGCGAGCCACGGCCCGTACTCGCGCCACGAGACGAACTCGCGCTCGCCCACGCGGGACCGCTCCAGCGCCCCGATCTCCTCGTACGCCGCTTCCAGCTCCGCCGGCGTCTGCGCATCGAAGTAGGCGCCGCCCGTCAGCTCCGCCATCTCCTCCAGCGCCGGCACGTCCACCTCCGCCGACCCGGCCCCCGTCAACCCGATCGTGTAGACGCGGATCTCCAGCGCCTCCGCCACCCGTGCCGCCGCGAACGGCTCGATCTCACCGGCGTTGTTCTCGCCGTCGGTCAGCAGCACCAGCACCCGGCTCCGCGCCTGCGACTCCTCGAGGAGCCCAACCGCCTCCGTGATCCCCAGCCCGATCGCCGTCCCGTCCTCGACCAGCCCCGGCCCGAGCTCCTCGATGCGCCGCTGGATCGCCGCGACGTCGTTCGTGAGAGGCGAGAGGGTGAGCGCGCGCGCCTGGAACGCGACCAGCCCCAGCCGGTCGCCCTCGAGCGTCTCCGCGAACTCGTCCAGCACGCGCCGAGCCGCCTGCAGCCGCGTCTCCTCGCGGCTCGCCGCCTGCGTCATCGAGCTCGACACGTCGACCACCGCGACGATGTCGATCCCTTCCTCGGGCAGCGACGTCACTGCCAGTCCCTCCCGGGGACGAGCCGCCGCGAGCACCAGCAGGAGGATCGCCAGTGCGCGGATCACGTCGGGCAGCCGGCGCAACCGGCTGCGCCGCGTCGCCCGTGTTGCGGCGGCGAGCGGCCCCGCGTCGGCGACGACGGTCGACGGGCGCTCCTGCAGGAACAGCGACGCGAGCACGCCGACCACGGGCACCAGCGCGAGCAGCACCAGCGGCGTGGCGAACTCCACCGCCTGCCAGTTCACCCCGCTCACGACGCCGCCCGCTGGCCCGCGCCGTCGCCTCCGGCCTCGGCGCCACCCTCGGCGTCCGCCCCGTCTCGCGGCCGCGACAGCTCGACGATCTCGAACGCGACCGTGAGGTCGTGATCCGCCGACGCGGGGTCGGGATACTGCCGCGCGTAGACCGCGCGGTCGCAGCGGTCGAGGAGCCCGCTCACCAGTCGCGCCTGCCAGCGGTCCACCCCGTGCGCGGTCATCCGCGCCTCGAGCTCCCTCGATGTCAGCGCCGTCGCGTGGAAACCAAAGCGCGCCGCGAGGTACTCGCGCACCACGACCGCGATCGTGCCGTAGAAGCGCTGGAACTCCGCCTCGTCCGGCAACCGGGCGCCCTGCAGCGCCGCAAGCCGTTCACGCGCGGAGCGTTCCGGCGCGTCGGCCGGGCCAGCCTCGACCTCCACCTCGGGGCGCCGGAAGCGCCGAATCGCGAGGACCGCCAGCGCGAGGATCACCAGCACGCCCGCGGCGACCGCGCCGGGGATCAGCCACGCCGGGGGAGCGCCGTCGATGCTGAGCTGCGGCTTGAGCGGACGCAGTGCCTCGTCGCCCGGCGCCCGGACGGACACGACCGTCACCTGCGCCCCCGGCGCCTCGAACGCGCCGCTCGTGCCGTCCTCCCGGATCCACCGCACGGCGACCGGCCCGCTCTCGATCGGCCCGAGGTCGAACAGCTGGTAGAGGAACGTCGTCTCGGTCACCTGCCGCCCGTCCGGCAGCGCGGTGAGCACCACCTCGCCGTCATTCAGCACCTCGGCTTCCGAGACCTCGGGGAGCGGCACCGTGACCAGGAGGTCCTCCGGGTGCTCCACCCGCACGACGAGCGCCGCGCGATCACCGATCGTCGCGTTCGTCGCGCTGAACGCGACCGCCACACTGACGCCGGCGGGCGCCTCCTGCGCGTCGAGGACACCCGGTGCGACCGCGAGCAGCAGCGCGGCGGCCGCCGCGAGCAGCGCGCGGGCGCGGCGGCTCACGAGACCACCTGCGCCCGCCGCCGGAAGAACGACGCGACCGGCTCCACCACGTCGCCGTCGAGCTGAATCGGGACGCGGTCGACGCCGGCCCGGCTGAGCCGCAGGTCGCGCGCCGCCGCCCGCTGCGCGGCCGCCTCGCGGTACGCATCCCGGATGCGGCGGCTCCCCGTGTCAACGACCAGCCGCCGTCCCGTCTCGGCGTCGAGGACGTCGAGCAGCCCCACGTCCGGCAGCTCGAGGTCGAGCGGGTCGATGAGCACCAGCGCGATCACGTCATGGCGGCGGGCCAACGTCTGCAGCGACTGCGCATACCCGCTCGTGAAGAAGTCGGAGATCACGAAGACCACCGAGCGCCGCCGAAGCACGCGCGCGAGGTGGTCGAGCGCCGGCGCCATCGCCGTCGCGCGCCCCGGCGCCACCTCGGTCAGCAGCACGTCCCGCACCTGCCGCAGCACGTGGCGCGTCCCGCGCCGCGGCTCCACGTACGCATCGACGCCGTCGCTGAACGTGAGCAGCCCCGTCCGGTCGTTGTTGTACGCCGCCGCGAACCCGAGCAGCGCGACGAGCTCCGCCGCCGCGCGCAGACGGCCGCCCTCGCCACGCCCCACCAGCATCGAGGGCGACCGGTCGACCACGGAGATCGCGGAAAGGTCCCGCTCCTCGACGAACTCCTTGACCCACGGCGTGCCCATGCGCGCCGTGACGTTCCAGTCGATGCGACGCACGTCGTCGCCGGGCACGTACTCGCGTGCCTCGGCGAACTCGATGCCGGAGCCGCGGAACACGGAGCGGTAGTTACCGGCGACGCCGGAAGCCGCGAGCTTGCGCGTCCGGATCTCGATCCCGCGCACGCGGCTCATCAGCCCGGGCGTGATCATCCCCGGCGGGAGCAGCGCGTCGCGCGCTCCCTCGTCACCGCGGGGCGAGGTCGGGGGCATCGACGCGTCCTAGGGGAGACCGACGCCTTCGAGGAGGCGCGTCACCACCTGGTCCGCGCTCATCCCCTGCGCCTCGGCCTCGTACGTCAGGACGAGGCGGTGTCGCAGCACGTCCGGCGCGATCGCCTTCACATCCTCGGGCGTCACGTAGTCGCGGCCGGCGATGAACGCATACGCCTGCGCGGCGCGGGCAAGGAAGACCCCCGCGCGCGGCGACGCGCCAAACTCGATGAACGGCGTCAGGTCGTCCATGCGGTACCGCTGAGCGTCGCGGCTCGCCTCCACCAGCCGCACGATGTACTCGCGCAGCCGGTCGTTCAGGTCCACCCGCTTCACCGCGTCCCGCAGCCGCTCGATCTCGCCGATCGAGATCACCGGCCGCGGCTGCTCCTCGGCGCCGTCCAGCGCCTGGGCGAGGATCGCGCGCTCCTCGTCGCGCTCCGGGTAGCGCACGACGATCTTCATCATGAAGCGGTCGAGCTGCGCCTCCGGCAGCGGGTACGTCCCCTCCTGCTCGATCGGGTTCTGGGTCGCCAGTACGAGGAACGGGCTCGGCAGCGCCAGAGACTCCCCGCCGATGGACACCGTGCGCTCCTGCATCGCCTCGAGCAGCGCCGACTGCACCTTGGCCGGCGCGCGGTTGATCTCGTCCGCCAGCACGATGTTCGCGAAGACCGGCCCGCGCCGGACGCGGAACTCCCCGTCCTGCGGGTTGAACACCAGCGTGCCGGTCACGTCCGCCGGCAGCAGGTCGGGCGTGAACTGGATCCGCGCGAACGAGCAATCGATGGCCCGCGCCAGCGTCGAGACCGTGAGGGTCTTCGCCAGCCCGGGGACGCCCTCGATCAGCGCGTGGTTGTTCGTGAGCAACGCGATCAGGAGGCGGTCGACCAGGCCATGCTGGCCGACGATCACCCGCGCGACTTCCGCGCGGATCGCGTCGACCTCGCGGTGCTGCTGGACCAGTGACGGGGCCTCGAAGGAGTCCGTGGACTCTGCGGCCTGGGCCATGAGCATCTACCTCGGGGTCAGGGTGGGTGCCCGGAGTGTACCGGAGTGCTGTTACGCCCGTGGCGACGGCGCGAAGGTCCATGGTGACGGCGCTCCGCCGCGCGTAGAGTCGCCCTCGACACGGGGATCCCCCGAGGAGCACGCCATGCCGATGACCGACTTCGCCACGCCCGAGGACTACCTCGCCTCGCTGCCGGACGCGCAGCGGGCGGGCCTCGAGACGCTCCGCTCGCGGATCCGCTCCGTCCTCCCCGGGGCGACCGAGCGGATGTGGTACCGGATGCCGACGTTCGTGACAGACAAGCCGGTCCTGGCCTACGCGGCCAGCCGCAACCACTCCGGCCTCTACGTGATGAGCACCACGGTCCTCCCGTCGATCGTCGGTGTGCTCGAGGGACAGGATTGGAGTGGCGGCACGCTCCGTTTCCCGGTGGACCGCCCGCCAGCGGTCGCCCTCCTCAGGACGATCGCGAAGGCGAAGCTCGCCGAGCTCGAGGCGCAGTCGGCCGCGAAGCCAGCGAAGAAGGCCCCTCCGTCGAGGCGCGTTGCGTCGAAGAAAGACGAAGGCTCGGAGAAGGACAGCGCACCGAGGCGCGCCCGCTAACCGCCGACGGCGGCGAGCTGGCCGGAACGGGCGGGCGTCCCACCCTCGTGCGCGCCCCCGAGGACTCCGAGGATCGGTCGCAGCCGCGCCACGATCCGTTCGAGGTCGGCGGCGTTCACCCCACCCCGGGCGAGCGAGATCACCACCCCACCGCGCGTCTTCACGCGCAGCTCCACCGGCAGGTCGCCCTCGAACTCATCGAGGACCGCGCAGACGCGACGCACCCGGCGGAGGTCGGCGGCCTCGTCGGTCGTCTCCTCCATCTCGACGACGAGCCGGTGGTCGCCGGAGTCCTCGATCGGCACGCGCGAGGGCGGCGGTGCATCCTCGTCCTCGCTCCGTGCCACCACCGAGAGGTGAGACGGCCGCGCGCCGGGCGCCGGCTGGCGCGAGCCGCCGTTGGGCCCGCCCCCTGGGGGGCCAGCGGGCGAGGGAGTCGGCGACGGCTGGTACGGCGTCGGCGCCTCGGCGACGGCGCGCTGCTGCCAGCCGCCGCGCGAGGCGGACCTCGGCTGGAACTTGTTGGCGTCGAAGTTGACCAGGCGGTCGCCTTCCTGGTCGTACGCGCACGCCTCCAGCACACCGGCGGAGACGCGGTCCCCGCGCATCCGCACGTTCGTCTTCAGCAGGAGGATCGTCCCCTCCGCGAGGAGGCCGTTCTCTTTGAACCGCTCGTAGGCGTCGGACCAGATCATCACCTCGACCTGGCCGGAGAGGTCCTCGATCGTCACCGCCGCGAAGGTCTTGCCCTGCTTCGTCTGGAGCGCTCGGACGCCCACGACCAGCCCGGCGATGATCGCGTCCTGCCCGCTGAGGTCCGCCCCCACCTCGGCGCATCGATGCGAGGTGTAGCGCGTCAGCGTCCGCCCGGCGCGCGAGAACGGGTGCTCCGAGATGTACGTCCCGAGCAGCTCCTTCTCCCAAGCGAGCAGCTGCGGCTGCGGGATCCGCACCGCGTCCAGCTCCAGCGCCGGAAGCGGCGTGTTCACCTCGTCGCCGAACATGTCGAACATGCTCGTCTGCCCGGTCTCGCGCAGCCGCTGCTCCTGCTGGGCAAGCGATGAGAGCCGGTCGACGCCGGAGACGATCGCGCCCCGGTCGCCGAGGCTGTCGAGCGCGCCCGCCTTCGCGAGCGCGTCGAGCACGCGCTTGTTCACGTCGTGCGGGTTGATCCGCCGTGCGAAGTCCTCGATCGACTCGAAGTCGCCCTTCGCCTCGCGCTCCCCGATCAGCCCCTCGACGCCGCCCATGCCGACGTTCTTGATCTGCGCGAGGCCGTAGCGGATCGCCTCGGAGCCGTCCGGGCCCACCTCGATCGTGAAGTTCACGCCGCTGCGGTTCACGTCCGGCTGGAGGACCGCGATGCCCAGGCGGTTGCACTCCGCGATCGCCTGCGCGATGCGGTCGGAGTTGCCGTTCGCCGCCTGGAGGACCGCCGTCATGTACTCGGCCGAGTAGTGCGCCTTCAGGTACGCCGTCTGGTACGCGATCGTCCCGTAGCAGACCGCGTGCGCCTTGTTGAATGCGTACCCCGCGAACGGCTCGATCAGGTCGAAGAGCTGGTTGCCCAGGCGCTCGTCGTGCCCCTGCGCCTTCAGCCCGGCGAGGAAGCGCTCGCGCTCCTCCACCATGATCGCGGCGACCTTCTTGCCCATCGCCTTGCGCATCACGTCGGCCTGGCCGAGCGAGTAGCCCGCGAACTCGCGAGCGATGTGGAGCACCTGCTCCTGGTAGGTGATGACCCCGTACGTCTCCTCGAGGATCGGGCGCAGCTTTTCGTGCGGGTAGAAGGCCTCCATCCGCCCGTGCTTCACGTCGATGTACCGCGGGATCTGCTCCAGCGGCCCCGGGCGGAAGAGGGCGACCATGGCGGACAGCTCGCGCACGTTCTGCGGCTTCAGCTCCATGACGTAGCGGCGCATCCCCGCCGACTCCATCTGGAACACCCCGAAGGTATCGCCGTTGCCGAGGATCTCCGCCGTCGCCGGGTCCCCGTCCGGGATCTCCAGCAGGTCCACCCGCTCTCCGCGGCGCTCCTCGATGAGGTTGAGCGCCTTCTCGAGGATCGTGAGGTTCGTCAGGCCCAGGTAGTCGACCTTCAGCAGCCCGATCTTCTCGATGTCCCCCATCGGGTACTGCGTCGTCGGGACGGACGTCTCTTCATCCGCGTCCTTGCTCGTCGCCCGCTGCAGCGGCACGACGTTCGTCAGCGGCTCCGAGGAGATCACGACGCCCGCGGCGTGCGTCGACGAGTGCCGCGCGACGCCCTCCAGCGCCTGCGCCGTGTCGACCAGCTCGCGCACCGCCGGCTCCGCCTCGTACGCCGCCTGCAGCTCGGACGACTGCTTCAGTGCGTCGGCGAGTGTGATGTGCAGCGCGTCCGGAACCATCCGCGCGACGCGGTCCGCCGCCCCGAAGTCCATCCCCAGCGCACGCCCGGAGTCTCGGATCGCCGCCTTCGCGCCCAGCGTCCCGAACGTGCAGATCTGCGCGACGCGGTCGCGGCCGTATTTCTCGACGGTGTACTGGATGATCTCCCCGCGCCGCTCGTCCGCGAAGTCGAAGTCCACGTCCGGCATCGAGATGCGCTCGGGGTTGAGGAACCGCTCGAACACCAGCCCGAACGACAGCGGCTCGATGTCCGTCACGTCCAGCGTGTAGAGGATGATCGAGGACGCCGCCGACCCGCGGACACCCATGCGGATCCCGTTGGACTTCGCGAACCGCGCGATGTCCTGGACGATCAGCATGTACTCGTCGAAGCCGGTCTGCGCGACGACGTCGAGCTCGTAGTTGAGCCGATCGCGGTGCATGTCGGTCACGTCCGAGTAGCGGCGGTAGAGGCCTTCCTCGCACTGCTCACGCAGCCACTGGCGCGCCGTCTTCCCGTCCGGGATGCCCGGGTTCGGCAGCTGCGTCCGCCCGAACTGCAGGTCGATGTTGACCCGCTCCGCGACCTCCCACGTGTGGTCGGCCGCCTCCGGGTGGTCAGGGAACAGCGTCCGCATCTCCTCCTCGGACCGGAGGTAGAACGTGTCGCCGTCCAGCTTGAAGCGGTTCTCGTCATGCACCGTGCTGTTGGAGCCGATGCAGAGCAGCACCTCGTGCGCGCGGACGTCATCCGGACCCGTGTAGTGCGAGTCGTTCGTCACGACGGTCGGGAGGCCCATCTTCCGTGCGACCTCGAACACGCGCGGCATCAGCGGCGTGAACTCCGCGATCCCGTGCTCCATCACCTCGAGGTAGTAGCGGTCCTTGAAGACATCGCGGAACCAGCCCGCGACCTCCATCGCCTTCGCCTCGTCGTCCTCCCGCAGCGCCGACATGAACTCGCCGGACGGACACCCCGACAGCACGATCAGCCCCTCGGAGTGCGCCTCCAGGAGCTCCTTGTCCATCCGCGGCCGGTAGTAGAAACCCTCGAGGTGGGCGGCGGACGAGAGCTTGAGCAGGTTCCGGTAGCCGGTCTCGTTCTCCGCCAGCAGCGTCAGGTGGTGGGGGAAGCGCTTCTTCGGGTCCTTCTCGAACCGAGAGTCCGGCGCGACGTACCCCTCCATGCCGATGATCGGCTTCACGCCGTGCTTCTTCGCGGTCTGGTAGAACTCGATCGCCCCGTAGAGCGCGCCGTGGTCGGTGATCGCCAGGGCATCCTGCCCCAGCGCCTTCGCCCGCTGCACCAGCGGCTCGATCTTCGACAGCCCGTCGAGGAGCGAGTACTCCGTGTGCGTGTGGAGGTGCGCGAACATCGGACCGCCGGGAGCTAGACAAACAGCGAATCGGTATAGGCCACTGCGCGAACGGGCGTTCGTGACCCCGGGAGCGCAACGCTACCACTCCCGCCATCCCCCTGCCACCCCGATCCGCCCGCCGCCGCTCCACAGCCCCCCGCGCCCCCCGCCCGGGAATCCGACCGGGGGTGGCCCCCCACGCACCCTCCGAGGCACCCGGTTCCACCGTCCGGGAGGGCTCCACCCTGACCTGATCTCCCCCCGGCGACGGGAAGGGACCGCGCGGCAGGCCGCCACCCGCACGCACCTAGGCGCCGCCTCCATCCCTCCCCCTCCACGGCAGACCGGAACGCCCCCTCCCCTCCCCCGGGAAGGGGAGGGGGCTGGGAGGGGTTTCACCCTGACCTGACCTGACCTCCCCCTTCCCGCGGCGGGAAGGGGCCGGGCGGCGGGCCGCCACACGCACCCACCCGGGCGCCGCCTCCATCCCTCCCCCTCCACGCCAGACCGGAAAGCCCCCTCCCCCGGAAAGGGGAGGGGGTTGGGGGAGGGGCTTCACCCTGACCTGACCTCCCCCTTCCCGCGGCGGGAAGGGGGCCGGGGGGATGGGCCGCCACACGCACCCACCCGGGCGCGCCTCCACCGATCCGCCGCCCCACGCTGGCACCCAGCCGCGCGAGGCGTATCCTCCATCGCTCCCCCTCGCATCGAGGGCCAAGACAGCGCGAGGCGGCATGAAGCCGATCCACTTCGCCGTCCTGATCACCGTCGCCTCGATCTGGGGCGCCTCCTTCATGCTCATCAAGGTGATGGCCGAGGAGATCTCCCCCCTCGCCATCGTCTGGGTCCGCCTCGGCGGCGGCGGCGTCGTCATCACCGCCGTCCTCATCGCCATGCGACCGCGCATTCCCACGCATCGGCGCGCCTGGGCTGACATCGTCGTCGTCGCCGCGCTCGGCACCGCGCTCCCCTACGTCCTCATCTCCTGGGGCACCGGCCAGATCCCCTCCAACCTCGCCGCCGTCCTCAACGGCGCCATGCCCTTCTGGGTCGCCATCCTCTCGACGGCGTTCCTGCCCGCCGAGCGCCTCACCCCAAACAAGGCGATCGGCGTCTCGCTCGGATTCCTCGGCATCGCGCTCATCATCGGCCCGGACGCCCTCGATCTCCGCGCCGGCAGCACGCAGGGCCAGTTCGCGATCATCCTCGCCGCGTTCTCCTACGCCGCCGGCGCCGTCTACCTCCGCCGGTTCATGCTCGGCACCAGCCCCTGGTTCCTCGCCGGCGCGCAGAACTGGATCGCCTTCGCCATGGTCACCCCGCTCATCCTCGCCGCCGGCGAGGTCCCCGACTTCCCCGCCCTCGAGACCGACACCCTCGTCGCCGCCGTCGCTGCCGCCGTCCTCGCGCAGGGCGCCGCCATCCCGCTCTACTACTGGCTCATCTCCAGCGTCGAAGCCACCCAGGCCTCGTTCGTCACCTACCTCGCCCCCATCACCGCGCAGTTCTGGGGCTGGCTCGTCCTCTCCGAAGTGCCCGGCGCGGCGCTCGTCCCCGGCATGGCCCTCGTCATCGGCGGCATGATCTTCCTCAACCGCCGATCGAGGATTCCCGAAGCCGCGGTTGTCGTTTCACGGACCGATCACTAGCGCCGGTTGTCCGCTGGCGGATCGGAGCCGATCCTGTCCCTACCCCACTCGACACCGGAGGCCAGCGTGAACCAGTCCCTCCTGCGGCGCCTTGTCGCCATTGCGCTCCTTGGCTCAGCCCTTGCGCTCGTCGCGTGCGGCGGCGGCGACGAGAGCAGCGAAGACCTCACGTGGGACTCGCTCAGCCTCCAGGAAAGCGCCGACGACGCCCCCTTCGTCCCCACGATCCTCCCGACCACGATCGGCGTCGGACCTGGCCGCGTCCTCTTCGCCCTCATCGATCGCGAGGAGGGCACCCTCGTCTCCGACGCGACGATGACCGCTCGCTTCTACCGCCTCGCCAGCGACCCCGAGGTGGAGCCCGAGGTCTCCGAGGAGGTCGCATCGCTCGATGTCGTGAAGCGCGTCCTCGACCTCCGCGGCGCGGCCGGCACCGGCGAGTCCCCGCTCAACGACTCCGACCTCACCACCGTCTACTCCTCCACGCCCGAGCTCGACACGCCCGGCTACTGGGGCGTCGTGCTCGACATCGAGTTCGAGGGGAAGCAGTACCAGCCGCGGATGAAGTTCTGGGTGCTGGAGGAGACGCCCGAAGTCGCGATCGGCGACCCCGCCCCGGCCTCGGTGCAGCCCACGCTCGCGGATGTCGACGATCCCGCGATCATCAGCAGCGTGGCCGACCCGAACGAGGCGATGCTGGATCAGACCGTCGCCGAGGCGCTCCAGACCGGCAAGCCCGTGGTCGTCGCCTTCGTCACGCCGACGTTCTGCCAGACGCGCTACTGCGGCCCCGTGATGGAAGCCGTCGTCCAGCCCGCCTGGGAGCAGTACGGCGACCGCGTCGAGTTCGTCCACATCGAGCCGTACGATCTGCCGAAGGCCCGCGCCGAGGGCCTGCTCGAGCCCGTCCCGACGGTCCTCGAGTGGGGCATCCGCCAGGAGCCGTTCATCTTCGTGATCGATGCCGAGGGCATCGTGCGCGTGAAGCTCGAGGGCGTCACCGACCTCCCGGAGCTCTCCGAGGCGATCGAGCTGGTGCTGGCCGAGTAGCGCGCGGGGCGTCCAACTGGGCGGCTAGCCCGCGCGCAGGGAGCGGGCGAGGCCGGACGCCAGTAGGTCGATGCCCGAGTGCTGCCCCTCGACCACCGCCTCGACGTCAAACCGCTCGTACGACGGCAGCGTTCCCGTGATCTCGACGACCGGGCTCTCCGGCAGGTGGTCGATCACCGCCTGCGCCTGCTCCCGCGTCTCAAAGAGGTAGAGGGCGCCCCAGCGCCGCGTCTCCGGGCTGGAGATCCACGTCTTCTGCCGCAGCCCCGCCATCTGCTCGAACCGCGGAATCGAGCGATCCGCGAGGTACTCGCGAAGCTCCTCGAACGTCGCGTTCGAGTCAGTCAGATCCCACAGGACGAGCAGTGCGTGCATGCCGCGCATCGTAGCGCGTCACGGAGGGGCGGCGGCTAGCAGCTCCCGAGCGAGTAGGTGACGAGGACGGAACAGTAGGAGTTTTCGAACGTCGTGTAGGTCTGGACCGTCGTGTTGTAGTGCGACTCGACGGTCGACCACGGCCCCCCCATCGCGTACTGCGCGAGGGCGCCGTAGTAGTTCGCCCGGGCTGTCCAGTGCTGGATCGCCAGGGCGTGCATCTGGACCACCAGCGACTCAGACATCGCCGGGTGCGATCCCAGTCCCTGCAACGTGTTCAGCATCCCGCGGGCCGCGTCCACCTGCGCGTTCGCGTACCCGTTCAATACCGTCGACGGCAGCGGCACGCCGTTCACCGTCGCGTTCCAGAGCGTCGTGTACAGATCGATGGTGTCGACCACCGTCACCCACTCGTCGACGACCGTGTCGACGTAGTTGGAGACGTTCGTCGTCGCCGACGCCGTCACCGAGACCGACTGTGAGAGTGAACCGATCGTCCGTGTCCCGCTCGTGATCGTCACCGAGTACGTCGTCGTGAACATCGTCGGCGGGTCGCAGGCGAAGAAGCGATCGCCGTCGATGTGCGATTGGAGGATCACGGAGTCGCGGTCGCAGACGACAACACCGGCCTGTTTCCACACAACGTTCACTGACACGCCGAGCAGAGCCTGCGGGTACGTCGCGCTGAGACAGAGACCGATGATGTCCGGGTAGTTGTCTACCGGCGCGTTCTCGCACCACGGACCATCGGACGGCAAGAACCGCATCCCCGAGACGTTCACCCCGGCCGGCGCGAACTTCTCGCCCGTCTCGTTCTTCCCGGCGAGCACGAGGGCGACGTGGGCCGTGTGATCGGCCAGGCTCACGGCGAGGTTCAGGCCGCTCTGGCTCACGCCCGTCCACGGGTTCGTGAGGTTCGCGCTCACGATGCCGACAACGCGACCGGACTCGGTGACCAGCGGCCCGCCGCTGTTGCCCGGGTGCACGTCCGCGTTCGTCTGGATGTACGTGACACCGTCCAGCGCCTGGTACTGCGAGATGATCCCGTCGGTCAGCGTCGGACGGACCGCGTCGCCGAAGAGGCTGACCGTGGACCCCGGATAACCCCAGGCCCAGACGTTCGTCCGAGTCGGCTCGCGCTTGGTGTTGTTCCAGTCCAGCCGCTTCGCGCTCGCCGGCGTTGTCGCCCGGATCGCGGCGACGTCCCGCAGGACGTCGTACCCGATCACGGTGCCCTTCGACTCCGTGCCGTCCGTGAAGATCACCGTGATCGACACCGCGTCCGCGATCACGTGCTCATTCGTGAGCAGCGTGTTCTGGTCGATGACGAAGGCCGAACCGGAGCCGGTCAGGCCGTAGCGGTCCTCGACGATCACGAGCGCCATCGCCGCTTCCACCTCGTCGACGCTCGTCGCGGCGGCGATCCGCTTCGTGACCGTGACCTTGCGCTCGCTGAACTGCAGCGTCGACCCGCCCTGGCGGATCGACACCGTGAAGTAGAGCGTCGATGCGTCCGAGGGCACCTGGATGGTGTCCGAGAACGTCTGGAGGTTCTGCGTCCCGGTCAGGTGCTTCGTCGCGTTGCGAGGCGTCCCGGAGTTGCGCGGCCGCGTGTCCCACTCCACCCACGTCTCGACGCCAGACACATCGCGCAGCCGCCACGACACCACGAGCGGGCTGCCCTGAGTCGGCTTCGGTGCGGAAAACGAGAGGAGTTTCGGGGTAGCGGCTTCGGCGACATCGAGCACCACGAGCCCGACACCGAGTCCGAAGACGGCCGCAAAGAGCGGCAACAGCCGTCGAAGTACCCCGCCCACGAGAGTGACCCTACAGCACGCGGTCTAGTCGTGCACCCCGTGTCAGGTAAAGGAACGGAGAACGTCAGACCTCGGAACGCAGATACGCGGTCGACAGGGCATCCGCGTACTCGTTCCACAACGAGCCGTCATGCGCCTTGATCCAGCGCACCCGCACCTTCGGCCGTTCCACGTAGAGCTCGTAGGCGAGGCGCACCAGGTCGAGGTTCTTCACCTCGCCGTCCTTCCGACGCCACCCGTTCCGCTTCCACCCCGCCGCCCACTGCGTCAGCGTGTTCACCACCAGCTGCGAGTCCGTGTAGACATCCATCTCCTCCGCCGGGCCCAGCATCTCCAGCCCGCGGATCATGGCGGTGAACTCCATGCGGTTATTCGTGGTCGCCGGGTCTGCCCCGTGGTCGGACGCCAGGATGCGCCCGTCCATCACGTACACCACGCCCCAGCCCCCCGGCCCCGGGTTGCCGGAGCAGGAACCGTCCGTGAACACCCCCGTCTGAGGGCCGTCCGCGTAGCGCTCCAGCACCTGCGCCAGCGTCAGCGGCGAAGCTGGACGCGTCGACGCTCCCTGCGGGCGGCGGTACGAGGAGCGGACGGGCGACGGACGGCGCGAGGGATCACCTCGGCCGCCGCTATTCCAGCGAGACACCGTTGTAGAGCATCACGGGGTCCCCCTCGAAGACGTCGCTCTCGAGATTCGCGACCACCACGATCGGACGGTCGGAGACCACCACCGCGCTCCCCACCCAGCCATCCGGCAGGCTACGGTTGTCCCACTGCCGGAACGTCTGCTGCCCGGTCACCGTCAGCGGCGCCGGCGGGAAGAGCCCATCCGGGAACTGGCGCGAGTAGTAGATCACGTACACCCGCGCCGTGGATCCGTCGAAGGTCAGCACGCGGAACCAGGAGTTCCAGCCGCGGCTCCCCCCGAACGGCCCGTAGTTCTTGTTCAGCACCGGCAGCACCACCTGCGTCGAGGCCTCCTCCGCCGTGAACCCCCGGTAGTCGGCGAGCGACCCGTCCGAGGACACCCGCTGCGCGACGACGGCGACCGGCTCCACGGACTGCATCCGCACGGTCCCCGAGAACCGGTCCGGCAGAGATACGCCATCCGGCAGACACGCCGTCCGGCCGCTCGATCGCTGGTCGCAGGTCCGGTTCCCGAACACCGTCACCGTGTGCTCGACCTCGAACTCCTCGCCGCCGTCCGTCACGCCTGAGAACAGCAGGGTGACGTCGTTCGCGATCGCCGGGTTCGCGCTCATGATCCGGAAGCGTGTGCTGAAGGAGGACTGTCCCTCGGAGTGGTTGCGGTCCACCAGCGGCAGCAGCACCACGCGGCTCGTCTCGTCCGAGGCGACCGAGCGGTACGTCGCGAGGCCCGCCTCGGTGCGGTCGCGCGTGTCGACGACCACCTGCACGCTGCCGCTGCTCGCACCGCCCGACACCGGACGCGTCGTCACCAGCGCGCTGCCGTCGAACCCGACACGCACGGGGATCGACGTCTCGTCGCGCACCCAGGAGGCATTCGGCCCGAGGAAGAACCCGCCGCCCGCGCACTGCTGCGATGGCGTCTGCGGGTCGACGAGCGTCGGCTGCGTCTGGCCGCCGTCGTAGTAGACGATCTGCACGCACGTCCCGTTGTCCGCGCTCGTGTTCTGCACCACGATCCGCGAAGAGAAGCCGACGGAGTTCACCACCCACGGCAGGACGTGCGAGGACGCCCCGGGCCCGAGTCGCAGCGCGTCCCCGGCGATCTGGAACTCCCCATCCGTCCGCAGGACATCGCGCGCCAGCATCGCGACGAACGGCTGGTCCGCCGAGACGTACGCCGAACCCCGGTATCCGTCGGGAAGCTCAGTCAGCGTCTGCTGGAAGAACGACCGCCCGAACCCCGGCTCCAACTCGCCGCACACGCCGCTCTTCGGACAGCTGTCCGTGGCCACCCGCGCGCCGGCGCTGTCGTAGAACCCGATCTCGATCGCGGACGGCTGTGTCCCCACGTTCTGGATGCGGATCCAGGAGTTCTCGTCGCCCAGGCTGAGCGCCTGCGACGCCGCCGGATCGCCATCGATGGCGAACACCGCGACTGCGAACAACGCGAGGAGGCCCGCCGCGAGCGATCGGCGGGACCGGCGCGCTGCCGCCCCTGCGCGCGGCGCGGAGAAACGCGGCGCCACCGGACGCAGCGCAGGAAGACGCGGCACCGCCACAAGCCTCTCTCCCCGCCAGCATCGAGGATAGGCAGGTGCCCCGAACTGTGCGAGCGCCCTCGATCGTGTCCGAACCCGGTGCTACGCTCCGAGGCCCGGCCCGACCCGCGTACCGCGGTCGCCGCCCGGAAGCCTCGGGGTGTAGCTCAGCTTGGCAGAGCGCTTCGTTCGGGACGAAGAGGTCCCCAGTTCAAATCTGGGCACCCCGACCACTCTTTCCCCTGCCGCACCCAGTCAACCGGCCCGCGAGGCGGCTTCCGCGCGCCTACCCGTGGCGGCGCTCGCACTCCCGCGTCGGAGGCGCGCTCCGCCCGCCCCTGGGCCATGCCCGACCGGCGAAGGCAACCACACGGGAAGAATCTGTCGTTAAGTAGCGCGCTGTGTGACTTCCATGGACGAACGTCCCCGCGGGGAGGGACTGCGGGCACCGGAGTGGGGACCCACCGCCGACGACGATGGCGCCCACGCGCGACTCCATCGAGTCGGTATGGAAAGGACCCCGATGAAACTCGCAGCGGTCGCGGGAGCGATCCTGGGCTTCTCGGCACTCATCATCGCGACCATCGCCCTCTCCCAGGGCGGAGGCGGGACGGGCGGCACGACCTCCGAGGCCGGGCCGGCCGTGGCCGACAGCGTCACCCACGTCCCGGTCGAGCTCGGTGACCTGTTCATCAGGCCCGCGCAGTTCGACGCTGCCGCCGGCAACGTGATCCTCGACGTCTCCAACTCCGGCGGCATCGCCCACGACCTCGCCCTCGAGGGCGGCGCCAAGACCCCGCTCCTCGACCCCGGGAGCGAGGACACGCTCGACCTCGGGGCCCTGGAGGCCGGGACGTACACCCTCTTCTGCACCGTCCCCGGACACCGCGAGGGCGGCATGGAGGCCTCGCTCGTCGTCGGCGACGCCACGGCCGCCGAGGGCCACGGCAGCGGTGGGCGCATGCTCCACAGCGACGAGGACTACATGGCGGGGGTCTCCGCCTTCCCGGCCGAGACCGAAGGCCTCGGCGGGCAGCCGATGGAGCCCGTCATGGACGGCGACGTGAAGGTCTTCGAACTCACCGCGCAGGAGATCATGTGGGAGGTCTCACCGGGCGACTTCCGCGAAGCGATGGCCTACAACGGCCAGGTGCCCGGCCCTGAGATCCGCGTCCAGCTCGGCGACCGCGTCCGCGTCATCCTCCACAACGAGCTGCCGGAGTCGACGGCAATCCACTACCACGGCCTCGTCGTCCCCAACTCCGAGGACGGCGTGCCCGGCCTCACCCAGCCGCTCGTGGGCCCCGGCGAGTCCTACACCTACGAATTCGACGTCGTGAACGCCGGCTCCCACATGTACCACTCGCACATGAACGGCTCCGTCCAGATCCCCATGGGCCTGCTCGGCGCCTTCATCGTCGAGGACGGCACCGAGACCCCCGTCGACCAGGACATCACCATGATCCTGAACGACGGCCCGCTCGGGTACACCATCAACGGCAAGGGCTTCCCGGCGACACTGCCGATCGTCGCCCGCGTCGGCGACCGCATCCGCATCCGCTACATGAACGAGGGGCTGCAGATCCACCCGATGCACCTGCACGGGATGCCCCAGCTCGTCGTCGCCAAGGACGGCTACCCGCTGCCCCAGGCGCACATGGAGGACACCGTCACCGTTGCGCCCGGTGAGCGCGTCGACGTCATCGTCGAGATCACCGAGCCCGGCCTGTGGGCCTTCCACTGCCACATCCTCAGCCATGCCGAAGGACCCAACGGCATGTTCGGAATGGTCACGGTCATGGTCGTGGAGGAGTAGCGCGCCCGGCAGACCGCGGCAGCCAACGCGAGCAGGAGAGGCGGGCGGATGCCCGCCTCTCCCCGTGCTCACGCTCATCACGCCCCGCGTGACTGTCACGTACCCGTCACCCTCCGCCGCGCCTCGCGACACTTACCAGATGCGGCCGGTGTCACGCTCGACGGACTACTCGCCTCGCCCGAGGAGGTCCGCTCATGGTCGCGCTGCTGTGGTTCATCCTGCTCGTGTTGCTCGCCGTCTGGCTCGTGGGGCTACTGCTCGACATCGCCGGCGGGTTCATCCACATCCTGCTGATCGTCGCCCTGGTGCTGCTGATCTGGAACCTGTTCAGCTCAAGACGCGGCGCGCGGTACTGAGCGCCTGACCGCCCGAACCCCACCGTCCCTCAACCTCTGCGTCGCACCGCGCCCTCGCCCTGCTACGTAGGATCCGCGGCACTCGTGGGCGGGCCGGCGGGATCGAGGCATGGCGAACCAGCCTTCGGCAGGCAGCGAGCGGTTCGCGCGGGCCGTGCAGGCGATCGGCATCGGCGAGCGGCTCGCCATCCTGGGCGCCGCGGGGGTCCTCGCCACCTGGTTCGGCTTTGACCTGCTCCTGGCGGAGTACGGCGTCGGCCACCTGCCGTTCGCGCTGTCCGCGCTGACCCTCTTCCTCGCCTACCGCTTCCACGTGCAGCGAGCCCCGCACTGGTCCGTCGACTACCGCACGCTCGTCGTCGTGCTCGCCGGCCTCATCGGTCTGCTGGGCCTGCAGGAGTTGCTGATCGACCTGCGCTACGAGGTCTTCGACCGCGACGCCGCCACGATCCTCGGTGCGATCGCGTTCTGGGCCGCGGCGTTCGTCGCAGGAGCGGGCGCCCTGAGGATGGCCCGCTAGCGACGGCTCTCTCAGCTCGGCTCGAACGCGATCACCTCGACCCGTCCGCCTTCGCCGACGAGCAGCACGCGCGCCTGGCCCGTGGCCTCCAGGCGATCGAGGACCGCACCGATGCCGTCCTCGCCCAGCGTCACCGGCTCGACGCCGGGCCGCCGCCAGGCCCGCACCCGGACCCCCGCGCGCTCGAGGTGATCCGCGAGCCCACCGACGTCGGCGACGCCCAGCATGATCACCTCGCGCAGCACCGGCGCCGTCGCGGGCGCCAGCTCCCCCGCGGCCTCCTGGTGCTCGCGTAGCACCAGCCAGTAGTAGACCGAGATCGCCCCCGCCGAGAGCAGCATCGCGATGCTCCAGCGGGCGTCGCGCAGTACCTCCGCGCCGAAGTCGCCCGCCAGCACGGAGTCGAAGAACTCGAACAGCAGGATCACGAGGTTCACCAGCGCCACGAGGATCGCGACGCCGAACACCCCGAACAGGAAGACCCGCCGCGAAGGCGCGTTCACCTCGGCCGCGCCGCCCGCAGCCACCGACTGCTGCGCCGCGAACCAGTAGCGCGACCAGAGCGGCGCGCCAACCACGAGGAACGTGATCGCCGTGACCAGCTCGTTGCGCCACCATTCCGACTCGCGGAACGCCGCGCGCTCGGCCGGCGCCACCACGTCCACCGCCAGGGCGAACAGCGTCGTCAACCCGACCGCGAGTGTGACGAGCCCGGCCGCCGCCACCAGGTATCGGTAGACGCGCTCCGGCTCCGTCCGCGGCAACGCGCCGCGCAACTCGCGCTCCTCGTCAAGCACGAGGCGGTGGTACATCCACGAGCCGGCGCCCACCACGGCAAAGCCGAGCGCCGGGATGACGTCGCGGAACTGCGAAGCCGCCGTCGTCGCCCCCGGGTCGCCGATGACCCACTCCAGTGCCAGGTAGAGGACGGTCCCCGCCGCCGCCACCGCTGTCGCGACCCCGGTGAGGATGCCGAACAGGAAGACGTACACGTCCCACAGGGTCGAGGGCGCATCGTGCCGCACCCCGGCGACCCAGTGGCGCCACCACGCCAGGCCGCCGATGAGCGCGACGGCGAGCCCGGTGCCGACCTCCCAGCCGCCGGTATGCACCAGCGCGTCCGCGGTCAGCGAGTCATACGCCCGCAGCGCCGGCAACGTCACGGACGAGACCAGCCCGACGCCGAACATGATCAGTCCGGCCACCGCGCCGTAGTACCGGTAGAGCCGGTCGAAGAGCCGCGACCCGTAGCTCGTCGCCGGCTGCTGCCGCACGAGCAGCTCGTGCAGCGCCCAGATCGCGAGCCACGTCAGGGACCACCCCCACGCGCTCCCCTCGAAGTCTCCCGCGCCGAACGCCCATGGCAGGGCGCCCGCCCCCTGGATGAGCACGATCGTCAGCGCGACGCCGCGCGCGGACGCGAGGTAGAGCCAGCGCAGCTGCGCGCGGGACTCGACCGCGTGCCGCGTCACCGAGCGCTGCGCGAGCGCGGCGAAGATCACCCATGCGGGCACCCCCACCACCGTGAACGAGAGCGCCATCGCCAGGTCGGTGTCGCTATCGGCGATCACCCGCTCGCCGGCCACCGCCTCGAACACGCCCCCGAGCAGCATCGAGACGCCGATGCCGGCGAAGACCACGGAGACGAACGCGAGGCCGTAGATGAACGCGCGGCGGACCGTGCCGATCCCCTCGTCGTCCTCCCCCTCGTCGTCGGCACGGGCACGCCGGACGAGCAGCACGATGCCCACGATGACCGCGATCGGCACCGCCAGGCTCAACAGCGGCCCGAGGATGATCCCCATCGCCTACCGTCCCGACCGGACCGGCACGCAGCTCGCCGTCATCGCAGCGGCTCCACCGGACACCACACCGGCCACGGGTCGTCCACGAACCGCCACGCGCCATCCTCCTGCGTCAGCGAGAAGACCTGGCTGAACGATGACTCGCTCCCCAGGAGGTCGCCCTCGTAGCGCTGCGTGACGTCCACGAAGACGTCGGTCGTGCCGTCGCGCGTGATCACGTCGCCCAGCGCGGCGCGGAAGTCGGGCGGCCCGTACTGCAGCGCATCCCGGACGTTCGCGACGCTGCACCGCTCCCGCAGCTCCGAGGAGAACCAGGCGTAGGCGGCCTCGGAGTCGCGGTCCGCCACCGCGCGCAGATACGCCTGCACGGCCGCCTCCGGCGTCCCGTCCTCGAGCTCGGTCTCGCCGCTCATCGTCGCCACGACGACCGCCACGACGGCCAGCGCCGCGACGACCGCGACCACGCCGATCAGCCAGCTGGTGGAACGGGCCACGGGTCTGCTCCCTGCTTCGGGGCCGGCGCCCCGCCGGCCCTCGGACCCCGCGGTCGCTACCGCTGGCGCCCCACCGTGAGGTAGGCGATCGGCCCCACGAAGTTCACGAAGAGCGCCGGCAGCCAGAACAGCTTGCGCCCGCGGATCTCGTCGTCGGATCGCTGGAACCAGTCACGCAGCGCGTACAGCAGCAGCGCGATCTGGATCAGCCCACCGACACCGATACCTCGCTTCTGACCGGACGAAAGGTCGCCCCAGCTACGTCGCGGCATACCAGCCTCCTCGAACACTCAACGCAGCCGCCCGCCTCGCGGTTCCCGCTCCATCGACTGTACGCCTCAGCGCGCGCGCTACCATCCCGTTATGCCCGAGGATGAACGGCCCATCGTCCTGATCACCCGCGCCGAGGATGTCGTCGGCGAGGACTGGGACGACTACGCCCGCTGCATCGAGCGCGCGGGCGGCGAGGCCGTCCCCATCGACTGTGGCGCCTTCGCCGGCGTCGACGCCCTCCCGGAGCACCACGGCATCCTCGTCACCGCCGGCGTCGACGTCGACCCGGCGCGCTACCACGAGCAGCGCAGCGACCGCGTCACCGAGGTCGACCCCGGCCGCGACAACGTGGAGGCCATCCTGATCGAGCACGCCCTCGGCAGCGGACGGCCCCTCTTCTGCATCTGCCGCGGCTTCCAGCTCCTGAACGTCACCCGCGGCGGCTCCCTCCTCCAGCACCTCGAGGAGCGCGAACCGCACCGCGCCCGCCGCGGCGCGGACGGCGTGAGCATCGAATCCGGCTGGCACGAGGTCATCGTCCGCGGCAACTCCCTGCTCGCCGCGATCACCGCCAGCGACGACCTCCGCGTGAACTCCCGCCACCACCAGGCCGTCCTCGCCTCCGGACTCGGCCCGGACGTGCTTGCGACCGGCATCGCGCCCGACGGCGTCATCGAAGCGATCGAGGTGCCCGGCCACCCCTGGGCCCTGGGCGTGCAGTGGCACCCGGAACGCCCCGAGATGACCGCCGATCCCGTCATGCGCCCCGCCTCCACCGACCTCTTCGAGAGCTTCGTCACCGCCTGCCGAGCACACGCGGAGGCCCTGCGTGCCTGAACCCACACCCGGCATCGAACCCCCCGCCGGCCCGTTCCTCTACTTCGCCTACGGCTCGAACCTGGACGAGGCCAGGCTGCGGATGCACGCGCCCTCGGCGCGCCTCGTCTCGATCGCACGCCTGGAGGGCTACCGGCTCGCCTTCAGCATCGAGTCGAAGCGCTCCTGGCTCGGCGGCGTCGGTGACATCCTCGCCTCCCCCGGGGACGAGGTCTGGGGCGCCCTCTGGGTGCTCGCCCCCGAGGAGTCACATCCCCTCGACGAGCAGGAGGGCCTCTTCCGCGACCCCCCCGCGTACCGCCGCCTCACCGTCGAAGTGACCACCCCGGCCGGAGATGCCGTCCGCTGCCGGACCTACCAGGTCGCTGCTCCCGACCCGGAGGGCTTCCTCCCCTCGCCCGCCTACCGCGAGACCATCCTTCGCGGCGCGCGGGCGCTCGGCCTCCCGGATGCGTACCTCCAGCGCCTCGAGGCGATCCGTGACAACGGCCGCGAGGGCGGCGGCGCGCACTAGCGGGCCAACCACCGCGCACCCGAAACCACTCACCTCGGAACCACGCACCGGCCCCCGTCGTCCTAGCATCAGTGGCGGCCGCCAGAGGGACCGCCCGCACTGCTGTGAGGTCAGTTCATGCTCCGACGAACCCTGCTGCTCGCCGCCACCACCGCCCTGCTCACGCTGGGCGCTGCCTGCACGAGCGAGGACGACACCACGCCCCAGCCCACCGGCTCTCCGGACACGACCGGCGCCCCGACGTCCACCGCCGCGCCGATCACGGACGACGCATTGCGTAACGCCGCCATCCCCACGGACCTCCTCCCGGCCGGGAGCGTCACCCTCGAAGGCGGCGAGTACGCCGAGGCCGCCGCCCCCGGCTCCGCCTCGATGGTCGAGTTCGCCGTCGAGATGACGGTGGTCGACGACTTCAACGAGGACGGCGTCGACGACGGCGCGATGATCGTCCGCTCCTCAGGCGGCGGCTCCGGTACCTTCTACGACCTGCACGTCTTCCTCGCCGCCGAGGGCGGCCCGGAGCTCGTCGCCACGAGCTCGCTCGGTGACCGCATCGAGGTGCAGGGCATCGAGTCGGGCCCGGGCGGCATCACCGTCGTCTACCTCACTCGCGACGACGAGACCCCGATGACCGACCCGCCGACCCTGGAGACCGTCACCACCATCGAGGTCGCCGCCGACGGCTCGATCCACGGCTCGACCTCGGTGAGCGCCCCGGCGACCGGCAGCGGCTCGGGCAGCGGCTCGGGCACCGCCACGCCCAGCGCCAGTGATAGCGACGGCGGCGACGCCTGCGCCGACCTCGCCCCTGAGGCTGCCGACGCCGCGTTCACCTTCGTCACGAACGTCGCCTCCGGAGACGTCCTCGAGAGCGGCGCGGCGGTCGAGGGTTGCTCGCGCACCTTCGAGTCCAACGTCCCCTGGCGCCTCGAGGACCGCGAAGGCAACGTCATCGCCCAGTCGTTCACGATGGGCGGCGGCGTGGACGGCGCCGCCCCGTTCGAGTTCACCGTCGAGTACGAAGTCGACGAGCCGCAGATCGGCCACCTCTTCGTCGGCGGCGAGGACCCCTCGGACGGCGCCGGCTTCCCGCCCGTCCTCAACCAGGTCCCCGTCGTCCTGCTCCCGTAAGGGGGAGAGTCCCAGACAGCTCGAAGGCCGCCCCGCCCTGCTGGGCGAGACGGCCTCCGAGTTGGACAGAGGGAACGGAAGCCCTCTGCCACCCATGGTACGAGACCCCAGACGCCCCCGGGGCCTCGCCCCCTGACGTTCGCCCCCACCCCCTCCACAGCACACGACCCGCTCGACGCCCCACGCGACCAGCGGCTCCGGAAGCCCCCACCCCCGGGAAGGGGAGGGGGTTGGGGGAGGGGTTACACCTCTTCTTTGATCTCCCCCTCCCGCGCAGGGAGGGGGACGGGGGGAGGGCGCCCCACACCCCGACAGGCACGACGCCCTCGACAGGCCCGCGCTACGCCCGAGGCACCACCGGACAGTTCACCACCAGCGGCGCCTGCACCACCTCGAACCCCGCATCACCCACCGCCTCCGCAGACGTGATCGAGTTCGCCTCGTAGCTCTCGTCCACCATCACCATCCGCACGTGCCAGAAGTCGGAGTACCCCTCGTCCCCCGGGATCGCGTCGATGATGTTCCGCTGCCCCTCCACGAACACCGGGTTCCCGCTCGCGTCCATCCCCGTCACGAACACCCAGATCGGGATCGCCACCGCCGGGTTCATCCCGAAGTCCGGGTAGTACACCCGCGCGCCCTGGTACCAGCCCTGCGTCAGCTCCGCGCCCGACTCCAGCGTCGACCCGGCCGGCACGATCGGACAGTTCACCAGCACCCCCGGCTGGATCGTCTCGTAGCTCATCGCCTGCAGGTCCGCCGCCGAGGTGATCGAGTCCGCCTCGTACCCCTCCGGCACCACCACGAAGTTCACCTGCCACAGGTCCGAGTACCCCGGATCCCCCGGCACCACGTCCACGATGTTGTGCTGTCCCTCGACGAACATCGGCGCGCCGTTCGCGTCCATCCCATGGATGAATGCCCAGATCGGCGCCGGCGTCACCGCCGGCGGGTTCACCGTCGAGTTCATCCCGAAGTCGTAGTAGGTGACCTCCTCGCCCTGGTACCAGCCGCGCACCAGCGCAAACTCCTTCGCCGCGCCCAGGTCGTGGTCATGCGGCTCCATCATCTCGCCCGACATCGCCGTACCCGTCGGCGTCATCGAACCCTCGGCCATCGCCTCGCCCGTGGCGGTCGCCATCATCGACTCCTCCGCCATCGCCTCGGCGCCGTCCTCGTCGTCCGAGCAGCCGAGGATCGCCGCCGCCGCGATCCCCGCCCCACCGAGGGCGAACGTCCGTAGCACCGCCCGCCGGCCCATCTGCCGGCTCGCGATCGTGTTCAGCTCATCCAGTCCGCGCATCCCGTGCCTCCGTTGGTCATCCCCTGCTGAGGCGGCGGACGCTACGACCGAGACCTTCCGTCCTCGTGACGACTCTTACCGATGTGACGCGCCCCGCCTCACGCCTCGCCCGCTCGTGCGAGCGAGGCGTGGGCGACTAGGCCCTGAGCCCCTGAGCACGCTAAACTAGGCGTACTCCCCAACCACGGCCGTGCCGCTTCGCTGACGCACCGACCGAGGGCGTCTCAGCGCGAGCCATAGCCGCGAGAAGGTCCGATCGATGGTCAACGACACCACCACCCCGCCGCCTCCCCGGGAGACCGCGCGCCGCGTCGAAGACGAGATGCGCGCCTCCTACCTCGACTACGCGATGTCCGTCATCGTCTCGAGGGCGCTCCCGGACGCGCGCGACGGACTCAAGCCCGTCCAGCGCCGCATCCTCTTCGGCATGCAGGAGATGGGCCTCAACCCCGGCTCCGGCTTCAAGAAGTGCGGGCGCGTCGTCGGCGACGTCATGGGCAAGTACCACCCGCACGGCGACTCAGCGATCTACGACGCCCTCGTCCGCATGGCACAGCCCTTCTCCATGCGGTACATGCTCGTCGCCAGCCAGGGCAACTTCGGCTCCGTCGACGGCGACCCACCCGCCGCCATGCGGTACACCGAGTGCCGCCTCGCCCCCATCGCCGTCGAGCTCCTCGCCGACATCGACCGCAACACCGTCGACTTCACCCCCAACTACGACGACACCATCGAGCAGCCCACCGTGCTGCCCGCCCGCCTCCCCAACCTCCTCCTCAACGGCGCCGCCGGCATCGCCGTCGGCATGGCGACCAACATCCCGCCCCACAACCTCAACGAGCTCGTCGACTGCATCGACGCGCTCATCGACAACCCGGACGTCACCGTCGACGAGCTCTTCGAGCGCGGCCTCATCAAGGGCCCGGACTTCCCCACCGCCGCGATGATCTTCAACCGCCAGGAGATCCTGCAGGCCTACCGCACGGGCCGCGGCCGCGTCACCATGCAGGCCCGCCTCGAGGTCGAAGAGACCAAGAACGGCCGCTCCCAGATCGTCGTCACGGAGCTCCCCTACCAGGTCAACAAGGCCAACCTCATCGAGCGCATCGCGGACATGGTCCGCAGCAAGCGCATCGAGGGCATCTCCGACCTCCGCGACGAGTCCGACCGCCACGGCATGCGCATCGTCATCGAGCTCGCGCGCAACGCCACCGTCGCCTCCGTCCGCAACCAGCTCTTCAAGCACTCCGCCCTGCGCACCACGTTCCCCGTGAACATGCTCGCGCTCGTCGACAACCAACCGCGCACCCTCTCCCTCACCGAGTCCCTGCGCGTATTCATCGAGCACCGCCGCGTCGTCATCCGCCGCCGCTCCGAGTTCGACCTCGAGAAGGCGCGCGAGCGCGCCCACATCCTCGAAGGCCTCCTCAAGGCCCTCGACCTCCTCGACCAGGTCATCGCCACCATCCGCGCCTCCGAGTCCGCGGACGCCGCCAAGACCGCCCTCCAGGCCGCCCCCTTCGACCTCTCCGAGCGCCAGGCCCAGGCCGTCCTGGACATGCAGCTCCGCCGCCTCGCCCAGCTCGAGGCCAGCAAGATCCAGGCCGAGTACGACGAGCTGATGAAGTTCATCGACTACCTGGTGGACCTCCTCGAGCACCCCGAGAAGATCGACGCCCTCATCAAGGAGGACGGCGCCGACCTGAAGGAGAAGTACGGCGACGAGCGCCGCACCCAGGTCTTCGACTCACCCGTCGAGGACATCGCCGAGGAAGACCTCGTCGCCCACGCGAACGTCGTCGTCACCCTCAGCGACCGCGGCTACATCAAGCGCGTCCCGCTGGACGCCTACCGACTCCAGCGCCGAGGTGGGCGCGGCATCACCGGCCAGACCGTCCGCGAAGAAGACGCCATCCGCCACCTCATCGTCGCGGACACCCACTCCTCGCTCCTGCTCTTCACGGACAGCGGCAAGGTCTTCTCGCTCAAGACCTACGAGGTCCCCGAAGCCTCGCGCCAGGCGCGCGGCATCCCCGTCCCCAACCTCGTCTCCATGGAGCCCGACGACCGCGTCACCGCCATCGTCGCCATCACCGACTTCAAGCGTGACTCCATGATCCTCTGCACCGAGCTCGGCACCGTGAAGCGCACCCCGCTCGCCGAGTTCGAGTCAGTCCGCCGCCCCGGCCTCATCGCCATGCGCCTCGACGACGGCGACCGCCTCATGGAGGCCCGCCCCGCCGCCGAGGGCAACGACGCCGTCATCGTCACCAGCGACGGCCAGGCCATGCGCTTCAACGTCGGCAGCCTCCGCGTCGCCTCCCGCAGCAGCGGCGGCGTCCGCGGCATCAAGCTCAAGGACGGCGCGAAGGTCATCGCCCTCGCCATCGACGTCGACGGCGAAGACCTCCTCGTCGTCTCCGAGAACGGCTCAGGCAAGCGCACCCCGATCGAGGAGTACCCGTCCAAGGGCCGCGGCGGCATGGGCGTCAAGACGTTCAACGTCAACGCCAAGACCGGCCCGCTCGCCGTCGCCCGCGCCGTCAACCCGGACCACGAGCTCATCCTCGTCAGCCAGCACGGCATCGTCATGCGCACCAGCGCCGGCACCATCTCCCGCCAGGGCCGCTCCACCCAGGGCGTCCAGGTCATGAACGTCGACACCGGCGACCACGTCGCCTCCGTCGCCCGCATCGACCAGGCCGAAGGCGACGAGGACGAGATCGGCGCGGGGGACGCGACGGAGTAGGGGCCTGATAGGCGACGCTAGTGGAGGACGCGGGATCGTGCTTCGAAGCATCACAATCCGCAACTACCGCGCGCTCAAGGCTGTAACTCTCTCCGAGTTGCCGCAGCTGATGGTGATCGTCGGGCCAAACGCATCCGGCAAGTCGACGTTTCTCGATGCGCTTGACTTCCTAGGCCACGTTGTCCGCGAAGGTCTCGATGCAGCGATCAGTTCCAGGGGAGGCTACGAGCGAATAGCCTCCAGGCGAGCACGACGCGCACGGGGGCCAATCGAGTTCGAGGTCGAGTATTCAACGGACGCTCCAGAGCGCGTCGGTCGTCGGCAGCGGCGGCGACTGTACTGGCGATACACGCTCGCGTTCGGCGCCGCTCGGGATGTAATTGACGCCGACGTGCACATCCTTCGGGAGAAGCTCGAGCGCTCAACACGCAGCGGGGACCCATACGAGACTTTGTTTGATCGGACGCGCGACCGCGAGACGGGCGCGGACAGCGTACGCGTCATCGAGGACGAGTCCTTTCAGGTCTTCCTCCCGTTCCCAGACGGAAGCGACATCACCGAATTCGTTCCCAGCTACGAGCCTCTTCTGCGCGCCATCTGGGCGTACGAAGTGAGGACCCTGGCTTCGGCGCTGGGACGCTACCGGGTCTATCAGCTATCGCCCTACGCCGCCCGCCAGCCTGCGGCCCCCTCGCCAGAACTGACGATCGGTCGGTACGGCCAGAATCTCGCGTCAGTTCTCCGTCGCCTCGAGCACCAGGATCCAGCGACACTGGAGAATCTAGTCGAGAATCTGCGGATCGCAGTCCCCTCGATACGAAAGATATCGACTGACTACATCGAGACGAAGCAATTGGGTGTGTTCTTCGAGGAGGAAGGGTTCGCGCAGCGCTGGTTCGCAAGCGATGTTTCGGATGGCACGATCCAAGCGACCGCTCTGTTCCTCGCGCTCCTTAGCGGAGAGCCGGGGATTCTCCTAGAGGAACCGGAAACGAATCTCCATCCGTGGATCTTGGAGCACGTGATGCGCGTCGCGCGCTCCGTGAGTGTCGACGCATCTCCGTCGTCCTCAAGCCAGGTCATCATGACTACCCACTCCCCGTTGGCCGTTTCCCACGTCGAGCTCGAGTCACTCTTCATAACCGATCGTGACGACGGTGCCACCACGATCCGGAATGCGAGGGACAACTTCGTCGACGCGGCCACGTTCGAGAGCCTCCTTCGGAGCGAAAGCCTGTCGCTTGGAGACAGTTGGCTGCGGTCGCTGCTGGGCGGCGTGCCCGGATGAGCCCCTCCCGGAGACTGTGGGGTTTTGTGGTCGAAGGCCAATCCGAACTGCGAGCACTCCCGGAGTTGCTACGTGGCTCGTCGATCGAGTACGCGAAGCCCGCCTGTCTCTTCGGACAGCCTGCCGAGGCGGATCCCAAGAGCCTCGCCATTCAGTGCATCGCGCCGACCGTCAGAGCCCTGCTTGCAAGAACCCCGAGCATCACGCACGTGGCAGTTATCGTAGACCGAGAGAAACGGTCGATTAGTGCGAAGTTGATGCGCGACGAGATTCAGCAGACTCTCGATCAGGAACAATTGGGGCTACCAGTCATCGTTTCTGTCACGGACAGGGTGTTTGAAAACTGGCTCCTTTCTTCTGGTAAAAGGTTCTCTTCGTCCAAACTCGTACGCAATCCGCTACCTAAGTCGGTACTGACCATGTGTGATGGGTTCGATGGCCTTCAGAGAGTCAAGGACTCCATGTCGCCAGGGAAATACGTCAAGACCATGCACGCCCCTGCCTTCGCCAAGCTCGTCGATCCTTGGGATTCGGCGGTCGCGAAGCGCAGCCCTTCGATCGGTCATCTTGCCGCGAATCTGAAATGAGAGCTGACTTGGGACGCTAGGCCCGCAGGCCAGACTCCTCTCAACCCCCTCAGCGCTCAATCAGCACGTACCGGAACACGTACTGGTACACCTGCTCCATCGCCAGCAAGCTCGATGTCTCGAGGTAGACCACGTACGCCTCCCCCTCCGGGAAGACGTGCGCACCCCAGATCGCCTGCCAGCCCGCTCCGCTCGTCCAGCCCAGCGGCATCACGTCCGTCGCGCCGGGGAGCACGCGGAACTCCTCGCGTGAGTTCACACCGGCCGACGCCTGGTACGGGTACGCCGTCTGGCCCGCCTCCCGCCAGTACACCTCGTACGCCCCGTCCGACGCCGCGATCACCGCGTCGATGATCTCCTCCGCCGTCCGGCCGCCCGCCTCCAGGCGGCGCACGCCGAAGTAGACGTCGTGCGTCTGACCGACGATCTCCAGCGGATACCAGAGGTCGAACGAGTCCGGATCGCCCTGCGCCAGCCAGTTGTCGGGCGCGCGCAGGCTCACGCGCAGTCCCTCCTGCTCCCACGTCACGATCCCGCCCTGCCACATCGACTCGAGGTCGCGCGGCAGCGACGTCATCGGCGCCACCAGTGGCGGCTCCGGCAGGCCGCTCGTCGTCGGCGGGACCGGCGCCCGCACCACCGCCTCCTCCACCGGCGCGCCCGACACCAGCTCGAGGAGCGAGTCGTCCATGTAGCCCACCGCCCACACCGTCACCTGCTCTGGCGCGCCCCAGTTGGACGGGATGCGGACGGTCACCCGGTGACGCTCGGCGTCCCGACGCTCGTACACGTTCGGGTGGTCCATCACGCCGCCGTTCGCCAGCAGGATGCGGGCCACGGACCAGTCGCCCTCGGAGTCGGTGCCGCCGTTCACGATCAACGGCGCCGTAGGCTGCCCCGGCAGGACCACCGACACCCAGTAGTCCACCGACGTGAACTCACCCGTCGGCGCCGACGCCATCTCGAACACCACCTCCAGCCGGTCGCCGTCGAACAACGCCTCCGTCGAGGTCACCGTCAGCTCCGGGAGCGCGGCGCTCAGCACCTGGCGCGGCTCGTCGTACCCCAGCGCGCGCGAGGCGAGCTTCAGGTACGCCCCCCACACCCCGGGCAGCCGCAGCTCCCCCTCCTCCGAGGTCGGCATCGGTGTGGCGGACGAGCTCGGCGCCCCGTCGACGGTCGCCGGCGCCTGCGGCGTCGCGCTGCGCGCGGGAGCCGGCGTCGGCGACGCGTCGTCCTCGGACCACACCCAGCGGCCGAGGCATCCCGCGCCCGCGAGCACCACGACCGCGAGACTCACGCCGAGGAACACAGAGCGCAGGACACGTCGCATCAGCGGCGTCTACGAGCGCGGAGCGGCGATCGCCGTGACGCCGTTCACCGCTCGATCTGCGCAAGGTCGAGCAGGCCCACCACCGACTGGAAGACGTCGAACGTCTCGCCCGACGTCTCGATGTAGGCGAGGACGGTCCGCCCGTCGGGCAACGCCGCCACCGCCATGGCGGTGAGCGCCCCGCGGCTGCTGGTCCACCCGTCGGGCAACGCCGCGCTCGCGCCCGGCTCGATCTGGAAGTCCCGCACCGTCGCCGCGAGCAGCCCCGCGTCGAACGGCGCTGCGTCGTCGGCGAGTCGCGTCAGCTCCTCGACGCCGCCGCCCGAGAGCGACACGAACTCGTCGATGATCTCCCCGGGCGTGGGCCCACCGGCGTCGAACTCGATCAACCCGAGCGTGACCAGCTGCGGCCGCCCGGCGGCATCCGGCTCCCGCCCGAACAGCACCAGCCCGTGCGCGAACGAGTACCCGGACCAGTCGTCCGGCGCCGTGACCGTGGCCCGCACCGCGGGGTGCGACCACTCGATCAGCGCTCCCTGCCCGCGCGTCCCGGGCGCCGCCGCCTCGATCAGATGCTCGATTGGGCCAGGCTCGGGCAGCCCTCGCGTCTCCACGACGTCGACCGGCTCGATCTCAATGCCCGCCGGAACGCCGACGTTCAACAGATAGCCGTCCGGGTCGAGGTACCCGTTCACGAGGATCGTCATGCTGTCCGGCGTGGCCCACCCGGGCGGGATCCGCACGGTCACGCGCCGCGTCAGCTCGTCCAGGTACTCCACGGCGGCCTCGTAGTAGAAGACCCCACCGTTCGCGGCCCGCACATACGCCTCGACCTCCGGCTCCGTCCGCCCGAGCCCCGCCTCCCCAAAGACCGTGAGCGGCGTCGGCTCGATCACGTCCTCCGGGAGGTCCACGCCGATCCAGTACTCGATCCAGGCGAGGTCGCTCGCCGGACCGCCGACCGTGAAGGTCATCTCAACCGTCGTGCCATCCGTCACGGCCGCCGCCGCCGCCACGGTGAGCGCCGGGTGCGGCGACTTGAAGATCTGCAGCGGCTGCGGATACCCCACCATCTGCAGGCTGTCCTGCACGAAGATGTCGAGGATCGTCGGCTGCGCGTCCGCCGGGATGAGGTCCAGGAGCGCCTGCACCTCGGGCGACACGGTCGGCGTCGGCTCCGGGGTCTCCGCCGGGGTCGCGGTCGGCGTGGGCGTCGGAGTCGGCGTCGCCGTCTCCTCCTCGTCCCCGGGCGACACGCAGCCCGCGAGGATCGCGAGCGCGAGCACGGTGGACGCGGCGAGGGCGATCGACAGGAAGGCGCGGCCGACGCGGTTCATCGTCATCATGCGCGGATACTAGTCGCCGAAGCGCACCCTGTCTCACACATTCACGGACACGCGCATTCCATGGCCCTCGACCGCGGCCCGGCGATGATACCGCGCAACTCTCACTGCCTTTACGAACACAACATCTAACATCACGTACCTTTGGCTGCTTTCGATGGCGGCGTTCTTTACGACTCTTCATGCGCGTAGAACAACCTCTGACGGCCTCGGCGGACATACTCCGCCGGTCCCCGGGACGCCCGTCCCGCCGTCCCGGGGGCGCAGCGCAATCCGCGGGACGTTCGGGGTCGGCGACGTTTCTGCTGCTCGACGCGAGCCATGGCGCCGTTGCGTCCCGCGACGGTCCGGAGGGCTGCGCCTGCCTCGTGGTCGTCCCGGGCGACCGCGAGGTGGGCACGCGTGGAGGAGGTGGACGCGCGTCCCCTGGGAAGCGACGCAGCGTGTCGAAGGGAACGAATCGCATCGGGAGGTTCGCCGTCGCGGTCCTCGCTGGCGGCGTGGCGCTGGTGGCCGGGGCCGGCGGAGTCCACAGCGCGGCGGACGGCGTCTTCCGCCACACCGGCTACGAAGCCGGGGTGAGCATCGTGGAGGGCGCCCACACCGGGACGAAGGACGGATTGGGCACCGTCACGCGGGTGCACCGCTCTGGCTCGCAGGCGGGATACGCCCTCCTCCGGCCGAAGGACCCCTCGTGGTCAGGCGGCGGCTACCGCTCCGAGTGGCACGGAGACGACCACATTAGCGGCCCCGGAGACGAGCGCTGGCACGGCATCTCCTACTACTTCCCGAAGGACTTCAACCAGGGGAAGAACAGCCGCGCCTTCAACGACCGCATCATCTTCCAGTTTGCCGACCAGGGCTCCCCCATGTTCAGCCTCCACGTCGACGCGGGGAAGAAGCAGTTGTTCCTCCGCCGCAAGAAGCCCGAGGGCGGCTACCAGTACCTCGGCCGCTGGTCGTTCCAGACGGAGCGCTGGTACGACATCGCCTTCCATGTGAAGTGGACGAAGGAACGCACCGGGATCTTCGAGATGTACCTGGATGGCGACCGGGTCGCGAGCTACAGCGGTCGCACACTCGCCGTCCGTGACGTCACCTACTCCAAGTGGGGCATCTACGGCCAGCCGACCAGGCTCTACTTCGACGAGGTCCGGATCGCCACCGGCCCGGGGCAGCTCGAAGCCGTCAGCCCGTAGACGGCCGGCCGTCGGGCAGCGCCAGCGATCCGACGTGAGCTGATCGAGGTCAGATGCCCTCCTCCAGGGGTCGGCGGGAGGGGACTCGTCCGAGTCCCCTCCCCGTCATATCCGGCATCTCGCAACCGCCGAGCTTTGCGCAGGCCCCGGATATGCCGGACTTAGCCAGCCCCCGCAGATGACGCGCTTCTGCAACCGGATGTGATACGTCGGTACCGGGATCCGCTGCCATACTCCGTCGGGGCTGGAGGAGTTCCTCGCACTCCGGCGCCTGCTCACCACGCGCGAGGACTTCGGGTCGGCGCTCATCGTTGCTCTGGTCGTTCCGTCGCCCGCCCGTGCGCGGGCGCCGCCCGTGGCTGGCCTGTCGCCAGTCCGGATGGTGGCACGCGTCACCGTCCCCGGCGCAATGAGGGGTTCCGAGCAACCCGGGATGGAGAGATCCGCTGTGCGACTGACCGCATCATCGTTCGTCTGGAGGATGGCGCTGGCCGGCCTCGTAGCCGCCATGGCTCTGCTCTCGGCCGGGCAGGACGCCCGCGCGGACGGGCTCCTGCGCCACACGGGCTGGGAGTCCGGCGCGAAGCTCATCGAAGGGACCCACACCGCCACGAGCCACGGCCTCACCACCACCACCAGCGAAGCGCGCGCCGGTAACCGTGCTGCGGTCGCGCTCCTCAAGCCAAAGGACCCGCGCTGGTGGGCCGGCGGCTACCGCTCCGAGTTCCACGGCAACGACCACGTCTCCTCGGGCGAACGCTGGTACGGCATCTCCTACTTCTTCCCGAAGGACTACAACCAGGGAAAGAACCACGCCTTCAACGACCGGCTCATCTACCAGTTCACGGACAGCGGCGCCCCCGTCTTCAGCCTCCACGTGGACGCCGCCCGGCAGCAGATCTTCCTCCGCCACAAGCGGAGCGGGGGCGGCTGGGACTACCTCGGTCGCTGGGACTTCGACACCGAGCGCTGGTACGACATCGTGTTCCACGTGAAGTGGACGAAGGACCGGACCGGCGTCTTCGAGATGTACCTCGGCGGCGAGCGTGTCGCCCGCTACGAGGGACGCACCCTCGGCTCTCGTGGCTCCACGTACTCGAAGTGGGGCATCTACGGCCAGCCCACCCGCGTCCTCATCGACGAGTTCCGCATCGCCAGCGGCTCCAACCAGCTCAAGGCCGTCAGCCCGTAACGGCTCCCGCGGCCCCCTACCGGATCCGGCCACCCTCCCCCGCGTCGCGGGGGAGGGTGGGGGTCCGGGGTGGCTCCCGGAGACCCCCGATCACCCCGAACCCTCGTAGGACTACGCCAGCTCCTCGCGGAACGCATCCACCGTCAGCCGCAGCCCCTCCGCCAGCGCCACCCGCGGCGCCCAGCCCCACACCGCCTGGGCCTTCCGCGCGTCCAGCGCGCTCCGAGGAATGTCCCCCGGACGCTGCGGGCCCATCACCGGCTCCTGCGCATACCCCGTCTCGCGCGCCATCGCCCGGAACAGCTCCAGCGTCGACGTCTCCACGCCCGTCCCGATGACGCACATCTCCCCGCGCTCCGCCATCGCCGCGCGCGCCATCGCGTCCACCACGTCGCCCACGTACACGTAGTCGCGCGTGTCGGTCCCCGGCGCGAACACCGTGACCTCCTCGTCCCGCAACATCCGCCGCGCGAAGATCGCCACCACGCCCGCCTCGCCGTGCGGGTCCTGCCACGGGCCGTAGATGTTGGACGGCCGCACCGACGCCACCGACAGCCCCGTCTGCCGCTCGATCAGCCCGAGGTACAGCTCCGCCGCGGCCTTCGATGTCCCGTAGAACGACAGCGGCTCCGTCGGCGTCCCGTCGGGCGTGGGCACCACGTCGGGCTGTCCGAACATCGCGCCCCCGGAGGACGTGTTCACGAACCGCCGCGCGCCGGCCTCCGCCGCGTGCCGCGCGAGGTTCACCGTGCCGATGACGTTCGTCTCGATGTCCAGCTTCGGCTCCCGCATCGACACCGAGACCGACACCTGCGCCGCGAGGTGGAATACCACCTCCGGCCGCACCTCCTGCATCACCCGCGCGACGTGTGGCTCGTCCAGGATGTCCGCGCGCACGTCGCGCCACCCCTCCGTCCCCGGAGGCAACGGGCGGCGCGGCTCAGCCTTGTCCAGGCCCGTCACCTCGTGCCCGCTGTTCACCAGCCACCGCACGAGGTGGCTACCAACGAAACCGGAAGAACCGCTGACTAGTACTCGCATGGCTGGAGGGTAGCGACGGCGCCGACAGCAGGCGACGCGCGACGGCAAGCGGACGTTGAGCGCCGGGGCGCGACCGGCGCTGCCTCTCCCAGCCGAGCTTACGGGGCACTTACACCCAACCTCGTACAACGCGCGCACACGTTGCTCGCCAACACCGAACCATCACCGCGGGCAACAGGGGTCGGAGGAACACATGAACCGCAAGACCTTCCTCAGGTCGATGGGCATGACGCTGGGCGGTGCGACGCTGTGGCTCGTTGGCTGCCGTGGCGGCGAGGACACCGCGCGCGCCACCTCGGGCGCCACGTCGGGCGCCACGTCGGGCGCCACCTCGAGCGCGATGACGTCGCCGGGCGGTGCGGCCAGCGGTTCGGCCGCGACGTCGGCGACGACGGCGACCTCGACACTCACCGGCGCCGCGGCGCCCGCCGAGACCGTCGCCACCGTGGCCGCTCAGACGGCGGCGGGGGCGGATGCGTCCTCGCCGGCGGCGACGTCCGTGGCGCGCGAACTACCAAGCATCAACGGCTACGTGAACGAGGTGAGCATCGTCGAGCAGGGCGCGTACCGCGTCATCCGCGCCAACGGCATCCCTGACCACGAGGTCGGCGCCTTCCCGAACGCTGGCAACCCGCACGCTATCGCGGAGATCGAGCGCGAGTACCGCGTCCCGCTCAACCCCACCCAGGCCGACGCCCCCACCGCCTTCAGCCTGGGCGCATTCGGCGTCGGCGTGAATGGCATCCCCTTCGACCCGGGCGCGGCAGAGTTCTGGAACCACGACCAGTCCTCCGGCTGGCAGTATGAGGCGCTCGGCGGCGGTGTCAGCCTGGGCACCGACCACAACGACGCCCACGTCCAGCCAGGTGGCCAGTACCACTACCACGGCACGCCCGACGGCCTCTACGAGGTCCTCGGTGTCGACGGTTCCGTCATGGTCCTCGTCGGCTGGGCGGCGGACGGGTTCCCGATCTACGCCGGCTACGGCTACGCCTCGCCCTCGGATCCGACGAGCGCCGTGACGCCGCTCCGCTCCGGCTATCGCATCCGCAGCGGCACGCGGTCCGGCGGCCCCGGCGGCCCGTACGACGGCAGCTTCGTCCAGGACTACGAGTGGGTGAGCGGCCTCGGCGACCTCGATCGCAACAACGGGCGCGTGACTGTCACGCCTGAGTTCCCCGGGGGCACATACGCCTACTTCCTCACTGAGCAGTACCCGTTCATCCCGCGTTCGTGGACCGGCGCACCGGACGCGTCGTTCGGCTTCGCCGCTGGCGGCGCGTCGACCACGGGCCAGGCGCCTGCCGGCGCGACGACGTCCACCCCACCCCCCGGCTCGACGCCACCCCCGGGCTCGACGCCTCGCGCCGGTGGGCCACCGCCAACGCCGCGCTAGAGACACGACGACGGGCGGCCTCGCGGCCGCCCGTCGCTCACTCTTCCGCCCCGGACGCTACCCCCGGATCAGCTTGAGGAAGGTCCGCGCGACGAGCGCCACCGTCGTGCTCACGAACGCGATCGAGGCGAGGCGGATCTGCGTGTAGTCCTCGATCGGCAGCACGCGGACGGAGTCCGGGGCAACCTCGATCACCGCGACCGCGCGGCTGCGTGCGCCACCGCCCGCACCGCCACCCAGGCCGGTGCTGTCCGTCTTCGCGTCGCGCCCGCCGCCCCAGCCGAAGCCGAGGCCGTACTGGACCTCAGCCACCGGGATCACCGTCCGCTCTCCGGCGGTCACGGCCTCGCCGAAACAGGCGGACGCCCCCGCGAACTCCGGCAGGCGCGCCAGTCGGTCGAGGGCGGCCGGCGCGCTCATCGCAGCCTGGGCGGAAGCAGTGTCGTTCATCGGGGGACTCCTTCGTCTCGTCGGCGGTTGCGAAGGCGGCGGACGACGCAGGTCGTCACCCAGCACGCGGACGCCACGAAGGCGATCCGTCGCGCCGTCACGGCCCACGGGTCGGGCGGCAACGAGATGGCCACATCGTACGGAACCGGCGGCGCGTCCTCGGACGCCGTTCGTCCCGGCTCGTCCGGGACGAACGCGACCTCCACCGCCACCGCCCGACGTCGCCCGAGCGTGACGCCCGCCGTCCGTGCGCGTCCGAGCGCGAGGCGCAACGTCCGATGCTCCACGCGCGCGCGTAGCCGGCGCCCATCCTGCTCACCCAGGTCGACATGCTCGACCTGGGTCTGGAGCAGCGCGCCGAGCCCCCTTGCGGCCGGCGTCCCGTCGTCGGGTGCGAAGTCGTCCCGCCTCATGCCGCTAGCGTGCCACATCGCGGATTGCGGATGCGTGGCGAACGCCGGGCCGGGACGGCCCTACAGGTCGCGCTGGCGAAACACGGAGTACGTCGCGAGGACGGCGGCGGCCGTGAGGCCGCTGAAGACGAAGACCACGCGGAACGTGTCCCACGCCGGCGTCTCCCCGCGGATCGTCGGCGCCAGGTGCGCCAGCACCGCCGTCACGCTCATCCACGACAGCCCGAGGAACTCGAGCAGCAGCCCGGACGACAGCACCACCAGCAGCAACACCAGCACGGAGACGAGCACGTTGGTCATCACCGTGGACAGCGTCAGCCCCAGCGCGCCGAGGAACGTGAGCAGCAGCGCCGCCGTGAACAGCGCGATCAACAGCCCGGCGAACGACACGTCCGACGCCGCGTAGCGGACGATCAGGTAAGAGAACGGCAGCATCACCAGCAGGTAGACCGCGAGCGTGAACCCCAGCCGCGACACGATCTTCGCGGAGACGAACTCGGTGCGGGTCACGGACCGACTGAGGATCCCGTCCGCGATAATCTGCGCCTCGCCCGCGATCGCACCGGCGGTCAGCACCGCCACCGCCAGCGCGGACAGCGGCATCAGCACCGCCACCAGGTACGCGGCCAGCGTCTCGGACGCCAGCTCATCCTCCGTCGCCGCCACCACGAGCAGGAAGAACGCGGGCACGAGCAGCAGCGGCACCCAGATCCGGGACACCCAGGACTGGGTCAGCTGCGACAGGTCATACCGAAGGATGGCCAGGAATGCCTGCATCCGCCTCCTCCTTCCGCTCGCTCGCATCCGTGTTGTTGTCGAGGGCGGCCGCCCACGCCGCGGCGCGGAGGAAGCCGCGCGTGCGGTCGTCCTCCAGCCGGCGCAGGAACGCCTCCTCGATCTCATCGGAGCCCGTGTCGACGTGCAGCAGCTCCACGCCCGTGCGGTCGATCAGCGCCAGCACGCGGTGCAGGTACTCGTTCAGCCCCTGCGTCCCGAGGAAGGTGATCCGGAACTCGGACCCGATCCGCTCGTAGCGGACCGACCCGAAGTCATCCAGCGTGTGCAGCTCCTGCTCGAAGGCGCTCGTGTTGCCCTCGATCTCCACGGCGATCGTGCCCTGGCGCGCCAGGCGCCGCATGTCCGCCATCGGCCCCGAGTAGATCAGCCGGCCGGCGGAGATGATCCCCACGTCCGTGCAGACCCGCTCGACATCCGTCAGGATGTGCGTCGCGATGATGATCGTGCGATCGCGCCCGGACAGCTCGCGGATCAGCTCGATCGTCTGCTTGCGCCCAGCCGGATCCAGGCCGGACGTCGGCTCGTCCAGGATCAGGAGCTCCGGGTCGTTCATCAGCGCCGCCGCGATCCCGAGGCGCGTGAGCATACCGGTGGAGAACCCCTTGATCGGCTGCGACGCAGCCCCGGCCATGTCCACTGCCTGGAGCAACCGCGTCAGCTGGATCTTCGCCCGATCCTTCGGCATCCCGAGCACCGACCCGACGAACTGCAGGAACGCGATCGGCGTCATGTGCCGCGGGAACGTCGGATTCGTGGGCAGGTAACCGATGCGGCGGCGAAGGTCGGCGCGCTCCGCGCTCATCTCCTCGCCGAACACCTGCAAATGCCCGGCCGTCGGCTTCTGCAGCCCGAGCAGCAACCGGAACGTCGTGGACTTGCCGGCCCCGTTCGGCCCGACGAGCCCGAACACCTGCCCCTTCTCCACGCGCAGATTCAGCGCGTTGAGGGCGATGTAGCGGTTGTCATAGATCTTCGTCAGATCGGTCGTATTGACGACGTGCATGGGGGAGTCCTTGTCGCGCCGCGCGAAACAGGACGCCCCGACGCGAGCCCACCGGCCCTCGTCAGCGCACCCCCGTCGCGCCCGCGGATCGTAGCAGCGTTTCCTGACGAGACATAGGACGAACGCCCCTCGCCCACCCGGCGCGGGCAGCCAGACTCCGGCTCCCCCTCCCTCGGTAGAGGGAGGGGGCTGGGGGGAGGGTGTTCACCTCCCTCCTCTCCCCCTTCCCGCGCAGGGAAGGGGGCCGGGGGGATGGCCGCCCCACGCCAGCCTCACGGTAGCCTCGACCCCAACCCAATTCACCGACGGACCGACATCCCCTCGCCCCCGCCGGGGCAGCCCGACTCCGGC
>JBFWOO010000002.1:0-493013 GCA_050250415.1 Dehalococcoidia bacterium | reverse complement strand
CTTCCCGCAGCGGCAACGTCAGGCTTCTCACGCCGGGAACCGCGATTGCAGCGTCGGAGGCTGGCGCACCAACCAGTGAGTCGAGGACCTTGACGCGTCCTATCGGGTAGGGAGGTCTCGGAACGGCCTCGTTCCTCCGGTTCGCAGCCCGCGGGCGCATTTCGCATGCTCTGCCACGGTCCGGTCTAAGGGGCGCGCAATTGCGTGCGCGAGACCGACACCGCGCCGTCTATGACTGTGCGGTGGTAGAGAAGCCGAGGTTCACGGACGTTGTCCCACCGAATTACGAGAACTCGAGCGCATTCGGGAGGATGGCGAACCGAGCAAGCGGAGACGAGAAGCTGGACGTTCGGGAGCCAGTGTCAATCGAGGAGGGGAACCTCAAAGTAGAAAAAGTAGCCCGGTTCTTTCCTCACCACTGTACGAACATCGGCATGACGACGTGGATGAAGCGGTCGTCGCCGACGGGGCGGAGGACGCCCGGGCTTGAGGGGGACGTGGTCTCGAGGGCGACGCGGTCGGTGTCGATCACGTTGAGGACGTCCGTCAGGTAGCGACCGTTGAAGGCGATCTTGGATTCGGAGCCCTCGACGACGGCGTCGAGGACGCCTTCGTTGTCGCCGACTTCCTCGGCGCGGGCGGTGATGTGAAGGCTCCCGGGATCGCCGCCTTCGCCGGGCGAGGCGATGACGCGGACGATGCCGCTCCCGTCGCGCGCGAAGATCGAGGCGATGCGCGTCTCGCGCACGAAGTCGCTCACGGTGACCTCGGTGCGTGTGCTGTAGTTCGAGGGGATCAGCTGCTCGTAGTTCGGGAAGGTGCCCTGGATCAGGTTGGCGATCAGGCGGGCGTGTCCCACGTCGAACTGCACCTGGGTGCCGGTCGGGTTGAAGGTCACGGCGACGTCGCCGGTGCCTGCCTCCTGGAGCAGACGACCCAGCTCGCCGAGCGCGCGCGCGGGGACGATGGCGGCGCGGTCCACCTCGGCGGCGAGGGGCATCGTGTGCACGGAGAGGCGGAAGCCGTCGGCGGCGGCGAGTCGCAGCTCACCGGGCTTGAAGTGGAAGTGCACGCCGGTGAGCACCGGGCGCGAGTCGTCCGTGGCGGCGGCGAAGACGGTCTGGGTGATCGCGGCGCGGAGGCGCGAAGCCTCGATGCGGATCTCGTCGGTCCCGCTGACCGAGGGGATCGGCGGGAAGTCGTCCGGGTCCATGCCACCGATGGAGGCGGTGTTGCGGGCGCAGGCGAGGCTCACCTGCCGGGAGCGCTCGGCGAGCGTCATAGAGATCGGCTGGTGGGGGAGCGTCGCAACGAAGTCCGCGAGCAGGCGCGAGGGCATCGTGATCGCGCCCGGCTCATCGATGTCTGCCTCGATGCGGTAGGTGATCGCGATGGTCTCAGCGTCGGTGGCGGAGAGGGTGATCGAGGACTCGTTCGCCTCGACGAGCACGTGCTGGGTGATGGGGAGCGTGGACCGCGCCGGGATCGCGCGCGAGACCGCGGACAACCCGCGGTGCAGGTCCTCCTGCTGGCAGGACAGGCGCATCGATCATCCGATCACTCAGGTTCGCGAATTCGCGCGAGAAGTATACGTTCCGGTCGCACAAGCGGGCAACGCGCCCTGTCAATACGCGCGTGCTGTCGGCGGGCGAGCTGCTGTCGATAGGAGGGCGTCGAGGCACGGTTTCGACCCACGTGTCTGCGCGGCGGCCGACACCGGTTCGGGTGGCCCCTCGCGTCAGAGCGCCGGCAACGCGTCGAGCAGGTCGGTCAGCGCCGTCAGCGTGAGATCCGGAGGGGCGATGTGCTCCGGGAACGCCGTCTCCTCGCGCCGGATCCACGCCGTCCGCAGGCCGGCGTTGGCGGCGCCGGCGACGTCCGCGAACGGGGAGTCGCCCACGTAGAGGATCTCGCCGGGCTCGACGCCGAAGCGGCCAGCGAGCGCGAGGTAGATGGCGCGGTGCGGCTTGTAGGCGCGGAGCGACTCCGACGACTGGATCACGGAGAAGCGCAGCCGGGCGCGGGAGAGGGCGGACTGGAGGAAGTCCTCGTCCGCGTTCGAGAGCAGCCCGAGGAGGTAGCCGCGCGAGGCGAGACCCTCGACGGCATCGTGCGCCTCGGGGTAGGCGGGGGCGACGGAGAGCGCCGCGCGGAAGCGGTCGGCAGCGCCGACGGCGTCGCTGTGCAGGCCGTGGTGGTCGACGGCCGCCTGGAACTGCCGCCGCCAGATCTCCCACTGGGAGTGCCAGTCGGGGAGGGGGCCGTTCAGCGCGTTCGGCGTGGGCCAGCCACGCGGGCCGGGCTCGGTGCGGTCGCTCTGGTCCCAGACGTCCCCGGCACGGTACGAGCGCTGCCAGGTGAGGAAGAACGCGTCGAAGTCGTCGACCTCGACGCCCTGGTGGGCGAGCTCAGCCGCGACGTCGACGCGGAACTCGGGCATGCCGTAGTCGAACAGCGTGCCGTAGCCGTCGAAGGCGACGGCGCGGATGCGAGATGGGTCGAACGGGGGACGCGACTCCGCGGTCACGAGGATCCTCACCAGGGCGACGGCGCCAGCCGCGCCGGTCACGTTATACGCGGTCGGAGCGGTGCGCGTCTCCCGCCGGACTAGTGGTCGTACACCGCGGTCAGCGAGAGCAGGACGCGGTCCGCGAGGCCGGCGATCTGCTCGCGCGCCGCGGCGGAGTCCTCCGGCGACATGCGGTTGCGCTCCGCCAGCTGCTTCGCGGTCTCGTCCAGCGAGCGGCGGAAGAAGGTGAACGCCTGGATCGCCTGCGAGAGCGGCATTCCGCGGCGCTGGAGCTCCGCTCCGTACGCCTCGCCGATCGCTGACACCTCTTCCTCGAGGTCGCCCCGGCGGCCGCGCTTCGAGATGTAGTCATCCACGATCTCCACGAGGCGGCGGCCGAGGGGGCGGAGCGCGTCGCGCTCGTCTTCGTCGGTGTCGCGGTACCAGCGCGCGTCCGCCTTGTTCGAGTGCAGCTGCCGGCGAATGCGCGACAGGGCGGCGGTCTCGAGCGTCCGCTCCGGACGGCGGCCGCCTGTCTCCACCAGCTCCTGCAGTTCGGCTTCGTCGAAGCGCCGGTGGCCGCCGGGGGTGCGGAACACCTGGATCTCGCCCGAGTCCGCCCAGCGGCGGACCGTCGACTCGTTGACGCCGAGGATCTCGCAGGCACGAGCGAGGCTGACCCAGCGTGAGCGACGGCGCGGGGGGCGGGGTTCGTTCTGAGAGGTCATGTAGCCTCCGAATCTACCGATTCGGATCGAAGTCGTCGTAGATTTGAAACTCTAGATGCTCACGCCCACTGCCCGCAACCGCGCGGTGCGCCAGCATCTACCGCGACCCCTGCAATCATCCTAGCCCCCGGCTCACCGAGCCGTCGCCGAAGCGCGCGCGCAGCTCGTCGATGGTCCGGTCGAGTTCCTCGAGCCGCAGCACCTTTGGAGGTGCGGCGGGACGGTCGAGGTCGTCGAGGGTGAGCTGCATCTCGTCGTCCACGAGGTTGGTGACGGCCACGCCGATCAGGCGCACCGGGTGGCGTCCCTCGCTCCGGAAGACCTCGTCCAGCAGCTCGATCGCCGGCTCCGCGATGTCCGCGGTCGCCTGCACGGGACGGTCGACGGTGATGCTGCGCGAGAACGTTGTGAAGTCGGGCCAGCGCACCTTCAGCGAGACCGTGCGTGCGCGCTTCCCCTGCCGGCGGAGGTCCGCGCCCACGCGGTCGGCATGACGCCGGATCACGCGGTGCATCGCCTCGAGGTCGGTCAGGTCCTCCGTGAAGGTGTGCTCGCGCGAGATCTGGCGGTGGACGCGGCCGCCGCCGACGACGGGCGTCGGGTCGATGCCGAGCGCGCGGTCGGCGAGCGCCTCCCCGGCCTTCCCGAACTGCCGCGCGAGCCAGCGGCGGTCGAGGCGTGTCGCATCGCCGATGGTGTGGACGCCCACGCGGGCGAGCGCCTCGCCGAACTTCGGTCCGACCAGCGGCAGGTCGCGGATGCGGAGCGGTGCGAGGAAGGCGGCGTCGCCACCGACCGGGACCTCGATGAGCCCGTCCGGCTTCGCCTGGTCGGAGCCGACCTTCGCCGTGGTCCTGGAACCCGCGATGCAGACCGAGACGGCGAGCCCGAGCTCCGAGCGCACGCGGCGACGCACATCGGCGGCGGCGTCGCGGGCGCCGGTCTCCGGGTCACCGATGCCGGTCAGGTCAACGTAGGCCTCGTCGAGCCCCACCGACTCCACGACCGGGGAGGTCTCGTTGAGGATCGCGTGGAACTGCTCGGAGTATTCGCCGTACACGCCCTGCGAGGGCGGCACGACGATCGCCTGCGGGCAGAGGCGAAGCGCCTGCGACATGGGCTGCGCCGAGTGGCAGCCGAACACGCGCGCCTCGTAGGAGGCGGTGGAGACGACGCCGCGGTTGCCCGGGAAGCCGACGAGCACGGGCTTGCCGATCAGGTCGGGGTTCCGCAGCCGTTCCACCGCGACAAAGAACGAGTCGAGGTCGAAGTGGGCGACGCGTCGCGGGCGACGGGGGCCCGTGGGAGTGGTGGCGCGGCCAGTCATGTCCGTCCCCGGCGCGTGATGCGGCAGCCCCAACGGGGAGCTGCTCCGAGGATAGTGAGGGGCGGGGGATGCCTGCTAGGAGCCGGCGGCAGCGCTCGTGTCCGGGGCGGCCTGGTCTTCCTCGACCGTCTCGGCGGGCACCTCGTCCGTCGTGGCGGCGCTGTTCGAACCGTTCGGGCGGTACGGGGAGCGCTCCACGAGGCGGAGGCCCTCGATCTCGTCTTCGGTGACGGCCTGCACGGCATCCTCGGGCTTCGCGCCCGCCTTCACGCGTCGCATGACGGCGACCCCGGCGGCGACGACGAGCGCGGACGAGATGGCGGCGCCGCCTGCGAGGAACATGTGGCGGCGCTTCATGTCCGGGAAGCGCTCGATCGCCTCGTGTGCGAGGCGGATCGCGCCATGCGCGAGCTCGTCGATCTGCTCGCCGCCGCTGGGATGCTTCAGGTCGTCCGGGAGCTTCATATTCATATCTTGCGCTCGCCTCGGGCTACTGCGCTAGTCGTTCGCGGCAGTCGGGCGCCCTACTCGATCTTCGCGAGCTCGCGGAGCACCGCGGCGGAGTGGAGGACGGCGTAGACCGCTTCGCTCCCCTTGTTGCCCACGGTGCCGCCAGCGCGGGCTTCCGCCTGCGCCAGCGTGTCCGTGGTGGTGACGCCGAGGGCGACCGGGATGCCGCTCTCTAGCGTCACCTGCATCAGGCCGCGCGCCGTCTCGCCGGCGACGAAGTCGAAATGTGGCGTCTCTCCGCGGATGACGCAGCCGATGGCGGCGACGGCGTCGACACCCTGGTCCTCCGCAAGCTCTTGCGCCACCAGGGGCAGCTCGAACGCGCCGGCGACCCAGCAGACCAGGATGTCGTCCTCGGCGATGCCCATCTCGCGCGCCGTGGTGAGCGCGCCTTCCAGCATCTTCTTCGTGATCTGGTCGTTGAACATCGAGACGACGATCCCGAGCTTCAGCCCCGTCGCGTCGATGTCGTCCTGTCCGATGACCCGCACCACCCTGGCCTCCGACCCCTCGTCGCCGTCTCGTCCGGCTTCGCCTGCTGGTTGCGTCCGGCTCTAAGCCTCGAGGCCCGGCATCGGCTGGTCGAGGATGTGGCCCATCTTGTCCCGCTTCGTCTGCAGGTAGCGGATGTTGTGGGCGTTCGCGGTGACCTCGATCGGCACGCGGTCGACGACCCGCAGGCCGTAGCCGTCGAGGCCGGCACCGCGGAGCTCGCCGAACTCGTCCAGCTCCTGGATCTTGATCGGGTTGTTGGTCATCAGGCGCATCTCACGGACACCGAGGTCCACCAGGATCTGCGCGCCGACGCCGTAGTCGCGGTTCTCCGCCGGCAGGCCAAGCGCCACGTTCGCCTCGACGGTGTCGAGGCCCTCCTCCTGGAGCTTGTAGGCGCGGAGCTTGTTGTGGAGGCCGATGCCGCGGCCTTCCTGGTCCATGTAGACGACGATGCCGCGGCCCTCCTCGGCGATGCGGCGCATCGCCGCGTCCAGCTGCTCGCCGCAGTCGCAGCGGAGCGAGCCGAAGACGTCGCCGGTGACGCACTTGTCGTGGACGCGGACGAGCACCGGGCCGCCGGTGGAGACGTCGCCCATGACGAGCGCCACGTGCTCCTTCTTGTCCAGGTAGGTGCGGTAGCCGATCGCGCGGAACTCGCCGAACTTCGTGGGCATCTGCGCTTCCTCGACGCGCTCAACCAGGCGCTCGTGCGCCATGCGGTATTGGATGAGGTCGGCGACGGTGAGGATCTTGAGCTTGTGCTTCCGGGCGAACCGCTCGAGGTCCGGCATCCGGGCCATCGTGCCGTCGTCCTTCATGATCTCGCAGACGACGGCCACCGGCTCGAGGCCGGCCATCGCGCAGAGGTCCACGGAGGCCTCGGTCTGGCCGGCACGCACGAGCACCCCGCCCGGCTTCGCGCGCAGCGGGAAGACGTGGCCGGGGCGCGTGAAGGAGCGCGGCTGCGACTCCGGGTGGGCGAGCAGCTGGATCGTCGTCGCGCGGTCGGCCGCGGAGATGCCGGTGGTCACGCCGCGGGCAGCCTCCACGGAGACGGTGAAGGCGGTTCCGAGCGGGGCCGTGTTCACGTCCGCCATCGGCATGAGATTGAGCTCGTCCGCGCGCTGCTCCGGCATCGGCACGCAGATCAGGCCGCGCGCGTGCGTGGCCATGAAGTTGACCATGTCCGGCGTGCAGAACTGCGCGGCGAGGACGATGTCGCCCTCGTTCTCGCGGTCCTCGTCGTCCGTGACGATGACCATGCGGCCGTTGCGGATCTCCTCGACGGCTTCCTCGACGGTCGCGCGGAGCGGCGAGCGCGTCGGCTTCGCCGGCGCCTTCGCCGCGGGCCGGGACGCCGCCTTCGCGGGCGTACCGGCGGCCGGGGTCTTCTTCCGCGTGGACGGACTCGTGCTGGTCCCGGTGGTCTTCTTCGCCGGCATGCTGGCCTCCCTGGTCGTCGACGCCTCCGCTGAGGTCGCCGCGTTACGCCTTCGCTGCTTCGCGCGCCTCGAGGAGCTGGTCGATGTAGCGCGCGAAGATGTCGGTCTCGAGGTTGATGCGGTCGCCGGGCTTCCGGTACCGCAGGTTGGTGTGCTCCTGGGTGTACTGGACCAGGGAGACGGAGAAGGACTCCGCGTCACGGCCCATGACCGTGAGCGAGATTCCATCCACGCAGACCGGCCCCTTCATGACGATGTACTTCAGGTACTCCGGGTCGGCCGTGAAGCGGGCGATGATCGCCTCGCCCTCTGGCGTGAAGCTGTCCAGGACGCACGTGGTCTCGACGACGCCGCGCACGACGTGGCCGGACATCCGCGTGGCGCCCGTCACCGAGCGCTCGAGGTTCACGGCGTCGCCGGCCTGCAGCTCCACGAGGTTCGAGCGGCGGAAGGTCTCCGGCATGACGTCGAACGTCATGGAGTCCGCGTCCATCCGGCGGACCGTCAGGTCCACGCCGTTCACGGCGATCGAGTCGCCGAGCTGGGAGTCCTCAATGATGGTGTGGCACTCGATCACGAGGACGCCACCGTCGCGTGCGCGGACGCGCCCGACCTCTTCGACGATGCCGGTAAACATGGCTACTCCCTCGTCGGACCCTCTGCGTTGGTGGCGTCCGGCCAGACCGGTACGCCCGAGATGAGAGTGTCCTCCCCCAGCCGCTCGACGGTCACGTCTCGCAGCCGGGGTGCCTCCGCCATCGTGCGCGCCCCCGTCCCGCTGACAGCGGACGGAGCATCGGCCGCGCCGATGATGACGGGCGCGATAACAGCATACAGGCGTCCGACCTGTCGCTGATCGAACAGCGCCCCCAGCAGCGTCCCGCCACCCTCCACGAGCAGCGTGAGGATGCCCCGCGCCCCGAGCTCATCAAGCAGGGCGGGGAGCAAGACATAATCCGAGATAGCCGGGAGCAGGAGCACTTCCGCACCGGTCGCCGCGATCGCCTCGCGCCATGGCACAGGGGATGCCTCCGTCGTCGCGACGAGGGCGCGCGCGCCGAGCAGACGCGCCGTCGGCGCGAGCCGTCCGCGCGAGTCGACGACGATGCGCACGGGTTGGTGCGGGTCCGCGACGCCCTCTGGGCGCGCTGTGAGCTCCGGGTCGTCGGCCAGCGCGGTGTTCGAGCCGACCATGACCGCGTCGACCTTTGTGCGGAGGTGGTGCACCCAGGCGCGTGCCTCGGCGCCGGAGACCCAGCGCGCGTCGCCTGAGCCGGATGCGATGCGGCCGTCCAGGCTGCTCGCGTACTTCACGACGACGAGCGGGCGGCCAGTAGCGCGGTGGTGGAGGTATCCCTCCAGCAGCCGCGCCGAATCCGCCGCGCCATCGCCGGCGGCGACGGCGATCCCCGCCCCGCGGAGGCGTGCCGCGCCGCTTCCCGCGACGAGGGGGTTGGGGTCGTCGATGGCGTAGTGCACGGCGGCGACACCCGCCCCAATGATCGCCTCGGTGCAGGGGGGCGTGCGGCCCTGGTGGTTGTGCGGCTCCAGCGTCACGTACATCGTCGCGCCGCGCGCTGCCTCGCCCGCCGCCCGGAGCGCCATCACCTCGGCGTGCGGCCCGCCGGGCGGCTGGGTGTGGCCGCGCCCGACGATCCGCCCATCACGCACCACGACGGCGCCGACGGCGGGGTTGGGCGAGGTGGCGCCGAGGGCGGTCTCCGCCTCCTCGAGCGCGACGCGCATGAACTCGGAGGCGGGTGAAGGCGTCATGGTGCCGCGATCCTCGCGACCGTGCCGGGCGCTACCGCGACTGGTAGTCGCGGTAGATGCGGCTGGCCGTCGGCATGTCCTGTCCCTGGTAGCGGGAGCGCAGCTCCGGGTGGCCGTACGGGCGGTCGGCCGGGGTGGTGAGGTTCTGGAAGGAGAGCTGACCGATCTTCATCCCGTAGTAGAGGCGGATCGGGAGGGTCGCGACGTTGGAGAGCTCCATCGTCAGGTGCCCCTCGAATCCCGGATCGACGAACCCCGCGGTGGCGTGGACGAGGAGCCCGAGCCGGCCGAGCGATGACTTTCCTTCGACGCGCGCGACGAGGTCGGTGCCGAGCTTCACGCGTTCGACGGTGGAGCCGAGCACGAACTCGCCCGGGTGGAGGATGAACGGCTCGTCGTCGTCGATCTGCTCGGGCTCGGTGAGCTCCGGCATCTCCTCGCGGATGTCGATGTACGGTTGGCGGTGGTTCCGGAACACGCGGAAGTGGCGGTCCAGGCGGATGTCGAGCGAGGCGGGCTGCAGGGCGTTGTCACCCAGGGGATCGACGATGAGACGGCCTGATTCCAGGGCCTCTCGGATCGAACGGTCGCTCAGTACCAACTCGGAAACCTCGTCAGGCGGGGAGATGCGCCAGATCGGGCCGAGCGTACCACCGGGCCCGGCTTCGGTCGCTGGTCACGAGCCCGCCAGCGAACGCGCCTAGCCGACCCCGCAGAACCTGAGGAATGCCCGCGCGCCCTCGGTGGCGGTGGGGACGAGGGTCGCGAGCACCGCGGCGCCCAGGAGCATGGAGAGGGAGATGCCCAGCGTCCACGAGGTCAGCCGCACGGCGCGGCGCCGCTCCTCGGTGCTCATGCGAGCGCCCGACGCTCGGCGTACGGCACGTGCGCGGCGGCGTACTTCGTCTCCCACGCCCCCGCGACCGCGAGGAACGCCTCGACGCAGGCGGGGTCGAAGTGGCGCCCGGCGTCGCCGCGGATGACGTCGGTGGCCGCCTCGGGCGTCATCGGTTCGCGGTAGGCGCGCTGGGAGCGCAGTGCGTCGTAGACATCTGCGACGGCGACGATGCGCGCCTCGAGCGGGATCGCCTCCCCGGCCAGGTGGTCGGGATAGCCGGTGCCGTCCCATTTCTCGTGGTGGTGACGGATCGCCGCCGCCTGCCCCGGCTCGCTCAGGATGTAGCGGAGGATGTTCCAGCCGCGGTCGGGGTGCTCCTGGATGACGGCGAACTCGTGGTCCTCGAGGCGGCCGCCCTTGTGCAGGATCGCGTCCGGGATGCCGATCTTCCCGACGTCATGCAGGAGGGCGCCGGCGGCGAGGCCGCGGATGCGCGCCGGCGAGAGCCGCATCTCCTGGGCGATGAGGACGGACATCGCCGCGACGCGCTCGCCGTGGCCGAGCGTGTAGCCGTCGCGCGCCTCGAGCGCGCCCGAGAGCGCGAGCACGGGCTCGGCGTAGGAGCCGCGGAGTTCCTCGACCACGTCCGAGACCGCGAGGTTCGCGAAGGACTGCACGGCGCGGCCGCGCGAGTACTCGATGAGGACGCCCCAGAGGATCGCGAAGAAGCCAGCGGCCAGCTGGAGGTGGTAGAGCCAGAACGTCCCCTGCCAGATCGTCCCGAAGTGCAGCGAGAGCTGCGCCTGCACGAGCAACGCGGACCCCAACGCCACCGCGCCGAAGAGCGCCTGGCCCGTCCGCACGTACCCGATGGCGTACCTCGTGGCCGCGATGCCGCCCAGGAGCACCACGCCGGAGAGCGTCATCCACGCCAGCCACGTGCTGCCGACCACCCAGCCCGGGATCGCCGTGGGCACGGTGAGGCCGACAACGCCGTACCCCACGATCGCCAGGCCGCCCGCGACAAGGATCGCGGTACGCCAGCGGATGATCGCGCGCTCGATCCTCGGCGCGAACGGGATCGTGCTCGCGGCGAGGAAGCAGGCCGAGACCGCGACCGCGAGGCGGGCGGAGAGGCCCGTGAGGTTGAAGAGCCACGCGGCCGGGGTCTCGCTGCCGGGGACGGCCGTCCCGTAGGCCGCGCCGCCCTGGTAGGTACCCGTGTACGAGCCCTCGACGAGCACGCCGGGGGTTGCGAGGCCGTGCACCGTGAAGATGCCGGCCATGCTCATGAACGCGAGCGCGAGCATGAGCACTCGGGCGTTCCGCGTCCGCGCGGCCGCGACGCCGGCGGCGAACGCCAGTGCGACGCAGGTGATCGCGGCGAGCGAGACCACCCAGAAGTGGCCGGTGGGTGACGCCCACACGATGCCGGCGTCGATGTCCGGCATCGACCGCAGGAGGGCGAACGCGAGGCTGGAGCAGGCCAGCAGCGTGAGCAGCGGGACGACGGTCGGCAGCGAGCGACGCAGCAGCACAGGACTCCGTCACGGCCGCCGTCGAAGGCGGGGCGAGGTGGCGCCCGAGGGCGCCGCTATCCTATCCCGCAGAAGCTCAGGAAGGCGCGGACGCTTCCGTCAGCATCGACGCCAGCCGGCATCAGCGCGAGCGCGATCGCGATGGCGTTGGCGGCGGCGATCCAACCCAGGATCCGCACGAGTCGGGTCGAGCGGCCGAGCATCAGGCCGCCATCCGCCGCTCCGCGTAGACGATCGCGTCCCCGGCGTGCCGCGCTTCCCAGGCATCCACGACCGCGAGGAACGCCTCCACGCAGGCGGGGTCGAAGTGCGCCCCGGCGCCCTCGATGACCATCGAGACGGCCTCCTCGCGCGGATAGGCAGGGCGGTAGGCGCGGTTCGAGCGCAGGGCGTCGTAGACGTCGGCGACCGCGGCGATGCGCGCCTCCAGCGGGATGCGCGCGCCGCCGAGGCCTTCCGGGTAGCCGAGGCCGTCCCATCGCTCGTGGTGGTAGCGGATGACGTTCGCCTCGATCTTCTGGTCGAAGTGGTGACGCAACATGTCCGAGCCGCGGACCGGGTGCTCCTTGATGACGTCGTACTCCTCGTTCGAGAGGCCGCCCGGCTTGTGGAGCACGGCGTCCGGGACGCCGATCTTGCCGACGTCGTGCAGCAGGCTGCCGGCGGCGATCGCGCGGAGGCGGCGCGGTTGCAGCCGCATCTCCTGGCCGATCAGCACGGCCAGCGCGGCCACGCGCTCCCCGTGTCCGAGCGTGTAGCCATCGCGCGCCTCGAGGGCGGCCGAGAGCGCCACGATCGGCTCGGTGAAGCCGGAGCGCAGCTGCTCCAGCACGTCGGAGACGGTGAGCGCCTCCAGCGCGCGGACCGTCTGCCCGCGCGAGTATTCGAGCACCATGCCCCAGAAGATCGCGAGGAACCCCGAGAGCAACTGCACGTGATAGAGCCAGAACGTGCCGCTCCAGAGCGCCCCCACCTCCACGGAGACCTGCGCCTCGACGAGGAGGACGGCGCCGATCGCCGCCGCGCCGTGGAGGTGGATGCCGGAGAAGCGGTAGCTCTGCGCGAACTGCCACGCCGCGATGACCCCGAGGACCGCGACGGCTCCCGTGGTGGCGAATGCGGCGGTCTGGCTCCCGACCAGGATGGTCGGTACGAGCCACGGGGCGGTGAAGGCGAGGACCACGTATCCAAGCACGCTCGCCACGCCCCCCAGGAGCAGCGCGTGGCGCCGGCGGGTCAGCCAGCCCTGGATGCGCGCGGGCCAGCGCATGCCGGCCGCCGCGAGAAGCGCGACGGAGGCGAGGATCGCCAGGCGCGACGAGGCGCCCGTGACGTTGTAGTACGGGGTGGACGGCGCGCTCTCCGCCGCCGTCGTGGTCGGGAAGTAAGAGGCGAGGTACGCGCCATCTCCGTCGCCATATGCCGATCCGGCCGTCGCCGCGTAAGGGTTGTCGATGATGAAGCCGGGCGTGGCGAGGCCGTGCACGGAGAAGATGCCCGCCATCGCGATGAACGAGAGCGCGATCACCGTCACGCGCCAGTTCGCCGCACGGCTCGCGGCGATGCCGGCCGCCACGGCGAGGACCGCGCAGACGAGCGCCGCGGCGCTGACGATCCAGAAGTGTCCGGTCGGGTTGTTCCACGACCAGATCTCGCCCGCGCCCTCTCGGGCGCGCAGGACCAGGAAGGACACCGTGGACGCGCCGACCAGGACGAGCCAGGGCAGCACGTTCGGAAGCGCTCGGCGCATTGGATTCCCCCGATGAGTTAGGGGAATCATCGACACGGAGGGTCAGACCCTTAAGGGTGGTGGTGGATCGGCTCGCCAGTGCCGGCTGCCGGAAACGCGGAGGCCGCCCTGGGCGGGGGCGGCCTCCAGACGTGCGGGCCAGTACCTGGGCGGGCCTCAGCGCCCGCACGGCATGCGCGGTGCGGCTACTCGATGCCGAACACCACCGAGACGTTCACCCGCAGCTCCTGCTCGCCCGGGTTGACGGGGGTCGCGCCGCCCATGCCGCCCTCGGCGCGGTCCGCGGCCGGGTAGTAGCCGCCGTCGAAGCTAGTGAACTCGTTGATGCTGATCGGTGCCCCGAGCTCGACGCCGGCGGCCTCGGCAAGCACTTCGGCGTGCATGCGGGCGTTGTCCACCGCCTCGCGGCGCGCGTCGCCCAGGTACTCCTCCGGGTCCTCGACCGTGAACGAGATGCCGTTCACGCGGACCGAGTCACCACCCGCGTCGATCGCGCCGTCAAGGACGGCGGAGACGCTGTCCAGGTTGCGGACCTTCACCTGGACGACGTTCGAGACGGTGTAGCCGACGATCTGCGGCGCGCTGTTCTCCGAATACTGGTACATCGGATAGATGTTGAAGTACTGGGTCTGGATGTCCGCCTCGGCGACGCCTTCGCCTTCCATCGCGTCCTGCATGGCGGCCATTGCGTCGGCGGCCTGGCCGCGCGCATCCGCGACGGTGTCCGCCGTCACCTCGATGCCGAGGTTGACGAGCGCGATGTCCGGGCGGACGGAGACGGTGCCGGTGCCGGAGACGGCGATGCCCTGCGTCGCGGTGCCCTCGCCGGCGACGGTCACCTCGGTGGTAGGGGTGCACGCGACGCCGAGCGCGAGGATCGCGCCGGCGCCGGCGACGATCGCGCTGCGCCGGAGGATGGTGGTCAGGTTCTTCGGGTTCACTCTGGTGCCTCTTTCGTAACGAGCCGGGCTGGTCGACCGGCGAGGCACCGTGCCCCGCTACCTGGTCGAGTTCCCCGAGCGTCGAGCCCAGGCCGTGAGCGCTGACAGGGCGGTCAGCAGGCCGGCGAGGACTCCGAGCGCGGGGGCCATGCCTCCCACACCCTGAGACGAATCTTCGATGAGTTCGGTTCCCGTCGGGAGGGGGCGAAGTTCCCCGGCGGTACGGGACGTATCGCCCGTCGTGGCCGGAGCGGTCTCGGGGGTCTTCGGGGCGGAGTCCGCCGTCCCCCCACCAGTCCCCGGCGGCGGCTCGTCAGTACCACCGCCTCGCGGCTCGTCGGTCTCGCTCGCCTCGTCGGGCGCGGGCAGGGCCAGGGTCCCCATCTGCTCTCCGTCGTCGATGCCTTCCTCGGACGTGGCGCCGTCACCCTCGCCCGGGGCGGGAGCGAGCGCGGCGCCGGCGGCGCCGGCCGGCTCGAGCGCCGGGCCGGTGGCGTTCGCGCTCTCGGCCTGGACGGCGAAGGTCTCGACGGACTCCGACTGCAACGTCGCGGTCGGTGTGCTGCCGCTCGGGTTGTTCACGAGCGCCACCACGAAGAAGAGCGCCGCGACGGCGGCGGAGGCGCGCATGAACAGCTCGGAGCGGCGGAACAGCGCGAGGGCGCTCCCGCCGCTGCCGGTGGCGGGACGCACGGCGGGCGCGAGGCCCGCGGCATCGGCGGGGATGGCGAACGAGCGGGGAGCGCGGACCTCGCCGATCGCGCCGTAGGCGCTGCTCACGACGCTGAGGTCGCCCAGGAGATCGGCGGCGGTGTCGTCGCTCGCGATCAGCGCTTCGACCTCCGCCATCTCGGCGTCGGTCAGCTCGCCGTCGAGGTACGCCGACAGCTGCTCCAGCAAGCGGTCGTCCTCGCCGCTCGGGGCCTCGTCGTCGCGTCGTCTCCAGAACATCAGGTTCACCGCCTGACTCCTAGACGCTCGACGGCCTCCGCGAGTTCCCGCGATTCGAGGATGACCTCGCGCAGCCGTCCGCGTGCGCGGCTCAGCCGCGACTTCACGGTGCCGAGGGCGAGCCCCGTCGTCTCCGCGATCTCGCGGTAGTCCATGCCGTGGATGTCGGAGAGCACCACCACCTCGCGCCAGTCGTCCGGCAGGGTCATGAGCGCCTGCTCGAGCGCGACACGCATCTCGCCGCGCTCCGCTTCCGTCTCGGGGGAGGGCTCGTCGCCCGGCGGGTCGAGGTCTGGGCGGTCGGGGTCATCGCGCGCTTCGTCGAGGCTCCGCGCTGGGCGACGTGCGCGCCGGCGGAGCTCATCGCGGGCCTGGTTTGCTGCGATGGTGAAGACCCACGATCGGAAGGAGCCGCCACGGAACGTATCGATGCGCTGCCACGCCTTGATGAACGCCTCCTGCGTCGCATCCTCGGCGGCCTGGGAGGAGCCAAGCATCCGCAGCGTCAGGCTGTAGACCCCGTCCTGGAACCGCGCCACGAGGGCGTTGAACGCGGTCAGCTCGCCCGCCCGGGCACGCTCCACCAGCGCGTCGAGGATCTCGTCGCTGCCGTGTGCGCGCGTGCCGTGAGAGGGGGTAGGGGTGGGGCTCGTCATGTGCCGATCGCGGCGCTCCCGAGGCGAGCGGTTCGCCCCCGACCGCGGCCCGAGCGTAGCATGCGGCCTCGATACGTTCGGTCGCCGAGTGGGCGCGGCGGGAGGCCGCCGGCGCGCCGAGCGCTCCCGGAAGGGTCGCGCATGCCGCTCTGTGGTGGTCACGAGCTCCTCGCCGCGGCCGAGCGCGGCGGGTTCGCGGTGCCCGGGTTCAACGTCTCGAACCTCGAGATGATCCGAGGGGTCCTCGCCGCCGCGGAGGCGAAGCACGCCGGCATCTTCCTCCAGTTCAATCCCTCGAACCTCGAGCACATGGGCGGCGTTGATGTCGCCGCGGCGACGGCGCGGGCGTTCATCGCCGAGGCGCGTGTCCCTGTCGCGCTCCACCTCGACCACGGACCGAGCGTGGACCTCGTGCGCCGCGCCGTCCGCGCCGGATTCTCCTCGCTGATGTTCGACGGCTCTACCTTCCCGATCGAGCGGAACCGCCGGGAGACGATGGAGGCCTACGCCGTGGCGCAGGAGCTGCGTCTTGCGCTGGAGGCCGAGCTGGGCCACGTGGGCGGCCGCGAGCCAGGCGTCGCGACCTCCGAGCGCGTCCTGACGGACCCGGAGGCCGCCGCGCGGTTCGTGGAGGAGACACGTGTCGACTCCCTCGCGGTCTCCGTGGGCACGGCGCACGGCCTGGCGGGGGAGATCGACGTCCCTCTCCTCCGCGAGATCCGCGCGGCGGTCCGCGGGCTGCCGCTGGTGCTGCACGGCGGCTCAGGCGTGACTGCGCAGGGCATGCGGCTCGCCGTGGAGCATGGCATCCGCAAGGTGAACATCAGCAGCGAGCTGCACGCCGCGTTCACACGCGGGATCGCCGGGGCCTCCGGCAGCGATCCACGGCCCGCGCTACGCGCCGCCCGCGATGCCGTCGCGCAGGTCGCGGAGGATCGCATCGACCTCCTCGGAGCTGCGTTCTCGGCGTAGTGGCGCGGGGCGCGGCGGTTCGCAGGGGGACGCGTGCCTATACTCGCCGAGATGCTCTCCGATGCCTCCCGCTCGTCTGACCAGCCGGAGCCGGCCCCCGGAGACGACGCACCCCGCACGCACGCTGGCCTCGACGAGCTCGACCCGTGGATGGGGACAGCCGCCGGCCCGGACGCAGCGGGTGATGCCGCCTGGCGACGTGCGGCGGGTGGCTTCCTGGAGGTGCTGGACGTCATCGTCCTGGCCCTCGCGATGCTCATCGTGGTCCGATTCGTCGCGCACAACTACATCGTGGATGGCCCCTCGATGCAGCCGACGTTCCACGACGGCGAGTTCGTGATCGTGAACCGGCTCGCCTACCGTTCCTTCGACTTCTCCTGGCTCCCCGGCGTGGGGGAGGACGAGTGGCGTCCGTTCGGAGAGCCGCAGCCCGGAGACGTGATCGTCTTCACCCAGGTATCGAGCGGTATCCCGAAGGACCTCATTAAGCGCGTGATCGCGGTCGCTGGTCAGACCGTCGAGATCCGGGACGGTGCGGTCTACCTCGATGGACAGGCGCTCGAGGAGCCCTATATCTCCGCGCCGCCGGACTACCGGGTCGAACCAGTGACGGTGCCTGCGGGCGCGCTGTTCGTCCTCGGTGACAACCGCATCAACTCCGCCGACTCCCACCTGTTCGGCGTCATCGAGGAGTCCCAGGTCGTCGGACGGGCGGACCTCCGCTACTGGCCGCTCGGCGACGCCGGGCGGATCGAGCACCACCTCGGAGCGCCGAGGGACGTCGCCTTGCCGGCCGCCGGCGCGGTCGCGACCGGCGCCCCGTAGGCGCACGCGCCGCCTCGCCCTCAGCAGGGGCGTGCCTATACTCGACTCAATGTCCTTCCTCACACCCTCCCCGTCGGACGGCGACCCTCGACGCGCTGACGGCTCGGACCCCCTCCCCCCCTGGAATACCCCTCCCGCCGCCGACATCTCCCGAGGCGACCCGGAGCTCCCGGGCGACCTCGAAGCGTTCTCGCATCGCGGCCTCGCCTCGGTTGACCCGTGGAGCGAGCGCACCGGGTGGCAGCAGGCGGTCTGGCCCTGGGGCATGGGGGGGCTGGTAGAGACGCTGGACGTGGTCATCCTCGCGCTCGCGATGTTCCTCTGCGTGCGGTTCGTCGCGCACAACTACATCGTGGACGGCGCCTCGATGGCGCCGACGTTCGAGAACAGCGACTTCCTGATCGTGAACCGCCTCGCCTACCGCTCGTTCGACCTCTCCTGGCTGCCGGGCGTGGACGAAGACCAGTGGCGGCCGTTCGGTGAGCCGAAGGCGGGCGACGTGATCGTCTTCATCTACCAGGAGAACCCCACCGAGCGGGACTTCATCAAGCGCGTCATCGCGGTCCCCGGGCAGACCGTCCACGTGACGGGCGGCGTGGTGTACGTGGACGGCGAGGCGCTCGACGAGCCGTACATCGCGCAGGCGCCGGCGTACGAGCTGCAGCCGACCGTCGTGGAGCCCGGGACGCTGTTCGTCCTGGGCGACAACCGCAACAATTCCTTCGACTCGCACTCGTTCGGACTGGTGCAGGAGGACTCCGTCGTCGGACGGGCGGACCTCCGCTACTGGCCGATCAGTCGCTGGTGGCTCGTGGATCATCACCTCGGACGGAGCGCCGACACGGCCGGCCGCGCCGCCGACGGGCTCGGGAAGGGACTCGCAGCAGCATGGTGGTAGACGCCGAGGTCATGGAGGCGCTGACCGCCTCTGGTGCGTTCCTCACGGGGCACTTCCAGCTCTCCTCCGGGCGCCATTCGGACGCCTACGTGGAGAAGTTCAACCTGCTGCAGTGGCCCCAGTACACCGAGATGGTCTGCCGGAAGATGGCGGCCTGGGGGCGGGACTTCGGCCCGAAGACCGTGGCAGGCCCCACGACTGGCGGCGTCCTCCTCGCGTACGAGGTGGGGCGTCAGCTCGGCCTGCGCGGGATATTCGCGGAGCGCGCGCCGGAGGGCGGGCGTTCTTTCCAGCGCGACTTCAAGCTCGAGCCCGGCGAGCGCGTGATGGTGGTGGACGACATCACCTCCACGGGTGAGGCGGTCATCGACACGATCGAGGCAGTCCGGAAGGCTGGCGGCGAGCCTGTCTGCGCGGCGGTCATCGTGGACCGCTCCGGCGGTCAGATCGACGTCGGCATCCCGCTCTTCGCCGCGACTGAGATCTCGATGCAGACGTGGGCGCCAGGGGACTGCCCGCTCTGTCCGCAGGGCGTCCCGTTGAAGGTCACCTGACCCAGCGGCTCACCTGACCCAGCTGGTCCGCTAGCGGGACGTGATCGCCGGCACGATCACGGGCATCCCCGTGTCCGGGTGCGGCAGCACGCGCACGTGCGTCCCGTATACCTGCGCGACGTACTCTGGTGCGAGCACGTCGCCGGGGGCGCCGGCGGCGACGACACGTCCCTCGGCGAGCAGCACGAGGCGGTCGCAGTAGGCGGCGGCGAAGGTGAGGTCGTGAAGCACGACGAGCACCGCGACGCCGGCGGCGGCCAGCTCCCGGAGCAGCTCCAGGATCTGGGCCTGCGCGTCCGCGTCCAGGTTCGCGGTGGGCTCGTCCAGCAGGAGCAGCTTCGGCTCCTGCGCCAGCGCGCGGGCGATGAAAGCCCGCCGGCGCTCGCCGCCGGAGAGCGTGCCGAGCCGTCGCGCGGCGAGGTGAGCGCAGCCGGTCCGCGTCATCGCCGCGCGCACGATCTCGTGGTCGCGATCGCCCTCGCGTCGGAGCAGCCCGAGGTGCGGGTAGCGCCCGAGCATCACCAGGTCCTGCACCGTCATCGCGAGCGGCGCCTCCGGGAGCTGCTGGACCACGGCGACGTGGCGGTAGAGCTCGGCGCGCGGGTACGCCGCGAGTGCGCGGCCATCGACGCGCACGTCGCCCGCGGCGTCGCGCCCACCGGTCGCGGCCCGGAGCAGGGTGCTCTTCCCGGCGCCATTCGGTCCGACCAGTCCCACCACCTCACCCGCCTCGACGGCGAGGTCGACGGCGTGGACGAGCTCCCGGCCATCGATCGTCACGCTGACGCCACGGAGGTCGAGCATGGGCGCCGTCGCGAGGGTCACAGGAACACCCGCCGCCCGCGCAGCAGGACGATGAAGAATGGCCCGCCGAGGATCGCCGTCAGCACGCCGACGGGCACCTCCTGCGGCTGGATGATCGTCCGCGCGACCAGGTCGACGCCGATCAGCAGCGCGGCTCCGCCGAGGATGGTGACGGGCAGCGTCCGCCGGAAGTCAGTCCCGAACATCAGGCGCGCCATGTGCGGCACGATCAGGCCGAGGAAGCCGATGGTGCCCGCGACCGCAACCGCCGTCGCCGCGGCGAGCGAACCGGCCGCCAGCAGGATGAGCTTCGTCCGGAGCACGTCGATGCCGAGGTGGCTCGCCTGTTCCTCATCGAGCTGGAGGACGTTCAGCGCGCGCGCGTGCAGCGCGACGACGACGATGCCGGCGACCATGTACGGCGCGCCGAAGAGCAGCTTCTCCCACGAGACCGTGTTGAAGCCGCCGAAGAGGAACGTGAGGATCGGCTGCGAGACCGCATCTTCGCTGTTGATGATCACGAACGACGTGATGCCGCCCCAGACCGCGGAGAGCGCCACCCCCGCGAGGATGAGCGACCCGTTGTCCAGCGTCGCCGCCGTCCTCGCCGTCATGTAGACGACGAGGACGGTCCCCATCCCGCCGAGGAAGGCGAAGAGCGGCAGCGACAGGAAGCCCGTCGAGTCGACCGGCAGTGGGGAGACGTACACCAGGGCCACGGCGAGCCCGGCCCCGGCCGCGACGCCGAGGAGGTACGGGTCGGCGAGCGGGTTGCGGAAGCAGCCCTGGTAGGCGGAGCCGGAGACGGCCAGCGCCGCGCCGACGAACCCGGCGGCGAGCACCCTCGGCAGGCGGATGTCGAAGACGATCTGCTCCCACGCGGCCGAGGTCGCCCCGGTCTCGACCTCGACGAACGGCAGCCGGTCCAGGAGCATGCGGACGACGACCTCGAACGGGACGTCCGCGGCGCCCTGGGTGAGCGCGTAGAGCGCGACGAGGATCAGCACGGCCCCGAGGACGGCGACGCCGGGAAGGGCGGGCAGCCGGCCGGCATGTCGGCGCGCGGCGATCGCGAAGTCGCGGGTCGTCATCGGGAGCCCTCGGCGCGGACGGGATCGAGGGCTAGCGTGGGCGTGGCCGGGTCGGCCGCGGACGCTTGCCGTCGCCTGTCCTCGCAGGTTCGACAAGAGGTGTGCTGCCGGCCAGCGGTGCTCTGACTTCCCGGCGGAGCGCCGGGTCACAGTTGCGGGACAGCGTCGGACTTCCACCGACTTCCCCGCAGGCCGAACACGGCGATGGTAGCACCGGCGCTCGCAGGCGCGAGCTAACCGAACGCGCCGCCGTTCTGCTCCAGGAGGTACTCCACCGCCTCGAGGTAGAAGTCGTCGTTGGGCTCCAGGCGGAGGGCGTCCTCCATCTCCGCGAGGGCGCCGGCCCAGTTGTCCGGGTTCTCCACGAGGAGCCCGAACGCGCGGACCGCGTGCGCCGCGGCAAGGTCGGGGGCCGCGGCCAGTGCGCGTTCGGTGTAGTCGAGCACCCAGAGCGCGGTGGCGTCCTCCCAGCCGTCCTCGGCGACGGTGCCCGCGATCAGCGGGCCGTTGGGGGCGAGCGCCTGCGCGGGGGTGAACGGGCGCATCAGCGCGACCGCCGAGTCGTAGTCGCCTGCGAGGATGTAGGTCATGAACGGCTGGGCGTCCGAGCCGGCATCGAGAAGCCGCGATTCGGCAACGCGCGAGATCAGCGTGTAGAGCCAGAAGACGTCCGCGTTGTCCGGCGCGATGTTGCTCGCCTCCGTCACCGCGTCGAGGGCGCGCTGCCAGAGGTCTGCTCCGGCGTAGACCGCGGCGACCTCCGTCAGGTCCGTCACCAGCTGGCTCTCGTCCGCCACGCCCGCGAGGGGCACCTCCACCAGCTCGCCGTCCATCCAGCGATAGATGACCTCGTGCCATGCGCGGACGCCGCACGCGTAGCAGTAGACGTAGGGGTCGGTGGCGTTGAGGACGACCTCCGGCGGCGCGGCGCCGTCGAGGTCCACGATCGTGGCCGCGCCCGGCATCGAGCTGAACCACCAGAGCGCCGAGATGAGGTCCACCCCGTCGAACTCGAGCAGCTCGAAGGTGCCGCTATGGGCGCCGGTCAGACCGTGGATCGCGATCCAGGCTGACCCCTCGTAGTCCTCGGACACGATCTCGATCTCGGCGAACGTCGGGGCGGATCCCAGCGTGGTGTTGGCGAGCTCCACCCAGTCGTCGCCGGAGCGCTCATAGACGCCCGCGACGTGTTCGCGAGCCTCCGGGAGCTCGTAGATCCCGGAGCCGGAGGTGACGGCCACCCAGAGCTCACGGTCGGCGGTCGAGAACGAGGCGGTGACCACCTCGATCGACTCGAGCGCCTGCCGGGTTTCGCCTGGGTCGAGGCCGATCGTCAGGTTGGAGAGCAGACTGCGACGGAGCTGCGCCTGGGAGTCGCTGGCCGCGGTGACCGTCATCGCGGCGGTCGCGCTGGCGGTGCCGGTGGCGGTCGAGCCTGAGGTTCCCGTCAGGGTCGGGCTCGCGCTGGTACTGGCGGGCTCCGTGGCGGTCGAGGTGGACGGGGACGCCGTCGACGATCCGGCCGAGGCACCGTCGGCCGTCGGGGAGCCGTCGCCCTCGCCGCAGGCCGTGAGCGTGACGGCGACGAACGCCGCAGCCATCGCGCAGGCGATGCGAGAGCGGAACCGGGGGCCGGCTGGCTGAATCATGAACTTCTATGGTCGCGCGCCCACGGCTACGCGCCATAGTCCATCACGCTGTGTCGATCAGGGAGGCTCAGTGCCCGGCGAGGGCGTCCCGCTCCGCAGCCGACAGGGGCGGCGTCGAGTGGAGCTCACGCAGTCGGTCGATGCGGTCGGCCAGCGACGGGTGGGTCGCCCAGATCGAGGAGGAGCGCTCCTCGAACTTCCGGATCGGGTTCACGATGTAGAGGTGCTGCGTCGACCGATTCGCCACCTCGAGGACCTCGCGGTCGGTGCCGAGCTTCCACAGCGCGTTTTCGATGCCCGTGGGGTTGCGCGTCAGCTCGACGGCGGTCGCGTCCGCGAGGTACTCGCGCTGGCGGCTCACGGACATCTGCACGAGCCGGGCGGCGATCGGCGCGAGGATCGCGAGGACGAAGGCGACAACGAACATCACGAGCTGGAAGACGCCGCCACCGCCACCACCGCGGTCCGAGCGGCCGTGGCCTCGGCCGAAGAAGAAGCTGTAGCGCAGGAACATGTCCGCCATCAGCGCGACGCCGCCCACCAGGACGCCGATCAACAGCATGAATCGGATGTCATAGTTGCGGACGTGGCCCAGCTCGTGGGCGATCACCCCCTGGAGCTCCTCGCGGTCCAGGCGGTCGAGGAGGCCCTGCGTGACGGCGACGGAGGCATGCTCCGGGTCACGGCCGGTCGCGAAGGCGTTCAGGGCCGAGTCGGGAATGATGTAGACCCTGGGCATCGGGACGTTCGCGGCGAGTGTCATCTCGCGCACCACGTTCATCAGCTGCGGATGTGACGCTTCGGTGACCGGCTTCGCGTTCGACGCCGCCAGCACGGCGCGGTCGCCCGCGTAGTACGAGCCGGCGCCCAGCAGCACCGCGAGCACCACGGCGAAGCCCGTGAAGCCCAGCCCCCCGTACGGGTCCCCGGTGGTCCCGACGCCGATCGCGAATCCCATCACGCCGAGGATCACCCCAACGCTGAGCAGCAGCAGCAGCGACTTCCGCTTGTTCGCGGACTGCTGCGCGTAGAAGGTCGTTCGGACAGCCATCGACGCCTGCCGTGCTCGATCCCGGTGCCTTGTTCGGGGGTGGGTGGGCTAGCGGAGCCGGACCTCCGGCACCTCGCGCGCGGCCATCTCGGCCTCGAAGAAGTCGCGCTTCCCGAAGCCGAACATCCCGGCGATGAACACTGCCGGCACCGTTGCAATGGCGGTGTTGTAGTCGCGCACGGTGGCGTTGTAGTGCTGCCGCGAGAACGAGATCTGGTTCTCGGTGGTGGTCAGCTCTTCCTGCAGGCTGAGGACGTTCTGGTTCGCCTTCAGGTCCGGGTAGTTCTCCATCACGGCGAACAGGGAGCGGAGGGTCTCGGTCAGCGCGTTCTCCGCCTGGGCCTGGTCGGCCGGGCCGCGGGCGCCGGCGGCCACCGCGTCAGCGCGCGCCTGGGTGACGCGGGTGAGGGTCTCCTCCTCGAACTCCATGTAGCCGCGGACGGCGTTCACGAGGTTCGGGATCAGGTCGTGCCGGCGCTTCAGCTGCACGTCGATCTGGGACCACGCCTCGTCCACGCGCAGCCGGCGCTGGACGAGCCCGTTGTAGAGGACGACGACGACGACGGCGATGAGCAGAATCACGCCGAGCGCCACGAGAAGAGCGATGAAATCCATGCCGCAAACTCCAGTGCGTAACCCGCGCTTCAAGCGCAGAAGTCAGGATACGCCCCGGACAGGCCCCCCGGGCATCCATTGGTCCGTGATCGTGCCACGTATCGCTCGCCTGCTCGCACAGGGTGGTCGGTGTGGGTACGAGCCCGAGCCGGGCCACGCCCGGGGGTGCGTAGAATCCCGCAGGGAGGAGCCATGGCCGCGCCGCACGTCGCCGTGGAGGAGCGGGGATCACCGTTCGAGGTGTTCCTCGTCGCGCTGCGCCTGGGCCTGACCTCCTTCGGCGGGCCCGTCGCGCACCTGGGGTACTTCCACGCGGAGTACGTGGTGCGGCGTGCCTGGCTCGACGAGCGCCGCTATGCCGACCTGCTGGCGCTGTGCCAGTTCCTCCCCGGCCCGGCGAGTAGCCAGGTCGGGATCGCGGTGGGGACCGTCCGCGCGGGCTACCTCGGCGGGTTCCTCGCGTGGCTCGGCTTCACGCTGCCCTCCGCCGCCGCGCTCATCGCCTTCGCGCTCATCGTGGGGTCGCTGGACATCGCCGATGCGGGATGGCTCCACGGACTAAAGCTCGCGGCGGTCGCGGTCGTGGCACAGGCGGTCTGGACGATGGCGCGGAGCCTCGCGGCGGGACGTGAGCGTGCGACGATCGCGATCCTGGCCACGGGCGCGGCGCTCGTCGCGCCGAGCGCCGTCACGCAGGTGGCCGTCATCGTCGCCGGCGGAGCGCTGGGCTGGCTGCTCTTTCGCGAGGAGGACGCGGCCGGCGATCAGTCGGGGGCGGTGGAAGTGCGCGCGCGCGGCGGGATCGCCTGGCTCGTGCTGTTCGCGGTGGGACTCGTCGGCCTCCCGCTGCTCGCGGCGGCGGTCGACCGCCAGGCGCTGAGCGTCTTCGACGCGTTCTACCGGACCGGCTCGCTCGTGTTCGGGGGCGGTCACGTCGTGCTCCCGCTGATCGAGCAGGAGGTCGTGCCGTCCGGGTGGCTGGATGAGGACACGTTCATCGCCGGGTACGGCGCCGCGCAGGCGGTCCCCGGTCCGCTGTTCACATTCTCGGCCTATCTCGGCGCGGCGTTCGAGCCGGCGCCGAACGGGGTGGCCGGTGGGCTCCTCGCGTTGGCCGCGATCTTCCTGCCGTCCTTCTTCCTGGTGTGGGGCGCGCTGCCGTTCTGGGAGCGGCTGCGACGGATCCCGGCGGTCCGCTCGGCGCTGGTGGGCGTCGGCGCCGCGGTGGTCGGGATCCTCGTCGCGGCGCTGTACGACCCGGTCTGGACGAGCGCCGTCTTCGATGCCCGCGACCTCGCCCTGGCCATCGCCGCCTTCGGGCTGCTCGTCGCGTGGCGGGTGCCGCCGTGGCTCGTGGTCGTGCTCGCGGCGGCTGGTGGGGAGCTGCTGGCCCGCTTCTAAGCCGGCGGCTGGAGGTCGGCTTCGTTTAGGGGACGTAAAGGATCAATTGCTTAACTAATATATCATCCACAGCAATCGTGGATGACCAGTCCGAACAGCCCGGCTGGGAGACCAGCCCTGGGACCGGGGCCCTTCTGACAGCGAACGCCTCCGCGCCGGTGTTCCATTACGACCTCTCCGCCGCCCTCGCCGGCGACGACCGTGCGAGGATGTTCAGCATGCCCGGGCGACGCGTGGCGGTAATCGACATCGGCTCGAACTCCGGGCGAGTCGTCGTGCTCCAGATCGCTGAGCGCGGCGTCCTGGAGGTGATCGATGAGCTGCGGGCGCCGCTCCGTCTCGCGCGTGCCCTCGACCATGACGGGCGCCTCACCACCGGCGGGTTCGAGACCGTGCTGGACGCGATGGGCGACTTCGTGGCGCTCGCGAAGGGGCAGGGCGCCGAGGAGATCCGCGCGGTCGGCACCTTCGCGATGCGCGAGGCGAAGAACGGCGGCGTCCTCGCGGAGCTGATCCGTGAGCGCTTCGGCGTCGAGGTCGAGATCGTGGATGGCTACCGCGAGGCGCGGTTCGGGTTCACCGGGGCGGTCTACGGCATCGACGTCACGGACGGCCTGTCGATCGACATCGGCGGTGGTTCGCTGCAGGTCGTGCGCTTCCGCGACCGGGCTCCTGAGTACGCGTGGACGTTCCCCTTCGGGGCGCTGCGGCTCACCGACCAGTTCATCCAGAACGATCCGCCGAAGAACGGCGAGCTGCGCGCGTTGCGCCGGCTTCTGCGCGAGGCGTTCGCGGAGGCCGGCCTCCCTCGCCTCGGGCCGGGCGAGGCCCTCGTCGGCACCGGGGGGACGATCCGGAACATCGGCAAGATCGACCTACGCCGGGCGGTGTACCCGGTCAACCGCCTCCACGGGTACCGCGTGGGGCGCGACCGGGTGCGGCGCATGGCGCGCGCGCTCGCACGCATCGACGCGACCCGTCGGGCGGCGACGCCCGGCCTCAACGCCGGACGCGCGGACTCGATCGTCGCGGGCGCGATCGCCGTGGACGAGGTGATGGAACTCGTCGGCGCGACCGAGCTGCACGTCTCCGGCCAGGGGCTGCGGGAAGGCGCGATCCGCGGGATGGTGTCGGAGGCGTTGCCGCCCCCGGACGCCGTCCGCGCCGCCTCGATCAGGTCGCTCTGCAGCTCGTTCGAACGCTGGAACCGGCCGCACGCGGAGCGGCGGGCGCAACTCGCGCGAGAGCTCTTCGATGCGCTGATGCCGTCAGCGGACCCGCTCCTGCGCGAAGCCCTCGACCACGCGGCCCAGGTGATCGACGTCGGGGCGACGATCGATGTCTACAACCGCCACGCCCGCGCCGCCGACCTCGTCCTCGACTCCGACCTCCAGGGCTTCTCCCACCGCGCGATCGTCGCGGTCGCGGCACTCCTGCTCCTGGCGGAGCGGCCGGGGGCCAACCTGAAGCAGTACCGCCCGATCGTCGAGACACTGTCCGCCGAGGAACTCGCGTCGGCGGCAACGCTCCTCGACCTCGCCGACCAGATCGAGCGCCGATCGCCGCCCTCGGAGCTGGTCCAGGCTGCCGTGGTGGTGAGCAACGATGCGGTCGAGGTGCGGGCGCCGGTCTCGCGCTGGTGGCTGGGGCGCGATGCCGCCGAGCGCTTCCGCGCCACGTTCGCCCGTGACCTGGCGATCGTCTCCGCGCTGGACTGACGTCTCAGCGCCGGGCTGACGTCTCCGCGCTGGACGGACGTCTCCGCGCTGGGCTGATCGGCTCGAGTTCCTCGCTTCTTGTGACGACTAACGGGCGCTTAACCATGAGCAGCCACGATGCGTACGTGGCCGTTTATCGAAGTCGCATCGTTCACGGTCCCATCTCGTCGCGGTTCCACCGCGATCCCTCCGATGGTCGGCGCCGGCTCACCCCGGCGCCGTTCCATTTCTGCGGCATCGCCGGAGTTCCGGCGGACGCCGCACACCACCCTCAGCACTGTCCGCGCTCGGCTCACGGGCGCGCAGGCGGTGGGCAGCCGGACGGCCGCCACGCCACACCTCGCGATGAGTAGTAGCGAAGAGAGAGAACGAATGAACCTGACCACGACCCGTGACCAGCTGGGCGACGACGTCGTCGCCCTCGAAAGCCTCCCGGCGGCCGTGAGCCGTCGCTCCGTCGCCGGGCTCAACATCCCCAGTGTGATCGAGATGCTGGAAGAGACCGCGTACGACCTCGCCGTCCTCGCTGGCGAACAGCTGATCGACGCCCTCGGCCGCCAGGTGTCCGTGCGCTACAAGGACGAGCGCCGGGGCATCATGGCCCCGCACGATGTCGTCTCCGAGGTCGACGAGGCGATCGAGTCGTTGCTGCGCCGCCGCCTCGCGGCGCGGCACCCGGAGCACGCGGTCCTCGGCGAGGAGGGCGGGCTCGGCGGCGCCGCGGGCGCGCCGTTCACGTGGACGATCGACCCCATCGACGGCACCTCGAACTTCGTGAACGGCCTCCCGTTCTACGCCTCCGCCGTCGGCGTCCTCCTCGATGGCGTCCCGCTGGCGGGCGCCATCTGGTGCTCGACCACGCACGCGCTGCGCCCGGGCGTCTACCACGCGCGGCACGGCGGCGCGTTCCGATTCGAGGGCCGCGCCGCAGCCTCGTCCGCCCGCCACGCCGTGGGGCGTGAGCGGCGTCTGAGCACCGCCCCCGCGCCACACAAGCACCGGGAGCCGGGCTGGGACCACCGCAACTTCGGGGCGATCGCCCTCGAGTCTGCGTTCGTGGCGGCCGGCGTGCTCGCCTCGGCGCGCACGCACACCTCGCGCACCTGGGACGTCGCTCCGGGCATCGTCCTGGCGCGGGCGGCCGGGCACGAGGTCTGGACGCAGGGCGCCGACCGCTGGGAGCCGTTCGAGCGGTTCGAGGACCCGGCGCGCTGGCAGCAGCCGCTCCTCTTCGCCGATGCGGACGCCGTCACCGCGCTGCGGGTCGGGGCGCTCGCGCTCTAGCCCACCGTGCTCCAGCCCACCGTGCTCCAGCCCACCGTGCTCGCGTCCGCCTCGGCGGTCAGCCGAAACGCCAGCCCCGCGCGATCGCGCGGGGCTGCCACGTGCCTGCGCCGATCTCGCGGCCGTTGAACGCGACGCCGCCGAGGCCGAACGCCACGAGCGCGACAGCGACGAGGAGCGCCTGGTGCCACCAGATCAGGCCGTCCGAGAGCACCTGGGCGGTATCCGCGTAGAAGTACGGCGTGATCCACTTCGTCCACTCGATCGCCTCGATCGTGTTGGCGAAGGAGGCGAGCAGATACGAGGTGATCGCGACCACGGCCATGAGGCCGCCGGCCGTGCCTCGACTCGGGGCGATCGCGGCGACGAGCACGGAGAGCCCGGCGAAGGCGGCCACCAGCGGGACGACGGCGAACGACGCCCACGTGAGGGTCGCGAGGCCCAGGTTCTCCAGGTCCACGAACGGCACGCTCGCCACCCAGCCGAGGACGTTGAGCGCGCAGATCAGGAGCAGGCCGGCCAGGAGCGCGGCGACTCGGGAGCGGTAGAGGTCACCCCGGGAGATCGGCTGGGCGAGCGTCGTCTCGAGCGTGCCGCGTCCCTCGTCGCCGGCGAAGAGGCCGGTGCCGGCCATGACGGCGTAGATGAGCAGGATCACCGGCACGAAGGAGAAGTACTCGGTCTGGAGGAAGTACCGCGGGTCGCTCAGGTCGCCGACGCTGCCGAAGAACTGGAGGAACTCCTCCGGGTACTCGACGTCCGCGAGGAAGCCCTCGAACGTGGGGAAGAGCAACACCATGATCGCGGCGTAGATGGCGATGCCGATGCCGTACCAGAAGATGTGCCAGCGCAGGTCGATGAGCTGGCGGCGGAGGATCGCCCGGTTCACGACTCGCCCCCCTCGCCGCGGTAGTAGCCGACGAACAGCTCCTCCAGCGATGGCTGGCGCACGCTCAGGTCCGCGACCTCGAATGCCGCGATCTGCTTCACGAGCCAGTCGATCCCGTCCGCCGTCCGGAACGAGATGGTGCGTTCCGATCGCCCGGTGAGGGTGACGCCCGACGGCAGCGCGGCGAAGGCGTCCGCCGGGGGCGGCACCGCGAACGTGACGTCCACGAGGCGCGGGGCGAGGCGGCGCTGCTCGGCGAGGTCGAACACGTCGACGATCTCGCCGTTGCGGACGATGCTCGCCCGCGAGCAGATCGTCTCGACCTCCGCGAGGATGTGGGACGAGAAGAAGACAGTGCGGCCCTCGGCGGCCACCTCGCGGAGGATGCGCTCCACCTCCTCCTGCACGAGCGGGTCGAGCCCGGTGGTGGGCTCGTCGAGGATGACGAGCGGGGGCCGGAACATCAGCGCGAGTACGAGGCCGACCTTCTGGCGGTTCCCGCGCGAGAGGGCGCGCACGTTCCGGGACGTGTCGAGGTCGAGTCGTTCGATCAGGCCGGCGAGGTAGGCGCGGTCCAGTGGGCCGCCGCGGACGGCGGCGAAGTACTCGAACACCTCGGCCGCGGTGAGGCCGCTCGGAAGCTCCGGGTCGCTCTGCAGATAGCCAAGCTGGCGGCGGGCCCGCACGGCGTCGCGGTTAGCGTCGATGCCGAAGACGGAGACGCGGCCCGCGGTGGGACGGATGAGGTCGAGCACGATGCGGATCGCCGTGCTCTTGCCGGCGCCGTTCGGCCCGAGGAAGCCGAAGATCTCGCCGGCCCGCACCTGGAGGTCGATCCCTCGCAGCGCGCGGACCGGGCCGTAGTGCTTGACGAGCGATTCGACCTCGAGGGCGTCGGCCACGCCATCCTCCTCGCCGGGCGGCCACGGCCGCTCGGGGCGGCCGCGCCAGTGCGTAGGGTAGGGGAGGGCGTCCGCCCGGCCTACGGGCTCGGACGCCTACTCCGCCGAGGACGCCTACTCCGCCGAGGATGGGAGCGGCGGGTACACCCGCCGCAGCATCAGGAAGCCGATCACGCCGCAGAGCGCGGAGGCGAAGATGATGCCCAGCTTGGCGTCCGTGAGCAGGTGCTCGTCTGTGAACGAGAGCTCCGTGATTAGCAGCGACACCGTGAACCCGATGCCACCGAGGATGCCCATCCCGATCACCGCCGGCCAGGTGACGCCCGTCGGCAGCTTGGCGCCGAAGCGGACCGTGATCCACATCGCCACGAAGATGCCGAGCGGCTTGCCGACCAGGAGCCCGAAGAACACACCGAGCGCGACGGGCGCCTGGAGCGCTTCGCCGAGCGTGTCGGGACTCACGGAAACACCGGCGTTCGCCCAGGCGAAGACGGGGACGATCATGAACGCCACCATCGGCGCGAGCTGATGCTCGAGCCGGTCGAGGGGGGCAAGCGCCCGGTCCGTGAGGAAGTTCAGCTGGCGTAGGGCGTGCGCCTTCTGTTCGTGCGCGAACTCCTCGTCGTGCGAGCGTGATGCTTCCTCGAACCGGACGACCTCGTCGCGGGCGAGCTCGGTGAAGCCCTCCTCGGAGTACCAGGCCCGCCACGGCGTCAGCAGGCCGAGCACGACGCCGACGATCGTCGGGTGGATGCCGGACTCGACGGTGAGCGCCCAGGCCACGATGCCCAGGATGATGTAGATGGGCAGGTACCAGATGCCGGCCTGGCGCAGCGCGAACATCAGGCCCAGGATCCCGGCGGTGAACACGAGCGGCATGATCGCCAGATCACTCGTGTAGAAGATCGCGATCACGATGATGCCGCCGATGTCGTCGACGATTGCGAGCGCGAGCAGCATCACGCGGAGCCCGAACGGCACGCGGCTGCCGACGACGGTGAGCACGCCGACCGCGAAGGCGATGTCCGTCGCCAGCGGGATGCCCCAGCCGCCAGCGCCCTCGCGCCCCATGAGGATGAGCGAGTAGATGAGCCCCGGGGCAATCATCCCGCCCAGCGCCCCGACGATCGGGACGATGACACGCCGCGGGTCGGACAGCTCGCCCACGACGGCCTCGCGCTTGATCTCGAGGCCGACGACGAAGAAGAAGACGACCATCGCCGCGTCATTGATCCAGAAGTGGACCGGCCGGTCGATGCTCCAGAATCCGAGGTCGATGGAGAAGTGATATTCCAGGATCTCGTGGTAGCTGTGCTCCCATGGGGAGTTCGCCCAGGCCAGCGCGATGATGGCGGCCGCGAGCAGCACCATGCCGCCGGCCGTCTCCGTGGCGATGAACCGCTGCCAGGGGGCTGTGAACCGGTCGACCTGCTGGCGCCGGCGGGCAGCCTTCGGGTCCTGCACGTGAGTGGATGACTCCAACACGGATCTCCGTTGCTAGACGTCTAGGGCGTTGGCTCGCTACGACGCTTCCACGGCGGCATCGACGTCGTCTGCGTCGCGGGACTGCGCCGGGCGGCGCGCCTCCTCATCCCCGCGCGCATCGTCGCCGTACGCACGCCCGTAGGCGTAGTAGTAGTACCCGGCCTCGCGGCCGGCCACGCGGTTGAGGATGACACCCGCGATGGGGCGCCCCGACTGCGCGAGTTCCTCGATCGTGGCCCGCAGCGCGCCGCGGCGCGTCTTGCCCGCGCGCGCGACGACGACGAGCCCGTCGACCAGGGTGGAGAGGACGGATGCGTCCGTGACCACGAGCGCCGGAGGTGAGTCCAGCAGCACGATGTCGAAGCGGCTGCGGAGGCGCTCCAGCACCTCCTGCATGCGCGCGGAGCCGAGCAGCTCGGACGGGTTCGGGGGCAGCGGGCCGGCCGTCACCACGGAGACGTTCGTGTAGATGGAGCGCTGCACGGCGCGCTCGATGTCTGGCTCGCGGGCGAGCAGGAGGTTCGTCAGGCCCTCGCCGTTCTCCAGCCCGTAGACCCGGTGCAGAGTCGGCCGGCGCAGGTCGGTGTCGACGACGCAGACGCGGTGCCCGGCGAGCCCGAAGACGACCGCGAGGTTCGCGGTCGTCGTGGTCTTGCCCTCGCCGGGGCCCGGGGAGGTGATGAGGACGAGCTTCCGCTCGCGCCCGAGGTCGATGGCGTAGGTGAGGTTCGTGCGGGCGGCGCGGTACGCCTCCGCGATCGTGCTCCGCGGCTTCGTCGCCGCCTGGAGCTGCTCGCGGGGGGATCGCATGCCCTCGAAGCGCTCGATGCGGCCGAGGGTCGGCAGGCCGGTGATCTCCTGCGCCTGCTCCGGGTTCTTCACGGTGTCGTCCAGGTACTCGACCAGGAGGACGGCGGCTCCGGCGAGGCCGAGCAGGACGAAGGCCCCCAGGATGGCGTTCAGGACCGGACGTGGCGACACGGGGTCGAGGGGCGCGATGGCCTCCTCGACGATCGAGACCTGGCCGGGCCGGGCGGTCAGTTCCGCCTGGTTGGAGGAGATGAAGGCGTTGGCGACGGTATTCGCGGTGACCGCAGCGAGCGCAGGATCGCTCGAGCGCGCGGAGACCTCCAGGAGCTGGGTGCCGGCGGGGTTCGAGACGTCGATCCGCTCGTCGAGCTCGGCGACGTCGAAGGGCAGCCCGCCGTCCGCGACCGCCTGCTCCAGCACGGGACGCAGGGTGACGAGGCGGGAGAAGGTGTTGGCGAGGCGCTCCGCGGTCTGGATGTCGTTGAGCTGGACGACGCCCTCAGCCTGCCGCTGCGTGACGAGCAGGGTGGTGGTCGCCTCGTACGTCGGGGTGATCTGCAGGGACAGCCCATAGCCCAGCGCACCCCCCGCGAGCGTCGCCGCGACGAGCACCCACCACCATCGCCGCACCACGCGCAGGGTCAGTGTCGGATCCACGCGGGAAGTCTCCCACCACGTGGGGTTTACGTCACCAGCCGACTATTCTGGCGAAGTTCGGGAGGCTCTATGGCGACCGTCCTGGTGGTCGAAGACGATGCCACCATCCGCGAGACCATCGCGTACAACCTCACGCGCGACGGCCACGAGGTGCTCGCCGCGGAGGATGGCGTGACGGGGCTCGACCTTGCCCGTGAGCGCGACCCCGACCTGATCGTGCTGGACGTCATGCTGCCGCGCATGTCCGGCCTGGACGTCTGCCGCATCCTGCGGTCCGAGACCCCCGTCCCGATCCTGATGCTCACCGCCCGAGACGCCGAGGCGGACGTGGTGCAGGGGCTGGACCTGGGCGCGGACGAGTACGTCACCAAGCCCTTCTCCATGCGCGAGCTGCGCGCACGTGTGGGGTCGCTGCTGCGCCGTGACCGCATCTCGCGCGGCGCCGGGGTGGCGGAACCGCAGCGCAATGGTGCGGCCGAGGAGCTGGCGGCGGGCGAGCTCGTGCTGTCTCCCGCGCGGCACGAGCTGACCCGTCGTGGCGAGGTGATCAAGCTGCGTCCGCGCGAGTTCGCGCTGCTGGAGTTCCTCATGCGCAACCCCGGCCAGGTGTTCACCCGGGACGTGATCCTGGAGAAGGTGTGGGGACTCTCGTACCCGGGCGAGACGCGGACGGTGGACGTCCACGTCCGCTGGCTGCGCGAGAAGATCGAGGACGACCCGTCCGCACCAGAGCACATCCAGACCGTGCGTTCCGTGGGCTACAAGTTCCAGCCATGAGCGTCCCCCGAGCCTCCAGATGGGCGCCGTGAGCGGGTCCCGCATCGCTGGCCTGCTCCTGTTCGCGGTCTCGGTGGCGGCGGCGATTGTCGTCCTCCCGCCCGGGGTCGCGGCCGTGATCGCGGCGCTCGCGGTCTTCGTCGCGGGGATGGTGCTGCGAGACGCCTCGGTGCGCGCGGTCGAGGAACCCGCCGCCGTGGCGGCGCCCGCCCCGCCTCCGGCCGAGCGTGAGCAGATCACGGCGCTGCTGGACCTCTTCACCGAGGGAGTCCTCCTGCTGGACGCGGAGAACACCGTGATCGCCGCCAACGTCGCCGCGGCGCAGCTCCTCGGGCGTCCGCGCGGAACGATGACGGGCGTCTCGCTGATCCGTGCCGCCCGTGATCACGTCTTCCTCGAGGTCCTCCGGGAGTCCGCCGCGGAGCCGCGGGAGGTCGAGATCGGTGAGGGTCGGGTGCTCTTCGCGACGGCGACGCCGGTGTCCTCCGGGAACATCCGCACCGTGCTCACGCTCCAGGACCTGACGGCGCTGCGCCGCGCGGAGCGCGCCCGCCAGGACCTGATCGCGAACGTGTCGCATGAGCTCCGCACGCCGATTGCGGCGGCGCTGGCGCTGGCCGAGACGCTCGAGTCCGGCGTGGACGAACCGGAGCAGCACGCACGCTTCTCCCGCCAGCTCACCTCCGAGATCGAGCGGCTCGGGAGGATCGTGGACCGGCTGCTCCGCCTCTCCCGGATCGAGTCACGCACGGAGGAGTTCCGGCTGGAGCCGGTGGACATCGCCAATCTGCTCGAGGAGGCGGAGCGCCGCATCGCGCCTGTGGCGGAGCGCCGTGGCGTGCGGCTTCGCCACGAGGTGGCGCCCGCCACGCCCGCGGCACGCGCCGACCGCGAGCGCGTCCTCGAGGTGCTCTCGAACCTGGTCGACAACGCGATCCGGCACTCCCCAGACGGGGGGGAGGTGCTCCTGCGGGCTGCGCCCGTCGACACCGGCGTCCGCATCGACGTGCGCGACCAGGGGGCGGGGGTGCTACCGCAGGACCGACTGCGCATCTTCGAGCGCTTCTACACGGGCGACCGATCCCGTGGGGACGGCCTCGGGACGGGGCTCGGGCTCGCGATCGCTCGCCAGATCGTCTCGAGGCATGGCGGTGAGATCTGGGTGACCGGGGATGCCCCGGGCGCGACATTCGCGTTCACCCTGCCCCCTGCCGATCGTCTCGACAGCGCGGACAGCGCGGACAGCGCGGACAGCGCGGACAGCTCTGACGGCTCGGCCGGCGCGATACTGGCGCCGAGCCTCGAGGCGAGCCCCTCGGGCGCAACGAGCTCCTCGGACGAGACGAGCGCTTCCCGCTAGGGGAGGCCGTCAGGCAGGGAGTCGGAGTCGGCGTACTCGCGGCGGCCGGTGACCATGAAGATGAGCGACTCGCTCACGTTCGTCGCGCGGTCGCCCACGCGCTCGAGGTTGTGCGCGACCCAGAGCATGTAGGTCTGCTCCTCGGCGCGCGAGGGGTCTTCGATCATGGCGCGGAAGGCGTCCGAGTAGACGCGCTCCTGGAGCCGGTCCAGGTCATCGTCGGCCTGCAGGACGTGGCGGGCGCGGTCGGCATCGTCCTCGCGCAGCGCGCGCAGCGCATCGTCCAGCATCGCGAGCGCCCGGTCCGCCATCGAGGGGAGGAAGCCGAGGCGGCGCGGTGGCGCGGTCGTGCCCATGAGTCCATTGATCTCAGCGATGCCGCGGGCGTGGTCGCCCATGCGGGAGAGGTCCGTCAGCATCTCGAGGAAGCCGACGAGGCGCCGGCAGTCGCTGGCGACCGGCTGTTGCTCGGCCACGGCGACGACGGTGCGTTCCTCGATGCTCCAGCGCCGAGCGGCGGTGCCCTGGAGGCGCTGGATGAGCGCCCGCGAGCGCCGCACATCAGCCTGGCGGAGCGCCACCATGCTCTCGTCGACGGCTTCGCGGACCTCGGTGCCGAGGGCGATCACGGAGTCGCGCAGGCTCTCGAGCTCGGTCTGGAAGGCATCTCGCGCCATGGCCGTAAGCGTAGGGCGGAGGGGGGCGGGGCCATTTAAACAGCCATTAACCGGCCAGCGTGACCATCGGGCTCGGACAGAGGGAATCGAGTGCCGTCGACCGGGAAAGCCCCGATCTGGCGGCCAAGGCAAGAAGGAGCCTGAATGGTATTCAAGCGTTTCCTGGGCAAGCGCACGCTGCTGCTCGCCATGATGGTGGGCATGATGAGCATGCTGCTCGTCGCCTGTAGCGAGGACGAGGAGCCCGCCGAGGGCGAGGGCGAAGCTACCGCCACCGCGACCGAGGCTTCCGGCACGGCTGCCGCCACGGCGACCGAGGCGATGGCCGAGGGCATCGACTACGGCTCGCTCTCCGGCGAGGTGCAGGTGGACGGTTCGTCCACCGTCTTCCCGATCTCCGAGGCGGTCGCCGAGGAGTTCTCGAAGGTCTCCGACGTCCGTGTGAACGTCGCGTTCTCCGGCACCGGCGGCGGGTTCGAGAAGTTCTGCCGCGGTGAGATCCAGGTGTCGGACGCCTCGCGCCCGATCCGCGACTCCGAGGTCGAGGCCTGCGCGGCGAACGGCATCGACGGCATCGTCGAGATCCAGGTCGGCATCGACGCGCTGACCGTCATGGTCAACCCGGCGAACGACTGGGCTGCCTGCATGACCGTCGAGCAGCTGCACAACGTGTTCAAGGACGGCGGCGTGAGCCGCTGGAACGAGATCGACCCGTCCTGGCCGGATGAGCCGATCACTGGCTACGTCCCCGGCACCGACTCTGGCACGTTCGACTACTTCGTCGAGGCCATCATCGAGGGCGTGGACGAGAACGCCGCGCACCGTGGCGACTTCACCTCCTCCGAGGACGACAACATCCTCGCGCAGGGCATCGAGGCCGACACGCACGCGATCGGCTACTTCGGCTTCGCGTACTTCCTCGAGGCCGGTGAGGCCCTGAAGGCGGTCGCGGTCGACGGTGGCGAGGGCTGCGTGGAGCCGTCGTTCGACGCCGCGCTGGACGGTTCGTACCAGCCGCTGTCGCGCCCGCTCTACATCTACACCACGGAGAAGCACCTGGCTGAGAACCCCGCGGTCCTCGGCTTCGTGAACTTCTACCTGGAGAACATGCAGGCGCTGGTCCCCGAAGTCGGCTACGTCACGCTGCCGGAGGACCTCTACGCGGAGCAGGTTGGGAAGGTCGAGCCCTTCCTCCCGTAGCGGTTCATCGCTGGCGATAACCTAGCGCCGGGGTGGCGGGAATCACCCGTCACCCCGGCAACATCTCCGGATCTGCCCCGTCAGCCCTCGATGAGCATCTCACCGGGGACTGACGCGGAAGATCCCGGCCGGGCACACGAAGGGCGGCACGCGGCATGGCCGTACGCGACGGCGGGACAGATCCCGGCCTGCAGCAGATGTTCAACCGGCCGACCAAGCGGATGCGGGAGAAGGCGATTGTCGCCTCGCTCGGCTTCGCTGGGACGGTATCGCTCCTCACGACGGCGGCGATCGTGTTCGTGCTCGTCGAGGAGAGCCTGCCGTTCTTCGAGGACGTCTCCGTCGGCGAGTTCCTGAACCCGTCGAACGAGTGGCAGCCTCTCTTCAAGCCCGTGAGCTTCGGTGTCTTGGAGCTGATCGCCGGGACGCTGAACGTCGTCCTCTGGTCGCTGCTGATCGCGGTTCCGATCGGGCTGGGTTCAGCGATCTATCTTTCCGAATACGCCCACCCGCGCACGCGCGCCGTCCTGAAGCCGCTGCTCGAGGCGCTTGCCTCGGTCCCGACCGTCGTCTACGCCTACTTCGCGCTGACGTTCATCACGCTCGACGTGCTGCGCCCGATCCTGGGCGAGTCGATCTCCGTCTTCAATGCGCTCGGCGCCTCCGTCGTCATGGCCATCATGCTGATCCCGACGATCGCCTCCATCTCGGAGGACGCGATGGCCGCGGTTCCGCGCGAGCTGCGCGAGGGCGCATACGGCCTGGGCTCGACGAAGCTCGAGGTGGCCTCCCGCGTCGTCTTCCCCGCGGCCCTCTCCGGCATCATCGCGTCGATCCTGCTCGCCATCGCGCGCGTGGTCGGCGAGACGATGATCGTGGCAGTCGCTGCCGGCTCCACGCCGGCGCTGACGTTCAACCCGCTTGAGAGCGTGCAGACGATGACGGGCTTCATGCTCCAGGTGGGCCTGGGTGACGCGGCTCGTGGCTCGGTCGAGTACCGCTCGCTCTTCGCGGTCGGCCTGACGCTCTTCGCGATGACGATGGTCTTCAACCTCGCCGCGACCTGGTTCGTCCGCCGCTTCCGAGAGGTGTACGTCTAATGGCAGCCGCGATTCCCGCTCCGGACATCCGGGAGCTTCAGGCCACCGGACAGGTGGCACGGCGCCAGCGCGTCTCACGGATGTCGCGGCACTTCCTGCTGGGCCTCTCCCTGATCGGCGTGTTCGCCCTGATCGTCCTCGGCGTCGACACGGTGCTGAACGGCTGGTCGCGGCTGTCGCTGGACTTCTTCACGAATTACCCGTCGCGGTTCCCTGACCAGGCGGGGCTGCGCTCCTCGTTGATCGGTTCGGTCTGGCTGCTTGGGCTGACGATCCTGTTCGTCGTCCCGATCGCGATCGGCACCGCAATCTGGATCGAGGAGTTCGCGCCGCAGAACACGCTGCTGGGGATCGTGAAGCTGAACCTTTCCAACCTCGCCGGCGTCCCGTCGATCATCTACGGCGTGCTGGGGCTCGCGGTGTTCGTCCGGTTCCTGGAACTCGGCTCCAGCATCCTCGCTGGTTCGCTGACGCTGTTCCTCATGATCCTGCCGATGACCGTCATCGCCTCGCAGGAGGCGATCCGCCAGGTGCCCGTCAGCATCCGGCAGGGCTCGCTGGCCCTCGGTGCGACGAGGTGGGAGACGGTCTGGTACCACGTCTTGCCCGGGGCGCTGCCCGGCATGATCACCGGTGTCATCCTCGCGATCGCGCGAGCCGCGGGCGAGACGGCCGCGCTGATCATGATCGGCGCCTTTACCTTCATCGCCTTCGATAACACGAGCTGGTTCGACAGTTTCACGACCATGCCGATCCAGGTCTACAACTGGACCGTGCGCCCCCAGGAGGGGTTCAGGCAGAACGCCGCGGCGGGAATCATCGTCCTGATGACCGTGGTCCTCACGTTCAACCTGTCCGCCGCCATCCTGCGCGAGCGCTTCCGACGCGACTAACCCGGGCCCGGGCCCAAGGAGGATCCAGATGGCTGACATTCGCACCCGCGCCCCGGAGGTCCGGTCGGCTGAGGCCGACACGAACGGGACGCCCGCTGCCGCCCCCGCGCCACGGGTCGACCGCGCCGCTAACGCGTATGAGCCGCCCGAGCCCGCCGCGCTCGCTGTGAAGGACATGAACTTCTACTACGCGGGCAACAAGATGGCGCTGAAGAACGTCAACATGGTCTTCCCGGAGAAGAAGATCACGGCGCTCATCGGCCCTTCTGGCTGCGGCAAGTCCACCCTGCTGCGGTGCCTGAACCGGATGAACGACCTCATCCCCGACACCCGCGTGGAGGGTGCGATCGAGTACCGCGGCGTCAACCTCTACGACCCGCGTGTCGACCCCGTGGAAGTGCGTCGTCGCATCGGCATGGTCTTCCAGAAGCCCAACCCGTTCCCGAAGTCGATCTACGACAACGTGACCTTCGGGGCGAAGGTCAACGGCTACAAGGGCAACACCGACGAGCTGGTGGAGCGGTCGCTGAAGCAGGCGGCGCTCTGGGACGAGGTCAAGGGCGACCTCAAGAAGTCCGGCCTGGCGCTCTCCGGCGGACAGCAGCAGCGCCTGTGCATCGCCCGCTGCATCGCGGTCTCGCCCGAGATCATCCTGATGGACGAACCCTGCTCAGCGCTGGACCCGATCGCCACGCTCAAGATCGAGGAGCTCATGCGAGAGCTCCAGAAGGACTACACGATCATCATCGTGACCCACAACATGCAGCAGGCCGCCCGCGTGTCGGACTACACGGCCTTCCTGCTCGCGGGTGAGGAGGGCTACGGCCAGGTCGTCGAGTACGGCCCGACCGAGGAGATCTTCACCACCCCGCGCGACAAGCGCACGGAGGACTACATCACCGGCCGCTTCGGCTAGCAGGCCCGCCCGGCCTCCCCGACGCTCGGATGGGTCCGCGCACCTCCCCTTGGGGTCAGGGGCGCGGCTCATTACAATTGATAGTCATCCTCACCGGTCGGGGGGCATGAACCGAGGCTGTATGCCGCGCGAGGCCTTTCAGAAGCAGCTCTCCCACCTCCAGGACCTCGTCCTCGAGATGGGGTCGATGGTCGACCGGGCGGTCGATCGGTCGATGACCGCGCTCCTCGATCGCGACGCCGAGCTGGCGAAGTCCGTGGTCGAGAACGACAAGATCGTCAACGCCAAGAACTTCGAGTGCCAGAACGAGGTGATCGCCCTGATCACCCAGCAGGCCCCCATGGCCCGCGACTTGCGTCTCGTCGTCTCCGTGGCGGCGATCATGACGGACCTCGAACGCATGGGTGACCACGCCGAGGGCATCGCCCGCATCGTCATTACGATGCAGGACGAGCCGCTGGTGAAGCCGCTCATCGACATCCCGATCATGGCCGGACACGCGCGGGAGATGCTGCGCGACTCAATCCAGGCGTTCGTCGACCAGGATGTGGACGCCGCGTATGCCGTCGGCGGCCGTGACGACGAGGTCGATTCGCTCTACGACCGCATCTACCACGACCTCATCCAGATCATGATCGGCGACCCCTCGACCATCGAGCCGTCGACGCACCTCCTCTGGGTGGCCCACAACCTCGAGCGCATCGCCGACCGCGCGACGAACATCGCGGAGCGGACGGTCTACTCGGCCACGGGGAACCTCCCCCAGATGGACGTGTCCTCCTACTAGCGGACTACCAGCGGGCCAATCCCGAGGCGGCTGCGGGCCATCCCGGAGGGCCCCGCCGCGCCTTCGTCAGCGTTCGTCACGCGTTCCCGGCCCGGGGCCGGTAGACTGTGCCCACGCTCCCGAGGGTCGGGAACCACCATGTCGAACTACACCCGTCGAAAGTTCCTCGGCGTCGCCGGAGGTGGAGTCGCGGCGGCCGGCGCGTTCCTCGCCGGCTGCGTCGGCGACGATCCCGAGGCAGAGGTCGACGCTCGCGCCGCGAGCGCCGGCGATGCGCCGCCCACCGAGGCGACCCCCATGCCAGCGGCGCCCCCTGCGGTCACGGCCACCGCGTCGCCCACGCCGATCCCAACGCCGGCGCCCCGGCCCCGCGGCCGCGAGGACCTCGTGCTCCTGGCCGGCACCGAGTGGGAGGCCACGGGGACGATCCACCATTCCGGTGCGGACGGCCCGCGCGTCATGGTCCTCGGCGGGGTGCACGGGAACGAGCCGGGCGGTTGGATGGGCGCCGAGGCGGTCGCGGACTGGGAAGTGCAGCGGGGGGCGCTGATCGTCCTCCCGCGCATCAACTGGCGCGCTGCCGCCGCGTTCGAGCGCACCCTGGACGGCTTCGGCGACCTCAACCGCCTCTACCCGGGCCACCCCGAGGGACTGCCAATGGCGCGCATGGCGGCGGAGATCACCGCGCTCGTGCGGTTCTGGCGCCCGGCGTGGCTGTGGGACATGCACGAGTCCTGGGGCTTCTTCAACGAGCGTGGCGAGAATGGGGGGACGGCCTTCATCGGCCAGACGGTCACCACGGCCGACACGGCGGCGCAGCCCGTCATCGACGCGCTGGTCGCGCGCGTGAATGCCCAGATCACGGAGCGCGAGGCGTTCGTCACGAGGTTCCGCGCGGGCGGCCGCTTCGGCCCGAGCTTCGGCGATGCCCCACCGGCCCGCACCCCCACGCCCGAGGAGGAGGCGCTGCGCACGCTTCCGGACGGCACGCGCGGCTCCTCGTCGCTGAGCATGGGCCGGTTCGTTGAAGGCGTGAGCCCCGTCCTGATCGAGATGGGTCAGATGAACCAGGCGGAGGCCCGCCGCGCCGAGCTCCACCAGCTCCTGCTACGCGAGCTCCTCGTCCACGAGGAGCTCGCGTAGCGCTCGTCCCGTCCGCTCCGGGCGCCTGCTCGGGGCCGCGGCCGGCCAGGCCGAAACGACCGCGTGTTACCGTGCCAGCTCCGCGGATCGGTCGGAAGGGGCTCCCCATGAAGTTCGCTGCCTGGCTCAACCTCGCGGTCTCGTGGGAGGCCGTCCTCGACCAGGCGAGGCACGTGGAGGCGACCGGTTGGGACGGGATCTACCTCGCCGACCACTTCATGCCGAACGCCGCCGACAACAGCGGTCCGACTCAGGAGTGCTGGACTTCGATGGCCGCGATCGCCGCGTCGACGTCTCGCGTGCGCATCGGATCGCTGGTCAGCGGCAACACCTACCGCCATCCGGCCCTCCTCGCGAAGATGGCCGCGCAGGTCGACATCATCTCCAACGGCCGGCTCGTGCTCGGCCTCGGCGCGGGATGGCAGGAGAACGAGCACCAGGCCTACGGCATCGACTACCACACGCTGGGCGGCCGCATGCGCCGCCTCGAGGAGAGCGCCGAGATCATCAAGTCGCTCTTCCAGAACACCCGCACGGACTTCCACGGCCGCGCCTACACGATCACGGACGCGCCGCTCGCCCCGAAACCGGTCCAGGCTGGCGGCCCGCCGCTCCTCATCGGTGGCGGGGGTGAGCAGCGCACCCTGAGGATCGCCGCGCGCTTCGCGGACGAGTGGAACGTCTGGGGCTCGCCCGAGACGCTCGCGCGGAAGGGCGAAGTGCTCGCCCGCCACTGCGAGGAGATCGGCCGCGACCCGGCGACGATCCGACACTCCTGCCAGGCGATGGTGACACTCTCGGACGACCCGCAGGTCGTCGAGGCGGCGCGGCAGCCGGGGCGTCCCGTCCTCGCCGGGAACGCGGCTGAGATCGTCGACGCCCTCGGTCGTTACGCCGAGGCCGGCGTCGACGAGTTCATCGTGCCGAACTTCAACTTCGGGCGCGCCTCGAAGGACGTGTACGACCGCCTGATGTCTGACGTCATCCCGCAGCTCCGCTGACCAGCTCGCACGGATCGAGGCACGCCATGACCACCTCGGACCGCTACACCCACGGGCACCACGCCTCCGTCGTCGGACAGCACGCACGTCGTACCGCCGAGCGGGACGCGGCGTACCTCCTGCCACGACTCCGGCCCGGCATGCGCTTGCTCGACGTCGGCTGCGGGCCCGGCACGATCACCACCGGCCTTGCCCGCGCCGTGGCGCCCGGCGAGGCGATCGGCATCGAGGTCGTCCCGGACGTGCTCGACCAGGCCCGCGAGCACGCCGCGTCCGAGGGCGTCACGAACCTCCGGTTCGAGGAGGCCAGCGTCTATGCGCTGCCGTACGAGGACGCATCCTTCGACGTCGCGCACGCCCACCAGGTGCTCCAGCACCTGACGCGGCAGGAGGACGCCGCGCGGGAGGTGCTCCGCGTCCTGAAGCCGGGCGGTCTCTTCGCGGTCCGCGACGCCGACTACGCGACGATGATCGCGTGGCCCCGGCCGCCTCAGCTCGACCGCTGGCTGGAGGTCTACCACCAGGTCGCGACGCGGAACGGCGCGGATGCCGATGCCGGGCGTCGCCTCGGCGCGTGGCTGCGCGCAGCCGGATTCGTCGACCTCGTGACGACCGGGACGGCGGTCGTGTTCGCGACGCCGGAGGAGACCCGGAACTGGGGCTACTCGTGGGCGGAGCGGACGGTGCACTCCAGCTTCGGGAAGCAGGCCGTCGAGTACGGGTTCGCCTCGGAGGCGGAGCTGGAGGAGATCGCGGCGGGGTGGCGCGCATGGGCGGACCACCCGGACGCCTTCTTCACCTACACGAACGTCGAGGTGATCGGCGTCAAGCCGGCCTAGCGGCTACACGCGCGCGCAGAAGCGGCGCACGACCTCGAACATCACCTCCAGGCCGAGGTTGAAGTTCTCGACGGTCAGGAACTCGTCGTTCGCGTGAAAGCCGTCCCGCTCCGCCTGGCTCAGCAGGCAGGGGATGAAGCCGTAGGAGGGGATGCCGAGCGGCCGCAGGAAGCGGTTGTCCGTCCCAACGATCGCCGTCGATGGCACCACCACGGCGTCCTCGAACGCGTCGTTGAGCACGCTCTCGATCAGCGCGGACATCTCCGTGTCCCACGGCGACACCGTTGGCTCCGGCTCGTGGTCGTAGATGAAGCTCACCTCCACCCGGTCGTCGTCGATACGCTCGACGACCTGGCGGCGCCACTCCTCCGGGCTCGTGCCGGCGAGGAGGCGGCAGTCCACCTCTGCCTCGGCGACGGCGGGGATGACGTTGTTCTTCACCCCGGCCCGGACCATCGTCGCGTTGATCGTGTTGGTGAACGCCGCCTCCGTGTCCGGGCTGCGCTTCACGTCCGCCTCGATCGCCGCGATGTCCGAGGCGTCCGCGACGAGTCCGCCTGCCTCGAGCCGGGCAAGGTAGGCACGGGTCGCTGGGGTGAGCTCGACGTGGCGCTCCCACGTCATGAGGCGGTCCAGCGCGCGGATGAGCGGGACGAGCGGATTGCCTGGCGCCGGCTTGCTGCCGTGTCCCGGCGTCCCGACGACGCGCAGGCGCAGGGGCGCCATCGCCTTTTCGGAGACCGCGATCTCGAAGAGATGCGCGGGCCGGCCGCCGAAGTCGGCCATGCCGCTCGCGCCCTCGTTGAGCGAGCACTCGATGTCGAACAGCTCCGGGCGGTGGCGCACGAGCCACGCCATGCCACGGTCGCTGCCCGCCTCCTCGTCCGGCGCGGCGAGGAAGACTACGTCGCGCGCCAGGGGCACCCCGAGGCGCTTGAGGAGCAGCACTGCGAAGAGGTGCATGACCCCGACGCTCTTCATGTCGATCGCGCCGCGGCCGTAGATCCGGCCGTCGCGCACCTGGCCGCCGAACGGGGCGACCGTCCAGAACTCGCGCTGCACGGGGACGACGTCGAGGTGGTTCGACAGCATCAGGGCGCGGCGCGAGCCGTCACCGGCGAGGCGTCCCACGAGCGCGACGCGTCCCGGCGCGATCTCGATCGTCTCGACCGGCACGCCCTCCGCCTTGAGCAGGCCGGCGAGGTAGCGGGCGGCTGGCTCCTCGTGGCCGGGTGGATTCGACGTATCGATGCGGAGGTAGGCGCGGAGCACCTCCAGCGCCTCCGCGCGCACGGACGGCCAGTCGACGTGCGACGTCGGAGGCGGTGGTGGTGGATCGGCCGGCATTGCCGGACATCATAGGATGCGGTCGGAGGTCCCCGTGCCCGAAGACACCCAGCCACCCGCCCCTGGCCGCGTCGAGGTCCGCGTGATCGGCGGACCGGAGGAGATGCAGGAGGCGTTCAGCATCCGCCTCCGCGTCTTCGTCGAGGAGCAGCACGTCCCGATCGAGGAAGAGGTCGACGCCTTCGACGAGCGCCCGGGCGCCCGTGACGACGTCGTGCAGGTGCTCGTGCGCGTCGACGGCCAGCCGGCCGCCACCGCGCGTCTCCTCCTCGGCCACCACGAGGGCTATCCGCATGTCGGACGGGTCGCCGTCCTCGCGGAGCACCGCGGCACCGGGCTCGGGCGGGTAGTCATGGAGGCGCTGCACCAGGAGGCGCGACGGCGCGGTGAGCGCGGCATCACGCTCTCGGCGCAGCTCCACGCGATCCCGTTCTACGAGCGCCTCGGCTACGTCGCGCGTGGCCCGGTCTACCTCGACGCCGGCATCGAGCACCGCGACATGGACCTGCCGTTCGAGAGCTGAACCCCGACGCCCCCCGCCGCCACGGCGGCAGTCCCGCTACGGCGCAGCCGCCGCGAACCGCTCGAACCACTTCGCCTGGACCGCCTCCGCGAGGCGACCCCGGAAGCCGTCGTTCGGGGCATCCGGCGCCGGCTGCATGAACCACGCCCACGACATCGATCCGCTGATCCATGGCCGCGCCTCGATCGCGCGGTAGATCGCCTCCAGCTGCAACGCCTGCCGGTACTGGCCACCGGGATCGCCGTCCGCAGCCTCCGAGGGGACGTGGATGGTGTAGAAGAAGACCGGCTTCGCCCACCGCTCATGGATCGGGTCGACGCGCTCGCGGAACAGCTGCTCGTACGCCGCCACCCACTCATCGAGGCTCGCGCCCGCGCCGAGTTGCGGATGGCCGAGGTCGTACGTCGTCACGCCGAGCAGGTCGGCGCCCTCGAGGAATGCGTAGTCCCGCTGCGAGCCGCTCATCAGCAGCTGGCCGTCGTAGACCGCTCGCACCTGCGTGGTGAGGTCCGCGACACCATCTTCGAGGATCCCCCGCAGCTCCGCGTCCAGCCAGTCAGGCGGGAAGTAGACGTGGAAGACGGGGCCGGGGAGCAGCAGCAGCTCCGCGTCTACTTCGGCGGCGAGCTCGGCGTGGTACAGCCAGTGTTCTTCCGCCAGTCGCAGCCAGGCGGCCCACCACTCGGCCCCGTGGGCGTCGCTCAGGGTCTCGCGGCCGGTGGTCATCTCCATGTTGAACTGCGGCGCGACGAGCACACCGAGGCCTTGCTTCGACGCCGCCGCCGCCTGGAACAGCGCGGCGGACCGCGGAGTCCTCACCGCACCGGCGAAGATCGGCCGCGTCTCGAGCGTCGGGAGGGGGTCGATGCGGCCGTAGGACTGCACGCCAGAGATGGCGACCAGGGTGCTGCCCGCCGCCGCGGCCGCCGCATACGTCTCGTCCGTGGTCCTCAGGTAGTCCGGGCTGAACAGGTCCGGCGTGTACGTGCCGCTGATGTACGTCGCGTCCCGAGCCGGCGAGTCCGGGACGCCATCGCACCCGCTCGACCAGAGGTCCACCGTCGCCTCGGCGAAGCGCACCGCCAGCGCATGTGGCGCGCGGGGCTCGCTGGCTCGCGACGTCTCGCACCCGGCGACCGCGAGCGCGTACTCGCCCGCGGCGGCGGAGACGGTGGCGACGTAGACGCTCGGATTGCCGGGAAGCGGCGCCAGCACGGCGCCGCGAAACGGCGGATCGCCGGCCAGGACCAGGTCGCGCCCCTCGTCCTCTGGCGACACGGTGAGTCGCACGAGGATGCGCCCCTCCTCGCCGGCCGCGAGCGCGTGCGACCCCACGAACCCGTCCCACGTCGTGACCTCGTGGAACACCTCGGCGGCGTCGCCGAGCACGACGTCGCGATAGCCATCCTCCGTGTCGGGCGAGGCGTCGAAGCCGTGCTCGCCGCCAGCTCCGAGGATGTATCGGATGCGCACGATGTCTCCGGGGAAGCCGTAGAGGATGGCCCGCCACTCCCCGTCGACCGGCGTCATCCAGTGGGAGGGGCCCATGTGGAGCTGCACGGGGATCCCGCGCGGTGTGTTTGCCGGCACGGTCACGCGGAGCACGGTCGGCTCGAGGCCAGGGAGCGCCCAGGCCTCGACCCGATCCGATCGCGCGGCGCCCTCGGAGGCGACGAACTGCCGCGCTACCCCCTGGCCGCCCCCGGCCCGTTCCGTGTTCACCCCCGCCAGCCCGAGGTTGTAGCGGTAGGTGACGTACTGCCCCTCGTACAGCGTGAGCGTGATCCGCGCCGTATCACCGTCGCGCTCCAGCGTCGGCGAGACGAGGGAGTCCGGCAGCCCCGGCGCAAGGTAGTGCCACCCGCCGACCTGCTCGGCGTTGCCCTCGAGCTTCACCTCCGCCCAGGGCGGCGTGTCCTCTGGGAGCGTCGCCACGAACGTCACGCTGACCGGGCGCGCCTGGCGGACACGGACCTCCGCCTCCGCGCCGCCTTCGCCGACGGTGATCGCGACCGACGCGGGGAGGTAGCGTCCATCCGCCGCATGCACCGTGATCCGCTGCTCGCCGACCGGGACCTCCACCAGGCGGAAGCTGCCGTCATAGGCCGTCGCGCCGTGCATCCCGGCGACCTCCACCTCGAGGTCGCCGAGCGGTTCACCGGAAGCCTCATCCACGACGCGGCCGCGCACCTCGGCACTCGGCACACCGACGCGGTCATCGTTCCACATCGCCACGGTGTCGCGGACCTCGGTCAGCTCGGGAGCCACATGGAGCAGGCGGAAGACGGTGCGCAGCTGCTCGTGCGGCGCCTCGCGGAACTCCTCGAGGGCCGCGATCCCATCCTCGGTCGCCCGGTCGTAGCGATAGCGGACCAGTGCGCCCTCCTCGAGGGGCACGTCCGCCGTCCAGAGCCCGTCGGCGCTCCGGATCAGCTCGACCGAGCGGAGGAACTCGTAGTCGGAGACCCCGAGGACGCGCATCCAGACGCGGTCGGTGTCCTCCGGCGCGTCGACGATGAAGCGCACGTCGCGCAGTGCGAGGGCCGGGGCGTCGTCGCCGCCCTCGGCGGTCGCACCGCTCGCCGGCGCACCGCCGGCGCCGGGCGAGGGGTCAGCAGTGGAGGGCCCCCCGCTGAAGACGACCATCATCGCGGCGAGGACCGCGACCATCCCGCCCAGACCGATCCCGCCCCGCTTCACCCAGCGCATGCCGCCCCCCCTCGAGCGAGCGGAGGATACGCGCGCCGGCCGATGCGTACAGGCGGGCGGATGCGGACGAGTGAGTGGCGCCCTCGGGAAGATTCGAACTTCCGACCGGCGGATTAGAAGGCCGCTGCTCTGTCCACTGAGCTACGAGGGCGTAGCTCCAGTCTACCGGTCGCGCCTCAGGCTGCGATGACGGACTGAGTGCGCGTCAGCGCACGTGGCGGTGCGTCCGGCCCTGTTCCGCACGCACAGCGCGAGTAGCCTGAGGATCGGGGCGGCCGGAATCGTTCGGAGGCGTCGCCATGCGGATCGGGTTAGCCCTCAGCCTGCTCGTGCTCCTCGTGTCACCGGCGTGCTTTGCCGACAAGGGTGACGCCGAGGACGGCGGCGCGGCGGGCGCCGGCTCGGTCGAGGGGACGTTCAGCGACCCCTGGGCGTACTGCGCGGCGGTCGGCACGGTCGACGCGCCCGACGAGCACTACGCCGGCGAAGCGGTGCCGGTCGCGGTCGCGGAGGGGATCCGCTTCGCTACGGGGGCGTCGGCGGACGCGCCGCTCGAGTTCTTCACCACGGGCACAACGTGGCGCTGCATGGACGGCGAGGTCTACGCCTGCACCGTCGGCGCCAACCTCCCGTGCGACGCGCGCGCGGAGACCTCTGACCAGCCGACGCAGGAGATGGTCGAGTTCTGCCGTGCGGACCCGCAGGCGGACGCGATCCCGGCGGTGGTGACCGGGCGCGAGACTGTCTTCGCGTGGGTGTGCGAGGACGGCGCGCCGGTCGCCGACGCACAGGTCTTCCACCCGGACGAGCGTGGTTATCTCGCTGAGATCTGGTACGAGCTGGATGCGCCCGCGGGCGGATGATCCGCGCCCTCGGGGCGGACGTTCTCGCGTCGCCCACCGCTGCTTGACCTGTTCGCAAGGGGGCGCCCCCTAGCGTCGTCGTGCGGTGATGGGTGGCGGACCATGGTGGAGGACGGCTCGGCGCAGCCGCGTGTCCTGCTGATCGAGCACGAGATGAACCTCGGGCGGCTGTTCCGTGCGGCGCTGGAGGACGAGGGCTTTCGCATCGAGCTGGTGCTCGCGCCGGACGATCCGGTCGCCGAGGCCCGCCAGCGGCGTCCCGACCTCCTCGTGATCGACCTCCTGCCCCCGACCGAGCCGGCGCTGCGCCTGCTGGACGCGCTGCGGACCGACGACGTCACCCGCGCGGTGCCCGTGGTCGTCCTCACCACGGTGGACGCCATCTACCGGGAGGGCGCGGCCTCCTACAACGTGAGCGCGGTGTTGCAGAAGCCGTTCGAGCTCGACGACTTCGTTGACGCCGTGCGAGAGCATTCCTCCGTCCCGTCGCTCCTCGCGCGGGTGAGCGTGCCCCGCCCGGAGGGTGGCGACTTCAGGGCGTTCGCCGAGCACGTCCTGGCGATGCGGTCGCGCCAGATCGTCTTCCGCTGGATGCAGCGCATCCGGACGCTGTCTCCCTGGCGCGACCGCGACCTCGAGACGCAGGAGCTGATCGACTACGCGCCGCGGATCCTCAACCTGATCGACGTGCGGCTGCACTACGACTCCCACCAGGCGTTCTTCGACGCACACCCCGAGGCGTTGCAGCGCGCCGCGGATCACGCGCGGATGCGGATGACGCAGGACATCGGCGTCGTCCCGGCGACCAGTGAGTACGTGATGCTGCGCGAGGAGGTCTGGCGCGAGTTGCGGCGCGCGGAGCAGCCGACGGCTTCGCTGGCGGAATTCCTGGACGTGGAGCAGGCGATCAATGGGACGCTCGACGCTGTGATCATCGCGACGATGACGGCCTACCTCCGCGAGGCGACGGGCGCCTGAGCCGCCTCACGTCGGTGCGAGCACGCCAGCCCGCGCAGCGAGCACACCAGCCCGCGCAGCGAGCACACCAGCCCGCGCAGCGAGCACACCAGCCCGCGCAGCGAGCACACCAGCCCGCGCAGCGAGCACACCAGCACACCCGCCGCGCGCGGTATCCTGACGAAACCAGGTCCTGCTGCGCTGGGCGGTGCAGAGTGAGTGGCTTTCGTCGACTGCTGGGACGCCTCGGGCGCCCCGATGACGCTCCCGACGGCGGGGAGCTTGCCCGGCGCGTCGATCGGGTCGCGCCCTGGCTCTTCATCGGCCCGAATCTCCTCATCGATCAGTACGCCGACCTCCGCCGTCGAGGTGTCACGCACATCGTCGATCTGCGTGAGGAGGGATCGGACGACGCGGACGCGCTGGCCGAGCTCGGGTTTCGCTGGCGTCGGATCCCCGTCCCCGACCGTCACGCCCCGACCGACGCGCAGCTCGCCGAGCTGATCGCGTGGCTCGACCGCGACGCCGATCCGAACACTGACCAGGCGCTCTACATCCACTGCCACGCCGGCCTCGGCCGCACGCCGACGGTGGCGATGGCGCTCCTGATGCAGCATGACCTGAAGCTCGGCGAGGCGCACCGGATGGTCTTCGCGGCGCGCCCCGAGTCTGCTCCCACCACGCGGCAGCTGGAGTGGCTCCAGTCCGTCGAGGCGTCCCTGCAGACCGGCCGGGCGAGCTAGCGGGCGCCCTCGGCGTTCCCGCCGACCACCGGCGCGAGCCCGCGCACGTCCTCGATCGTGACGTCCGGCCGCACCTCCAGCACGACGACCGCGTACCAGAGCGAGAACGTGTCGAGGTCGGCGGATGTCTCGATGCGCGCGCCGGGTGGGACGGACTCGAGCCACGCCACGGCCGCATCGCGGATCGCGGTGTCGCCGCGTCGGGACACCCCGTCGCCCACGATCACGCCCCAGACCACGATGAGCCCCCACGCGCCGAGCGCCGCCGCGACAGCCACCTCGCGAGACGCGATCCGCCGCCGCAGCCATTCCCACGCCTCGTCCGCGCCGTACGCCGCGGCCAGCGCCGCGATGAACGTCACCGGCACGAGGTAGTCCTGCCTGCCGGTCGCTCGATACGCCGAGACGAAGCCGACGAGGAGCACGCAGGCGGCGACGAGGCCGAGCGCAAGCCTCGGACGCGCGCTGGCGAGGGTGAGCGATCCGAGCGCGACGAGCAGCCACGCGGGCGGGGGGAGCTGGCGCAGCAGCCGGCGCAACGTCTCGGGGACCGAGCCGGGCGCGGACCCGAGGTCGATCACGTGCTGGTAGATGTTCCCCGAGAGGTGGTCCCAGATCCCCGTGAGCGAGTCCGTGTCGCCCCAGGCGATCGCCGCGTCCGCCCGCAGCCAGAGATACGCGACCGTCGCCGCGCCCGGTGCGAGGAAGAGCAGGAGCGCGGGCGCCCGGTCACGCCTCGGCGGCAGCGAACGCATCGCGCACGCCAGCGCGAGCGGGGCGAACGCGAGGCCCGTGGGGTGGTTCCAGGCCATGAGCCCGAGCACGAGCGCGAAGGCAGGCCAGCGCCGGCCCTCGGCGGCGGCGGGGGCGAGCCAGAGCAGCGCCGCCGTGAGCAGCGCCTGCAGTGCGAGCACCTCGGTGACGAGGCCCTGCGCCCACGCGATCGGCGAGAGGCCCCCGAGGATGCCGGCCAGCACCGCCGCCCACGCGGGCGTCTCCGGACGCCATCGGACGGTCGCGAGCGCGAGGAACGCTCCGGCGCCGGCCATGCAGATCGCAGAGAGCAGGTTCGTCCGGGCGGCGGGTTCGTCGAGGAACGTGAAGAGCTCGATCGCCGCGCGTCCGAGCGGTAGCCAGAGGGCTGACCCGGGCGGGTGCGCGATGCCGCCCACGCCGGCGACGGCGACCAGCTCGGCGCTGTCGACGTTGTCGTGGAGCTCGGCGATCGAGGGGGCGAGGGTCCAGGCGTAGACGGCGAACAGTACGGCCGCCGTGACGAGGGGCGCGCCCAGCGATGACCACGAGGCAGGCGCGCGAAGGCCCGATCCGCGCGCGGCGACGGAGGAGCGGCTCACGACCCGCAGCGTACACTCACCCCATGTGTGGGCGCTTCTCCCTGACCCCCGAGAACGTCGAGTTCGTGGCGGCGCAGCTCGGCATCTCGCCGAGCGAGGTGTTCGAGGAGCACTACATCCCCCGCTGGAACATCGCGCCGATGCAGGAGCACTGGGTCGTGACGGCGGAGCGCGAGGAGCGCGTGCCGCATCACGCGACCTGGGGGCTGGTGAACTGGTGGGAGAAGGAGCGGCGCGCCGGCGCGAAGCACATCAACGTGCGCGCCGAGACGATCGAGAGCACGCGCGCCTCGCGCGAAGCGTTCCAGGTCGGCCGCTGCATCGTCCCGGCCGACGGGTTCTTCGAGTGGACCGGGGATGCCAAGTCGCGCCGCCCGTTCTGGTTCCACCGGCCGGACGAGTCGGTGTTCGCATTCGCCGGGCTCCAGGTCAGCGCGAGGATTCATGGCGAGGCCGCGGCGATGCGCACGTTCACAATCGTGACCACCGAGGCGAACGCCCTCGTCGCGAACATCCATGACCGGATGCCGGTGATCCTCCCCGATGCCGAGGCGATCGATGCGTGGCTCCACGCCGACGAGCCGGTCGAGCGGCTCAAGGCGCTCCTCCGTCCCGTGGACGAGCGCTTCCTCGTCGCGCGGCCGGTCTCGCAGCGCGTCAACTCCGTGAAGTACGACGACGCCGAGTGCCTCGAGGAGGCCGAGCCCGAGACGCAGGGCTCGCTGCTGTAGGGAGGCCTGGGAAGCGCGGCGCCGCTAGCCGCGGCGGGTGTAGACCTTCAGCAGCCACGGCGTGAACTGGCGCACGCGCACGATCTCCGTGTCGCCGTGGTCCGCCATCGTCGTGATCTTCTCCTGCACGAGCCGCCCGAGGGGCTGCGCCGCCAGCGCGCCCATCGTCGACGCCGAGATCGCGTCACCGAGGCGCTCCTGCGGCTTCTTCTCACGGGAGAGGGTCAGCGACACCATCGTCGCGAGGGCGCAGACGCCGCCCGTCACCACGAGGTTCGTCCCGCACATCGGCGAGACCACGAGGCCGGACTCCCCCCGCTTGAGGCGTGAGAGCGCCTCGTGCGCGCAGGACTCGATCACATCGCGGTCGACCTTGCCGAGGATGAAGAAGCCGTTGCCGCTCGCGCGTCCGGCCAGCCGCTGTGGCGCCTGCCGCGCGAAGAGGACGGCGACGGTCGCGTGCTCCAGCCCGTGGTTGCGCCGGACGTCGTCCAGCCAGTTCCGTAGGAGCGTGAGGGGGAACATCGCATCTCCGTCTCGTTCGGCCGGCGAAGGTCAGCGCAGGGGGATGGATCGAGTATAGGAGGCGGCCTCGGACGTCCCGTCCGCGGCTGCGTTCGCCCGCGGCACGTGAGCTAGCGCGCGAGGCTCGTGCCGGGGACGCCCACCTCGAAGTCGGCGAGGACGTTGACGTTGATCGTCATCGTCCCGCTCCCCCCGTTCGGCGAGCGCACGAGGATGGACGCGCTCGCGACGCTGGAGGGCAGGAGCGTCGGGTTCACCTCGATGGTCAGCGTGCCGTGCGGGCATGTCCCGGAGGTGCAGCTGATGCCGGAGCCGAGGGCGACCCCTCCCGGCGGCGTGAGTACGAGGAAGCTCGCGCTGGGCTGGGCGACCCAGCCCAGGACGCCGGTCCCGGCGTTCGTGATCGTCACGGTGGCGCGGCCGGTCGACGTCGGGTCGTTCAGGCGGATCGAGACGGTCTGTGTCGAGGACTGGAGCAGCGGCGCCCCGAGCAGCGCCTCGCGGTAGTTCGCGGGCAGCGCCGGCGCGGTGACGAGGTGGGCCGGCTGCGGCGTCGGGATGTCCATCTGGCTGTAGGGGAACGACCAGTTCGCGAGGCCCATCGCCGTGAACACGGCGGGGTTGGTCTGGTCCGGGAGGGTGGCCGGGATCGCCGTCCACATCGCCGTGTTGTTCCTCGTCGCCGGGCGGGCGAGGCAGCCCCACACGAGCTCCTGGTACGGATAGCGGTCGCGCGACTGCGATCCGTCGCACTGGAAGGCTGCCCGGGGCCAGGGGAGGGCGGGGTCCAGTGGGTGGTTGCTGCGGTTCGCGCCCGGTCCGGTGAAGCCGTTGTAGCCCCAGACGGCGTAGTACCAGTTCTCGATCAGCGCCGGGTCCGAGTTCGTGTCGGTGCCGACGACAGGCCGTTGCTCCGGCGCCGCGTTCCATTTCTCCGCGAGGATCTGCGCGCCGCGGGCGGCGTTGTACGCGTAGTGCGTCGCGATCAGCACCTGGCGGTCGGAGGGCAGCCCGCTCGCTCCGAGGGGGATCGTCATGCCCGTCGTCACCTGCGTGAGTCCGTGGCCGCAGTCGAACGAGACCAGCGCCTCGCCGATCGAGTCGAACGGCACGGCGCGCTGGGCCATCGTCATGTCCGATTCGACCCAGGAGATTGCCTTGAGGAGGTCGGCCGGGATGAACGGGGCGGCCTCCGCGCGTCCGCCCCGCACGCCGCGCTCGATCGGCGGGAGCGAGAAGAAGGGGTCGCCCTCGAAGAGCGCGTTCGCCGAGACGGCGTCGAAGGCGAGGCGGTAGGCGGTGCGGCTCGAGTCCGCCTCGAAGGCGTAGGGACGTCGCGGATCGAACGCGCACGCGTCCGCGCGCTCAGCGGCGAGAGGCATGAGCGCGGCCACGAGGCCGAGGACGGCGGCCACGAGCAGCACGAGACGGCCGCCGCCGAGGAGCGGCCGCGATCGACCCGCCGCGCGCGATCGCTCAGGCATGCTCAGACACCGGCGTACCACCCCAGGAAGATCACTTCGGACGGCACGTCCACGTCGATGCGCGCGCCCTCGCGGTCCACGATCACGGTGCGCTGGAGTCCGGGCTGGACGGAGTTGCGCCCGTCGAACGAGCGCACCGCGAGGTAGCGGCCGTCCGCGCTCCAGGCGATCGGGACGTCGAAGCCGAAGTCGGGCGTCGAGAGCTCGATGCGGGTGCCGTCGAGGCCGATCACCACGGCCGGCTCGGACTCGGAGGCGAACGCCTCCTGCCCCACGGTCAGCGCGCTGCCGTCCGGCGTCCACACGGGGCTGTACTGCTCCGTGGCCACGGCGGTCTCCGCGGGCACTGGAGTCAGGTCGACCGCTTCGAGCGAGTCCAGCGAGACGACGCGGGCGCGGTAGACCACCCGCTCCGCCTCGACGAGCGGGGCGAGGTAGGAGAGCGAGCGCCCGTCCGGCGACATCCGCCAGTCGCGCGCGATCTCATCGGAGGCGTGGAGGAGGAAGCGCGGCTCGGCGCCGGGCTCGACCTCGTACAGGTCGGTGCCGCCGGTGGAGAGCCGGGTGAAGAGCAGCGCGTCCCCGCTCGTCCCGATCGGGAAGACGCCGAAGGAGGTCTGCTCGCTGTGCACCACCTCGCGGGTGAGGTCATCCACGTCGACGCGGACGATCTCCTGTCGCGTGCCGACGGAGCGGCGGTAGAGGAGTGCGTCGCCGCCCTCGACGAACACGGGCGGGACGAGGAGGTCGGCGTCGCGCGCGAGGCGGACCGAGTGGTCGGTCGCGACATCGAGCACCCAGATCTCCGCCGGGGTGTCCCGCGCCGGGTCGGCGTTGGTGGGCAGCACGGTGTAGGCGACGAGCGAGCCGGACGCCGCGGAGCCGGGGTTGATGCCCCAACCCGGGGCGTGCTCGACCGTCGCATGGAGCGTCCGCTCCTGGGGCGCGTCCGCCGGGGCGGTGAAGATGCGGTCTTCGTTCAGGCCGAACTCGGCGAAGACCATGAGGGGGGCGCCCGGCGTCCGGATCGACGCACCCCCGTCACCCTCGGAGGGCCGCGCCCGCGCCACGAGCGAGACCACGGCGAGCAGTCCCACGGCCGCCAGAGCGGTCGCGAGGATGACGTTCCGTGGGAGGGCACGGGGGCGGGGGGCTCGAGCCATCTGCGTCGGACACGCGCGCCCGGGGGAGCCCGGTCTGCGATGCGCACCCCCGCCGGCCGCACCGCTCGCGACGTACCCCTCAGCCTTTCGTTCAGCGTGAGGTCACGTTGATCGGAACAGGTCTGCGACGCGCGCTCCGCGAGGGTGCACCCGTCTAATTCACGATAGGCAGCCCGGATCGGGCAGTCAACGAAGCTGTGTTCGCGGTTCAACCGTTTTCGGCCCGCCGGAGGCCACAACGGTGCACGCTGTTATGCTCGCACGGTGATCTTCACCTTCATCTCGGTGCTCGCCGAGTCACCCCTCGCGTTCGTCATCCTGGCGTCGGCGCTCGTCTTCGCGATGCTCGAGGGGCTCATCTTTCATGAGTTCTGCCACGCCTACGTCGCCGACCGCCTCGGCGACCGCACGCCACGCTTCGCCGGCCGGCTCACGCTGAACCCGAAGTCGCACTACGACCCGATCGGCACCACGATGATCTTCTTCGTCGGGTTCGGATGGGCGAAGCCGGTCCCGGTGAACCCGCTGAACACTGCGAACCCGAAGCAGTCGATGGCGGTGATCGCGCTCGCCGGACCGGCGTCCAACCTCGTGGTCGCCGGCCTCGCGGGGATTCCGATCAAGCTCGGATGGGTACCGCTCTACCACCCGTTCGTGAACTCGTCGCAGGCGGACCGCTGGGTGGACATCTGGACGGCCACGCCACAGGACCTCGCCGGGCTCTTCCTGGGCACGGTGCTGCTGCTCAACGTGCTGCTCGGCGTGTTCAACCTGCTCCCGATCCCGCCGCTGGACGGCTCGCGCGTCCTGACCGGGCTGCTTCCGAATGACCTGGCGCGGGAGTACGCGAAGCTGGAGCCGTGGGGCTTCGGAATCCTGATGCTGCTGATCTTCTCCGGCTTCATCACGAACGGTCAGTTCAGCCTCTTCACGATCCTCGGCCCGTTCGTGCGCGCGCTCCTGACGCTCTTCGCCGGGGATGCAGGCAGCCTCATCTTCGTCTGATGTCGCCGCCCTCCCTCGCCCGTGCGCGCTACCGGGTGCGGCAGTTCACCCGCGGCCTGCGGCCGCGCCTCGATGCCGCCGAGATCGCCGAGGCACGCGGGCGCCTGTCGGCCGCGGAGTTCTCGCTGTTCCTCCACGCCCAGGCCCGCGACCGCCGCCACTCGATGGACCTCTACCGGCTGCTCCAGCAGGAGGGCGCGCCGCAGGAGATGCTCGTCGCCGCGCTCGTCCACGACGTCGGCAAGGGGCAGCTCGCGACGTGGCATCGGGTCGCCTTCGTGTTGCTCGGGCCGGCGGTGGGGATCCTCGCGGGCGCGTCCGGGCCGAGGTGGCGACGGGCGCTGTGGCGGCTGCGGCATCACGCGCGGCTGAGCGCGGAGATGCTGCGTCAGGCCGGCTCGGACCCGCGCGTCATCGAGATCGTGGAGGCGCACACGCGCCCAGCGAGCCGCGACCCGGAGATCGCGGCGTTCATCCGCGCGGACGACTCCGTCTGACGCCAGCGGGCCAGCGGGCCAGCGGCGCCGCGCCACCGGTACTGCGCCACCGGTACTGCGCGGCCGGCGACCGCTGCCCTGGGCCGCACTCCGAACAGGGCACCGTGTACGATCGAGCGACCACTGGTAGGGGGACAGCAGATGCGTGTGGCGATTCTCGGGACGGGCCTCATCGGGGCGTCCATTGGGCTCGGCCTGCGTGACCGCGTCAAGGGCATCTACGTCGTCGGGTACGACCGCAACCGCCAGGCGCTGGACACCGCGCGCAAGCGGAAGGCGATCGACGAGGCGATCTTCTCGGCGCCCGAGGCCGTCCGCGAGGCGGACGTCGTCGTCCTCGCCGTCCCGATCCTCGCGGTGAAGCCGCTGCTGGAGGAGATCAAGGACCACCTGAAGCCGGACGCGGTTGTGACCGACACGGGCTCGTCCAAGGCCGAGGTGATGCGCTGGACGCGCGAGATCCTCCCCGGCCACGCGGGCGTGGTCGCCGGCCACCCGATGGCGGGCAAGACCGAGTTCGGACCCGAGGCCGCCGAGGAGACGCTGTTCGAAGGCGCGCGCTGGGTCATCGTCCCCGCTGTCGAAGCCAGCCCCGAGGCGATCACGATCGTCACGAACATCGCCAGCACGCTCGGCGCCACGCCGATGATCATGGACGCGGAGGAGCACGACGCGTACGTCGCCGCGATCTCCCACCTGCCGATGATGGCGGCGATGGCGCTCTTCTCCATGGGGCGCGCCTCGGAGGCCTGGCCAGAGCTCTCGCTCCTGGCCGCCGGCGGGTTCCGCGACATGACCCGCCTGGCCGGCACCGACCCGGACATGGCCTACGACATCGCGATGACCAACCGGGACAACATCGCCCACTGGATCGACCGCTACGTGGTCGCACTTCAGGAGCTCCGCCGCCGCCTGGTGGACGTGGAGGGCGAGGACGACTTCTTCCGCCTGCTCTCCGCGACGAACCTCGACCACGCCGAGTACAAGTACGGCAAGGTGGGGCGCGAGGAGAAGTCGCACGGCGAGCGCGTCGAGGCGGCCGGCCTGAGCGACTACCTCGCGGGCGGGTGGATCCGGGACAAGTTCAACGAGGTGATGAAGGCCTCCGAGGACCGCCTCCGCGAGATGGACGAGGAAGAGCGGAAGCGCCGCCGCATCTGACCGGGCTCCCGCGGCCCCTCGGGGGTGTCACGGTGTCGTATCCTTCGCTCTGGAACGACCTCGGGCGGCTGCGCCAAGTCTGACGCGGTCTCCCGCCGGGGGAGGGGCGTCAATGTCCTCAGAACTCATCCATGTCGGGTTCGACAACTACCTCACGCTCGACCGCGTGCTGGCGGTGGCGTCGCCGGCATCCGCGCCGATGAAGCGCATGGTGCAGCGGGCCAAGGAGCAGCACCGGGCGATCGACCTGACCAGCGGCCGCCGGACCAAGGCAGTCGTGGTGATGCAGGAGGAGTGGGTGACACTGATCGCCATCACTCCCGAGACGTTCCACAGCCGCGTCAGCAGCATGAAGCACGCGGCGGCGGACTAGCGAGTGAGCCTGTCCGATCGCGCCGAGCGGGCCGTCACCTCCGAGGCGCAGCCTCCACTCGTCGTTGTCCTCACCGGCCCCTCGGGCGTGGGCAAGGATGCCGTCGTGAACCGCGCCGTCGAGCGCGGTGAGCCCGTCGTCCGGCCAGCAACGATGACGACTCGCGCTCCCCGCGACGGCGAGCAGGAGGGCGTCCACCACTACTTCGTGACGCGCGAGCAGTTCCTCCGCCAGATCGAGGCCGGGGAGCTGCTGGAGCACGCCGAGGTCTACGGCAACCTGTACGGCGTCCCACGGAAGTCCGTCCGCGCGGCGCTCGGCACGGGGAACCACGTCATCGTGCGCGTGGACGTGCAGGGCGCCGAGTCGCTTCGCGCCATCCTCCCGGACGCGCTCTTCATCGCCCTCGAGCCCTCGGACCGCTCCGCGCTGGCGGCGCACCTCGCCGGCCGCGGGAGCGAGACCCCCGAGCAGGTGCAGCGCCGCCTCGCGATCGCCGCCGACGAGATCGACCGCGCCCGCTTGTTCTGCACGCCACTCGTGAACATCGAGGATGACCTCGATGCCACCGTGGACGAGTTCCTCGCCATGATCGAACGCGAGCGCGCGCGCCCCGGGCGCGCTCCGGTGCGCGTCTAGCCCGCCTGCGCGACCGCCTGCACCTCGCCTCAACGCTGCTCCGACGCCTGCGTTCTATATGCAGGCGTGTTTCTCGTGCCTCATTTCTCACGGCAATGCGGCGGCGGTAGATCCGGAGCGAAAAACGGTGAAACGACAACTTCTGCTGGCCGCCCTCGCCGCGGTCCTCCTCTCAACCGTGCTGCCGGTGGGCAGGGCCTCCGCCCAGGCGCTCGACGATTCCGCGGCCACCGAGGACTGGTTCACGGCCTGCCACTGGACCGGGTCGGAGTTCCGCCGCATCTCGTTCCCCGAGGAGGTCGAGGTCCCGCAGTGGCGCATCGACGAGCACCGCGCGCACGGCGATCGCTGGCCCGGTGAGAACGTCCCGGGTGGCGACTGGCCCGGCTACTACTTCGGTGCGGACTGCGAGCCGGTGTCGTGGCTCATTGGCGTCACCTTCGGCGCGTGCGTCACGGCGGCGGCGAGCCCAATGCCGTGCTTCCGGCCCGGCCCAGAAGGGCCCGGCACCTCGCTCGTGTACGACCCGTCCGGCACGCTCTTCACTGGGCTCACCGGCGTCGTGCAGGATCCGAGTGTCGAGTTCACGACCGCGGATGGGGCAGTCACGGCGGACTTCGACGGCGACTACCTCACGGTGGCTGTGGCGCCGGGCCAGCCGGAGCTTGACTTCTACTTCGGCTTCGGCCCGTGGGACCTGTTCGACGTCGAGCAGGCGTCAGGCTCGACGCTTCCCGCGTACGCCATGCCCGGGCCCGGCGAGCTCCTGCTCCGCACCGCGAGCACCCAGGGCGCCACGGGCCCGCTCGTCGCGCGGTACCGGCTGCGGCTTTCGCACGCCTACGGCTTCTCCGAGTTCCGCGGGTCGACGATCACGGCGGAGCCCGCGGCCATCCCGGCGGACGGCGTCGCGACCGCGACGATCACGGTGCAGCTCCGGAACGCGGTCGGTGAGGCGCCCGAGGGCGATCCCGAGCGGATCGTGGACCTCTTCGTGGACGAGGCGTACGGCAGCATCGGTCCTGTGATCTACCTCGGCGAAGGGCGGTACGTCGCGACGTACACCGCCGGTACGACCGCCGGGACGACCGAGGTGTTCGCGCAGGTGGACTACCTGCTCCTCGACCTCGCGGTTGGCACGGTGACGCTGACGGAGGTGGTGCCGCCGCTGGTCACGGCGGCGGCGAGTCCGTAGTCATCGTCGGCGCGGGTCTGTGGTTACTGGTTGTCGAGGTAGCTCGATCGGAACTGGACGCCCCAGTGGCCCGCCTGCTCGGTGACGACCCAGAGCGAATCGAACTCGTTGTAGACGGAGCCGTCCTCGCGACGCCGCGCGTAGTGCACGGCGACGTGGACCTTGCCCGGGCCGCTCTGCACCGGCTCCGCGGACTCGAGCGTGGTGTGGCTCCAGCCCTCCTCCTTCAGGTTCCGCGTCACCATCTCGTTCTGGCGGCGCATCGCATCGCCGTCCTCGATGGTGCGGAAGTTGCCGCTCGCGAAGCGGACGTGCGGGAAGTTGAAGGCGTCCACCTGGACCTCGGCGTCGCGGGCGTTGAAGCCCCCGAGCCAGCGCTCGATGGTGGCGACGGCGGTCGCTTCGTCGGGGGTCATCGGCGCGTCCTCTCGGCAGGGCGACGGGAGGTAACCCCGCAGGGAGCGCCGCCGCGTTGACAGTGCGATCCGCGGAATCGTACCGTCATACTTCAGTCAGTCGCGTAGACATGACGTCGATCGGGACGAGTACGTCGCCAGCGGGGCTCCAGAGAGCCGGGGCAAGGTGAAAGCCCGGCGCCTGCCAGCAGCGGCTGAATGGACCCGTGAGTCCCGGCCCCAAACCTGCCCTCGGGCGGGGAGTAGGCGTCGGCGGTGTGGGCGCCGTTATCCATGCCCAGGCGATCGCAACCCCTCGGAGCGTCGAGGGCGCGCCGTCGCTGGCGAAGTCCCGTCGCGTGCGCGCGCCGGGAGAATGTGGGTGGCACCGCGAGGACCATCGCCCCACGGCTGTGTGGAGCGGTGGTTTTTTGTTGGGGTCATCGATCGTGAACCGTCCGTTGGAGAGCATTCGAGGAGAGCGCAGGATGTCCATCTGCACGTCGCGCCCCGGCACGAGCCGACCGACGGGATGGTCTCCCTGGTGGTGGCAGCCCGACCGCTCCCGCCCCCACGCGACCATCCTCGGAGCTTCCCATGACTGAGTACCTTCCCAGCCTGAACGACGTCCGCCGGATGACCGGCCAGGGCAACATCGTCCCCGTGTACCGCGAGGTGCGGGCGGACCTGGAGACGCCCGTCTCCGCGTACCTGAAGGTCGCGCGCGGTCCGTACTCCTTCCTCCTCGAGTCCGTGGAAGGCGGCGAGCGCCTCGGCCGCTACTCCTTCATCGGCACGGAGCCGTACCGCGTCTACTCCGCGCAGCACGACGACGGCGACCCGCTGGACGTGGTGCAGGCGGAGCTGGGGCGCTTCCAGTCCGTCGAGGTGGCCGGCCTGCCGAAGTTCCACGGCGGGGCGGTGGGCTACCTCGGTTACGAGGCCGTGACGCACTTCGAGCCGCGCGTCCCGCTCGCGCAGCGGGACGCCCTCGGCGTCCCCGAATCGTGGCTCATGTTCACGGACACGATCCTCGTGTTCGACCACGTGAAGCACAGCATCAAGGTCGTCGCCCACGTCCGCCTCGACGGTGACATTGACGCCTCCTACCGCCAGGCGCAGGCCAAGATCGATGAGATCGTGGCGCGGCTGGAGCAGCCGCTCGGCTCGCTGCCGTACGTGCCGTTCTCCGGGACCCGCGGCAACGCCGTCCAGTCGAACTGGGACCACGAGGCGTTCCTCGCGGCCGTCCGCCGCTGCAAGGACTACATCGTCGCCGGCGACATCATCCAGGTCGTCCTCTCGCAGCGGTTCACGCGCGAGACGGGCGCCCACCCGTTCGAGGTGTACCGGAGCCTGCGCGGCATCAACCCGTCGCCGTACCTCTTCTTCCTCCAGTTCAACGACACACACATCGTCGGCTCCTCGCCGGAGCTGCTCGTGAACATCGAGGACGGGCTCGTGGAGGTGCACCCGATCGCCGGGACGCGCCGTCGCGGGGAGACGCCGCTGGAGGACCAGCGCCTCGCCGAGGAGCTGATCAACGACGCGAAGGAGATCGCGGAGCACGTCATGCTCCTCGACCTCGGCCGCAACGACGTCGGGCACGTTTCGGAGGCCGGGAGCGTCCAGGTCACGCAGAAGCTGGACCTGGAGTTCTACTCGCACGTGATGCACATCGTGAGCCACGTGAAGGGAAAGCTGCGGCCGGAGATGACCGCGTACGACGCCCTCCGCGCCGCCTACCCGGCAGGGACGGTCTCGGGCGCCCCGAAGATCCGCGCGATGGAGATCATCGCGGAGCTGGAGTCGGACCGTCGCGGCCCCTACTCCGGCGGGGTCGGGTTCTTCGACTTCTCCGGGAACATCGAAACCTGCATCACGATCCGGACGCTCGTGATGAAGGACGGGCTGGCGCACGTGCAGGCGGGCGCCGGCATCGTCTTCGACTCGGATCCGCAGAAGGAGTACGAAGAGTGCCAGCACAAGGCTCGGGCGCTCCTCGCGGCCATCGACGACGCTGAGCGCGGCGAGGGCGGCGGCCCCGTCGGCAGTCTCGGCTACTAGGCGAGGATTATGAGATGAACGACAGCCCCCAGCTCGCCTCGCTCGCCCTGATGATCCGCGCCGACTCGAAGTCGCTGTTCGTCCGCCACGCCGGGGGTCCGTTCGGTGGCCTCTGGACGCCGCCCTTCGTCGGCGTCGCCGATGTCGAGACGGCGGAGGATGCCCTCGAGCGGCTCATGCGGGACTTCCTGCACGTGCAGCCCGGCCCGTACGAGTTCCTCGACACGGTCTACGTCACCGCGCCCACGGGGGAGCGGTTCATCGCCAACGCCTTCACCTGCGTCGACTGGCAGGGTGAGGCGCGATTCCCGGCCTCGCTCTTCGACGACGCGCTGTGGGCGGCGCCGGCGGACATGACCGGGCTCGACCTGATGCCGGAGCTGCGGGATTGGCTCGTCCAGGTCTTCCGTGGCGAGGACTCGGAGCCGGCGCTCGCCGACTACACCCCGGACGATCTCCTCACGCAGCTCGCGGACGGGCGCGGCGAGTTCCTCGCGGCGTTCGATGCCGTCCCGCGACACCTCCGCACCACCGCGCTGACCGAGGAGGGCTGGAGCGCCCTCGACGTGCTGGCGCACACGGTCGACGTCGAGGCGTACTACCGGAACGAGTCACGCCGCTGCCTGGAGCAGCCTGGCCGCACGTGGCGGACGTTCAACGACGACGAGTGGAAGGACCTCCACGCGCTGCGCCCGTCCGAGGACGAGACGGTGCTGCGCGAGCGGATGGACGCCGTGCGCGGGGAGACCCGCACCTGGCTCCAGTACCAGCCGCCCGAGACCCTCAATGCGTACGCCAACCACCCGGAGCGGGGCGTCATCCAGATCGGCGACCGGATCGCGAAGATCGCGAGCCACAACCGCGAGCACGCGGCACAGCTGCGCGAGATGGCCCAGGTCGCGCAACTGCGCTCAGCCTCAGAACACTACGAGGAGGATCAGCCGTGATCCTGCTGATCGATAACTACGACTCGTTCACGTACAACCTCTACCAGTACATCACCGAGCTCGGCGGCAACGTCGAGGTGCACCGGAACGACCAGATCAGCGTCGAGGACTGCCTCGCGATGAAGCCAGAGCGGGTCGTGATCTCGCCCGGCCCGTGCTCGCCGAAGGAGGCGGGGATCTCGGTCGAGCTGATCCGCGCGTTCGAGGGTGAAGCACCCCTGCTCGGTGTCTGTCTCGGCCTCCAGTGCATCGGCGAGGCGTACGGCGGCATCGTGGAGTACGCCGGCGAGATCATGCACGGCAAGACGAGCCTCATCGAGCACGACGGCAAGGGTGTCTTCGCCGGCATCGAGAGCCCGTTCGAGGCGATCCGCTACCACTCGCTCGCGATCCGTCCGGACAGCGTCCCGGACGTCATCGAGGTCTCCGCGCGCACGGAGAAGGGCATCATCATGGCCGCTCGCCACCGCGAGTTCGCCATCGAGGGCGTGCAGTTCCACCCGGAGTCAATCATGACGCAGCACGGCCACGCGCTTCTCAAGAACTTCCTCGAGATGCCGAACCGCACGGCGGCCGGCGTGACGGGAGCCCGCTCGTGATCCGGGACGCCCTCATCGCGCTCGTCGAAGAGCGCCGCGACCTCACCCGACAGGAAGCCGCCGAGGCGATGCGCGAGATGATGCGCGCCGGCCTCGAGAACCCGAGCGGCGAGGTGGCCACCCCGGCCCAGTTCGGCGCGTTCATGGCCGCCCTTCGCCTGAAGGGCGAGACCGTCGAGGAGATCACCGGCATGGCGCAGGCCATGCGCGAGCACGCCCTGCGGCTGGACGTGAAGGTGCAGCCCCTGCTGGATACCGCCGGCACCGGCGGGTCGAGGAAGGTCTTCAACGCCTCCACGGCCGGCGCATTCGTCGCGGCCGCCGCCGGGGCGAAGGTCGCGAAGCACGGCAACCGCGCGATGACCTCCAACTCCGGCGCTGCTGACTTCCTCGAGGCGCTGGGTGCGCAGATCGCACTCGGGCCGCCGCAGGTGGCGGAGTGCATCGAGAAGACTGGCATGGGCTTCATGTTCGCCCAGTCGTTCCACCCGGCGATGAAGTTCGCCGGGCCGCTGCGTCCGCAGATCGGGTTCCGCACGATCTTCAACATCCTCGGCCCGCTCACGAACCCCGCCTATGCCAAGTGCCACGTGATGGGAGCGGCGACGCCCGAGCTGGCCGAACGCCTCGCGCGCGTGCTGGCGAACCTCGACATGCGCCACGCGATCGTCGCCAGCGGCGAGGGCAACGTGGACGACATCTCCGTCACCGGTCCCACCGAGATCTACGAGGTGCGCGCCAACCAGGTGACGCACCGCACGATCACGCCGGCCGACCTCGGCCTCCAGCAGTACCGCGCCGAGGAGATCGTCGGCGGCGACGCGAAGGAGAACGCCCGCATCTTCCGGGACGTGCTCAGCGGTGACGGCTCCCTCGCGATCCGCGACATGATCGCGGCGCAGGCGGGCGCCGGCCTCTACGTGACCGGGCTGGCGAGCTCGCTGAAGGACGGCGTGAAGATGGCCCTCGACGCGATCGAGCAGGGCGACGCGGCGGCGAAGGTCGCCGCGTTCGTCGAGGCCTCCCGCCGCGCGGCGGGGAAGTAGCCCCGAGGTGTCCGCCCGCACCACCGGCACCGTCCTCGACCGCATCGTCGCCGACCGGCGGGTGCGCCTGGCCGCGGACCGCGGGGTCCGCGACGAAGCGGTGCTCCGGGCGCTCGTCGCGCGGGCGCGTCCGCCGATCTCGCTCGCCGCTCGGCTGAGGACGGGGCGCGCCTCGGCGCCGCCCTCGCGTCTCCGGCTCGTCGCCGAGATCAAGCGCGCATCGCCGAGCAAGGGTGTCTTCGACGCCGACCTCGACGCGGTCGCGCAGGCGCAGCAGTACGCCGAGGCCGGCGCCGCCGCGATCTCGATCCTCACGGAGCCGGACTACTTCAAGGGCAGCATCGAGGATCTCGCAGCCGTCTGTGCCGCGTTCGACGGCGACCCGGACCGCCCGGCGCTGCTGCGCAAGGAGTTCATCTTCGACCCGTACCAGGTGCTGGAAGCGCGCGCATTCGGCGCGGACGCCCTCCTGCTGATCGTCATGCTCCTCGAGACCGGGACCCTCCGTGATCTCCTCGACCAGACCCGGGCGCTCGGGATGGAGGCCCTGGTGGAGGTCCACGACGAGGCGGAGATGCGCGTCGCCATCGAGGTGGGTGCGACCGTGATCGGCGTGAACAACCGCGACCTGCGCACCTTCCACGAGGACCTCGGCACGTTCGAGCGACTGGCGGCGCTGGCGCCGGAGGGCGTCACGCTGGTCGCGGAGTCCGCGATCCGCGCGCCGGAGGATGCCCGCCGCATGGCGGACGCGGGCGCGCACGCCCTCCTCGTGGGTGAGGCGCTGGTGAAGTCCGGCACGGTCGTGGAGACCGCGCGCGCGCTGATGCTCACGGAGGCTACCGCGTGACGCTGGTGAAGATCTGCGGCAACCGTACCCCCGAGGATGTCCTGGCCGCCGCCGAGGCCGGTGCCGACTTCGTCGGCATGGTCTTCGCGGCGAGCAAGCGCCGCGTCGACGTGGACGCGGCGCGCGCAATGGTGGAGGCGCTCGGCGGCCCGCTCGGCGACCGACCGGTCAGCCTCCCCGATCCGATCGCGGCCGAGCTGCGGGAGGACCTCGGCGCCTGGTTCGACCACGGGGCAGACGTGATCGAGGCGTACCTTGATGCGAAGCGTCCGCTCACCGTCGGCATCTTCGCCGACCAGCCGATCGACGAGGTGAACGCGATCGCCGACGCCGCCGGCATCGACATCGTGCAGCTCTCGGGGGACGAGAGCTGGGAGGACTGTCTGCGGGTGAACCGCCCGGTCATCCAGGTCGTGCACATTTCCCCCCTCGACGCTCCCGCGGACGTGTTCGAGCTGGTGAAGCCGGGATTCGCCGAGGCGCTCATGCTGGACTCGGCGCATGGCCCGTACCGGGGCGGCACGGGGGTCACGTTCGACTGGAGCGTCGCCCGGGAGACAGCGGAGCAGGTGCCGCTCGTGCTCGCGGGCGGGCTCGCCCCGGAGAACGTCGAGGCGGCCGTGCGGACGGTCCAGCCGTGGGTGGTGGACGTGTCGAGCGGCACCGAGACGGACGGCAAGAAGGATCACTCGCGCGTGCGCGCGTTCATCGAGGCGGTGCGCGCGGCCGACGCGGCGCTCGCGACGGAGGCAGAGGTATGACTTCTCACCCCGGGACGCCCGCCGACCCGAGCGCTCCGAACGAGCTCGGCCACTGGGGCGAGTTCGGCGGCCAGTACGTGCCCGAGACGCTGATGCCCGCGCTCGCCGAGCTGGAGGCGGCCTACGCGCGCTACCGCGAGGACCCCGAGTTCACGGCGGAGCTGGACGCACTGCTGAAGGACTACGTCGGGCGGCCCTCGCCGCTCACGCTCGCCTCGCGGCTCTCGGAGGCCGTCGGCGCGAAGGTCTACCTCAAGCGGGAGGACCTGAACCACACCGGGGCGCACAAGATCAACGCGGTCCTCGCGCAGGCGCTCCTCGCACGGCGCATGGGCAAGAAGCGGATCATCGCGGAGACGGGGGCCGGACAGCACGGCGTCGCGACGGCGACCGCGTGTGCGCTCTTCGACCTCGAGTGCGTCGTCTACATGGGCGCGGAGGATGTCCGCCGCCAGTCGCTCAACGTCTTCAAGATGAAGACCCTGGGCGCCGAGGTGGTGGCGGTGCAGTCGGGCTCGCGGACGCTGAAGGACGCTACGAACGAGGCGATCCGTGACTGGGTCACCAACGTCCGCGACACCTACTACATCATCGGCTCGGTCGTGGGGCCGCACCCGTACCCGATGATGGTGCGCGACTTCCAGTCGATCATCGGCCGCGAGGCGAAGCAGCAGCTCTTCGAGAAGGAAGGGCGCCTGCCGACGATCGCGGTCGCCTGCGTCGGCGGCGGCTCGAACGCGATCGGCCTCTTCCACGAGTTCGTCCCGGACCAGGTGCGCCTCATCGGCGTCGAGGCGGCGGGCGAGGGCCTCGACGCGAAGCACGCCGCGACGCTGTCGAAGGGGCGCCCGGGCGTGCTGCACGGCAGCCGTTCATACCTGCTGCAGGACCAGTGGGGGCAGATCCAGGAGGCGCACTCGATCTCGGCGGGGCTGGACTACCCGGGCGTTGGCCCGGAGCACTCGCACCTCAAGCTGACGGAGCGCGCCGAGTACCGCGCCGTCACGGACGCGGAGGCGCTCGACGCCTTCCAGCAGCTCTCGCGCCTCGAGGGGATCATCCCGGCGCTGGAGTCGTCCCACGCGATCGCCCAGGTGCTGAAGCTCAAGGGCGAGGTGTCTCCGGACGACATCATCCTCGTGAACCTGAGCGGCCGCGGCGACAAGGACATGAACACCGTCGCCCAGGCGCTGGGCGTGAGCCTCTAGCGCTCGTTTCGGCCCGGGAGGGCGAAGGGCGGCAGCCCCCAGCTCGCGGGGTCGAACGCTGCCAGGCTTTCGATGATCGCGTGCGCGCCGGCGACCCGCTCCGCGTGTTCGGCCTCCGGGATCGCGACCACCTGCATGCCCGCGGCGAGCGCGGCGTCCACGCCCAGCGGGGCGTCCTCGAAGACCAGGCAGGCAGCAGGGTCGGCGTCCATCCGCCGGGCCGCCTCGAGGAAGATGTCCGGCGCTGGCTTGCCGTGCTCGACGTCCTCGGCCAGCACCACCGTCTCGAACGTCTCGAACCATGCCGCATGGCGCACGAGCTTGTGGGTGAGCGACTCGCGCGAAGAGGACGTCGCGACCGCCTGCGGGATGCCATGCCGCGCGAGGTGGTCCGTGAGCTCGCGCGCCCCGGCCGTCGGCAGCGCGCCCGGGAAGAGCGCATGGAGCGCGTCGTCCCGCTCCCGCCGGAACTCCTCGACGGTCATCGGGAGGCCGGTGTGCTCCAGCATCAGCGGGATCGCGACGGCGTTCGGGCGTCCCATCATCATCGCGCGCACCTCCGCCGGCAGCCGCATGCCGTGGCGGGCGAAGATCGCGTCCGTGGTGTGCAGGTAGAACGGCTCGGTGTCGAGCAGCGTCCCATCCAGGTCGTAGATGACGTGGGTGATCCTCACCGGATCATCCTATCGCCCGGCGGCTGCTAGCCTGATCGCGTGGATGCTCCCCAGCGCCCCCCGCATCTCGAGGCTCTGCCTACGCCCGTGCGCTGGTCGGGCCGCGATCTCGCGGGCGCGCTCGGGCTGCTCCTGCTGGGGTACGCCGTCGTCCTCAGCATCGTCGCCGCCATCGCACTGAACTTCGGGGACCCCGAGGTTGAGTCTGGCCCGGCTCTCGCGATCGCCCTCGCCACGCTCGGCTTCTCGATCTGGCTCGGCGCGATCGTGGTGCTGCTTGCTCGGAGGAAGCGGCTGACCCTGGAGCAGCTGGGCTTCACCCCGCTGCCCGGGCTGGCGAAGCTCTGGCCGCTGGCCACCTGGGGGAGCGGCCTGGTCATCGTCTTCGTCTACGGGGCCGCCATCTTGCTCATCGAGGAAGCGACGGGCCGCGACCTCTCCCGGCTGGCGGAGGGGAACCCGCTCCCCGAGGGCGCCGGGATGACGGACGCCGTCTGGATCGTGCTCGGGCTGTCCGTGGTGGTCGTGGCGCCGCTGAGCGAAGAGCTGTTCTTCCGGGGCCTCGTGTTCCGCGCGGTGCAGGCGCGCTGGGGGCTCGTCCTCGGAATGGTCATCAGCGGGCTGCTCTTTTCCCTCGTCCACTTCGAGATCAGCGTGGTGGCGCCGTTCTGGGGGATCGGGATGCTGTTCGCGTTCGCCTACCACCGCTCGGGGTCGCTCTGGACGCCAGTGATTGCGCACGCGATCTTTAACGGCGTCTCCTTCGCCGTGACCATCTCCGGGGTGAGTCCGTGACCAGCAGCGCCCGTCCGCAGACGGAAGACCGCATCGCCCGTGCCTTCGCCGCAGCGCGCGCGGCGGGCCGCACGCCCGTCATCCCGTTCATCCCCGCCGGCTGGCCCGAGATCGACGCCACCGTCGAGATCGTCGAGGCCGCCGTCGCCGGCGGCGCGACCGCCGTCGAGATCGGCCTCCCCTTCTCGGACCCGATGGGGGACGGCCCGACGAACCAGCGGGCGTACGAGGAGGCGATCCGGAACGGCGCGAACACGGAGACCGTGTTCGATGCCGTCCGCGAGCTGCGTGCGCGCGGCGTTTCCGTCCCGCTGATCGTTATGGGATACTTCAACCCGCTGCTCTCGTACGGGATCAGCAGGTTCGTGCAGACGGCCGCCGAGGCCGGGGTGGACGGGCTCATTACCGTCGACCTTCCCCCGCAGGAAGCAGGGGAACTCGAGCAGCCGGCCCGCGAGGCGGGGCTGCACATGATCTACCTGCTGGCGCCGACGTCGACCGAGGACCGCATCCAGCTGGTCGCCGATCACGGGAGCGGCTTTATCTACTGCGTCGGCGTCGTCGGGATCACCGGCGCGCGGTCGGTCCTCTCGGACGAACTGCCCGAGTACATCGCCCGCGTGCGAGCCCAGACGGACCTCCCGCTCGCGGTCGGCTTCGGGATCTCGTCCCGGGAGCACGTCCGCTCAGTGGGGGAGTACGCGGACGCGGCAGTGGTAGGCAGCGCCTTCGTCCAGCTGGTGGGCGAGACGCCACGGGAGGAACGCCCCGCCAGGGTGCGGGCGTACCTGGAGGAGATCACCGGTCGTGACTCTGGATAGGCACCCGTCGCCAGCCCTGCGGATCGCCCGCGGCGGCTTCGCTCGCTCGTATGGCCGCGCCTATGCGCGCTATACGTGGAGCCACGCGACTTCCGGTGCGCCCCAGAGTGCGACCGGGTCGTTTGGCTCGTAACCCCCTCATGACCAACATCGGCCGGCGCTGACGCACCATTCCGTCGGCATCCGGCCTCGGTGACCGGCCCTGTCTGAGACGAGCGAACGGGAGACCTCCAGCATGCTGGTACGCGGTATCCGCGGCGCGACCACGGTGGAAAACAACACCCGCGAGGAGATCCTCGGCGCGGCGCGTGAGCTGCTGGACGAGATCGTCCGCCAGAACGCGATCGACCCTGACCTCGTTGCCTCCATCCAGTTCAGCACCACCCCGGACCTGAGCGCGGAGTTCCCCGCGGTCGCGGCCCGCGAAGCGGGGTACACCCAGGTGGCGCTGGAGTGCCTGATGGAGATGAACGTGCCCGGGTCGCTGGCGAAGTGCCTGCGCATCCTGATGCACGTCAACACTGACCGGCCGCTTGCCGACATCAAGCATGTGTATCTCCGCGGGGCGCGCGTCCTCCGACGCGACCTCGTGGGCGACGAGGAGCCCCAGCCGTGATCGTTGTGATGAAGCTTGACCACACGAAGGAAGAAGCCGACGCCGTCATGAACCGCATGACCGAGTTCGGCCTGAAGGGCCAGCCGATCCATGGCGCCGTGCGCACCGTCATCGCGGGCCTCGGACAGGTCGTCCAGGACCACCGCGATGAGATCTCGATGATGTCCGGCGTGGACGAGGTGATCCGCGTCTCGAAGCCGTACAAGCTCTCGAGCCGCGAGACGCACCCGGAGGACACGGTCATCGAGCTGCCGTTCGGCGTGAAGATCGGCGGGGGCCACCCCGTCTTCATGGCCGGCCCCTGCTCGATCGAGACCGAGGAGCAGCTCTGGGAGGCGTCCAAGGGCGTCCGCGAGGGCGGCGCGCACATCCTCCGTGGCGGCGCCTTCAAGCCGCGCTCGTCCCCGTACTCGTTCCAGGGGCTCGGCGTGCCGGGCCTCAAGATGCTCCGCCAGGTCGGTGATGAGCTGGGCATGCCCGTCATCACCGAGTGCCTCTCCGTCCGGGACGTGGACGCCGTGGCGCAGTACTCGGACATCATCCAGATCGGCGCGCGCAACATGCAGAACTTCGTCCTCCTGGAGGAGGCGGGGAAGACCGGCAAGCCGGTCCTGCTGAAGCGCGGCATGGCCGGCCAGATCGAGGAGTGGCTCCTCGCGTCCGAGTACATCCTGTCGCAGAACAACCCCAACGTGATGCTCTGCGAGCGCGGTATCCGCACCTTCGAGACGGCGACCCGCAACACCCTGGACCTGAACGCCATCGCGCTGGTGAAGCGGCTGAGCCACCTCCCGGTGATCTCGGATCCCTCGCACGGCACCGGCAAGTGGTACCTCGTGAAGCCGATGACGCTCGCCTCCATCGCGGTCGGCGCCGACGGCCTCATCATCGAGGTGCACCCGAACCCGGACCACGCCCTCTCGGACGGCGCGCAGTCCCTCACGCCCTCGAACTTCCAGGACATGGCGAACGAGGCGCGTGCGCTCGCGTCCGCCATCGGCCGGCCGTTCGCCGAGCCCCCGGCCCTGCCCGCCGGCGCGGCCGTCTAGCCCCGAGCGCGTGACGACCGAGCCCGAGTCCACCGACCCCGTCCGGCCCGACCGCGACGACGAGGATCAGACCTCCCCTCCTGCAGCGCAGGAGGGCGAGGTCGCCTCGCCGGCCGATCCGGCGTCCGAACCCGCCGACGCCACCGCCGCGCCGGAGGCTGGCGCCGGGGCCGACGCTGACACGGGGGGCGGGGATGCCGCCGCGTCGGAGGATGCGGAGCCAGCCGACGAACGCATCGAGCTCGACCTGCCGGTCTTCCACGGTCCGCTCGACCTGCTCCTCCACCTCATCGAGCGCAGCGAGCTCGACATCACTGAGGTCTCGCTGCTCGAGGTGACGGACCAGTACCTCTCTGCCCTCCGCTCGCGCGAGCAGATCGACCTCGGTGCGATGGCGGACTTCATTTCCGTCGCCGCTCGCCTCCTGCTCCTCAAGTCGCGCGCGCTCCTGCCGCGCGACCCCGACGAGGCGCCGGCCGAGGACGAGGACGAAGGCAGCGACGCCCGCGCGCTGATCGAGGCGCTGCGCGAGTACCGCCGCTTCAAGCACGCCGCCGAGTTCCTCCGCGAGCGCGAGGTGGGGCACGGCACCTACCGTCGCGAGGTGCCGCCGCCGGCGGTGCCGCTCCCCACGGGCCTCGACACGGTCACGCTCTCCTCGCTGGTCGATGTGATCCGCGAGGTCCTCGACCGGATGCCGGAGGAGGAGCCCGCCGCGGAGATCAGACGCGACCCGGTGCGCCTCCGCGACCGCATGCGTTCGCTGGTGGACCGGCTGCAGTCGACCGGCCGCGTCTCCTTCAAGGAGCTCATCCAGTCCGCTACCTCGCGGACGATGGTGATCGTGGACTTCATGGCGGTGCTCGAGCTGATCAAGCAGCGCTACCTCGCCGCGCGCCAGTCGGACGCCTTCGGAGACATCGAGCTGGTGAGGCTGGAGGGCGCGCGTCCGCCGGAGTTCACCCACTCCGAGGAGGACTTCACCGGGGTCTGAGGATCGCACGGTTTCGTCCCGCCGCCCGTCGAGCCGGTGCTAGCATTGAAAGACACCGCCGAAAGGAACCGCTCCACTTGCTACTCGTCCGTGACGAACTGCGTCGGAGCGTGACGCCCGGTCAGCACGCCATCTCGGTGGGCGTGTTCGATGGCGTACATGGCGGGCATCGCACCCTCATCCGGCGAATGATCGAGGAAGGCTCAGCGCGCGGCCTCACCGGCGGCGTCGTGACCTTCCACCCGCACCCCATCACCGTCCTCCGCCCCGGCACCCCCGTCGCCTACATCGAGTCGCTCGAGCGGCGCGTGGAGCTGATCAAGGAGGTCGGCGCGGAGTTCGTCTCCGTCCTCCAGTTCACCTCGGAGCTGCAGCAGGTCTCGGCCGCCGACTTCACCCGCCTCCTCGTCGAAGAAGCGGGGATGCGCCTGCTCGTCGTGGGCGAGGACTTCCGTCTCGGCCGCGGTGGCGAGGGCACGACGGACCGCCTCGCCGCGATTGGCGAGGAGCAGGGCTTCGAGGTCATCGCCGTCCCGCTCTTCCACGAGGACGACGATACCGAGCGCGTCTCCTCCACGCGCATTCGCAACGCCCTGGCGGCAGGCCAGATGGAGGATGTCGCGCGCCTCCTTGGCCGGCCATACGCCGTCCGGGGCCCCGTGCTTCGCGGCGACCAGCGGGGCCGGACCATCGGCTTCCCCACGCTGAACGTCGGCGTCTCCGCCGACCGCGCGCTGCCCCCGAACGGCGTCTACGTCTCGCGCGCCCACCACGGTGAGCGGACCTACCTCGCGGCGACGAACATCGGCACGAACCCGACGTTCAAGGACGGCGACCAGCGCCACTTCGAGACGTATCTGCTCGACTTCGAGGGCGACCTCTACGGTCAGATCGTGACGGTCGAGCTGCTCAGCCGGCTCCGTGACGAGCTCAAGTTCGAGAGCGTCGACGCCCTCGTGGAGCAGATGCACCGCGACATCGTCACGACGCGGGAGTGGTTCGCGTGACCGCCTCCACGTCGCGCGATGCAGCCACGCGGACGATGGCGCCGGTGGACGAGCAGATGGCCGTCCTCATGGCCGGCACCGAGTTCGGGGACGCCGGCACCCGCCAGACGATGGAGCGCGAGCTGCGTGCCCGCCTCGAGGAGGACCGCCCGCTCCGCGTCTACTGCGGGTTCGACCCGACCAAGGTGGACCTCCACCTCGGCCACACCGTGCCGATGCGGAAGCTGCGCCAGTTCCAGGAGTTCGGCCACGAGGTCACGTTCCTCGTCGGATCGTTCACGGCGCTGATCGGCGACCCCACGGGCAAGGACAAGACACGCCCGATGCTGACGCCCGAGGAGATCGCGGAGAACGCGAAGACCTACACCGACCAGGCGTTCCACATCCTCGACCGCCAGTCGACGCGCATCGTCTTCAATGGCGACTGGCTCAGCCAGCTCACCTTCGCCGACGTGATCCGCCTCACCGCCAACTACACCGTCGCGCAGTTCCTCCGCCGGGAGAACTTCCAGAAGCGCTACGACTCCGGCGATCCGATCCACGTGAGCGAGTTCCTGTACGCAATGATGCAGGCCTACGACGCCATGCACATGGACACCGACGTGCAGATCGGCGGCACGGACCAGACGTTCAACCTCCTCGCCGGGCGCCAGCTCCAGGAGGCGAACGGGAAGCGCGCTCAGGTCTGCATCACCACCCCGATCCTCGTGGGGACCGACGGCCACGAGAAGATGTCGAAGTCCCTCGGGAACTACATTGGCATCACCGAGCCGCCGAACGACATGTTCGGCAAGGCGATGTCCATCCCGGATGAGTCGATCGTCGACTACTTCACCCTCGTCACCTACCTCCGCCCCGATGAAGTCGAGGGCATCGGTGCGGCGCTGGCGGACGGCTCACTCCGGCCGATCGACGCGAAGAAGCGCCTGGCGCGCACCATCACCGCGATCTTCCACGGGGACGCCGAGGGCGACGCCGCCCTCGCGTACTTCGAGTCCACGTTCCAGCGTCGCGAGACGCCGGACGAGATGCCCGAGTACGCCGTCGCGGCGGCGATGCCGCTGGTCGACCTCGCCGTCGAGGCCGGCCTCGCCGCGAGCAAGGGCGAAGTCCGCCGGCTCGTGCAGGGCGGCGGCGTGCAGGTGAACGGCGAGAAGGTGGAGGACCCCGCCGTGGAGGTGGGGCCGGGCGACGAGCTGCGCGTGGGGCGGCACCGCTTCCTGCGGCTCGTCGGCCAGTGATCGCGGAACAGAGTCGGGGGAAGGGCGCACGATGATCGACGGTGGGATTGAGATCGACCTCGACGAAGTCGTACAGAACATCGCCGAGGCGGAGGTGGTGAGCCTCTTCTTCCCGACGCTCCGCCGTACCCTGCTGATCGACACCCGCACCAACGAGTTCGCGGGCACCTTCGTGAAGGTCGTGCCGATGGCGAAGAGTGGCGGCGACCGCCTCCGCTCCCTCCGCAAGCTCCGCCCGCAGTTCTCGCGCCCGGAGTCGATCACCCTCATACCGTGGGACGCGCGCGTCGCCTCGCTGGTGACGATGGGCGTGTGGGACACGATCATTCGGCGGATCGACTGCCCCGACCAGGCGGCGGCCTGCTTCGAAGCCCTCTGCCGCATCGAGCACGAGGAGCACCGGGCCGCCATCACCGGCGAGCGCTATCACACGCTCTGGTCGCGCCACTCCTCCGAGGTCGAGTAGCGCCGAGCGGTCGCGGCGGGGGCGTCGTCCGCGCCCTCCAGCCCTGTGCCCGCGCCCCGGTCTAGTCGTCCTGGGCGGAGCGCAGGTCCAGCACTTCGAGCTGGAGCGCGCCGTCGCCGCGGAAGTCGTCCTGCTTGAACGTGTAGACCACGTCCGCCAGCTCGCCTGGCGGGACCAGCGCGTCCGCGTTTCCGAACGAGATCGCCTTCCACGTCGCGAACCCCGCCTTGAGGGTCATCGAGAGGTGCGACCCGTCCTGGCCGACGCCCCGCGCCTGGGCCACTTCGACCTTCCGCGCGAGGAACCTCGGCGGGTCGTTCCCGACCCCGTGCGGACCGAGGAGCGCGAGCCACTGGAGCGTCTTCCGGTCCACCTGCTCGAGCGGTAGCTCGCAGTCGATATCGAAGGTCGGTGCGAGCGTTGCGATGTCGAGGTGCTCGTTGGCGTCGGCGACGAGCCGCGCCTTCATCTCCGGCAGTCGGGACTCGTCGATGCTGAAGCCGGCCGCGGCGCGGTGGCCGCCGTAGCGCAGGAAGAGGTCGCCGTGGCGGCGGAGGAGAGCGGTGACATCGAACTCAGGGATCGAGCGGCAGGAGCCTCGCCCCTCGCCGTCCCGGATCTCGATCGCGATCGCGGGCCGCGAGAACTCCTCGACGAGCCGCGCGGCGCAGAGGCCGACGATGCCTGAGGAGATCCCCGGGCTGGCGACGACGATGAGAGCGCCCGCGCGGTCGGCTTCGGTCAGCGATTCGCGCGCGAGCTCGACCGCCTCGGCGGTGTCGTCACGCCGCTGGCGGTTCAGCTCTTCCAGCCGCTTCGCGTGGGTGCGCGCGGTGGCGAGGTCCTCGGCGAGCAGCAGATCGAGGGCGATCCGGGCGTGCTCCATGCGGCCGGCGGCGTTGATCCGCGGGCCCAGCACCCAGCCGATCGTCTCGGCGTTGATCGTCTGCGGGTGCTTCACCCCGGCTACCTCGTACAGTGCGAGCAGGCCTGGCCGGGTCGTCTGGGCGAGCGCGTTGAGCCCGAGCCGGACCAGGTCGCGGTTCTCCGCGAGCATGGGGGCGAGGTCGCAGACGTTGCCGAGCGCCACCAGCGCGCGGTGCTCCTTGGGCGCATACGGGCGGCCCATGCGGTCGTGCAGGTCGTGGATGACCTTGTACGCCACGCCGACGGCGGCGGGCTCCGAGCCGTACGACACGTCGTTCAGGCGTGGGTTCACGATCGCGAGCGCGTCCGGCAGCTCCTCGGGGATCGTGTGGTGGTCGATGATCACCACGTCCATCCCCAGTGAGTTCGCCTCTGCCACCTCCGTCACTGCCGAGGTGCCGGTGTCGGCCGTGACGAGGAGGGACGCACCACGGTCGGCGAGCTGGCGGACGGCGCGTACGTTGGGCCCATAGCCCTCGCTGAAGCGGTCGGGGATGTACGGGATCGGCGCCGCGCCCAGGCACCGCAGTCCCTCCACTAGCAGCGTCGTCGCCGTCACGCCGTCGACGTCGTAGTCGCCGTAGACCGCGACGGTCTCGCCGTCCTCGCAGGCGCGCGCGAGCCGGTCCACCGCGCGTTCGAGGTTGGGCATGAGCCGGGCGTCCGTCAGCTCCCCGGGACTGCCGAGGTAGCGCCGCGCCTCGACGGTAGAGTGGACGCCGCGGTGGGCGAGCAGCATACGCATCAGGTCGGGAAGTCCCGGCCCGGCGTCGGCGAAGCCCTCGAGGTTCGGAGCGGGGAGGAGCCGCCAGCGGCGGTTCGCGGAACCGCGCAGGACCCGGTCGGTGGAGGAGGGAGCGGTCATCGTCGGCTCGGCAGGGCGGGGAGCACCTCCACGGAGACTATCACCGCGCCGAGGTACGCCCGAGGGAGCGATGCCTCAGCGGGGGCCGACCCGCTTCGCCATGAAGATGTCCGGCTTCCCGGGGCCGTTGGCGTCCGGCAGCATGCCGACGAGGACGAACCCGCAGCGCTGGTAGAACTCGAAGGGGTGACCGCCGAGGTTCCGGATGCGTGCGAGCGCGTCCAGGGGGTCCGGGTACGGGTCGAGACCGCCGAGCGAGGTGCGGCCGTCCTCGTCGTCGGTGCCGAGCCAGAGCGTCGTGACGCCGCGCGCGGCGGCGAGCGTCTCGAGGTCGGCGAGCAGACGCCGCCCAAGGCCGACGCGCTGATACTCCGGGGCGATCGCCAGCGGGTGGACCTCCCAGGCGTGGCCGTCGTATGCCTCGAGCGCGCCCACCCAGCCCAGCACTGCGCCTTCGGCGTCGCGCGCAATGCGCGCGGAGACTCCCTCCTCGATCAGCTCGCGGACAGTCGCGAGCCCAGACTCGAGGTCAGGCCAGGACTCGGTGTGGCCCCGGAACGCGTCCACAAGGATCTGTGCGCACGCGCGGCCGGCGCCTTCGTCGTCCGCGCGCAGATCCTCGATCGTCGCGTCGATCGCCATCACGGCGGCCGGGTTAGCCCTCGTAGCGCGCGAAGAGCAGCGAGGAGTTGTGGCCGCCGAAGCCGAGCGAGTTGGACATCGCGTACTTGATGTCGAGGTCCCGCGGGCCGTCGGCCACGTAGTCGAGGTCGCAGGCCGGGTCGGGCGTCTCGAGGTGGATCGTGCCGTGGATCTTCTGGTTCGCGATCGACAGCACCGTGATCGCCGACTCGATGCCGCCGGCCGCGCCGAGCGTGTGCCCGATCATCGACTTCGAGGAGGACACGGGGACGGCGTAGGCGCCCTCGCCGAAGACCGTCTTGATCGACATCGTCTCGAACTTGTCGTTCAGCGGCGTGCTGGTGCCGTGGGCGTTCACGTAGTCGATGTCGCTGGCGCTGATGCCGGCCTTGGTGATCGCGATGTTCATGGCGCGCGCCGCGCCCTCGCCATTCTCGGACGGGGCGGTGACGTGGAAGGCGTCCGCGGACTGCCCGTACGAGACGATCTCCGCGATGATGTGGGCCCCACGCGCCTCGGCGTGCTCGCGGTCCTCGAGGACCAGGATGCCCGCACCCTCGCCGATCACGAAGCCGTCACGGTTCACGTCGAACGGGCGGCTCGCGGTGTTCGGGTCGTTGTTGGTGGAGAGCGCCTGGCTGTTCGCGAACGCTGCGATCGACATACGCGTCACGCACGCCTCGGAGCCGCCCGCGACCATCGCGATCGCGTCCCCGCGCCGGATGACCTCGAACGCCGTGCCGATCGCGTCCGCGCCGGAGGCGCAGGCGGAGACGGTGTTGTAGTTCGGGCCGCGCAGCCCGAAGCGGATCGATGTCTGTCCCGCCGCCATGTCCGGGATGAACATTGGCACGAGGAGCGGCGAAACGCGGTTCGGACCCTTGTGGAAGAAGACGTCGAACTCCTCCTCCAGCGTCCCGATGCCGCCGATGCCTGATCCGATCATGCAGCCGATGCGATCGCCCTCGCCGGCGATGTCCAGCTTCGCCTGGTCGAGCGCTTCGCCCGCCGCGCAGACGGCGAGGTGGGTGAAGCGGTCCATGCGGCGAACGCCCTTGCGGTCGATGTAGGTCGAGAGGTCGAACTCGGGGACCTCACCCGCGACGCGGGAGGGGAGGTCGGACACCTCGACGTGGGTGACGTGGTCGATGCCGTTCATCCCGGCGAGCAGGTTCTTCCAGGTCTCGTCCCGCCCGGCGCCGACCGCCGAGAGGATGCCGATCCCGGTGATGACGACGCGTCGTCCCCCTGGCGTCTCACTCATGTCAGGCGTCCTCCCACTTGCTGAAGATGATGGCCGAGTTGTGACCGCCGAGGCCGACGGAGGTGCTCATCGCGATGCGGACATCGGACTTCCGCGCCTCGTTTGGCACGTAGTCCAGGTCGCAGTCCGGGTCAGGGTGCTCGTAGTTGATCGTCGGCGGCACCACGCCGTGATGGCAGACCAGCGCGCAGATCGCGGCCTCGACGGCGCCGGCAGCGCCCATCATGTGGGCATGCATCGACTTGGTCGAGGAGACCATGAGGCCGTGCGCCGCCTCGCCGAACACCTCGTGGATCGCGCGGGTCTCCACGCGGTCGTTCAGCGGGGTGCTCGTGCCGTGGGCGTTAATGTAGTCGACGGCGGACGGCTCGAGCCCGGCGCGCTGGAGGGCGAGACGCATCGCCTGGGCGATGCCGTGGCCGTCCTCGGCGGCGGCGACCATGTCGTAGGCGTCGTTGCTGGTGCCGGCGGCGCGCCACTCGGCGTAAATGCGCGCACCGCGCGCCTTCGCGTGCTCGAGCTCCTCGAGGATGAGCACGCCCGCCCCCTCGCCGAGGATGAACCCGTTGCGGGTCGCGTCGAACGGGCGGACGGCCTTCGCCGGGTCTTCGTGCTCCGCGAGCGCCTTCATCGCGTTGAAGCCGGCGTAGTAGATCGGCTGGAGGGGCGCCTCGTAGCCGCCCGCGATCATCACGTCGGCGTCGCCGCGCGCGACCATCTCGGCCGCCTCACCCGTCGCCGCGCCGCCCGTGGCGCAGGCCGCAGTGACGGCGAAGTTCGGCCCACGCGCGCCGGTGGCGATCGCGACGAGGCCCGTGGCCGTGTCGGGGAGCATGTGGCTCACCATGAACGGCGAGACGCGGCGGGGGCCCTTCTCGTCGAGGATGCGCTGCTGCTCAACGATCTGGTGCGCCGAACCCATCCCGGTGCCGAGCAGCACGCCGACGCGCGCGGCGTCCTCGGCGGCCACGTCGAGCCGCGCGTCGGACAGCGCCTGGTGGGAGGCCGCGAGCGCGAACGCCGAGGAGAGGTCGATGCGCCGGGCGATCTTCGGGTCGACGACCTCGGCGGGATTGAACCCCTTGACCTCGGCGGCGATCGGGTGGTCGTACGCGGAAGCGTCGAAACGGGTCACCAGGCCGAGCCCGGAGCGACCGGCGACGAGGGAGTCCCAGGTGGAGGACACGTCGTTCCCGACGGGCGTGATCAGCCCGAGTCCCGTGACCACTACGCGGCGCATGGGCGTCCTAACTCGACAGGCCTAACTGGACGGGCGTCGGACGGGGAGGATCGAGACGGGGATCGGCGCCTCGCGCGCGTCGTCGAGCGACACGGCGGTGCTGTCGTCCTGGATGCGCTTGATCATGCGCGCCAGGGCGTGGCCCGGCCCGACCTCGACGAAGGTGTCGACCCCTTCGCGAGTCATGCGGCGGACGTTCTCCGCCCAGAGCACCGGCGACTTCAACTGGGCCTCGAACTCGGCGCGGACCTCGGCGGCCGTGTGCAGGAGCTCGGACGTGATGTTGGAGACGATCGGGAGCTCCGGGTCCGCGAAGGGGACCTCGCGGATGATCTCGGCGAACTCCTGCGCCTGGCCCTCGTGCAGCGGGGTGTGCGAGGACACCTTCAGCTTGAGGCGGATCGCCTTCCCCTGCAGCTCCTTTGCCCGCACCATGGCGCGCTCCAGCGCGCTCACGTCGCCGGAGATCACGGTCTGCACGTCCTCGTTGTGGTTCGCCACGTCGACGCGGCTGAGGTCGCCTTCGGTCGCCACGTCGCAGATCCCGCGCACCGTCTCGACATCGAGGCCGACGATGGCGGCCATGCCGACGGGGCGCTCGTCGTTGAACGTCCCCATCAGGCGCGAGCGCTCCATGATGATGAGCAGCGAGTCGCGGAACGACAGGGCGCCCGCCGCCACCGCCGCGCTGAACAGCCCGAGGGAGTGGCCGCCGAGCAGGCGCGGGCGCACGTTCTCCCGCACCTCGGTCACCTTCTCGCGCATGGCGCGGAGCATGGCGATCGAGGTGGTCAGGACGGCCGGCTGGGTGTTCTCGGTGGAGGCGAGGTCGTCCGCCTCGGAGTCGAAGCAGACCGCCGCGATGTCGAGGCCGGTGTAGTCGCTCGCCTCTTCGAAGGTGCGGCGTGCGGCCTCGGAGTGGTCGTGGATCAGGCGGCCCATCCCGGGCGCCTGCGAACCCTGGCCGGGGAATACGAGCGCCAGCGACTCGGTGTTCGCTTCGTCGCGCGAACTGCCGAGGGGTGCCGCCTCAGGCTTCTCGCTCACGGGTGACCCCTTCCGACCGTGTCGGAACACAGGTCGTGCTTCCCCTGAAGTGTACCAGCGAGCGGGGCTAGAACGGCGGCTGTCCACCCTCGAACCGCGACATAATGTCCCCGCGCGGCGACGGAGGTTCGAGGAGCTTTCGCGCCTCTGGAAGCGCCTTCACGAGGTCACTCGCGAGCGTGGAGGGCGTCCCGTAGACGTCGGAGACCTGGCGCGCCGCTTCCGCGTGCACCCAGACCGCCGCTGAGGCGGCGTCGAAGGGGGGCATTCCCTGCGCCAGCAGCCCCACGATGAGACCGGCGAGGACGTCCCCGGTGCCTCCGTGGGCGAGGGCGGAGTTCGCGATGTCCGAGATCCGCGCGCGTCCATCGGGCGCCGCGATCACCGTCCCCGCGCCCTTGAGTACCACCACCGACCGCGTCCGTGCGGCGTACTCGAGGGCGACCTCGAGCCGCCGTGCCTGCACCTCCGCCACCGAGCGCCCGAGCAGTCGCGCCATCTCGCCGGGGTGGGGGGTGAGCACGCGCGGCATCGGCGTGCGCTCCCACCACGCTGCCTCCGCGGCGAGCACGTTCAGCGCGTCAGCGTCGATCACGACCGCTTCGAGGCCGGCGACCGCGTCCAGGCCCGCGAGCAGGTGCTGCACGAACGCCCGCGTGTCGTCGGTGAGGCCGAGGCCCGGTCCGACGAGGAGCGCGCGGGCCGTCCTCGCGTGCAGCGCCCGCAGCAGCTCGCGTGCGGCGGCTGCGCCGAGGTGCCCGTCCGCGTCGGGGAGCGGTTCGTGTGTGGGGTCGGGGAGTCCGACGAGCAGCGGCTGGATGGACCCCGGTGCTGCGATCGTGACGATGCCGCACCCGCTCCGCGCCGCTGCCTCGGCGCTCAGGCGGATCGCGCCCGGGTATCGATCACAACCACCCGTGATCACCGCGCGCCCGAAGGTGCCCTTGTTGGCGCCGTCCGGACGCTTCGGCGCCGCCTCGCGCACGTCGCGCAACCGCAGCTCCTCGACAGGCACGTCGCGGACGGCGTCCGCGGGAATGCCGATGTCGATCACCTCGACGCGGCCGGCGAGTGCGCGCCCGGCGCCGAGGAAGAGCCCGAGCTTCGCGCACTGGAACGTGACGGTCTGGTCGGCGCGGCAGGTGACGTCGTCGGCGAACCCGGAATCGGCGTCGACGCCCGAGGGGACATCGACGGCGATCAGCTGCGGCGGTGCGAGCCGGGCGCGCGCCTGCCCCAGTCGTGCCAGCACCTCCCGGGGCACGCCCTCGACGGCCCGCTCCGCCGGGTGCAGGCCGATGCCGAACACGGCGTCCACGACGAGCGCGGACTGGCCCAGCATCCGCTCGAGGACCTCGAAGCCGGGGTCGGCGTCCGCGACCACGACCGGGACACCCACCGCCTGGAGCGATGACCACTCCGTGTCGTCCGCCGAGCGGGCACGGGTGAGGTAGACGCCGACGGTCGCGCCCCAGTTCGCCAGCTCGCGGGCGGCGACGAGGCCGTCTCCGCCGTTGTTGCCGGGGCCGCAGATCACGAGCACCGGGGCGCCCTCGTTCATCCCGACGGCGAGCCACGCCTCCTGTGCGACGGCAAGGCCGGCGCGCGCCATGAGCTCGCGCTCGGTCGTCCCGGCCTCGGCCGCCGCGCGCTCGAGGGCGCGCATCTGCTCCGTCGTCACGAGCTTCGTCATCAGTTCTGCTCGTCCTCGCCCATCAGCCCGCGCGCCTGCAGGAACGCCACGAGGCGCTCCCGTGACTCCGCGTGCGTGAACTCCGGCTTCGTCGCCGTCGCGACGACAACCGCCATCGACATCCCCTCGAGGTGGGTGAGCGAGATGTCCATCGCCTCGAGGCCGATCACCTCGGCGCGCCGCTTCGCGCCCCCGTACAGGTAGACCAGCGGCTTCCCGCGGCGGTCGGGCAGCACCTCGATGTCGCGCCATGCCACGGAGCGCGCCCCGGTGCCGAGGGTCTTCATCACCGCTTCCTTCGCGGCGAAGCGCGCCGCCAGCTCGGGGATGCGACCCCGGCAGAACCCCACCTCCGCGGGCGTGTAGACACGGCTCAGGAACCGCTCAGGGTGCTTCGCCAGCACCTTCCCGACGCGCTGCGTTTCGATGACGTCGACGCCGACGGCGTGCGTGCTCACGGGCGTCCTTCCGAGTCCAGCCGGGTCCGAGGTCATGCCGCAGCCCGTCGCGTCCGGGCGCGGCTGCGGGCGAATCTAGCACGGCGCGGTGTCATACTCGGCCCGACGGGACGGGGGGACGCATGACCGCACGCATCATCGACGGCAACGCCATCGCCGAGGCCGTGAAGGCAGACGTCGCCCGGGAGGTGGCGGCGATGGTCGCCGCCGGCCGTCCGGCGCCGAAGCTCGCGGTGATCCTGGTCGGCGACGACCCGGCGTCGCACGTCTACGTGCGGATGAAGGAGCGCGACGCGCAGGCCGTTGGCATGGAGTCCGAGGCCGTCCGCCTCCCAGCTGACGCCCCGCACGACGAGGTGATGGCGCACCTCCAGCGGCTGAACGCAGATCCGACCGTCTCTGGCCTGTTCATGCAGCTGCCCGTGCCGCCGCAGGTGGACGACAACGCCATCATCGAGGCGATCAACCCGCTCAAGGACGTTGACGGCCTCACCGCCGCCAGCCTCGGCCTGCTCGTCCAGGGGAAGCCGGTCCACACACCCGCTACCCCGACGGGCGTGGTCGAGATGCTGCGCCGCGAGGGCATTGAGACGCGGGGCGCCCACGTCGTGATCATCGGTCGCTCGCTGCTCGTCGGCCGCCCACTCGCGCTGCTCATGGCCGACCGCGCCGTGAACGCCACGGTCACCGTGGCCCACACCGGCACGAAGGACCTCGGCGCCGTGACCCGCAGCGCGGACATCGTCGTTGCGGCGATGGGCGTCCCGAAGGCCATCACCGCGGAGATGATTCGCCCGGGCGCCACCGTCATCGACGTCGGGACCACGCAGGTCGGCACGACGCCGAAGGGCCGCGCGATCCTCAGCGGCGACGTCGACTACGACGGCGCGCTCGAGGTCGCCGGGGCGATCACGCCCGTGCCGGGCGGCGTCGGCCCGATGACCCGCGCGATGCTGCTCGTGAACACGCTGAACGCCGCGAAACGCCTCGCGAGTTCGTAGGATGATGCCGCTGTGGGTCGATGCGCTCCGCGTTCGCCACGCTGACCTCGTCGAAGAGGTCGACTGGCCATCGCACGTACGCGGCCTCAACGAGCGCCTTGGATTGACCGGACGGTACCGGCTCACAGAGTCGCGGTGGGCCCCTGAGTTCTTCCTCGCTGCTCTGGGGCGTCTCCAACCACGTCGGTGGCTCGCGGTCGTGTCACTCAATCCGAAGGAAATGAGCGCCGAGAACCGCAGTTGGCATGAGGCCCAGTTGTGGACCCCGGCGTCGTACTGGGACTACCTCCTACGTGAGGATCTTCGCGGCTGGCAGGTGTCGGACTTCTACTACCGGAAGTGGGCATATCCGCTCGTCATCATGATGGCCGAGCTGGCCGGTGATGAGTCGCTGCTTGACGCCCCCGAGGTGTCGTACATGTACGGCATCGGTGCGTTCGAGTTGATTCCCTTCCCCTCGCACGAGTATGCCAGCGGGACATTCGCGGCCATGGAGGACGATCCAGCATGCCGGTTCTCGCGGGACGTGGCGCTTGCGGCGATCGCGAACTGTCCACCACTCGCCGTAGTTGCGAACGGCACGGACTCCGCTGCCGCCGTCCCGGAATGGCTGGCCCTCGACGTGTCTCCGGTCGAGCATCGTTACGAGTCTTCGGCGAAGCCGGGCAAGGTACTTCGTCACTGGCAGTCGTCGATCGAGACGCCCTACGGCTCGGTTCCGTACGCCGGGTTCCCCTTCCTCAGGACTCAGAGCGGACACAACTCGTTCGAGGAGATCCGGCAACTCGCACGGGAGATAGGCGCGGCGTCGTGATCTTCGACCTCGTGCGGACAGCGTGAGAAGATGCGCCCATGGAAGAACTGAAGGCGCGCGTCGCAGAGTTGCTCGCACGGGTGCGGGATGTGCAGGTGCGACTTTGACCTCCCTGCACGCGAGTTCGAACTAGCCCGACTCCGCGACGAGTCACAGGCCCCCGACCTCTGGGACGATCCGAAGCGCGCGCAGAGCGTGATGCGCTCCGTGTCGCGTCTCGAGAACCTCCTCGACACCTGGCAGCGGCTCGAGTCCTCGTCCGAGGACATCAACGCCATGCTCGAACTCGCCGCCGAGGGTGACGAAGAGGAGCGCGCTGCCCTGCTCGAGGAAGCGTCCGAGCAGCTCGACGGGCTCGAGCGCGACTACGCCGAGCTGGAGCTGAGCCTCACGCTCGGCGGCGAGTACGACGCGAAGAACGCCATTCTCTCGATCCACGCTGGGGCCGGCGGTACCGAGGCCAACGACTGGTCAGAGATGCTGCTGCGCATGTATCTGCGGTGGGCGGAGTCGCGCGGCATGAAGACAGAGATCCTCTCGGTCTCCTCGGGCGACGAGGTCGGCATCAAGTCCGTCGAGGTGCGCATCGAGGGCGACTACGCCTACGGCCTCCTGCGGTCCGAACGCGGCGTCCACCGCCTCGTGCGGCTCTCGCCGTTCAACTCCGCCAACACCCGCCAGACGACCTTCGCGCTCATCGAGGTCGTCCCCGAGGCGGACGACGACGTGAACATCGAGATCAACCCGGACGACCTCCGCATCGACACCTATCGGGCCGGCGGGCACGGCGGCCAGAACGTGCAGAAGAACGACACCGCCGTCCGCATCACCCACATCCCCAGCGGGATCGTCGTAACCTGTCAGAACGAGCGCTCCCAGCTCCAGAACCGCGAGCAGGCGATGGTCGTCCTCAAGTCCCGCCTCCTCGAGCGCGAGATCGAACGCCTCGAGGAAGAACGCGCGCGCATCAAGGGCGAGCACGTGGAAGCCGGCTGGGGCAACCAGATCCGCTCGTACGTCCTCCACCCCTACAAGATGGTCAAGGACCTCCGCACCGACGAGGAAACGTCCGACACCGGCGCCGTCCTGGACGGCAAGATCGACTCGTTCATCACCGCCTACCTGCGGGCGCAGGTCGGCACCGAAGGGGACGCTGCATGATCGCCGTCATCCGTTCTGCTTCACCGTGGATCGCGATGGCAGCGGGTCTCCTGCTCGCGTTCGCCGTCGTCGGGCGCGTCACTGCCGAAGTCGAGGCCGTGAGCGCCACTGCATCGAGCACGGACCCGTCCGCCATCGAGTTCTCCGTGCAGGTCTCGGGCGATCCGATCGCCTCCGCGACGCTGTCCTACCGTCGCGCCAGCGGTTCGACGAGCATCGGCGGCGACCTCCCGGGCGAGGTGCCCTCGCGCGGGATCGGGACGGTCACCGCGCGCCTCAGCACGAACGGCACCAACGCCTACATCCCCGTGGGGACGCGCTTCACATACCACTGGATCCTCCGCACAGAGGGCGGCGACACCATCGAGACGGATCCCGAGGAGTTCACCTTCCTCGACGGCCGCTTCCCCTGGCAGGAGCTGGAGGAGGGCGGCGTCACCGTCTACTGGTACGCCGACGAGACGCTCGCCCGGAGCGTGATGACCGCCTCCGCGAGCGCCGTCGCCGACATGAGCGACCTGCTGAACATCGAGATCGACTTCCCGATCACCGTCGTGCTCTACGCGGGCGGCGATGACGGCCTCGCGGCGCAGCAGCCCCGTGGCGGCGTCTACGACGAGCTCTCCCGCACCGGCGGGACGCGCGTCGCCCCCGACATCGTCCACGTCTACGACAGCCTGGGCCTCGGTTGGGAAGACATCACCCGCCACGAGATCACGCACGTCGTGACCTCCGAGGCCGGCGACGGCGCGTTCACCTCGATCCCGTCGTGGCTCGACGAGGGCCTCGCGACGTATGCGCAGGCCCAGAAGGGCGGCCGCGTCGCGGCGGTCGACGCCGCGATCGCCACGGACAACACGCTGCGGCTGAGGAACCTCGCCGCGCCGGTGAACCGTGCCGACCAGATCGAGCTGTTCTACGGCCAGTCCTGGCGCGTGGTGGAGTACCTGATCGATGCTTACGGCGAAGACGCCATGGCGGACCTGCTGGCGACGATCAAGGCCGGCAGCACGACCGATCAGGCGCTCGAGGAGGTCTACGGCCTCGACCAGGACAGCCTCTACAACGAGTGGCGCGTCTCCGTCGGCCTCGACCCCATCGAGTTCGCCCCGGTCGCCCAGGCGACCACAACCGCCCCGGCCGAGGCGACTCGTGCACCGCTGACCCTGCCGACCTCCGTGACCGGGAGTTCCTCCAGCAGCGGCGCGACGAGCGGTGGCGCCTCCGGTGACGACGCCTCAGGCGAGGCGGTCGACGGGGCCGAAGAGGGCGGGAGCAACAGGAACGTCGTGACCGCGGCCATCATCGGCGCCGTGACGCTCGTGCTCGCGGGCGGCCTCGGCTTCTTCGGGGTCAGGTTGCTGCGGGCGAAGCCCTAGCCGTCCAGCTTCCCTAGCACCCCGGCGCTTCCAGCGGCCCGGAGGCCTAGCGGCCCGGAACGTAGAGGCCGCTCCCGGTCTGACCACCGGCGCCGCTCTGGCCCTGCTGCGCCTTCGCCGCCTGCTCATCGCTGATGCGCCGTGCGTCATCCTCGGAGACGTACGGGGTGGCGAAGATGCGGTCGCGTACCACGGGCTCGTCGTTCCCCTCGATGACGCGGACGATCTGCTCGCACAGCTCCGCCTCGCCGTAACCGCCGACGAAGCGGCGGCCGTTGATCGCGATCAGCGGCACCTGCGACACCATGCGCTTCCCGGCGAGGATCGGGAACTGCGACGCCTCGTAGATCGTGACGCGGAAGCGCTTGCCTTCGACGGCGAAGGCCGCCAGCAGGGGGATGAGCTGCACCGAGATCGGGTCGAACGGCGTGAGGAACGCCTCGATCGTCACCTCGTCCTCGATCGTGGCGAGCCGCGCCTTCGTGTCCGGCGCGAGCGGCGAGTCGCCGCGGGAGACGAACCCGAGCGCGTCGAGGAACGCCTGGAAGAACGGCCCGAAGAAGAGCCCCACCGTCCGGATACCCCGCCCCCCGCAGCGCAGCGTCACCGTCGGGGAGTGCTCGATGCCCCGTTCGGCTGCCTGCGCGGCGTGGCGGTCGAGGTCGTACGGCGTCAGCGTGAGCATCGGGTGGAGCGACTTCAGCTGCCGCATCAGGTCCAGCGCGCCGGGCCCGTGCCGCCCGTCGTCGCGGTCACCCGTGAAGATCTTGTCCGGTTCGCGCGTCCAGACCTCGAGCGCGACCTGCCGGAAGAGGCGTTGCTGGAGCAACGACGCCACCTGTTGGGCCTGCTGGCGGTTGAACGGCCCCTCCGGGATTGCAGCCACTAGCGCACCACCTCGTTGCGGTCGGCGTCGATGAGGAGCCGCCCGGCGATCCACGTCCGCTGGGCGGCGGTGAAGAGCGTGAGCACCGCGAGGATCCACAGCGCGAGCCGCAGCCAGCCGAAGAGCAGGAACACGCCCGTCAGCACTACCCGCTCCGAGCGCGTGAAGAGCCCGTCCTTGAGCGGCATCCCCAGGCCCTCCGAGCGCGCTCGCACGTAGGACACCATCAGCGATCCGACGACCGCGAGAAACGCCAGCAGCGCCTCCTCGCGGTTCCCAAGGTCGAGCTGGTACCAGAGGATGCCGAAGAGCACGGCCGCCTCGGACAGCCGGTCCAGCGTGGAGTCGTAGAGCGCGCCGAAGCGCGACGCCGTCCCCGTGGAGCGCGCGAGCGCGCCGTCGAGCATGTCCAGCGCGCTGAAGAGCAGCACCGCGATGCCGCCGGCGAGCAGCCAGCCTTCGACGACGAAGTAGGCCGCCAGGACGTTACCGAGGAACCCCAGCGTCGTGAGCATCGTCGGGGTGACCCCCACGGAGGCGAGCACGCCCACGATCGGGTCGAGGACGGCGGCCGGGGCGCGCCGCGGGAGGATCGAATTCACTCGGCTGCCACCAACCCTCGCTGCCGGGCGCGCTGCACGCCCCGGCGAGTGTCCAGCAACCGCTCGTAGTAGGACAGTACCTGCTGCGTTACCCGTGGCCAGCCGTATTCCTCCACGCGTACGCGCCCCTCGGCCGCCAGCCGCTGCCGCAGCTCGGGGTCGCGCACGAGCTCCGTGAGCGCGTCCGCCAGGTCGCCGACGTCGTTCGGCCGCACGAGGATGCCCTCTGCCCCGTGGGTGATCACGGAGGCGTAGCCGTCGATATTCGACGCGACCACGGGGACGCGGGCAGCCATCGCTTCGAGGAGCACGTAGCCCTGCGACTCGTGGCCCGTGGCAGGCGAACAGAAGATGTCCGCGGTCCGGTGATAGCGCGGGAGGTCCTCGTAGCTGACGCCGTCCGCGCCGCCCTTCACGAAGACGATGTTGCGCCGGCCCGTGCTGCGGACAGAGCTCTCGAACCGCCGTCGCGAGCGTGAGTCCGGACCGACGACGATCAGGCGCGTGTCCGGGTTGCGGGCGTTCACCATGCCAAACGCGCGGATGAGGATGCCCAGGCCCTTCCGCTTCTCGGCCCGTCCGACGTACAGGATGTTCGTGGTGCCGGCGTACTCAGCCAGCGGCTCGAGCTCCGGGCGGTCCCAGTGCTCGATGTCGATCCCGTTCGGGATGATGTTGTAGAAGCCCGGGAAGTAGCGGGACACGTACTGCGCCGCGGGTGGCGAGACGGCGATCTTGCCGTCGATATGCCGGAACCAGCGCTTCAGCAGCCGCCGGCTGTACGAGTAGAGGCGGTTCCCACCGTCCCGCCGGGCGTGGAATGTGCCGACGATCACCACGTCTGGGAGCACCTTCCGCGCGTGCCGGAGCACGTGCATCGGAAGCACCGGCATCATCGGTTCATGCACGTGGATGACGTCGAACTGCTCCTGCTCGAGCGTCTCGCGCACCCGCCGGCCCAGCCGCGGGTTGAGCGAGATCCGGACCACCGTGCCGGCGGTCGCGACGGGGTACGGACGGCCCATGACCACGACGTTCGGGTCGCGGACGGGCCCCGAGGATGGCGCGAGCACGCGCACGTCGTGCCCCCGGTCGCTCAGCTCGCGCAGCAGCACCTTCAGGTGCGTGTTCACGCCGCCCGGGTGCTGCCAGTCGTACGGAGAGACCAGCGCGATCTTCATCGCCGCGTCGCGATCCGCGCGCTCACCTGCTCCCGCAGTGCGCGCACCTTTGGGCCGAGGACCTTCCGCGGCGTCACCGCCAGCCCGCGGACCTGCTGGCGGGCGAGCCGCGCCGGCCCGATCTCCCGGTAGGGCGTCGGGCCCTGGAGGACGCCCTCGGTCGTGCGCGCCTCGACCGCCGCGCGCAGCGCGTCCGACGTGCGGCCGGGGAACCGTGTGTAGGCGAGTCCGACGGTCTCGACGAAGTGCGCGTCGCTGCCCCCGGTTTCGGCGAGGCGCCAGTGCGCGAGGTTGTCGCGTCGTGCCCGCTCGCCGGCGTGCCAGCCCTTGCTGAGCGGACTCGCGACCTCGATGCCGTCCGGGCGTTGCTCGGCCGGGAGGGCGAGCACGCGCTCCAGCGTGCGACGGCCGATGGAGCGCGTGAGGAAGGAGAAGGGGTGTGGCACGACGGCCACGCCGCCCGCTTCGTGGATCATCGCGACGGTGCGCTCCAGCGGCTTGAAGGAGGGGATCGGGCGGTCGACCCACAGCGCGAGCAGATGGCCGTGCGCGGTCGTCACTTCGATGCCGGTGACCAGCTCGAAGCCCCACCGCTCGCGCGTGCGTTCGAACGCCTCGCGTGCCTCCAGCGCCCCGCGCACATCGTCGTGGTCGGTGATCGCGATGACGTCCAGGAACGCCTCGCGCTCGACGCGCTCGAAGATGGTGCGGGCGTCGTCCATCCCGTCGCCGAAGGACGTGTGCACCTGGAGGTCGGCGCGCCCGAAGAGCGCTGACACGCGTGGGTCGGTCGGCGAGTCTGCCATCCTGACGATCATAGCTGCACGCTGTTGGGGTGGTGTTGCGAGGCCGCCGGGGCTGGCGCGCCTACCTCGGCCGGCGCGGCCAGATCGGGGTGAGGGGGAACCACTGATCCGGCCAGCGGCGGATGCCAGACTCCATCGCCGCCACCATCGCCACCATCCCACGTTCGACGTCGGCCTCGCGGTCCCCCGTCGGCTCGGGGAGCTCGACGCGCTCGACGAACAACGCGTACCGCCCCCAGCTCCGCCGGGGCGTCCACACGATGAACATCGGCGTGCGCATCCTCAGCGCCAGCTCCACAGCACCGTCGGGGATGGGTGCACGTTCACCGAAGAAGGGGAACGGCTTCGCCGTCCCCAGCACGTCCCGGTCCACCAGCAGCCCCAGCGCGCCTCCCGCCTTCAGATGGGCGATCGCCTGCCGGAGTCCGTGTGCGTTTGCCGGGAGGAACCGCACCCCTCGGGCGCTGCGGACGCGATGGACGAAGTCGTGCACGCGCGCGTCCTCCAGCGGCTCCGTGAGGATCGCGAGACACACGTCGAACGGGGCGGCCGCCTGCGCGATCACCTCGGAGTTGCCGAGGTGCGCTCCGACCAGCACGACCCCGCGCCCCTCATCCAGGGCGTTGATCAGATCCTCGACGCCGTGGATCTCGTCCACCAGGTCGAACACGTGCTCAGGCGGACGCACGCCGAAGCGGGCGAAGTCCGCGTAGTAATAGAGGTTGGTCCGGGCGCAGGACCGGGCGACGCGGTTCACTTCGGACGGCGACGCGCCAGGGCCGAGCACGTGCCGCGCGTGGTCCTGGGTCGCCTCGCGGACGCGGCGGGAGAGGTACCAGGCGAGCATGCCGCCGAGCCAGCCAGCCCCATACTGCACCCGCATGGGGAGCCGTCCGCCGACGTTCACGAGCGTCCACAGGAACCAGTACTGCATCGCGGCTAAGCCCGCATCGGCTCGGCCGCCCGGTCATCCACCCACAGGTTCCGGAAGATGTACCACTGGTCCGGGTGCCGGCGGACGAGGCCCTCGAGGTTCGTGAAGACCGCCTGCGTCAGCGCGCGAACGTCCGCCTCGGCGTCCCCGCTCGGCTCGAACGCGACGGGGGCGATGTCCGCGCCGACGGCGTCGTCCCAGCGGTCGAGCCGTGGCAGCGTCGCCGCCACCACGGAGGAGCCGGCGCGGAGCGCGATGCGGGCGGGGCCGTCAGAGACGCGGATCGTCCCACCGAAGAACTCGACGTCGACGCCCCCTTGCGCCTGCGGCACGTCGACCAGCAGCGCGACGACATCGTCGTTGCGGAGCGCGCGGAGGATGCCCGGGCCCATGCGTCCGACGGGGATGATGTTCATGCCGAGGTGCCTCCTCGACCCGATCACGAGGCGGTTCAGCCGCTCGTTCGAGAACTCATCCGCGATCGCGGAGAGGGGGAAGCCGTTGAGCACGAGGATCGCCGCGCCGAGGTCCCAGTTCCCGAAGTGCATCGTCATGAAGACGATGCCGTTCCCCCGGCGCTCCTCGCGAAGTTGCTCCCACACCGCCTCGTCCACCACCACGCGCCGGCGGATCTCCTCGGCGTCCGTGGCGAGGAAGCGGATGAAGTCCACGAGGTAGACGAGGTAGTTCGCGAACGAGCGGCGGGCATTCGCGCGCGCGGCTCGCGGGTCGCCGTCGAGGACGCGCTTCAGGTTCTGGACGCTGCGCCGGCGGCCACCCGGCCAGGCGTAGAACGCCGCGACCCCGACCGCCCGGGCGATCGCGTACGAGACGCGCAGCGGGACCGTCCTCGTGAGGAAGATCGCCGCCCGGAAAGCCAGGAAGAGCGCCAGGGCCATCTCCCATCCCCGCAGTACCTGCGGGAGAGACTACCCGGACGCTCTTCCCGAGTGAACCGCCGACTCCAGAGAGCCACCCACGTGAGGAGGGAGTCCGGCAGTTGTGGGGGGACTGAGAAGGGCTAGCCCTTGATGAACGCCTCCACGCCGTCGCGGGCGTCCTCGTCCAGCATCTGGCGCGGGGGCGACTTCATGAAGTACGCCGACGCCTCGTAGATCGGGCCGCCGAGGCCGCGGTCCAGCGCGACCTTCGCCGCGCGCACCGCGTCGATGACGACGCCGGCCGAGTTCGGCGAGTCCCACACCTCGAGCTTGGTCTCGACCATCAGCGGGACGTCACCGAACGTCGTGCCCTCGATGCGGATGTGGCACCACTTGCGGTCCTTCAGCCACGGCACGTAGTCCGAGGGGCCCACGTGAACGTCGGCCTCGGGCAGCTCGTACTCGATCTGGCTGGTGACGGCGGAGGTCTTCGAGATCTTCTTGGACTCGAGCCGCTCCCGCTCCAGCATGTTCATGAAGTCGGTGTTGCCGCCGAAGTTCAGCTGGTAGGTGCGGTCGATGCGGACGCCGCGGTCCTGGAACAGGCGCGCCAGGGTGCGGTGCAGGATGGTGGCGCCGACCTGCGACTTGATGTCGTCGCCGATGATCGGCAGCCCCTTCTCCACGAAGCGGCTCGCCCAGTAGTTCTCCTTGGCGATGAACACCGGGATGCAGTTGATGAAGGCACAGCCGGCCTGCAGCACCTGCTCCACGTACCACTTCGTCGCCTCCTCGGAACCGACCGGGAGGTAGTTGATGACGACGTGGGTGTTCGTCTCCTTCAGGATCTTCACGATGTCCGCGGTCTCGCCGGGGGCCTTCGTGATCACCTGGGAGAGGTACTTGCCGATGCCGTCGTGGGTCATGCCGCGCGAGACCTTCACGCCGGTCTCGGGCACGTCCGTGAACTTGTAGGTGTTGTTCTGGCCGCTGAAGATCGCCTCGTTGAGGTCCTTGCCGACCTTGTCGGCGTCCACGTCGAACGCGGCGACGAAGTTGATGTCGCGGATGTGATACCCGGCCAGCACTGGGTGCATCAGGCCCGGGATGACGTCCCCAGCCTCGGCGTTCTTGTAGTACTCGACGCCCTGCACCAGCGAGGACGCACAGTTCCCCACGCCGATGATGGCGACATTGATCTTCTCGTCAGGCATTGAATCCTCTTTCGGGAGTCCCGCGCCGAGGTGGGGCGGGCGCGGGCTCAACGTCTGCGATCCTCCCGTCCCGAGATCCATGAGTCAACTCGATTGTTCCTATGCGATACATTGGGTGGACTTATGGATGACCTCGGCCCGCTCTCGGTCCACCTCCAGCAGCTCGCCTACCTTCGGGAGGTCGAGCGCGGCGGGACGTTCACGGAGGCCGCGCGCCGCCTCCACGTCTCGCAGCCGGCGCTCTCGCAGTCGCTCGCCGACCTCGAGCGCCGCGTTGGCCTGCCGCTGTTCGAGGCGCGGGGACGGCGTCGCGAGCTGACCGAGGTTGGCCGCGAGGCCGCCCGCTTCGCCTCCGAGGTGCTGGGGCGCACCGTGGAGTTCCGCGAGTGGGTGGAGGCCTACCGCGAGGGCGGCGCCGGCACGCTGACGGTCGGGATGATCGACGCCGCGAGTCTCTACGCCCTCCCGGACGCCGTGCGACGCTTCCGCCAGCAGCACCCCGAGGTGCGCCTCCAGCTCATCGTGGACACCTCGGCGGCGCTCGTGGAGCGCCTCCAGCGGTACGAGCTCGACCTCGCGTTCGTCGTGGCGCCGGTCACGGGCGAGTTCGACGCCGTCGAGGTCGGGCGGGAGCCGCTGCACATCTACGCGCCCCAGGGTGACGACCGCAGCCCCGAGGAGGCCGACTGGGTGCTCTACCCCGTGGGCTCGCACACCCGCCAGCAGATCGACGAGGGCCTCGCGCGCCTCGGCGTCGTTCCGCGCGTCACCCTCGAATCGCACAACCCGCAGGTGCTGCGTCAGATGGTGGAGCTGGGGTTCGGCTGGAGCGTCCTCCCGCCGGCCGTGGCCGGGGATGGCGGTCAGCTCCGCCAGGGCCGGCGGGTAGCGGAGCGGACCCTGCTGGGGCTCCGTCGGCGGGCGACGACGCTCGACCCGCGCGCCAGCGCCTTCCTCGACGTGGCCGTGCGGCGGGACGGATCTGCCGGCGACGATCGCCGGACGTGAAGACGCCGCCCGGAGGGGCGGCGTCTGTTCTCGATGCGAGGTGGGGGAGTTAGGAGTGCGCCGCGGTCTTCCCGATCTTGAACATGCGGGTGCCGCAGACGGGGCAGGAGCCCTCGGTCGCCGGCTTGCCGTTCTTCATCGTGATCGGGTTCGGATCCTTCATCTCACGCTTCTCACGACACTTGAGGCAGTAGGCCTCCATACGCACCTCCCCATCGCTCATGCGACGTTACCCGCAGGCCCTCGCCCCGCCCCGAAATGGGGCCCGCAGCAGATCGTTTCCAGTCCTCGTACGCTGGCGGAATGGTGCTGTCAACGCAATCCGACCCATTAACGAGACATAGTATCACTCGACAGTAGCGTCCGGATCGGCTGGGAAGACCCGGAACGGATGCCAGGCGCCCACCGCGCCACCGCGCTCGACGAGGGCGACGAGCTGTCCGTCCGGCCCGTAGCAGCGCGCCCGAGCCCCCTCCGAGGCCCCTTCCGGCGGCCGGTAACCGCGTCGCGGCAGCAAGGTGATGTCCATCCCCTGGCGGAGCCGCGCCGCCTCCCCGGGGCTCACGAGGAGGGCGGGCCAGCGGCCCAGGACCACGTCGGGCGCATGGACCACGCGGGCGAACTCCCGCGCCTCCAGGAGCCGCACAGCGGCGTCCAGCGGCGTCGCGTCAGCGATCACGAAGGGACCGACCTGCGTCCGCCGGAGCGCGCTGAGGTGCGCGCCCACGCCGAGCGCCTGCCCAAGGTCGTGAGCGAGCGATCGGACATAAAACCCCTTGCCGCAGCGCACGTCGAGGCGCAGGACGGGACGGTCGGACCGTGCCCGGTCGAACGAGAGGACATCGATGGCGTGGACGACGACGGGACGGGGTTCGAGCTCCAGCGGGTTCCCGGCGCGGGCGGCCTTGTAGGCGGTGACGCCCTCGCGCTTCACCGCGCTGTAGGCGGGTGGGCGTTGCATCAGGTCCCCCACGAACGGCGCGAGGGCGTCCAGGACCGCCTCCTGGGTGACGTGGGAGGCGTCGTGGGCCTCCGTGACGGCGCCCTCGATGTCGTAGGTGTCCGTCGCTTCACCGAAGACGATCGTGGCCTCGTAGCGCTTCGACGCGTCCACCAACTCGTCCACCAGGCGGGTGGCGTCGCCCACGGCGACCGGGAGGACACCCGTCGCGTTCGGGTCGAGTGTGCCGGCGTGGCCGACCTTGCGGATGCCCGCGGCACGGCGGATCCGGCGGACCACGTCGAACGACGTGATCCCCTGCGGCTTGTCGACGTTGATGAACCCGCGGACCACGGACGTCCCGGCGGCTAGAGGTCGCGACCTTCGGAGCGCGCGACGTCGCGCAGCATCTGCGTCATCCGGTCGCCCTCCTCGATCGACTCATCAAGCTCGAAGTGGAGCGCCGGCACGCGCCGAAGCTTCACCTCGCGGTTGATCTCCCGCTGGAGGAACGAGGCGGAGCGCCCGAGCGCCGACAGGACCTCGCGCTTCTCGTCCTCGTCGCCCATCACGGAGACGTCGACCCGGGCATGCGAGAAGTCCGGCGAGACGTCCACGTGGGTGAACGTCAGCAGGGCGTCGGTCAGCCTCGGGTCCTTCACGCGCAGCCGCACGGCATCCGCGAGCACCTCGCGGATCAGGTCGTTGACCTTCTCGGTCCGGCGGCTCAGCGCACCTGCTCCTGGTGGTAGGTGACGATCGAGTCGCCTTCCTCGAAGTCGGTGAAGTTGGTCACCATGATGCCGCACTCGAGGCCAGCCGCGACCTCGCGGGAGTCCTCGTCGATGCGCTTCAGGCTGTCGATGCGGCCCTCGTGGATCACCTGGTTGCCGCGCATCACGCGGCAGGCGGAGTTGCGGACGGCCGTGCCCTCGCGGACATACGAGCCGGCGATGGCGTTGCGGCGGCCCAGGCGGAAGACCTGGCGCACCTCGATCGTCGCGTCCTGGACCTCGCGGTAGACCGGGGCAAGCATGCCCTTCACGGCCTTCTCCACGTCCTCCAGGATGTTGTAGATGATCTGGTACTCCCGGATCTCCACCTTCTCCTGCTTCGCGAGGCGCTCCGCGCCCGGCTCGGTCGGGACGTTGAAGGCGATGATCACGCCGGAGGATGCCACGGCCAGCTGGACATCTGACTCCGTGATCGAGCCGACGGCCGCGTGGATCACCTTGACCTTCACCTCCTCGACGGAGAGGTCCTCGAGCGACTGCACGAGCGGGTCGATCGAGCCCTGCACGTCCGTCTTCAGGACGAGGTTGAAGTCCTTGACGTTGCCCTGGTGGATCTCGCCGAACAGGGTGTCCAGCGTGACGCCGGAGCGGTCGATGGCGCCGGCCTCGAGCGCACGACGGCGCTCGTCCGCCTCGGCGCGGGCTTCCTTCTCGTTCTTGCGGACCACGAACCGCTCGCCGGCCGGCGGCACCTCGGACAGGCCGAGGATCTCGACGGGGGTCGAGGGGCCGGCATCGGCGACGCGCTCGCCGGTGGCGAGGGTCATCGCCTTCACGCGGCCGTAGGCCAGCCCGGCGAGGATGGTGTCGCCCTGGTGCAGCGTGCCGGTCTGGACGAGCACGGTGGCGACGACGCCGCGGTGGCGGTCGGTCTGCGCCTCCAGTACCACGCCGACGGCGCGCTGGTCCGGCTTCGCCGTCAGCTCCTCCAGGTCGGTGAGCAGTTGGACACTCTCCAGCAGCTCGCTGATGCCCTCGCCCTTCAGCGCGGAGACGGGCACGACCAGCTGGTCGCCGCCGTACTCCTCCGGGACGAGGCCGATCTCGGTGAGCTGCTGCTTCACGCGGTCCGGGTTGGCATTGTTGGCGTCGATCTTGTTGATCGCCACCACCATGGGCACGGCGGCGGCGCGCACGTGGTCGATCGCCTCGCGCGTCTGCGGCATCACACCGTCGTCCGCCGCCACCACGATGATCGCGACGTCCGTCACCATCGCGCCGCGGGCGCGCATCTTGGAGAACGCCTCGTGGCCCGGGGTGTCGATGAAGGTGATCGTGCGTCCGTCCGGCGCCTTCGCCTGGTACGCGCCGATGTGCTGCGTGATGCCGCCAGCCTCGCCGGCGACCACGTTGGTCTCGCGGATGCGGTCCAGGAGCGTGGTCTTGCCGTGGTCGACGTGGCCGAGGACGGTCACGACCGGCGGGCGGACCTGGAGCCCTTCGCCTTCCTCCATGATGCGGAGCGTGCGCGGTCCGGCGGCCTCCGCCTCGGCAGCCTCGGAGGCCTCGTCCGCCTCGGCGCCCTGCTCCTCGGGTGCGAACCCGAGGTCGGTAGCCACGACGGCGGCGGTGTCGAAGTCGACGACCTGGGTGATGGTGGCCATCACCCCGTTCTTCATCAGTTCCTTGATGACGTCGATGCCGCTGACGCCCAGGAGCTCCGCAAGGTCGCCGACGACGATCGCCGGCGGGATCTGCACCACCTGCTGATTCGTCATGCGTCCTCGCTTTCAGTCTGGTCGGAGTCCTCGTCCGAGGGCTCCGTGGTTGGTATTGATGCGAATCGCGCGCCGTAGGAGCGCAGCGCTTCGCGTGATTCCGCATCGAGGGGAGTTCGCAGGCTTCCGGCGATGGCGCCCTTCAGCCCTCGGTCCCAGCACGCCGCGTCGCGGCAGAGATACGTGCCCCGACCCGCCGCGCGCCGGCGACCCTCATCGACCTCGATCCGGGTGCCCGCCTCGCCCGCGGTGCGGACCAGGCGGACGAACGACGACTGATCCCCCACGCGCCGGCATGCGGCGCAGGTGCGCTGGGGAGCGGGACGCCCCGATCGCTGCTGCCCGCCGGCGTCCGGCGTCCTAGTAGTCGTCCTCGTCGTCGAACTCATCCGCGTCGTCATCCAGGAAGTCGTCGCCGTGCAGCGCCGCCTCGATCTCTTCCTCGTCGATATCGTCGAGGTCGAAGCGACGGGCGCTGCCGCCGCCACGGGTCGGGCGCGCCGGCCGCGCCGGTCCGCCCGCCGGGGTCGCCCCGCCGCGCCGCTTGCGGCGGTCGCGCCGGGCGGTCTCCTCGTCGTCGTCCACGCGCTGGACCTCGCGGATCTCCTCCGCGAAGCGCAGGCCGCTCGCCGCCGGGCGGTCCGCCCGAGGCCGCTCGACGCGCTCCGGCTCCTCGGCGACCGCAACGGTCTCCTCGAGCTCCGGCTCCGCCTCGACGATCTCGGCGAGGATCTCCTGCTCGGGGGTGAGCTTGATCTCTTCCTCCACCGGCTCGGCGGGCTTCGGCGCCACCTCGGGCTTCGGACGCTCGCCCGGCAGCCCCGGGCGGGCGTACGCCGCCTGCGAGGGCGCGACGCGCTCCGGCGCCGTCTCCACGGCCGGGGCCGCGGCAGCGGGGCGCTCCACCGGGATCGCCTCCATGTTCGGCTCCGGCGGCGGGTACATGTCCTCGCCGGCCTGGATCAGGGCGCTCTCCGGGCGGATGTCGATGCGGCGGCCGGTCAGCTTCGCGGCGAGGCGGGCGTTCTGCCCCTCCTTGCCGATCGCGAGGCTGAGCTGCTTGTCCGGTACCGCCACGAAGGCGGTGTTCTCGGCGCGGTCGAGGCGGATGGACACCACCTCGGCCGGGCTCAGGGCGTTCGCCACGTAGGCTTCCTCGACGGGATCCCAGCGGATGATGTCGATCCGCTCGCCGCCGAGCTCATTGATGATGTTCTGGATGCGGGCGCCGCGCACGCCGACGCACGCGCCGATCGGGTCGATCCCGTGCTGGCGGGAGACGACGGCCACCTTCGCCCGGTATCCGGCGTCGCGCGAGATCCCCATGATCTCCACCACGCCCCGGGCGATCTCCGGGATCTCAAGCTCGAAGAGGCGGCGCAGGAGCGCCGGGTTCGAGCGCGAGACGACCACCTGCGGGCCCTTGGAGGCCTTGTAGACCTCCTTCACGTACACACGGAGGCGCTGGCCCACGCGGTAGTGCTCCGCGCGGATCTGCTCGGAGGAGGGGAGGACGGCTTCGGTGCGGCCCAGGTCGAGGATCACCTGGCGGCGGCCGCCCTCCACGCGGAGGACGGTGCCGGAGACGAGCTCGCCTTCCTTGCCGGTGAAGTCCTCGTAGACGGACTCACGCTCGGCTTCGCGCAGGCGCTGCAGGACCACCTGCTTCGCCGTCTGCGCGGCGATGCGGCCCTGGTTCGGGCTCGCCTCGAGCTTTTCGAGGACCTCGTCACCGACCTGCTTGCCGGCGAAGCCCATCTGCGCCGCGCGCTCCGGCGACACCTGGATCTCGTCATCCTCGATGTCGTCGTCGTTCAGCACCTGGTAGCGGCGCCACGTCTCGATGTCGCCGCTGTCGCGGTTGATCTTCACCACCACGTCGGCCCACTGGAGCTCGTCCTTCTTCAGGGCGGACGCCATGGCGGACTCGACGGCGGCGAACACCGTGTCAGAGTCGAGGTTCTTCTCCGCCGACAGCTGCGTGATCGCGATGACGAACTCGTTCTTCATGCCTCAACCTGTACGGCCGCGCGTGCAGCCACTGCCCGTCGTCGCCGGTTCCAGCCGGAACCCGGGCGGTCCAAGGGGGGACGTTTCTGCGGCGTTCCCCCGGGGCCGGCTGCGCTCCGGAGCCGGAGCGTGCGGGGGCAAAAAAAACGTGGGCACCGGGCCCACGTCTCCGAGAGAGGCGCTGCCAGCGAATGATAGCACCCCGGGCGGTCAGCCCTCAACACGAATGCGCATTGCAGCCCTGCAACTGGACACGCGGTCGCAGCGTAGGGAACACCCTGACTCAACGCTGTCCGTCTCCCTGCCGATGATGGCCGTAGGCGAAGAGTGGGGGCAGCCTCGAATGCGTCGTGTCACGCTCGATCACCCGTCCATCGAGGGCGCCGTGCTGGTTCGCGACGTGCGTTCGCCAGCGGGCGACATCCTCGCCCGCGCCGGCATGCGGCTGACGATCCGCTCGGCGCGCGCACTTCGCGAGCACGGCGTGCACGTCGGCTTCATCGAGGACGCCGCCTGCGTTGGGCTCGACGTGGCGCCCCTCGTCGACCTCGCGGGAGCGGACGAAGGCCCGGTGCGGGCGCTCCGGGACACCTGCCTCATCGCCCGCGAGGCCGTCGAGCCGCTCGCCCGCGTCCCCACGAGTCGGGCGCTCGAGACGCTGAAGGACCTCCGCGTCGTGCAGAAGATGGACACGACGGGCGCGATGGAGGCACTGCGCGGTGCGATCCACAGCCTCGTGGACCGGTACCAGTCCGCCGATTCCTCCTCCGGCTTCCTCACCGAGCGACAGCCGGTCGATGACCTCTTCGGGCATTCCGTCGGCGTCGCGGCGCTGTCCATCCGGATCGCGGCGGAGCTGGGCTTCTCGCACGGCGACCTGGTCTGGACGGGGATGGCGGCGGTCTTCCACGATGTCGGCCTGCTGATGGTGCCGGAGGAGGTGCGCCGTTCCGCCCCTGCCACCCGCACGCCCGGCCAGCAACGGCGCTACGAGGACCACACCATCCTCGGTGAGGCGCTCCTGCGTCCGTTCGAGAAGCGCGGACCGGCATTGCCCGTCGTCGCCGGCCAGCACCACGAGCACCAGTCAGGCGGCGGCTACCCGCGCGGTCTGACCGGGGGCAATCGGGTCCTCCGCAGCGCCAACTCCAACATCGCCCAGATCGCCCTCGTCTCAGAGATCGTCGCCGTGGCGGATCGTTACGAGAGCCTCGTGTCCGGCGGCCCCGGCGAGACTCCGCTGTCCGCCGCCGCCGCACGGCACGCCGTGGCCGGCGAGGCAGGCGCCAGGCTGAACGCCGAGGTGGTCGCGCGCTTCGTGGACATGATCCCGCGCTACCCCGTCGGGACGGAGGTGATCCTCCACGGTGGCCGCCATGAGGGCTCCCGCGCGGTCGTGGTCGGACAGGGTCCAGAGCGCGACCGGCCGACGGTGCGGATATACGCGACGCCCGGCGGCACCGTCACCGCGACCGATGTCGCCCTCGCCGCGGAGCCTGCCGTGGACCTGGCCGTGGCTGACGCCGCGGCGGCCTAGCGCACGGGAGCGTCGCTCCGCAGGGACCCCTCGGAGCTGAGCGGGCCGAGGGCCGTCGGCTAGGGGGTGGTGGACTGCCGAGCGAGCCGCTCGATCGCCTCGACCCGCAGGCGGCCGATGAGCTCGGCGCGGATGGCCTGCACGCGCGCGGCCACCTCGCCGCGCGCGACGGACTCCGCCTCCGAGGCATCCCGCGGCTTCACCTCGACGACGCCGGCGCCGTGGTTCCGGCTCGAGACCGTCAGGCGCACGGGGATGCCGATGAGGTCGGCGTCGTTGAACTTCACGCCGGGGCGCTCGTCGCGGTCGTCGAACAGCACCTCGAGGCCCGCCGCCTGCAGCTCCTCGTAGAGCCGCTCGGCGTCCTCGCGGACCGCCTCGTCGCGGTCGAGCCCGATGCCGACGATGACCACGTCGAACGGAGCGATCGAGGCGGGCCAGTTGATGCCCGCTTCGTCATGGTTGAACTCGGCGGCGGCGCTCAGGATGCGCTCGACCCCGATGCCATAGCAGCCCATCGTCGGACGGACCGTGCCGCCGTCGGCGCCCTGCACGTCCACGTTCATCGCGTTGGTGTAGACGTACTGCAGCCGGAAGACGTGGCCCATCTCGATGCCCCGGCCCATGCCAAGCGTGCCGCCGCAGCGGGCGCAGGCGAAGCCCGCCTGCGCGGTGGCGATGTCGGCGACCACGTGCGCCTGCCAGTCGCGGCCGTAGTTCACGTTCCGCAGGTGGCGACCCACCTCGTTCGCCCCGGCCACCAGGTTCGGCGCCTCGGGCAGCGCGAGGTCGGCGACGACACGCACGTGCGGCGCGACGCCGATCGGGGAGGCGTACCCGGCGACGAGGCCGTGGTCCGAGAGCTCCTGATCCACCATCGGACGGAGCTCCGCGCCGCCGAGGGCGTTCGCGAGCTTCACCTCGTTCGCCTCCATGTCGCCGCGGACGACGGCGAACACGGGGAACGGCTCGCCCTCCTTCGGCTTCGCCATGAAGAAGACCGCCTTTGCCGTCTGGCGCGGCTCGACGCCGAGGAATGCCGCGAGGTCCGCGATGCTCGACGTGCCGGGAGTGTCGACGACCTCCGTCGGGAGGGGGTCGCCGGGCACCGCCGCCGGACGCACGAACTCCGCCTTCTCCGTGTTCGCTGCGTAGTCGCAGGAGTCGCAGAAGACGATGGTGTCCTCGCCGTACTCGGTCAGGAAGATGAACTCCTGCGATCCCTTGCCGCCGATCGCGCCGGAGTCCGCCTCCACCGGGATCGTCGGGACGCCACAGCGAGCGAAGATGCGCCGGTACGCCTCGAACATCGCGCGGTAGGAGGCGTCCAGCCCGGCGTCGTCCGCATCGAAGGAGTAGGCGTCCTTCATCGTGAACTCGCGGACGCGCACCAGGCCACCGCGGGGGCGCGCCTCGTCACGGAACTTCGTCTGGATCTGGTAGAGCGTCGCGGGGAGGTCGCGGTAGGACTGGGCGTGGTCCTTGAAGAGCCGCGTCACCACTTCCTCGTGCGTCGGGCCGAGTGCGAGTCCGCGCTCCTTGCGGTCGCGGAGCTGGAAGAGCACATCGCCCATCGCCTGCTTGCGGCCGGACTCCTCCCACAGCTCGATCGGCTGGAGCGTCGGGAGGCGCACCTCCTGGCCGCCGGCGCGGTCCATCTCCTCGCGGATCACACGCTCGATCTTGAGGCGGACGCGGTTTCCCAGCGGGAGGAAGGAGTAGACCCCCGCCATGAGCTGGTCGACGAAGCCGCCACGCAGCAGCAGCGCGTGGCTGGGCGTCTCCGCCTCGGTCGGGAACTCGCGGAGGGTGTGGCCGAACAGGCGGGACATTCGCATGTCCGCGATCCTACGAGGGCGTCCGGCGGGCGGCTAGCGCGGCGGACGCAGCGGGCCGGGGAGCTGGCCGCCGCGCCCCACGTCACGGGTGAGCGCGCGGACCGCGATCGCGATGCGCTCGTCGTCGTCCAGGGTGGTCACCTCGACCGGCGGCGCGGCGCACGCCCCGATGGCGTAGAGATTGGGGTGGGCGGGGTGCCGCATGCAACGGTCGGTCGGGATCAGGCCGGCCTCGTCCCCAAACCCGGAGCGCGCGACGACACCATGGCCGGGCGGCACCGGGGCGCCGATGGCCATGAGGACGGCGTCGAAGCCGATGAACCGGCCATCTTCGAGGAGCACCTCGCGCTTCACAGGGTCGATGCGCCCCGCGTCGCCGCGCAGGAAGACGGGCATGCCGAACTGGGCCCGCGGGTCGGTGGCAGAGGCGAGCGGCGGATGCTGGCCTCCCGTCCGCCCGTCGACGACGGTCACTTGCGCGGACGGACCGAGCGCGAGGTGCAGCGATTCGAGCGCCCTGAGACCGGAGTATCCGGCTCCGACGATGGCCAGCCGTAGCTTCATGCCGCCCTCTCGCATCGCCGCATCGTCCGAGGCGGCATCCCGGTTGGGCAGGGGCGAACGTCACGATCCGGGGGTGACTTGTGGCGCGTCTCCCTCCAGGCGGCGCCCGTGCGTGCCTCGTCTACGATGGATCGATGCAAGGTGAACCGCGGCTCAACGACGCCGCCCTGCCCGCGTCGGATGGTGCTGAGGGCCCGCTGCCTCCGGCGATGAAGCCGGAGCGCCCTCGCGACGAATTTGGGCGCCCGCTCCCTCCCGGTGAACCGAACCGCCTCGAGCTCCCCTTCTTCGACGAGATGACGCTCGATGAGTGCCACGAGGAGGCGATCCGCCTCTTCGACGCCGGCAACTACTTCGGCGCGCACGAGGCGTGGGAGACGTGCTGGGGCTACGCGAAGGGCACCGAGGAGGAGGAGTTCTTCAAGGGCCTCGCCCAACTCGGTGCCGGTTACACGCACTGGATGCGCGGGAACCCTCGGGGCGTCGTGGCGCTGCTCGGCCGTGCCGCCGCCCGCATCGAGGACCGGGGCCCCCGCCACCGCGGCATCGACGCCGCGCTCTTCCGCGAGCGCCTCGACCGCCTGATCGCGACCGCGAAGCGCTACGAGTCGCACATCGACCCGCTGCCCGCGCTCGCCGCCGAGCCGCTGCCGCGAGCCTAGGGGTGCCTCCCCCCGCGAGGGGGAGGGGGTGGGTCAGGCGTTCGCCGGTGCGAAGCCCTTCTCCGCGATCACGCGGTCGAGGAGGGCGCGGGTCTCGCCCAGCACCGTGTCGTACGGGAAGTGGCCCACGACGTCCTCGCCGTGCTTCAGGTTCACGCCCAGCGGCCCGCACCACAGGCCGATGTCGGCGTCGTCCGTCTCGCCGGGGCCGTTCACGCGGCAGCCCATCACGGCGATGGTGATCTGGTAGTCCTTGGCGTACTCGGCCATCTTCTTCACGTCCTGCGCCAGTTCGACGAAGGCGTTGTTCTCGACGCGCGAGCAGGAGGGGCAGCTGATGATGTTGAGCCCCTCGCCGAAGTTCGCCGGCACCGAGCGGAACCGCCCGGCGTAGATGTCCTCGATGATCTCCCGGCCGACGGTGACCTCCTGGCCCTTGTCGTCGAACGGGAGCGTGAGCGAGACGCGAAGCGTGTCGCCGATGCCCTCGGAGATCAGCTGCTCGAACGCGATCCGGGTTTTGATGATGCCGTCGGGCGGCATCCCCGCCTCGGTGACGCCGAGGTGGAGCGGCACCTCCGGGCGCAGCGTCGAGAAGCGGCGGTTGCCCTCCACCACCTTGCGCCAGTCCGAGTCCTTGAGCGAGACGACGTACCGGGTGAACCCGAGGTCGTCGAGCATGCGCGTGTGCTCGAGGGCGCTCTCCACCATCGCTCCCACGTCGTCGTCGCCGAACCGCTCGGACATGACGGGGTCGACGGACCCGCAGTTCACGCCGACGCGCAGCGCGATGTCGTGCTTCGCGGCGATGTCCGCGATGTAGGCGACCTTGTCCCTGATCGACTTCTCGCGCTCGTGGTGCCAGAGATGGCCGGGGTTGTACCGGATCTTGTCGACGTGCGGCGCCACGATCTCGGCGAGGCGGTAGTTCTCCTGGAGGTCCACCGAGAGGTTCGGGTGGATGCTCTCCATGACGCGCGCGCGGACCTCGGCCAGCGCGGCGACGTCCGCCTTCGAGTCGCAGGCGATGCGGATGATGTCCGCGCCAGCCGCGTGGATGAGCGTCACCTGGCGGGTGGTCGCCTCGATGTCCTGGGTCTTCGTGGCGGCCATGCTCTGGACGGCGATGGGCGCGCCGCCCCCGACCGTGATCGAGCCGATGCGCACCGCCCGGGTGGGCTTCCGTCGGATCGTGGGCATACCGAGACCCCTCATGCCGCTGCCGCTACGTACCCATCGAGGATACCGCGCGCGCTGCTAGCGGCGCCTTAACGCCTGACAGGTCCGGACGAGGGTGCTTCGATCACAACGGTGTCCGGGTACTGGAACGACCACTCAAGGTTTGCCGGCACGGTGCCCCCTGTGACCGACAACGCTGCAGTCAGTATGTGACGGCTCTCCCTCCCGAGAGTGACCTCGATGTTGGCGCGCGCACCGGAGTACTGCGCGATGACCTGTTCGATGTCCACTCCGGGCGGGAGGTCGGTCTCTCGTAGAGCGGCGGACATGTTCGATGCAAAGTCGAGGGAGTTGCCACGGAGCAGCCAAGTGGCTTCGCCGTCTACCGGGATTCCGTCCTCCGCCTCGAGTTCTCCGGAGCTGGCCGCGATCATCGGGCCGAGTGCCGTTGCGGTTACCGACTCCTCGGTGGCCTCGGACGCTACCCATGCGCCGCCTGGTTCGCGGCGCCAGGCGTCATTCCCAATCACGATGATCTCGGCCATGAAGGGCATGTCGACCGGGACTAGATGCGCCGAACTCGGAGGCGAGTAGCGGACGACGTACGTACCGCCGACTTGTCCATCGATGACCGAGCGAATGGTCACCTCGAACGGCGCGGCGTAGAGGTCGTCGACCGCGACGGCCAGGCGCTCCTTCGCATCCGCCTTGTCGGTGCATCCGGCAAGGGACATGAGAACGATCGCGCCTCCTAGGCATGCGATGAACCGAGAGTGCCCTAGCAACATCCCCAGAAGTCACATTCCCACCACGGGTCCGACAATGTGAATAATCGCAGGGTCGGGACTACTGGAGCTGTGCGTCGGCCTGCTACCGCAGGATCGAATCACCGGAGGCGATGCGCGAGACGTCGTAGAACGTGACGACGAGTGCGAGCGCCATAAAGGCGACGAAGCCCACGAGGTGGACGAGCGCCTCTCGCTCCGGCGCGACACGCTTGCCGCCTCGGAGCACCTCGACGACCACGAAGAACATGCGGCCGCCGTCCAGCATCGGGAGCGGCAGGAGATTCAGGATGCCGAGGTTGATCGAGAGCAGGGCGGCCAGCTCCAGCAGCGGTGAGATCGCGCCCTGTGCCGACCCGGCCGCCGACGCGACCTCGCCGGTGGTCTGGGCGATGCCGACGGGGCCCTGGAACTCGGGCCCGGAGGCACCCTTGAACCACGAGACGACCTGGTTGCGCGCGAGGATCATCGTGTCCCAGGTGAGGCGGAAGCCGTTGCCGACCGCTGTCCACGGGGCCTGTGACTCGGTGACAGTGAACGAGCTGCCGTCCGAGGCGACGGCGACCGGGGCGATCTGGATGCCGGTGGGGCCCTGGCCCTCGGGGAACGACCAGCGCGCGTAGACCGGGACGGTCAGCTCCTCGCCGCCGCGACGCACGAGGATCTCGATGGTCTTGCCCTGGTAGACGCGGACGTAGCGGCTCGCCTCGATCAGGTTCTTCGTCGTGCGTCCCTCGATCGCGAGGATGACGTCGCCTTCCTGCAGACCTGCCTCGGCGGCGGGGGTGTCCGCGATGACCTGCGTGATCTCGGCGTTCCCCTCCGGGATCTCGTGCGGGATCATCAGCGCGCCGGCGAAGAGGAACACCGGCAGCACGAGGTTGATGACCGCGCCCGAGGCGAGCACGATCAGCCGCTGCCAGGCCGGGCGGGCGGCCAGCGAGCGCGGGCCGGTCGGGTTCTCCTCGCCCTCGAGGCGGACGAAGCCGCCGATGGGCAGCCAGTTCACGGTGTATTCGGTCTCGCCGAAGCGCTTCCCCGCGATGCGCGGCGGGAAGCCGACGCCGAATTCGTGGACGCGGATGCCGAACATCTTGGCGGTGGCGAAGTGCGCCGCCTCGTGGGCGAGCACAAGCGCGAGCAGGATGAAGATGAAGAGCAGCGCGGAGGTCACGGCGTGCTGCGCCATCACGAAGGCGATCGCGAGCCCGACCACCAGGAACGTCGCCGTCAGCCACGGCTGGATGCCGCGCCCCGAGGATGGTCGTCGGACCTGCTCCTGCTGCGGAGCTTCCTCGCGGCGGTCATCGTCGCGCCAGTTGTCGTTCATACCACCCCTGCCGTCACGGCCTGATCCACGAACGCCCGCCCCCAGCTCTCGGCGGCGAGCAGATCGTCAAGGCTCGGCTCAGTGGTGGGAGCGTGTGCCTCGAGGGCGCGCCCCAGCAGGCGCGCGATGTCGGTGAACCTGATGCGGCCGGCGAGGAAGTGCGCCACGGCGCTTTCGTCCGCCCCCGCGACCGCCGCGGCCGATGTGTCGTCCCGACGGCCAGCCTCGATCGCGATGCTGAGCGCCGGGAACCGCGCCTCGTCGACGGCGCCGAAGTGCAGCGCGCCGCGCTTCGCGAGGTCGAGCGGCGGCGCCGGCTTCGCGTCGCCCCGCTCGGGGTAGAGGAGCGCCACCTGCACCGGGAGCCGCATGTCCGGCTCCCCGAGCTGCGCTTTGATCGACCCGTCCCGAAACGTCACCATCGAGTGAATCACACTCTCGCGGTGCTGGAGGATCTCCACGCGATCGAGGGGGATGTCGAAGAGCCAGCGCGCCTCGATCGCCTCGAGCCCCTTGTTGAACAGCGTGGCGCTGTCGATCGTGATCTTCGGGCCCATCTTCCAGGTCGGATGGTTCAGCGCTTCCTGCGCGGTGACGCCCTCCAGCGCGGCGAGGTCCCAGTCCCGGAACGCCCCGCCCGAGGCGGTGAGGGTCAGCGTCTCGACGGACTCCGAGGCCTCGCCCCAGAGGCACTGCCAGATCGCGGAGTGCTCGGAGTCGACCGGCCTGATCTCCGCTCCGCGTGCGCGTCCCTCATCGAGCGCCGCGCGTACCGCGTGGCCGCCGACGACAAGCGTCTCCTTGTTGGCGATCGCGACCTTCTTACCGGCGCGGAGCGCGGCGATCGTCGGGTGCAGGCTCGCGAGCCCGGTCGTCGCGACGAGCACGACGTCGACCTCGGGCGCCGTGGCGATCGCGTCGAGGGGCGCGAAGCCGCCGCCCCACGCCGCGGCCTCAAGGCGCAGCGCCTCGGCGTCGCGGCCGGAGCGGCAGGAGAGGTAGCGGGGACGGAACTCGATCGCCTGCTGGCGGAGCTGCTCGACGCGGCCGTGCGCCGCGAGCGCGACCACCTCGAAGCGATGCGGGACGAGGCGGATGACGTCGAGCCCCTGCTCGCCGACCGATCCCGTCGAGCCGAGGATGGCGACGCGGATCGTGCCGCTGGAGCCGCGGTGGTCGTCGATCACACCTGGAGCCATCGCACGATCCAGTATAGGCAGACCCCCACCACCAGGATGGAGTCGAGGCGGTCGAGCAGGCCGCCGTGCCCGGGGAGGAGGTGGGACATGTCTTTCACCTCCATCTTCCGCTTCAACGCGGACTCCAGCAGGTCGCCGGCGATGGCGGCGGGGGGCAGGGCAAGGAACCACGCCGCCCACGCCGCGCCCTCCAGGCGGAGGTCGAGGGCGTACGCGGTGGCGATGCCAGCGGCCGCGCCGAACACGAGCCCGCCGAGGGCGCCCTCCCACGTCTTCTTCGGCGAGATGCGCGGCATGAAGAGGTGACGGCCGAACAGCCGCCCGACGGCGTACGCGCCGGTGTCCGTCGCGAAGGTCGCCGCGAGGAGGACGATCAGCCAGCGCTGTCCCTCCGGCTCCAGCCGCAGCAGCACGAGGTGCGAGCCGAACACGCCCACGTACAGGACGGCCGTCACCCACCACCCGCCCAGCGAATTCGCCAGGCGGGCGTTCGGCCGCAGGATCAGCGCGAGCGCGATGACGGTGACAGCGATGAACGACCACTCGGTCAGCTCGAAGCCCTGGCGCGTGATCGCGACGTAGAACGCGGTCGCGACCCCGGCGGACAGGGGGACGCTCAGCGGGCGGTCGGGGACGAGGGCGCGGACCATCTCGAACGCCGCGGCGCCGAGGATCAGCGCGACGATGATCGCGAACGGCTGCTCCGGCAGCCACACGAGCAGGCCGAGCAGCGGCAGACCGACGGCGGCGACGGCGAGGCGCTGGATCAGCATGGCGTCGCGTTCAGGTGGCGTGGCAACGCGGGGGGTGGCTACTCGTCGTCCGGCTGGGATTCGACGAGGCCGAAGCGGCGGTTGCGCCGCGCGTACTCCACGAGCGCGGCGTCTACCTCGCCCGCATCGAAGTCCGGCCAGCACTTCTGGGTGAAGTAGTACTCAGCGTAGGTGGACTGCCACACGAGGAAATTCGAGACGCGCTGCTCGCCGCCGGTGCGGACGAGGAGGTCGACATCGGGGAGCCCGGCGGTCGTCAGCCGCGCCTCCAGCGCCTCCCCGGTCACCTGGTTCGGGCGGAGGCCATCCGCCACCATCCGCTTCACCGCCTCGATGATCTCGTCCCGCCCGCCGTAGTTGAACGCGAGGTTCACGAGGATGCGGTCGTTGTGGGCGGTCGCCTCAACGGCCTTCTTCACGCGACGGCGGAGCCAGATCGGCAGGCGGTCGGTCCCGCCCAGGTGGACGACACGGACGCCGCTGTCGTTTAGCTCGTTGAGGTGGGAGTCGATGAACTCCGCGCCCAGCTTGAGGATCGTCTCCACCTCTGCCCGGGGGCGGCCCCAGTTCTCGGTGGAGAAGCCGAAGAGGGTGATGATCGGCACGCCGTGCTCGGCGAAGCGCTGGATCACCGGCCGGATCGCGTCGGCGCCCGCGCGGTGGCCGTCCGAGCGCGACAGTCCGTGCGACTGCGCCCAGCGTCCGTTGCCGTCCATGATGATCGCGACGTGTCGAGGCTTCACCGCGAGCGCGGGGAGCGGCAGCGAGACGTGGGCGGGGTTCACGACCACAGGGCGGTTGGACCTCCGTGAACTGCCTCGGGCGCTACACCTCGAGGAGTTCGCGCTCCTTGTCCTTGGCGAGCGCCTCGACCTTCTCGATGTACTGGGAGGTCAGCTTCTCGACCTCCTCGAGCGCGCGTCGTTCCTCGTCCTCCGAGATGGCTCCATCCTTGGCGGCCTTCTTCAAGGAGTCGTTGGCGTTCCGTCGGATGTTCCGGATCGAGACGCGGCCGTCCTCCGCTTTGCCGTTCACCTGCTTCGCCAGCTCCTTGCGGCGCTGCTCCGTGAGGGGCGGGATCGGGAGGCGGATGATGCGTCCGTCGCTGTTCGGCGTGATCCCGATCTCGCTGGTCATCAGCGCCTTGATGATCGGGTCCACGGTGCTCTTGTCGAACGGGGTGATCGTGATGAGCTGCGCCTCCGGCGTCGCCAGGTTCGCGAGCTGGATGAGCTGCATCTTGGAGCCGTAGACGTCGACGGGGAGGTGCTCAACGAGCGCGGTCGAGGCGCGGCCGGTGCGGATGCCCTGGAGCTCGCGCTGGACGGCGGCGACGGCGCCCTCCATCTTCTCCTCCGCCTCGAGGAGGATCTCATCGGTCACGGTGTCACCCCCTGCTCGATGGTCGTTCGGACGCTCGTCGATCGTGATCGATGGGCCGCGAACCTGGGCTCCCGGCCCGCACGATGGCGGCGGTGCGAGGAGAACAGGATGCCACGATAGTCGAGCGCCCGCTGTGGTTCACCCGCCGCCACGAAGGCTGACGGGCTCCACAGCGGGCGCTCGACGTGGGTACTACTGGGCGCCGAGCTCGAAGCGCGAGAAGCGGGCGATGCGGATGTTCTCGCCCGTCTGGGCGATCTGGTCCTGCACCAGTTGCTGGATCGTCTTGCCGGCGTCCTTGATGAACGCCTGCGTCAGCAGGGCGTTCTCCTCCGCCGTGCCGGCGGCGTCCGCGGGCACGTCCTCCGGGTTCAGCGCCAGCGGGTTCATCGCGGCGACCTGCATCGCGATGTCCTTCGCCAGCTGGCGGAAGCCGTCCGTGCGGGCGACGAAGTCGGTCTCGCACTGGAGCTCGACCATTGCGCCGATGCGGCCCTGGTTGTGGATGTAGGCCTCCACCATGCCCTGGCCGGTGGCGCGGTCGGCGCGCTTCGCCGCCTGGGCGATGCCCTTCTCGCGCAGGATCTCGCGGGCCTTGTCAAAGGCCCCTCCGGCCTCGTCCAGGGCGCGCTTGGCGTCCATGACGCCGGCGCCGGTCTCCTCGCGGAGACGCTTCACGTCGTCGGTGCTGACCACGATGTGCTCCTCAGTGCGTCCGCAGTGCAGTGCAAGTGCGGTGGGGTGGGGGGTGGTTGGTCGTCCGGGGCGTCCCGCGGGACGCCCCGGACGGTGATCGCTGATGGTCGAAGCCGGGTGCGGACGGCCTACTCGGCCGCGGCAGCCTCCGCCTCGGCGTCCTCGGGCGCGCCGGTGGACTGGGCCGCCTGGAACTGCTGTTCCACCTCGCCCACGGCGATGCCTTCCAGCACCGCGTCCGCGATGCGGCCGGTCATGAGCTGGATGGCGCGGATGGCGTCGTCGTTCGAGGGGATCGGAAAGTCGATGACGTCCGGATCCGAGTTCGTGTCGCACATCGCCAGGATCGGGATGTTCAGCCGGCGCGCCTCGGCGATGGCGTTCTCCTCCATCGTCGGGTCGACGACGAACATGAGGCCCGGGACGCGCTTCATGTTGCGCAGGCCGCCGTAGAAGCGCTGGAGGCGCTCGAACTCCTTGGCCTGGATCATGCGCTCGCGCTTCGTCATGCCCTCGAACGCCGAGTCGCCCACGGCCATCTGGTCCGCCAGGCGCTGGTAGTGGCCGATGCGCGGCTGGATCGTCTGGAAGTTCGTGAGCGTGCCGCCCAGCCAGCGGTTGCTGATGTACGGCATCCCGCAGCGCTCGGCTTCCTGCTCCACGATGCGGCGGGCCTGCTTCTTCGTCCCGACGAACAGCACCTGCTCGCCGGACGAGACGACCTCGCGCACCTTCTCGACGGCCTCGTCCAGGGCGTGGACGGTCTTCGCGAGGTCAAGGATGTGGATGCCGTTGCGGGCGGTGAAGATGTACCGCCGCATGTGGGGATTCCAGCGCCGCGTCTGGTGACCGAAGTGGACTCCGGCCTCCAGCATCTGGCGCATGCTGATACCTGCAGCCATAGCTACCTGTGCTCCTACTCCGACGCATAGATTTACCCCCGCTGGGTCGCGAGGGCAGCACGCCGGCTCATCGCTCTCAGATCATCCCGCGCGCACGAGGATTCCTCCGCGCACGTGCAGACGACCAGTATCGCAGCGGCTCCCGGCCTGCGCCAGTGGCGGCGGCGTACCATGCCCGGGCCGCAGCGACGGGAGCCCCTCATGCAGTACGACGACTTCGACGACCTGATCGTGTCCGTTGAGGACGGCATCGCTCACTTCCGGATCGACCGCCCAGAGAAGATGAACGCCCTCACCACGAATACCTACGGGGAGGTCGTGGAGGCCGCGAGGCGCTTCCACGCCGATGCGGCGGTCCGCGTCGTCCTCTGCACGCACGAGGGACGAGGGTTCTCCGCCGGTGCCGATATCACCGACCCCAGTCGGGAAGAGCGCAGCGCGCCGGCGGCGATGCGACATAACCGCGAGTGGGTCTACGCGATCGGCGAGGCGATGCCGCTGGTGGACAAGCCCACGATCGCCTCGATCAACGGGGCGTGCGCCGGGGCCGGTTTCGGATTCGCGGCCTCCTTCGACATCCGCTTCCTGGGCCCGGGCGCGCGCTTCCTCACCGCCTTCGCGCGTCGCGGCGTGGGACCCGACGGTGGGCTCAGCTATCACCTTCCGCACCTCGTCGGGCGCTCCCGGGCACTCGAGCTGTTCTACACCTCGCGCGAGGTCGGGGCTGAGGAGGCCGACCGCATCGGCCTCGGCACGCTCGTCGAGGACCCCGACGCCGCGGCGTGGGAGCTTGCGCGTCAGCTCGCCGCCGGGCCGCGGAGCACGTTCGAGTGGGCGAAGCGGCTCGTCTACCGGGCCTCGCGGCTGTCGCTCGCGGAGCACCTCGACCTCGAGTCTGCGGCGCAGCAAACGCTGCGTCGCGGTCCGGACGCCGAGGAGGCGAACGCTGCGACCAGGGAGCGCCGCCCTCCGCGGTTCGCCTGAAGCGGGGCGGAGGCCCGGCACGCGGCCGGCGATCTCGCTGGCAGACTGTCGCTCCGACTGCTAGCGAGCGAGTAGAATGCGCATCTCGACAAATCCTCGCATCGCGATCGCCCTCGGGCGCCGGAGGTGGGACGTGCCACGCTACGACTACCGTTGCGAAGGTGGACATAAGTACGAGCTGCAGCAGCCCTTCGGCTCGCCGACCGAGCACGCCTGCCAGAAGTGCGGAAAGCCCGCCCGTCGGATCGTGACCGTTGCTCCGCCGCTCGTCTTCAAGGCGGGCGGCTACTACAAGACCTCGGACCGCGACTTCGCCGCCGACTCCGCCTCGGGCGGCTCCAGTTCCTCGACCTCGTCTCGGTCGCGCACCTCGAGCGCGAAATCGAAGTCGGGCGAGTCGAAGTCCGCGGGTGCGGACGCCGGCGAGTCGAAGCCCGCCGCGAAGAAGTCCTCGTCGAAGAGCAAGAAGGCGACGAGCGCCGCCGAATAGCGGCGCCCACTCGTGCGCGCCGTCGTCCAGCGCGTCTCGCGGGCCCGCGTCTCCGTGGACGGCGAGACGACCGGGGCGATCGACGCCGGTCTCCTGGTCTACCTCGGCATCGGTCCGGAGGACCGCGACCGCCAGGTGGAGTGGCTCGCGGCGAAGGTCGCCGATCTGCGCGTCTTCCCGGATGAGGCTGGCCGCTTCAACCAGTCGGTGACTGACATCGCGGGCTCCGTGCTCGTCGTCTCACAGTTCACGCTCTATGCCGACACCCGCCGTGGACGGCGTCCGTCGTTCACGGACGCCGCGCCGCCGGAGGTCGCCGCACCGCTCGTGGAGCGCGTGATGGCGGCGATCCGGGAGCGGGGACTGCGCGTGGAAGGAGGGCGGTTCGGCGCGCACATGCTCGTTGATGCCGTGAACGACGGCCCGGTGACGATCCTGCTCGATTCGGCCGATCTCGATCGGCCCCGCCGGGACTAGGCTCAGGATTGCGCCAAGACTGTCACTGTGTGTCTATCGACGCGGTAGTTGCCGTCGCATACGTTGGAACCGCGCCAGATCCCGGTCTGGCGTCCTCAGTCCGCTGTTGGTGTCATCCGAGCCTCCACGCGCGCACTGTCGGGAATGTTTGGACCGCCCCGGGCGGTCGTGGGTTGCCGGCACTCGGCCGGCGTGGAGATTGCACTTGAGTCAGCGTATTTACGTGGGAAACCTTCCCTTCTCGGCCACGGTCGAAGAGGTCGAGGAGTTGTTCTCCGGCTTCGGCGAGGTCATCAGCGTGGCTCTGCCGACCGATCGTGAGACCGGTCGCCCGCGAGGCTTCGGCTTCGTGGAGATGGAGGACGCTGCGGCCAACGAGGCCATTCGCGCGCTGGACGGCACCGACTTCGGTGGCCGCAACCTGCGCGTGAACCCGGCCCAGCCGCGTGAGCAGGGCGGCCGTGGCGGCGGCGGTGGCGGTGGCTATCGCGGCGGCGGCGGCGGTGGTGGTTACGGCGGCGGTGGCGGCGGCTACGGCGGTGGTGGCCGCGGTGGTGGAGGCGGCTACGGTGGCGGCGGTGGTGGCTACGGCGGCGGTGGCCGCGGTGGCGACCGCGGCGGCTACGGTGGTGGCCGCGACCGCGACCGCTACTAGGATCCGTTCCCGATAGAGAGCTCCCCGCTCCGATCGGATGGGACGCGGTGATGCGAAGGGCCCGGCAAGCTGCCGGGCCCTTTCTTCTTGCCGATTGCCGGTCGTCGTCCCATCGCCGGGGCTGCCCCCGGCCGTCCCTTACCCGTTCGTCAGCAGCACCGCGAGCCCGCGCGCGATCGCGTCCTGCACCCGGTCCGCTGTCATCTGCGCATTCGTGTCCGCGGTCGTGTCGAGGATCGCGCCAGGCTGGCGGCCGTCCGCGATCGCGCTCGTGAACTCCTGGTGCAGCGCCCGCACGCGGTCCGGGATCGAGGCGCCCACGCGCGTCGCATCGCGCTCGAGGCAGCGGTCAAGCGAGGGGAGCAGCGTGACCAGTTGCACCTCCGCGTCGATGCCGCCGAGCGCGCGCCGGTAGATCTCCGCGTCCGCGCCTACCGCGACGTCGTCGATGATCACGGAGTAGCGGTAGCCGACGGCGTTGCGGGCAACGGCGGCGGCGCCGTCCGCGGCCATACGAAGCTGCTCGGCGGCCTGGGCGTCACCCGCCCAGGGGTGCCGGTAGCCGGCGCGCACCCAGTGACGCAGGTCGTCCACGGGCACGTGCAGCATGCGGTCGAAGCGCTCGCAGATGGCGAGTGCGACCGAGGTCTTCCCGGCCCCCGGCGGCCCGGTGAGGATGAGCACCTGGTTCATATGATCCCTCCCAGCCCGTCCCGCGCCTAGCGGGCTACCCGTCCCGACAGCAGCCGCCCGCCGCCGAGGACCACGGCGGCGGCTGCGAGCGCGACGGCGACCTCCACGGCCCCCGTCTCCTGCGCCTCGCCCAGTGAGCCGCCCTCGGCAGGCGTCGGCTCGCCTCCCCCCGTGCCGGGCGTGGCGCCCTCCTGCACGGGCCGCGCGAACCCGAGGAAGCTCCCTGCGCCGCGCGGCGTCTGGAGGTCGATCCCCGCCGGGGGCTCGCCGGCCGGGAACACGAGGATGTCCGCCAGCGCCGGATCATCCGTCTGCCCGCACGGCGGGAAGCCAACCTCGTAGGTCGCCCAGGCCTCGGACAGCTCCGCGCCGAGCGCTGTCGCGACGGGCGCCAGCGTCTCGTCCGCGGCCCAGGTGCGGCAGGGCCGCTCAATCACGAGCCCCTCGGCGGCCTGACCCGGCGCAGCGACGCCCGCTGCCGCGAGGAGGTCGGCCGCGTTGCCGGCGGGCGCCTCGGTGCTTCCGAAGTACGAGAGCGCGACGCCGGCCGTGGCCGCCGCGGCCTCGGCGTCGATCTGCAGCCGCATCGCGAGCTCCACGCGCTCGTCGCCGAACAGGCCGAGGGGCGCCAGCGTCCACTCGGCGGCGTCGGACTGCCCAACCGCAGGGGCAGCGCCCCAGGCGAAGCCGAGGATCGCGACGGCAGCCGCGAGCAGGGGAGCGAGGCGCGCGCGGGAGCGCCGATCACCTCGCCGCAGGGCGAGGCTGCTCGTGGCCCGGTGCCGTCGGTGTCCGTCCTGCACGTGTGCGCTCCCGCTGCAACCCTGTCCAACCTAGGGTGAGCCTCAGGCCGGGCGCACGTCCAGCGAGATGTCGAGCGCGGGTGCTGAGTGGGTGAGCGCACCGCACGAGATCAGGTCGACGCCGGTCCCGGCGACGGCCGCGATGCTCTCCAGCGTGATCCCGCCGGACGCCTCGAAGAGCACGCGCCGGTTGACGGGATCGGCGCGATGCTCCGCGACCACCGCGCGCATCTCCTCCGGCGTCATGTTGTCCAGCAGGATGACGTCGGCGCCCGCGCTCACCGCTTCGCGCGCCATCGCGGCGTCCACCACCTCGACCTCGATGCGCACGGTGTGCGCGGAGCGCTCCCGGGCCAGGGCGATCACGCCCGCGAGGTCCAGCTCACGCTGGGCGGCAGCCTCGATGTGGTTGTCCTTGATCAGGATGCCGTCCTCCAGCGTGTTCCGGTGGTTGTGCGCGCCGCCGACGCGCACCGCGTACCGTTCGACGGCGCGGAGGCCCGGCGTTGTCTTGCGGGTGTCGACCACCCGCGCCGATCCGCCCTGGCGCGCGGCCTGCACGTACGCGTGCGACATCGTCGCGATGCCGGACATGCGCTGGATCAGGTTCAGCGCCACGCGCTCGCCGGAGAGGATCGCCGCCAGCGGGCCGGCCACCTCGGCGACCTCCGTGCCAGCCTCCACCCAGTCGCCGTCCTCGAAGTCCGAGGTGACCTCGATCTCGTCCGAGACCTGCTGGAAGACCTGCGCCATCACGTCCAGGCCACAGACCACGCCCGCCTGCTTGTAGAGCACGGTCGCCTCGCCGCCCTGCTCGGGCGGGACGAGGGCGCGCGTGGTCACATCGTACGAGGCGCGATCCTCGTCGAGCGCCGCCGCGATGATCATCGCGAGCGCGTCAGCGGGGGGAGGGGGCACGGTCATGGGTGACTGCTCTCTACCGCGGCCGCCGTCACGGCGGCCGCGCTGCCGGCGGAGCGCCGGAAGACGATGTGCCGGCGCCACTGCTCGCGCGGCCACGGGTGGTCCGTCCGGAAGTGCGCGCCGCGTGACTCCTCGCGCCGGATCGCCGCCTCCGTCGCGAGGCGGGCGCACGTGAGGATCGAGCGAAGCTCGTATCCCTCGCGGTCCTCGGGCTGCGGGACCGCCGAGGCCCACCGACGCAGCTGGGAGGCGGCGCGCCGGAGCCCCTCGCCCGTCCGCACGATGCCGACCTCGCGCCACATCAGCTCCTTCACCTCGTCGGTGGTGGGAGCGGGGCCGTCCGGTTCCGGCGCTGCGAGCTCGATCGCGTCGACGGTCTCCGCCTCGGGCGGTGGTGGCGGGTCGGGCGGCGTGAGGAGCCGCTCGACCGCGCGGTGCGCGAAGACGACGGTCTCGAGGAGCGAGTTCGACGCCAGGCGGTTCGCGCCGTGGACGCCCGTGCAGGCGGTCTCCCCGACGGCGAACAGGCCCGGAAGCGTGGTCTCGCCCCAGGTGTTCGTGCGGACCCCGCCCATGGTGTAGTGCGCGGCCGGCGAAACCGGGATGCGGTCCCTCGCCATGTCGAGGCCGGACTCGAGGCAGCGCGCGTAGATCGAGGGGAAGCGGGCGGTCAGCCACTCGGCGGAGTGCGCGGTCACGTCCAGCAGGACGTGGTCCGCCCCACACTCGATCATCTCTTTCAGCGCCGCCCGCGCGACGACGTCGCGCGGGGCGAGCTCGGCCCGCTCCGGGTCGTACCGCGGCATGAAGCGCTCGCCGCGCGTGTTGAAGAGGTGCGCGCCTTCACCGCGGACCGCCTCCGAGATGAGGAAGACCGGCCGCCCGGGCAGCACGAGCGCGGTCGGGTGGAACTGAGTGAACTCCATGTCCATGACCTCGGCGCCGCAGTGGTACGCGAGCGCGACACCGTCGCCTGTGGAGACCGGTGGGTTCGTCGTCGTCCGGTACATCTGCCCGGCACCCCCGGTCGCGAGGACCACACGGGGCGCGCCGAACACGCGACGCTGGCCTTCCGCGCGCACGAACACCTCGACGCCGCTGACCCGTCCGCCCTCCACGAGGATCTGCGTGGCGAAGGTGTGCTCGAGGATCGCGATCTCGCGCTGCGCCAGCGTCGACAGCGACAGTTCGATCTCGAGCCCGGTCGCATCGCCGCGCGCGTGGAGGATGCGGGCGCGCGAGTGCGCCGCCTCGCGGCCCAGCGCGACCTCGCCATTGCTGGAGTCGAAGTTCACGCCGTAGCGCACGAGGTCGGCGATGCGGGGAGCCGCCTCGTAGCAGAGGATGCGCGCGGCCTCTTCGTCCACCAGCCCGGCGCCGGCGTCGATCGTGTCCTTCAGGTGGTCGGCGGGGTCGTCGTCGGGACCGACCGCGGCGGCGATGCCGCCCTGCGCGTAGCGCGTGCTCGCCTCGCCGATGCCGCCCTTCGTCACCACCAGCACGCGCGCGCCGGCCTCGTGCGCCTGGAGCGCCGCGTAGAGCCCGGCGATCCCCGATCCGACGACGACCAGGTCGTACTCGGTGTGGCGGGGCGAAGTCATCGCCGCGCCTCGACGCCGTCGTGGACGACGGCGTCGACGTCGTACGACTGGATCGCGCGGACGATGGCGTCCCAGTCCGCTGGAACCTCGGGCTTGCCGGACTGCGCGTTGATCGTCGCGTAGCGGTGCGTGAACTGGGCGACCACGCGACGGTCCGAGGCAGCCGCCACCTCCGCCTCGAAGGTGAGACGCCCGGGGCGCAGCTCGGTGCAGCGCAGGCGCACGATCGCCGCGTCATCCCAGCGGAGGGGCGAACGGTAGCGGACCTCCGAGCCGGACTGGAAGCGGAGGACATCGCGGTGGCTGGGAATGCCGGCCTCGCCGTCATAGGCGTCGAGGGCGATCTCAGTCAGGGCGAGCAGGACGCCCCCATGGACGAATGGGGTACCGCCGAACGAGTCCGTGTGACGGAGCGGGTACAACCGCTCGAAGCGGAAGGCGGGGGAGTCGGCCATGAGGTCCCTCGTGACTTTGCGTACTTCGTACACAAAGTAGCTGAGCGACGAGGTTAGGCCCGCGGTCACAGGGCGTCAATCGCCGTCCTGACTGGCGCCGCTGCCGCGAGGGCAGGTGCCGCCGGCTGGCCACCGCGACGGCTCTGCGCCGACGCCCTGGCGCCGAGCATGCGGCGCGCCCGCGGTACCCAACCGGACATGTCCGGGCGTCGGAGCGCGCTGTCGAGCACCGCGACCACGTCGAAGTCGAGGTAGGCCTGGGCGCGCACCATCAGCTCGGGGTCGGCGGGCAGCGCGTAGTGCGCGAGGACCCGGCGCGCGAGTCCCGCGTCCCAGTTCTGTGCGATGCGCGAGAACTCGAACGCAGGATCGGTGACCGGGATGCCCTCGAAGTCCAGCACGCCAGCGATCGCCCCGGTCCCGTCGAGGAGCACGTGGTTCGGCTTGAGGTCGGCATGGACGAGCACGAGCGGCGGGAGTCGCGTCGACAGCTCGGCGAGCCGTTCCGCCCGCCCGCGCAGCCACGCCGCCGTCCCCGACGGGAGTGTCGGGGCTACCCGCTCGACCATCGGCGCGAACTCGTCGCGCCAGGGTTGGTAACGGCGCACCCGGCAGCCCTCGAGCGTCGCCGGATCCACGGCGTGCAGGCGCGACACGAACGCGCCGAGGTGCCGAGCGAGGCGGTCGCGCTCGGCCGATCCGCGGGGGACGGCGGGGCCTCCGTCGACGAAGCGGTACACCCCGGCCAGGGCACGTCCCTGTGCACCGCGCAGCATTCGCGGCTCCGTCGGGACCGGGAGTCCCCTCGCGACGAGGGCCCGCATCAGGCAGGTCTGGTCCTCGATGGGGTCGAGGGCGCCGTCGTGGCGGGGGACGCGGACGAGCCAGTCGCCGTCGAGGGCCGGAACGCGCCAGGCGACGACATCCCAGCCTGTGCCGGCCACGGCCACCCGTGCCGCCCACCCCGCCGGCAGGACGGCGCCGAGCTCGCTCGCAAGGGCACGCTGGACGGCACGGGGGAGGATCGGCTCCGGGGCGATCATCGGCTGATGCTACTGCCGCCGGCGGCGCCGGTACGGAAGACACAGCGGAGACGCAGCGGGGAAGACGCAGCGGGGAAGACGCAGCGGGGAAGACGCAGCGGGGAAGACGCAGCGGGGAAGACGCAGCGGGGAAGACGCAGAGAGAGCCCGGTTGCCCGGGCTCTCTCGATCTGTGCTCACAACTGCGGCTGTACCGGCATCCGATCCCTCGAACGTCGAGGGCCGCGGCATCGCTCAGGCTGGGGGCTCAGTCCCTACTGCGAGCGAGGCCTAGTAGCGGTCGCGACCGCCGCCGTAGCCGCCACGGTCGCCACCGCGGCCACCGCCGCCGTAGCCACCACCGCCACCGTAACCGCCGCCACCACCGCCGCGGTAGCCACCGCCACCGCCGCCGCCGCGGCGCTCCTCGCGAGGCTCCGCCTCGTTCACGCGCAGGTTGCGGCCGTCGAAGTCCTTGCCGTCCAGGGCCTTGATGGCCTTGGTGGCGTCTTCCTTCGACATCTCGACGAAGCCGAAGCCGCGCGGGCGGCCGGTCTCGCGGTCGTTCGGGAGGGCGACCGAGATCACCTCGCCGAACTCACCGAACAGGTTCTCCACGTCCTCCTGGCGAGCCGAGAACGGAAGGTTGCCAACATAAATTCGCTGATTCAAGAAACGCATGCTCCACGCCGGCGCAAGCCGGCAACGGGCCACCCGTGACGGGCGGCCGACCAACTAGACAATCCAACAAGACGCGACGTGGAAGCTCGGATGTAACGACCAGGAAGCGGCCTAGAGGAGTACGGCGGTACTCGCCGTGCATCCACCGTAGCATTGATTCGCGTCCAGTGCGCGCCACCGGAGGCTGTCCGCTGGGACCCCGGCGCCCAGGACTCCCCGGCTGCTGTCCGGGCGGAGGCTAGACGCTGACCTGCCGGAAGTCGGGGCTGATCACCAGCGGCGCGCCGGTCACCGCCTGGATCTCCTCGGCGGTGTAGCCGGGGGCGTGCTGCTCGAGGATGAACTGGCCGTCCCGCACCGCCACCACCGCGAGGTTGGTCACGACGAGTGTGACGCCTGCGGGCGCCGTCACCGGCAGGTTGCACTTCTCCAGCAGACGCGGCTGGCCGTCCCGGGTGGTGTGCTCCATGGCGAGGTAGACCTGCTTCGCGCATGCCGCGAGGTCCATCGCCCCGCCGATGCCGCCCAGGTGGGCCCACTCGTCGTCGGTGGTCTTCCAGTTCGCGAAGGAGCCGTCCGGCGCCACCTCGTACGCGCCGAGACAGGTCACGTCCACCATCCCCCGCCGGATGATGGCGAAGGAGTCCGCGTGGTGCACGATCGAGGCGCCGGGGTCCAGCGTGACCGCCGTGACCGCGGAGGCGTTCACGATGTCCGGATCCTCCTCGCCCTCGCCGGCGACGCGGCCGTAGCCGATGACGCCGTTCTCGGCGTGGAGGGTGATCTCCTGGTCCGGGTAGAGGAAGTTGGAGACCAGCGTCGGGATGCCGATCCCGAGGTTCACGATCCAGCCCGAGCCGATGTGCTGGGCGAGCACCGCCGCCATCTGGTCACGGGTGAGGGGCTGCTTCTCGTCGTCTGCCATGTCCGTGCTCCTCGAATCGCGGTCTGGTCGGATCGTCGCGGCTACTCGGCCGGGACGCGTGGGAAGGTCTCGGGCTCGTCGGTCTGTCGGACGACCGTGCCGGAGGCCCGCGCCACGCGCAGGACCCCGCCGACGGGGATGTGCACCAGCCGGTGCACGAAGATGCCCGGCGTGTGCACCTGGTCCGGGTCGATCTCGCCAGCTTCGACGATCGGCTGCTCCACCTCGACGATGGTGCAGCGGGCGGCCATCGCCATGATCGGGTTGAAGTTGCGTGCCGAACGCCGGAACACGAGGTTCCCGGCGGTGTCCGCCTGGTAGGCCCGGATGAACGCGTAGTCCGCGAAGAGCGCCGTCTCGAGCAGGTACTCGCGGCCGTCGAAGACGCGCGTCTCCCGGCCCTCGGCGAGGCGCGTGCCGACGCCGGCGGGGGTGTAGAACGCCGGAATGCCCGCCCCGCCGGCGCGGATGCGCTCGGCGAGCGTCCCCTGCGGCAGCAGCTCAGCCTCCACCTGCCCGCTGCGGATGAGGCCTTCCGCCGTCCCGACGCGCGACGGCCGTGTGGATGCGGTGAAGGCGGCGATCACCTTGCGGACCCGCCCTGCCTCCACGAGGTCGCCCTGGCCGCGGAGCTCCTCGGATGAGCCGCCGAAGCCGACACCGTTCGAGATCGTCGTGAGGTCGGTGGCGCCCTGCCGCCAGAGGGCGGCGAGGAGGTTGATCGGCGCGCCCGGCCCGAAGCCGGGGATCATGATCGACGAGCCGTCCGCCACGTCGGCGAGGGCCTCGTCCATCGTCTGGAAGATCTTCGGTCGCGGCACGCTCGTCCCCTCGATCTAGCGCTCGGTGGGGAGCAGCGGGCCCCTCGGCGCGTGCGCGTTATACGCCACGCGGGAGGGCCTGCCTAGATCACCTCTTGATGGTCCGGGGGATGGCGCGGCGCTGCCGCTACTTGAGGGCGAGCATCCGGTCGAGGGCGACCTTCGCATCGCGGCGGTGCTGCTCCGGCACGTGGATCTCGTTGACCACCTCGCCCGCCACGAGGGACTCCATCACCCATGCCAGATAGGCGGGGTGCACGCGGTACATCGTGCTGCACGGGCACACCACGGGGTCGAGGCAGAACACGGTCTTGTCCGGGTTCTCCTTCGCCAGCCGTGACACGAGGTTGATCTCCGTACCCACGCCGATGACCGAGCCCGCGGGGGCTTCCGCCACGTACTTCGCGATGAAGGCCGTGGATCCGTTGGCGTCGGCCGCCTGCACGACGTCGTACCGGCACTCCGGGTGCACGACGATCTTCACGTCCGGGTACTGCTGGCGCGCCTGCTCGATCTGGGCGAGCGAGAAGCGCTGGTGCACGGAGCAGTGACCCTGCCAGAGGATGATCCGCGAGCGATCGAGCGCCTCCGGCGTGGAACGGCCGAGGCTCCCCGCGGGGGCACGCCAGTCCCACAGCACCATCTCTTCGAGCGGGATGCCCATCGCGTGGCCGGTGTTGCGGCCCAGGTGCTGGTCCGGGAAGAAGAAGACGCGCTTGCCTCGCTCGAAGGCCCACTCCAGCACCTTCTCCGCGTTGGAGGAGGTGCAGACCACGCCGCCGTTCGCGCCGCAGAACGCCTTGAGGCTGGCCGCCGAGTTCATGTAGGTGACGGGGATGATGTCCTCGGTGCTGCCGAAGAACTCCTCCAGCTCGCGCCATGCCGTCCACACATCCGGCTCGGCGGCCATGTCCGCCATCGAGCAGCCGGCCTCCATGTTTGGGAGGATCACCCGCTGGTGGTCCGCGCGGAGGATGTCCGCGGCCTCCGCCATGAAGTGCACGCCGCAGAACACGATGTACTTCGAGTCGCCGCGCTCTGCGGCGTACTGCGCGAGCGCGAACGAGTCACCGCGCTCGTCGGCGAACTGCACGATGTCCTCGCGCTGGTAATGATGCCCGAGGATCACGACCTCGCTGCCGAGCGTCTCGCGTGCCGCGCGGATGCGGCGCGTCAGCTCCTCGGCGTCCATCTTCCAGTACCGCTCCGGGATCTCCGGCTGCCAGGAGCCGAACGAGATCTCGTCGGCGAGGGGGATGGTCTGGATGCCGGTGTCCGTCTCGCACTGGAGCTGCGGTACGGGGAACGCGGCGACGGGCGTGGTGGTCATGGTGGGGGTCCAATCCGGCTGGCGCGGCGCGTCCTCGATGAGGGGCGTCCTGCGCGGCCGAGGTGTCCGTGCACGAGACTTTGCGTACTTCGTACACAAACTAGTTCGCGTACACCTTACGCTTAGTCAGCGCCCGGGGTCAACGCTGATACAGCGCCCGGCCGCCGCCTTCTGTGGAGATGCTGCAACGCTTTCGGCACACGCGCATCGCGCCCGATCCCGGGGCGAAACGCCAGCGCCGAACGCGCCCCGGTAGTGTCGAAGACAGCCGGGGCGCCCTCCCCATTCGCGGCGCCTCTCTCTCCGACTTCCCGCCATGGCCCACGTCCCCAACCCGCCCACGCTGTACGACCGCGCTGCGGCGCGGTTGCTCGTCGCCCTCGCCGCGATCGTCGTCGGCCTCGTGGCCTGGCCCCGCCCCGTCGACGCGAGCCCCGAGCTCGCCATGACTGTCGACGGCGTCCCGGTCAGTTTCGAGGAACTGGCCGCGCTGCGCGTCGACCTCGAAGTTGCCCGCGGACACCGCGCCGGGATGCTCGCCGGCCGGGTGACGGGCGTATCGCCTGAGGAACTGCGCCTCCTCCAACAACGGCTCATGGCCATCGAAGCCGTGGAGGCGCGCTACGACCGGTCGGTGGTGCTCGCGGGCCGTGCCGCGATCCTCGCGGCGCCGTATGCGCGGACGCTCGCCCTCGACGTGGAGCCGAGCGACCGGGTGATCCGCGCGCACGTGGCGGCCGACCGCGAGCGCCAGGCCAACCTGCGCGGCGCGCTCTTCGATCGCCTGGGGGCGGACGCCTACTGGGAGACCTATCGCCCGCTGCGGGAGCGGTACGAGCTGTCGCAACGGCGGCTCGCCATGAGCATGGGGCTCCCGGCGGCCTCCCTCAACGCGGTGAGCATCCGTCTCGCCGCGAACGCGACGCTCGAGGTCGCGGAGCCGCTCGGCGCGACGGCTGAGGAGGTCCGCGCCTACCTCGCGGACCTCGAGGCGCTCGTGGACCGCTCCTCGGCATCGCCCGGGCTCTACTAGCCTGACGACCCGGCCGGCAGCCCTAGCCGGCGGCCTCCGCCTCGCGTGCCTCCTCTGCGACCGGCGGGGCGATGGGGCGCGCGAGCAGGATCACGCCGCCCGCGATGAACGTCACGATCGAGGTGACCACGAATGACGCCGTGTACGACCCCGTCGCGTCCTCCAGCACGCCGACGGCGAACGGGCCGAGCCCGGAACCGGCCTGCGCGGCGAGGAGGATGAGCCCGAAGATCGAGCCGAACGAGACGACGCCGAAGATGTCGCTCGTCAGGAGCGACTGCATCATGTAGACGTTGCCGATCGTGAAGCCGAACAGCAGGATGAACAGGTAGGTCGCGATCGGGTTGTCGATCGCGAGCACGAGCAGCACGGCGCTCCCCTGCGTGGCGAAGATCCCCGCCGTCAGCCAGCGCTTGTCCAGCGCGTCTGCGAACTGCCCCACGACCAGCCTCGCCACGATCGACCCGAGGGCGGTCGTCGAGAGTGCGAACGCGGCGGCGCTCCGCGAGCCAAGGCGGTCCTCCAGGAACGCGATCTGGTGAATGACGAACCCGGTCTGCGACATCAGGATGAGCACGAAGCCGACGAGGATCGCCCAGAACGACACCGTCCGCATCGCCTCCTGGCGCGTCCAGACGCGCAACTGCGCTTCCGCCGAAAGGTGCTGCCGGCCGGTGCTCCGCACTGCTGCCTCGGCCTCCTCGACCGTGCGGTCGCCGTCAGGCAGGAGGCCCATCTCGCGCGGGTCGAACACCAGCACCCACAGCACGACCGGCAGCGCGACCAGGAGGACCGCCGTGCCGAGCACCGGTGTTGCGAGCTGCAACCCTCCGACCTCGACCATCCACGCTCCGAGCGGTGTGAGGATGACGCCGCCGAGCGAGATGCCCGTCGCGGAGATGCTCATCGCCTTCGCTCGCCGTCGTACCCACCAGCGCGACATCATGGCGTTGATCGACACAGCGGAGGCGAGTCCGTTGCCGACCGCGATGAGCGTGTAGAGCACGTACAGCTGCCACAGCTCGTTCACCCCGCCGATGAGCATCGCGAGCCCGCCGGTCATGAGGACGCCCGCGATCTGGAAGCCGCGCGGGCCGTAACGGTCGATGTAGGGGCCCAGGACGGCGCCGACGATCCCGCCGGCCAGGAAGAACCAGCTCGTCGCTCCGGACACGGCCGAGTTCGACCAGCCGTGCTCCTCCTGCAACGGCTCGAGGAAGACCGCCAGGCCGTAGTACCCGACCCCGCCCGCGACCATCATCATCGCCGCGCAGCCGAAGGCGATGTACCAGCCGTAGAAGACACGGCTGGGCAGGACGCGGGCCGCGAGCGGCATGCGGGGGCGCAGCGGCCCGTCGAGGGCGGGTTGACTCACGCGGCGCTGTCCGTTCCGGTCATCGCGCCAGTCTACTGACCGATCGGCCTTGAGTAGTTCAGCTGCCCCGGAGCCGCGGAATGACATCCGTCGCGATGCGCGTGAGCTGCATCAGCCGGTCGCCACCGGCGAGCACGATGTTGAAGTGGCGCACGCCCGCGTCGATGAACTCCTGGAGTCGCGCCGCCCACATCTCCGCGTCCCCATACACCGTGTACCGCTCGAAGCGGTCGAAGTCGACGCGATAGGTCGCCTCGATCCGCGCCGCGATGACGGGGAGCGCCTCCGCGAGGTCATCGTCGAACTGGCCCCAGAGCTGGAGCGCCGGCCGGATCGCGGCAGGGTCGCGTCCGAAGTCCGCCGCCCGGCGTTGGACGTTCGCCCACCCCTCGGCGAACCGCTCGGGCGAGATCACGAACGGCATCCACGCGTCGCCGTACTGCGCCGCTCGACGCTGCCCGGCGATGGAGCGTCCTCCCACCCACACGGGGATCGGCGGGTCGGGTGGGAGGTCGAGCCGCGCGCCGTCGACGTCGATCTGGGCGTTGTGGAGCGCGACCTCGTCGCCCGACCAGAGCGCCCGGAGCGCCTCGAGCGTCGCGTCGAGGTAGGCGCCGCGCTCAGCGAGCGGGACGCCGGACGCCTCGAACTCCTTCGGGTACTCGCCCCCGGCGCCGACGCCGAGGCGGAAGCGCCCGTTGCTCAGCCACTGGAGCGTCGCCGTCTGCTTGGCGAGCGGAGCGGGGCGCCTCAGCGCTGCGAGCAGTACGCCGGTGCCGAGGTGGATCGTCTCGGTGACGGCGGTCGCCGCCGCCAGCATGGTCAGTGGCTCCGGCCAGAACGATGGCCAGAGCACGTGGTCTCCCACCCAGGCGGAGTCGTACCCGAGCGCCTCCGCGGCCTGGCAGGCGGCGAGGAACTCCTCCGGTGTCGAACCGCCGGGGAGGACGCCGAAGGTCAGGTCATCGCTCGCAACCATCGCCCGATCCTATCGCCCTCGATCATCGGCCTGAGAGGTCGGCCGTCGTGGAAGCCCACGGACGGCGATACGACCTGGCCGCGGTGAACTGCGACGCGGCTCGTGCTGACGCTCGCAGTGACGTGATTGCTTTGTCACTCGGGAGTAATAGGGCCTTTGTATAGTCAGGGTGTGTTAGGGCGGCTGGGAAAGTCTGCGAAATGCCCCGAGACCGGCGCTCGGTACTTCGCCGAGCCAAGGATGCCGTTGGAACGATCTTCGGGATTCGGACGGGGCCCGACCCGCTCGATGACCTCGAGACAGCCCTGGGCGAGGTGAGCGAGCGCCTGGCACGCCTGCGCCGGGAGGCGCAGGCCGGCCCCCGCCTGCTGCGGCGACCCATCGGGGGACGGTAAGGCCCGACCGTCGGACGCCGACGCTAGAGGAAGACCGGCTCCCGCGAGGTGAAGCGATAAAGCCGCGCGGGTCGGTGCGCCCCTTCCCGCCGCGTGCCCCCGGTTGGCTCGATGATCCCCATCGAGAGCATCCGCTTCCGAAAGTTCCGCCGGTCCAGCGGCTTCCGCAGGATGGCCTCGTAGGTCTCGTGCAGATCGCGGAACGTGAACTGTTCCGGCAGCAGGCCGTAGGCGATGTTGGTGTACTCGAGCTTCGCCCCGACGCGGGCGACCGCCTGCTCGATGACCTCGTTGTTGCGGAACGCCAGCTCGGGGAGCGACTCGACGGCGTGCCACTGCGGCCGCCACGCCTCCTCCTGCCGGAGGCGTACTGTGGAAGGCTCCACGAGCGCGAAGTACGCAACGGCGAGCGACGGGCCGGTCGCGTCGAGGGAGTTCGCGGTGAAGAGCTGCTCCAGGTAGAGGTCCGTGACGCCCGTCTCCCGCTCGAGGACGCGCGTTGCTGCCGTCTCGAGATCCTCGACGCCATCCCAGCGCCCGCCCGGCAGCGCCCAGCGGTCCTCCTCGGGCGGGCCCGACCGGTGTACGAGGAGGACGTGCAGTCGCCCCTCGCGCACGGCGAGGATGACGACGATCGTCGCGACCACGGGTGACGGGCTGTCGGATGCCATCGGATCGAGGTTAGCCGACGGGCAGACTGCCGGCTGGCGTGGCTAGGAGACGACCGCGAGCGAGAGCTCGCCCGCGACGTGGCCCTGCGCGGACCACGGCGTGACCTGGGCGACCGTCACATCGACGAGGTCGCCGCGCTCACCGCCGTAGCCAAAGTGCACGATCTGGCCTCTGCGCGTGCGGCCCGAGGCGCGGCCGTCCTCGACCTGTTCCACGAGCACCTCGACGGTGCGGCCGAGGAGGGCGCGGTTGATGCGCTCGGACGAGGCCTTGTGCACGGCTTCCACCGCCTGCAGGCGGGCGCGCTTCACCTCGGCCGGGACGTCGTCCTCCATCTTGCGGGAGGCGTAGGTGCCCGGCCGCGGCGAGTATGCCGCGACGTGGACGGTGTCGAAGCCGATCCGCTCGAGGAGGTCCAGCGTCTCCTGGAACTCCGCCTCGGTCTCACCCGGGCAGCCGACGATCACGTCAGTCACGATCGCGGCGTCCGGCATCAGCGAACGGATTTTCGTCACGCGCTCCTCGAACTCCGCGACGGTGTAGCCGCGGCGCATCCGCTCGAGCATGGTGTCGGAGCCCGACTGCACGGGGATGTTGAAGTACTCGCAGACCTTCGGCTGCGACGCCACGGCCTCCACGATCCGGTCCGTCATGTCCTTCGGGTAGGACGTGAGGAACCGCACGCGCTGGATGCCCTCGATCGCGTCGATGCCCGCGAACAGCGTCGCAAGGTCGGGGCGGGAGCCGTCCGGGAGGTCGGGCAGGTCATGGCCGTAGGCCTCGACGGTCTGGCCGAGGAGCGTGACCTCGCGCACGCCGTGCTCGGCGAGGAAGCGCACCTCGTCGAGAATGTCGTCGACGTCCCGGGATTCCTCGCGGCCCCGGCGGAGCGGGACGATGCAGTAGGTGCAGAACTTGTCGCAGCCGTGGATCACCGGCACGTAGGCCGTGGGGCCGGACGGCAGCGCGTAGGTGCGCTGCATCCCCCGGCTCACGGCCTCCAGCGGGATCAGGTTGCCGAGCTCGCCCTCCGACGTGTCACGGGCATCGCTGGCGAGCTGGAGGATCGGCTCGAACTGCTGGGGGCGCGCCCAGGCGTCGACGAACGGGAAGCGCTTTCGGAGGTCGTCCGTCTTCGGCCCGACTATGCATCCCATCACGGCGATGGAGACCCGCTGTCCCTCCCGGCGCCGCTTGTTCAGCACGCCCATGCGGGAGTAGGCACGGTCCTCCGCGTGCTGTCGGACGGAGCAGGTGTTGATCACCACGAGGTCCGCGTCCGCGTCATCCTCGACGGCGCGGTAGCCCATCTTCTCCAGGCCGGCGGCGAGCTTGAGCGAGTCCGCCTGGTTCATCTGGCAGCCCAGCGTCCAGATGTGGAAGGTGGCCATGGCTTGCCCCCGGTGGGTGGTGGGTGTTGCGGTCCGCGGCGTGACCGGAGTCGCGAGGTGGCGGAGGGGGAGGGATTCGAACCCTCGGTCCCGGAAAACCCGAGACAAGCGCTTAGCAGGCGCCCGCACTAGGCCACTATGCGACCCCTCCGCGCGAAGCCTGATCGTATTCGCGCGGGCCTCACGGCGGCAAGGCGATGCTACCGGCGCCGCACCGTCCGGCCCGAGGACTCCTCGGGGCCGAATGGCCCGTCCTCCGCGCCCGGCCCGGTCGGGAAGTCCTCGCTGTGCACGACCGTGGGTGGCTCGCCCGCCCTCCACGCGGCTCGCCCGAGGACGTGTCCGGCGATGGGCGAGGTGAGCAGCAGGAACGCCATGCCCGCGATCACGCGCGCCGTCACGCCGGGCTCGCGCGTGTGGATCGCCGCGGCCGCCAGCAGCAGCGTCGCACCCAGCGTTACCGCCTTCGAGGTGGCCGAGAGGCGGCCGTAGACGTCCGGCATGCGGTGGAGGGCGAGCGCGGCGAGGCCGAGGAACAACGCCCCGGCGAGCGCGACGAGGGACGCGATCAGCTCAGTCATCGATGTGCCACCCCTCGAAGAAGGCGGCGAACGCGACCGTCCCCGTGAAGGAGATCAGGCCGACCGCAAGCGCGACGTCGATGGCGGCGGTCTCGCCCTGGACGATCGCGATCAGCGCGGCTCCGCCCACCGTGATCGCTGCGATCACCTCGAGCGCCACGACCCGCCCGATCAGCGTCCGCACGCGCAGCAGGTGGATCAGCGTCGCCAGCAGCGACACGCCGATGAGGACCTGCACGACGAGGAGGATCGCGTCCGCCGCCTCGCTCATCGCAGCACCTCCAGGATCCGGCGCTCGAACCCCTCGATGACGTCGAGCCGCGCCTGTTCCGGGCCGCCGTCCGGGAGGTTCGTCACGTGCACCAGCATGTGCCGCCCGTCGGGACTGACGTCGATCGCCGTCGTGCCGGGTGTGAGGGTGACGAGGGCCGCCAGCAGCGTGACCTCGGTATCCGTGCGTGAGCGGATCGGCACGGAGATCAGCGCGGGCCGCATGCGCGTCACGGTGAGCACGTCGCGGCTCACGCGGTAGTTGGCGAGGAGCACCTCCCACGCCACGAACGCCGCGAGCTTCACGATCTTCCAGGAGCGGCCGGAGTAGCGCGGGACGCCGGGCACTCGCTGCGTCACGATCAGCGCGACGAATCCCACCGCGAGCCCGAGGACGAAGTTCGGCGCGGTGAACGACCCCGTGATCGCCATCCACGCGAGCGCCAGCAGCGCGTTCCATGCGAAGGCGTTCATCGCACGCCCCCCGCTCGCGCCTGCTCCGCGCCGCCGAGGACCGCCTCGATGTATCGGCTCGGGTCCGCCAGTTCTTCGCCGGCGCTCATCGCGAGGTCGAACAGCGGGCCCGCGGCGAGGCCCATCGCGACGCTGACCCCGGCCAGGACCGCGGCGGGCAGCAGGATCGCCGCGCCGCGGTAGAAGGTGTTGGCGCGCCCGAGGTCGTCGTCGGGCGTCGGGAGGGCCACCGGCACGGCGAGGTTGCCGTCGGCCGGTGGGGCCTTCCAGAACGCCTCGTTCCAGATCTTCACCATCGAGAGCAGCGTGAAGAGGCTCACCGCGAGCGACACGCCGACGATCAGCCACGCGTCGACCTCCATGCCCGCGCGGGCGAGGGCGAACTTCGCCACGAAGCCGGAGAAGGGCGGGATGCCGGCGAGCGCGAGCGCGGCGAGCGCGAACACGAGCGCGAGCGGCAGGTGCGTCCGGTAGAGGCCCCCCAGCGCCTTCAGGTCGTCCGTGCCGCGGCGCTCCTCGACCACTGCCGCGACGAGGAAGAGCGAGGTCTTCGTCACCATGTGCTGCGCCATGTAGAACGTCGTGCCCGCGAGCGCGAGCGGGGTGAGGAGGCCGACCCCCATAAACATGTACCCGACCTGGCTCGCGATGTGGAACGAGAGCAGGCGGCGCATGTCGTACTGCGCCAGTGCGCCGAGCACCCCGACGACCATCGTGGCGCCGGCGCCGAACAGGACGACGTCATGGATGACTGCTTCCTCCGGGAAGAACAGCGTCACGCTGCGCGCGACGGCATAGACGCCCACCTTGGTCAGCAGCCCGGCGAAGAGTGCGGACACGTCCGGCGCGGGCGTGTGGTACGAGGCCGGCAGCCACGCGGAGAGGGGGTACGCCGCGGCCTTCGAGCCGAACGCCGCCAGCAGCAGGATCGCCAGGGCCGCGACGAGCTCGCGCTGCTCCACCTCGGCCAGCCGCACCGAGAGGTCGGCGAAGTTCAGCGTCCCCGTCAGCGCGTAGGCCAGGCCGGCCGCCGTGAGGAACGTCGCGGAGGCCACGAGGTTCAGCGTGACGTAGGTCGTCGCGCCGGCGGCCTGCTGCGGGCGGCGGCCCACGGCGAGCAGGACGAAGGATGCGATGAGCATCACCTCGAACCACACGAACAGGTTGAAGAGGTCGCCTGTCAGGAACGCGCCGGCCACGGCGGCCGTGAGGATACCGGCGAAGGAGAAGTAGCCGAACCGCGCCCGGCGTCGGTCCACGGTCATCGCCGCGTAGACGATCGCCGCGCCGCCAGCGATCGAGCCGGCGAGGAGCGCCAGCGCGCTGAAGTGGTCTGCCACCAGGGTGATGCCGAAGGGCGCGCGCCAGTCGCCCACCTGCATCGCCTGGATGCCCTCGTCAGCCACGAGGCGCGTCAGCCCGATCGCGGCGACGAGCTGACCGGCCGCCCCCGCGACAGCGAGGACGCGCTGCACGCGGTCGTGCCCGAAGGCCGCGAGGCCGAGCACCGCGCCGAGGAACGGCAGCGCGATCGGGAGGACCAGCCACCAGTTCATCGCGCTACCTCGGTGGCTCCGGCCGGCGGGGCCGGCGCATCCACGGCGGAGGACTCATAGGCCTGCATCGCCTCGCCGGCGGGGAAGTCCGCCGCGGGCAGCGCCTCCAGGTCGTCGGTGCCGGTGATGCGGTAGACGCGGTAGGCGAGCGTGATGAAGAACGCGAGCACGCCGAAGCCGATCACGATCGCGGTGAGGATCAGCGCCTGGGGCACGGGATCGGCGGCGCCCTCGGGCGTGGCGTTTACCGCGGAGTCGACGATCGGTGCGCGGCCGTTGCCGAGGCCGGAGGCCACGAAGATGAACAGGTTGGCCGCGTTGGAGAGCAGCGCGAGGCCGATGATGACCTGGCCCAGCGTCCGCTGCAGCAGCATGTAGACCGCGCATGCGAACAGCAGGCCGACGACCGGGGCGAGCAGCACCTCCATCAGCGCTGCTCCTCGAGGAGCGCCGTGGCGAGCGCGCTCGCGACGCCGAGGACGACCAGGAAGACGCCGAAGTCAAAGAACAGCGGCGTGCCGACCTTCAGCTCCCCGTCGGCGGGCAGGGCGATCGTGGTCCACTGGCCGGTGAGCAGCGGGTGTTCCCACGTCCCGAACGCGGCCGACGCCACCGCTACGAGCAGGCCGGCGGCCATGAACGTCCTCGGCGGGACGCGCAGCAGCCGCCGCGCATCGCGGGCGTTGTACGCCATCGCGTAGAGGGCGACGCCGGCCGCCACGACGAGTCCCGCGACGAAGCCGCCGCCCGGCTGGTCGTGGCCGCGCAGGAAGAGGAAGAACGCGAACACCACCAGCAGCGGCAGGAGCCCCCGGGCGGCGGTCCGCAGCACCTGCGGGTGTCCGCCCGTCTCGACGCGGCTCGCGGAGCGCCCGGTCAGTCGGAGCAGTGCGAGGATGCCGAGCGCCGCGACCGCCAGCACGCTGATCTCGCCGAGCGTGTCGAGCGCCCGGAAGTCCACGAGGATCGTGTTCACCACGTTCGTCCCACGCGCCTCGGGATAGGACGCGGTCTCGAAGAACTGGCGCAGGTGGCTGCTGCTTCCCTCCGCGACCAGGAGCAGCGTCAGCCCCGTCGTGGCGAGGCCGGCCACGCCCGCGATCGCCAGCGCGCTGTAGTGCCGTCGGAGGTCCTGCGGTCCGCGCCGGATAGGGAGGTAGCGGAACGCGAAGATGAAGAGGATCACCGTCAGCGTCTCGACGAGCGCCTGCGTCATCGCGAGGTCCGGGGCGCCGAAGTAGAGAAAGATCAGTGTGATCCCGAACCCGGTGGCGCCGAGCGCGGCGACCGAGCGGATGCGGGTCTGCGATCGCGCGGCCGCGAATGCGCCAATCCCCACGACGACGGCCATCGCCGCGACGAGCGGGTCCCCCTCGATCTCCACGTTCGCGAGCGGGCCGGCGTGCGCCGTGACCGCCAGCAGCGGCACGACCGCGGCGGCGATCGCCGTCGCCACGTAGACCGGGAGCGAGCCGTGCTGCGTGCGGCGCTCGACCACCTCCGCGAGGGTGGCGAGGCCGTCGAGGAGGCCCTGCAGCACCGCCGTCGTGTTCATCGACAGCCACGGGATCGCCGGCATGGCGCGGTGCCAGCGCGCGAGCACCACCCCGGCGCCGATCGCGATCGCGCTGCTCGCGAAGATCGCATCGAAGCCGGTGAAGAAGGTGAGGTAAGTCTCATACGGGGAGCCGTAGGAGGCCGTCACGACCTCGTCGAGGAACGGCGTGAGCAGCATCGGCCCCGCGGCGCCCGCGACGATGCCCAGGGTGGCGAGCATCGCCACCGGCGCCCACAGGCCGGGCGGGCCCTCGTGCGCGTGCTTCGGCGTCTTCGTCGCGCCACCGAGGAACGGCGCCACGCCGGCGGCGTACGCGGCGACCAGCGTCAGCGCGCCCATCACCACCACCGAGCTGGCGATCAGCCAGCCGCCGTCCTCCTCGAACGCCGCGGCGAGCGTCGTCTCCTTCGAGAGGAAGCCGAGCGCCGGCGGCAGCCCCGCCATGGAGACGGCCGCGATCCCGGCAGACCCGGCGAGGAGCGGCATCCCGCCGCGCAGGCCGCCGAGGGCGAGGCGGTCGCGGGTGCCGGTCTCGTGGTCGATCGTGCCTGCGGTCATGAACAGCGACGCCTTGTATGCGGCGTGTGCGACCAGGGTCACCGCGAGCGCCTTCAGTGCGTCCGTGGTGCCGAGGCCGGCGAGCAGCACCATCCACCCGAGCGCGCTCACCGTGCTGTAGGCGAGCAGCCGCTTCAGGTCGCGCTCACGCACCGCGAGCACCGCGCCCAGCAGCATCGTGATGCCGCCGACGACCGGCAGGACGGCGCCCCAGAGGGCGAGGTCGCCGAGCGACGGCTGGAACCGCGCGAGCAGGTAGACCCCGAGCTTCACCATCGTGGCGGAGTGGAGGTACGCCGAGACCGGCGTCGGCGCCGTCATCGCCCCGGGCAGCCAGCCGTGGAACGGGAACTGGGCGGACTTCGTGAACGCGCCGAGGAGGACCAGGACGAGCGCGCCGGTCACGAGCGCCTGGTCGGCATCGGCAACGAGCTCGGCGGTCAGCGAACTGAAGCGCCATTCCTCCGTCGCCACGCCGAGCAGCACCAGGCCGCCGAGGAGGGCCAGGCCGCCCGCGCTGGTAACGAGCAGGGCGTGCTGCGCGGAGCGGCGCGCGTCCGGGTTCTCGTGTGAGAAGCCGATGAGCAGGAACGAGGAGATCGAGGTGATCTCCCAGCCAACGAACAGCACCGCAAACCCGTCCGCGAGGACGGCGATGAGCATCCCGGCCTGGAAGATCAGCAGCGTGGCGAAGAACCGCGCGTTGCGCGCATCCTCGCCCATGTAGGCGCGCCCGTACCACCCGATCAGCGTGCCGATGCCGGTGATGAGCAGGGCGAAGAGCGCCGACAGCCCGTCCAGGCGGAACGCGAACGACCACCCGAGCGCCTCGACCCACCCGTACGCGACCTGCACCGCCTCGCCGTCGAGGATGGTCGGGAGTTGCGAGAGCAGGAGGCCGAACGCGGCCAGCGAGGCGAGCGCCATCGCGGCGCCGGGGAGGCGCGTGCGGCCCGGCACGGTCCGCGCGAGCACGGCGACGGCGAGGGCCGCCGCGAGGGGCAGGGCAAGCAGGATCGGCAGCACGATCGGGTTTGGGCTCTTACTCAGCTACGAGGTCTGGCTCTGGGCGACGAGGATGGACCTGGCCGCCTCCGGGTCTGGCCGCGTACGAGGAGTCAGCGTTCCGGTGGCTCCTCCGAGCCGAGGCTCCGAAGAGACGCCCCCACCCGGATCGCATTGAGCCGGGTCAGGTCGCCGGAACCGGCGGAGGCGGGGCGCATCAGAACGTCACTCATCCACGGACAGCATACCGAATTCAGCCGGACCTACGTCCCGCTGGCGCCGGGCCTCGCGACCGTCGGGTGGATCCGGGTGGCTCAGGAAGATCGACGCATGCTTGCGCACCCGCGGACGGCGTCGCGCCCCCTCTGGCTCCGTTGGACGCTCGTGACCGTGCTCGGCGAGATCGTCGGGCTCGGCGGGGCGGGCATCCTCGCAGGCGTCGCCTCCACGCTGACGCCCGCGGATCCCGGGACGACGCTGCTGATCCTGCTCACCGCGGCGATGCTCGCCTCCGGGGCAGGCGAGGGCGCGGTCGTCGGCTACGCGCAGTCGCGAGTCCTCCGCCACGCGCTCCCCGACCTGCCCGCGCGTCGCTGGATCGCCGCCACCGCCACGGGCGCGCTGCTCGCATGGGCGCTCGGCGCTGGCGTGTTCATGGCCGTCCTCCCGGATGACGCTGCGTTCGAGGACTACCTCCCGCTGATGCTGCTCCTCGGCGTCGCCTGCGGGACGTTGCTGGGCGCGGCGCAGTGGCTCGCCCTCCGCGGCCACGTGGGCCGCTCGTGGCTCTGGATCACCGCGAACACCGCCGGGTGGGCAGTCGGCCTGATGTGGGCGTTCTTCGTCCCGATGGCGATCACGGAGGACACCCCGCTTCCGGTCGTGATCCCGCTCGCGCTCGCCACCGGTCTCGGCACTGGCCTCGCGCCGGGCGCGGTCACGGGGTACGCCCTCGACCGGCTCGTGCGCCAGACGAAGACGGGGCGTGCCAGCGGCACGCCCCGTTCGATGCGAGCCTGAGTCGGGCGGCTACGCCAGCCCGCGCTCCTTGAGGACGCGCTGCATCGTCGAGCCGATGTCGCCCGGGTTCTCGACGACCGCCGCGCCCGCGTCGCGGAGGGCGGCCTGCTTCGCCGCGGCGGTGCCGGCGGCGCCGGCGATGATCGCGCCGGCGTGGCCCATGCGGCGGCCCGGAGGCGCCGTCGCTCCGGCGATGAACGCCACCACCGGCTTCGACATCGTCTTGATGTACTCGGCGGCCTCCTGCTCGGCCGTGCCGCCGATCTCACCGATGAGCACCACGGCCGCCGTGTCCGGGTCCGCCTCGAAGAGCTCGAGGGCCTCGCGCTGCGACGTGCCGATGATCGGGTCGCCGCCGACGCCCACCGAGCCGGACTGGCCGATGCCAAGGCGGGTCAGCTGGTCCACGGCCTCGTAGACCAGGGTGCCCGAGCGGCTGATGACGCCGACGTTCCCCGGGAGGTAGACGTCCACCGGCATGATGCCGGCGCGCGAACGCGCGGCGGGGTTGATGACGCCCGGGCAGTTCGGGCCGATGAGCCGTGTCTTGCTGCCGCTGAGGGCGCGCTTCACGCGCATCATGTCCAGCACCGGGATGCCCTCGGTGATGCAGATCGCGGTCGGGATGCCGGCGTCCGCCGCCTCGAGGATCGCGTCCGCGGCGAACGGCGCCGGGACGAAGATCAGCGAGATGTTCGCGTCGTACTTGTCGACCGCCTCGCGGACGGTGTTGAGGACCTCGAAGCCCTCGATCGTCTGGCCGCCGCGGCCGGGCGTGACACCGCAGACGATGTTCGTGCCGTAGTTTCGGCCAGTGATCGCCTCGCGCTGGCCGGCGCCGCCGAAGCCCTGGATGACGACTCGGCTGTTCTCGTCCATCAGGACGCCCATGGTGTAGTCCTCTCTCCAGGTCTCGTTACTTGGCGGCTTCGACGGCCATGCGGGCCGCCTCGGCGAATCCGTCAGCGCGGCCGAGGTCCAGCCCCGACTCGTCGAGGATCTTCGAGCCAAGCTCGACGTTCGTGCCGGCGAGCCGGACGACGACGGGCTGCGTCACGTGCCCCTGCTTGATCGCCTGGATCGTCCCCTCGGCGATGATGTCGGTGCGCGCGAGGCCGCCAAAGATGTTGACCAGCACGGCCTTCACGTCCGGGTCGCTGCCGATGATCTTCAGCGCGGAGACCACGGCGTCCGGGCTGTTCGCGGTGCCGATGTCCAGGAAGTTCGCGGCGTCGCCGCCGGCGAACTTCAGGGCGTCCAGCGTCGCCATCGCGAGGCCGGCGCCGTTCACCAGGCAGCCGATCGAGCCGTCCAGCTTCACGTAGTTCTGGATGCCCGCGTCGTGGGCCTCCAGCTCCTTGTCCGCTTCCTGCGAGCGGTCCCGGAGCTCGAACAACGCCTTCTGGCGGTAGTCCGCGTTGTCGTCGATCGAGAACTTCGCGTCGGCGGCCAGGATGCGGCCGTCCTTCGTCACCACCAGCGGGTTGATCTCGACGATCGACGCGTCGCTCTCGAGGAACGCCCGCGCCACGTTGCCGATGAGCGCCGACGCCGCGTTGAGGTGCTCCCCGCCGAGGCCGACGGCGAAGGCGAGCTGGCGCCCCTGGTACGGCTGGAAGCCGCACGCCGGGTCGATGTGCGTCTTCACGATCGCCTCGGGCGACTTCGCCGCGACCTCCTCGATGTCCATGCCGCCCTGGGAGGAGGCGATGAGCACCGGGCGCCCCGGCGAGTTGTCGATGGCGGCCGAGAGGTAGATCTCGCGGTCGATGTCGATCGCTTCCTCGACGAGCACCGAGCCGACCGGCAGCCCCTGCGGGCCCGTCTGGTGCGTGACGAGGGTCATGCCAATGATCTCGGCGGCGTACTGCTTCGCCTCTGCCGGGTCGTTAGCGACCTTCACGCCGCCAGCCTTGCCACGGGCGCCGGTGTGGGCCTGCGCCTTGATGACGACGCGGCCTCCCAGCTCCTTCGCGATCGCCTCGGCCTCGTCCGCGGTGCGCGCGACGCGCCCCTTCGGCACGGGCACGCCAAAGCGCGCGAGGACCTCTTTGGCCTGGTACTCGTGAAGTTTCATGACGCCTCGATCCGTCGTGGGTGCGAACTGCGGTCGGGTGTGGGACGTGCGAACGGGCCGCCGTCGGCGGCCCGCGCGATGGTAGCACCGAGGTCGGTGGGGGCTAGTTTGGACGCCTCCCCACCGCGAGGCCGTCCCAGGGTGCCGTTACCTCCGCGTCCCCTTCAACCCGATCACCCACAGCGTCCCCGCGAGCGCGACGCCGACGATGAGCACGCCGGGGATCAGGAGCAGCGCGCCCCACGTGAGCGCACTGAGGCCGAGGACGGCCACGATGAGGATCGCGCCGAGGATGACGCCCCAGAGGGCGTTCCGGTTGCTGCGGAGCACGGAGTGGCGCGTCTCGTCGGAGGTCATGCGCGGCACGGTGACGCGCACTGGGTGCCGAAGGTGTGTCAGTGGCAGGCCGTGCGTGTCGCGCTCGGGGCAAATCTCCAAGGGGCGCCGGATTCGCCCCCACTGCAACGAGGTTGCGATCCCCGCCCGCCCGGCTTGATGCAGGCACCGGCGGCGTTCCCCCAGCCTGAGGTCAGCAGGCGACCCAGGGGGAGGACCCGAATGACCTTCAAGTGGACCTACATCGCAGCCGCCGTGCTTGCGCTGGCGGGCATCGTCGTCTCGCTGCCGGTGGACGGCGGGTTGTGGGGCGCCGTGTCGCACATCCATGGGATCGTGCTGGTCGCTGTCGGCGGGCTGCTCGTGCTGCTCACGCGCATGACCAAGCCGCGACCGAATATCCCCGCGGACGCCGATGTGCCGTTCGTCTCCTACCCGGAGCAGCAGGTGCTTGCGATCCTCGACACCCGCTCCCAGGCCGCCGAGGCAGTGCGGGACCTGCGGCGGCAGGAGTTCAAGCCGGCGGTGAACCTCTACCACGGTGAGCTGGGCGCCGCGGCGATTGACTCCGAGGGCACCGTCCACGGGGTCACCGGTGTCACCTCGCGCTCCGTGGAGCACCTGATGACCGACCTGGACGACCTCACCAACTACGACGAGGCGATCCGCTCGGGCAAGGTGGTGGTCGCCTTCGACGGTAGCGACGAAGATGTCCGCCGCCGCGGCGCTGGGATCCTCAAGGCGCACGGCGGGCACGACATCCAGTACTTCGGCCCGCTCGCCGTCGAGGTCCTCGACGTCGACCGCTCCCGCACGCGCGCGTCCTGACGTCCCGCGCACGCGCTCACGGCCGCTCGGGCGCCTGCCGCCGGGCGGCCGTTCGTCCCTCGAACCTGACGGCGGACGCCTCGATACTCATCGCCAGGTGACTCAACCCCGTGTTTCGCTGGGCGGCGATCCGAGGAGGGCTCGATGCTGGCTGGGCTTCGTCTGGGGATGCGCCGCGCGGGCGTCGGAGCCGGGCTGGTGGGATCGCTGCTCCTCGCGCTGACCGTAGCCGGGTGCGCTGGCGACGAGGACGTCGAGGCGACCGAGACGCCGCAGGCGGCGGCCGCCACAGCGGACACCACAGTGGACACCACAGTGGACACCACAGCGGACACCACGGCGACCCCGTCGGCCGGTAGCCCGACGGCCGAAGCCACCTCGACGCCCACGGGCGGACAGGGCGTCCCGCCGGCGCCGTTCGCGGTCACCTCGCCGGCGTGGGAGCCGGGCGGCGAGATCCCGGTGATGTTCACCTGTGACGCGGAGGACCTTTCACCGCCGCTTGAGTTCACCCGCTTCGACGCCGGGACGCAGAGCCTGGCGATCGTCATGGACGACCCGGACGTCTCCGGCGAGCCGTTCCTTCACTGGCTCGCGTGGAACGTCGAGCCAGGCATGATCCCGGAGGGCGCGCTCCCCGCTGGCGCCGTCGAGGGCTCCAACGACTTCGGCGAGGTGGGGTACGGCGGCCCGTGCCCGCCCGAGCGCCACGAGTACGTGATCACCGTGTACGAGCTCAACACCATGCTCGACCTACCCTCGGGCGCGACGCTCGAGGAGTTCCGGGCCGCCATCGAGGGCCACGTCCTCGGCGAGGCGTCCTACCGCGGCGTGTACGGGTAAGGGGCGGGAGGCGCGGCTGAGCAGCGGTCTCAACCGATACTCAGTCGCACCAATCTCGCTGCCGTGCTACCAACCGCACATGACCCGCATCCTCGTCATCGGTGACACGCACGCGCACCAGTGGGACCACGTCTCCCCGGAGTTGCGCGCGCTCGTCCGCGAGGCGGACATCGCCATCCACTGCGGGGACTGGGTGGGGATGGAGGTCGTCGAGGGCTTCCGCCGCGAGGCCCGCCAGGCCGTCGTCGTGCACGGGAACTCCGACCCGGTCGAGCTGCGGAAGGCCCTGCCGTACCGCGAGGTGATCGAGGTCGATGGTGTCCGCATCGCGGTAACGCACCCGGCCTGGGGCACGATCGAGCCGCAGCTGCACGAACTCCTGCCGGACTTCCCCGTCGAACAGGTCGGCGCGATCGATGTCCTCGCGTATGGGCACATCCACGTCCCGCTTTCGGAGGTGGCGCACGGCGTCCACTTCATCAACGGCGGGCAGGGCTACGCCTCGTTCCGCGTCCCGGGCACCGTCGGGTGGATCGAGACGGCGCCCGGCGGCCCCGGCGGGCGCGGCACGTTCCGCGCCTGGACCGAGGAGTTCGCGCCGGCGCGCTAGCGGCCGGCTCGCGCGGCCTCGGTAGCTTCCGCCTCGGCGCGAGACGCGACCGCCTGGGCCAGCCGCCGGAAGATCGGCCCGTGGATCGGGACGAGCGCGATCCAGTAGAGCAGCCCCCAGAGCCCCGCCGGGTGGAAGTACGCCCGCGCGGAGATGCGCGAGCTGCCTGGCGTCGCGCCGGGGAGCGCTTCCAGCTCCAGGACGGCCGCGCCCGGCACCTTCATCTCAGCGAGCAAGGTCAGCCGGCGGCCGGGCTCGACGGCCACGACGCGCCACCAGTCGATCGTGTCGCCCACGCGGACATCGTTCTGGTCGCGCCGCCCGCGGCGGAACCCCACGCCGCCGATGAGCCGGTCGAACGCCGCGCGCAGCCGCCACAGCCACTCGAACGCCGGCCAGCCGTGGCGGCCGCCGATGGAGACGATCGCGTGCCACGCCGCTTCGACGGGCGCTTCGCACGCCGCCTCGCCGCCGTCGCTACGCGAGTAGAACGCGATGTCGGGTCGTCCCGCCCGGAAGACCAGGGCGCCCTCCTGCCACCGCGCCGGCATCACCCCGGCCTGCTCCATCGCGAGCGCCCGCTCCACGGCCTCGCGGTAGCTCCGCAGCTCGAGGGGGATGAGCGCGCGGATCGCCGCCGTGTCGGCCAGCAGGTCGTGCTTCAGTCCGTCGATCAGCGGGCGCGCGACGTTCGAGGGGACCGCCGTCACGAGGTCCAGCCAGTAGGAGGAGATGCGTGGAGTGAGCACGGGCACCGGGATGATCGTGACCTTCGCGCCGGCGACCTCCGCGAACGTGCGGATCATGTCCTGGTAGGTGAGGGTGTCCGGGCCACCGACGTCGAAGGTCGCGCCTTCCGTCCGCGGCTCATCGAGCACGCCGACGAGGTACGCGAGGAGGTCGTCCAGGGCGATCGGCTGGGTGCGGGAGCGTACCCAGCGCGGGGTGACCATCACGCGGAGATGGAACGCGAGGTCGCGGATCACCTCGAACGCCGCGCTCCCCGCGCCGACGATGATGCCGGCGCGCAGCTCGGTCACCGGGATCGATCCGTCACGCAGGATCTCGCCCGTCTCTTCCCGCGACGCGAGGTGCTCGCTCTGGCTGCCGCCCGGCTGGAGGCCGCCCAGGTACACGATGCGCCTGACTCCCGCGCGCTCGGCGGCGCGGCGGAAGTTCCGGGCCGCCCGCCGGTCACGGGTGGCGAAGTCCGGCCCGGACGCCATCGAATGGACGAGGTAGTACGCGACCTCGATCCCCGCGAGCGCGCGGTCCAGCGATGTGGGGTCGAGCGCGTCGGCGCTCACCGTGTCGACGGCCTCCCAGCCACGGCCGACGAGCGCCTCGGCGTTGCGGGAGGTCGCGCGGACGGCGTGCCCGGCGGCGACGAGCCGCGGGACGAGGTGGCTTCCGATGTAGCCGCTGGCGCCGAAGACGAGGACGTTCATGGGATTCCTGTCCGTGCCGCGGATCAGGCTTTTCGAGTATCACCGGGCGATGCCCAGATCCCGCGCGTAGCCGCGGTAGCGAATTCGGGCTAGCGTTTGCGGATGCGGCACTCTGGGACCATCCACCGATGGCTGACCGTCGCGCTCGCGTCCACCCTCGCGATCATCGTCGCATGTGGCGCCGACGCGCAGCCCTCGCCGCCCCCCACGGCCGTGCCCAGCGAGACGGCCACCGCGCCGATGGGCACGCCCACCACCACGACGTCAGCCGAGCCGGTCGTAACCGCGACGGCGGCGGGTGTGAGCGTCCGTCCGCAGGGGACGCGTTACGGCATCGCGGGGCTCGTCCCGCCGCACTTCCCGGAGTCCTCGGATGCCGACTGGCTCGCCTTCTTCGCGGCGTTGCCCGGCCTCGGCGGCACCGTGGGCAACTACTCCCAGCTGGGCGATCTCGCGGAGAACCAGGAAGTCGGCCTCGCTGCTGGCCTAGACGTGCTCCCGGTCACCGGCTTCCACCGCGACGTCGACGGCGGCCTGGAGGTCGCATTCGACTTCTCCGATCCCGCGCAGCGCGACGCCTTCACCCGCGGGCTCCTTGCGTTCGTCGCTGAGTACCGTCCGGACTACCTCGGCGTCGGGAACGAGGTGAACCGCGTGTGGGAGGAGTCGCCGGAGGCGTTCACGGCGTGGGTGGATGCGCTGCCTGAGCTCGTCGCGGCCGTGCACCAGGTCTCACCCGGCACGCGCGTCTTCGCGACGTTCCAGTACGAGTTCCTGCTCGGGCGCGACCTCATCACCGGGGAGCAGCGCGCCGAGGACTGGTCGCCGCTGGAGCAGGCCGCACCCTACCTCGACCTCGTGGCGTTCACCTCGTACCCGTACTTCGCCGCCGAGGACCCCGCGGCGCTGCCGGCGGACTACTACGCCGCGATCGTCGAGCACACGGACCGCCCCGTGGGCTTCACGGAGCTGGGGTGGCCATCGGCGCCGATCCTGCCGCTCGTCGGCTCCAGCCTCGAAGGGCTGGGCGGCACGCCGGAGGAGCAGGCGGAGTTCATCCGTCGCCTGGGCGCCCTCGTCGCGCCGCTCTCCCCGGAGTTCATGATGTGGGTCTGGGCGTACGACACCCCGGCCGTCGGCCCCACGTTCGAGTCGCTCGGGCTCTCGGCGGCGGACGGGACGTCGAAGCCGGCCGCCGAGGCCTGGCAGACGCTCGCGGGTATCGAGTAGCGGCGGCCTTGCAGGCGCCCTCCTCGCTGGTGCGGGCTAGCCGCGCGTGCTCTGCATGAACGCGGAGACGCGCTCCAGGATGCCGTCGATCCCGCCGCTCTGGCTGAGGGCGGCGTTCACGCGCCCGGCGCTCCACTCGGTGTCGGCCTTCGGGTTCTCCTCAGGGACGTCGAAGCCGTCGTTGATGCCGTTCGCACGCGCGAAGAGGCGAGCGCGGATGACGAACGCCGTCACCGACTGCGGATTGGGGAGGGCGTCGACGTTCAGGTGGTGATGGGCCACGGAATCCGCGAGGGCGTCCGGGAAGTTCCAGTGAAGCGCCAGCGCGCCCCCGAGGTCGGCGTCCGTGTAGCCGAGCACGAGCCGCTGCGCTTCGGGCAGGGTGATGCCCTGCTGCCGGGCAAGGTTCCTCGAGGTGGTGAGCTCACGGGGGCGGTGCTGGTCGAGCGCAAGGCGGCCGATGTTGTGGAGCACGCCTGCGGTGAACGCCTCGTCCTGGTGGGTGTGGGTCGCGCGCGCCAGCACCTCGGCCAGCAGCCCCACCGTGACCGAGTACCGCCACGCCGTCGCCGGGTCGAGCACCTGGCCGCCGGGGAGCGTGTCGATGACGCAGGAGGCGAGCGTGGCGGAGCGGACGGCGCGGAATCCCAGGAGCACCACCGCGTCGCGGACGGTCGTGATGCGGCGCGGGAAGCCGTAGTAGGCGGAGTTGGAGAGCCGGAGGAGCTTCGCGGTCAGCGCCTGGTCGGCGGAGATCGCCTGGGCGAGCTCATGCGCGGAGAACTGCTCGCCCTCGGCGATCTCGAGCGCACGCACTGCCACCGCCGGCAGGGGCCGGAGCTCGGCCACTTCCGCGATCAGCATCCCGAGTTCGGCGTTGCCGTCCACCTGCAACCGCATCCATTCGTGCTGGCCGCCCTCGGACGGCACCCGCCGCCGGCTCGCGCGGGCTCACCACCTGGCGTACCGCGTGGCTCACCGAACGGCTCACTCAGAGTGGCTCAGGGGGATCATCGGTCAGCAGGCCGTTGGCGTTCTCCGGGAAAGCCCCTACTTCCTGTCCGGTCGGGGGCGCCGATCCTGTCCGGGAAGTCAGCACTGGATTCATACGGCAGAAACCGGCGCTTCATGATTGCTTTACGGCCGATGATCAAGATTGAACACATGAAGCAGGGACTCGCCTCGCGCCCCCTCGTCCGGTGTGACGACTGCCAGCAGGAGTTCGAGCTCTTCTCGGACCTCTCTAAGGTGATGACGTGCGTGGACGGACGCGCTCATCGATCCGTGCGCCTCGCGCGCGCGGCGTAGCGGCACCCTGGCGCACCGCTTCCCTTCCCCACCGCGGCACGCGATGATCGTCGAGCGCGGACCGCGCCCCTGACTGCTGGCCGTGGCGGCGGATCCGCCGGTCGGAGCTCACCCCGATGTCGTGGCAGGACGTGGTGCTCGCCGTCGGCGGCTTCGTGATCGCCGCCGGCATCATTCCGACGATCCTCTCGCGCGTGAAGCCGGCGCTGTTCACCACCGGCACGATCGTCGTGGTGCTCGGCGTGTCCGGCGTCGCGTTCGCGACGCTGGGTCTCTGGCTCACCGCGGTGGGTGTCGCGCTGCAGTTCGTCCTCTGGTCGATCGTGCTGGTGCAGACGGTCGCCGCGCGCGGCCCGGCGCGGGACGCCCTCGCACATCCCATCGACACGATGTCGCCCCTGGGCTTCGAGGAATTCGCGGACGAGCCGCCGGTGGAGGGCGCCTCAGCGCGCTGAGCGTGCAGCGTCGCGTCGCGATGCGCAGGATGATGGCGGAGGGGGTGGGATTCGAACCCACGATCCTCTCGCGAGGACGTCCGTTTTCAAGACGGATCCGTTCAACCGCTCCGGCACCCCTCCGCGCAAGGACGGCACCGCGGTCGCCCTCGATCCTACCGCCGGATGCGCCTCCGTCCTCTCCCCTGCGTCATTCGACGGGGAAGCTCGTCGGGAAGGCGACGCGCTCGAAGACGGCCGCCCGGCCGAGGTAGCGAGCGACATAACGAGGATCATCGCGCAGCGCGTCGCGGAGCGGGCGGCAGCAGCCGGCGGGGAGGTAGAGGTGCGTGAACGGCGCCTCCGTGGCCAGTGCTTCGGTGGCCAATGCCTCGACGCACTCTGCCCCCTGGAGGGCGCACGAGCGGGCCAGCGAGTGCAGGGCCACGCGCGTGTCGAACTCGCCCTCCACCCACTCCAGCCCCTGTGGCGTTGCGAGGCTTTCCCGCCCGGTGAGATAGGGGAACCACTCACCTTCGCGGTCGCCGAACCATTCCCGGCGCGGGATCACCAGGAAGCGGGCATCCTCCGGGGTCCGTGCTGCGATCCAGCTCATCGCCAGCTGATCGCCCTCCGAAACCGGGCGGAGGAAGCGCGCCTCGCCCCGGTTCGGCTCCAGCGCGCCGTAGAGCATGATTCCGAGGACGGCGGCGCCGACCAGCCCCACCCGCCAGCGTCCGGCCGCCGGTCGCGGCGCTCGCCGCATCGCCTCTCGGGCGGCGGGCAGGCCGACCTGCACGACGAGGTAGCCGGCGAGGAGCGCCGTCGGCACGACGGAGAACGTCGCGAACGAGCGCATGTGGATCACGATGATCAGCGCCCACCAGGCCGGGAGCATCCAGCGGCCGTGGGAGAGTGCGAGCAGCGCGCCCAGCGCGCCGATCGCCCCGACGAAGGAGAAGAACGGCTCGGAGGTGAACACGGGGTCGATGACCGTCTGCCAGATCCAGAGCGGCGCCCGGCCGGTCGAGAGCAGCGTGCCGCCGTGCTCCGCGCTCGCGAGGAACGGCTCCACGCCATGGCGGACGAGCACCGTTCCCCACCACGGTGCGGCGAGCACCATCGCGCCTACGGCGGCGCCCACCCACGCGGCGAGCGTCCAGCGGTCGCGCCGCTCCAGCGCCGAGAGGGCGACGCCGCTCGCGAGGAACACCGCTGCTTCCATGTGCGACAACAGGGTGACCGCGGCGAGGAGCGTGGCGAGGGTGACCCAGCGCCGGCCTCGGTGCAGCGTCCCGTACCGGAAGGCGGCGATCGCGCCGAGCGCCGCGGCCAGGCCCAGGCCGCGTGTGAGCCCGCCGCCCATCACCAGCCACTCGAAGGAGCGCGGGACGAGCGCGAACGCCGCCGTCGCGGTCAGCACCGTGGCGCGGTCCCGGAAGACCGTGCGCGCGAGCGCGTGGAACCCCACCACCGCGAGGAGTGCGCCCACCAGCGGGATCAGCCAGTAGACATCCGCCATCGAGAGCGGGGTCAGGTCCTCGACTGCCGCGGCGAGGTAGAGCGCGAACGGCGGATAGGCGAAGGGGATGCCGGCGTCGTTGTAGCTCGTGACCGTCGGGAGCGCGTATCCGGCGCGCTGGATGTCGGTGGACATCGCCGCGAACATCCCGCCGTCGTTCACGGGGCTCCCGGCCAGCAGCACATGCCGTCCGCGCACGAGGACTGCGACGGCGAACGTCGCGAGCGTCGCCGCCTGCCACGCGTCGAGGCGGGCAAGGGCCAGGGCGGCCGCCTGGCGGACGGTCGCGGGGGGCGCTCCGGCAGGGGCGTGCCCGTCCGGCCAGCCTCCCGCGATCGCTTCGCTGAGTAACTCCTCGTTCATAGGCGATAGACCCTACATACTGGCGAAGTTAGGTGCACAAGACTCCGCGAGTACGCCCATACTTCGCTGGTCACCAGGAAGCCCATCGATGATCCGCTCTGCTCGCCCGCTCGGGCCGCTGGTCGTCGTGCTCGCAGTCGCGGTCCTCGGCGCCTGCGGGGACGACGGCCACCTCGCCTCTGAGGAGGTGTTCGGCGGGCGAGTCTTCGACCTGGCCGTCGACCTCGTGCCGCTGCCGGATGGCGCGTACCTCCTCGCCCAGCAGTCCGGCGAGGTGCTCCGGGTGCGCGAGGATGGCGACGCCGAGGTGATCCTCGACCTCTCCGGCGCGATCGCCACGGGGCACGAGGAGCTCGGCCTGCTCGCCGTCGCGCCCGACCCCGGGTTCGACCGGACCGGCGCCTACTTCGTCCACTACACGGCGCCGTCGCCGCTGCGGAACGTGGTGGCCCGCTACACCCTCGGGTCGACCGAGGGGCAGACCATCCTCGAGGTGATCCAGCCGTTCGAGAACCACAACGGCGGGGCGATGCGGTTCGGACCGGACGGGATGCTCTACGTCTCGTTCGGCGACGGTGGCGCGGCCTGGGACCCGCTCGAGTACGGCCAGGACCCGCTGACGCTACTCGGGTCTGTCATCCGTCTCGACGTCACGAGCGAGCCCGGCGCCTACCTCGTGCCGGACGACAACCCATTCGTCGACACGCGCCCCGGCGAGCCCGGCGGACTGCCCGAGGTATGGGCCTACGGCGTCCGCAACACCTGGCGCTTCGAGTTCGATGAGGCGACCGGCGAGCTGTGGGGTGGCGACGTCGGCCAGAACGACGCCGAGGAGGTGAACGTCCTCCGCGCCGGGCACAACTACGGCTGGAGCGCATTCGAGGGGCCAGAGTGCCGCGTCGAGTCCTGCGAGGGCGTCGACGCGATCCCACCGGTGGCCTGGTACTCCCACGCGGATGGGTGCGCCATCGTCGGTGGCTTCGTCTACCGCGGCACGGAGCTCCCGGTGACGGGCGACTATCTCTACGCCGACCTCTGCCGGGGCACGATCTGGGCGCTCGAGACCGAGGAACCCTCGGCGCTTCCGCGCATCGTGGGTGAGATCGAGCCGCCGATCGTCGGCTTCGCGCGGGGGCGCCACGGCGAGGTCCTCGTCCTCCGCCAGGGCCAGCCGATCGTGCGTCTCGTCGCGGACTAGCCCCGCGAGGCCTCCGCGGGCACCGGCTCCTCCAGCGGGAGCGCACGTCCGATCGTCCAGTCGTAGATCACCCCGCCCACCGTGCCGCCGACGAGCGGGCCGACGATGTAGGCGAGGAAGCCTCCGCGCGGGCCGGGGATCGCGATCTCACCCCATCCGGCGAGGAACGCGACGATCCTCGGGCCGAAGTCGCGGGCGGGGTTCCAGCCCGCCTGCGTGATCGGCGCGAACAGGCTGATCAGCACGGCGACCGTGAAGCCGATGAAGAACGGCGTCATCCACTGTGGACGAGCGCCGTTCCTCGGGTCGATGAGCGCGAAGATGAGGAACACCAGCACGCCGGTCCCGAGCGCCTCCACGGCGGTCGCCATCAGTGGGCCGACGAGTTCCTCTGCCTCCGCGCCCGTGCCGAAGACCGCCGGGTTCGGGAAGTACTCGCCGAAGACCATCGCGGAAGCCTCGGAGCCTGCTTCGCCTCGCTCGATGCCACGTTGCTCCTCGAAGCGGTCGACGAACGGGCCGAAGACCGCGAGGACGACCGCACCGGCGAGGATCGCCCCCGCCAGCTGCGCGCCCCAGTAGGGGAGCACGCGGGCACGCGGAAACGCCGCCGGCCGCAGGAGCGCGAACGCGAGCGTCACCGCCGGGTTGAGGTGCGCCCCGGAGACCGCGGCGGTCGCGTAGATCGCCAGCGTGACGCCGAAGCCCCATACCACCGCGACCTGCCAGATCCCGACCTGCGCCCCCGTGAGCACCGCCGCCGCGACGGATCCCGTCCCGAACAGGACGAGGAGGAACGTGCCGACGACCTCCGCCGCGCATGCCCGTCCGAGCGACGTCACGCGCGGCTCGATTCCGTGGCCACCACCTCGACGCCGAGGTCGCCCAGCAGGCCGGCGACGTGCGTCCGGACGTCCTCCCGGATCCAGCGGACGACGTCCAGCGGCTGTCCGGCCGGGTCCGGGATCTGCCAGTCGAGGTAGCGCTTGCCGGGATACACCGGGCAGGCGTCGCCGCAGCCCATCGTGATCACCACGTCCGCGGCGCGGACGGCCTCGTCCGTGAGGGGCTTCGGGAATTCCTGTGCGAGGTCGAGTCCCTCCTCGGCCATCGCCTCGACCACCATGGCGTTGATCTCGCGGGCGGGTGTGGAGCCTGCCGAGCGGACGCTGACGCGGCCGCCGCTCATCGCCTTCGTCAGCACGGCGGCCATCTGCGAGCGCCCCGCGTTGTGCACGCAGACGAACAGGACCTCCGGCACGTGCTTCTCGATCAACCCCTCCGCCTGGCCCAGGGCCTCGGCTCGTTCGCGCGCCATCCGCGTCGCCAGCACCGGGATGAACGTGTCGACGGCGGAGACCGCCTTCAGGTGGGCTGCTGCCTCCTCCACGTAGCGGAGGATCGTAGCGGCCGGCACGCGGCCGCCCAGTTGCACCGCGAGGTCGTCGGCGGCGCGATCGAGCCAGCTCTCAGTCATCGGTACCCCCCCTGCCCGGGCGTGCCCACGCCGGGATCGTGTGCTCGGCCAGTTGCTGGATGCGGTCGCGGAGCTGATCCACCGTCTGCGCGAACGCCTCCGGGCGCTCCTCACGGACGGGGTCGGGGATCGACCAGTGCAGGGCGCCCGGCGCCTCCTCGTGCGCCTGGTCGCAGACGGTGACCACCAGGTCGCCCGCTCGCGTCAGGCCCGCGAGCGACCGAGGACGATGGGCGACCGTGACGCCGGCGCTGCGCGCGGCCTCGAGGGCCAACGGGTGCACCTCCTCCGCCGGGTGGGTCCCGGCGGAGGTCGCCGGGATGGCCGTCACCAGGTCGCTCCAGAGCGCGGAGGCGAGCGGCGACCGCGCGGAGTTCCTTGTGCAGACGAACACGACGCGCTCTGCGCGCAGGTGCGGCGGCCGTGGAGCGACGAGGTCGATCGCATCGCGCCGCAGCGAGAGGTAGCGGCGACGGCCGTCGCCCTGTGACCGGGCCCGCGCGACGAGTCCCGCCTCCTCGAGGATGCGGAGATGGTGGGCGAGCAGGTTCGACTGGACATCGAAGCGGGCCTCTACCTCGGATGGCGTGAGGTCCGTGAGCGCGAGCGCGTCCACCACGGCGAGGCGAAGCGGGTCACCGAGGGCACGGTGGATCGCGGCGCGCGCTTCGAGTCCAGTGGAGGCGGCCGCTGTCGTCATGGAAGGACGGTAATGATTCAGTAATGGTTGAGTCAATCATGGATGAGTTAAAAACTGCGAGGCCAGGTGCGCGAGAGGATAGACCTCACCCGGGGTGACTTGTAGGATCGGCCCGATCCGCCCCGGTGCCCGCGGACGCGCGCGGCCCGTCGGAAAGGCCTCGCATTGCCATTCGTCATCACTGAGCCGTGTATCGGTACGACCGACCAGGCCTGCGTCTCTGTCTGCCCCGTGGATTGCATCCACTTCGAAGAGGGCAACGACAAGATGCTCTACATCAACCCCGCGGAATGCATCGACTGCGGCGCGTGCCAGCCGGCGTGCCCCGTGAACGCGATCTTCCCCGAGGGCGATGTCCCGGCCGACCAGGCGCGGTTCATCGAGATCAACTCCCTCTGGTACGACGACCCGGCTGCCGCCCGCGCCAAGGTTGGCGGGGGTAGCGCTCCGGCGCCGGCCGCCGCTCCGGCCGCGCCCGCCACCGAGGAAGGCGCCGCCGCTACCGCTCCCGCGGCTGAGGCCTCCGCCGAGACGGCGGCCGCCACCGAGGCCGCTGCTGCTCCCGCCGCGGCCGCGCCCGCTCCGAGCGTGGAGGTTGCCGCGGTCCGCCAGGTGGCTGCGCACCTCGGCGCGCGCACCCCGGAAGTCTCCACGTACACGCTGCCCTCGGCGCTGCCGGTCGGGCTGCTCGCGCTCATCGGTGCGTGCATCTACGCGATGTTCGTCTTCCCGGGCCCGACGCTCGCGACAATCGACTGGGCGGACGGCATCTTCGCCGCGCTGCGCGTCGACAACGGCGGCAAGGTGGGCGCGACCGTGCTCGTCCTGCTCCCTGTGCTGCCGATCCTGATCCTGCTCTTCATCGCCACGCAGTGGCAGGTGTTCTCCAAGTTCTCGGCGCGCAGCCCGCGTTTCACCAACACCTGGCGTACGCGCGCTAACGACTGGCGCCGGAACGAAGAGTCTCGCGGCTACTACCTCGTCGAGACGGTGAACCGGATCGCTCGCGACCGCTTCAACTTCCCGGACGAGGCGAACCCGGATCTCCGCACCTACGTGAACCTCCCCGAGCCCCGCATGGGCGTCGAGGTCCGCGGCACGGGCGACAAGGTCTTCCCGGACATCGTCACGCTGATCGAGCCGGGCATGTACCCGGTCGCGATCGCGCAGGTCGAGTCGAAGGAGACCGTCTCGCGCGAGCAGGCCATGTACGTGTGGGCCGCCCTGGAGAACAAGGACTGCCCGCTCTACGTCTACGTGCCGGCGGGCACACTCCGGGCCGCGCAGGACTACGCGACCTCCGTGGGCCTGAAGAACGTGAAGTTCCGCACCTGGCGCTGGACCCCGAACGGGATGCTCGTCCGCGAGTCTTAGCCTCGAACCTTCGAGGTGCAACGAGAAGCCCCGGCAACGCCGGGGCTTCTTGGTGTCTGCCGCGTCGCCTCCCGCGAGGGGGTTAGAACTGGTCGAAGAGCAGCTGGTTGCCGTCCGGGTCGGTCAGCATGAAGTGCGCCGGCCCCTCCTCCGCGGTCGTGCCCCCGGCGCCGGCGGGGTCGCCATCCTCGCCCGCACCGTGCATCAGCTCCACGGCTACTCCATGAGCCTCGAGGTGGCGCTGGATCGCGCGTACATCGGCCGGGTTGAAGGTGATCAGGTTCTTCTCGAACATCCCCTGGAAGAGGCCGATCTTCGCCTCACCCGACTGGAGGATCAGCCAGCCCTCCTCCGCGACGCCGTGGATGACCTCGAAGCCGAGGTGCTCGTAGAACGCGCGGGAGGCGGCGAGGTCACGGACGGTCAGGCTCAGCGAGAACGTCCCGAGGTCCGGTCCTGGCATGGGTCACTCCGATCTGATCGGTTCATGGGATGGCCGCGACCACCCCGTCCTTGAGTAGCCGCTTCAGCGCCTCCCGCTTGCTCAGCGGGCTGAGTGCCTCGCGGTGTTCCTCGACGTAGCGGGCGACCTCGTCCGGCCGGGTCTTCGACAGCTCCCGGAGTGCCCAGCCGATCGCCTTCCGGACGAAGAAGTCGCGGTCGGCGAGGTTGGGTCCGATGCAGTCGTACAGCAGCGGGAGATCCGTCAGCTCCTTGCGCCGGAGCTGACAGATGATCGACGTGCGGCGCTTCCACAGGTGCCCGTCCGTGGACCACTCGCGCATCCGTGCTGCGGTCCACGCAGCGTCCGTCTCGAAGAGCCCGCCCACGAGGTGTGCCGCGACGCCATCGACGATGTCCCACCACGCGCCCTCGGTGATGATCGCTTCGTACACCTTGAGCGAGTCGAGCCGCCGGGCATGGATGCGGTAGGCACGCCATTCCGCGAGCTGCTCGGCGACGTACCAGAGCTCCCGGTGTGTGGCCTCTCGGAACAGCGCGAGGACCGTGTCGCTCCAGTCGTCATAGCTCGCGAGCGGGTGCTCCGCGAACACCGCCTTCGCGATTGCCGTCGTCCGCGGTAGCGTCACGCCGAGGTACGGCATCGAGGACTTCATGTAGCGCTGCTGCTCCGCCGCGCGTGCCGCGTCGCCCTCGGCGGCGAGGCGTGAACGGACGTCCTCGATCAGCGCGTGGTCGACGCTCATGCGCGGAGGCGGCCTCGCAAGATCTCGGCGAGCAGGCTGCGGTGACACTCCTCCTCTGGGTGCGAGCCGCAGAGCAGGGTGACGCCGGTCCCCTCCGCCATCCGCACCGCCCAGTCGAGCAGGCCGGGGCGGGCGAGGACCTCCGCGCGGTAGCGCCCCGCGAACGCCTCCCAGTCCAGCTCTCCCGACCGGTACGCCGTCAGCAGCGCGTTGCTGGGGCCGAGCTCCGGCTCCCACTGGTCGACGGCGCCCTTCGGGACGCCTCGCGGCCACCGACGCATCACCAGGAGGCGCGGGTACGGTTCGTCAGGCGGGTGGTGCACGGAGCCGGTCGCGATCCGGGCGTCGCCGGCCACGGTCAGCCGTCCGACCAGCTGACCTCGCGCACGCGCGCGAGGGGGCCCGGCTGTCCGACGTCCGCGACGCCATAGAGGCTTGCGTGCGCCATCATCTCGCCCGCGTGGGAGAAGAGGTGCGTGGCGCTCCGCGCCATCTGCGCGGCGTACGAGGAGTCGTCCCGCCACTTCATCGGCGTGGCGCCGACCCGGGGCGTTACCGTCGCGAGCCAGCGCCCGACGTTCCACTCGACGTGGTCGAGCGCGTCCAGGCAGTCACCCCAGGACAGCGGGCGTGCGTCGCCGGTCGCCTGCTGCTGCACCAGCGTGGCGAGGGTTGCGTTCGGCTCGTTCCCCTGCGCGACCTGACTCCAGAGCCGGTCCTCGCGCTGCAGGACGTGGACGAGGGTCTGTGAGACCGGGTTGAGGCGGTCCATGGCCCCTTCCACGGCCGGGGTCGGCATCGCAACGGCGATCCGCCGGACCTCGACGAACCCGTCGCGCACGAGCGCGGCGACGACCGGCACGCTCGGATCGTCCTCGGCCGTCGGCGGCGAGGACCGTGCGAGGTCACCCGGTAGCCCGAGGTCGTCCGCCGCCATCAGCGCGGCGACCACGCTCAGCTCACCCGCGTGCACGAAGGCGTGCGCGACGGCGCGCGCGACGAGGTAGGTGCGGGTCGCGCCCTGCCAGTCGGCGGGGCTGCGATCGGGCAGCGTGGCGCGCTGCTCGAGCTGCTCCCACGACCAGCCCTCCACCCACATCGCCGACTTCTCGGCGACGCGCTCGAAGGCGGCTCGGGCGTCCTGGTACGCCGGGATCGTCGCGTCGGTCGGGCCCTCCCGGCGCGCACTCGCGGACCACTCGTCGAGCCACGGATCGGTGCGGTCGCCCGCGCAGAACGCATTGATCCATGCGTCCTGGATCATGGCGAGGTGCGCCACCGTCCACGAAGCGGGATTCAGGCTCCCGATGGCGCCGCCGCGCCCCGGGTTCGGGACGTGGTCGATCGCCTTCAGGAACTCCGCCTGGGCGTCGAGGAAGAGCCGCTGCAGGAGCATGTCGGGCATGGTCGCGAGTGTATCGCGGTCGGCTCGCGGACTCGTTACGTGTCCTGCCCTACGCAGCCCTGCGCTAGGCGCGCTATGCGGCCCGGCGCAGAGACGCCATCGAGCCGATCGGGCGCGCCGCCGGGCGGGTGCGGGCCGGCGGCGCGAGGCGCGGGAACTCGACGGGTGACAGCGCAGCGCGAGCGGGCGAGGTGCGCGCCGGGCGCGCCTCGATCAGCGCCCCGGACAGCCACTGCTGCAGCAGCGCCTTCCCAACGATCGCGAGCGTGATTCCACAGATCAGAGCGAGCAGCATCGTGATTCCCCCGTCGCGGCATCCGGATCTCCCCAGGGAGTAGAACGGATGTACGTTCCGAACAGGAGAACGGTAGAACGCTCGTTCTACCGTGTCAACCGCGACTGGCGTCTACCGGGCCGGCTGGAGCGCTCCGTCACCGCCGAGGTACGGGCGCAGCACCGCAGGCACCTCCACCGTGCCGTCCTCGAGGTATCCCGACTCCAGGAGCGTTGCGACCGTGCGGGGGAGGGCGACACCGGAGCCGTTGAGCGTGTGCAGGAACCTCACCTTGCCGTCGGCATCCCGGTAGCGGAGGTTGGCGCGGCGCGCCTGGAAGTCGAGGAAGTTCGAGACGCTGGACACCTCCAGCCACTCCCCGGCTCCCGGCGCCCAGATCTCGATGTCGTAGGTCATCGCGGAGGCAAATGTGAGGTCGCCGGTCGCCAGACGCAGGACGCGGTACCGGAAGCCGAGGGCCCGCACGATCGCCAGCGCGTCCTCCAGCAGCTGCTCGAGGGCGGCCCAGGAGGCGCCTTCCTCCTCGAACCGCACCATCTCGACCTTGTCGAACTGGAACCCGCGCTTGATGCCGCGCACCTCGCGGCCGGCGCTGAACTGCTCGTGCCGGAAGCACGGTGTGTACGCCGTGTGCAACACGGGGAGGCCGCCCTCGAGGATCTCGTCGCGGTACATGTTCGTGACAGGCACCTCGGCGGTCGGGATCAGCCAGAGGTCCGTGTCCTCGGCGTGGAACATCGTATTGGCGAACTTCGGCAGCTGGCCGGTGCCGACCAGCATCTCCTCGCGCACGAGGAAGGGCGGATAGACCTCGGAGTACCCCTGCCCGCGGTGGACATCGAGCATCCACGAGATCAGCGCGCGCTGGAGCCGTGAGGCGTCCCCACGGAGCACGTAGAAGCCCGACCCCGAGAGCTTCGTGCCCCGCTCGAAGTCGATGAGGCCGGTCTTCTCACCGACCTCCCAGTGCGGGATGCCTTCCTGCACCGCGCCCGCCATCGAGTGCTGGGAGAGCGGGACCGGCGTGGCGTGGCGCTGCTCCGTGCCGGCGGCGCCATCGCCCTCCAGGACGACCACGGAGTCCGCTTCGCCCCCCACGGGGACGTCCGAGTGCGGCAGGTTCGGGACCTGGAGGAGCAGACGGTCGAGCGCGCCCTCCGCCTCCTTCAGCTCCGCCTCGAGGGCGTCCAACCGCCCGGATACGGCGCGCTGCGCCTCGATCAGGCGCTGGCGTTCGTCGTTGCCCTTCGCTGTGCCGATCGCCTTGCTTGCGTCGTTGCGGTCCTTGCGCATCGCCTCGACCTGCACGAGGAGCGTGCGACGCGACTCGTCCGCGGCGAGGATCTCGTCGACGGGGGCCGAGGAGCGGCGCGCTTCGAGCGCCGCCCGCAGGCGGTCGGTCTCGTCGCGGATGGTCTGGATGGCGAGCACGTCGTCCTCGATCCCTCGGGCGTCCGCCCGTCCGTGGCGGCGCTGCGAGCTGGCTGCGTGACTATCGGGCGGCGATGGCGGCCGCCTCCGCGGCATCGATGGCGGCGAGGGCGAGCTCGCGCACATCCTCGTGGAGTTCCGTGGAGCGGGTGAGGTCGTCCCGGTCGAACCAGCGCCACTGCATCTCGGCGGGCAACGCCGGCGAGGGAGCGACGGGGCGCAGGAAGTAGATGAGGTCGATGTGCTGGTGGGGCTCGTCCAGCATCGAGTCGCGGGGGATGTCGTAGACGGCCATCGCCGCCGGGGGCGCGAGCTGCGGCGGCGACGTGTACGCGAACGCGGGGCCGCCCGAGACGATCTCCGCCTCCAGGCCGGTCTCCTCCAGCACCTCGCGGAACACGGCCTGCACGGGGTCCTCGTCGGCCTCGACGTGTCCGCCGGGCGGGAGCCAGATGCCGAGGCGGTGCCAGTGGAGCGCGGTGCGGCCGCCGTGGGCGGCCTCCGAGACGAACCCGGTCACGGTGAAGTGGCGATGGAGCGTGCCGTGCCGTCCGGTCTCCGTCATGGCCGCGAGCGTACCGTCGGACGGCCACTCGCGCACCCGCGCGACACGCGCTAGATCCGCGGCCCCACCGGTCGTCCCTCCAGCCAGCCGAGGTCGAAGTCGCGGAAGGACTCGATGACGGCGTGCGCCCCCGGCTGGGGGGCGCTGGGGATGCTGGCCTGCCGCACCTGCACCACCCGCATCCCTGCCGCCGCCGCCGAGGCGACCCCGTGGGCTGAGTCCTCGACCGCAAGGCACGCCTCCGGCGCTACGCCGAGCAGGGCCGCGGTGTGTAGGTAGATCTCCGGGTCGGGCTTCGGCTGGAGGACGTCGTCGAGCGTGACGACGAGCGGGAAGAGGGCGCGCAGCCCGATCGCGTCGAGCGTGGGTTCCACCCACTCGCGCTTCGACATCGACGCGACGGCGAGGCGGAGGTCGCGGCGGATCACGGCGCGCACGAGGGCGTCCGCGCCCGTCATCGCCGGGGAGGGCCCGAACCGGAGCGCCTCCACGATCGCGGGGGTGTAGCGGGCGTCGAACTCGCCGCGGGGGATGCCATAGGTGACTTCGATCCAGTCCACGTATGGATCCCAGCCCCCGCCCACGAACTGGACGTACTGGGCGAGGTCGAGCTCCGCGGGCGCGACGATCCGGCGAGACGCCTCGAGGTGGACGGCCTCCGTGTCCGCGAGCACGCCGTCGAGGTCGAAGATCACGGCCTCGATCTCGGCGTCGCCTCGGGCCGTCGTGGTCATCATCCCGGTGGCTCAGCCTCGTCTCGCGGTCCCTCGAGGGCGCGCTTCAGGTTCCAGAGCAGGTCGCGGATCGCCTGGGTCCGCTGGGGCCGGTGCAGCAGGGTCTCCATCGCGCCGCCGACGAATCCCGAGGCGGGACGATAAGCGATCTCGATCGTGATATGGCATTCGCGCTGGCCCTCCGAGTGGAGGCCCCATGCCAGCTCCTCGACGGCGCCGCCGCGGTCGAGGCGGAAGAGCACCTCGCGGTGGTCGTCGCTGGGGGCGCGTCGCACGGAGAGCGTCTCCGTCCGGCCGGGGAGCTCGATGTCGATCCGCAGCCCCTCCGTGTCCGCCTGGTAGTTCCCTATGCTGTCCGGGAGCCAGGCGCCGTAGGCAGTCGGATCGGCCACGGCCGCGCGCGCCTCGGCAGCGGGGATATGGAGGTGGATGTCCTCGCGGATGGTCGCGAGCCCGTTCCGGCGCCGCGGGCCGGGCTCGTACCCGGCCAGGTGCATCGTCATCGTTGCACCGCGAGGGAACTGGCGAACTGCGCGCTAGCTCCCGCCATCGTCCTCGTCCGAGAGCTGGAGGTGCCGCTCCGACTGCCGCTCGCGCATCGTCGGAAAGAGGATCACCTCGCGGAGAGAGTGCTCGCCGGTCATGAGTTGCACCACCCGGTCGATGCCGATGCCGAGGCCACCGGCGGGCGGCATGCCGTGTTCGATCGCCACGAGGAAGTCCTCGTCCGCGATCTCGGCTTCTTCGTCGCCTTCGGCCTTCTTCGAGGCCTGCTCCTGCATCCGGTCGCGCTGGTCCACCGGGTCGTTCAGCTCGCTGTAGGCGTTCGCGATCTCGTAGCCCAGGGCGAACAGCTCGAACCGCTCGACGACGGTGGGGTCGTCGACCTTCCGCTTCGCGAGGGGCGAGATCTCCGTGGGGTAGTCGAAGATGAACGTCGGCTGGATCAGCTTCGGCTCGACGAACTCGGACATCAGCGCGTCCAGGACGGTGCCCCACGAGGCCCCCGGTTCCGGGTGGACGCCGCGCTCGTGCGCGACCGCAGTCAGCGCGTCCACCTCCCGGTGGCGGTAGAAGTCAATGCCCGTGTGTTCCAGGAGCGCGCGGTGGTACGTCGTGCGAGCGAACGGCGGCTGGAGCGAGACGGCGGCATCGCCGTGCGTGAGCTCGGTGGTCCCGAGGACCTCCAGCGCGACGGTGCCGAGCAGATCCTCCAGCATGCGCGCGACATCCTCGTAGTCCGCGTACGCCTCGTAGGACTCGAGCAGCGTGAACTCCGGGTTGTGGCGGTAGGAGACGCCTTCGTTCCGGAAGACGCGGCCGATCTCGAAGACCTTCTCGAAGCCGCCCACGAGCAGCCGCTTCAGGTGCAGCTCCAGCGAGATCCGCATCGCGAGGTCACGGTCGAGCGCGTTGTGGTGCGTGAGGAACGGCCGCGCCGCGGCGCCGCCTGCGTTGTCCTGTAGCACCGGCGTCTCGACCTCGAGGAAGCCACGGTCGAGGAAGAAGCGCCGGATCGCAGACACGACGCGCGAGCGAGTGAAGGCGACGTCGCGCGAGTGCTCATTCGCGATGAGGTCCAGGTAACGCTGGCGGTAGCGGGCCTCGGTGTCGGTGAGGCCGTGGAACTTGTCCGGCAGGGGGCGGAGCGCCTTCGTGATCATGCGCCAGGCGGCGACGGCGACCGTCACCTCGCCCGTGCGCGTCCGGAAGAGCGTCCCGGACACCTCGAGGAAGTCGCCGAGGTCGACGAGGTCGATGCGCTCGAAGTCATCGAGGCGATCGCGTCGGAAGTGGAGCTGGATGCGCCCGGACTGGTCACGCAGGTCGAGGAACGCCGCCTTGCCCATCACCCGCTGCGCCGTGACGCGGCCGACGACCGTGACCGGCACCTGCTCGTCCACCTCGCCGCCATCGAGGAACGCCTGGACAGCCTCGGCGGCGGTGTGGGTCCGCTGGACGCGCGCGGGGTACGGGTCGGAGCCCTGCAGGAGCTGCGATCGCTTCGAGAGGCGCTGGTCGAAGAGCTCTCGCTCGGACGGCATTCGCTGAGTCCTCCGGTTCCGCACACGTTGCCATATCAGCCGTGTACGCGCTGCTTTCCCAGCTCATCGCGGCACATTCGGCTTCGCAAAACGACGAGGCGGCGGGACTTCCCGCCGCCCTCGCGTCAGGCCGTCCGTGCGCCGCTAGGAGACGGAGGTGAGGGTGAACTCGGTTTCACCGCGGGGCGTCTGCACCTTGAAGGTCTCGCCGCGCTTCTTGCCGAGCAATGCGCGGCCGATGGGCGACTTGTGGCTGATCCGGCCCTGGCTCGGGTCGGCCTCGGTGGGGCCGACGAGCTGGTATTTGTGGCTCTTGCCGTCCGGGCCCTTCACGGTCACGTTCGAACCGACCTGGACGGTCTTCGACTTGTGGGCGGAGGCCTCGTCGATGATCGCGGCCTGCTCCAGGGTCCGCTCGATCTCCGAGATGCGCCCCTCAAGGAACGCCTGCTGGTTCTTGGCGTCCTCGTACTGCGCGTCCAGCTGGTCGGGGCCCAGCTCCTGCGCCTCGCGGATCAGGGCGGCCACCTCGGGGCGCTTCACCGTCTTGAGGTGATTGAGTTCTTCGACGAGGCGGTCATAACCCGCCTTGGTCAGGAGGACAGCGTCTTCAGCCATCTCCGTCTGCTTTCGTGAGAGAGCCAGCGCCTGAGCGGCTCGTCGGTTCTGCTTGTTCGCTTCGAGTGGCATGCGCCTCCACAGGCTGACCGGGGGCACGAAACCACAATGCGGACCCGCCGTGCCCGGCGAAGTCCGCGGAAGAGAATTCTAGGCAGCCGCGATCAGATTTCGCAATGTGTTTGAACGGTTATACGGATTGCCTGTTCTTACCCACTCCGGTGGTAGACTGCGGACGCGGGGAAGCACGGCCACGAGGCCATCGGGAGCGCGCGCCATCGCCACGGCAACGTCCGTCCCTGCCCACGCCTCCTCTTCTGAGCTTGCTCGCGCTCACCTCAGCGCGTGTGTGCCCGGCCGCGTGTTCGCTGATCCCGCTGCTCTAGTCCCGTCCTCTCGGGAGCACCTCGGCCCGTGCGCGCCGCATCGCGCCGCTCGCGGAGCCCACACCGCGGAGGAGCCGGCATGACGCTGCCGCCCGACGACCGAGACTTCCCCCGCCGTCCAGGCCGCCCCGAACAGGGCGACTTCGACCTCCCCGACGTCGACCGGTCCGAGGTGGTCCGCCCGGACTTCGGCGCGCGCGACCTCGACCGCCCGCGGATGGGATTCGGGCGCCCGCGTTCGGACGAGTTCGCGGCACGTCGTGATGACGACCAGGAGCAGTACGAGGACGCCGGCGAGGACGCCGAGTCCGACGAGTACGTCTACGAGGAAGCCGAGCCTGACCTCGGTCCCGACTACGACGGCGAGTACGAGGACGAAGGGTTCAGCACCGAGCCGGCGCGTGCCCTCCCGAACCCGATCCGCCCGGATCCGCCGCTCTTCGCCCCGGTCGTCTTTGACGACGACGAAGGGCCACGGCGCCCGTTCCGGCCGCGATTCGGCGGCGGTGGAGGTGACGGCGACGGGCGCGGTCCCGGTCGAGGGCGCTACGAGAGCGACGCCGGCCTGCTCCGCGTGCTGATCCTGATCGGCGTCCTCGGCGTCATCATCCTCGCGCTCGTGCTGCCGTTCTCACCGCTCTCGGTCGTGGGCGGCGACGGTTCCTCGTCGCCGAGCGGCATCTCCGCGCGCGTGAGCGACGACATGCCGGTCCTCCCGGAGGGGCTGGTGGCGCTCAGCAAGCTCTACGTGATCGACGTCGAGGAGGGCATCGCCGGCCCGCTCTCCGTCGAGGTGCAGCTCACCGAGACGAGCACGGACAGCGCGAATCTCGCCTACTACGCGTGGGACGGCTCGGCGTGGACGCGGATCGGCTCCGTCCAGCTCGTCGCCGGCGGCGGCTCCGTCACCGGCTCCATCCCCGCGCAGTCTTCCTCGATCGCTGTGCTCCGACGTACTGCGCTCGCGCACACCATGGCCATGATCGTCGGGCCCGGCGAGACGCCGGACCCCGATGGCCTCTCCTCCGCCTCGCTCATCGTCGTCACCGCGGCCACGGTATCCGAGGACGGCGCGCTCGAGGTGGAGTCCGCGGCCCTGCGTTCGGCGCAGCAGGTTGCCGGCGACCGCCCGGTCTACCTCGGGATCACGGGCGACTGGGGCGCGGTCGACGCGGCGACGCACGCGGCGGACGTGTCTGCCGCCGCGGACGCCCAGGACGCGGCCGGCATCTACCTTGAGTACCAGGGCGTGAGCGATGCGACGGCGTTCACGACGTTCGTCACCACCCTTGCCGAGCAGCTGCACGCTGCGCAGCGCCAGCTGCTCGTTGGCGTCCCCGCGACGGGTGACGGCTACGACTGGCGGGGCATCGTCGCCGTCGCTGACGGTCTGTGGGTGCAGGCGCCACTCAACCCCGTCGAGTACCACGCCAGCGTGGCGTCGTTGCTGGCCGATCGCGGCGTCACTGAGGCTGCGAAGGTCTCGATCATCCTCGACCGTCGCTCGGCGACCGCGGCCGGCGACGGGCCCGCCGCGCCGATCTCGCTGATCGAGGGCCTCACGATCGCCTCCACCGTCGACTTCAACGTCGACGCGATCGGCGCCGGGAGCCCCGTCACGCTCCGCACCGCCTACCTCGGCGGCGGCGCGGACGGGCAGTTGCACTGGGACGAGGAGGCGAACGCCGTCTCGTTCACCTACGTCGCGGACGATGCCGAGTCCACCGTCTGGTTCCAGAACGAGTACTCATTCGGCTTCGCGTTGCAGGCCGCCGCCCGCGGTGGCTTCGGCGGCGTCGCCGTCCGTAGCGCCGGCGCCGGCGGCTCGCACCCCAGCGTCTGGGAGCCCGTCGCCCAGTTCGTCGAGGAAGGCACGGTCAGCCTCCTGCGGCCGTACGGGCCGTACCTGACCCCGTGCTGGGAGTCGCCGGAGGGCGCGATCGAGGGACAGCCCGAGTGCTGGACCACCGAGACCGACACGACCGCCGTCGTCTGGCGCGCACCAGGCGAGACCGGCGCGTACACCGTCCGACTCGTGGTCTCCGAGGGGACGACCTTCGTCGGCCAGGAGGTCGTCCTCCGTGTCGGCGAGACCCCCGAGGACGAGGAGGAGGCGACGGAGGAGCCGACCGAGACCGCCACCCCGGAACCCACGGTGGAGGCGACGGAGACCGCCCAGCCGACGGAGGAGCCAACCGAAGAGCCGACGCCGGAGCCGACGGAGACCCCGACGGCCACCGCGACCGAGACGCCCGCGCCGACCTCCACCGCCGGACCTCCGGGCCCGGGCGGCAACTAGGGTTGGCGGCGGCCGTGGCGGAGCGAGGTCCGCGCGTCATCGGCGGCTCGGTGGGCGGCATCGAGCTCCGCTGGCCGAAGAGCGGCGCGACGCGGCCGACCACCGGCAAGCTGCGCGAGGCGCTGTTCTCCATGCTGGAGGCAGCCGGCGCGTCCTTCGACGAGGTCCTGGACCTGTACGCCGGCAGCGGCGCGCTCGGCATCGAGGCGCTCTCCCGCGGGGAGGGCCGCGCGACGTTCGTCGAGGCCGACCGCCGGGCGCTCGCCGTCGTCCACGAGAACCTGGCGAAGGTGCGGTTCGCTGACCGCGCGACGGTGGTCGCCGGGAAGGTGGGACGGTGGGCCCCGCCACCCGGCGCCGCGTACACGCTCGTGCTCGCCGATCCCCCGTACGACCGGGGCACCTATGATGGCGGCGGCGCCTGGGGTGCGATTGAGACCACGGTGCGCGGATCGCTGGCCGAGGATGCCGTGGTCGTCGTGGAACACGATGCCCGCCAGTCCCCTCCACCGGCCCTCGCTGGTCTCGGCCTCTGGCGCGACCGTCGACACGGCGCCGGCGCGGTGGCGATCTATCGCTATCCCGCCGACGACGCAACGCCCGAGGCAGCGGAGTCCGAGGTAGAGGGGAACGACGAATGACGGTGGCGCTGTACGCAGGCCGCTTCGATCCGGTGACGAACGGGCACCTCGACATCGTCGAGCGCGCCGCCAAGATCTTCGATCAGGTCGTCATCGGCGTGGCCGCGAGCCGCACGACGATCTTCTCGCTCGAGGAGCGCATCCAGCTCTTCGAGGAAGCGATGGCGGAGATCGGCATCACGAACGCCAGGGCCACCGCCATCTCCGGCCTCACAGTGGATGAAGCGAAGTCCCAGGGCGCCCAGGTGCTGGTCCGCGGCCTTCGGGCCGGCGACTTCGCCTACGAGTTCGACATGGCGCTGATGAACCGCAACATGGCGCCGGACATCGAGTCCGTCTACCTGATGACGGCCCTCGAGCACCTGTTCGTCAGCGCCACCCGCATCCGCGAGCTGGCCTCGTTCGGGCGCGACGTCAGCGAGTTCGTCCCGCCGAACGTCGCCGCCGCCATCGGCAAGAAGTTCGACAAGTCCGGATCCTGAGCGACAGCATGCGCCGGACTGCCGCTCCCCGACAGCACCCGCCCGTACCGGGCGGATTGGAGGCCTAGATGGACCTGCTCCACCTGGTCGATCGGCTCGAGGAGCTCGTGGCGGGCGCGCAGAAGATGCCGATCGGCAACCGCGCGATCGTGGACCGTCGCCGCATGCTGGACCTGATCGACCAGATGCGCATCGCTGTCCCGCGAGAGGTGCGTGAGGCACAGGACATCGTCGCCGCGCGCGACGGCATCCGCCGCGAGGCCGAGGAGGAGGGCCGCATCATCGTGGCCCAGGCGGAGGAGCGCGCCGCCGACCTCGTCGAGGAGCACTCGATCACGGAGGGCGCGAAGCGCCGCGCCGAAGAGATCGCCCGCGAGGCGGAGCGGCGCCTGGAGGCGCAGATCGAGGCGGCGAACGAGGACATCCAGGCGCGTATCCAGGAGTCCCGCCGCGTGGCGCGCGAGCAGATGGCCGCCGCCGACGACTACGCGCGGGAGCTGTTGATCCGCCTTGAGCGCCAGCTTCAGGCGTTCCAGAACTCCGTGCGCGCCGGCGTCGAGCAGCTCGAACCGTCGCCCGCGCTGTACGACCCGACCGTCCCGCTCGATGACCGCGCCGAGGACCTCGCACGCTCAGCCGGACCGGTCAGCGGGCTATCCGCTCCCCCGGAGCGCCGCCCGGACCGTTACGTGCGAACGGACGACTTCGCCGATCCTGGCCTGGGCGCCGCGGACGACGACGCCGGTCCGGTCGACGAGGAACTTGAGGATCTGCTCGGGCGGCAGCGCTCGATGCGCCTCGACCAGCCTGCCGAGCAGGCGGACCCCGGCGTGATCGACGACTTCGAGAATCAGCCGCTGGACGATGACCCGATGTTGCGGCCCGCTCCGCGCGAGCGCCGCCGCGAGGAATTCGACTAGCGACGCCAGTCGGCGGCGAACGAGCCGGTCGACTTCCTACTCCGCGCGCGGGACCCAGAACTCAGCGAGCAGCTCCTCGAAGCGCGCGCGGATATCCGCACCCGCGCGGCCCTCGAGCATCGCCACGCCGTGGGAGCCCCCCGGGTAGAGTCGCGCCTCCGTCGAGTCGACGTTGCCGAGGCTGCGGAACTTCCGCAGGGAGTCCGCCGCCGAGATGTCGTCGCGCGTCGCGACGAGCTGCACGCGGCCATCCAGGAGCTCCATCACCGCGAGCGCATCGAGGGTGTCGAAGTCGGCAGGGGTGGAGAAGCCGACGACCGTGACGTCAGGCTGCTCCACCGCGGCGACGAGCGCGACGGCGGCGCCCATGCCGGCGCCGGCGAGCATCACACGTTCGAAGCCCTGCTCCCGGGCGAAGTCCACGACGGCGACGGCGTCCAGCACCATCCCCTGCACGTCGTCCAGCTCACCCTCGGATGCGCCGTGCCCCCGGAAGTCGAAGGTCAGCGCAGAGGTCCCGTCCTCGCGCGGCTCCATCGCGTGCGGCCACCAGGACGTCTGATCCTCGCGGAACTCGTGGAGATAGATGACGAGGCGGTCGCCCTCGCGATCCCAGAGGTTCCCGTCGAGCGTCAGGCCGTCCTCGGTCACGATCGTGACGGTCTGGGCGCCGTCCGCCTCCAGCGGCGCGGCGGGTGCATGCTCCGTGCACGCGACGGCGGCAAGGCCCGCCACCGCGACCGCCGCGAGAGAACCCAGGCGCTCGAGGCGGCCCATCGCCGTCTACTTCACCACGATGTTGAGCAGCCGACCCGGCACGTAGATCACCCTGACCGTCTCCCGGCCGTCGAGCTGGCTCGAGATGTTGGACTCGGCCAGCGCCGCCGCGCGCGCCACGTCCTCCGCCGCGTCCGGCGCCACGGCGATGCGCGCGCGCACCTTGCCGTTCACCTGTACGGCGATCTCGACGGTGTCGCGGACGGTGAGGCCGGGATCGAACGCGGGCCACTCCTGCTGGTGCACGGAGTAGCCGCCGCCCGTGCGTTCCCACAGCTCCTCCGCGACGTGGGGGCAGGCTGGCGCGAGCATCAGCACGAGCAACCGGACTGCCTCGTCCCAGGCGCCGTGGTCCGCCTCGCCGGCGTCACGCGCCTTCTGGAGGGTGTTCGTGAGCTCCATCATCGCGGCGATCGCGGTGTTGAAGCGCTTGGCCTCGTAGTCCTCGCCGACCTTCTTCAGCGTCGAGTGTGCCTCGATGCGGAGGGCGCGGCCACCCTCCGCTGCATCGACAAGCACGGGCGGGTCGGTGATTGCCGCCCACACGCGGCTCAGCCAGCGGTAGACGCCCACGATGCCGTCGACGTCGTACGGGCCGCCCTGGTCCCAGGGGCCCAGGAACATGAGGTAGGCGCGGAAGCAGTCCGCGCCCCACTTCTCGACCTGCGCGTCCGGAGCCACGACGTTGCCGCGTGACTTGGACATGCGGCGACCGTCCGGGCCGAGGATCTGGCCCTGGGAGTAGTAGCGGGTGAACGGCTCATCGTCGGGGACCAGCCCCATGTCCCGCGCGACCTTGTAGAAGAACCGCGCGTAGAGGAGGTGCATCGTGGCGTGCTCGGAGCCGCCCGTGTACTGGTCGACCGGCAGCCATGCCTCCGCGGCGGCCTCGCCGACGGGCGTTTCCGGATTGTGGGCGTCCGGGTAGCGCATGAAGTACCAGGAGGAGCACACGAAGGTGTCCATGGTGTCGGTCTCACGCCGCGCGGCTCCGCCGCAGTCGGGGCACGTGGCGTTCACGAACGCCTCGGACAGCGCGAGTGGCGACTGGCCAGTAGGGAGGAACTCGACGTCCTCGGGCAGCAGCACGGGGAGCTGGTCTTCCGGGACGGGGACGATGCCGCACTCGGCGCAGTGCACCACCGGGATGGGTGCGCCCCAGTAGCGCTGGCGCGAGATCAGCCAGTCGCGCAGGCGGTAGTTCACCTTGCGCTCACCGATGCCCTGCTCCTCCAGCCACGCGATCGCCTTCTGGATCGCCTCCGCCTTCATCAGGCCGTCGAGCCACTGGGAGTTCGTCGCCGGGCCGTCGCCGGTGTACGCCTCGTCGCCCCAACCCTCCGGCGGGGTGACGGTGCGCACGATCGGCAGGCCGTAGGCCTTCGCGAAATCCCAGTCCCGCGTGTCCTGGGCGGGGACGGCCATGATCGCGCCCGTGCCGTATGAGGTCAGGACATAATCCGCGAGGTAGATCGGCACCGGCTGCCCGTTGAACGGGTTGACGGCGTAGGCGCCGGTGAACACGCCCCGCTTGTCCAGCGCCCCCTCCGTCGAGAGGCGGTCGATCTCGTTCGTCCGGCGGACGCGCTCGACGAACTCCGTCACGGCCCCGCGCTGCTCGGGCGTCGTGATCGCGTCCACGAGCTCGTGTTCGGGGGCGAGGACGGCGAAGGTCATGCCGAACGCGGTGTCCGGGCGCGTCGTGAAGACGCTGAACCCCGGGAGGTCGTCCCGGCCCTGGATGCGCATCGTGAACTCGGCGCCCTCGGAGCGGCCGATCCAGTTCCGCTGCATGAGCTTCACGTGCTCGGGCCAGTCGAGCTCCTCGTTGGCGAGCAGCTCCTCCGCGTACTCGGTGATGCGGAAGAACCACTGCTTCATCTCACGCTGGACCACGACGGTGTCCGAGCGTTCGCAGCGGCCGTCCACCACCTGCTCGTTCGCGAGCGTGGTGTTGCAGTCCGGGCACCAGTTCGCGGTGGCCTGCTTCTGGTAGGCCAGGCCGCGCTTGAAGAGCTGGACGAACCACCACTGGGTCCAGCGGTAGTAGTCCGGCGCGCTGGTGTTCACCTCGCGGTCCCAGTCGAACATCGCGCCCATGGCCTGCATCTGGCCACGCATGCGCTCGATGTTGGCGCTGGTCCAGGTCATCGGGTGCTTGCCGCCCTTGATCGCGGCGTTCTCGGCGGGCAGCCCGAACGCGTCGAACCCCATGGGGAAGAGCACGTTCCACCCCCGCATGCGGAAGTAGCGGGCGAGGGCGTCCGAGGGGGTCATCGCGAACCAGTGGCCCACATGCAGGTCCCCGGACGGGTAGGGGAACATCGTGAGGTGGTAGCGGTTCTGCTTGCCCGGCACGTGGTCCGGCGTGCGGTAGAGGTTGTCGCGCTCCCAGCGCTCCTGCCACTTCGCCTCGATCGGGCCGGGCTGATAGCGGCCCGCGTCCGTGGTGTCGCGGCCCGCCGAGGATGGGGTGGTCTGCGGTTCGGTGGTCATGAGGTCGTCCTGAACGTCAGACGGTGGGTGGCGGGGGCTGCAGGCCCAGGCGACGCGACCCCTCGCAGGGCGGCGTCGCCTACGTAAGGACGAGGGTGAGGCGCGGGACCGGCGGTGCGAGGCGCTTCATGGTCAGTCCAGTATCCGAAGCGCGCTCTGAGACCGTCAACCTGGCCGGCAGCTCGCGAAGGGTGCGCCTACATCGCGAAGATGAACGCGATCAGCAGCGGCACGCCGAGCGTGGTGCTCCAGAGGAGCCGCTTCGCTTCCCGGAAGCGGGCTTCCGGCTCCTTCGTCGCAAGCGCCCTCCGCATCTGCCAGGAGGTCAGCAGCACGTAGAGCACGAAGAGCACGACCAGCGTCGGGATCACGCGCGGCTCCTCTCGCGAGCGGCGGCTACTCGTCCACCAGGCGGTACATCGGCTCGCCGAATACCAGTACGTAGATCTGGTTCCCCACCTGCGTGATCGAGGAGATGCTCCCCAGCCCGTCAGCGATCAGCACCGGCTCGAGGTCGCCGTCCGAGTCACTCCGCAGCGCCCACAGCTCACCCGAGCAGTAGTCACCGTAGAGGTACGCGCCCTCGACGCCCGTCGCGGCGGCACGCCGGGCGACGACGCCGCCCGTGACGGAGCAGCGGGCCCCCTCGTGGGTGTAGGTCGCCATCGGCGCGACGTACTGCGAGGGGTCACAGTCGCCCTCGTAGCACTCGTTGCCTTCCATCTCGCTCCAGCCGAGGTTGTCGCCGGCCTCGACACGGTTGATCTCCTCGATTGCGTTCTGGCCCACGTCGCCGACCCACAGCTCGCCGGTCGCGGGGTCGAAGGACATGCGCCATGGGTTGCGGAGGCCGTAGGCGTAGATCTCGCCCCGCGCGCCGTCCGTCGCGACGAAGGGGTTGTCGTCCGGGATCACGTACGGCTCCTCCGCGGAGGCGCGGGAGACGTCGATGCGGATGATCGTCCCGAGGATCGTGCCCAGGTCCTGGCCGTTGCCGTCCGGGTCGCCCTGGTTCCCGCCATCGCCCAGGCCGAGGTAGAGCATCCGGTCCGGCCCGAAGCGGATCGCGCCTCCGTTGTGGTTGGAGGCCGGCTGCTCCTGCTCCAGCACCATGAGCTCCGAGGAGCGGTCGATGGTCCCGTCCTCGTTCGCGATGAAGCGCGAGAGCACCGTCCGCTTCGGCTCGTCGGCGGAGTAGTAGATCCAGACGTGGCGGTTCGTGGAGAACTGCGGGTCGAGCGCGATCGAGAGCAGCCCTTCCTCGTTCCCGGCGGTCAGCACGCGCTCCGTCAGGTCGAGGATCTCGAACGACTCGCCCTCGCGGACGCCGTAGACCATGCCGCCCTGGTCGGCGAGCACGATCTCGTAGCCGCCCAGCGGGTACGAGAGCACCTCCACCGGCCGCTCGAGGACGACGCTCTCGTAGGCGGGCGTCACCGTGACGGGCAGCGGGTCGGACACGGGCGGGAAGGTCGGCGTCGGGCGGGGCGCGTTCGTCGCCGCCGGGGACGGCTCGCCGGCCGCCGAGGTCGCGGTCTCGCTCGCGTTCGCTTCGGCCGTCCCCTCGGCGTCGCCATCCCCGTCGCCGCCGGAGCAGGCGGAGAGGAGCAGCAGGCTGGCGGCGATGGTGGAGAGGATCAGTCCTCGGCGCATGGGGCCTCCAAACGGCAGGTGGGTTGCGGATATCGTCTCCCGAGTTCGAGGTTGCGAAAAGGTGACAGGCCTCCCCAATCCCCTCCGCCGTCCACGAATCGTCAGCCTCGCCGCCGGTATACCCCGTGGGGAGGACGCACCGGCGGCGCGCAACCGTCAGAGTGAGGACACTGTCCGCGGGACACTCGCCTCGCCGAACTGAACGAAAGGCTTTGCATGGCCCGCCTCCGACGCGCGATCCTCCTCCCGCCTGCCTTCCTCGTGCTCCTCGCGCTCGCCGCCTGCGGCGGAACGGCGCTCGAGGAGGTCGAGCCCGAGGTGGGGGTGACCGAGGTGGACGTCGATGACAACACGTTCGGTCCGCGCGTGATCCAGGTGCCGCCGGGCACGGAGGTGACCTGGACCTGGAGCGGCAGCGACCGTCACAACGTGGTCGGCGAGGGATTCAAGTCCGAGCTCGTCCGCGATGGGACGTTCTCGCACACCTTCGACCAGCCCGGGTGGTACCGGTATCTCTGCACGTTGCATGCCGGGATGAACGGCGCCGTCTCCGTCGTCGCCGAGTAGCGGGGTCCTCCGGGCTAGGTGCAGAGCCGGCGGACGATGTCGAACGTCAGCTCGCAGCCGGTGTTGAACGTCTCCACGGAGATGAACTCGTCATTGCCGTGGAAGCCGTTGTTCTCCTCGCGGCTGAAGACGGCCGGCGTGAAGCCGTACGAGACCACGCCGCGGGCGCGGAGGAAGCGGTTGTCCGTCGCGCCGATCGTCATCGTCGGCGCAACGACGGCGTCCTCGTAGACGCCGCGGATGCTCGCCTCGATTGCGTGGAAGAGCTCCGTGTCCCACGCCGTGCGCGGCATCGCCTCCGGCTGCGGGTCGTTCACGAACTCGACGGCGATGTCGAGGTCTGCGACGACCTCCGCGACCTCGGCGCGCCACGCATCCGGGCTCTCGCCGGGGAGGAGGCGGCAGTCCAGGATCGCCTCGGCGCGCGAGGGGAGCACGTTCCGCTTCACCCCGGCGTTCACCATCGTCACATTGAGCGTGTTCATGAACATCGGCGTCAGCCCGCGTCGCGCGCGGATCGCGCCCGCAAGGGCCTCGTCGCTCCCGCCCTCCAGGATGCTGGCCTCCGCGAGGCGCTCGACGTAGGCGCGGGTGTCGGGCGCGAATCGCAGGTCGCGCTGCCATTCGCTGAGCCGCACGATGGCCCGGGCGAGCCGGACCATCGAGTTGTCCGTGTGGATGAAGGAGCCGTGCCCGCCGGCCCCGGTCGCGACCAGCCGGAGGGGGCAGCCGAACTTCTCGTTCGCCGCCACGCTGAACACGGTGCGCCCGCCGGAGAGGCGTCCCGAGTCGCCCTCGTTGAGGGCGAACTCCGCATCCACGAGGTCAGGGCGGTGCTGGACGATCCACCCCATACCCCGCGCGGAGCCGGCCTCCTCGTCCGGCGTCCCGACGAAGAGCAGGTCGCGAGTGAGCGTCAGCCCGTGGCGGTGCGCGGTGAGCATCGCGACGAGCTGCATCACCCCGAAGCCCTTCATGTCGATCGCCCCGCGTCCGTAGAGGCGCCCGTCCTCCAGCACCGCCTCGAACGGGGGCTTCGTCCAGTGCGCGGCCTCCACCGGCACCACGTCCAGGTGGTTGCTCAGGAGGAAGGGACGCTTCGAACCGTCTCCGGCGACGCGGGCGTGGATCGCCTCGCGCCCCGGATCGATCGCCACGTACTCCACCGGGATGCCCTCAGCCGCGAGCAGGCCGCCGAGGAAGCGCGCCGCCGGGGCCTCGTTCCCGGGCGGGTTCGTCGTGTCGATGCGGAGGTACTCGCGCAGGATGCCGAGCGCCTCGGCGTGCACGCTCGGCCAGTCGATCTCGGGTGTCGCGGGCATCGTGGCTCCCTCCCTGCTGGGGGGAGCCTACACGCGCAGCCGCGGCCCGGTCGGGCCGGGGCGCTCCTCGGCTAGGGGATGTTGAGGGAGGTCTCGCAGGAGCCGTGGCCGGTGTCGGTGTCCGGCCCGCCGTCACACGTATCCGTCCCTGCGTCGCCTCGGAGGGTGTCGTTCCCGCCCTCGCCGAACACGAAGTCGTTGTTGCCGCCGCCCTGGAGCAGCGTGTCGTCACCCGGGCCGCCGTAGACGTTGTCGTCACCGCCGGCGCCGTTCACCGAGTCCGCGTCGTCACCGCCGAAGAGGTTGTCGGCGTCGTTGCCGCCGTTGATCGTGTCGTTGCCGGCCTGGCCGTAGATCCAGTCCAGTCCCGCCGCCCCGCTCAGGTTGTCCGCCCCGCCACCGCCGAGGATGACGTCGTTGCCGCCCTGCCCGTTGAAGATGTCGTCCCCGTCACCGCCCACAAAGCAGTCGTCGCCCCCGGAACCGGTCAGGTTCTCAACGCCGGCCGTGCCGAGGATGAGGTTGGGCTGGGCGTTGCCGCTGGTGGCGTAGCGGATGTCCATCGCGTCGATCGTCGCCGGCGGGATGGCCGCGAGGCACTCCGCGGGGACGAAGTCGCGGGTCTCCGTCAGCTGGGCGAAGCGGGTGAGCGCGGACGGAGCGACGGCGTTGTTCGCGGACAGCGCGGAGCCACCCCCCAGCAGGAGGGCGACCATGAGCGATCCGAGACCGCCAAGCAGGACGGCACGAACCAACCGGTTGCCTCACCGACCCCCCGCAAGGGGCAAGCACATGACGCTCGTCACGCACCTCGGTCGGTGGCTGCTTCAACAGGGGATGAGCCGGTTCGCCCATGCCCCGCACCGTGCCGTACGACGTTTCAGCATCGTAGGCCCAGGCAGGGCGTCGCGGATGGTCGGATCTGACGACATTGGTAGAGAGTCGGTAGCTCTCTTCAGGGGGCCTAGGGGACGTTCACCACCGTCTCACAGGTGCCGTGGGACGTGTCCGTATCGGGACCGCCGTCGCATTCGTCCGTGCCGGCATCACCGCGGACGGAGTCGTCCCCGGCCTCGCCGTAGATGAAGTCGTTGCCACCGCCGCCGCGGAGCGTGTCGTCACCCGCGCCGCCGAGGACGATGTCCGCGCCGCCCTGGCCGTTGATGGTGTCGTTGCCGGCGCCCCCGAGGATGCAGTCGCGTCCACCGCTGGCGTCGATCACGTCGGCGCCCGCCGTGCCGAGGATCAGCTCGTTTCCGGTGGTGTACGTGTCCGGGTGGATCCGGAGCACCAGCCCGTTGAGCTGGTTGTTGGTCAGCTGGACCTCGCACTCTGCCGGGACGAAGTCACGGGTGACGGTGAGCTGGGAGTGCTGGCCGAGCGCGCTTCCGGGCACGGTGTTGGATGCGCTCAGGGCGACCTCTCCGCCGGCGGCCACGAGCAGCACGAGCAGTGCGCCCAGGCCTCCGCGAAGCACCATCGTCACCGGGGTACGCCCGGATCGAGGACCGTCCGGACTCCTGCCGTGTAGGTGTAGGTCACGTCCGGCTGGACCAGGTGGTAGCGGTGGGTGCTCCGCGTCACGCCGTACTCGTCCTCGCGCTGGTCGTGTTCGTGGACGATGAAGAGACCGTCCTGTCGGGCGATCTTCACGAGGTCCTCGATGCGCTGGACCTCCACGCGGCGGCCGGCGAACGTCACCTCCGTGCTCGCCGCGTCCACGATGAACGCGCCGTAGCGCGCCGCGATCAGCGTCACCTCGCCGCTCCGCGCCGCCAGCGCGGTGGAGCCGAGGACGGCGCCCACGAGGGCGAGCGAGAGCAGGCCCGCGAGGATCGCGACGAGGCGCATCATGCCCCACTCGACGCTCACGCCGAACACGGGCACGTCCAGCGACCAGGGGCGCTCCACCGGGCGGGTCAGCGTCACCGGGTCCATCGACTCCGGCGCGAAGTTCACCGCGGGCATCAGCTGCGCGTCCGAGAGCAGGAACCGCATGGACGTCACGAACTCACCCTTGAACGGCTGCCGGGCCACGTCACCGCGCACGTCCGCGGTCGCGACGACCTCCACCGTGTAGGTCGGGTAGGCGAGCCCGGAGAACTCCTCCATCATCTTCGTGAGCGCGAGGATCTCGTCGAGAGCCAGGTCCCCGCTGATGGTGCCCTCGTGGCCCACGAACGGCGTCCAGTCGGTGAGCTGCACCGTGCGCTGCCACCCGTTGTCCTGAGACACCACTGCGTCCAGGCGCAGTGCGCCCTCGGGGGCCACGATCTCCAGGCCATCCGTGATCGGGGCGATGTCATAGTCGAAGGTGATCGGGACGGACGTCGTCATGCGGGTGAAGACGGGATCGCCGGTCGACACCTCGTTGCCGTCGTAGACGCCGCGGCCGGCGACGCCCGTGTACGAGAACGCGCCCATGTGTTCGTAGGCGAAGTCGTCCATGACGACCCGCTCGGGCGGGTTCACGATCACCAGCATCCCCGCGAGTGCGGCCAGCACGAGCGACAGGCCCGCTGCCGACAGCAGGGTGCCCCCGGCCGGGCTGCGGTCGGCGATGCGACCGGAGGCGCCTCCCAGCGGCGGGCGCTGGCCCTTCGCGGCGCGCGTCCGGCGCGGTTGCTCGCCGCGCGTGGCGCGCCGGCCCCACGAGATCGCGCCCATGATCAGGCTCGACCCGCCCAGGAAGATCGCGGAGGCCGGAGACTGCAGCGCGGAGAGGGCATCCCCGCCGCCCGGCAGGATTTGCCAGACCGCTCCGGTGACCTCGTCCTCGAGCGGCTGGTAGGAGTCATCGGCGTCCCGGTTGTCGCCCCGCAGGACGTAGTGATTGCCTTCGACCGCGCGGATGCGGTGGAGCACCGTCCCGAGGTCCGGGTCGACGTAGGCGACCATGTCGCCGACCTCGTACCGATCGCGATCGCGCAGCAGGACCAGGTCGCCGCGCGTGATCGTCGGCTCCATGGAGTCGCCGACGATCTGGAAGTACGAGAACGTGCCGCCGAGCTGGACCGGCGCGAAGAAGAACCAGGCAAACGCCACCAGCACGATGGCGGCGCCCAACGAGAGCCCGGAGCGGATACCGCTCTTCCGTCGTCGTCGGGACGCCGCCACCGCCATCAGATCAGCCGAAGATGCGCCGCTAGTCGGTGAGGACGATGACGAGGTTGGACGCCGACGCGACCGACGTGCCGGCGAAGGACGGCGTGGAGCCGTTGTCGCAGGTCACCGTGTCGGCCCCGGCGTTGATGCCGGCGTTGCAGTTGTGCCACGTCGTGCCGTTGTCCACGGAGACGCGCGCCGTCGACGGGTCGCCAGGGGTGTCGTCGTAAGTGATGACCACGGCGTCCATGTTCTGCGGGTTCGTCCCGTTGAGCGTGTACGCGACGTCCGTGATCGAGTAGCCCGAGATCGTGTTCGTGCCGGAACCGGCGACCGTGCCGGGGACCGTGTTCGCCGCCGTGAGCGCGGTGCCGCCGACGGCCACCACCGCCACGCCACCGACCACGCTCGTGAGGAACGAACGGCTGAGCAGAGCCATCAACATGCGAGAGCCTCCCCCATGCGGCCACCGCCAGGTGCCGCCCGTCTATCAACACTGAAGAATGTGACAGATTCGGGAGGATGGGTCTGTGGGATTGCGGTCAAAGACCGACAGTAATGGGTTGAGGAACGGTGAAGAGGGCCGTTTCTGACGTCAGGAACCTGTTGAGCGCCCTCCTGCTCGTCAGAAAAGTCCTGCTCGCTCGTACCCTCTCGCACTATTGCTCGTTCGAGCTCGCGCAACTGGCACTCGGTGCAGAACGCGCGAGCGCCCCGAGGATCTCCTCGGGGCGCTCTGTGTGGGCACCACCCAAGCCCGCTCAGACGTGACTCAGCGGGGCGCGTCGCCCATCCGGTACTCCTCCGTGATGTCGTCCAGGCGCGCCTTCACGTCCGGAGCCAGCGGCTCGATCGTCGCCTGGATCGAGTCGTGGAGCTGCTCCGGCCGGCTCGCCCCGATGATCGGCGCCGTGATCGCCGGGTTCGCGAGCACCCACGCCACCGCCATCTGCGTCATCGGCAGGCCGGCCTCGTCCGCCACCAGGCGGATGTCCTCCACCGTCTCGAACTCGCGGTCGTGCCAGTAGCGGTCCTGGTAGTTCGTCGCCGCCGTGCCCAGCGTGAAGCGCGTCCCCTCCGAGGGCGGCGCATCCTGCCGGTGCTTCCCGGTGAGGAGGCCCCCCGCGAGCGGGTTGTAGGGGATCACGCCGATCCCCTCCTCACGGCAGAGTGGGAACAGCTCGCGCTCGAACTCCCGGAAGAGGAGGTTGTAGCGCGGCTGCACGGAGTCGAAGCGGGTGGCGCCCAGCGCCTCCGCCTTCCCGTTCGCCCGCGCGACCTGGTAGGCGAGCCAGTTCGAGACGCCGATGTACCGCGCGCGGCCGGAGCGGACGACATCCTCCAGCGCCCGCAGCGTCTCCTCGATCGGTGTGTTCGGGTCGTAGCCGTGGAGCTGGTAAAGGTCGACGTAGTCCGTCCCTAGCCGCTCAAGGCTCGCGTCGATCGCGTCGAGGATGTGCTTGCGGGAGTTGCCGCGGTCCCAGCGGTTCGGCCCCACCACCCCGAAGCATTTCGTCGCGATGACGAAGCCGTGGCGCTTCCCCTTCAGCCAGCGCCCGAGGATCTCCTCCGTCCGGCCGGTCGTGTCGACGGTCCCTCCCAGCGGGTAGGCGTCGGCGGTGTCGAGGAAGGTGATGCCGCCCTCGGCGGCGCGGTCGAGGATCGCGCGCGAGGTGTCCTCGTCGCACTGGAGCCCGAAGGTCATCGTCCCGAGGCACAGCCTCGACACCTGGAGCCCGGTCCGCCCGAGACGCACGTGTTCCATCGCTCACCTCGTTCCGTCCACGCCCGCAGCAGTACGAGCGAGGATCGAGGGTAGCCGCTGCCCCGTTGTGGTCTCGTTGGCGCGGCGAGCCGCGCTAGCCGGCGGAGCGCCCGAGGGCGACGCCCGCGACCGCCGCCAGCAGACCGAGCACGAGCGTTCCGAGGACGTACGCGACCGCGAGGGGCCAGCGCCCCTCCTCGACCTGCCGGATGGCGTCGAGCGTGTACGACGAGAACGTGGTGAACCCGCCCAACACCCCGAGCGAGATCCCACTCCCGACCCACCTCGGGGTCTCCGGGAAGCGCGCCTCGATCAGCCCGAACACCAGTCCGAGCACGAACGCCCCGACGACGTTCACCACGAACGTCCCCGCCCCGATCACGCCGGCGCGGTCGGTCACCTCGGTCGCGAGGACATACCGCAACCACGATCCGAGCGCTCCACCTAGGGCAATGGCGATGGGGACGGGCATGGCGTGGCCTCGATTCGAGCGCCATGGAACCACACCCGGGCTTCAGTGGCAGAGCGTCGGCACACCCTGAGCCCGTCGAAGGGGGAGCGACGTGGCACTCGGCGCCTTCGATGCTCATGCGACGCAGCTTGCCTGGCACAAAGAACCGGCCGCGAGGGGCCGGTTGGTGATGTGTGATGGTGGACCCGAGGGGTCTCGAACCCCTGACCTCGACACTGCCAGTGTCGCGCTCTCCCAACTGAGCTACGGGCCCACGGTCTGCCCCGGAGGGCGTCCCCGAAGTGTAGAGGGCGCTCCCGCTTTCGGGCTAGGGCCGACTCGCCTCGCGCCCATTGCTCGCGCCCGCTACTCGCGCCAGGGGCGGTGGTCCCAGCGCAGGTCGATGGCGCGCGCGGCGTCCTCCACGGAGGCGGAGCGATCGCGGAGGAGCTGCGTGGCGCGCGGGAAGTCCGTCGTGATGGCGTCGACGCCCATGTGGAGCAGGGCGGCCATGCGGCGCGGGTTGTTCACCGTCCACACGCCCACCTCGAGCGCCTCGCGGCGGGCGTAGCGGATCACGGTCTCGTCGATCGCCGCGTGGTTGGCGTTGATGCCGGTCAGTCCACGCCGCACGCACGCCTCCAGGGCGTCCACTGGCGTCGCGTAGCGGCCGTCCGACGCCTGCCAGCCGAGGTAGGACCTCGAGCCAGGCGTCTCGGCGGCCAGGCGCTCCGCCAGGCGCGGGTCGTGGGCCGTCCACCACGTCCACGACGCGGCGCCGCTGCGCTTCACGAGCGCGATGAGGTCGTCGGCGATGGGGGCGTCCTCGAAGTCGATGACGATGGCGGCCTTGCCGTTGATCAGACGCAAGGCGTCCTCCAGCGTCGGGACCGGCTGCGGCTGCTGCGTCGAGTCGAGGGGGAGCACCTGCAGCGCCGTCGCCTCGGCCATCGGGGTCTCGCTGACCACGCGTCGGTCGCCCGTCGTGCGTGTGAACGTCGTGTCGTGCATCAGCACCAGGCCACCGTCGATGGTGCGGCGGACGTCGACCTCGATCGCCTCCACGCCGTCGTCGAGGGCGGCCTGGATGCCGAGGAGTGTGTTCTCGGGGTGCGTGCCAGCGTGGCCGCGGTGCGAGATGACGGCGGTGCGACGTGGTGACGGCATCGTGGCTCCTCCGAGGCGCGTGCCCGCCCAACTCTGGCGCGGGCCCTCGAGATTGTCGCCGAGCAGCGAGCGATCGGGGAATGGTCGATCGGCCTCGTCCGCGGGCGGGGCGTGCCCGCGCGCTCAGTCCGCGAGCAGCTCGGCGACGCGTCCGCGGAGCGCGGGAAGCACCTCCGTCTCGAACCACGGGTGCTCCTTCAACCACCGGTTGTTCCGAGGGCTCGGGTGGGGCAGCGGGAGCACCTCGGGCCATCGCTCACGCCAGGCGGCAACCGCCTCCGAGACCGCGCGACGCCTCCCCGTGGGGCCGGGGAGGTGCCAGTCGAGGGCGTACTGGCCGACCACCAGCGTGAGCCGCACCTCAGGCAGCCGCGCGAGGATCTCCTCGCGCCAGGCGGGGGCGCACTCGGCGCGCGGGGGGAGGTCGCCGTTCCGGCCGCTGCCGGGGAAGCAGAAGCCCATGGGGACCACGGCGAACCGGGCCGGGTCGTAGAACATCCCGCGGTCGACGCCGAGCCAGTCGCGGAGGCGGTCGCCGCTGGGGTCGTCGAACGGAACACGCCCGTGATGTGTACGCTTCCCGGGCGCCTGCCCGGCCACGAGGATGCGGGCGGAGGCGCTGGCCTGGAGGATCGGCCGCGGCCCGAGCGGGAGCCCCTCGCAGCGTGCGCAGGCGCGTACGCGCGCGAGCAACGCGTCGAGGTCGTCCGTCATCGCCCCTCCCGGTCGACCCAGTCTCGCACGCCGCCCGCGCGGGCGGTCCGGAGTGAGGTGACCCATGGCAGCAGCCTCGTCGGCAACATCAGGCCCGCTCGCCGGGGTGAAGGTGATCGACCTCTCGCGGCTCGCGCCGGGTCCGTACGCTTCGATGCTCCTGGGCGACCTCGGCGCGGACGTGACGCTGGTGGAGGCGCCGGCGGGGGCGATCGAGGGGAACGCGCGTCCGCAGGGCGACGTCGCCGAGCGCCGTCGCGCCTACAACCCGCTCGCGCGCAACAAGCGCTCGATCGTCGTGAACCTGAAGAGCGACGCCGGACGCGAGCTCGTGCACGAGCTCGCCCGGGAGGCGGACGTGTTCCTCGAGGGCTTCCGTCCGGGCGTCACCGACCGGCTGGGCGTGGGGTACGAGGCAATCGCCGCCACGAACCCGGCGATCATCTACGCCTCCCTCTCCGGGTACGGGCAGACCGGCCCGTACCGCGACCTCGTGGGCCACGACATCAACTACATCGCGGTGGGCGGGGCGCTCTCGGCGATCGGGCGTCCGGGTCAGAAGCTGGCGATCCCGCAGAACACGCTCGCGGACTTCGCCGGCGGCGGCCTGATGACCGCCTTCGCAATCGTGAGCGCCCTCTACGCGCGCGACCGCCACCCGGAGGGCCGCGGGCAGTACCTGGACATGTCGATGAGCGACAACGTCCTCTACCTACTCGCGAGCCAGACCGGGGGTGTCCTCGGCGGCGGCGAGCCCCCGCGCCCCGGTGGGACGATGCTCAACGGCCTCGCGCCGCACTACAACGTCTACGAGTGCGCGGACGGGAAGTGGCTCTCGATCGGGTCGCTGGAGCCGCAGTTCTGGGCGGCGCTGTGCCGCCTCGTGGGGCGCGAGGACATGCTCGCCCGCCAGGGGGACGCCGCCGCGTGGCCGGAGTTCGAGGCACACCTCGACGCCTACTTCCGCCGGAAGACGCGCGCCGAGTGGTTCGCCGAGCTCCGCGACGTGGAGCTGTGCATTGCGCCGGTGCTCGACCTCGCCGAGGCGCTCGCGGACGAACACCAGCAGGCGCGCGGCATGCGCGTGTCAGTGGAAGACCCCGCCCTCGGCCGCGTGGACCAGGTGGGCGTCGGACCGAAGTTCAGCGCGACCCCCGGCAGCGTGCGGTCAACGGCGCCCCGCGCCGGGGAGCACACGGACGCGGTGCTGCGCGAGCTCGGGCGGACCGAGGAGCAGATCGCGGCGCTGCGGAAGGCGGGCGTCGTCGGGTAGGCGGGGCTCGGGGTCTAGCCGAACGTGACGCTGGAGCCGGTGATCGCGTCCCAGACCGCTTCGGCGAGGAACGGGCCGGGGCCGATCTGGTTCGTCCCCGTGGAGACGAGCGACATCACGAGCAGCCACGCGGCGAACCCCGCCAGGTTCGCCGCCACCACCACCGAACCGCCTCGGTCCACGGTGCGCTCGATCGCGACCTGGGTCGCCGCGAACCAAGCCACGAGGACGATCACGCCGACGCCGAACCCGATCGGGACGATCGCCATGGCGAGGCCCCCGATGAGGACGCCGGATGCGAACCCGGCCGTCCTCAGGAGCTGCTCGATCGGCACGGCCAGCCCGGCGAGGCGGCGCAGCACGGCATAGACGATCAGCATCCAGCCGAGCCACGCCCCGAACCCGAACACGGTCCCGAGCACGACGCTCTTGACGAGCACGGACCCGGTCTCGCCCAGGTCCGAGAGCCACCACCAGAGCCATCCGCCGAAGCCGAAGGTCAGCAGCCCGACGACGGTCACGGCAACCGCCGGCACGGTCGCGGCGCTCTCGAACCGGAGCTCGTCGTAGACGCTGTCGTCGAGGGAGGCGAGCCGCCGGAGGCGGCCCACCGTGCGAGCGAAGGATGGCGGCATGCGGCCTCCGATGCGTGCAGCAGGGATGGCCGGGGAGTGGGCCGAGTCTAGGCGAGCGGCCGCTTCGAGGGCATCCCCGCACGCCGCGGGTAGCGGTCATCGAGCGCGCCCTCGCGCCGCACGAGCAGCACGGTCTGCGGGGGCGCGCCGGCCGCGACCGGCAGCGCGAGCGGGTCGAGCGCGACCCCACCCAGCGCGGCAATCGCGGCCCCCGCCTCCGCCAGCTCGTCGAGCGCGCGGCTCCCCTTCGGCGCCACGAGCACGCCGCCCTCGCGGAGGAGCGGCAGCGCGTACTCCACCAGGACGGGCATCGCCGCGAGCGCCCGCGCCACCACGACGTCGAACGACGCCCGCAGCTCCGGCTTCCGGCCGGCGTCCTCGGCGCGCAGGGGGGAGACCTCTACGCGGTCAAGTGCCAGCTCGCGCGCGGCTACCTGGAGGAACTCCGCGCGCTTCTGGTTCGACTCGATCAGCACCAGCTCCATCGCCGGCTCCGCGATCCGCATCGGGAGGCCGGGGAAGCCGCCGCCGGGGCCGAGGTCAGCCACGCGGCGCGCCTCGCCGGGGGGGAGGACGCCGGCGTCACGCAGGACGCGGAGCAGGGCGAGCGACTCACCGAAGTGGCGATGCTGCGCCTCCGCCTCGTCCCGGATCGAGGTGATGCCGGCGCGTTCGTTCCAGTCCTCGATCAGCTCCAGGTAGCGCTCGAAGGCCGCGAGCGCTCGATCGTCGAGCGGCAGGTCGAGCCGCTCGAGGTCTTCGCGCAGGGGGGCGAGGCGGGGCGGCGTCACGTCGATGCGGACCTTCCACTGGCGCCGCCTCTGACGCCCCGGGCGGCGCGCCGGAGCGCGTTCCCGGAGAGGGCGGGACGGTGCGCCGTTGACACCCGGGGCGGCGCTCCCCGTAGACTGACAACGGCGCGCATCCCCGTGTCGACAGCGCCGACACCTGTCACAGGATAGGTACGACAGAGCCGAGGCAGGAGGCCCCCGGTGGCGGAGCCTGTTACCGCGAGCGAGGCGCTCGCACACTTCGAGGGCTTCATGGCGACCGAGCCGGAGAAGCTCCGCGACGAGCTGCCGATCATCCGGCAGTTCCTCGAGGAGTACGGGCTCGACACCGCCCTGGACGACCTCGATGGCGAGTTCGTGACCGACTACGTCCGCGAGCACTCCCCGGAGCGCCCCGCGGACCTCGAGCCGCTACGTGCCTTCCTCGCCTACTGCTCGCGCCTCGCGTTCACCTCCTCGAACCTCGTGCCGTACCTCCAGCTGGGGCCGGCCGCCGGGGGCGCCCGCGGGGGGGCCGGCGCTGCCGCCGAGCTCGGCGGCAAGGCGTTCTACGTCACCCTCGACGGCCTGCGCCGCCTGGAGGCGCAGCTCGAGGACGAGCGCGCCAAGCGCCCCGAGATCGCGCAGAAGCTGCGCGACGCGATGGCGGACAAGGACTTCCGCGAGAACGCGCCGCTGGACGCCGCCCGCGATGAGCAGGCGCACCTCGAGATGCGCATCCGCGACCTCGAGAGCAAGCTGCGGAACGCCGTCATCATCGACGAAGAGGCGAAGGCCGGCCGCGCCAACGTCGGCTCCGTCGTGAAGCTGAAGAACCTCAAGACCAACAGCGAGCAGGAGTTCACCCTCGTACCGCCGAACGAGGTGGACCCGAAGTCCGGGCGCATCTCGATCGAGTCGCCGGTCGGGATGGCCGTCATCAACCACGGCCCGGGCGACGAGGTGACGGTGAACGCCCCCTCGGGTCCGATCCCGTTCAAGATCCTCGAGGTCAACGGCTAGCCGCAACGAGGCCGAGCCGGGAGGATACCCAGCGGTGATTCAGCCAGTCGTCGGCTCGCGGGATGCCTCCGCGCCCGTGATCGAGGTGCGAGGCCTCACGAAGCGGTACGGCGACCTGGCCGCGCTGGACGGCGTCTCGTTCACCGTGCAGCCGGGGGAGATCTTCGGCATCCTCGGTCCGAACGGCGCCGGGAAGACCACGCTGGTCGAGATCCTCGAGGGGCTGACCCGGCCGACATCCGGGGACGCCGCCGTGCTGGGGCATGACATCCGGTCCTCCACCGACGAGGTGAAGAAGCGCGTCGGCGTCCAACTCCAGGCCTCCTCCTACCACCAGTACCTCACGCTGCGGGAGATCCTCGAGCTGTTCGGGTCCTTCTACCCGCGCTCGGCTGACGCGCGGGAGCTGTTGCGGCGCGTCCACCTCGACGACCGCGCAGACGCGCGCATGAAGCAGCTCTCGGGCGGCATGAAGCAGCGCTTCTCGATCGTCGCGGCGCTCGTGAACCAGCCCGACATCGTCTTCTTCGACGAGCCGACCGCCGGCCTCGACCCGGACGCGCGGCGCGACCTCTGGCAGATCGTCCGCAGCGTCCGCGAGGACGGCGCCACCGTCGTGCTGACCACGCACTACATGGAGGAGGCGGAGGCGCTCTGCGACCGGGTCATGCTCATGGACCGCGGGAAGATCGCCGCGCTCGATACTCCTCCCGGCCTCGTGCGCTCGCTGCACGCGCCCTACCGGGTGCGCGTGACCACGCAGCGCCCGCTGGATGTCGCACGGGTCGCCGCCCTGCCGGGCACGTCTGACGTCCACGCCGCGACCGAGGGCGACCTGGAGGTGCTCGAGCTGCGGGCGGAGCAGGCCCCGCGGACCGTCGCCGCCGTCACGGAGCTCGCGGCCGCCGCCGGCGTCGAGGTGGTGGACCTCGCGGTCCTCCCCGCGACGCTGGAGGACGTCTTCCTTTCGGTCACTGGGCGAGGATTGGGCGGCTGATGCGCACCCTGTTCGGCGCGAGCCTGAAGATGGTGCTGCGGGACAAGCAGGCGCTGTTCTGGGCGCTGATCTTCCCCATCATCTTCCTCGGCGTGTTCCGCCTCTTCTCCTTCGACTCGTTCGGCACGACAGACGTCCTGGTGTCCCTCGACGCCCCGACGAGCCCCTCCCAGCAGGCGCTCCTCGGCGCGCTGGAGAGCGCCGACTTCCTCGAGGTGGCCGTCGCGGATGACGCCCTCGACCTCGCTGCCGCCGAGGCCGCGATCGAGGACGGCGAGGCGAACGCCGTCCTCCTCGTGACCGGGGCCGGCCAGGGTGTCGACGCGAACCTCATCCACGGCATCACCGACCCGATCGGCGCCTCGGCGACCGAGGCGGGAATCGCGTCCCTCGTCATGAGCGTGAACCTGGAGCTCCTGGGCGGGAACCGGCCGATCGAGTTCGCCGCGGAGCGCGTCGACAACGCGGACAACACGAGCTTCTTCGAGTTCCTCGGCCCCGGCATCATTGGCATGGGCCTGATGAACTTCGCCACGATCAGCCTCGCCGGCTCGCTTTCCCGCTACCGGGAGGAAGGCGTGCTGCGGCGTATCCGTGCGACGCCCCTGGAGCCGTGGAAGTTCTTCGCGTCCGTCGTGCTGGCGCACATGACGGTCGCATCAATGCAGGTGATCGTCATCTCCGTCGTGGCGGAGCTGCTGGGCGCGAACGTGCTGCGAGGCGGTCCGGCGTTCCTGATCCTCGCCGTCCTCGGGACGGTGATCTTCCTGAACCTCGGCGTGATCGTCGCCGGTCTCGTGCAGGGCCGCGGGGCGGTGGAGGGCGCCGCGAACGCGATCACGCTGCCGATGATGTTCCTCTCCGGGACGTTCTTCCCGACCAGCTCGCTGCCGGAGGTGGTGCAGGCGGCCGTGCAGGCGCTGCCGCTGACCCATCTGCTCACGGCGATGCGTGCCCTGGTGGAGGGCGAGACGGTGGTGTCGCAGTGGCCGGAGCTGCTGATCCTGGCCGCGTGGATCGCGGGGACGTTCGTCGTCGCGCGCTTCACGTTCTCGCTCGAGGACACCTAGCGCCATCCTCGGGCTCATGGCGCTGACCGTGGCTAGTCCAGGATGAGCGAGTCCGCGACCATCGCGAGGAAGAGCGCCGCGAGGTACAGCGTCGAGTAGCGGAACATCGGCGCCGTGCCCTCGAGGCCCTGGCCGCGGTACATCACGACCGAGGCGGCGATGAACCCCGCGCCCGTCGCGGCGGCGGTGGCGAAGTAGATCGCGCCAAGCGCCGCGACCGTGCCGAAGATCAGCGTCACCATCACCGTCGCCACGGCGTAGAGCACCGTCTGTCGTCGCGTCTCACGCAGGCCGAGGACGACGGGCATCATCGGGATCCCCGCGCTGCGGTAGTCCGGCTCCAGGCGGATGGCGAGCGCCCAGAAGTGCGGCGGCTGCCAGAAGAAGACGATCGCGAAGAGCAGCAGCCCCTCGATGGTGACCGAATTCGTGACGGCCGCCCACCCGATGAGCGGCGGGAGCGCCCCCGCCACGCCGCCGATGACGGTGTTGTGCACGGTCCGGCGCTTCAGGTAGAGGCTGTACGGCCCGACGTAGAACAGGAACGCGAGGATCGCGAGCGCGGCGGACGCGAAGTTCACCGTGACCCACAACCAGGGTCCCGAGGCGAGTCCGAGCGTCAGGCCGTAGACGAGCGCGTGGCCGGCGGGGACGCGGCCGGACGGGATGGGCCGCTTCCGCGTGCGCGCCATGATCCCGTCGATGTCGCGGTCGATGTACATGTTCACCGCGCCGGCGCCGCCCGCGGAGAGCACGCCGCCGATCAGGGTCGCCACCACGGGCCACCAACCCGGCCAGCCTTCCGCCGCGAGCACCATCGCCGGGACGGTGGTGATCAGCAGCAGCAGGATGATCGAGGGCTTCGTGAGGATGAAGTAGTCACGCAGCAGTCGCCCGAGCGACGGGGCGGACGGCTGGCCGGAGGTCGGCAGAGCTGCGTTCTGAGGAGCGTCCATCGTCGTCATTGTCGTCTGCGAGGCGAGCTCGTGGCAGGTTCGGGGGGAGCTAGGCGTTGGTGCGGGGCGCCGCCGATGGGTGCCCCGGGCCCGCGTCCCGCACCGTGCGCGGGCTTCCCTCGGTCTCCGCGAGCCGCTCCTCGAGCTGCTCGATCTCGCGATGCAGGGAGCGGATGCGCGCCTGCAACGTCAGCAGGTAGATGAAGAGCGCCGACCAGAAGACGGCGAATCCGGCGAACAGGTACTCGATGTGGTCCATCAGGCGATCTCCCGGTGGTCGAACTCCGCGCGGAGCGCGCTCACGCGTTGCGTGGCGCGTTCGGTGTCGGTCTGAAGCGAGATCAGCCAGGTGGCGAGGGAGAGCACCGCGATGAACCCGATCACCAGGACCAGCAGCATCTCGTTCGGCAGGCCGGGGTCCGGCTGGAAGACGATTGGCTGCGGGTGCAGCGTGCGCCACCAGCGCACGGACATCTGGATGATGGGAATGTCCGCGACGCCGATGATCGCGAAGATCGCCGCGTACCGGGCCGCCTGCTCGTCCAGCGGGCCGGCCACGGACCGCGCGAGCAGGTAGGCGCTGTAGATCAGGAACAGGATGAGGGTGGAGGTCAGGCGCGCGTCCCAGGACCAGTAGACGCCCCAGATCGGCTTTCCCCAGATCGCGCCGGTCGCGAGGACCATGCCGCAGAGGAACACCCCGACGACCGCGGAGCCGCGCGCGGCGGCATCCCAGCGGATGTCCCGCTTCCACAGGAACATCACTGACGCGAATGCGGTGAACGCGAACGCCGCGTACATGACCACCGCGGACGGTACGTGCAGGTACATCAGCCGCTGCACCTCGCCCTCGATGATCTCGCGGGGCGCCGCGACGAGCGCGCCGACGATCATCGCCATCATCGCGATGCCGGTGACGGGTGGCAGGACGCTCCAGCGCCAGCCGTAGACGCGATTGAGGAAGGCGCTCACTGCTCCGCCGCCGTCGGGAAGAGCAGCACCGCCGCCAGGGTGGCCCACACGGCGAAGACGAGCAGCAGCAGCATCCATGGCCCCGTCCCGGCCTCGAGGCCGAGCGACGCGCCGGTCGCGCGCACCGCGCCGATGAGCAGCGGGATCAGCAGCGGCAGCGAGAGGACCGGCAGGAGGACGGAACGACCGCGCACTTGACCACCCATCGTGGCGAGGAGTGTGGTCAGCGAGACATAACCGATGGTCCCGATGAGCACGATGCCGAGCAACTCCAGGGTCAGCAACCCCACGTCAAACAGGATAGTGGCGAGGATGAGCTGCGAAAACTCGATGATCAGGAGCGCGATCAGATTCGCGACCAGCTTCCCCGCGAAGATCGTCGTCGGTCCCACCGGTGAGAAGAGCATGGCGTCGAAGGTGCCGTCGTCCACCTCGGCCTGGAACGACTGGCCGGCTGCGAACACCCCGGCAAAGAGGAACGTCGTCCACAGGACGCCCGGCAGCAGCGGCCGCACGTCGCCCGTCGCGAGGTCGAACGCGAACGAGTAGGTGAGGACGGCGATCGTCGAGAACGCCGCGGCCGACAGCCAGGACGCCCGGTTCCGCCAGGCGAGCCGCAGGTCCTTCATCACCACCGCCACGAGGAGGTTCACCGCCGGGCGCCCTCCGCCACCGGGTGTCCGAGCCCGACGCTCGAGGAGTCCTCTGCCACCCGGCCGCGTTCCAGGCGCACGATGCCCGTCGCCCACGCTTCGATGTGGTCGATCCGGTGCGTGGCTGCGAGGACGGTGAGGCCGGGTGAGGCGAGCGCCATCTCGTCGAGCAGGGCGACCCCCTCGGGGTCGAGCCCGGTCTCCGGCTCGTCCGCGATCAGGACGGACGGGTGGTGGATCAGCGCCCGGCAGAGGGACAGCCGCTGGTGGTAGCCGCGCGAGAGGATCGCGGTGCGCTCGTTGCGGCGTCGCCACAGGCCGACCTGGCGCAGCAGCTCCTCGATCCGTGCCTCCGCCTCCGCGACGCGGTAGATGCGCGCGAAGAAGCGGAGGTTCTCCAGCGGCGTGAAGTCCTCGTAGAGCATCGGGCTGTGGCCGAGGACGCCGAGTGCGCGTGCGACCTCCGCCGAGGGCGCGCGGTGGCCTGTGATCGAGAACGACCCCGAGGTTGGCGTCAGGAGCGTTGAGAGCATCTTGAGCAGCGTGGTCTTCCCCGCGCCGTTCGAGCCAAGGAGCGCCGTCTTCGATCCCGCCGGCAGCGCGAGGTCCACGTCGCGGACCACGATGACGCCCCCGTATTGCCTGGTCAGTCCGCGCGACTCGATGGCGACGGCGGACTCGCCCGCGCTCACGAGCCGGCGCCCCGGGTACGGACGACGGCGAAGGCGCCGGCGGCGCCAACGACGGCGAGGGCGATCGCGCCCGCGATGAGGTTGCCCGGCGTCTCCGCCAGCGGGTTGCTGTTCCGGCGCAGTGCGAGCCCGTCCAACCGCACGATGAGGCTGTCCCCCGGCGCCGCGTCCTCGAGCACGAACGTGCGCAGCGGCACGGGCTCCCCGTCCGACACCTCGATCACGTCCCGCTCCCCCTCGCGCCCGTCACCGAGGAGCTCGAGGTCATGGACGTACGCCTCCGGTACGCGCACCACGAGCCGGTCGGCGGGCAGGGGCGTGGTGACCCGGAGCACGTACTCGTCCTCCGCGAGGTCATAGGCGACCACGTATCTCGTCACGATCGAGGTGCCACCGAGCGCCCGCAGCGGGACCGCCGCCTGCAGGACGCCGTCTGCCAGGTCGAACTCGCCGTCCGCGTTCTCGCCCGAGGCATCGAGCGTGCCCTCCGGCGTGGGCAGGCGGAGTGTGACGCCGTTCTCTCCGCCGACGTAGACGCGGTCGCTGGGGTTCGTGACGAAGTCGTCTCGGATCAGCCCGAGCTGGCCCGTGCCGCGGTCGAGCGCGACGGCGGTGACGACGGTCTCCGTGACCACGAGGTCGGGCGCCTCCGCGGTTGCCTCGTAGAGCGGGGGGAGCTCCGCGACCACCTCGGGCGCATCGTGGGTGACGCTGACCGGCTGACCGAAGTACTGGACGCCCTGGTAGCGGACGCGGGGGACGTAGCGCCGCTCCGCGTCGAGCGGCACCTCGACGGCGAACGACGTGCCGTCCACGGTCGCGTCGACGGTGCCGGTCACATCGGCGGCCTCGAGCACGATGAGGTCGACGGCGAGGGCGGTGGCGTCGAGCTCGGCCCCCGCCGTGGCGAGCGTCAGCTCGCCCGTGATGCGTCCCACTGTCTCCGTCTGCGCGCTCGCCACCGGCGGCGCGGCGAGCGCGGCAACCGCGAGCACGGCCAGAAGGGCAGGGCGGAGCGAGGCGGTCCGTCTCATGCTCGGTCAGGCTCCTCGCCGAGGTCGCGGAGCGCCTCGGTCACCGCCCGGAGCCGCTGCCCCAGCGCGCGCCGTGCCTCGATGCGGTCGTCGGAGGTGATGCGCCCGGCCAGGGCGTCCTCCTCGATCTCGCGAAGCTCCGCGAGGATCGCGGCGCGCTCGGCGCGCAGGTCGGAGACCGCCACGGGGACGGGATCGCTGTCGCCACGCCGCGGCCACGCGACGAACAGGGCGACGAGCGCCGCCACGACAGCGAGGACGACCCACTCCATCTGCTAGCGATCGTCGCTGTCGGCGATCTGGGCGTCCAGCCACTCGTCGTCGGACGGCGGCTCGGCGTTCGGCGCGGGGCTGGGCTGCGCGCGGCGCCGGAGGCCCAGGAGGAACCAGCCACCGAGGGCGGCGACGGCGAGCGTCGATGCCCCGATCCAGCCGTAGAGCCAGAGGTTGAACCCCTGCGGCTCCAGCTCGGCGCGGACCTTCGGGCCGTAGCGGGTCTCGAAGTAGAGGATGATGTCGTCCGGGCTCGACCCGGCGGCGAGGCGCTCGCGGATGATGCGCTTCATGTCCTGGCAGATCGCCGTGCTGCAGACGTCCAGCCGCTCGTTCGTGCAGATCGGGCAGAGCAGCTGCCGCTCCACCTGCATCGCCTGCTCCTCGGTCGCCGGCAGCTGAGCCGAAGCCTCGCGGGGCGCGACGAGCGCGACAGCCGCGATCGCGAACGCCGCGATGGCGCCGGCTGCCGCGAGCGTGAGGGCGGTCCGAGGGCGCGCCGGCAGCCCCGTCACGCGGTCTGCGTCCCGGCCGGAGCCTCGCCCGCGGTGACCTCCACGCGGCGCGTCGAGCGGAAGGGGCCGAAGGCGAGCAGCCCGCCCGCGGCGAAGATGCCGGAGCCGATCCAGAGCCAGGCCTGCAGCGGGTTCTCGAACACCTGGATCTCGGTCAGGCGCTCCTCGTCCCAGCCCTGGACGAACATGTAGATGTCGCGGCGCAGACTGCCGTTCACCTCGACGATCGCGGTGGGCTGGTCAGGGAAGTTCGTGAAGAAGCGGCGGCCCGGCTCCATCACGCCCACCACGCGGTCGCCGTCCAGCAGCGTGACCTGCGCGACGATGTCGGTGTCGATGCCGTCGACGCCCGGCCGGCGCACGAGGAGGTCCTCGAACCGCATCGTGTAGCCGGCGGCCTCGAAGGTCTCGCCGGGGGAGATCACCACGCGCGTCTGTTCCTGGTAGACGTGCGTCGCGATGACGGAGATCGCCATCACCGCGACGCCGATGTGCACGAGGTAGCCGCCGTAGCGGCGCGGGTCGCGGTTGAAGATGCCCCCGAACGCCGCCGGCCAGGCGCTGCCGCGCGCGCTCCTCAGCGCCTTCGTCCCAAGCGCGTACTCGCGCACGCTCGCCACGATCACGAGGACGGCGGCGGCCAGTCCCGCGAGGGCGAACGGGTCGCGGATGCCCAGCGCGAACATCGCCACCGTCGCCAGCAGGGTCAGCGCGACGGGGGGCGCGAAGCGGCGACGGAGGAGCCCCGGCGCCGCCTTCCGCCACGGCAGGATCGTGCCGATGCCGATCAGCAGCACCATGACGATGAGCAGCGGGCCGACGGTGTCGTCGTAGAACGGCGGTCCCACCGTCACGCGGACGTTCCGGAACAGCTCGGAGAAGACCGGGAACAGCGTCCCGCCGAGCACCACGAGCGCGATCGCGACCATGACGTAGGTGTTCAGGATGAGGCTGGTCTCACGCGAGGCGAGCGACTCGAACTCGTAGTCAGCGTGCATGCGCGGCAGGCGCCAGACCATCAGCACGACGGATGCCACCACCACCGCGCCGAGCAGCACGAGGAAGTACGGGCCGACCTCGGACTGGGCGAACGAGTGGACCGAGGCGACGAGCCCGGAGCGGACGTTGAAGGTACCGAAGACGGCGAGCGCGAACGCCGCCAGCACGAGGATCAGGTTCCACGCCTTCAGCATCCCTCGGCGCTCCTGGACGATGAGCGAGTGCAGGAACGCCGTCAGCGGGAGCAGCGGGAGGATCGCGGAGTTCTCGACCGGGTCCCAGCCCCAGTAGCCGCCCCAGCCGAGCACCGTGTATGCCCACCAGCCGCCCAGCACGTTCCCGATCGCGAGGACCAGGAACGAACCCAGCGCCCAACCTCGGGCGTGGCGGATCCAGGCGTTGTCGATCTTCCCGGCCATGAGCGCGGACGCCCCGACGATGAACGGGATCGCCGTCGAGACGAGTCCGGTCAGCAGGAACGGGGGGTGGATGAGCATGCCCGGGTCGACGAGCAGGGGGTTTAGTCCCTGGCCGTCCGGCGGGGTGACCGGGCTCAGGCGGAACGGGGACGCGAAGAACGCCGCCGCGACGAGGAAGGAGGCGATCACGATCCCGGCCGTGGCGACTGCGTGTGGACCGCCCCACGGGATCTTCGGGACGGTGATCCACGTGAACGCGGCCATCCAGACGGACATCATCCAGGTCCAGAACAGCAGCGATCCGGGCTGGCCGCTCCAGAGCGACGCCCACTTCATGTGCGTCTGCATGTTGCTGGAGGAGACGCTCGCGACGTGGGCGATGGAGAAGTCGTCCGTGAGCAGCGCGTACGCCAGCAGCGAGATCGCGAGGGTATTGAGCGCCGCCACGGCGTAGATCGCGCGACGCCCCACGGCGAGGGCGGCCCGATGGCCGCTGCGATGTCCGTAGATGGAGGCCGCGACGGCGACGAGGGCCGACGCCAGGGATACGACGAGGGCAGAGGCGCCGAGCGTCGCGACGAAGTTCATGGGCGGCAGCTACTCGTTCGACTCAGCCGTCGGCGTCGGGTCGACGAAGTGCGAGGAGATCGAGTCGTCCGGCGGCGTGTCCGAGAAGAACTCGTCCTCGTGCTTGATGATCACCGAGTCGGCGACCACCCCACCCGGGACGCCGCGGCCCTCGACCACCACCATCGCGTACGGCCCGAAGAGGTTGGGCACCACGCCTTCCTCGTAGGTGATCGCCACGCGGTCGTCGTAGTCGCCGAAGATCTCGAAGGCGACTGGTCGCCCGGCGACCTCGACGACGGTCTCGCCGTCCACGCGGCCGGCCACGCGCACGCGCGTCCCCTCCAGCGATGGGTCGGCGAGGTACTCCTGGGGCTCGAGGTAGTACGAGACGGAGTCACCGGCGGCGCGGAACGCGAGGATGGTGATGGCGCCTGTGGCGACGATCAGCAGCATCACGAGACGCGCCCGGCGGCTGGCCATGAGCTGGCTCATGCGGCGTCCTCGCTGGTAGTGCTGGTCATGATGCGTCTCCCGCGATCGAGTCGAGCTCCTCGCGGAGCGTGTCTTCGTCCAGAGGGCCGGTGTAGCGGGAGCGGATCTGGAGGCCCGGTTCCAGGAAGAAGGCAACCGGGAGGCCCTGCACTCCGTACTCTACATAGACGGAGCGCTCCGCGTCTCGCGCGACCGGGAAGCTCAGGCCCAGTTCCTCGATGAACTGTTGCGCGTCCGCCTCGATGTCCCAGATGTTCACGCCGAGGAAGACGTACCCGCGGTCGCGGTACTCCGGCCACAGCTCCTCGATGTGCGGCGCCTCCTGCACGCACGGGGCGCACCACGAGGCCCAGAAGTAGAGGAAGACCGGTTGGTCCTGGTGGTCGGAGAGCGTGAACGGCTCGCCGTCGAACCGCGTCACCGTGAAGTCCGGGGCCACGACGCCGCCGATGTCCTCGCGTCCTGACTCCACCTGTCCCACGCCCTGCCACATCGCGTAGGCGAGGACGAGCAGCAGGAGGCCGAGCAACCCGCCGAAGCCGGCGCCGATCAGACGGGCACGTCGAGCGTTGAACATCGCGGGATCGAGGCTATGCGGCGCTGCCTCGTGAGTTCAACGAGCGACCCGGCAGCGCTCGCCAGGAACGTCCGCTCGGCGCGTGCGATGGGGCGACCGCGGGGCTCGGCCCGCATGGGACGAACGTCCTGACTTCGCCCGTTCCCTTGACCCTGTTTCTGACCGATGGTTAATTCTCGGTGGCCAGCCACAGCTGGCGGTGTGCGCGCGCTTCCGGGCGCGCGTCGGCAGGCGTCCAGTGCACGGGAGGCGCGCGTGGGCAGGTCAGGTCCGGGGCGAATCATCGCCCTGGTGGTGTCGCTCGGCATCACCCTCGCAGTCACGGGCATCCTGTACTACTGGTTCCGGGAGTCCGCGTTCCTCGGGAACGACTTCCAGAGCACGTTCGAGCCGGCTTCCGAGAACGCACAGAAGATCCACGACGTGTACGTCCTGGTGTTCTGGCTCGCCGGCGCTGTGTTCGTCGGCGTCCTGGCGCTCACGCTGGCCTTCTCGCTCATGTTCCGTGAGCAGGAGGGCGCGGAAGCCGTCCAGACGCACGGCAACTCGCGCCTGGAGATCCTCTGGACGTTCATCCCGGTCGTCATCGTCGTGGTGATGGCCGTCCCGACCTTCGACGCCATCGTGCAGATCGAGGGCGACCCGCCCGCCGACGCGCTCGAGGTCACCGCGACCGGCCACCAGTGGTGGTTCGAGTTCGAGTACGCCGAGGAAGGCATCGTCACCGCCACCGACCTCCACGTGGTGGAGGGCCGCCCCGTCCACGTCCGGCTTGTCTCCGATGACGTCATCCACTCCTTCTGGGTGCCCCGCCTGATGGGCAAGAAGGACATGATGCCGGGCCACGTGAACGAGATCTGGTTCACTCCGAGCGAGGCTGGCGTCTACCTGGGGCAGTGCGCCGAGTTCTGCGGCCTGTCTCACGCCAAGATGCGCTTCCGCGTCATCGTCCACTCGGCGGAGGACTACGACGCCTGGGTGGCGTCCATCCAGTCCGGCCCGACGCTCGGCTCGGACGACGAGCTGGTCCAGCGCGGCCAGGAGGTCTTCAGCAACCCCGCATCGCAGTGCATCGCCTGCCACACCGTGGAGACGATCTCCGCCGGGGCGATCGGCCCGAACCTGACGCACATCGGGGCGCGCTCGACCCTTGCCGGCGGCTGGCTCGACAACACCCCGGAGGAGATGGCGGCGTGGATCGCCGACCCCGCCTCCGTGAAGCCGGGCTCGCTGATGCCGGACACCGGGCTGAGCGACGAGGACATCCAGGCGGTCGTCGCCTTCCTGCAGAGCCTGCAGTAAGGGCGCGAGCCGCGCTTCGAACGGAATCAATGACGGCGTAGCCCTCCGGGGGGCGCCTGTCAGGAGGTCTCGAGATGGCCACTGCGATCGGTACGGTCGGCCAGACCACACAGCATTCGAAGATCTGGGAGTGGATGACCACGGTCGACCACAAGAAGATCGCGTCGCTGTACGGCGTCACGGGCTTCATCTTCTTCCTGGTCGGTGGCATCGAGGCGCTCCTGGTCCGCACGCAGCTCGCGCGGCCCGAGGGGACCGTGATCGACGCGGATCTCTACAACCAGCTCTTCTCCACCCACGCCCTGACCATGATCTTCCTCGCGATCATGCCGCTGGGCGCCTCGTTCTTTAACTACTTCATCCCCCTGCAGATCGGCGCCCGTGACGTCGCCTTCCCGCGACTGAACGCGCTCGGCTACTGGATGTACCTCTCCGGCGGCCTGATGCTCACGCTGTCGTTCTTCTTCGGCGGTGCGCCGGACGGTGGCTGGTTCGGGTACGCCCCGCTGAGCGCGGACCAGTTCTCACCGGGCCGCAACATGGACTTCTACACGGTGTCCCTGTTGATCCTCGGCTCGTCCTCGCTGATAGCTTCGCTGAACTTCGTCGTGACGATCATCAACATGCGCGCGCCGGGCATGACGATGATGCGGCTGCCCGTCTACATGTGGATGACGCTGGTGGTCGCGTTCCTGCTGGTGCTCTCGCTCCCGGTCGTGACCGTGGGCCTCATCCAGCTCTACTTCGACCGCAACTTCGGCACCAACTTCTTCAGCTCGCCCGCTGACGGTGGCGACCCGATCCTCTGGCAGCACATCTTCTGGATCTTCGGCCACCCCGAGGTCTACGTGCTGATCCTGCCCTCCATGGGCATCGTCTCCGAGGTGCTCCCGGTGATGTCGCGGAAGCCGCTCTTCGGCTACGCCGCGATCGTCTTCGCCGGCGCCGCCATCGGCGTCCTCGGCTTCGGCGTGTGGAGCCACCACATGTTCACCACCGGCCTCGGGACCGTCCCGCAGGTCGTGTTCTCCGCCAGCACGATGGCGATCGGCATCCCGACCGGCATCAAGATCTTCAACTGGCTCGGCACGATGTACGGCGGGAACATCCGCTTCACCACGGCGACGTACTACGCCGTCGGGTTCATCGCGCTGTTCACCATCGGCGGCATCTCCGGCGTCATGCACGCCAGCCCGGCCGTCGACACCCAGCACCAGGACTCGTACTTCGTCGTCGCGCACATCCACTACGTGCTCTTCGGCGGCGCGATCATGGGCATCTTCTCGGGCATCTACTACTGGTTCCCGAAGATGACCGGCCGCTTCCTGGACGAGTCGCTGGGCAAGCTCTCCTTCTGGGTGATGTTCATCGGCATGAACATGACCTTCTTCCCGATGCACTTCCTGGGCGTCTCCGGCATGCCTCGGCGCATCTACACCTACGAGGCAGGACTCGGCTGGGACACCTGGAACATGGTCGCCACCATCGGCGCCTACATCATGGCGTTCGGCGTCCTGCTCTTCGTGGTCAACTTCTTCAAGTCGATGCGCCAGCCGCAGACCGCCTCCGACAACCCGTGGGGCGGCTCGACCCTGGAGTGGGCCACCAGCTCCCCGCCGCCCGAGCACAACTTCGACGTGATCCCGGAGGTCCGGGACCGCGACCCGCTCTGGTACAACCGCGACCACGGCATCGCGCTTCCGCCGAAGCCGGAGCACATGCACATCCACATGCCGCCGCCGTCGTACTACCCGCTCATCATCGGCGCTGGTGTGACGCTGATCGGCCTCGGCCTGCTCGCCCACATCGGGGTGGCGGTCGCGGGCGCGCTCGTGGTGGTCTACGGCGTCTGGGGCTGGGCGCTGGAGCCCACGGACTAGGCCCGCACGGGTCCGACATCCATCGCGGTCACCGAGGAGAACTCGACCATGGCAGCAGCGCACGAGGTCCAGCACCACACGACGACAGGCGTCGACAACCGGAAGCTCCTGATGTGGGTCTTCCTGGCGTCGGAGTGTCTGTTCTTCGGGACGCTCATCTCGACTTACCTGATCTTCAAGGGGCAGTCGCTCGTGGGGCCGCTCCCCGAGGAACTGCTGGACATCCCGCTGACCTCCACGAGCACCTTCGTGCTGCTCATGTCGTCACTGGCGATGGTGCTGGCGGTGTACGGCGCCCAGCACGGGCGGCTTGGCCTGATGAAGGCGATGCTCCTGGCGACCATCGTCCTGGGCATCGGCTTCCTCGGGTTCCAGGTCTACGAGTTCCGGCACTTCGCGCACGAGGGCCTGACGCTGAGCACGAACCAGTTCGGCGCTTCGTTCTACGTGCTCACCGGGTTCCACGGGCTGCACGTCGGCATCGGCGTGCTGTACCTGACCTCGCTGCTCATCGGCTCCACGCGTCGCAACGGCCTCGGCCGGGACCGTGACCTGTGGGTGGACACGGCGGGCCTGTACTGGCACTTCGTCGACATCGTCTGGATCGTGATCTTCACGATCATCTACCTGATGCCGCACTAGCCGAGGGTCGGAGGGGCACCTGATGGAACACGACGCGACCGCTCACCACAACGAGCACCCGCCCACGACGATCCGGCAGTACGTCATCATCGGCGTGGTGCTGACCGTCATCACGGCGATCGAGCTGTGGCTGTCCTACTCCGGCCTCCCGGACGGGGCGCTCATCGGCAGCCTGATCGCGCTGTCGGCCGTGAAGTTCGCCATCGTCGTGGCGCTCTTCATGCACCTGCGCTTCGACAACCCGCTGTTCACGCGGATGTTCGTCTTCGGCCTCGTGCTGGCGGCCTCGCTGCTCTTCGCACTCCTCGGCCTCTTCTGGGGCGACCACCACGACAACCTCACCGAGCGCGTCTACGCGACGCCCGGCGCGGTTGGCCACGGTGGCGACGAGGAAGAGCACGTCGAGGGCGGGGCGACCGAGGGCGAGGGTGAGGGCGAGCCCGCCGGTGACCCGGCTGCGGGCATGGTCCAGGGCATCGCGGTGGCGGAGTTCTTCCAGACCAACTGCGCCGCCTGTCACGGCGCGAACCGCGAGGGCGTCGTCGGCCCCGCGCTCACGCCGGCCAGCCTTACCCTGGCGGACGAGGTCTACCACGACGTGATCCTCAACGGCCGTCCGGGCACGGCGATGCCGGCCTGGAGCCAGACCAAGGGCCTGACGGACGAGGATGCGGACGCGCTGGTCCAGTTCCTGAAGCACGTCGAGCCGTAACGCTCGTCTCGCTCGAAGCAGCAAGAAGGCCCGTCCACTGGACGGGCCTTCTTCGTGGCGTATCGCGTCGTCTCGTGTCGCACCCTGACCGCGCCGAGGAGTCAGCGCGAGGGACGTTCGAGGCGCCTCGCGCCAGCCGTCGACTCCGCGACTGTCCGGGCGCACAGAGGCGGGGCCGGCCGAGCCGGCAGGCCCTTAGCCGGCGGGGACGCTCGCGACCTCGGCGTCGCGGGCCGCCTCGGCGTCCCGCTGACGCTGGTCGGACTGGCGCCACCAGATCGAGAAGAGGATGCCGGCAACGGTGAGGTTCAGCATCTCGCCGAACGGTACCCACATGATCAGGCCGGCCATCTGCTGGTCCTCGAGCGGCGTCCCCGGCAGGAACAGCCGGACGCGCTCGTAGGTGGGGTAGAACACCGTGTCCGCGAACGTGATGAACGCCGCGAGGACGTGCTTCGGGATCATCGCGCCGTAGAAGTAGACGATGCGCGCCCCCATCGAGCGGATCCGAGAGCGGCGCGGCTTCGGGTCGATGATGTTCCACCAGAAGATCATCGAGACGGCCAGGAAGGAGATGTGCTGGATGTCGTGCACGAAGTCGTTGCGCAGGGCGAGGTCGTAGTAGCCGGGGCCGAGGTGCCAGATCCACTGTGACGAGGCGAACAGCACGATCGCGATGAGCGGATGGGTAAGGAAGCCCCACGTGCGCCTCGTCACGGAGGAACGCAGGAACGGCGCCACGTACCGCTTGCGGAAGCTCCGCGGCAGCCCCTTCAGCACGGGCGTCGCCGGCGCGCCGAGGTAGATCAGCGGCGGCACGAACATCATCGCGATGTTGTGCTGGACCATGTGCATGCTGAAGTGGTGCTCACCGAGGCGGTCCAGCGGCGACTCGTAGATCAGCGCCAGCAGCGCCAGGCCGCTGTAGAACGACGCCGTGCGCCATCGAGAATGCTCCCGCGACCGTTCCTCCCAGCGCGAAAGCCCGCGCGCATAGAGGTAGGCGAGGAGTGCCAGCGGGATGAGGTACTGGACGTCGAAGTTCCAGGCCATCCACCACTCCGAGCCCTCGCCGATGACGTCGTGGGCGGGCAGGGCGGTGGGCGCACCGGCGGGGACGGGGATGGACATCAGCGCCTCCGGCTCTGCTACGAGTGTGCCGCCTTCCGGCGGCGAGCGCACCCCCAATCCCCCGGTCGCCTCGGGACGTTCGGACGAGCGAGAGGCGGACCGCGCAGGTTTGACGCACCTTCCGGCGCGTCCGTACCATCGACACCCCCGGACTTTGCGTACTCGATACACATACTCGGGTGCGGCAGCCGGTAGGACGCGAGGCTTACATGCAGACGCTACGCGTCGCCCTGGCGCAGGTGAACACCACCATCGGCGACTTCGAGGGCAACCGGCAGCTCATCCTCGACGCTGCACGCAGGGCCGATGAGTTCGGCGTCGACGTCATCGCCTTCCCGGAGCTCGTCGTCACCGGCTACCCACCGGAGGACCAGCTCCTGCGCCCGGCCTTCATCCAGGAGGCCGAGGAGCACCTGCTGGCGCTCGCGTCCGAGGCGAACGGCCTCCCGCCGCTCGTCGTCGGCTGCCTGGACTTCACCGATCACCTCTACAACTCTGCCGCCATCCTCCACGGCGGCGCGGTCCTCGCCCGTTACCACAAGCAGCGGCTGCCGAACTACGGCGTCTTCGACGAGGAGCGCTACTTCCAGCCCGGCGACGAGACGCTCATCTGCACCATCGGGGGCGTCGAGGTCGGCGTCACGATCTGCGAGGACGCCTGGTACCCGGAGCCCGTCCGCGACGCTGCCGTCGCCGGAGCCGAGGTGGTCATCAACATCAACGGCTCGCCGTTCCACGCCGGCAAGACGCGCTTCCGCGAGCGGATGATCGCGACCCGGGCCGGCGACAACACCGTGGCGATCGCCTATGTGAACCAGGTCGGGGGGCAGGACGAGCTCGTCTTCGACGGCAATTCGCTCGTCGTCGACCCGCTGGGCAACGTCGTCGCGCGGGGCAAGTCCATGCAGGAGGACCTCGTCGTCTTCGACGTGATCGTCGAGGAGATCGTGCGGCTCCAGCTGCACGACACGCGCCTTCGGCGCATGCGGGAACTCGGCCAGCCGAAGACGCGACGCGTGTTCGTCACCGGCCCGGACGCGCAGAAGCAGGACCGTACGCCGCTCCCGCCACGGGACCTGGAGCCGACGTCCGACCTCGCCGAGACCTACCAGGCGCTGGTCGTCGGGACCCGCGACTACGTCCGCAAGACCGGCTTCGAGCACGTCTTCGTCGCGCTGTCCGGCGGCATCGACTCCGCCCTCGTCGGTGCGGTCGCCGTCGACGCGCTCGGGGCGGAGAACGTCACCGGCGTCTCGATGCCGTCGAGGTACTCGTCGGAGGGGTCGGTCGCCGATGCCGTCGACCTCGCGCAGCGGCTGGGCGTGCGGATGATCTCCCTGCCGATCGAGGCGATCCATGCCGGGGCCCTGGAGATCCTCGAGCGCGAGTTCGGCGCCGAGGATGTCGGGTTGGCCGGGGAGAACGTGCAGTCGCGCGCCCGCGGCATGCTGGTGATGGCGCTGTCGAACCACCGCCCGCGCTCGATGGTCCTGACTACGGGGAACAAGTCCGAGTACGCCTGCGGCTACGCCACCCTCTACGGCGACATGGTCGGCGGCTACGCGGTCATCAAGGATGTCCCGAAGACGCTCGTGTGGGACCTCGCCCGCTACCGGAACACCCTCGGCGCGGTGATCCCGCAGAACTCGATCGAGAAGCCGCCGAGCGCCGAGCTGCGGCCAGGCCAGCTGGACACGGACTCGCTCCCGCCCTATGAGGTCCTCGACCCGATCGTGGTCGGCTACGTCGAGGAAGACCTGTCCGTCGAGGCGATCGTCGCGCGCGGGTTTCCGGAGGACCTGGTCCGCCGCGTGATCGACATGATCAACCGCAACGAGTACAAGCGGCGGCAGTCGCCGCCGGGCGTCAAGATCACGCCGCGCGCGTTCGGCCGCGACCGCCGGCTCCCGCTGGCGACCCGTTACCGCGGCTACTAGCAGGACGGTTCGGAGGGGCGGTACTCCGGGGTCTCGCGGGCGGTGACGATCAGGCCTCGTCGCTGGCCTCTGCTGACTGCCCCTCGAACAGCTCGTCGTCGTCCAGATGGGCGGCGACCGCGGCGCCGAACGTGTCGATCGCAGTGAGCTGGATCCACTGCTCGAACGCGTTGCGCACGTCCTGGTAGGCGGCCTCCAGTCCCTCCTCGAACTCCGGGCGGGTCATCGAGGCTTCACGCGCCGAGGCGATCTGCTCCACGATTCGCTCGAGGCGCGGCTGGAGTTGCTGGTAGATCTTGTCGTACTCGGTGCCGCCGTCGTGATCGCCCTCGGCGTGACCGCGGTCGCGCATGATCTGCAGCGCGCCCATCACCCAGGCGATCGCGCCGAGGAGTGTCCCGGCATCCTGCCGCCGCAGCTCGAGGTGGATCGGGTGCGCCCGGTCGCGGCGGCCCTCAGGACTCGTCATACGCACGCTCTCCCTCGTACGCGACGATGGCTGCGGCCTTCATCGCTCCGAGCAACGCCGCCTTGTCGCCGAGAGCGGGCGGCGCCACCTGCGCCCCCGGGAGCACCTCGTTCAGCACGCGCTGCAGCACCGGCCGCAGCGGGTCCGCGTGCTCGGGCAGGCCGTGGACGATGACGACCGAGGGGTCGACAAACGCGGCGAGGTCCGCGAGGAGCGCGGTCGCCTGCTCGAGGTCCTCGCCCATCAGCGGCCGGGTGAGCTCCAGCTCCGGGAACGCGGGCAGTGCTCCGGCGCGGTGACTCGCCCCACCGATGATCCGCCCGTTGCTCAGCACGGCCGCGACCGGGCCGTCCAGGAGGGAGACGTACATCGCATCGAAGGTGCCGGACGCGTTGCCGGCCGCCGCCTCGCCGCGCAGGGCCGCCTCGACCCGGCTCAGCGCCACGATGGGGGCATCGATGTGCCGACGCAGGGCGGCCACGACGTTCAGGCCCTCCCACTCGGGGTTCGCCAGGCATTCCTCGATCGTCCCGGCCACCGGGTCGACGGTGCCGGGGCAGGCGACGCCGATACCCAGCGCGTAACGCTTGCCGCCGTCGGCTGCGAATAGCGTCGAGATGCGTCCGCCGACCTCCCAGGACCACGCCTCCTCGCTGTCGAGGTCGGGCAGGGGGTGCTCCTCCTGGCGCAGGATTTCGCCGTCGAGCCGTCCGAGGACGAGGCGCAGGGTGGCTGGCGTGAAGTCGACGCCGACGATCGCAGACTCATCGTTGCTGCGTGGGGGCTCGCTCATAGACTCCTCGCCTCGATCTTGCGGAGCGCATCCGCCACGTCATCCATGTCTTTCGAGGTCAGGTCGCCGGCGAGGGAAAGCGCGATGAGCTCGCCCGGTAGCCGCGCCGCGATCGGGAACACATCCTCCCCGACGCGCACGTCGCCGGGCAACGCGCCCACGATCTCCGCGTCGAGGTGGAGCGGCGCATCGCAGGCGGCCTCGCAGGGGATGCCCTCGGCGCGCAACGCCGCAAGGGTGTCCTCCAGCGACCGTTTCCACACGAGCCCTCGCAACCGCACGACATAACGTGCGTAGGCGTGACGGATCCAGCGTCCGTGCGGCAGGGGGGTGACCCCGCGCATTCCGCGGAGGCGGAAGGTCAGCTCCCAGGCCAGGTGGCGTCGGTGCTCGAGTGCGGCGTCGAGGTCCCGCAACTCCGCGAGGGCGACGCGGGCGTCGTCGTGCGGAGCCGGCGACGCCTCGGCACGGAGCCGAGCGGCGGCGTCGAGGTCGGCGGCGACGATGCAGGCGCCGCGCGTGATCGGGTCGCCCTCGCGCCCGGTGAAGACGGCGACGGCGCCCAGGCGCCCGGCTGCCGCTCCCCGGAACGATGCGCCGAGAGCCCCCGAGACGTCCTCGACGAGCACGACGCCGCGCTCGGAGGCGAGGCGGTGCAGCTCGGTCATCACCGCGGGGTGCCCCCACGGGTGCCGCACCACGGCGAGCGCAGTGCGCTCGCCCATCGCACGGGCGATCCCGCGCACGGAGAGCGCCGCGGTGTCCGCGTCCACCTCGCCCGGGACGACGGCCCACCCGACCCCGCGGGCGGCCTCCGCCGCTTCGCGTTCGAGCAGGGCGGGCACGATGACCTCGTTGCGCTCACCCACGGGCACGATGCCCAGGGCGGCGCGATAGGCCGCGGCGCCATCGGCGCACATCACGACGGCGGCTGCCGGCAGCTCCAGCCGCTCCGCCAGCGCTGCCTCGAACCCGGCTACCGGGTCGGCGTCGTCCGCGGGCTCGCTCGGCGCCACCGCCGGCCACGGGGCGCTCCGCGCGGGCGTGCCGCCGTCGATCGCGAGAAGTGCGGGCTCGTCGGGCATGCGTGGCCTGTCAGCGCGTGAACGGGCGAGGACGCGAGCGTAGGCGCGAGCGACCGCCACCGGCAACGCTTCTACACTCGACAGGCCACCCCGTTCGGAGGCTTCGATGCTTCTCACGCTCCGCGACCGACAGCTGGACGCCAACCATCGCACGATCGTGATGGGGATCCTGAACGTCTCCGACGACTCGCCGGTCGCGTTCTCCCGCGTCGGCGTCGAACACGCCGTCGACCGCGCGCGCGAGCTCGCCGCGCAGGGCGCCGAGATCATCGACGTCGGCGCACACTCCACGGCCACGGGCGCGCGTGACCTGTCCGCCTCCGAGGAGATCGAGCGCGTGGTCCCGGTGATCGAGGCGATCGTCCGCGAGGGGCTCGTGACTTCGGTCGACACGTGGACCGCCGAGGTGGCCCGCGCTGCCGCCGAGGTCGGCGTGCATCTGCTGAACGACGTCACCGGGTTCATCGACCCCGCGATGGTCGCGGTCGCGCGCGAGTTCGGCCTCCCCGGCTGCCTGATGCACATGCGCGGCGACCCGAAGCATCACCGCGAGGCGAGCCAGCGCTACGAGGACATCGAGGCGGAGGTACGCGCCGACCTCGTGCGCCGCGCGCAGATCCTCAAGACACAGGGTGTCGACGTGTGGCTGGACCCGGGCTTTGGCTTCGGGCGCTCCGCCGCCGACAACGCGGCGCTCCTGCGCGGCCTGCCCGCCCTTGTGGCGGAGGGCTACCCCGTGCTCATCTCCGCCTCGCGCAAGGGCTTCCTCGCCGAGCTGATGGGCGAGGCGTACGGGCAGGACCGCGATGGGCTCCTCGACGCGACCGTCGCGTTCAACGCGCTCGCCGCCTACTGGGGCGCTCACGTCGTGCGCGTGCACGATGTCGCCGAGCTGAGCGACGCGGTGAGAGTCGCGAGCGCGATCCGCTCAGGCTTCGCGGACGTCCGCTAGGCGCGCGTGCGGGACGGCGGCGCTACGGCTCGACGACGGACGCGGCCGCTGAAGCGGTCGAGGTCGTCGTGCGGTACTTGAAGTCCTCGCAGGCCAGGCCGTTCTTGTTCGTGTCGATGCGGTTCGGGTCGCTCGGACCGTTCACGGCCAGCGCCTCCTGCGCCTCGGCGGCGGATGCGAAGTCGCGGCAGTTGTAGCGGTCCTTGCCATCCGTGAAGAAGACGCTGGTGTTCGCTTCGGTGACGAGGGCGCTCGCCTCCGCGGATTCGCTGTCGGTGCCCGTCGTGCGCGCGGCGGGGCTGCTCGCGGTCGTCGCGGCGTCCTCGCTGGCGTCGTCGCCCGCGTCGCCGGCGTCGTCGGTTGGCCGGTCCGTCGCGGGCGACATCTGGAACGCGCCGTCGACCGGCGCCTTCGCCTCCAGTTCCGCGATGCGGGCCTCGAGCGCGTCGCGCTGCTCCTGGAGCCCGGCGACCTCGCCGCCGAGGCTCTCGATCGAGGAGTTCGCGGACTCCAGCTCGGCCACGACCGCATCGAGGGCATCCTCGATGGCCGAGGTGTCGCCGCCGGTGGGGAGCGTCGCCACCATCCACCAGATGCTGGCGGCCCAGATGACGAACGCGGCGGCCGCGGCTACGGGCGCCCAGGTGGGGATCGTGAACGGTCGAGGCGTCATGGTCCTGTCCTTCCCCGAGGGCTCGTCGCCCGCCGCAGGGTCTGCCCACGGCGATCGCGCGTGGGCCTCCTCGGGGTGATGGATCGACCGTATGGGGCGCCTTGGAGGCAGCGAATCGGGGGGAACCCCTATGAGGAACGGGGGGACTGCCGACGTTCGGGAGCGGCCGCCGGACCCTTGAGGGCGCCCGCTACGATGCGCGTTCATCTTCGATGGGAGCCCCCCTTGCCAAGGAAGACAGTCATGGAACGGCCGACATCACCTCACGAGAACGCGATCGGACAACCTGTCGGCGCGCCGCTGCCGGACTGGGCGCCTCGGCCGTTCCCGGCTCGGGAGACGATGCGGGGCCGCACGTGCCGCCTCGAGCCGCTCGACCCGGCGCGTCACGCGGACGACCTCTTCGCCGCCTTCGCCGAGGACGCCGAGGGCCGGACGTGGACGTACCTCCCGTACGGGCCGTTCGCCTCGCGCGAGGAGCACCGTGCCTGGCTTCGCGAGATCTCCTCGCAGCGTGACCCGCAGTTCTACGCGATCGTCGACGAGGTCACGGGCCGCGCGATCGGACAGGCGTCGTACCTCCGCATCGACCCGCCCAACGGCGCGATCGAGGTCGGTCACCTCGCCTTCGCGCCCGCCCTCCAGCGCACCACCGCCGCCACCGAGGCGATGTACCTGATGATGCGCCGCGCGTTCGATGAGTACGGCTACCGCCGCTACGAGTGGAAGTGCGACAGCCTCAACGACCCCTCGTGGTCGGCGGCGGAGCGCCTCGGATTCACCTTCGAGGGGATCTTCCGCCAGGCCACCGTGCCCAAGCAGCGGAACCGCGACACGACCTGGCTCTCGATCCTCGACGGGGAGTGGCCGGCGCTGCGGGACGCCCTCGAGGGCTGGCTGGCGGCCGAGAACTTCGAAGCGGACGGCCGGCAGCGGCGCTCTCTGCTCGACTTCCAGCGCGAGACGGGCGCGCGGGCGACCTCGTAGCCCGCTACTCGCCCACCAGCGCGGCGAGGTCGTGCTTCGCGTCGAGGATGTGCGCCCAGAGGTCACCCACCTGCTCCACGCGCTCGTGGGCGTTGAGGATCGTGAACTCCGAGGGCAGCACCTTGCCTAGCTCGTTCCAGCGCATCGGCATCGAGACGGGTGCACCCGGCTTCGCGCGCGGCGAGTAGGCGCACGCGAGGTTCTTGTTCCGCGCGTTCTGGTTCGCGTCGAAGAAGACCTTGCCCCGCCGGTTCTCGCTTACCCACTCCATCGTGATCTGCTTCGAGTGCGCGCGGACGAGGAACCCGCCGAGCGTGTGCGCCACGTCGCGGATCGTGTCGTACTCGTACTGGCGGAGGACCGGGACGTAGATGTGCAGCCCCGTCGCGCCCGAGGTCTTCACGAACGATGAGAGCCCGGCCGAGTCGAGCAGCTCCTTCAGCCACCGGGCGACCTCGCAGGTCGCGTCGAAGGCGCGGCGGTTGTACTCGGGCTCCTCCCCGCGCTTCTCGTCGCCCCGGTAGATGTACGGGTCGAGGTCGAAGAGGACGAAGTCCGGGTAGTTCAGGAGCGACTGCTCCACCGCCTCGCGCGATCCCGCGAAGTCCCGCGAGTGCCCGTAGCCGTCCGGTTCGGGGTCCACGCGCGCGAGCGAGGTGTGGATGGCAAGGTCCGCCATCTGGGCGAGCCACACGAGCGTCGCGACGTTGTTCACCAGCAGGAACTGCTGGTCGCCGCCGCCTGTCTCCGTGTGCACCATCACCGAGTCCATGTACGGCGGTGGGTCGTCCACGTGCTTCTGGTAGAAGAACTTGCCGTCGACACCGTTCGGGTAGCGGGTCATCGTCAGGGGGCGGTCCCGCACCTGGTTGATGAGGTAGGGCGCCATCCGCGCGTAGTACGCGATGAGGTCCCGCTTGGTGAGCGCGCGCTGGCCGTCGTGCTCAGGCCACATCACCTTGTCGAGGTTCGACACCGCGACCTGGTGCCCGCCGACCTCGATCGTCCCCTGCTTCTTCAGCGTTTCGAGCTGTCCGAGGACGGCCTCGCCCTGCGCCTCGATGCTGTCCCCGGGGGCCGCCGGCGGCGCGACCAGGGGGACGGAGCGGACGGCTGCCGCCGGCTTGTCGTCACGGATACGGAGGTACACCGGGGCGCGGAGGTTCCCGTCCGACGTGATCTGCGTGTATTCGACCTCCACCACCAGCTCAGGACGGACGGGGGTCAGGTCCTTCCGCAGCTCGCGGTCGAGCGTGAGCGCGGGTTCCTCGACCACCATGCCGTCGAGGCGCGCCCGCAGCCGCTTCAGCGTGGCATCGTCGAACCCGGACCCGACGCGCCCCACCGAGACGAGCTCGCCCTGTAGGTCGCGCGTCGCTATCGCCAGCGCGCCGAACGTGCTCTCCCTCGCGTTCAGCCCCTTCGTGTAGCCGACGACGATGAACTCGTCGGTCAGCCGCTGCTTCACCTTCACCCACGCGGGTGAGCGCGTCCCGGACGTGTACTTCGACCCGAGCTTCTTCGCGACCAGCCCCTCCAGGCCGAGGTCGACGACCGCCCGGTATGCCTCGACGCCGTCCATGTCGAGCTGGTCCACGAGCTGGACGTTCGGCTGGGGCATCAGCGTCCGCTCGAGGAGACGCCGGCGCTCCTCCAGCGGTGCGCCGCGCAGGTCGACACCGTCGAGGTAGAGCAGGTCGAAGACGAAGTAGACGGCCGGGACATCCTTCTCGGCCTGGCGGATTTCGACGGTGTTCGTGAGGTTCATCCGTTGCTGGAGTCGCTCGAAGGACGGGACGCCGCGGTCGTCGAACGCGACGATCTCGCCGTCGAGGACGACCGAGTTCGCGGGTTGCCTCGTCAGCGCAGCGGCGACGCCCGGGTACTGGGGCGTCACGTCGTTGCCGCGGCGCGTGACGAGCGTGACTGCCGCGCCCGCAGCGCCGGAGGTGAGCGTCGCAATCGCGCGGATGCCGTCGAGCTTCGGCTCGTAGACCCAGCCGGCGTTCGAAAACGGTTCGCGGGTCTGCTGCGCCTGCATCGGGTCGACTGACTTCGGCACTGGCCCGCGCTTCGCGCCCTTCACCTCGTGCGCGAGGAGCACGGGCACGTCGACGGGCGGCAGCTTCCGTCCGCCCTGGAGGTCCGCGATGGTGAGGCCGGTGAGGACCGAGTCATCGAACGCCTCGGCGAGGTCGACGCCGGTGGTCGCCTCGTCCCGGTGCTTGATGAGCAGCCACGAGTTGTCGGACTGCTGGGTCTTCACCAGCGCCCAGGAACCCTTCATCCGGTGGCCGCGCATCGTGACGGAGACCTTGCCGTTCTCGATCGCCTCGCGCATCCGGCGGTTCGCCTCGGAGCGGTCTTCGAAGACCAGCGGGCCGTCCTCGTCCGGCGAGAACGTGCCCCGGTCCCAGACGATCACCTCGCCGGCGCCGTACTCGCCCTTCGGGATCAGGCCCTCGAAGACTGCGTAGTCCATCGGGTGCGGCTCGGTCATCACCGCCAGCCGGCGCTCGCCGTTGATCGCGGCGGGCCCCTTCGGGACGGGCCACGAGGGCATCACGCCGTCCACCTCGAGTCGCAGGTCGTAGTGCAGGCGCGTCGCGCGGTGCTTCTGGACGACGAACGTCAACGGCGCTCGCGGGTCGCCCTCGTCGCGTGACGCGGCGCCCGACGGCTCGGGCGTGCGTTCGAAGTCACGCATCGAGCCGTACTGGGCGAGCGCCTCATCCGGAGTGCGGGCCTCCGGGGCGGGATCGCCACTCGACTGCGCGGTGCGTTTCCGGCGCGCAGGCATGAGGGCGCCCGGTTAGCGGGCGGCGGTCTTCTTCCGGCTGCGCGTCGAGGTGGACGCGGAGGACTTCGCCGTCGCGCGCTTCCGCTTCGGCGTCTCCTCCGCGTCGGCGTCGTCCGCGTCGTCGCTCGCCTCGGGCTCCTCGGCCGCGTCGGCCTTCGCCGCCGCCTTCGAGGTGCCGCCCTTCCGCGCCTTCGTCGCCTCGATCGAGGCGCGCAGCGCGGCCATGAGGTCGACGGTCTGCGCCGGCGCGGCCTCCTCGGAGGCCACGACCACCTCGCCGCCCTCGAGCTTCGTGGTGATCATGTTCATCAGCACGTCGCGGTATTCGTCCTGGTAGCGGGACGGGTCGAAGGGCTCGTGGAGCATGTCGATGAGCGCGAACGCCATCTTCATCTCGTCCTTGGAGACGGCGACACCGGAGACATCGGTGCCTTCGAAGGGGCGCACTTCGTCCGGGTAGAGGAGCATCTCGACGGTGAGGTGGCCCTCCTGCGGCCGGATCGCAACGAGCTGCTCCTTCTGGCGGAGCGCCAGCTTGCCGATCGCGATCAGCCCCTTCTCCTCCATCGCGCGGAGGAGCAGGGTGTACGGCTTGATGCCGGCCTCGTCCGGGTCGAGGTAGTACGGCTTCTCGAAGAAGACCGGGTCGATCTCGGACTGCTGGACGAACTGGGTGATGGCGACGGTGTGCTTGCTCGGGACCGGGAGGTTCTCGAAGTCCTCGTCCTCCAGGATGACGAACTGGTCCTTCGCGTACTCGTAGCCCTTCTTGATCTCGCCGAACTGCACCTCGCGGTCCAGGGTGGGGGACCAGCGGAGGTACTTGATGGGCTTGAGGTCTTCCTCCGCCAGCTGGCGGAACGAGACATCGTGGCTCTCCGTGGCCGTGTAGAGCTTGACGGGGATAGAGACCATCCCGAACGAGATGGCGCCGCGCCAGATTGCACGAGGCATGGAGCGCTCCCTCCGTGCTGCTACCGACCCGCCGGGTGATCAGGGTCTGCCCGGTCGCCCCCATGTAGGTGACGAGTTATTCCAGTATAGGTTGCCGGAACGCATGGTCGGAGGACCATCTGCCACGCCTGACACACCACCTGGTCCCCGCTGCCGACTGGCCGGGCCTCATCCCCGGGGCGCTCTATCGCCACCACTCGCTGGAGGACGAAGGCTTCATCCACTGCACGGACGGTCGAAACCGCGCCGTGGAGACCGCCAACCGCTACTTCCAGGGCGACCGGCGGCTCTACCTCCTGGTCACGCTGGACCTCGATCGCGTGGGGTGTGCGTGGCGCTATGACGACGCCGCGGAGGTCTACCCGCACGTCTATGGGCCGATCCCCGTCGATGCCGTCGTCTCCGTCGAGGACATGCGGCGCTCCCCGGAGGGGCGCTTCCTGCTCGATCACGAGATGTAACGGGGCGACGCGGATCGCCGCCGGTGGGGCTAGCGCGGGATACCCAGCATCGCCTCGATGGTCGCGATGGCGTCCCGGGTCTCCTCCCGCACTTCGATGCGGTTGAGGAGCATCGGGGCGAGCGCCTCGATCACGCGGGCGAGCTCGGTGTCGGCCTCGCAGAGGGCGTCGTGTGCCTCGCTGGGTGTCCGGTCTCCCACCCAGTAGGGCGCGAGCGCCTCGACCACGATCGCGCTCGCGAGGGCGTGGAGGCGCTCCTCGCGGCCGAGCTGTGACTGGTCGAGCAGGGACTGGAGCGCGCTGGCGAGCTCCTCCGGCGTGGACCGCCGGAGGTCAGCCCGGAGCAGGTCGCGCTTCGTTGGCGTGGATCGACGACGTGGCTGCGCCATGATCGGACCTCACCCCCGCCCGCTCATGTCCACACTATCAGAAGGTCTGCTCAGTTGAGCAGTTCTGATGTTCTATCGCGACGTAACGATAAGCCGCACCCGGGGCCATGACAAGCAGGCGCGGCACTCGTGTCGCCGGTCGGGTCGCCGTCAGCCGCCGGCGATCGCCGGGATGAGGAAGACCTCGTCGCCATCCTCGATCGGCTCCAGGGGGTCGTTCTCCGTGACGATCGCGTTGATCGCGATAGCGATCTCGCCTCGCAGCGCCCCCTCGTCGACGAGCACCTTCTGCATGCCGGGGTAGAGCCGGCCGAGCTCCTGGACGAGCGCGCCAAGCGAACGGCCGGGCACCTCCACGGTGGCCCGGCCGTCCGTCAGTTCACGCCAGTGTGCAGGGATGTGCACCGTGGCCATGCGACGCCGCTTCCCTGCGTCTCGCTAGCTGTCCTCGCGGGGCAGGAGCTCCTCGAGGATGCGACGCGGCGACATCGGCGTGTCGTACATGCGGAGGCCGATGGCGTCGTAGATCGCGTTCCGGATCGCGGGCGTCGGCGGCACGATCGGGGCCTCGCCGACGCCACGCACGCCGTACGGGTGGCCGGGGTTCGGGACCTCGACGAGCTGCGTGTCGATCATCGGGAGGTCGTTCGCCACCGGCATCCGGTAGTCGAGCAGAGACGCGTTCACCACGTGCCCCTCGTCGTCGTAGTAGTACTCCTCGTTCAGCGCCATGCCGACGCCCTGGGCGACGCCGCCCTGGAGTTGCCCCTCGACGTACGAGGGGTGGATCGCGGTGCCGACGTCCTGGATCGCGGTGTAGCGGAGGATCTCCACCTTGCCGGTCTCGCGGTCCACCTTCAGGTCCACGATGTGCCCGGCGAAGGCGGCGCCCTGCGTGTTGCGGCGCGAGGTCGCGGAGACGGCGATCAGGCCCCCCGTGCGCTGGAGCTGCTTCGCCACCTGCTTGAAGGTCATGTTGCGCGGGTTGTTGTCCGCGTCCGGCGGGCCGGCGATCACGCCATCCTGGTAGCTCACGGCGTCGACCGGCACGTCCCAGATGCGGGCCGCACGCTCAACGACGCGCTTCTTGATCTCCTCGCCCAGGTCGTAGGCGACCCAGCCGCCCGCGAAGGTGGTGCGGCTGCCGCCGGTCACGCCCGTCCAGCCGACGGTGTCCGTGTCCACGATGTGCGGGTTCACATCGTCCAGCGACAGGCCGAGGGTCTCCGCCAGCTGCATCGCCAGCGAGGCGCGGCTGCCGCCGATGTCCACCGAGCCGAGGATCAGGCTCACGGTGCCGTCCGCGTTCACCGTGGCGCTGGAGGATGACTCCATGCCGCCGTTGAACCAGAAGCCGATCGCCACGCCGCGCCCGGTGTCTTCGCCATGGAGCTCGCTGTTGTAGTGCGGGTGGGCCTTGATCGCCTGCATGACGGCCTCGGCGCCGATCCGCGGCCACGGCTGGCCGGAGCTGTTCGTGCCGCCCTCCTTGGCCGCGTTCTTCAGGCGGAGGTCCATGGCGTCCATCTGCAGTTGCTCGGCGAGCTCGTCCAGGGTCGCCTCGACGGCGTACTCGGAGGCCGGGGCGCCGGGGGCGCGGTAGGCCTGCGTCTTCGGGGTGTTGGTCACCACGTCGAAGCCGTCGATCCGCTGGTTGGCGATGTCGTACGGGGCGAGGGCGCACATCGCGCCGGCGCCGACGGGCGAGCCGGGGTAGGCGCCGGCGGCGTAGGCGAGGTTGACTTCCGCGGCCGTGATCGTGCCGTCCCGCTTCGCGCCGATCTTCACGCGGTTGTGCGTCGCCGAGGTGGGGCCAGTGGCGCGGATGATGTCCGCCCGCGGCATCCACATCTTCACCGGGCGGTGGGTCTTCTTCGAGAGCACCGCCGCGATCGGCTCCAGGTACACCGTCAGCTTGCCGCCGAAGCCGCCGCCGATCTCCATCGGGATGACCTTGATGTGCGACTCCGGGATCCCGAGCAGCGTCGCGCACTGCGCGCGGACCGAGAAGATGCCTTGGGTGGAGCACCAGATCGTCACGTGGCCGTCCCGGTTCCAGAACGCGGTGCCGTTCTGGGGCTCGATGTAGCCCTGGTGCGCCTGGCTGGTCGCGTACTCGCGCTCGATGACTACGTCGGCGTCGGCGAAGCCCTGTGCGATGTCGCCCTTCTCGAGGCGCATGTGCAGCGCGATGTTCGTCGGGACGTCCTTCGGCGTGTCGGCGCCCTTGGCGCGGACGTTCGTCCGCAGGTCGTCGAGCAGGATCGGCGCGTTCGGCAGCATCGCCTCGCGGACGTCGATCACGTGCGGCAGCACCTCGTACTCGACCTCGATGAGGGCGAGCGCGTCCTCCGCGATATGCAGCTCGGTCGCGGCGACCGCTGCGACGGCGTGCCCGTGGTAGAGCACCTTCTCGCCGGCGAGCACGTTCTCGACGAGCCACAGCGGGTTCGCGGAGCCCTCGCCGAGGTCGAGGGAGCCGGCCTCCTGCTTCGGGAAGTCAGCGTGCGTCGCGATGGCCTTCACGCCGGGGAGCGCCTCGGCCTTCGAGGTGTCGATGCGCTTGATGCGTGCGTGCGCGTGCGGGCTGCGGAGGACGGCGCCGTAGAGGACGCCCTCCAGCTTCACGTCCGCGCCGTACTCGGCGCGCCCGGTGACCTTGTCCACGCCGTCCGGACGGACCGGGCGGGTGCCGACGACCTTGTACGCGGGCTTGTCCGTGCTGGACTTCTCAGGAGTGGCGACCACGGGTGCCTCCTTTGGCGTTTCGTCTGGAATCGTCGATGAACCGAGCGCCCGGAGGAGGGCCTAGGAGTTCATCTCCTCGGCGGCCTTCTCGACCGCGCGGATGATCTTGTCGTACCCGGTGCAGCGGCAGAGGTTGCCCGCCAGCCAGAACCGGATCTCTTCCTCGGACGGGTTGGGCTTCGTTTCCAGCAGCGCCTTGGAGGCGATGAGGAAGCCCGGGGTGCAGATGCCGCACTGGAGCGCGGCCTCCTCCAGGAACGCGGTCTGCAGCGGGTGCAGCTGGTCGCCCTCCGCCATCCCCTCCACCGTCATGATCTCGGCGCCGTCGCACTCGGCGGCCATGACGAGGCACGAGTTCACGAGGCGGCCGTCCATGATGACGGAGCAGGCGCCGCAGTTGCCGTTGTTGCAACCCTCCTTCGAGCCGGTGAGGCCGAGGCGCTCGCGCAGCGCCTCCAGGAGGGAGTCGCGGCTGGAGGAGAGCCACTGGCGCTCCTCGCCGTTGATGTTGGCGGTGACGATGATGCGCTCGTCGGTGGTCATTCGTTACTCCTCGCCACGGGCGCGGGCGGCGGCCTTGCGGATCATCCGCGCGGTCAGGACGCCCGCCAGGTGCTTGCGCTGCTGCTCGGAGCCGCGCATGTCGGAGATGGGGCGGGCCGCCTCGCGCGCCGCAGCGGCGGCTGCCTCGATGGTCTCGTCCGTCAGCGGCCTGCCGACGAGGGCGTCGGTGGCGGCCTGCACGAGCAGCGGCGTCGGCGCCACGGCCCCGAGCGCGACGCGAGCCTCGGCCACGGTGTCGCCGTCGAGGGCGAGGTAGACGCCGGCGTTCGTGACGGCGATGTCCATCTCGTTGCGCGGGATGAAGCGCACCCAGGCGGAGCCGCTGCGCGGCGCCGGGTCCGGGAACGAGAGCGAGACGATGAACTCGCCGGTCTCGAGGACGTTCCGGCCGGGGGCCGTGCAGAACTCGGCGATGGCGACGTCACGACGGCCGCTGGGGCCGGCGATGTGGGCGGTGCCCCCGAGGGCGATCATCGCCGGGATGCCGTCGGCGGCCGGAGACGAGTTCGCCAGGTTCCCGCCGAGTGAGGCGCGGCCCTGGATGGCCGTCCCGCCGATGACGTGGGAGGCCTCCACCAGTGCCGGGTAGTGCTGCTGCACGTCGGCGTGGTTGTAGATCTCGTACAGGGGCGTCGCGGCGCCAATGCTCAGCCCCTGGCCCGGCGTGTAGCTGATGCCGATCAGGTCGGGGATGTGCTTGATGTCGACGAACAGGTCGATGTCGCGCCGGCGCTCCCGGGCGAGGACGATGACGTCCGTCCCACCGGCGAGGACGCGCGCGACGTCGCCTCCGTCCCGGAGCATCTGCACGGCCTCGTCCACGGACGTGGCGCGCGCATACTTCACTGCCTGCATCAGGCGTCCTCTCTGCGATTCGGCGCATGAGTGAGCTCAAAGGAGCTCGTCACACCGTGCCACCAGCCATGGCTCAGGCCGAGCGGGTGCCCCGACGGGTCACGTGGCGATTATGCCATGAGTGTGAACCATTCCCGGGGCCGAAGGGCCATGCTTCACCTCCGGCTTCCCGCGGAAGCGGAGGATCGCTCCTGATCTCGGCGAGACTCGCGCGGGGACTACTCCCGGCGCGTCCGCAACACCGACGAGAGGATCGCCGCGACGCCGACGGCGATGGCGAAGATCGGCAGGAGCACCTCGAAGCGCAGTTCGGCGACGTCCAACGCATCGAGCATGAACGCCACGCCGAGGGCGATGACGATGAGCCCCGCGAGGGCGGCTCCGAAGTCGTAGCGCATCAGCGGACCCTCCCGGAGCCGAAGACGACGGACATGTCGATATCGAGCCGCCGTGTCGCCTCGTTGTAGCCGGGCGACGTGTACGTCCGGCTGGTGGCGATGCCCTCTGTGTCGAACTCGCGGGCGTCGATGCTGCCGAAGACGCTGTCCGCTTCGATGCGGTAGGGGACGTCTGGCGGCAGGGTCAGCACGCCGTCGCCGAAGATCACGCTGATCTCGAGCTCAGTGGTCCCCTCGTCCAGCACGAGGTCGCTCAGGTCGACGGTGAGCGAGCCGAAGGCGTGCGAGTAGTCGCGCTCCAGGTCGCCCATCCGCGTGACGTGATGGCGGGAGTCACCGAAGGCCCCGTCCACGGCGACGTTGAAGCTGCTCGCCGACGTCAGCCCGAGGAGCACGGTGAGGATCACGGCGAGCGTGACGAGTCCGCCGTTGAACCCGTGGCGCGCTTCCCACAGCATCAACAGGCCCACGAGGATCAGCGCGGCCGAGAGCCCGACCTCCCACGGCGGCAGGTCGACGTCCAGGTCCAGCTGCGCCAGCAGGACGACCGTGCCGCCGATGATGAGGATGCCGCCCCAGATCAGCGCACCGAGGTGTCCCGTGTCGCGATGCGGGCGGGCCGTGCTCGGTCCGGCGGTCGTGGTCTGAGCCTCGGGGATCACGATCCACGCGACGATGTACGCGAGGATCGCGAAGCCGCTGGTCACGATCACCGCCACCACGAAGAGGATCCGGATGAGCGTCGGGTCGACGCCGAGGTAGTCCGCGAGGCCGCCGGCGACACCGCCGAACCAGTCGTCAGTCGTGGATCGGGTGAGTCGCCTCGGACCTGCCGGTGCGGCGGGTGTCGGCTCGCCGGGCGGGGGCTGGGCGGGCGGGGAACCCGGAGGGAAATCGCCGCCGGTGTTGGGTGCGGTGGCCAGTGGTTCGTCGGTGGCCAGCGGTTCGTCGGTGCCCGGTGGTTCACCGGGCGCCGCAGGCTCCTCGCGCTCGGGTTCGTTCGTCATATCGCCTCGCAGACCCGGGGCCATCCCTCGATCGGGCGGATGCTACGCCCTGCGAGGCGTGCACCTCAGGGCCGGATGGTATGGCACCGGGTGACGTTCGTCCCGACGTGCCGGCGGAGTCGGCGAGACGGCTGCGCATTCGCCCTGCGTGCTAGAGCGTCGGACCCTCGGCGGCGGTCCGCCTCGCGCGCTGCATCTTCCGGAAGGACCGGAAGGCGGCGAGGCCAACGATGGCCATCGCGCCGCCCATGGCGCCGAGGATGCCGACGATGATCGGGGTGATCGCGGCGCCGGCAAGGCCGAGGAAGCCGCCGAGCAGCCCGACGAAGATCGACTTGAACATCGCGGTTCGCTCCCCTCGCCTCGATGCTAGCCGCCTCGAAGTGATCCCGTCGCATGTTCTGTAAGAACTACCGGCATAGACCACGCTCCAATGGAGGGGCACCGGGAGGGAAGCAGTCATGGCCCGCCGCAGTCGACCGATGGACGCACTCGCCGGATTCACCGCTGCCGCGGTCGCCCTGGGCGTGACGGAGCTGCTCGCCGCCCTCGCCGGGACACCTTCGATCGTCGTCGCTGTCGGCAACGTCATCGTGGACCGCACGCCCGGCCCGGTGGTGAAGTGGGCGATCGACCTCCTCGGGACGAACGACAAGCCGTTCCTGCTCGCGACCGTCACGACGATCTCGCTGGCGCTGGGGATCCTCCTCGGGCCCGTCGCCGGGCGGCGGCCGGTCGTTGGGAAGGCAGCCTTCGCGTTCTTCGGGCTGGTCGGTGTGCTCGCCGGCGCCTCCGACCCGCTCACGGGGTACGGCGCCGCGTTCTGGATCGCCGTCCCGGCGGCGCTCCTCGGCTGGCTCACGCTCCGCCTCTTGCTGGAACTCGCAACGCCCGAGGCGTTGCCGTCGCCCGTCACGCCCGGCCGCGGCGTGGCCGACCGGCGGAAGTTCCTCGCCTTCGCCGGCGCTGCGACGGGTGGCGCCGCGGCGGCTGCCTTCAGCGGCCAGCTCTTCTCCACGCGCGTGGACGTCGAAGAGCAGCGGGCCGCCGTCGAGCTCCCCACCATCCAGGGCGCCCCGCCGCCGCAGGACGTTGGCCTTCCCGTCGAGGGCATCTCGCCGTACGTCACGCCGAACGGGGACTTCTACCGCATCGACACCGCGCTCGTGGTGCCGCGCGTCGACGCCTCCACGTGGCGGCTGCGGATCACCGGCATGGTTGACGAGCCGTACACCCTGACCTTCGCGGACCTGGCGGACCTGGCGACGATCGAGGAGTCCGTCACCATCGCGTGCGTCAGCAACGAAGTGGGCGGGAGCCTGGTCGGCAACGCGATCTGGCTCGGCGTCCCGCTCGCGGCGATCCTCGATCGCGCCCGCGTGCAGGCGGGCGCGACCCAGATCGTGGGCCGGTCCGTCGACGGCTTCACCGTCGGGTTCCCGACCGAGGTCGCCCTGGACGGCCGCTCGGCGATGGTGGCGATCGGGATGAACGGCGAGCCGCTTCCCGCCGAGCACGGCTTCCCGGCGCGCCTCATCGTCCCCGGCCTCTATGGCTACGTCTCCGCGACGAAGTGGCTCGAGGAGATCGAGCTCACGCGGCTGGAGGACTTCGACGCCTACTGGATCCCGCGCGGCTGGGCGAAGGAAGCGCCGATCAAGACGCAGTCCCGCATCGATGTCCCGCGTGGCACGAACGTCACCGCCGGCCTCACCCCGATCGCCGGCGTCGCGTGGGCGGGCATCCGCAGCGTCGACCGCGTGGAGGTACGCATCACGCCCGTCGACGCCGACCGCGACGCGAACGACCAGTGGATCGAGGCGCGCCTCTCCGAGGAGCTCACGCAGTCCTCGTGGCGTCAGTGGCTCGTCGAGTGGGACGCCCGCCCCGGGGAGTACGACATAGAGGTCCGCGCGACGGACGGCGCGGGCGACACGCAGACGGCCGCGCGGGCAGAGCCGGCGCCGGACGGCGCGACGGGGTGGCACCTCCGGCGCGTCCGCGTGCGGGAGGCCGGCGCCTAGGGGGCGTGGGTCAGGGCGCGGCCGTCGACTGCGGTGCGTCGTAGATCGCCGTCGAGGGATACTCCCCGCTCCAGCCGAACCAGTAGGTCAGGCGTCCGAAGAGTCGCGCCGCGGTCTCGCCCTCCGGAGAGACGAGCGCGTCCTCCGTCACCGTCCACGCGCGTCCGTCCTGGTCCAGCACGGCGCCGGCCAGGCCGCGCACGAACGTGACGCCCTCGGGGCGGGCGTAGGCGCGGACCGCTCCGCCGGCGAAGTACCGCATCTCGCCGTACATCGCCATCTCGCCATTGACGCGGATACCCCGCCCGGATCCCTCGCCCACCAGCACCACGTCCTGGTCGCGCACGCGGTCGTTCACCACGCCCTCGCGCAGCACCGCCCGCAAGGGGTACGCCTTCGCGGTATCCCCCACGAGCAGGCCGTACACCCAGGACTTCGTCAGCTGCCGCGTGTCGAGCGAGGAGACCGGGAACGCCGTGTTCCCCGAGGCGAAGTACTCGAGGTGGGGGAAGCCGAGGTAGTAGCTGCGCCCGAGTCCGGTATCGATGTCGAGCACGAGCGTGTCCGGGTGCCGCGCGAGCCAGTCGTCCCACCGCGTCGTCACCACGGGGTAGGCGTCCAGCCAGGGCGCGACGCCCGTCCCCGCTGCCGCGACGAGCTCCCCGACCACTGGTCGCCCGCTGAGCGGGCTCCAGAGTGACTCGGTCTCGCGGTCGTACATCAGCCGATTGCTCTCGTAGACCAGGCCCGAGGTCGAGAAGGAATACGTCCGCCCGTCCGGGGCCCGTCGGTCGTAGAGGGCGGCGGAGCCCGTGAGCGTGCAGTACGCGAGCGTCACCGGCATCCCGCCGATCACGTCGTTGGCGATCTCGTGCACGTCCATGATCCGTAGCGGGTAGGCGCGCGCCTCGCCGTTCACGTACACGCCGAAGACCGGCTCATCGGGCGCGAGGTAGCGTGCGGCGTCGGAGCTGCCTGCGACGAACGGCGGCTCGTCCAGCGGCGTCACGGCGTCCGGGTTCGCCCCGCTCCACACGAGCTGTTCGACGGGGATCGCGGCGGGCCGGCCATCCTTCAGGATCGATCCGTAGCGCGCGTCGAGCTTCGCGAGCAGCTTCCCCTTCCACGTCGCAAACCCGGGAGGCGGCGTGAGCGTGGTCTCGCCGTACCACTCCATCCAGCGGTCCCACGACAGCGAGTGCCCCCAGCCGCTGAGCTGCTGCAGCGCGTCGACGTGCGTCGCCGTGAGCTCCGTGAGCTGCATCGGCCCGGCTCGCATCAGCTCGATCAGTACGGCGATGAAGCGGACATCGCGGTTCGACACGATCTCCGCGAGCGCTGCGTCGATCAGGAGCGGGTCCGGGTGCGGATCGAGGAACAGCTCGAGGATCTCCGCGACACGGTCGTCCGACAGCGCGCGTCCCAGCGTCGGGGTGCCGACCGGACGCCCGTTCAGCGGGACGATGCGCGCGCTGGTGGTGAAGGCGGGAGCGGTCGGCGTCGCGAGTGGCGTGGGCGCCGCCGCGGCCGCCGTCGGGTCCGGCGTCGCCCGCGCAGCGGAGACGGTCGCCTCGAGGCTCCCGCACGCCGTGGCCGTCACCGCGGCGAGTGCGAGGAGCAGCGAGGGCAGCGGGAGCCACCGCGGGCTACCGGCGGTACGGGGCGTGTCCACCTTCGCAGCGTACGCCGCGGGGCGTGCGCCCTGATGACGAAACGGTGTCAGGCGCTCCTTGGTGCCCCTCGGGCGCGGCTCATGCACCCGCCGGAGGCCATGCCTCGCGGGGAGTGCCGTCGTTCACGCCCGGCCAGCCGTCGCGCTGCCAGTCGAGGCGGTCGATCAGCCCAGACCGGACGCCGCGGAACCGCTCGCCCTCCCACGCGTGGAAGACGATGTAGTCCTGCTCCTGGTGCCGCACCACCGAGTTGTGGCCCGGGCCGCGCCAGCGCGCGCCACTGCGGAGGATCGGCTCGCCGCGCTTCCGGAAGCCCTGCGTCGGCGAGAGCGATCGCGCCACCCCCACGGCGTACCAGGGCGTGTCGTACGCGCCCCCGCTGTAGAACAGGTAGTACGCACCGCCCCGCTTGATCACGGAGGGGCCCTCGACGAGCGCGCCCTCCCACTCCGCGTCGTTCCGGAGCACCTCGGACGCGTCGCCCACGAGGGCGAGACCGTCCGGCGTGAGTTCCTGCACCCGGATCGGCCCGCTGGGGTCGCCGTCGGCGGCGTCGGCCTTCCAATAGAGGTACTGCCGTCCGTCATCGTCGCGGAAGAACGTCGGGTCGAGCACGGTGACCTCCGCTTCGAGGAGCGGGCGGCCAAGGTCTCGGTACGGCCCGAACGGCGTCGGCGCGACGGCCGCCCCGATGCAGAGCCGGTCCGTCCGGCGAGAGCGAGCGGTGTAGTAGCAGACGTAACGCCCGCCGACCCGGTGCAGCTCCGGTGCCCAGAAGTGGTCGCTCGCCCAGGCGGGGGCGTTGTCGCGCGTGAACACGGACGCAGCCGTCCGCTGCCAGTTCACGAGGTCGCGGGAGACGCGGATCGGGAACGCGGGAAGCACGTGGCTCGTCGCGACGAGGTAGAACGTCGCCCCGTCCTGTATGACGTGCGGGTCAGGGCAGTCGTCGGCGATGACCGGATTGGCGTAGCGCATCGAGGGAGGCACCTCGGCTGCCACCGTAGCCGGGCGGGCGGGCGACGACGGTCGAGCAGCCGCGAGGTATGCCAGTTCCGCGGTGTCGTATGCGCGGACCTCCGGCGCGCCGCGGGCGTGGCGCTCGCTACCGTCCAGCTTGCCCGTGCCTCGCGCTGCGTCCGCTCCACCAGCCGCCGCGACGCCGAGCGTCGTCCCGGCCGCGGCGGCGAGGCGCAGGAACTCGCGGCGGCTGAGCCGGCGCCGCGTTCGGCTTCCTCCCACCTGCCCGACCATCGAACCGACCCCACCAGGCCCCGAGCAGGGGCATCGCCGGGCGCTGAGTGAGCGCCCATCTCGTCCTGAGAGCCGAGGGGAGAGACGCGCCGACCGCGTTCGTCCGTATTGCGAAGGCGAATGGGCGGGGCGTCACGGCGTTGCAGGACGATAACAGTATTCGTCACTGCGTTGTGAGGCCTTCACCGAACATTGACTATTCGGTCGTGGAGCGTGCCGCGATGGCGCTCGTCCAGTCCGCCGCGCATGCTGGTGCGGTGAGCGGCGAACCTCGGGCGGCAGCACTGGCGCGACGGATCGCGATCCGCGAAGTCCTGCCCGTCCTCTTCGCCACGCTCCCGCTCGCGCTGGCGGTCGGGATGACGATCGCGCAGTCACCGATCGACCGGTTCGTCGGCTGGCTGGGCGCCCCGCTGGTCTTCGCCGGCGCGTCGCACCTCGCGCTCGTGTCGTCGCTCGGGACGGGCGCGTCGGTCACGGTCGCGGTGGCGGCGTCACTCGTCGTGAACGCCCGGTTCGCGGTATACGGCGCCGCCCTCGGTCCGCTGTTCGAGCGACAGCCACGCTGGTTCCGCTGGATCGGGCCGCACTTCCTGGTGGACCAGAGCTTCGCGCTCATCGCAGCGCGGCCTGAACGAGACGACCCAGACTGGATGCGCGCGTACTACCTGACGTCGTCGATCGCCCTTGCCACGATGTGGCTCACCGGCGTCGCGTTCGGGATCATGCTTGAGCCGGTCCTGCCCCGGGACTGGCCGATCGGTGTCGCCGGGCCCTTGATGGTGGCGTCGCTGCTGGGCACCTCGCTGCGCTCACCGCGGGCGTTCGCCGTCGCCGGCGCGGCCATCCTCGCGGCCGTCGCAACGACGCCGCTCGTGGGGGCGACCGGCATCATCATCGCCGGCGCGGTCGGGGTGGTCGTGGGACGGATCCCGCCATGGTTGCCGGGCTCCCGCGCCGGAGGGAGCCCGCGATGATCGACGAACTCGTCGCCGTCCTCGCGCTCGGACTCGGCACGTGGGTGATACGCGCGGGCTTCATCGTCTCTTCGCGCGGCCGGGAGCTCGCTGTCGCGCTGGACTCGTGGCTTACCTACGCCCGCCCCGCGGTCCTCGCCGGACTGCTCGCGAGCCTCACGATGCGCGGGAGCGCCGTCGACGAACTCGGCTGGCCTTCCTACCTCGTGGTCGTCGGGGCCGGCCTCGTGGTCGCGGTGGTGACGCGGAGCCTGACGTACGCCCTCGTGGGGGGCGCACTGCTGTTGGTGGTCCTCGCGTAGCGCCGACGGGCTCGAACGCCGTCAATCGGCTGAAGTAGTCATGCCCGTAGTAATGATTGCTACCATCGGCGAGCCGTCAGGTCGCGGATTCCGAGGTGCCGCCATGCCCGCACGAACGCCTGAGAACGGGACCATCGAGGTCGACGCGCTCATCGTGGGCGCCGGGTTCGCCGGCATGTACATGCTCTATCGCATGCGCGAGCTCGGCTTCACGAGCCGCGTGGTGGAGGCCGGCTCGGACGTCGGTGGGACGTGGTACTGGAACCGCTATCCGGGCGCCCGCTGCGATATCGAGAGTCTGGCGTACCAGTACTCCTTCGCGGACGAGATCCAGCGCGAGTGGAACTGGAGCGAGCGGTACGCCGCGCAGCCGGAGCTGCTCAGCTATGCGCAGTTCGTCGCTGACAGGTTCGACCTCCGCCGCGACATGCAGTTCAACACGCGCGTCACCACGGCCCACTATCACGACGCGACGGGGCGCTGGGACGCCGAGACCGATCAGGGCGACCGCTTTTCGGCGCGCTACCTGATCATGGCAACGGGGTGCCTCTCGGTTCCGCGCCTGCCGGACTACCCCGGGCTCGAGGACTTCGCGGGCGACTGGTACCACACCGGCGAGTGGCCTCACGAGGGCGTCGACTTCACCGGTAAGCGTGTCGCGGTGGTCGGGACGGGATCCTCGGGGATCCAGTCCATCCCGCTGATCGCGGAACAGGCGGCTTCCCTCACGGTGTTCCAGCGGACGCCGAACTTCGCGATCCCGGCGCACAACCGGCCCCTCACGCAGGAGCAGCGGGACCGCAACAAGGAGAAGTTCCAGGAGCTGCGACGCGAGGCGGAGTACTTCGTCCCCGCCCGGGCCGGCGGCCAGAGCGCCATCCCACGCGCGTTCGAGGTAGACGCGGCCGGCCGCGACGCCCGCTACGAGGATCACTGGAGCATGGGCGGCCTCATGTTCATGTCCGCCTTCGCCGATCTCCTGGTCGACCAGGGCGCGAACGACACCGCCTCCGACTTCGTGCGTCGCAAGATCCACGAGATCGTGAAGGATCCGGAGACCGCCGCTCTGCTCGCGGCACAGGACTTCCCGCTCGGGACGAAGCGGCTCTGCGTCGACACCGGCTACTACGACACCTTCAATCGCCCGAACGTCCAGCTCGTGAACCTCCGCCCCGCGCCGATCGAGCGGATCACCCCGAACGGGCTGAAGACCACCGCAGGCGAGTACGACTTCGACGCGATCGTCTTCGCGACCGGGTTCGACGCGATGACCGGGGCGCTGCTCGCCGTCGACATCCGCGGCCGCGACGGCGTCTCCCTGCGCGACGAATGGAAGGACGGCCCGAGGTCCTACCTCGGCCTCCAGGTCGCCGGTTTCCCCAACCTGTTCACGATCACCGGCCCCGGCAGCCCGTCCGTCCTCAGCAACATGCTGATCTCGATCGAACAGCACGTGGACTTCATCTCCGACTGCCTCGAGTTCCTCCGCGAGCGCGGCCTCGGCACCATCGAGGCGACGGCGGAGGCGCAGGAGCGGTGGGTCGACCACGTCCGTGACACCGGTGAGCGCACGCTCTACCCGCTCGCCGCGTCCTGGTATATGGGCGCGAACATCGAGGGAAAGCCGCGGGTGTTCATGCCGTACGTCGCCGGCGTCGGCATCTACCGCAAGAAGTGCGACGCGATCGCGGCGGCCGGGTACGAGGGGTTCGCCCTCTCGGCGTAACTCGTGGCAGAACCCCCCGTCCGCGATGCGGACATCGCCGTCATCGGAGCCGGCGCCGTCGGTCTCGCGACGGCGTACGCGCTCGCGCCCCGCGGCGCTGTCGTCGTCATCGAGGCGAACGAGGCGCCGGGGCGGGAGACCAGCTCCCACAACACCGGCATCGTCCACGCGGGGATGTTCTATCCGACCGGGACGCTGAAGCACCGGCTCTGCCTCGAGGGCAACGCCCTGCTGCACGAATGGGCCGACCGCCTGGGCGTCCCGCTTCTGCGCTGCGGCAAGCTCATCGTGGCCGTCGACCGCCACGACCTCGCCGGACTCGACCGGGTATGGGCGCAGTGCCTCGCGAACGAGGTGCCGGAGGTCCGCCGGATCGATGGCCCGGAGGCGAACGCGCTCGAGCCGCGCATCCGCGCCGCGGCCGCGATCTGGTCGGGCACGTCCTCAGTGGTGGACCAGACCGCCTACGTCCGATCAATCGAGTCCGCCGGTCGCGACCGGGGGGTCCTCTTCGCGTACCGGCATCGCGTCGCCTCGGCCGCGCGAGACGGGGACAGCTTCGTCATCGACGCCCTCGACGGCGACGGGAACGAGGCGCGCCTGCGCGTGGGGTTGCTCGTCAACGCCGCCGGCCACGGTGCACCGGGGATCGCGGCCGCGCTCGGCTACCCCCTCGATGGCGGTGCCGCGATGCCTGTCCTCGCCCAGCGCGTGAACCGAGGCGTCTACTACGACTTCGCCAACCCGGAGCTCGGCCGTGCTGTGTCACGAACGATCTACCCCGTGCCGCCGGGCCGGACGGTGGACGAGCAGCAGGACCGCGGCGGCGGGCTCGGCATCCACCTGAGCGTGGACGTCGATGGCGTCGCGCACCTCGGGCCGGACACGGCGTGGATGCCAGACCTCGTGCCGAACGGAGCGCCGCTCGCCTACCGCTCGGTGGACGAGGACCGCGCGCCGTTCCTGCGGGCGGCCCGCCGCCTGCTGGGCGATGCCGTCCGCGCCGAGGACCTCGTGCCCGGCCAGGTCGGATACCGCCCCAAGCGTGCGGTCGACGGGTTCGCGGACTTCGTGATCCTGGAGGACTCCGGGTACGTCCACCTCGGCGGCATCGAGTCGCCCGGGCTGACAGCCAGCCTCGCGATCGGGCGATTCGTGGCGGACCTGGTGGCGAGGTAGGGCGTCAGCCGGCTGGCGAGTCGTGCTCCGCCGGACGCTCGCGATCCGGTTCGGCTGGCCCCGGGGCGTGGAGGTTGCCCGCGCTGGCAACCGCCTCTACCGGGCGCCGAACGGCGCCGAGAATAACCTCGCGCGCGGCCAGCCTCGTGATCCTCATCTCGACCCTTCCCCCAGACGGGCCGCCCCGGCGCACTATATCGCACCGTTTTGGAGGATTTCTACAGGCCTAGATAATCCCGAGCTCCAGGGCGCGCCGCGCGGCTTGCAGTTTTCCGGTCACGCCGAGCTTCGCGTAGATGTTGCGGGCGTGCGCCTGCGCCGTGCGCCACTCGATGCCCAACTCTTCGCCCACCTCGCGGTACGACAGCCCGTCCGCGAGTCGCGCCAGCACCTCGACCTCACGGGGCGACAGGCGCGGCTCGGCGGCGGCAACGCGGCCCCAGGCGATCGCGTCCGTGGCGATCGAGGACACCATGAGGTGGTTCACCCCGAACGCGCGCAGCGCGGCCGTTCCTTCGCGTCGCAGGCCGGGCCAGCGGCGGGGCGAAGCCGCCGAGCCGTGCGCGAGCATCTCCGCCAGCTGCGTCTCGCAGACCGCGCGCTCGACGGGCGCGTCGTCCGACCTGAGCCGGCGCAACCCTCGCTCCATCGAGGTGATGCCGGCGCGTTCGTACCCCGCGCGCGCCATGAGCAGCCCGGTCAGCCGCTCCACGGAGGCCGGCCATTCCAGCGAGGAGAGCACGTCGGTCGGAAAGGACTGCTCGTACCAGTGCAGCCAGTCCGCCGCCTGCTGCTGGCTCCCGACCGCTGACACGGTCTCAAGCGCCGCGAGCACGGCGGGGAGGTTCACGAGCGTCACCTGCTCGGGAGGGGCGATGTCGGCATTGAGCGTCGCATCCGTGAGCCCCATGGCCACCGCCCGGAACACCGGCAGGCCCCAGGTGTGCCCGGGGTTCAGGGACCCTGCGAGCTCCTCCATCGCGTCGAGGTGCAGCGCCGCCCGCGCCCGGTCGCCGTCGAGGACGGCGCCGCGCAGAGCGGCGGTCCGTGCGCGCCACGCTGCCATGCGGTTGCGCCGCATCGTCTCGAACGGCGTGGGATCGAACTCGGGCCGCTCAAACGCTGTGCGCAGGCAGAACTCGATGGCGGCCGTGTCGGCACGTCGATAGTTGCTCTTGAGCGCCTCGACCTCGGCGGCGAGCATGTTCGACCACGGTCGGGCATTGCGGACCGACCCCGCCGCCGCAATCGCGGGGATAGTCCAGATATCTACGCCCTGACCGATCCAGGCATAGCCCTCTTCGCGTGCCTCCTTCGCGATGCGCGTCGCTCGATCCACGCCACCGCTCTGGAAAAAGATAAGACCGACGATTGCCGCGAGGCTCTCGACCAACTCCAGTGTGTAGGGATCGGTCATACGCGGGCGCAGCGACTCGGCTGCGTCGATCGCGTGCATGGCCGCGTCGTTGCTCGCGAAGGCGTGGGTGACCGCCAGGGTCGCGAGGAGCGTCGCGCTGACGTCGGGCGATTCTGTGACTCTGGGGATGGCGAACTCGAGCTCGGCCAGAGCGTCTGAGTAGTGCCCCTGAGCCTCGAGAGCGACTGCTGCAAACGACGTTAGCTCAGCGGCTTCGCCGAGCCGCCCTTGCTCAAATGCGTCGATGAGGGCTCGGCGGTAGACGGGCCGCCAAGCTTCTGGCGTTCCCAGTTCGTCCTGTCGGAGTGCGGCAAAGGCATCTGTTAAAAGGCTCATATGACGTAGATGCAAGCATACGTCATATGACGCACGCGGCATAGGGTGCCGCCGGGGGAGTATTCCGGGCGTGAGAAGGAGGCCCACCCTATGTCCAGCAGCCACTGCCGGATCCTGACGGCCGAAACCATGAACCTGATGGCCAGCGAGGAACTCGGCGACAAGCTCCGTGAGCTCACGGGGCGCGAGTACTCCCACGCCGAGGTCGCTGAGCTCCTCGGGGCCTACCACGCCCCCGAGGTCGCCAAGGACATGCAGGACGAGTACCAGGTCATGCCGACGCTGCTGCCGTACCTGCTCGTCGAGGCGTGGCGGCTCGCCAACGAGTCCGGCAAGACGTTCGAGTTCACGTCGCTCCAGCCGGACCGCCCGATCGAGTTCGCCCGCAACCGCAAGGTGCGGTTCGTGGTCGACGTGGACGAGAACGGCGTCAGCTTCGGCGTGGCGCACGTTCACGGCTACAAGGCCGACTGGTACCAGCCCGAGGCTCAGCCGGCTGCCGCCCAGGGCTGATCCTCGAAGCGGCCGGCACGCCGCTGCCCCTCAACCAGGCACGCCGGCCGCACGACTGGCCGAGGCGACCGCCCCCGCGGGCGCCTCGGCTGTCCGGACTTCCAGCGGCGTCCAATGACGGCGCCGCCAACGACGCAGGGATCGCGAGAGTCGTGAAGGTCACACCGATGACGACCGAACCGGCTACGCAATGGACCGCCGCCAACGGGCCCATCCGCGCGCTGCGCGCGCCGATCGGGAGCTCCGGGGCGACGATCGATCTCCTCGTGTGGGTCGAGGGGCGCGAGCTCGTGGTGAAGGAACTGGCGAGCCTCGTCCGTCCCTCCCGCGGTGAGCGACGCCTCCCGATCGACTCCATCCGCCACGCCGAGCTGCTCACCTGCTCCGAGGAGCACCAGCTGGTGCTCCGTTCGGACGACCTGGTGCTGCGGCTCCAGGGGCCGCAGGGCGTGGTGCTCAGCCTCGCCCAGGAGCTGGAAGTCGTGGGGCACTTCGAGCGCGGCGAGGTCACGCATGCACGTCCCGGATTCGTCGGCCGGGTAGTTGGCTGGCTGCATGGCCAGTAAGCCCGAGCGCTCGCCCTTCGACGAAGTCACAAGCGATCTCCTCCGCGCCATCGACGATGCCGCCGCGGTCCTGTGCTCAACGGACCAGGGCGTCGTCTTCCTCGATCCCGACGAGGATCCCGAGGCCATCGTGCTGGCGGTCGTGGAGGCGGAGCGCGCCCGCGGCCGCCTGGCGGCGATCCTCTGGGCGTTCGACCGGACGTGGATGGCATGGCACTGGCCCGAGGAGGAAGCCCCCCCGCTGCTCGGCTTCCTGCTCAGCGACGAGGTCGAGGACGCGGTCTAGCCGGCCTGCTCTCATCCCCGACCCCGTCCAACCGCGCCCGCCCACGGTACCGTGGGGGCTCAGCCCCGTGACTCCGAGGAGCAGGCCATGAGCGACGTCGTGAGCATCGAGGATCGAGGGCACGTCCGCGTCATCCGGATGACCCGACCGGAGAAGAAGAACGCGCTGTCGACCGAGCTCGCATGGGCGATCGTGCATGCGGTCCAGGAAGCCGCGCACGAGGAGCACGTCTGGGTCGTTGGGCTCACGGGGACCGCGGACGCCTTCTGCTCCGGCCTCGACCTCACGCCGGACCGGACGGACGAGTCGTTCACCGGGATGAACCCGCAGGACGAGTACCTGGACGAGCTGGGGTGGGTGAGCCGCTTCCCGATGGTGCTCCGGCAAGAGTGCGACAAGCCGATCGTGGCCGGTATCAACGGCGTCGCCGTGGGAGCCGGGCTCGGGCTCGCGATGGCGTGCGACATCAAGATCATGACGCGGAGCGCCCGGCTCATCGCCGGCTACCCGCGCATCGGCGGGTCGCCGGACGGCGGCCTCTCGTGGACTCTCCTGCAGTCGATGGGCTACGAGCAGGCGCTCCGCTTCCTGCTGGAGAACCGCACGGTCATGGCGGACGAGGCGCTCGCCCTCGGCATGGTCGGCGAAGTCGTCGAGGACGACCGATTCGCCGCGCGGTTCGAGGAATACTGCGACAGCCTGACGCGCCTCTCACCGATCACGGCGAGACTCTCAAAGCGCGTGGTCCGGCGCGCCGCTCAGCTCCCCGACATGGAGGGCCACATGCGCTACGAGCTGCTGAGCATCGGCCGGGCCTTCGGCAGCCAGGACGGCAAGGAGGCACGTCGCGCCTTCCTTGAAGGCCGGCCGCCGGAGTTCTCGGGGCGGTAGCGTCGTCCCCACCCACAGCACGGGCTGGCGGCACCCTGTCGCGTCGCGGCGCGGCGGCCGGACCGAGATTGTCAGGAATAAACTTGACCAAGATGGTCAGGTACTAGAGAATCCCCCGCATGGCAGCAATCGCTCAGACCAGCGTCCGTGTCCGCCCGCCCGTGCGGGAGTGGCTGATGCCGCTCCTCGTCGTCGGCGGGCTCGTCGCGATCTACCTGGTCGCACAGGCCTCCAGCGCTTCGATGGCGGTGTTCTGGGCGGTGGGCCTTGGGGTCGGGTTCGTGCTCCAGCGCGCCCGCTTCTGCTTCACCTCGGCGTTCCGTGACCTGTTCCTGCTCGGGCAGGGCCGCACCCTGCGCGGCATCCTCGTTGGCCTGATCGTCGCGACGCTCGGCTTTGCGATGATCATGGCGACGATCATCCCGAACCCCACGCTCGGCGCGGCCCCGAACGACGCCCACATCCTCCCGCTCGGCCCGGCCACCGTGGTCGGCGGGCTGCTCTTCGGCTTCGGCATGGTCGTCGCCGGCGGCTGCGTCTCGGGCGCCCTCTACCGCATGGGTGAGGGGTACGTCGGCTCGTGGGTAGCCATGGGCGGCGTGATGATCGGCCTGTACGCCCTCAACCGGACGTGGAACTGGTGGTGGGACAACTCCATCAGCATGGACCCGTTCGTGTGGATCCCGGAGTCGCTCGGCTACGCCGCGGCGATCCTCCTCACCGTCGCCGGCCTGTGCGCAGCCTACGTGGGCGTGCTCTGGTGGGAGCGGCGGTCCGCCGGGAACATGCCGATGATTCCGATCAAGCGCCGCGAGCCGCCCCCGCCCGCGAGCGTGGGCGACGACGTCCGTGTCGTCCTCCGCCGCGTCTTCAAGCAGGAGTGGACGCCGCTCGTCGGCGGGATCGCCCTCGCCCTGCTGAACATCCTGCTCTTCATCCGCTACCGGCCGCTCGGCGTCGTGGGCGAGATCTCCCGCTGGGCGAACGACGTCGGCGACTCGCTCGGCGCCGGAGTGGGCACGCTCAAGGGCCTGGACGGCATCGCCGGCTGCGCCCCGGTGCTGACCGAGGGCGGCTCGTGGTTCACGGACGCCTTCATGCTGAACATCGGCATCATCGCCGGCTCGTTTGCCTCGGCGACCTTCGCCCGCGAATTCCGGCTCCGCGTCCCGCGATCGCCGCGACGCTACGTCCAGTCGCTCGGCGGCGGCGTGATCATGGGCTATGGCGCGGGCCTCGGCCTGGGCTGCACGCTCGGCGCGTTCTTCTCCGCCGTCCCCTCGCTCGCGCTGAACGGCTGGGTCTACGCCCTCGCCCTCGCGGGCGGCGCCTACCTCGGCGTCCTTGTGATCAGGCGGTTCCCATGACCGACGCCGCCCCGCGCGAGGTCGACCTCCGCGGGATCGACCTCACGCAGCTGCTGAAGCACGCGCAGGAGGTGATCGACGCCGTGAAGGCCGGCGAGAGCCTGAGCGTCCTCGCGGACCACGAGGTGGTGCTGAACTACCTCGTTCCCACCGCGGCCACGAACGGACTGCGTTGCCGGTTCGGTCCTCCGAAGGACGGCACCTGGCGGATCGATGTATCGCCCCGCCAGGCCCCGGTCCCCGCCGAACCGGATGCGCGAAAGGAGTAGCGACATGACCACCGATGAGGCAGTGCCCGTACTCGACGTGCGTGGCGAGATCTGTCCGTACCCCATGCTCCGCACCAACCGTGAGCTCGACGAGGTCCGTCCCGGCATCGCGGCCCTCGACGTCATCACTGACCACCCGCCGGCACTCTCGACGATCCCGCCCGAGGCGATGAAGCGCGGCTACGGCTGCGAGATCGAAGAGACCGACGACGGCGAGTGGCGGATCCGCATCTTCAAGCCGGAGTAGCCCCGCGGCCGAGGGCCGCGGTCTGGAGGGAACTGGAATGAGTCACACAGCGGGGTTGGGCCGGCGTGTCCGGTTCGGGCTCGTCGGCGCGCTGCTTTCGACGGTCGCCCTGGTGGGCGTCGCCTGCAGCTCGGACGACGAGGCCGAGGACACGTCGGAGGCCGAGGCAACGACGGCCTCGAGCGAGTCCGCGGCGGCGGCTGACGAGCGCGGCTTTGCCGAAGGGCACCGCCTGGTGACCTCGGCCTGGCTGGCCGAGCACCTGGAGGACGAGGGCCTGGTGGTCGTCGACCTCCGCGCGGCCGAGGACTACGCCGCCGGCCACATCGCCGGCGCCGTCAACGTCATCCCGGGCGACGCCTTCTCGACGACCGACGCCAACGGCGTCAGCGGCCAGATCGCCCCGGCCGAGCAGGTGGCCGGCGCGCTCGCCGCGGCCGGCATCACGCCGGAGGACACCGTCGTCTTCTACGACGGTGGTAACAGCCTCTGGGCCGCCCGCTCGCTCTGGGTGCTGGACGTCTACGGCCACGCCAACACGCGTGTCCTGGACGGGGGCTGGGCAGTCTGGTCCGCCGAGTCGCTCGCGACGAGCACCGAGGCCCCGACCGTGGAGGCGACCGAGTACGCCTTCAGCGGGGAGCCGAACGGCGACATCATCGCCAACCTCGACGAGCTGGTAGCCGCGATCAACGACCCCGAGAAGCTCGTGTGTGACGTCCGCTCCGCCGAGGAGTACACCGGCCGCGACGTCCGCTCCGCGCAGGGTGGCCACGTCCCGGGCGCGGTGAACGAGGACTGGGCGCAGGCCCTGGACGAGTCCAGCCGCTTCCGCTCGGCGGAGGAGCTGCGCTCGATCTACCAGGACACCGTCCTGGTGAGTGACGACGAGAGCACCGTCTACGTCTACTGCCAGACCGGCGTCCGCGCGGCGCACGCCTGGTTCGTCCTCAGCGAGCTGCTGGGCCTCGAGCACGTCGAGAACTACGACGGCTCATGGCAGGAGTACGGCAACCGCACCGACGTGGAGATCGAGCGCTCCTAGTCGCTGGTGGTCAGCTTCGCGAGGAGGAGGGGCGACCCTCCTCCTCGTCGTTTCCCCGTCCGTGGCGTTGTCGCACCGGCGGCCGCGCCGCATCATCGAGGCATCGTGTCCGTGAATCGACGTCATCCAGCGGCCCGTCTCGCCTTCGCGGGCGTGCTCTCGCTGGTCGTGTTCCTCGCGGGGTGCGGCGGCGAGTCCGCCTCGACGGCCCCGGGTGGCACGCCGCCGGTGGAGATCCACGTCCGCTGGGAGGTGGACGACGCCTTCCCGGCGACGGTCACGATCCACGAGCCACCCGCCAGCCAGCAGCTCTACGAGATCCACACCTACGCCCCCGGCGAGGTCGCGGTGGTCGGCGATGAGATCGCGGAGGGCGTCCTCCGCGCAGACTACGGCGAACCCCGCCGGTTCATCGCCCGCCTCGAGAACCACGGTGACGAGGCTGTCCGCTTCTGGGTGGCGCCGCACATGGCCGTTCCGCACGTGACCGAGCAGGGGCTGATGATGTTCTGCCTCTGCACGGGCGAGGTGTACGAGGTGCCGGCGGGCGGCACCTGGACGCGGGTGATGGAGTTCGGCGTCACCCGCCGCGCCGAGTTGCAGGGCCCGATCTCGCTGACCCACGTCATCGTGCGCGGCGAGCTGGTTGCGCCCACCCCCGTCCCCAGCGCCACCGGAGGAACGCCATGAGCGAGTCCCCGTCCCCTTCGACGCCGTCCTCGGGCGCGCCGGCCGAGAGCACGCGGCGTCGCGCCGCCCGCTACGCCGCCGTGGCCGCGATCGTGCTCGTCGTCGGCGGGATCTTCGTCTACCGCGAGTCGACCGCCACGCCCGAGGAAGACACCGTCGAGGCGTCCCGTCAGATCGAGGTCGGCGAGGAGGCTCCCGACTTCACGCTCGACACGCCGGACGGCGAGTTCCGGCTCTCCGATGCGCGCGGGGAGATCGTCGTCGTGAACTTCTGGGCCACCTGGTGCGGCCCATGTCGGTTCGAGATGCCGGAGTTCCAGGCGCTGCACCAGGAGCGCGGGGAGGCTGAGGGGATCCGCGTGGTCGCCGTGAACCTCACCAGCGCGGACTCGCGGGAGGGCGCGCTCCAGTACGCCCAGGACTTCGGCCTGACGTTCACGATCGCGTTCGACGACCAGGGCACGGTGGCGGAGCACTACGGGGTGCACTCGCTGCCCGCGACCTTCTTCATCGACCGCGAGGGGATCGTCCGGACGCGAAGCTATGGTCCCGTGCTCGGCGACCGTCTCGAGGCGGCACTGGTCGAGGCCGGCGCGAACGCGGCAGAGTAGTCCCCGTAGGATCGGGCCGTACGAGGGGAGTCGTCATGCCAGGTTTGTTCGATCCGCTCCGCATCCGCGGCGTCGAGTTCCGCAACCGCGCGTGGATGTCGCCGATGTGCCAGTACTCGGCCGTCGACGGCGTCCCGAATGACTGGCATCTCGTCCACCTTGGTGCGCGCGCCCAGGGCGGGGTCGGACTCGCGATGGTCGAGGCCACCGCTGTCGTCCCGGAGGGACGGATCAGCCCGGGCGACCTCGGGCTCTGGAACGACGAGCAGGAGGAGGCGTTCGCGCGCATCGTGCGGTTCGTCGCGCAGCAGGGAGCCGTGCCGGGGATCCAGCTCGCCCACGCTGGCCGCAAGGCCTCCACCGACCGCCCGTGGCGGGGCGGCAAGCCCGTGGGTCCGGACGCGGAGGGCTGGACGCCCGTTGGGCCGAGCCCCATCGCCTACACCGAGGGGTACCCCGTGCCCGACGAGCTCACGACCGCGCAGGTCGCGGCCCTCCCCGAGCAGTTTGCCGAGTCGGCCCGGCGTGCGGTCAGGGCCGGCTTTCGCATGGTGGAGCTGCACGCCGCCCACGGCTATCTCCTCCACGAGTTCCTCTCGCCGCTGACGAACCAGCGGACCGACGCCTACGGCGGTTCGCCCGAGGCGCGGCGTCGTGTCCTGATCGAGGTGGTCACGGCGATCCGCGAGGCGCTGGGCCCCGACCTTCCGCTCTTCGTCCGTGTCTCCGCGAGCGAGTACGTCGAGGGCGGCTGGGACCTCGCGGACACGGTCGAGCTCGCCGCCGTGCTGAAGGACGCCGGCGTCGATCTGATCGACGCCTCCTCCGGCGGGAATCTGCCCCACCAGAAGCTCCGGGCCTACCCGGGCTACCAGGTGCCCTTCGCCCGCGTGATCCGCGAGCAGGCCGGTATCCCCACCGCCGCCGTCGGCCTCATCACCGAGCCGGAGCACGCCGAGGGGATCATCGCCGGCGGAGACGCGGACGCCGTGCTCCTCGGCCGCGAACTCCTGCGCCACCCTTACTGGGTGCAGGACGCCGCGCGCACGCTGGGCAAGGACATCGAGTGGCGGCCCCAGTACCTGCGCGCGAAGCGGTAGCGGGCTGCGGGCGAGCCCGGTGAGGATGACATAGTCTCCCCGGAGGATCAGACGAAGGGGAGGCCGGGGAGCATGAGCGAGCGCCGCATCCTGGAGGGCATCAGGGTCATCGACTTCACCCGCGTCGTCGCGGGGCCGTACTGCACGCGGATGCTGGCGGACATGGGCGCCGACGTCGTGAAGGTGGACCAGCCGGTGCCCGGCGCCGGCGCGAAGGCGCGTCCCGCTGGGAGCGTCTCCAACAACCTCGGGAAGCGCTCGGTGGTGCTCGACCTGAAGGACCCGAACGGGCTTGCCGCCGCGCGGGCGCTGGTGGCCGGCGCCGACGTGGTCGTGGAGAACTTCAAGCCGGGCGTGATGGCGAGCCTCGGCCTGGCGTACGACGAGTGCGCCGCGGTCAACCCGCGCCTGGTCTACGCCTCGATCAGCGGCTTCGGGCAGAGCGGCAGTCACTCGCACCGGCGCGCCTTCGGCGCGACCGCACACGCGGAGGCCGGCTGGCTCTGGGTGCAGCAGCAGGCGGTCGAGTCGCCTGAGCCGTTCGCGCCCGGCGTGACCGTCGCCGACCTCGTCACCGGCCAGACCGCGTTCTCCGGGATCCTCGCTGCGCTCTATGACCGCGAGCGCACCGGCCGTGGGCAGCACGTCGACACGTCGCTGATGGACTGCCAGTTCCAGATGCTCACGGAGGTCGCTGGCCCGGCGCTGAACGGCAGCAACCCCGAGGACTGGGAGCCCTTCCGCCACCCCGTCCACCGCACGCGCGATGGGCGACACGTCACGATCAACATCGGCCAGCGCCATAATTTCGACCGGATCGCACGCGCGCTCGGCCATGACGGAGCCGACATGCCCACCTCGCCGTCAGCCGCGAACGACCTCGTGAAGTCGTGGGTGGCCGAGATGGACGCGGCTGACGTCACCGCGGCGATGGAGGCGACGGGCGCTGCGTACGGCCTCACGATGTCGATGCACGATGCCGCCCGGCATCCGTACTTCGCCGAGCGGGGGATGATCGCCGAGGTCGCGGATCCGGTAGAGGGCGCGTTCCGCGCCGTCGACTCGCCGCTCTTCTTCTCCAACGCGGCCAGCCGCGCCACCGGGCCAGCGCCGCTGCTCGGCGAACACTCGCGTGAGGTCCTGCGCGAGGCCGGCGTCGACGACGCGACGATCGACGCGCTGCTGGAGGCGGCCGCGACCGCCTAGCTCGAACGTCCTGTCGTGGCGGCGAGTGACGGCGCGTGCCATGGCCGACGGGCTGCTCGGCACGACGGCGCTCGCGCTGGGCGCGGAGCTGGACGAGCGCCCGACGTTCCGAGCGCGGTCAGCACCGCTGGCCGGTCCCCACGCGGAGCGTCCGTCGGGTAGTGTCGCGGAGCCGTGGCTCGCGGTGATGCGCAGCACGACGACGGCGACACCCAGCAAGGACGGAACCCATGGCGGCGAGTAGCCCGGGCGCAGCGGCGAGCCCCGCGATCGGCTGGATCTCTCGACAGGGACCGGGCCTCGTGCTCTGCGTCGTGCTCGGCGCCGTGGCCTACGGACTCGACCAGGTCGAGCGGCGGGTCATCGAGCACGCCGTGATCGACGCCCTCGTGATCGCCCTCGTCGCCGGCATTGCCATCCGCAACCTCGTCGCGCTCCCGAAGGCCATCGACGCAGGCGCAAGGTATGCGTCGAAGCAGGTGCTGGAGGCGTCCATCCTGCTCCTGGGCGCCAGCGTCGCGTTCGGGCAGATCCTCGATGCCGGTGGCGCCCTGTTCCTGCTGATCACAATCTCCGTGGTCGGCGGCCTGGCCGTCGCCTGGGTGGTCGGGCACCTCCTGCTCGGGCTGCGCTCGAAGCTCGCGGTCCTCGTCGGCGTCGGCGGCTCGATCTGCGGCAACTCCGCGGTCGCAGCGGTCGCGCCCGCCATCGGCGCGACCGCCGACGACGTCGCCGCCGCGATCGGCATCAGCGCGATCCTCGGTGTTGGTCAGATCCTGCTGCTGCCGCTCCTCGCGCCCGGCCTCGACCTCACCGACTACCAGTACGGCGTGGTGGCGGGCATCGCGGTGTACGCCGTGCCGCAGGTGGTCGCGGCGTCCTTCGCCGTCTCCAGCCTCTCCGGCCAGGTGGCCACGCTCGTGAAACTCGTCCGCGTGCTCTTCCTCGGGCCGATGATCGTCGTCCTGCGTCTGCTCCATCGCGGCGAGGTGGCGCCGCCGCCCGGGCAGACGCCGTTGCAGCGCGTGCAGGGCTTCGTCCCGTGGTTCATCGCCGGCTTCGTCCTGCTCGCCACGCTCCGGAGCGCGGGGGTCATCTCGGCGGACCAGGGCGCGGACGCCCAGACGGTCAGCAAGCTGCTCTTCGTCGTCGCGATGGTCGGCCTTGGCCTGGGCGTCGACCTCCGCAACGTGCGCGCCGTTGGCGCGCGCGTGGCCTCCACGGTCCTCGCGACGATGGCGTTCATGATCGTCATCTCGCTCGCGGGGACCGTGCTGTTCGACCTCACCGGCTGAGCGGCATCGTCGCCGCGAGGGTATGCCTCGCCCCGGCGCGACGGTCAGACCACGGGGCCCCGCGATTCGCCCGTGTCGTCGGCCTCGTCCGTTGCGCTCTCACGTTGCTCAGTGGCCGCTTCGGCCGCTTCGGCCGCTTCGCGGAGGTCGGTTCGGAGCCGCATGTAGCCCTCGAGGCGCAGCGGTTGGTCGGGCTCTAGGCGGGCCGCCGGGAACGCGAGCAGGATCGCCGCTTCGTTCGTCTGTGCCGCCAGTCGTGCGTTCATCGCCTGCTTCGAGTACTCGGCCACGGCCCGACGGAGCTCGGTGACGTCCGGCGTCGCCTTGCGGGTGACCGTCCGGGCGTTCAACTCGAGCGGCCGACGCACGTCGAACGACCGTCGCTCGATCGTGGCCTCCGAGGAGGCCCGTTCGAGCCGCCTCGCGAGACCCGGAGGCAGGACGGGTGGGGTGTCGACCCTCGTCATGCCCGGTCGGACGGGGCGCGTCGCACCGTTGTTGCCGCTGTTGCCGCTGCTGCCGTTGCTGGAGCCCGCGGGGCTCCCGCCGCCCGGCTGGTTGCCGAGCCCGAGGCCGATCCCAATCCCGATGCCCACACCGGGGTTGCCGGATCCGCTGCCTGCGCCATTCCCGCCATCCGCCGGATTGCCGCTGCCGGCAGGTGTACCGTTCCCGTTCCCGTTCCCGTTCCCGTTCCCGTTCCCGTTCCCGTTCCCGTTCCCGTTCCCGTTCCCGTTCCCGGGGGCCGGGGACTCATCGCCGCTCCCGCTCGGGTTGCCGCCGGTGGGCGGATCGCCCGTCGACGCGTCGCCCGGGGTATCGCTGTCCGCACCGTCGCTGGAGGCCGGTGATTCGGCCTCCGCGCTTCCACCGTCCGCGCTCGGGATCTCCTGGCCGTCCGATGACGGGGGCTGGATGCTCCCGTCGCTGCCTGAAACCGGCGGCTCAACGCCATTTCCCGAACCGGAGGCAGGTGAGCCCTCGCCCGCCCCGGGCGACGGCGCCGTCGGCGGGCTGCTGCTCCCGCGGAGGAGCCACGCGAACCACGAGCGACGGCCCGATTCGGTCGAGCCGCGCCGAGCACGGGCCGCCTCGGCGATTTCGACGATCGCCGACGAGCGACCGCCGGACCACGCGCCTGGTGACCGAGAGGCGGTGCGCCCTTGCGAGCCTCCAGAACTACCCGTACCCCACGTGTCGCGCCATCGCGCGAGCGTGCTGACGATTGTCGACAGCATGTGCCCCCCATTGCTCCCCTCGTCATCCTCGACAGGTCGAGGTGGATCTGAACGGGATCTGACAGCGATTCGCCAGAAAATCCCCCTGCGGTGTGGGGTGCGACGGACGTAACGAGCGGCGCCGGCTCTCGGATGTCATGTCTACTTGACATGCATGTCGCCGCACGAGTAGCATGTCAAGGAAAGTTGACACGGACGAAAGGAGGATCGCCATGGACCCGCACCGCACCAGCGCTCAGCGATCAGCGATCGAGGCGATGCGGCTCGCGGTCTGGACGCTTGCCTGGGTGGCGACGCTCGCCCTCGCGCGTTTCGGGCCGGAGCGCCTGTGGGATTCGCAAGAGGCGCTGAGCTGGGCGGCGATCAGCCTCAACCTCGGGCTTGGGGCAGGCTGGATCCTCGCCCACGCACGCTATCTGCGCGGTCTGGACGAGTTACAGCGGAAGATCCTGCTGGACGCGATGGCGCTGACGCTCGGGACCGGCATGGTCCTCGGCTTCGCCTCGGCTGCCGCGGACCACATCGACCTCGTCGCGCTCGACGCTGATGTCGGGTTCCTCGCCGTGCTGATGGCGGTGACGTACATCGTCACCGTCATCGGCGGCCACCTGCGGTACCGATGAAGAACCGCCTCAGGGAGCTCAGAGCCGACCGCGGCTGGACGCAGGCTGACCTGGCTGAGCGGGTCGATGTCTCGAGGCAGACGATCAACGCTATCGAGACCGGGAAGTTCGACCCGAGCCTCCCGCTCGCGTTCCGCCTCGCCCGCCTGTTCTCGCTACGTATCGAGGAGGTCTTCCTCCCCGAAGAGTAGGGCGACCGGGCCGAACCAGCGTCACTGCGCAGGAGAAGAAATGGTCGGGGAGGCGGGATTTGAACCCACGACCCCCAGTCCCCCAGACTGGTGCGCTGCCAGACTGCGCCACTCCCCGACCGTCTGAATCACCCCTCGTGGCTCCGCTCCTGAGGCACCGATCCCCTTGCGAACGCTGGGGAATCGTGTTCTGAGCGAGGGCCGTTGCGCTGGCGGTCACCTAGGGGATAACCACCGCGATCCACTCCATCCGTGTCTTCCACAACTGTGGTGAAACTGCGGCGGAGCGACCAGGCGTTCAGATGCCACATCTGCCCACTCGTGCGCCGAGCGTGCGGACGTTGACGACGGGATCGTAGCAGCCCGATCACGCAGCGTCGTCGGGCATGACGGCGGTATGTGTGGGGGAGGGGTGCGGGTCGCGAGGTTCGGGCGCGCCCTCAAGGGCTGTTCGGCTCCCCGGCGACAAGAGCTCGAGGTTCGATCGTCAACGACGACCACCGCGATCACGGCCCGGCGGTCTCGGTCGCCTGAGGCTGCCGATGATTCGGCGCCCCGCAACTTCCACTAAGTGTGACTCGACTTGTGCACTAATATGGGCGTGGAATTCCCTTGAGGTCGTTGAAAGAACGCGAACAGTGGCTGCTCCATACTCATCGTTCTACAAGTGCGACCTTCAGATGCAGACACCGGCGGACCCCCACTGGCGCGATCAAGGCACACGGGTGTCCAAAGACACTGACGATGAGCGGCGGAGGGAGATAGCGCGCGAGTACCTCGCGGCGTGCCATGCCGTAGGGCTCCAGGTGATTGGAGTCACCGATCACAACTTGGGGCGTCCGGGTGCGCGTCCCTTTGTGGAAGACCTGCGGCAGGCAAACCGAGAGGATCGAGAGGCTGGCCGTCCGTCGCTGGTCATTCTCCCCGGCTTCGAGGTGGAAGCGAATGTAGGCAAAGGGTGCCACGTCCTTTGCCTCTTTCCTCCGGACACGCCCATCGAGGTGGTGGATTCGAGACTGACGGCACTCGATCTTCCGCCGGACCGTCGCTTCGACGACGACACTCCCCGCCCCACCAAGCACACCTTGTCCGACATCATCGACGTCATCCAGCGCTCGGATACCTCCCGTGGGCTTGTGGTCGCCGCGCATCCAACGTCTACGAACGGACTGTTCGACAACGACAGCATCTCGGAGTGGTTGCAGCGGGAGGAGTTCACGAATCCCGAACTGCTTTGCTTGGAGGTACCAAAGCCTCCTTCTGCCATGTCGTCAGGTTGGCAACGCCTCCTTGGGAACGGTCCGGATTGCGACGATGCATGGCGGCGTGCGCGGTCGATTGCCTGTGTGATGTCGTCTGATTGTTACCGGATGAGCTCGGTCGAAGGGGAGTCCGGCAACTACATTGGGCATCGGTTCACTTGGATACGGATGACCGATCCTTCCATCGAGGCGCTGCGGCAGGCTTTTCTCGATCACGAGTCGCGAATCAGCTTGCGAGAGGTGTCCCCGGACGCATCGAGCACGCACGCACGCGTCACCCGTGTTTCGGTTACTGGCATGACCTTCCTCAGGCGTACCGAGCCAATCGAGTTCAGCCCGAACCTCAATTGCGTCATCGGTTCTAGGGGGACGGGGAAGTCATCCCTGATGGACTACGTGCGCCACGCCCTCGACCGTGTCCGCGACTCTGACATCGCGCCCGGTATCCGGGAGGAGGTCCGTGAACGGATCCGTGAAACGGCGACGCCCGCCGCTCGAATCGAAGTGGACTTGGCGACAGCCGGAGGGAGCTATCGCGTCGTCTGCTCGGGGAGGCAGCTAGACCGATCGATTCAATCGCTTGACCCGGAGAAGGAGGTGTCGAACCTCGACGTTCGGACGCTCTTCCCGTGCCGCTTCCTGTCACAACGTGAGATCGACCAAAGCTTCGGCAAGCGGGATCGCGAGGCGATGCGCCATCTCCTCGATGGGTTCATCTCCCCGACTCTCCGGGATCTGGCAGAACGCGCTGAGAGTCTCCAGAACCAGATCTCCGCGATGGACACCTCGCTTTACGCGATCCGTTCGCGGCAGTCACGGCGATTGACCCTCGAAACGGAGGTCACCGACCTTCGTGGTCAACTCGACCGACAACAGCAGCTCAACGCTGTATTGCCCGAGTGGAACCAAGTCGAGGGTGAGCGACGAGCTCTCGAACAGGCTCGAAGCGACAACGCACTCTTGCTAGAGCGCCTCGAAGAACTCGTGCGAGACCTCGATCGTCTTCCGGAGGACTTGGGTGTGAGTTCGCAGCGCGACGAATTCCTTCGGGCTCAGTCGCGTGTCGCGGCGGCGCGCCGATCACTTCGCGACGGACTCCAAGCGTTGAGGGGGACCTTCCAGTCGGAGCTCGGCGCGGACTCTGAGTATGCTTCAGCGCTTGCCTCTTGGGCGACGGTCCGCGATGACATCCGTGTGCGTTTCGACGCCGCTCGGCTCGCAGCGCCGGCACAGCCTGCAGATGCTCCTGATCCGGCCAGCTTTCCCGACCGCATCCTCGCGATTGAGGCCCAACTCGACAGGTTGGCCGGGGAACAAGCCGAGCTCGTCGAGATCGAAGCTGACAGAGCCCAGCTGGTGGAGGGGCTCCGGGCGATCTGGAGGGAGGAGACTGAACAGCGCCGGATGAAGGCGCAGCAGATCATGACCCGCCTGCGCCCGCCTGCGTCCGAGTCGCCGCCATTGGTCGAAATCACGGTCCATCATCAGGCTGACGTCGAGGCCTTCGTCGAGGCGTTGATGCGGCAGGTTCCGGATCGCCGACGACTCAACGAGCCCGACTTGCGGGTGGTCGCCGACCACCTAGTCGAGGAAGGGCGCGAAGACCTACTCGGCCGGTTCATCGCGGCGGCTGCTGAGGAGGGCATGCCCTGGATCGCCCAGGTGCTCGATGCCCGCCGCCTACCCGCGTTCACGGAGACGTTCACCGCTGACGTGCTGCACGCGCTTGAAGTGACGCGAATCCCAGACATCGTCGAGTACATGGTCTACAGGGCCGACGGCACTCCTGCGGGTCCGATCGAGAAGGTTTCCGCCGGACAGCAGGGCACGGCCATCCTGAACGTTCTTCTTGCCGAAGGCACTGATCCTCTGATCATCGACACGCCAGAGGAGGGCCTCGATAGTGAGGGTGTCTACGCAGAGCTGGTTCCCCTCTTCCGTCGTGAGAAGGGCCATCGACAGATCGTTGTGGTGACCCACAACGCAAACATTCCGGTCAATGCTGACGCCGAGTGCATTGTGGCATTGGACGCCTGCGGTTTTGTACCCGAGGCCGACGTGCAGGCTGCGGGCAGCCTGGTGGGCGACGGGGTCGACTCCAAGGTGCTCGCATCCGTCGCCGATTCGATTCGTCACAACGACTGGCAGAGGCGGGTTGAGTCGCTTCTCGATCCGGGGATACCTGACGAGGCAAAGAGGGCATTCGTATCCAGCCTCACGTCGAAGAGGCAGGCTGAATCCCGAGTGCGGCTGGGTGCACCGAACCTTGGTCCTGCCCGCGGAGGGTTGGATCGACCGGCCGTTAAGAGCGCGGTTCAGGACGTGATGGAAGGATCTGCGGACGCCTTCCGTCGTCGTCGTGAAATGTACGGGTACTAGTGCGGGTGAGGCTCCGTGGACTCCGAAGCGAACCACAGCACCGACGACTACCTCGCCGCTGAGGCACGGGCGCGCGTCGAGATCGACAAGCAGCTCGCCGAGGCTGGTTGGGTCGTCCAGGACAAGAACGCCATCAACCTCCACGCGAGGCGAGGCATCGCCGTGCGCGAGTTCACGATGCGCAAGGGGCACGGTCGTGCGGACTACCTGCTGTTCGTCGATCGCGAGGCGGTCGGCACCGTCGAGGCGAAGCCCGAGGGCACCACGCTGACCGAGGTCGAGGAGCAGTCGGCGAAGTACTCCGTCGGGCTGCCAGGCGAGGTGCCGAGTCGCTTCGGGGACCATCTTCCGTTCGCCTACGAGTCGACGAGCGTCGAAACTCGGTTCACGAATTTCCTCGATCCGAACGCGCGCTCGCGGCGCGTGTTCTGGTTCCACCGTCCGGAGACGCTGGCCGAGTGGGTCGCTGAGTACGAGCGCGACCACAATCGCCCGACGCTGCGACACCGGCTCCAAGCGATGCCGCCGCTCGACGACCGCAACCTGTGGGGCAAGCAGGGGCCGGCCATCCGGAACCTCGAGGAGTCGCTGGCGGCGAACCGGCCACGCGCGCTGATTCAGATGGCGACCGGTTCAGGGAAGACCTTCACGGCGGCGAACATCGCCTACCGGCTCATCAAGTACGCAGGGGCGAAGCGCATCCTCTTCCTCGTGGACCGGTCGAACCTGGGGAAGCAGACGAAGGCGGAGTTCGATCGCTTCGCGCCGCCCGGCGAGGGGCTCAAGTTCACCGAGATCTACAACGTCCAGCACCTGACCTCGAACCAGCTCGACCCCGTCGCGAACGTCACCATCTCCACCATCCAGCGGCTCTATTCGATGCTGCGCGGCGAGGCGGAGATGGACGAGGAGCAGGACGAGCGGTCGGGCTACGAGGCCGAGCCGTCGCGCCCCGTGGACGTGGAGTACAACTCCGCGACCCCCATCGAGACCTTCGACTTCATCATCGTCGACGAGTGCCACCGCTCCATCTACAACCTCTGGCGGCAGGTGCTGGAGTACTTCGACGCCTACCTGGTCGGACTCACCGCGACGCCATCGAAGCAGACGCTCGGCTTCTTCCAGCAGAACCTCGTGATGGAGTACAGCCACGAGGAGGCCGTGGCCGACGGCGTGAACGTGGACTTCGAGGTCTACCGCATCCGCACGCGCATCGGGGATCAGGGCGGCGAGGTCGAGGAGGGCGACTGGGTGGGATTCCGCGACCGCGCGACACGGGCGATGCGCTGGGATCGTGCTGACGAGCCGCTGCAGTACGACCCGTCCGACCTCGACCGGAAGGTCGTGGCTCAGGACCAGATCCGGACGGTCATCCAGGCCTTCAAGGACAAGCTGTTCACCGAGATCTTCCCCGGACGCAGCGTCGTACCGAAGACGCTCATCTTCGCGAAGGACGACTCCCACGCGGACGACGTGGTGCAGGTGGTGCGCGAGGTCTTCGGCAAGGGCAATGACTTCGCGCAGAAGATCACGTACCGAACGACCGAGGGGAAGCCCGAAGAGCTGCTCCAGCGCTTCCGCACGTCGTACGACCCGCGCATCGTCGTCACCGTGGACATGATCGCGACGGGCACCGACATCAAGCCGCTGGAGTGCGTGTTCTTCATGCGCGCGACGAAGTCCCGCACCTTCTTCGAGCAGATGAAGGGGCGCGGCGTACGCGTGGTGCCGGACGCCGAGTTCCAGGGCGTCACGAACGACCCCGTCGCGCCGAGCAAGACGCACTTCGTCATCGTGGACGCGATTGGCGTGACCGAGTCGGAACTGAACGACTCGCAGCCGCTGGAACGGAGCCACGGAGTCTCGTTCCAGAAGCTGCTGGAGAGCGTCTCGCTCGGACAAGTGACCGAGGAGATCGTGTCCTCGATTGCTTCCCGCCTCGCGCGTCTGAACCGGCAGATCACCCGCGAGGACCGCGACGCCCTGGAGGCCGGCGGCAAGGTGTCGCTGAACGACCTCACGCACGCCCTCGTCGAGGCGACCGACCCCGACCGCCACATTGAGGCGGCGCGCGAGGCGACCGGTCGGCACGAGGTAAGTGCTGAGGACGTGGCGGCGGCAGCGAAGCGGATGATGGAGGACGCCGTCCTCCCCCTCGCATCGAACCCGAAGCTGCGCCAGCAGATCCTCGACGTGCGCAAGTCGTACGAGCAGACGATCGACGAGTCCACGCCGGACGAGGTGACCTATGCCGGCCCCGTCGGTCAGACGCGCGCGCAGAACGACGTGCAGGACTTCCGCGCCTTCATCGAGGCGAACCGCGACGAGATCACCGCGCTCCAGATGCTGTACAGCGTGCCGTGGAAGGAGCGCCTGACCTACGAGCAGCTGCGCGAGCTGGCGCAGGCGATCGAGCGGACGCCGCAGCGATGGACGCCGGAGCGCCTCTGGAAGGCGTACGAGGCGCTTGACAGGTCGAAGGTGCGTGGCTCGACGCCGCGACTGGCGACCAACCTGATCTCACTCGTACGGTACGCACTCGACCTGTCACCCGAACTGGTCGCGTACCCGGATCTGGTGCAGGAACGCTTCGAGCACTGGGTGGAACGACAGCGACAGGCTGGTCGAGCATTCAACGATGAGCAGATGCGATGGTTGATGTTGATTTGTGAGCACATCGCGACCTCGCTCGGGGTGACCCTGGAAGACCTCGGCGGGAACCCTTTTGCTCAGCGAGGTGGAGTCGGGCGAGCGCGTCAGCTGTTCGGCGATGATCTAGACCCGTTGCTCGAGGAACTTACGTCGGAGCTTGTGGCGTGACGCATCTCCCGTCAGGTTGGGTCACCGCATCTCTGGGCGAGATCGTGGCCCCCGCGGCGAAGCGGCTTGTGCCATCGCCTGGCGATGATTCTGCCTATCTGTCCATGGAGCACGTCGAGTCCGGCACGAACAGGATTCTCGCCCGAGGCCGAGCTGGTGACATGAAGAGCGCTGGGATGGTCTTCGGGGAAGGTGACACGCTCTACGGGCGGCTGCGGCCCTACTTGAACAAGGTCTGCCGTCCTCCGTTCGACGGCGTCGCGTCCGCTGAGTTCATAGTCTTCAAGGCAACTCCGGCTCTCGCCCCAGGGTTCCTGCTGTACTTCCTGAGTCAGCCCGATTTCGTGTCGTTCGCAACGCTCGCGAACGAGGGTGATCGTCCACGAGTGAAGTGGAGCCAACTGGCCAGCTACCCGGTGAAGCTACCTCCCCTCGACGAGCAGCGCCGCATCGTCGCCGCCATCGAGGAGCAGTTCTCGCGCCTCGACGTCGGGGTTGCGTCGCTGGAGCGGGCGAAGCGGAACATCGCGAGGGTGCGCGCCTCGATCCTGTCAGCGGCTGTGACGGGGCGATTGGTACCGCAAGACCCGACCGATGAGCCAGCCGCAGTCCTCCTTGCGAACGTCGGGGCGGCGGTGGTTGCTCGACGGCGTCCGAAGCTGCGGCGGATCGACCTCAACGGACTCCCCCCTAGCGGATGGGCGCAGACTCGGATCGCGGACGTCGTCGTGACGCTCGACTACGGCTCATCCGCTAAGGCGACGAGCGAGCCTGACGCGGGTGTACCGATTCTGCGCATGGGCAACATCCAGGACGGGGAGATCCTGTTTGACGACCTCAAGTACCTCCCCACGACTCATCCCGATTCCTCAGCATTCGTGCTCACCGCCGGCGATCTGCTGTTCAACCGGACCAATAGCCCGGAACTCGTGGGCAAGTGCGCAGTGTTCAGGGGAGCGGATGCGCCGGTCGCTTTCGCCTCCTACCTCGTTCGCGCACGCACCGCTCCGGGTGTCGATCCCCGCTACCTCTCCTTCTGGATAAACAGCAGTCCGGGCCGGAAGTACATCGCCGAGGTCCGCTCGCAGCAGGTCGGGCAGGCGAATGTGAATGCGACGAAGTTGGCAGAGATGCCCATCTGGCTACCGCCCGAAGCCGAGCAGACTCGGATTGTCGAGGAGGTCGATCGGCATCTGTCCGTCCTCAAGTCGATGTCGCACGCGATCGAAGTGGCGCGACTGCGTGCGAACCGGTTGCGGCAAGCCATCCTCAGGGAAGCCTTCACGGGGCGCCTGACGAGCCCCGCGTCGCCAGGTGAGTTCGCGCCGACAGCCTGTGTTTGCCCTGATGCGGAGGGGAAGTGACCGACAGTCAAGCTCTGGTACGGAAGCTCTGGAATTACTGCGACATCCTCCGTGATGCAGGACTGTCCTACGGGGACTACGTCGAGCAGCTCACCTACCTACTCTTCCTGAAGATGGCCGACGAGCAGACGCGACTGACGGGGCGCGATCCGATCGTCCCGCCCGGCCTCGACTGGGCGTCACTCCTGGACCGTGACGGCACTGACCTCGAAGGCCACTACGTCCACGTCCTCCAGGAACTCGGCAAGTCCGAGGGGATGCTTGGCGTCGTCTTCCGCAAGGCGCAGAACCGCGTGCAGGAGCCCGCGATGCTCCGGCGGCTAATCGTCGACCTCATGGACAAGGAGGAATGGAGCACCCTCGACGCCGACGTGAAGGGCGACCTGTACGAGGGGTTGCTCCAGAAGAACGCCGAGGACGTGAAGTCCGGCGCGGGCCAGTACTTCACCCCGCGCGTGCTCATCGAGGCGATCGTGGAGGTCATGCGTCCCGGCCCCGCCGAGCGCATCATCGACCCGGCATGCGGCACGGGTGGCTTCCTCATCGAGGGCCACAAGCGCATGTCGGCGGACCGCTACCTGGAGCCCGACCAGCGCCACCACATCGACGAGGAAGCCCTCCGAGGCACCGAGATCGTCGACAACACCGCGCGCATCTGCGTGATGAACCTGCTGCTGCATGGCATCGGCCACCCCAACAGCAAGAGTCCCATCACCGTGGCGGACGCCCTCGGCGCAGTGCCGTCCGACCACTACACGATGGTCCTGACCAACCCCCCGTTCGGGAAGAAGTCTTCCATCACGGTCATCGGTGCGGAGGGCGAGACCAGTCGCGAGTCGATGACCGTCGAGCGGCAGGACTTCTGGGCGACGACCTCGAACAAGCAGCTGAACTTCGTCCAGCACGTGCGGTCGCTGCTCGAACAGAACGGCCGCGCCGCCGTCGTCGTCCCGGACAACGTCCTTTTCGAGGGCGGGGCCGGCGAGACCGTGCGCCGCAACCTCCTCAAGGACTGCGACGTGCACACGCTGCTGCGCCTGCCGACGGGCATCTTCTACGCGAACGGCGTGAAGGCGAACGTCCTCTTCTTCGACCGCAAGCCCGCGAGCGAGCAGCCGTGGACGAAGGAAGTCTGGGTCTACGACCTCCGCACGAACCAGCACTTCACGCTGAAGCAGAACCCGATGACGCGCGACGACCTGGCGGACTTCATCGCGGCGTACAACGCCGACAACCGCCACGACCGCAAGGAGTCGGAGCGCTTCCACCGCTTCACGTACGAGGAGATCGTCGCGCGCGACAAGGCGAACCTCGACGTCTTCTGGCTGCGCGACGAATCGCTCGAAGACACGGACAACCTCCCACCCCCCGAGGTCATCGCCGCCGAGATCGCGGAGGACCTGGAGGCCGCTCTCGCGGAGTTCGCGGAGATCGCGGCCACGTTGCAGGAGCGGCCGTCAGCGGGCGCGTAGACAACCTGTCCATGCCCCTCGGACCGGCTCACCCCGGCTTTCGCCTCGCGCGTAGAGGGGCGATGGCATGCGCGGGGCTGAGAGAATCAGGGCATGGAATCGCACGGATACCTCGGGTCCTATAGCTGCGGCTGTCGCTGCGACGACTGCCGTGAAGCGCACGCCGTCTACCGCCGAAATCGCCGCATGTTGCCCTGGCGCGCGATGAAGCGGGAGTTGCGACACGGACGCCGCTCGACCTACGTCAACTACCGCTGCCGATGCGAGCCTTGCCGCGCGGCGAATACGAGCTACGAGCGGGAGCGCCTCCACGACGCGGCGAAGAAGGTGGACATGTCAGTCCTGTCAGTGGGGTTGTAGGCCGTCTTTCTACGACCATCCGTCCTCCTGTCCTCCCTCGGTTCTCGCGCCTCGGCCCCCGAGTCCAGGAGGCACTGACACCACTGACAGCCGAGGGACACACGCCCCTCGGCTGTCAGCTGTGGACGCTACTTCGGCAGCAGACTCGGGTGGAGGCGCAGCATCTGGCTGCGTCCATCCGGGACGACCCGAGCCCACCCGAGGCGTTCGAGGTGGTCGAGCCCGGCACGGACGACGCGCGACGTCTTCAAGCCGCTCCACTGCGAGCGGTAGACCTCGCGGACGGGGAGTCCGTTGTGGATCTCGCCGTTCTGCATCTTCTCGAGCAGCAGTTGGGCAGCCACCCGGCCAGGATCGAGTTCAGCCGCGTACAGGCGTCGGGCGTGTACCAGTTCGACGTATCGCGTCAGCCCGATCGCGCGCTCCAGGGACTCCAGGCCGATCGGGGGAAGGGGGCTGAGGAGGTCGCCCTCATTCGCGAGCATGGCGAGGTGGTCGATCAGCGCCAGGCTCACGACCATCGACGGCTCTTTCGCCACGTAGCTCTCGAAGGCGGGAGACGTCATGGTCGCGAGTCGCACCTCGTGGTCGTGCATCCAGGTGTCGAAGCGGTCCTGCGCCTCGGTAGCGAAGACGACGATCCAGGGGATCAGGGTCCGGGCTCCATCGACGCCCTCTTCCCACGTGCCCATCTCGTAGACGGTGCGGAAGAGCGAGTTGACGTTGTCCGAGGCCTGATAGTCCGGGACACGGTCGACGCCGTGTCGATGTTCGCGAGGAAGCAGGCAGAGCAACTGGAAGCGCTGCGTGAACCCGTCGTCGCCCTTGCCCCCGTCGATCGAGGCTCCGCTGACCAGGGCCTGCCACTTCTCCGGCTGGCTAGCCCCGACGATCGCGATGGTGATCGCCTCGGCGCGGATGGACCCCCGCCCGATACGTTCCTGAGAGAAGGGGACGTTCCCTTCCCACGCCTCAAGGTAAAACTCGCGCTCTCCCTGCCGGCCCTGCTTCGCCAGCATCTCGACGAAGCCCGCGAGTTCGTCGCGGAACACCATCATCCCGCCGGGGTTCTCCTTCAGAAGCTCCAAGAGCTTCTCGACCGTGCTGTCGTGAGTCACGATCCGCCGCGCCTTGGGGGGTGCAGCTTGAGCCTCAAGCCGCGTCACCTCGGCCTCGGCGTCGGCCACCCCTTCCTGGTCATCGTCCCGCAGCGCCGCCGTCAGACGCTCACGAGCGGACTTCCGGCGGAAGTCGAGGACGGCGCGGCGCGCTTCATCGCGCAACTCGGCGTTGCGGGCCTCCTGATGAAGCTCGCTCGCCAGTGCCATCACGGGAGCCGTGGCAGCACCGATTGCCGCGCTCTTCTTCGAGCCGGGGCGACCGATGGTGACGGACCAGAGGTTCGGACACACTACCCATCCGTCGTCATGGCGCTTCGGGCGCGCCAAGACGCGCCGTCCGACCGTTCCTGCGAGCGCGGCCAGCAGGGCCAGGGAGACGGATTCGAGGCGGACACCGATCCGCTCGGCGTTGTCCACGGCGTAATCGCGGAGGGGGGCCGCGAGGAGGCTCGGCGGAAGCTCCAGCGGAGCGACCTCGTCCCACGGCGATCGCGGATCGCTTGCCCACAGGGCTCCATCCACTGCGCCCTGGTACGGCCACATACCGCCGGGGAGCCAGTCGCACGCCGCGCCGTCTCCGTCCGGAGCGGACCGATAGTTGCCCTGAACCAGCGAGATGAGTCCGGCGCAGACCGCTCGCCGGTAATCGCTCTCTCCGGGCTCGATCGCCTCCCAGCGTGCCATCAGCTCGTCGAACAGCTCGTTCAGCTCATGCCACCGATAGCAGCGTGCCGCGACAAGTGCCCACAGGTCCAGCTGCCGAGCGAGGTCGGCCTGACGCGCGGCACCGCGAACGGCGAAGCGCCACACCGTATGGAGTGACTCGACCATGTGGGGTGCCTCGTCGTCGTCGACAAGGCAGTCCCGGATGAGCTGCCAGTGTTCGTGCTCACGCTCCGGACTGGTCGCGCGGAGAAGCTCCTCGGCCTGACGGCGGAACATGCGGATGCGTGCGAAGTCGCGGAAGTAGTAGTCCACGTCCTCGGCCATCAGACGCCCGTCATCGTAGATATGGGCCAGCCCCCAATCGCACAGGTCGTCGAGGGGCGTCGCCAGAAGCAGTTCAAACTGGTCGAGCGTCGGTTCGGGGCGAACAGCAACGGTCGTTTGAGTCATGCCCGCACCAACTTCTCGAGCCAGTCGACGAACGCCGGGGCGGGGACGACCCCCTCACCATCGACAGTCGTCACGGGCAACAGGTTCAGCTCGAAGAGGGCTTCGACGACCTCAATGGGGAAGCCGGTCACCCATGCGACGCGCGCTGGCGTCAACAGCGGGTGCAAGGTTGGCTGGTACTTGCGCAAGGATCTGCTCCTTCGGCCGGGGGCCTCTCTGCCCCCGGCCATGCGACGGGCTGCGATTTCCAGTGCCCATCGGAGCGACCCTCGCGGAGGGTGTTATGCCCGGCATATGCCTCACGCTCAGGGATTCTCGGCAAACCTGATGGCTCCGGTGTCCCCAGAACCGGCTAAGCGAGCAACGTGCTCATGCTCTGCGCCGCTAGGTCGTCGCTGCCAGACAGCGCGCGTGCGTACACAGCCATTGTGACGGCTGGCGTCGCGTGACCGAGCCGTGCGGCCACCGCGCTCGGCGGCAGCCCCTGAGCGAGCAGGAACGTCGCGTGCAGGTGCCGAAGGTCATGCAGCCGCAGTCTGGGCACTCCGGCCGCTTGAGCCGTCCGCTGAAAGGCCCAGCGGATCGCATCGCGCGTGGCCATGCGGCCATCGACTCGGCTCAGGACTCGATCGCCACTCGCCCACACGGAACCCGCCGCGAGTCGAGCGCCTGCTTGCTCGGCGCGCCAGCGGCGCATCGTCGCGACGGTCTCCTGGGGCAGGTTCAGTGTTCGCTCACCGGCCTCGGTCTTTGGCGCTGTGACGACCTCCGTGCCAGCGAGCCGACCAGCAGAGCGCGCGATGTGAACCCGCCCGCTGCCTAGGTCAACGTCGGACCATTCGAGGGCGAGCACCTCGCCCAGACGAGCCCCAGTGCCAATGAGCAGGGACCATGCGACCGGCCACGGCCCCTCGGAACCCCCGGCCGCTAGGAACTCCCGGGTCTCGTCTACGCTCCAGAGCGTCGGGCGTCTCCGTCGAGCCCGTGGCGGCTCAACAGCATCCAGTGGGTTCCTCGCGATGCGCCCCCAACGATGGGCGACGACGAGCGCACGATGGAACGTCTTGTAGACGTTGAGGAGCGTCCCTCCGCTCGCTCTCCCATCGGCGCGCCAACGGGCGAACTGCCGGGCGACGACCGGGGCCTCCAGCCGCTGAAGGCGCATGTGGCCGAAGGCAGGCTCCAGGTAGAGGCGGACGTTGTCGCGGTAGTAGGCCGTCGTGCGGGGTTTCCAGTCCGCTGCGCCGACCTCCAGCCACTCGTTCAGGTGCTCTGCGACCCGTAGTCGCTGCGGGACGACGAGCTGCCCACGCGCATGATCGCGCTTGATGTCGCCAAGTCGCCTGCGGGCCGTGGCTTCGGTCGGTCCTGTGGCGTAGTAGCGTCGGCCGTCGAGCATGACCGACCCCTCCCAGGAGCCGTCCCTTCGGCGGCGAACATGACCGACTTGGTTGGGGTTGCGGGGCACAGTGAGCTCCTTCGCGCAGGTGCGCGCTCGGGCTCACAACTGTGGGAAAACTGTGGCGGGGCTCAGGAAGTGCAGGCCTGGATTGGGGAAAACCCACGACCCCCAGTCCCCCAGACTGGTGCGCTGCCAGACTGCGCCACTCCCCGACCGTGGGCGTTCGATGCTAGCAGACGATCTCGCTAGCGGCGGGTGGAGCGGCGGTCAGGCGAGGCCGGCGGCGCGCGCGAGGATCACGAGGGCGAGGCCGGCGGCGGCGATGCCGCTGTACTCCGCGGCGACGATGCGGTTCAGCGCGCGGATCACGTGGCTGTGGAGCAGGCCCGTCGCGAGGTAGAAGGCCAGCAGCAGCGTCAGGCCCGCGAGGTAGGTGTCCAGCGGGACGTAGTAGAGCAGCCACCGCAGCTCGCCAAGCACCACGCCCGCGACGAGCGACAGGCCCAGCGTTTCCATCGGGTCGATCTCACCCTCGCGGAGCACTTCCACCGCCAGCATCGCGGCGGCGATACCCGTCGCCACGATCGCGGCGGGGAGCCCGAGCTCGAAGACGTACGTCAGCGAGAAGATCGCGAAGCCGGTCAGGTACGTGTTCGCCGTCACCACCAGGCGCGCCTGGTCGTACTCGGGCGCCATCGGCCGCACGCTCGCGACCTCTGCCCAGGCCAGCGCCCCGAACCCGAGCCCCGCCCCGAGGCCGACGAGGATCACGAGCTCACCGGAGACGTTGTGCTCGATGAGCACCGGGACGGCCATCATGTAGAGCGCCGGGACGAAGAGGAAGGGCGCCGTCTCCTGCCCCAGCGCGAACGGCTCGCGCCAGGTCTGCCGCAGGGTGCCGTCCAGCCCAAACACCACCGCCGCGGCGCCCAGCAGGAGCAGCCAGCGCGGCGACGGCTCGATCAGCAGGAATGCGAGCATCACGACGGTGGCCAGCCCGGACACCACGACGAGGTGCGGCGAGATCCCGGCGGGCCGGAACCGGGGGCCTCGCGGCTCGGGCTCCTCACCTACCTCTGGAAGTGGCGGCGCGGGCGCAGCCGGCTCGCCAGCGAGGCGGAGGATCGGTGCCGGCGCCGGCGTCGCCGGCGTCGCGATTTCGGGGGCCACCGACGGCTGGGCTGCCAGCGGGGAGCCCGCAGCCGGGATCGCAGCCGGGACCGCAGCCGGGACCTCCGCTGCGGCCTCATCGAACGTCGGGAGAGCCTCCGGGGTCGTCTCATCCGCCGCTGACGGCGGTTCAGGTATGGTCGGCGCCGTCTCCCCGGTCGCTGGATCGTCCTCTGATTCCGGGGACGCCTCCCCCTCTGCCTCGGACGCACCGAGGACCGCCGATGGTGCAGACGCTTCGGGGGCGGGCTCCACGCTCGCCTGCGGCGCCTGTGGCACCTGTGGCGCCGTCTGCAACGGAGGTTGTTGGGTGACCCGCAGCGGTGGCGTCCGGGTCAGGTCGAGTTCGGGTGCCAGCGCCGGTGGCTCGTCCAGGTCGTCGATGCGGCCACGCGACGCCGGGACGATCGAGGGGTAGTCCGGGTCGCCCGGCACGCGCTCCTCGACGTTGGCGCGCCGGTCGCGCCGGAAGCGGGAGGCGAAGCGGCCGAGCCCGCCCCGGCGGTCGCGGGTCTCGTCCTCGCTGATGGAGGCGTCCTCGGGGGTGTGCTGGTCGTCAGCCACGAATTCGAGGATACCTACTCGGCGGCGAACGTCGGCTGCTCGACCCCGAAGATCTCCGCCGCGTTCCGGTAACGGATGCGGTCCGCCTCGTCCTCGGTCAGTCCGCAGTCGACGAAGATCTGCTCGAGGTTCGCCACGTGCGAGGCGATCTCGTCCGTGTTGCAGTCCGATCCCCACGTCAGCTTCTCGACGCCGATCTCGTGCTTCACGAGCTTCCGCTCGACCGCGTGGCGCTCGATGGTGTCGCCACCCGACATGTCCAGGAAGACGTGGTGCCGCCAGCGCGTCACGGAGGCGGCCTCGTCGTAGTTGCCGGTGCCGCCCATGTGCGCGCCGATGAGGCGCAGGCTCGGGAAGTTGTTGGCGATCGTGTCGAGGTGGAACGGACGCATCCGCATCGCGGAGACGTCGCGCGGCTGCATGCGGCCCATCTCCCGCATCCGCTGGTAGGTCGCCGCCGCCTTCGGGTCACGACGCGGGTGGGTGATCGCATAGTCGACGCCGCCCCCGATCACGCCGAGGTGCATGAGGATCGGCATCTCGAACTCCTCGGCCGCCGCGTAGCACGGGAAGTAGCGCGGATCGTCGTAGGCGTATTTCGTCCCGATGATCTTGAGGCCCTGGTAGCCCATCTCGTGCAGGCGCTTGATGTCGCGGAACGACATCTCACCAGGGTCCACCACGGCGCTCGGCACCCAGAGGTCCTCGTCCCGCTTCGCGAACTCGAGGTAGGCCTCGTAGGGGAGGGAGCCGAACCGTCCACCGGAGAGCAGGGAGGCCTTCACCACGCCGGCCTCGCGCAGGGCCGCGCCGCGCTCATCGAGCAGCCGTTCGTACTCGGGGTTGTCGGGGTCGTCCCAGTTGCGCGGGAAGTGGCAGTGGACGTCCCAGATCGGTGGCTTCATGCAGACCCCTCCGGATGCTCCGGTTGATGCGCGTGGCCCGGTCGGGGGAGGCAACCGGCGGTCGTCAGGCCGTCCATGCTACTCCCGCCTCGGCTCCCGGTCGCGCGCCGCCGCGACGCCTCACGGCCGCCGCGAGGTGTTCACGGAGCGCACGACGAAGCCGAGGCGCTGCCAGAAGGCGAGCGCCGGGTTGTCTCGCAGCACGGACGCATCGACCGAGTGCGTCCCGCGCACGCGATGGTCGGCGAGGAGCGCCTCCACGGCAGCGGAGCCGATGCCCCGTCCACGGAACGCGGGAAAGACGGTGAACTCGGCGACGTCGGCGACATCGCGCGACTCGTCCGGAAAGTCCGGGTACACGCGGACCATCACCAGTCCCGCGCGCTCTCCGCCGACTTCGATCCAGAGGAGCTCGCGGCCGTCCATGTCGTCGAGGACGGCTTCGCGGTGGCGTGCCGGATCCCACGGGTCGTCGGCCGACTCCGTGTCGTACTGGTCCAGCTCGCGCTGGTACGTCTCGAGGTGGGCGAAGTAGTCGTCGTACTCGCTCTGCGGGACAGCGCGGAGTGTCACATCCATTCGAGCGGGATCTCCGCGAGCGTCGAGATCGTCCGCACGTCGGACGGGGGCGGGGCGGCCCCGGTACGGTCGAGGTAGACGCCGTGGAGGCCGGCGCGCTCGGCTCCGCGCACGTCGTGGCCCACGGAATCGCCCACCATCACCGTCTCCGCCGCGGCGATCCCGGACACCTCGAGGGCGGCGCGGTAGATCGCCGGGTGCGGCTTCCGGTAGCCGACGCGCGCGCTGTTGATGACGTGGTCGACATACCGAGCGAGGCCGACCTCCGCGACGATGTCGCTCAGCCTCCAGACGTGGTTTGAGACGATGACCACCCGTGCGCCCTCGGCACGGACACGCTTCAGGGCGGGGATGACGTCGTCGAACAGGACATAACGCGAAGCATCGCCTTCGAGCTCGTCGATGCGCCGTCCGATCGCGACCGCGGTGTCACCGGTGATCCCGGCCTTCGCGAGCCGGCGTCGGTGCACCGTGATGCGCACCTCGCTGAACGACGCGGCGTCACCCGAGTAGGCCGGGTGCGCCGGGCCCTCGGGCGTCTGGTAGTCCGCCCACGCCTCGTCCGAGGGCAGCACGACGGAGTCGGGGGCCAGCTCGATGCCGTGCTCCCGCGCCGCCTCCACGTACAGCCCGTATGCCGAGTTCCAGGCGCCGTCGCGGAAGCGGGCGAGCGTGTCCTGGAAGTCGAGGAAGACCGCGCGCATCCGCGTGCTCATCGCCGCACCTTATCCGCTCGTCCTCGCACCGACGATGCTCGCGCGCTCAGCGCACGCCCGCCGGCTCCGGCGCACCGCCGAGCAGCCGCACGAGCGCTTCGATCGGGACGAGCCACGAGTCGCCGAGCGCATTCCGGTCCAGCCGGATCTGGGTGCGGCCGACGCGGATGCCGGGCGGGAGCTTCGGCATCAGGCGAGCCGAGAACGGCCGCGCCTCCGTCGAGGTGATCACCACCTCCCCATCCTCGAACCGCACCGAGGCGATCCCCGCGTCCCGCGACGCGATTCGCACGCGCACCAGGCGGACGAGGTTGAGCAGCGGCTCCGGCAGCTCGCCCAGGCGGTCCTCTGTCTCCTGCTGGAGCTCGTCGGCGTCCTGCAGCGTGCGGAGGCCGGAGATGCGCTGGTAGAGCGCGAGCCGCGACTCGATGTCCTCTACGTAGGATTCCGGCACGTGCGCGGCGACGGGGAGGTCGATGAGCACCTTCCGGATCTCGCCACGCTCCTCGTGCGGGAGGACCTCGCGCGGGCGGTTCTCTGACTTCGACTTCAGGTCCTCGACCGCCTCCGAGAGCATCTCGGTGTAGAGGTCGAACCCGACGGATGCGATGTGCCCGCTCTGCTCAGCGCCCAGGAGGTTCCCGGCGCCGCGGATCTCGAGGTCGCGCAGCGAGACCTGGAAGCCGGCCCCCAGCTCGCTCGCCTCAAAGATCGTCGAGAGCCGCGCCTGTGCGGTCTCCGTCAGGACCCGGTGCTTCGGGTGGAAGAGATACGCGTACGCCTGGTTCACGCCCCGGCCGACGCGGCCGCGGAGCTGGTACATCTGCGCCAGCCCGAGCATGTCCGCCCGGTCCACGATCAGGGTGTTCGCGTTCGGGATGTCGATCCCGGACTCGATGATCGTGGTGCAGACGAGGACGTCGAACTCGCCGTCCGAGAACTTCTCCATCACGGGGCGCAGCACGCCCTCCGGCATCTGGCCGTGGCCCACGACCACCCGCGCCTCGGGGACGAGCGCACGTACCTGGTCCGCGAACTGGTCGATGCTCTGGACGCGGTTGTGGACGATGAAGACCTGCCCGCCGCGCTCGATCTCGTGGAGGATCGCTTCGCGCGCGATCGCCTCGTCCCACTCCATGACGTAGGTCTGCACCGGCTGCCGCCCGTGTGGCGCGGTCTCGATCAGCGACATGTCCCGGATGCCGGTGAGCGCCATGTGCAGGGTGCGTGGGATCGGCGTCGCGGAGAGCGTGAGCACGTCGACCTCGAGCCGCAGCCGCTTCAGGCGCTCCTTGTGCGTCACGCCGAACCGCTGCTCCTCGTCGATGATCACCAGCCCGAGGTTCTTGAAGTCGACGCTCGCCTCCAGCAGGCGATGCGTGCCGATGACGATGTCGAGGTCACCGTCCCGCGCCCGCCGCGCGATGTCGCGCGCCTCCTGCTCCGTGCGGAAGCGCGAGATGACGTCGATGGACACGGGGAAGCCGGAGAGCCGCTCGCGGAAGGTGCGGAGGTGTTGCTGAGCGAGCACCGTGGTGGGGACGAGGACGGCGACCTGGAAGCCCTCCTGCACCGCCTTGAACGCGGCGCGGACGGCCACCTCGGTCTTGCCGAAGCCGACGTCGCCGCAGATCACGCGGTCCATGGGACGCTCCGACTCCATGTCCGCCTTCACCTGCTGGATCGCGGCCAGCTGGTCATCGGTCTCCTCGTAGCCGAAGGCATCCTCCAGCTCCTTCTGCCACGGCGTGTCCGGCCCGTACTGGTGGCCGGGGAGGAGCTGGCGCGCGGCGTAGAGTCGCAGGAGGTCCTGCGCGACGATCTGGACCGCCTCGCGCACCTTCGCGCGGGCGCGCCCCCACTCCTGGGTGCCGAGCCGCGTGAGACGGGGGATGAACCCCGCGGGGCCGTTGTACCGGGAGACGCGGTCGATCTGCTCCACCGGGACGTAGAGCTTGTCGTCGCCGGCGTACCGCAGCTCGAGGTAGTCACGGCCCTCGCCGTCCACGTCGCGGCGGATGATGCCGCCGAAGCGCGCGATGCCGTGGTCGGCGTGCACGACGAAGTCGCCCGGGGAGACCTCGGCGAGGAAGCGCGAGCGATGGCTGCCGGAGCGCTGACGCAGCGTGCGCCGACGTTTCACGAACCCGAACAGCTCGCGGTCGGTCTGGAGCGACACGATCCCGTCGTCGGTCTGGACCGTCCAGCCCTCTGGCAGCCCGCCCTGCAACAGCACGACGTCGCCACGGTTCACCCTGCCGTCGACGCGCGCGGACACGCCGACGTCCACGCCGTGCTCTCGCAGCACCTCGGCGTAACGCTGGGCCTGCTGCGTCACGATCACCACGCGGTCGGCGCGCTGCTGCTGGCGGTGCATATCGCGCGCCGCGTCGCCCAGCCGCCCCGCGTACGCGTCGGCCTGGCGGAAGGGCAGCCGCCACGCGCTGGCCTCGTTGCCGGTCACCCAGCGGCCGAGGTCGACGTGACGCGCGTGACCGTCCAGCGTGACGCGGACGACGTCCCGAGGTTCGTGGGGGAGCGGGGCGCCGGCATCGAGCTCGCCGCGCTGGGCAAGCTCGGCGCGACGCTCCAGGACGAGCTCGTCGAGGTCGGCGAAGGCGGCGTCGACGGCCTCGCGTTCATCGATGATGACGATTGCGTCGCGCTTGAGGTGGTCGAGGATCGTCGCCTCGACGGCGAGCGGGCCGTAGAACTCGCGCGCGGGCAGCTCGCCGGCGCGGAGCTGCCGGATCTCGTCACGGAGCTCGGCCGACTTGACCTCGTCCAGGCGGTCGGCCAGCGCGCCCAGCTCGAGGCGGGTGGGGAACCACTCCGTGGCCGGGCCGATGCGCACCTCGTCCAGCTGCTGGCGCGTCCGCTGCGTGTCCGGGTCGAACTCGCGGATCGAGTCCACCTCGGAGCCGAAGAACTCGATGCGGACCGGCCAGTCCGCGCCGGTGGGGTAGACGTCGATGAGTCCGCCGCGGCGGGCCGCCTGCCCTGGCGCCTCGACCAGCGACACGATCTCGTACCCCGCGTCGACCAGCGCCCGCGCGAACGCGTCCAACCCGCGCTGGTCGCCGCGCGCGACGAGTCCCGGACCGCGCCCGAGGTCGGCTGGGCGCAGGGTGTGCTCCGCGACCGCGGCGGCGGAGGCGACGATGAACGGCGGTCGTTCGCGTCCGGACTGCGCGAGCCGCGAGAGCGCCCCGATGCGCTGCCAGGAGACCCGTGGGTCGTGTCCCTCGCGGGAGTAGGCGAGGGCGGCCCGCGCCGGGAAATGGACGGCCGCGTCGCCGAGCCAGGTATACATCTGCTCCGCGTACGTCTGTGCGTCCGCCTCGCGCGCCGCAATGAACAGCACGGGCTGGCGGTTGCGGCGCCACAGCAAGGCGGACGTGGCGGTCTTCGCCGCATCCGGCACGCCGAGGCGGATCGGGCGCCCGGCGTCGAGCGTCGCATACGCGTCACCCAGCACGTCGAACGTGCCGAGGGCGGGGAGCAGCGCGTCGAGCCCGAGCGACAACCGGCGGTCCTCTCGCACGCAGCGCGTGCACGCGCGAACGGGGCCACCCGAGTTCCGGGGGCCCTGCGGCGTGGTGCTGTCTGCCTGTTCGAGTGTACCGCGCGGTAGCGTCTCGGCCGCTACTCCGCTGGCGCGTCGGGGCGGCGCGTGGTGGCGTTCAAGCGGTTCATCGCCACGTCGTACCCCTCGCGGACGGCGAGCTCGATCGCGTCGATCGTCCGCTCGACGGCCTCCTCGAGGATGCGCCGGTCGCCGGGCGAGGGGCGCGAGAGCACCCAGTTCGCGACGCGCTCCGGGTCGCGGACCGGCTGGCCGGCGTCGTAAGGGCGGTCGATGCCGATCCGAATGCGCGGGAACTCCTGGCTCCCCAGCGCGCCGATGATCGACTTGAGGCCGTTGTTGCCGCCGCTGCTGCCCTTCAGGCGCATCCGGGTGGCGCCCACGGGCAGGTCGAGCTCGTCGTAGACGACCATCACCTGCTCCGGCCGCGCCTTGAGGCGCTTCGCCTCCTGCGCGATCGGGCCGCCGCTCTCATTCATGTAGGAGCGCGGCTGGGCGATGTGCAGCACGTGCCCGTCGACCTCGATGCGTGCGACGTTCACGCGCCCCTCGCGCCTCGGCTGCGCGTGGTAGCGCTTCGCCATCGCCGCGATCACCCACGCACCAACATTGTGGCGTGTGCCCTCGTAGCGCTCCTCGGGGTTCCCGAGTCCGAACACGACGAGCGGGCGCGTGAGGTCGGCGTCCTCCGCCGGCGGGAGGTCCTCCTCCTGCCGCGGTGCGCGCTTCCGGAACTGGGCGAACCGCCCCCCGATGGCCATGCGCGAATCGTCGGCGACGGGCCGCTCCGGGCGCAAGACGGCCATCCCCGGGCGCCGTCGAGGGGGTGCGACGGGATAATGAGACGCGAGCTGCCGCTTATCGACGCGCCAACGGCTGGACGTGCGCGGAGTGTGCGTCTCCTGGTTGATAACTCCCGTTGTGAGACGGTCCGCGCCGGGTAGATTGAGTTCAGTCAGGCGGGGGCGCCACACACGACGGCTCTGATACCGCGTGCGTGGTGGACAGAGACCCTGATGACCAGGAGCGGCAGGCCGAACGATCGTCGGCCTGCCGCTCCGTCGTTCTGCGCTCGAATCCACGCGGCGCCGCTACGCTCCCCGCGGACCAGCGAGGACGCCGTTGCCTGAGCGCATGCACGAGGACCAGTTCGAGCTCGACGAGGCGCTCGTCCGATCGCTCGTTGCTCACCAGTTCCCGCAGTGGGCGGATCTCCCGCTCGCTGAAGTCGCCGCCGCCAGCACCGTGAACGCGATCTACCGCCTCGGCAACGGCCTCGCGGTGCGTCTGCCCATCCGCCCCGGCCAAGCGGGCCAGTTCGAGAGGGATCGGCGCTGGCTCCCGCGGTTCGCACCACATCTCCCGCTGGCAATCCCTGAACCGGTGGCCGCCGGCGAGCCAACCGAGGCGTACCCGTCCGAGTGGGCGATTTACCGCTGGCTCCCGGGGCGCCCGGCGACGGAAGCGTCGCTTGAAGATCCCGGGGCGGCGGCGGACGCCCTGGCGGCGTTCATCCGCGCGCTCCAGGCGATCGATGCGAGCGATGGACCAGGACCCAGCGCGGCGAACTACCAGCGCGGCGCGCCGCTCGCCCCGCGAGACCAGAGCGCTCGGCGTGGTCTGGTCGCCCTCGAGGGCCTGATCGACGTCGACGCGGCGACGGAGGTGTGGGAGGCGGCACTGTCCGCGCCGGCGTGGGAGGGCGGGCCGGTATGGATCCACGGTGACCTGATGCCGGGGAACCTCCTCGTGCAAGACGGGCGCCTCCACGCCGTGATCGACTTCGGCGCACTCGGCGTCGGCGACCCGGCGTGCGACACCATCCCTGCCTGGACGCTGCTCCCCACGGAGGTGCGAGGGCGCTTCCGCGACGCCCTCGGCGTGGACGAGGCGACGTGGACGCGCGGCCGGGGGTGGGCGCTGTGGATCGCGCTGGTGGGGCTCCCGTACTACCGGGACTCCAACCCGGGCTTCACCCGTGTCCTCCACCGCATCGTGGAGGCGGTCATCCACGACCCGGTCCGCTGACGGCACCCGAGGGGGGCGGCACGTCTCCTTCCCGCACGCACAAATGTTGTTGCGGGCGAGGACATGCGACACCTACGATTCCGGCGCTCCGTGGGCGGCAGCGCGTTTCTCGCAGCCCGCGACGCCGGAACCATCTACCAGGATCGGAGATGAACGATGGCGGACGTCATTACCTCCGCGCGTGCCGAAGGCCGCACGCTGCTCACCGAGGTCGAGTCCAAGCAACTCCTGCAGGAGGCCGGCATCCCGGTCGCCATGGCGCACCTGGCGAAGAAGCCGAAGCGTGCGGTCGAGATCGCGGACGAGCTCGGCTATCCGGTGGTCATGAAGATCGTCTCCCCGGACATCGCCCACAAGTCGGACGTCGGCGGTGTCGTCGTCGGGCTGGGTGACGCGAAGGCCGTCCGCAAGGCCTACAAGGAGATGATGGAACGCGTCGAGGAGGCGGCTCCGAACGCGAAGATCGACGGCGTCGCGATCCAGACGATGGCGAAGCAGGGCACCGAGGTCATCGTCGGCTCGACCACCGACCCGCAGTTCGGCCCGGTGCTGATGTTCGGCCTCGGCGGCGTGTTCGTCGAAGTGCTGAAGGACGTGGCCTTCCGCGTGGTGCCGCTCGAGCAGCGCGACGCGAAGCAGATGGTGCGCGAGATCAAGGGCCTGCCCATCCTCCAGGGCGTCCGGGGCCAGGACCCCGCGGACCTCGAGGCGATCGAGGCGCTCATCCTCCGTGTCTCCGACTTCATCGAGACCCACCCCGAGATCGCCGAGCTGGACCTGAATCCGGTCTTCGCCTACCCCGACGGCGCGCTCGCCGTCGACGCGCGCATCGTCCTGACGGAGGAGCCCGCATGAACGTCGATCGCGATCGGCTGCACCGTGCGCTGAACCCGAAGACCGTCGTGGTGGTGGGCGACAAGGGCCCCAACTACCAGTGGCTCACGAACATGTCCGAGTTCACCGGGCAGCTCTACTCCGTCCAGCTGGACGAGAAGGAGATCCCCGGGATCGAGGAAAAGGGCATCACGAACTTCAAGGGCCTCATGGAGGTCCCGGGCGACGTGGACCTCGTGGTGTGCGCCGTCCCGCGGCAGGTGACGCCCTTCATCGTCGCCGACGCCGTGAAGAAGGGCGTCGGTGGGGTGGCGATGTTCACCTCCGGCTTCGTCGAGACCGGCGAGGAGCTCGGCGCCCAGCTACAGGAGAAGATCGTCGGCATGGCCCGCGAGGGTGGCCTGCCGCTGGTCGGCCCGAACTGCATGGGCGTCTACAACCGCCGGCTGGGCGTGAAGTTCACGGGTAACCAGGAGCAGGGTGACGGCGGCGAGATATCCGTGATCTCGCAGAGCGGGACACACGGCGTCTCGATCACGGTCGGGGCGCAGCACCTCGGGCTGCCCATCACCCGCACGATCTCCATCGGGAACGCCGCCGTCCTCAACGAGGCGGACTACCTGGAGTACCTCCGCGACGACCCGGACACCTCGGTGATCGTCATGTACCTGGAGGGCGTCCGCGACGGCCGTCGCTTCGCGCGGCTGCTGCGCGAGGTCACGAAGGTGAAGCCGGTGATCATCTGGCGCGGCGGCCGCACGAAGGCCGGCGCGAAGGCCGCGCAGTCGCACACCGCCTCGCTCGCCTCCGACGACGCGATCTGGGACGCCCTGCTCCGCCAGGCCGGCGCGATCTCCGCTGACTCGCTGGAGGAGGCGCTGGACGCGCTCCAGTGCATCGTCCGGTTGCCGCGCAGCAGCAAGCGCGGGCTGGCCCTGATCGCGATGACCGGTGGCCAGTCGGTCGCCATCACGGACCAGTTCGAGAAGGGCGGCTTCGACGTCCCCGAGCTGGAGCAGCAGTCCTACGACCGGCTCTCGGAGTTCTTCATCACCATCGGCGGGTCGTTCCGCAACCCGTTCGACGCTGCCTCCACCATCGGACGCGAGACGGACAACCTCGCGAAGATCCTCGACATCCTCGCCGAGGACTCGCAGATCGAGGGTGTCGCGCTCGAGATGCAGGCGCGGGACTTCGACCAGGGGACCGAGCGCGTGGACGGTCAGGTCGAGCTCGTGAAGAAGTACCACGAGCGCACGGGCAACCCGGTCGTGGCCCTCATGCCCGAGGGCAGCATCGGGGGGATGACGCCCGAGACGATCACCGCAGCGCGGTACCACGTGGCGAAGGCAGGGGTGCCCGTGTTCCCCTCGTTCGCGAGGGGCGCGCAGGCCCTCGGCCGCTACGCACGGTACTGGTCGTGGCGAGACGAGACCGGCAGCTAACGGAACGTACGTATACCCCGCCCGGGTGTACCCTGACCGCATGAGCGCGACCTCTGCGGGTGGTTCGGCTGCGCCCGGCGGGCGGCGCATCTATCTGGACTCGGCGGCCTCGGCGCCCCTGCGGCCCGAGGCGCTCGACGCGATGATGCCGTTCCTCACCACGGCCTACGCGAACCCGTCCGCGCACCACTCTGCCGGCCGCCAGGCGAGCGATGCGCTCGAGGCGTCCCGCGACCAGGTCGCGACGATCCTCAACGCGTCGCCGGAAGAGGTGATCTTCACCTCCGGCGGCACCGAGAGCATCAACGAGGCGATCAAGGGCGTTGCCATGGCGCAGGCCGAGGCCGGCGTCGGGCGGCACATCGTCACCACCGAGATCGAACACCACGCGGTGCTCCACTCCGCGCAGTACCTCGAGCGCTTCGGGTTCGAGGTCGAGCTGCTGCCCGTCGACGAGTACGGACGCGTTTCGCCGGACGTTGCCGCGGCGGCGGTACGCGCGGACACGGCGCTCGTCTCGATCGGCTACGCGAACAATGAGGTCGGGACGGTGCAGCCGCTCGCCGAGATCGCACGCGCCGTCCGAGAGCGGGCTGCGGCGCTCGGCCGTCGTGTCCCCATCCACACGGACGCCGTCCAGGTCGCGAACACCCACTCCCTGGATGTGGAGGCGCTGGGTGTCGACCTCCTCTCACTCTCGGGCCACAAGTTTGGTGGCCCGAAGGGAACCGGCATCCTGCACCTTCGTCGAGGCGTCCCGTTCCTGGAGCTCATCTCCGGCGGCGGACAGGAACGTCAGCGGCGCTCCGGCACCGAGAACGTCCCCGGCGTTGTCGGTATGGCCACGGCCCTGCGGCTCGCCCAGGCCGAGCGGGAAGCGTTCGCCGCCCGCACGTCCGTCCTGCGCGACCGTCTCCTGGCGGGCGTCCGCCGTGCCTGCCCGGAGGCGAGGATCAGTGGGCACCCCGTCGAGCGGTTGCCGCACAGCCTGCACGCCTGCTTCGCCGACCTGGAGGGTGAGGCGCTGGTCGTGGCCCTGGACGCGCGCGGGATCGAGGCGTCCGCCGGCGCCGCCTGCACCTCGGCGACCTGGGAGCCCTCCCACGTCCTCCTCGCGATGGGCGTCCCGATCGGCCTCGCCGTCGGCTCGCTGCGCCTCGGCGTCTGGCCGTCCCTCACGGAGGAGCAGGTCGACTACGCGGCGGAGGTCCTTCCGGCAGCCGTCACTGAGTGTCGCGCTGCGGCGCTCGCCGCCCGCTGATGCTGTCACTCCTGTCAGCCGTCAGGGTTCTTCCCGACACACGCAGCGGAGCGCGTGGATAAGATCGCTGGTACTGCGCCAGATCTGCTCTCCATGGTGACCCCCGTGTTCAGAGACCCCGTCCTCCCCTCTGCCGTCCTCGATGGGCTGCCCGCCCATATCGCGCTCATCGACCGATCCGGTGTCCTCCGCTGGACGAACCGCGCGTGGCGCGAGTTTGGCGAGCGCAACGGAGCGCTGCCGGGGTTCGACGGGGGCGTCGGCACGAACTGCATCGACGTGTGTCGGACGACCGAAGGGGAGGACCGTCCGTACGCGCTGCAGATCGTGACGGGGCTACAGCAGGTGCTGGCGGGCGAGATCCCGCGGTTCGTGAGCACGTATCCCTGTGCCACGGCGGACGAACTCCTGTGGTTCCGCGCGACGTTCACCGCCCTCGATCACGATGAGTTCGCCGTCCTCGCCGTCCATGATGACGTCACCGAGGAACGACGGGTGGCGGAGCAGGTCCTGGAGAGCCAGCGCTCCGAGGCTGTGGCGACGATGCTGGCCGGTGTTGCCCACGACTTCAACAACCTCCTCACCGCGATCGGCGGTTCACTCGAACTGGCCGAGAGCACCCCGGACCGCGCACGGTGGATGGGCCAGGCGCGGCTCGCGACCGGACGGGCGGCGGAGCTGGTCAAGAAGCTGCTGCGCGTCTCCCGGCGCACCCATCAGGTCGACCTCGAAGAGCTCGACCTCATCGCTCTCGTCCGTGAGATCGTGGAACTCGCACGTGAGGTCTACGACCGTCGCGTCGACGTGGCGCTCGATGTGCCGTCGGGTCCGCCGCTGTTCGTGATCGGTGACCACGCGGACCTGGAGCAGGTGATCATGAACCTGCTCAACAACGCGCGCGACGCCATCCTCGCGCGCCTGGACACCGCGCCGGAGGGTCCGCCCGGGCGTATTCGCATCTCGCTCCGTCCGGTCATCCGTGAGGGCCAACACGTCGCGGACCTGCTGATCGAGGACAACGGCATCGGCATGTCCGAGGAGACGCGACAGCGCGCCTTCGATGCGTTCTTCACGACGAAGACGCGGCAGCAGGGGACGGGCCTCGGGTTGTCGATGGCCGCGAGCATCGTCCGCGAGATGGGCGGCCACATCGACGTGGTCTCGCAGCTCGGCCTCGGCACGCGATTCGTCGTGGAGCTACCGCTCAGCCAGCCCATCGCGCAGCCCTCGGCGGAAGCGAGCAGCGCCGCCTACCCGCGCGTGCTGGTCGTGGACGACGAGCCGATCATCGCCGCCGTCGCGGAGGCGACGCTGACCAGCCGAGGCTATCCCGTCCGCGTGGCGCGGAACGTGGACCACGCGCTATCGCTCCTAGCCGCGGAGCCGGCCGAGATCATCGTGCTGGACCAGAACATGCCCGGCAGTCCGCCGTCCGTCCTCCTGGAGTGGCTGGACCGCGTGGGCGCAGAGACGCGGGTCATCGCGATCAGCGGCCTTGAGCACCGACTGGCGCAGCTGGAGTCGCCTCGGGTCGTCCGGCGGCTCCCCAAGCCGTTCGGGGTGGCGGAGCTGGCGGACGCGGTGCGCGAGGTGGAAGCGTCAGCCTCGTAACGCGCTCCTCGGGGCCGTCCACGGCGGATCGAGAATCTGTCTACGCGCTGCAACAGATCGCTTTACATATCACCGTGTCTGCATATACCGTATGAGCCGTTGATCCATTGCGCCGAACCTTGGATGGACATGCTCGTGCCAGACTCCCCCTTTGACGATTACCTCGACCTGGTCGAGGCCGCGCGGGAACTGGGGATCCACCCTCAGAGCCTGCGTCGCCTGATCAAGCAGGGACGTGTCCCCGCGACCCTCTTCGCCGGGAAGTACCTGATCGAGCGCGACAAGCTGGACATTTTCAAGTCCAGCTACGACCCGCGACCCGGCCGGAAGCCGATCCGCCGCCTGCTGTAGCCGGTTACTCCGGCGGTGTCACGGCGATGTCCTCCGCGTTGAGGTCCCGCAGGCCGAGGTCCAGTCGAATGACCTCCGCGCCGTCGGCGTCGACGCCGACGACCCGAAGCTGCACCGGCGTCCCGAGGTCGCGTTCCAGCCAGATCTCGGCGGTGAGCGTGGCGTCCAGCTCCATCGGCAGGATGTCCTCCTCCGACTCGAACAGCGAGATGAACGCATCTTCGTCCAGGGTGAAGTGGCGGGTGGGGATGCCGAACAGGTCTTCCTCGACCCATTCGTACTCGTTCAGGCGCCGCGCGATCTCGTCGTACTGACCGGCGTCGTCCGCGAAGAGCACGGACGGACGGAAGTCCAGCCCCGCGAACGCCTCGAGGGGCGACGTCGCCCCCTCCCGCCACGTCCCGTCCGGTTCGCGTAGCCAGCGCCGCTCCCCGATGACGATCGCCTCCGTGTTCACCTGCAGGAACCCGAGGTCGGCGGACGCGACGGAGTGCTCGCGGTCCGGGTTCACCCGCTCGCCCTGGACGGCAAGGCGGATCTCACCGTCCAGTGGCAGCCCGGACGGCGCCTGCGAGGTGTCGAGGAGCGACGTGAGGATCGAGACGGTCAGGTCGTAGCGATAGGACGCCAGGTCGGCCGGAGAGGCGGCCTGGATGACCTGCGTGGGCGTCGGCGTCTCGGTGGGCTCGGCGGTCGCGTCCGACCCGTCGCCGCCGCACGCGCCGAACGCGAGCGCCATCGCTGCGACGCAGCCGAGGAGGAGGGGGCCGCCGAAGCGGGCGACCGAGCGGGAAGGCCGCATCGCGTCTCCTGCCTAGTCGAACTCGGACCGGGGCTCGCCCTCCCGGTGGAGGTAGCCCTGCGAGCGGTCGTAGTCCTCGCGGGTCACGTGCCCGGCGGAGTGCAGATACGTCAGCAGCACCTCCAGGGTGAGGACGGAGTGCATGTGCACGCCCATCGCCTCCAGGCGGCGCGCGGCGCCCTGCTCCCGGTCAATGAGCACGACGGCGTTCGAGACGATGAGCCCCGCGTCCCGCAGGCCCTCGATCGTCTCGACGAGCGAGCCACCGCCGGCGGCGAGGTCGTCCACGACCAGCACCCGCTGGCCGGGACGGTAGATGCCCTCCACGTGCGGGGCGAGGACCTCGTCCGGGTCGCGGGCCGGGCGCAGATAGAGCAGCGGCCGGTCCATCTGGAGGGAGAGCGCGGTGGCGATGTGCAGTCCGCCGATCGGCACCCCCGCGATCGCGTCGAACGGCTCGACGAGGCGGTTGCGCATCACCATCCCCAGCTCGAGCTCGTCCTGGATCAGCCGCACCGTGCGCTTCAGCGCATCGGGCCGGGAGATCAGCAGCTTCGCGTTCACGTAGACCGGCGAGTTGCGGACGGTGCGCCCCAGGCTGAAGTCGCCGAACTGGATCGCGCCCAGCCGCCAGAGGGTGTCCGCCAGCCAGAGTCGTCCCTGTGCGTCGTCGTGTTCTCGCTCGGAGGTCATGACTCGCCCTTCAACAGCAACCGGCTACCGCCGCCCGCCGGGTGGTGGTGCCAGCAGTTCGTCCTCAGCGCCTCGACGCCGCGTTCAGCGCGTCCGGGTTCACCAGGTGCCGCACGCGTTCACCCCGCAGCCCCGCGAGCAGCCCGTCCACAGCGAGGTGGGCCATCTTCGTCCGCGTCTCGAGCGTGGCGCTGCCGACGTGGGGCGACAGGACGATGTTCGGGGCGCGCACCAGCGGATCGTCCGGTGGGAGCGGCTCCGGCGTCATCACGTCCAGTCCGGCCGCCGCGATCGTTCCGTCCTCCAGCGCCGCGATCAATGCCGACTGGTCCACGACCGGGCCGCGCGAGGTGTTCACGAAGATCGCGTGCGGCTGCATCCGGCGGAAGAACGCTGCATCGCACATCCCGCGCGTCTCGTCGGTCAGCGGCACGTGCACGGAGATGAAGTCCGAACGCGCCAGGAGCTCCTCCAGCGGGACGAAGGTGCCCGGGAAGCCGGGCTTCTCCCGGCGCCCCGTGTAGAGGACCGTCATCTCGAAGCCGGACGCCCGCTTCGCGGCCGCGGCGCCGATGCGTCCCGGCCCGAGGATCCCGAGCGTCCGGCCAGTGACCTCGCTGCTCAGCATCCACGTGGGGTTCCACTGGCCCCAGCGCCCCTGTTCGATCGCGTCGCGGCCGGCCGGCAGGCGGCGGGCGGCTGCCATGAGCAGCGCCCACGCCATATCGGCGGTGGCGTCGGAGAGCACGTCCGGCGTGTTGGTGACCAGCACGCCGCGCTCCGTGCACGCGGGGACGTCGATGTTGTCGTAGCCAACGGCGAGCTGCGCGACGGCGCGGACCGTCGGCCGCGCGTCGAGGAAGGCGGCGTCGATGCGGTCGGTGATCATGCAGAGGATGCCGTCACAGCCCTCGGTGCGAGCGAGGAAGGCCTCGGCGGTTGGTGGGTCGAAGTCGGGCCACAGGTCGACGTTCTCGGGGCCCAGCGCGTCGCGCAGGCGGGCGATGGGGCTGCCATCGCCGCTACCCCCGGGCAGCTCGCGGGTGACGAGGACACGGGTCACGAGGCGGCTCCCGACAGGCTGAGCCCTGGACGCAGGTGTTGCCGCATGGCCCGATTGTAACCAGATGCCGCCGCCTGCTGCCCTCCGGCGGGAGGCGCGCGGCGATTCACCGCATGGCGGCGATTCACCGTCCGGCGGTGACCACGGACCAGTCGCGTGCACGGTCCGGCAGCACGAGCCGCGCCGGCTCGCCGGAGCCCATCACCTCGCCCAGACCGTCGAGGTAGAGGCGCGCCGTGAGCGCGCACGTGATCGCATCCAGCTCGTCGTGCGAGAGGCGGCGGGAGCGGGGGATCCCGCGCACCCCGTGTCGCTTCAGCCCGCGGCGCAGCCCATCCAGGCCGGCGCGCTTACGGGGGATCCCCAGGACATCCTGTGTCATCCCGGGATAGGTCTCGATCACCACGTAGCCCCGCGCCTCCAGCGCCTCCCGCAGGGCGATCCCGCGGAGCGTCAGCCTGACCATGCTCGGCAGCAAGGTGGGGAACGGCCGGTAGCCGGCGCGGGCCGCGAGACGGTCGACCTCCCGCATGATCCCGTGCACGGCGCACGCGCACCTCGGGTCGGCGCAGTCCCGGCCCTCTGGCAGGGCGAGGGGCGCGTCGATCGCGACGATGCGCGGCTGCGCGGCCTCCACCGCCGCGAGGATCTCGTCGTCGCCGCGCACGGCGGCGATCGAGCGGCACCGGCGCGCGCCGTCCATCGTCGCGATCCCGGTGGGGTAACGCGGCCCCGAGCGCAGGTCGACGCCGAAGGTGAGCGCGCCCGGCGCGGACGGTGGCGCGCTCCGCGGCGGGTTCTCTACTGAGCTGCCTGATAAAGTCATGATCAGCGAGCAGTCACAATGGCACCCATGGGAGGGTGGAGGATACCCCGATGGCAGAGAAGCGCCCCGGCGAGCCGTTCACGCGGATCGACGTCCACGAAGCGAAGCAGATGATCGACGAGCAGGACGTCCAGGTCATCGACTCGCGCGAACCGCACGAGCACGCCGACGGCCACGTCCCCGGCTCGATCCAGATCCAGCACATGGCGACGATGGCGCAGATCGACAAGATCGCCGGCGACAAGCCGGTGCTGTTCATCTGCAAGTCCGGCCAGCGTTCGGCGGTCGCCGCCGAGTTCGCCGCGGCGATGGGCCGGAGCGACCTCTACAACGTCGAGGGCGGGCACGACGCCTGGCGTACGGCGGGCTACCCGCTCGACACCGGCATGTAGCCGTCCGCGTCCCCATCCTCATAGTCGAGACACCCGGCCGAGCGGCCGGGTGTCCTTCGTCCCGGGGGTCGCGGGACTTGCGCCCCTCCGATCCTGGGCCGGTTCCGTCGAGGATGCCTTCCGAGAGGGAGGACACCGATGGACCCACTTGCCATGACTGCCGGCGCGATTCTGTTTGCGGTCGGCTCTGCGTTCGCGATTTTCCTCGGCATCTACTCCGCACGCCTCGAGGCGCGACGGCACGCCGAGACCCACCTGTCCTGACCGGCTGTGGCCGCGGGCCGCTCCTCCGAGGCGGCCACGGCCAGCGACCGCGCTAGTCCGCGCCCTGGTGCGGAATCCAGGCGGAGCGCCGTCCCATCGGGACGGCGCTTCCTTGTCTCCTCGGGGGCGTGGGATGACGGCGAGGCCATCGCCGCCCGCTAGCTTGCCAGCGCGTCCTGGACGGCGGTCAGCAGCTGCCGCGTGGTGAACGGCTTTTCGAGGTACCGGATCACCGAGGCATCCAGCGAGCGCGACCCGGGCTCGCCCTCGATGTCGCCGGTGACGAACAGGACGCGGCGCGCCAGCTCGGGCCAGCGGCTTACCACCTCGCGATACAGCGTCGCGCCGTCCATCCCGGGCATCCGCAGGTCCGTGATGATGAGGTCGAACGTCTGCTCGGCGAGCAGATGCAGCGCCTCCTCGCCACCCTCGGCTGTGTCCACCTCGTAGCCGGTGGCGCTCAGGATCTCGCGCGTCAGCGCCCGGACGGCGCCCTCGTCGTCCACCACGAGGACGCGGCGGGCTTCCGTCGGCCGCGTGCGGCGCGCGGAGTCGGCGTGGTGGCCGGCTCCGGTGGCGGCACGCCCCGCGGGGCGGGTCGCGGGCCGCCCGGCCCCGCCCTCGTCCACGGGCGGGAGCGGAATCTCGACCACGAAGGTGGCACCGCCGCTGGCGTTGGGCTCTACCCAGGTGCGTCCGCCGTGGTGGCTCACCACGCCGTAGACGATCGCGAGCCCCATGCCCTGTCCCAGCCCCACTTCCCGGGTGGTGAAGAATGGCTCGAAGATGCGGGAACGGATCTCTTCCGGCACGCCGGGGCCGTCGTCCGCGAAGGCGATGTAGACGTAGCCGCCGTCCTGCCACGTGCTCACGACGACCTCGCCGCCGCGGCCCTGCAGGGCCTGCTGCGCGTTGCCCAGCAGGTTGAGGAACACCTGCTCGAACTGGCCCTCGTCCACCATCACGTCCGGCACGAGGCCGAGGCGGGTGATCACGTGTACGTCGTCCACCTCGAGGGCGTATCGGCGGAGGTCGATCACCCGCCGCAGCATCTCCTCGATGTTCACGACGCGCCGCTGCCCCGGACGCTGGCGTGCGAAGGAGAGCAGATTGCGCACGATGCGGGCGGCGCGCTGCGCCTCATCCTCGATCGTGCGGAGCGCATGCTCGCGCTCGGTGCCCTCGAGCCCGCCCAGGATCTGGGCGTAGCCGAGGATCGCGGTCAGCGGGTTGTTCAGCTCGTGCGCAACGCCGGCGACGAGCTCGCCCAGCGACTCGAGTGGGGTGCCGGCGAGGGCGACCGCCTCCGCTGCGGGCTTCGGGGCGTCGAGGGGCGGATCAACGGGGGCGCCGGGCGACTGAGTGACCGTGGATCGCGAGTCCGCCGGCGGGTTGTCCACTGGCAGCGCCATGGATGCTGCCGGTGTCGCCGAGCGCTCGGCGCTCGCGCCGGCGATCGCATCACCGAGCCGCCGGACGGTGCGCTCGGCGAGCATCGCCTCGGCCGCGGTGAAGGCGAGGGCGCCCGCGCGGAACAGCGCCAGTGCGCCCATGACCTCGGCGCCCGCGTAGAGCGGCACCAGCACGCGCGAGCGGAGCCCGAAGGCTGGCAGGCGGTCCAGGGGGCTCGATGGCATTCCGGTGGGCCCGAGATCGCCCTGGATCGACGGCTCGCCCGAGGTGCGCACCAGCAGGAGATCCGGCTCCGCCGCCCAGCGACCACCGCGGGCAAGCCCGGCCATGGGCGTGGGGTAGGTGGCGAGGACCGTGACCCCGGTGGAGGGCCCGGGCTCGAAGCGGAGCACGGCTGCCCACTGGAACCCGATCGCGGATTCGATCGCCTGGAGGACCGATCGTGCGATCGCCGTCGGCTCGTCCAGGTCGTGCATCGCCTCGTAGGCGGTGACGAGCGCGGAGAGGCCATCCGGTCCGTCGCCCGCCGTGACCGATGGTTCATCGGAGCGGACGATGTCCCGGGACGGAGGGGCCTCCGGCGTGGGGCCGAGGGGCGGACGTGGGGCAGCCGCCTGCGGGCGGGGCTGCGGTGTGGCCGGGGTGGTGCTGCGGGTGTGCGACGGGGCGGCCGGGGCGATCTGCAGGCTCAGCACGACCAGGTCGGAGGAGCGTGCGACCGGCGACACCCGGGCGCTCAGCGTCACCTCGTCGCGGGCGTAGCGGAATCGCAGTACGCCATCCCACGAGCCGCCGGACTCGATGGCTGCCACGGCTTCGCGGGCCTCTCCCGCGTCGGCGGAGGCGAGCAGGGACGTCCACTCGCGGCCGGCGAGGGCATCCGGATCGGGCGCGCCCAGCAGTTCGCAGGCACGGCGTTCCGCCGTCACGACGTTGCCGTCCCGACGCACGATCAGCCACCCCGACGGATCAAGTGTCCGCCGCCCGCCAGCGCCCTCGGTCATGTCGCCCCGGGGCCCCGCCTCGGCATCCGTCCCAGACGGAACCGATCCAGGGCCGTGGTGAACCCGGTCTGCCATAACTCTATCGTCGGTGTGCGACCGCAGCCGAACACCCCGCCCCTCGACTGAGCCATCCCGCAGGATTGGCCTAGTTTCGTCGTTCAAGCGCCGCCCACCGTTGAGCGACAACGGCAGCAGCCTGTTCATGGGTGGAGGAAACCGCCGCCGTCAGGACATCGTCAGCCAGCTCGAACCGCCGGCGCACATCGAGCGTCGCCAGCAGCTGCTGCAACTGCCGATCGGTTAGCAAGCCCCGCCCAAGCGCACCGATCCGGTCTGCGAGGAGGCCCGGAGACTCCGGGACATCCACGTCACGATGGTACTCGTTCGCGATGGTATCCCGAAGCCGGTACAGCCGCCTCAACCGGGCTCGCACGGCCTCCAGCGCCTCTGGATCGACCTCGCCGGTTTCGTCGACGGGGTATTCGACGTCGGCGCTGAGGTACGCCCGATCGTCGTAGAGCTGCACGATGCGGAAGCGACGGACGCCCACGCACTGCAGCGCCAGGCGCCCGTCGCGCGTGGGCGAGACACGCACGATGCGGGCGGTGCATCCCACCTGGTGCGGCACGGCGGGCCCGCCCACCTCCGGCCCCTCGCGGATGAGGCTCACCCCGAACGGTTCGCCGTTCTGGATGCACTCGGCGACGAGTGTCCGGTAGCGGTCCTCGAACACCTGGAGGGGCAGCTCCATCCCGGGGAAGAGCACCGTGCGGAGCGGGAACAGGCGCAGGCGAGACATCAGCCCTCCCCCAGCACCCGCAGCAGCACGATCAGCGCGACGACGATCGCCGCGGTGAGCGCCATCCCGACGAGCGTCAGGGTCTGGGAGATCCACCAACGGCCCTCGTACCCCTGGAGTTCCCAGCCGGACGCCATGAGGGCGTCCCGAGCCTCCTCGAGGTCGCCACGGCGGACCTCGACTGTGAAGCGGCTCGCCACCGGCGCGCGGTCCGGTATGAGGTCCGAGCCGACGCTCGTGCCCACGCCGGGCTGATGCGATCGGTGCACGCGGATCCGCGCGTAGATTCCACGCTCGGCGAACCAGTCCTGCAGGTCGGTCGCCTGGGCGCCGTCCAGGAACTGGGCGACCTCCACCCAGCGCACCCAGGACGGGATCATCCGGTCGCGATCCGGATGAGGATGAACGCGGCGATGCCGGCGGCGCTCCAGAGCAGCGCCGTCAGCCACGAACGCACCGTCGTCCGGGGCGAGGCCATGACGCCGCGTCCGCCGTACAGCCCCTCGCGGCCGTCCCACCCCGCATCCAGCAGCGCCGCCACCGCGGGCTCTCGCTGGGCCGGCGGCAGCGTCACCAGGTAGACGAACTCCATCGGCCGTGTCCCCAGGATGCCGACGAGCGCGGAGCGGGCCGGGTCGGCGTACTGCGCGTCGCCGATCTCGATGAGCGCGTCGAGGCCCGCGTCCTGCAGGGCGCCGGCCCAGCCCTCGGCCTGCTCGACGCTCGACGTGACCAGGAGGGGGCGTCTCACCAGGGGCGCGTCAGTATTCATCGGACCCATCGTATCGGGTCGCTGGCGCCGGTCAGGCCGGCGGGGCGTCCCCGTACGCCGAGCGACGGTCCGGCCAGAGCGTCGCCGGCAGCTCGTCCCACCCGTCGACAAGGCGTGGGATCGACCACGTGGGGTTCGGCGCCCATTCCACCAGCGAACCGTCGAACGGGTACGCGCGGCGTTCGAGGATCCGCAGTGCGCGCTCGGCGGTCGCGCGGACGCGCGTGGCGAACTCAGGCAAATAGACGCCGTTCGTCGCGCGCTCGGCGAGCTGATCCTCGTCCTTCCTGGTCCACGAGAGGTCCGGGAGCACGACGACATCGAGCGTGTGGTCGTTCGTATCGATGCCGATGGGGGTGCGCCGGAAGGGCTCCTCCACGTTGATGTAGTACCCGTGGAACACGCGCTGCTCGCCCTCGTGTCGCCACGAGAGCCAGATCGAGTAGTCCTGGTCGGGGTACATCAGGCGGAGGGTGTCGCGCCGCCAGGGGATATCCACCAGCTCGCGGGTGACGGGTTGGCCCATGGAGTCGCGGACGCCGCGCCATTGCTTCGTGATCGCGCCGTTCGGGATGAACAGCGCGAGGAGGTCATCGCGGTCCTCGACGACGCGCGCGGGCCAGGACATCCCCGGGCGCTCCTGGCGCGTGATGTAACGCAGGACGACCTCGTCGCCCGGGCTCCACCGCGCCTCGGTCATCGGTGACGCTAGGCGGGCTGGAGCGCCCGCACCCGCACGGAGGCGACGCCCCCGGCGAGGCCGTCGAGCCCGAACAGTGCGAGGACGGCGCCGCCGTCGTAGTACTGCGGGACGTAGACCTGGCCGGCCGGGACGCCGTCGTCCAGGCGCACGGCGATGCGCACCGAACCGCGGTCGTTGGCGAGCTCGATCATCTCGCCGTCACGGACGCCCGCGGCCTGCGCGTCGACCGGGTTCACCCACGCCGCCTCCTCGCGGTGGAGCTTGTCGGCCTCCTCGGAACGGATCGAGGACCCCTCCCACGAGTGGTAGAGCGAGCGGCTGGTGACGATCGCGATGCCAGCGGCGGCGGTGGGCGCCGCACCCAGGGCCTGCTTCGTCGCCTTCGAGGGCTCACCGACGACGCGCGTGCCACCCGGGTTCGTGCCGAGGGCGGTGGCGGTCGGGTAGCCGGCGACCGCGGCTGCGATGGCGTTCGTGACGTCCTCGGTCGTGCTGTAGGAGAGATCCGCACCGAGCCCGTTCGCCAGCGCCGTCAGGACGTACAGGCCCGGGACGGTCTGCTGGTTCGGCTTGCGCGCCGGGTGGTGCCGGAACACGTGTCCGTCCGCGTTAGTCGTGGTGCCATCGTCGGCGTGGAACGCCGCCTGCGGCAGGACCACGGTGGCGTGCTCCGCCGCGGTCGACCGGACGGAGTCGATGACGACCAGCGAGTCCAGGGTCTGAAGGGCGGCGATCACGTCGGGCGTGCCGGGCGAGGTGAGGAGCGGGTTGTCCGCGTGGAGGATGACGGCCTTGACCGTGCCGGACTTCGCCGCGGCGACGATCTCGGCGAACGACTTACCGCTCGCGCCGGGCCGCAGCCCCGCGTCGTGCGCGCCGCGGACATTCGCGTCCGTCGGCAGGTAGAGCAGATGCTCCGGGGCGCTCTCGCCGCGGAGGGCGATCGCGAGGTTCGAGGCAGCCGCGGCCACGTCCGCCGCGTAGGCGCCGAAGTGGTCCTCGGGCGCGAAGATCACGGTGGCGCGCGACTCCACGTCGCTCTTCGCCGCGTTCACGGCGGCGACGGCGGCCTCCCACTGGAGGGCGTCGATGCCGGCCGGCGCGGCAGCGCCGTCCGCGAGCGCCTGCGCGACGGTGGCCTCCTGGCCCGGGCGCGTCCGCAGGACGGCGGTGGCGAAGCGGTCGAGCTCGCTCCACGTAGGCGACACCAGGACGATCGCCGCGCCGCGCTTCACCTTCGCGTCGCGCATGCGGAGCGAGGCGACCTGGTGTGACTCCTCGAGGTCGCGTGCGATCGAGATGATCGTGTCGCTCTTCTCGATGTCGGCGAGGCTGGCGGGGAGCCGGTCAGTGCCGAAGGCGGCGTTCAGCGCGCCAGTCACCGCGCGGTGGACGGCCCCGGTCGTGAAGTCGACGTTCGGGGTGCCGAGCGTGCGGGCGATGCCGGCGAGGACGAACGCCTCCTCGGTCGTGCCGATCGGTGAGCCGAGGACGGCGATGGCGTCGGCACCGGCCGACTGCTTCACCTTCGTGACCTCGTCGACCGCGCGGTTGAGCGCGTCCTCGAACGAGGCAGGGATGAGCCGCTCGCCGGCGCGCACGAGGGCGCGCGCGAGGCGCTGCTTCTCGGGGATCGCGTCGTAGTGGAAGCGGCCGCGGACGCAGATCTGGTCGCGCGAGGCCGGGTTCACGCGGTCCGGCCGGACGATCGTCGGGCCGAAGTCGTCGTTGATGCCGTAGGAGAGCGTGCAGCCCATCGAGCACCCGTTGCAGACGGAGTTGGTCCACTCGTCCGCGCGGCCCACCCACTTGTTCGGCTTCTCCATGAGGGTCGCCGTCGGGCAGACGTCTATGCAGGCGCCGCAGAAGTCGCAGTCCGACTCGTGGATCTGGCCGCCAGTGCCGAACGCGATCATCGTGGTGTGGCCCTTGCCGGAGAGCGTCACGGCGCCGGTGTGGCGCAGCTCGTCGCAGGCACGGACGCAGCGGGTGCAGATGATGCACATCTGCGGGTCGAACTCCAGGTAGGGGTTGCCGCGGTCCGGCTCCGGGGGCGGGGTCTCGTAGTACGAGCGCGCCTCGCCGACCCACGGCTCGTCGAAGTCGCCCTGGTCCACGATCTCGCAGGAGGTCTGCAACTCGCAGCGGTAGTTCTTGGAGCAGGTCAGGCAGCGGTGCGTCACGACGTCGTCGCGGAGACAGATGTCGCCGGGCATGCAGTGGACGCGGCGGTGGCAGGTGAGGCAGCGATCCGGGTGGTTCGCCAGGATCATCGACATGACGGACTGGCGGGTCCGCTTCGTCGCCTCGGTGTCGGTGGTCACCACCATGCCCTCGGCGACCTGTGCGACGCAGGAGAGCTGGAGGTTCGTCGGGCGGCCGCCCTCGATCTCCACGATGCATGTGCGGCAGCCGGCGTACGGCTCCAGGCCGTCGATGTAGCAGAGGTTCGTGATCGCGATCCCCTGGTCCTTGATCACCTCGACCAGGCGACGGCCCGGTGCGGCGTCGACCGTGCGGCCGTTGATGGTGATCTGGACCACGGATTGCCCCCAACCCCACCGTCACGAGCGCGGGAGCAGCGCTCCCGGCGCGAGACGGGTCTAGTTCTGCTTGTCCGAGGTGTGCCGCCCCGGCAGCCGCTGCGGCCCGAACGCCCCACCGATGCCCGCGACGTCCACGCGCGAGCGGGCGGTCGGCATCTGGGTGCGCAGCGGGTTCTCCGCCTGCGTCTGGCCGTTCGGGTAGCGGCCGTCCGTCTTGCGGAGGTAGTCCTGCGCCTCCCGCGTCAGCGAGTCGCGGTCGCGGTACATGTTCTCGAAGAGGTAGACGGCGTCGTTGTAGCGGCCGCCGGCCTGGATCGCCTGGTACGGGCACGCCTCCGTGCAGAGGCCGCAGTACATGCAGATGCGGAAGTCGATCTCGTAGCGGTCGATGCGGAGGGTGCCGTCTTCGCGCGGCGAGGTCTGCACGAGGATGCAGCCGTCCGGGCAGGCCTGGGCGCAGGTGGAGCAACCGGTGCAGCGCTCCTCGAACCACAGGAGGTTCGTGCGCGCACGGGCCGGAACCTCGCGCTGTTGCTCGGGGTAGTTCACCGTGATCGCGGGGCGGAACACATGCTTCAGCGTCAGAAGCATGCCCCTGGCGACGCCGAATCCGTACGCCACGACTGCTCGCTTCCCGTGGCGGCCCGCCGCACGCTGTGGCCGGCACCGCCCTGCGCCCGGCAGCATACCGGACGGTTCCGCCGAGAGATACCCGTCCCGGCCCACGACCGGAACCGACCCTCGCGACTTCGTGCAGACTATCACAAGCCGCCGGTGGAGAAACTCCGCTCCGAGGTCGAACTAGGCCCCGAGGGCGGCCTTCGCGGCTTCGTACGCCTCACGCGTGTCGAGGTCCAGGCCGACGGTCGGATCGTCGATGCTCACGCGCTCGATGCGCTTCTTGGCGAGCACACCCCGCAGGCCCTCGGTCGCCTCGCGGGCCTCGACGAGCGCGGGGAGGAGGGCGCCGGAGAGCAGCACCGGGTGTCCGCCGTGCTCGACGCCCTCCGCGTCACGGTAGACGGGCTGGGCAGCGTCGGCGCCGGACGTCTCCAGCGCCTCGACGAGGCGGCGGATCACCTCGGAGGTGGTCGGCTGGTCGACGTTCTGGACGACGATCGCGTCCGGCCGCGGTTCACGCCGCAGCATCCGCGCGCCCGCGGCGAGGGAGGTCGAGCGGCCCTGCGCCCACCGCGGGTTGAAGACGAACGGCATCGGCACGGGCACCGCGCGGCGGATCTGCTGCGCGTGCATCCCGATCACCACGGCGATCCGCTCGACGCCCACGTCCCGCAGCACCTCGATCTCGTGCGCGAGCAGCGTCGAGTCCTGCCAGGGGAGGAGCGCCTTCGCGCGTCCCATCCGGGAGGAGGCACCGGCGGCAAGGACGATCGCGGCGAGGTTCACGTCTGCGCCTTCGCCTTCCACTGCTCGACGGCCTGGGTCACGGCTGCGGCTGCGAGGACGGAACAGTGGACCTTCGCCTTCGGCAGCCCGCCGACCGCGTCCGCGTAGTCGTCGCGGCTCAGCGTCGTGGCGTCCTCGGGTGACCGCCCGACGACGAGCTCCGTCGCCGCCGAGGAGGTCGCGATGGACGCCGGGCACCCGGACGCGAGGAACGAGGCGCGCGCGATCACCCCGTCCTCGAACTTCAGGAAGATGCGCAGCGAGTCGCCGCAGACGGGGTTCGTGACGAACGCCTCTGCGTCCGCGTCCTCCATCGAGCCCGCGTTGCGCGGGTTCTGGAAGTGGTCGATCAGGACCGAGGAGTAGACATCCGGCGAGAGTCGCTCAGCCATGCCGTCATTGTCGCATGAGCGACTCGAGGGGACGGAGGCAGCGCAGGCCGTCGAGGGGCGCGCCCTTCGCCAGCGCGAGCACTCTGATCCGCCCGAGACCGCTCATGTCAGTCAGCGTCTCGGCAGCGCGGCGCTCGGCGGCGTAGCGCTGGACGTCCTGGTGGGCGCGCTCCCCGGAGGCGCGGAGGGCGTCCGCGAGGCCGAGGACAGTGAGCGCCTCCGCCTGCGTCGTGAGCGGCGCCGCGTCGAACCCGCCGGCCGCCGCGGCGAGCGTTGTGAAGTCGACGTGATAGGTCAGGTCGGTGAGGCCGGGGCGGTCGAGCGGGTCGGGCTGTGGGCTGTGCGCCCGAAAGGCCATGAGCGTGCCCTGTTTCCGCCAGGAGGCGTACAGCTCGCGGGCCTCGTAGCCGTAGTCGATCGTGAGGATGTAGCCGCGCTCCACCCGCGCCGCGAGGCGCGCCATCACCTCGCGCGCGGCGAGGCCGACCTCGGCGGTCGCGCCCTCGCCGGGGAGGATGCCGAGGCGTGCGAAGTACGCGGCGATGGCGGGGGTGCTCGGCTCGCCCTGCAAGAGCGCCAGGCCCCCATCGCGCGCGGCGACGTAGACCTCGCGGAGCACGTCGTCCTCGCGGTGGACGAGATAGACGGGGAGGGCGTCGAAGAACTCGTTGGAGATCATCACGCCAGTCACGCCGCCCGGTCGGGAGAGCCACTCCTCGGTGAGCGCGTGCTCGGCCTCGAACCCGCGCGCGGCGAGCGCGGCCCGCTGCTGGGCGATCCGGTGTGGGTGGCCATCGAGGACGGCGGGCCGGACCGCCTCGAAGCACCGGGGGGCGCGGGCGCGCAGCCACGTGAGGATGCTCGCCATGAACGCGCCCGACCCGGCGCCGGGCTCGACCAGCGCGAACTCGGCGGGGCGACCGAGGCGTTCCCAGCACTCGAGCACCTGCCGCGCCCAGAGGTAGCCGAAGATCGGGTGCACCTCCGGGCTGGTCTCGTAGTCGCCATCTGGCCCCCAGCGGAGGTCCTCGCGGCTGTAGTACCCGTGCTCCGGGTGACCGAGCGCGAGCGCCATGAACTCCGCGAAGGTAATGCGCCCCCCGGCTTCCTCGATGCGATCGAGGATCACCGGGAGGAGTGGCGCGCTCTCGCTGGCGAGCGTGAACTCATCGGCGAGCGCGAAGTCGTCGAGGGCGGCGGTATCGAGGTCCTCGCTCATGGCGTCAGTGTCGCGGTGTCCTCGGCACAGCGCGAGCCTCCGCGCCGGCGCTCAGAGGGCGTTGAGCACCGTCAGGCGGTTGCTCACGATCGCGTCGACGTTCCACGACGAGAGCTCCAGGCCGCGCTCGACGTCGTCGACGGTCCACGCGCCGACGTTGCCGGAGCGCGCGCGGATCGCCTGGACGACAGCGGCGCTGCGGAGGAGCGTCTGCCGCACCGTCACCGGGGTGGGGCGGATGCGGCCCTCGTCCACGTCCCGGAGGTAGCGGCGCAGCTGCTTCTCACTGCGGATCGAGTACGCCACGTGCAGGCCGGGTAGCCACTCCCGGAGACGGTCGGCGATGCGCCAGGCCTCGCAGGTGACGTGGATGTGGGAGAAGTCGTCCAGCTGGAGCGCGAGCGTCCGGGCGAGGTCGGGGGCCGGGTCGCCGAACCATGAGCGGAGGTCGATCACGAACTCCGAGTGGTTCTGCACCGCCTCAAGGATGACCTCGAGCGGCACCCGGTCGACGCCGAGCGTGAGCCCGTGCGTCCCGAGGAGGAACCGCCCGATGGGGCGCTCGTGATGGGCGAACAGGCGGCCGTTCATGACCCAGATGTCAGCCTCGATCGCGTCGACCGAGGGGTGCCTGCTCAGGTGCAGCAGATCGTGGAAGTTGCCGGCTCGGTGGAGGATGCGGGTGAGCGCCATGATGCCCTCGATGCTAGCGAGGACGGCGCGGCGCCACGCGGGCGGTGGGCTCGGAGCTAGGCGTCGCCGGACTCGCGGACGTGGCGGCGCAGCGACTTCACCGTCTCGGAGACCAGCTGGATGTCGCGCGCGCCCGGCCGGTACTGGACGTACTGCTCCAGGTCGTCGAGCGCGGCGGCCGAGTCGCCCAGCCGCTCGCGGAGCATGCCGCGGTCGCGGATCTCATCGAGGTCCCAGGGGAAGAGCACGAGCAGCAGGTCGATCATGCGACCGGCCCGCTCCTCCTCGCCACGCTGGAGGTAGCCGGCCTTCAGGTTGTGGAGCAGGCGCTGCAGGACCTGGCGGGGCTGGAGGCTGGCGAGGTAGTAGTCCTTGAAGGCGATGCGGGAGCCGAAGATGTTGCGGACGAGCGACTGACAGTCGTCGCGCGTCAGCAGACGGCCGTACCCGAAGACATCGAGCAGCAGCTCATCCTCGTCGGTCTCCGCGTCCTCCGGGCGGTAGCGGCAGATGACGTGGCCCGGCAGTCCTACCGGCTTCACGTCCAGGCCCACGCGCTGGCAGACCTCCGCGTAGACGATGGCGAGCGAGACGGGGATGCCCTTCCGCTCGGCCAGGACGTAATTCAAGTAGAGGTTGCGCGGGTCCTCGTAGTGCTCCGTGTTGCCGCGGAATCCGAGCTCCCGGTAGAGCAGCTGGTTCACGGTCATTACCGTGCGCCGTGCGTGGTCGCGGACGTTCGCGCGCGCGAGCTGCTGCTCCAGCGTCTCCGCGATGTCCTGCAGCCGCTGCTCGTAGGCGTCGATGTCGAGGTCGGGGTACTCCGCGCGAGCGGCGACGAGGGCGGCGCGCGCGAGGGGCACCTCCTCCGCCGGGCCGGCCGTGACGGTGCGGAACGTGCCGAGGGTTTGCTCGAAGGACATCGAGGGCGGCCTAGCGCGGCGGACGTGTCCGCGCGGGCGTGAAGCCCTCGAAGCGGATGATCTTCAGCGCCACCACCGTGAGCAGGGCGACGACGCCGATCACGATGATGTTCGGGTAGTCCTGCCAGGCCGCGAGCGCCGGCACCGCGAGCAGGCCGACGAGTCCACCGGCCCGCTTCGACCGCAGCACGACCGTCACCGCGATCGCCGCCCCGGTCGCGGGGATCGCCGCCTCCGGCACGAGCGCGAAGAGCGCGCCCACTGCCGCGGCGGTGCCGTTGCCACCGTCGAACCGCAGGAAGATCGAGTAGTCGTGCCCCATCACCGCCACGAGGCCGCAGGAGATCGCAACCAGGTCGCCGAAGCCGAGCCAGTAGGCGACGCCCACGGCGGCCATGCCCTTGCCCACATCGCCCAGTCCGACGACCACCGCGGGCAGTGCGCCCACGTTGTCCCAGACGTTCATTGTGCCCGGGTTGCCGTTGCCGATGGATCGGATGTCACGGCCAGTCGCCAGGTACACCACGATGTACGAGGTCGGGATCGCGCCGAGCAGATAGGCGACCGCGAAGGCGATCGGGAGCGTCACTGGCGGATTTCCTCCGAGCGAGCGGGAGACGCAACGATCCTATCACCGTGAACGGTCGGGACGGTGAGGCCGATGTCGCGCGGAGGTGGTCGCTGCTATCGGACGGTGATCGACCCGGTCATGTTGCCGTGGGGCTGGCAGAAGTAGAAGTAGACGCCGGGGACGCCGAACGTGTGACTGAAGCTCTGCCCGCGTCCCAGCAGCGTCGAGGAGAACCCTCCATCGTCCGCGGTGACCGTGTGCATCACCGCGTCCCGATTCGTCCACGTCACTGTTGTCCCCACAGTCACGACGGCCGAGGGGTGGGTCGAGTCGACGATGTCGAGGCCGACGCTGCCGGACGTGGCGGTCGCGCTGGGTGTCGAAGCGGGTGTCGAAGCGGGTGTCGACGCCGGGGGCGACGTGGGCGCCGCCGTGGACCCCAGCGCTGGCGTGAGGCTCGTCTCGGGACTGGCCGTCCCGGTCGTGGTCCGGGACGCGTCGGCGAGCGGTGTCGCCGGGGTCGGAGCGGCCGCCGCCGGTGATGCCGCGCTGACGGCGGCTGTGCCGACCTCGATCGTGCTGCCCTCGACCGTGCGGGGGGAAGCGACGGAGGGCGCCGTCGCTTCCGCCGCAGGAGGCTCGGTTGGGCCGCAGGCGACGAGGGCCGCACAGGCCAACACCAGTCCTGCCATGGAGAGCCTGGAGAGCGGGCGCACGTCTCACCTCCCGCAGAGCGTCAGCCGCGCAACGCTACGGGAGGCGCGGCGGCCGTGCCCTAACCGGGAGATGACGCGTGGTCCCGGGACTCTGCGCGATGCGTTCCGGACGTTCCAGGCGCACCGAAGCCGCGTCCTCGGACGCGGCTTCGGGCAGCTGTCGAATGGCAGCGGGCGGACGGCGACTAGGAGACGGTGATCGTCGCCATCTCCTCGCCGTCGACGGAAAGCGTCCAGGTGCCGGCCTCGTCGAACGTGTGCTCGTACGAATCGCCGGCGTCGATCTCTTCGTCGATCGCTCCGTCATCCGTCGTGATGGTGATGGCGTCCTCGCCGTCGTTCGAGAAGGTGACCGTCGAACCTGCCGTCAGGACGATGGTCTCGGACATCGTGCCGTCCATCATCACGCCGTCAACGGTGATGCTGAGCGTGATGTCCTCCGCCTCGCCCGCGCCGGTGGTGGCCGTCGTGGTCGCCGTCGTCGCGGCGGTTCCGGTCTCGGTCGCCGTCTCCGTCATGGTCTCGGTCGGCGCGGTGGTCACGGTCACCTCGGTGTCCGTACCAGTGTCGATGCCACCGTCATCGTCCTCGTCACCGCAGCCGGCGATGAGTGCGACGCTCGCGATGCCGACCGCGAGCCCCAGCGTGAGGCGGTTCTTCCAGGCAAAGCCGTTCATGCGTTCCCTCGTGTGCGGACCCCGCACCGGGATCGACGTTATGGGCGCACGAGGTTGGCGGAAGCGCCGAAGCGTTGCCGGCCTCCGGGGCCCAGTGTCAGTTGCGTGTCAGGGCGGTGGCCGTAGGAGTGAACCTCGCGGCCGGGTCGCGCCTAGTCGCCCGCGGGCGGGGGAGGCGGGGGCGGCGTCGCCGCCCAGGAGGCGCGCGGCGCTGACGACGGGTCGAGGCCCGGCGCGTCGTCCCCGTCGCCGCCCATGCCGAAGTCGCGGGCGTCCAGGCCCACCGCGTCGAACGCCATGCGCTCGGCCTTCGCCTTGAGCGAGGCGATGTCGCCACCGGCGGCGCCGACGCCGAAGTTCACGGCGAAGGCCGCCAGCCACGACGGGATGTGGAACCAGGACCAGGGTGCATCCTTCACCCGGAAGGCCGCGACCAGCCCGGGGATCACGTCCTGGAAGCGCACCCCGATCTGCCCGAGGTCGATGTCGCCGGGCGACTCGCCCGCATCCATGCGCTGCCGCGCCTGGAGGGCGATCCGCCCGAGCACGGCGCCCAGGCCCGCGGCGACGAGGACGACGACGACGGTACGCAGACGGCGCAGCATGGTGCCTCCGACGGGCGAGCTCGTGAGGATTCGACGGTAGGAGCGCGGTTCGCGGCGGGTCAACCGGCGGGCTCCGTCAGTCTGAGGCTCGAACGTTTCGATTCCGTAGCGGTCCGTGGGGCCGGCGCTAGTACGGCCCGGTGGAGCCCGGGGCCGTCCGGTGCGTCCGCGGGGACGGGGGTAGACTGGCCTCGCCCGCGTCTCCCTCGCCCCGCTGCACCCGGCCCAGCCCTGGAACGGACCCACGTGACCGCTCAGTCGCACCGCTCACCGGGGCGCTCCGGCGTCTTCTACGGCTGGTGGGTCGTCCTCGCCGCGTTCTTCGCCACGTTCGGGTCCGTCACGTTCTTCAACCCCGTGCTCGGCGTGTTCAGCCAGCTGCTCGAGGACGAATTCGGGTGGACGCGGTCGGATGTCGCCGGCGCGCTCACGGTCGGCGGACTCGCGGCGGGGGTCGGTGCGCCGTTCATCGGGAACGCCCTGGACCGCTGGGGCGGGCGGTGGGTGATCGTCGCGGCGGGCGTCGCGATGGCGATCTGCGCGGTGATCTTGAGCCAGATGACCACGCTCTGGCATCTGCTCTTCTTCTATGCCATTGGCCGGGCAGCGTCGGTGGGAGCGATGAGCCCCGCCGGATTCGTCGCCACGGCCAACTGGTTCGTCCGACGGCGCTCAATGGTCGCCGGGATCGTCGCGGTCGGCCCGCGTCTCGGCATGGCGTTGTTCCCGATCGTCGTCGCCGTCGTGATCGACGTCAGCGGGACGTGGCGGGCAGGCTGGATCGCGCTCGCGATCATCGCCCTCGTCGTCGTGGTGCCGTCGCTCGTGCTGATGCGCCGTCGGCCGGAGGACATGGGCCTCCGCCCCGACGGCGACCCGGAACCGAGCGCCGAGGACGACGTGCTGGCGGTCGTCACGGAGGTCGACTTCACGCTCCGCGAAGCGATCCGGACGCGCGCCTACTGGTTTGTCGGGACGGCGGTGGGGCTGGTCATGTTCTGCGGTGGCGCGGTGAACTTCCACCAGATCCCGCACCTGGTGGACCAGGGGCTGCCGCGCACCGAAGCGGCGTTCATCGTGACCGTGTTCTCCGGGGTGGGCGCGTTCGGCGCCTTCTTCGGCGGCGTCCTCGCTCAGCGGTTCACCATGCGCTGGACGATGGTCGTGTCGCTTGCCGGGATGGGCGGGAGCATCCTGCTGCTGATGAACGCCGCCTCCCTCAGCGCGGCGCTGATCTATGCCGTCACGTACGGCTCGTTCTTCGGCGTCCTCGTCTCGTTGATGCCGGTGGTCTTCGCGGACTACTTCGGGCGGCGGTCGATGGGACGGATCACCGGCTCGTTCCAGCCGTTCCAGATGGCGATGAACGCCGCCGGCCCGTTCCTGGTCGGCCTCTGGTACGACCGATCCGGGTCCTACGACCTGTCGTTCATCTCGTTCACGGTGCTGTTCTGGGCCGCCGCGATCCTGCTCGCGCTCGCCTCGTATCCCGCGGCCCCCTCGCGCGTCGATGAGGACCTCGCGCCGGCAGCCTCGACGTCCGGCTAGCGGCAGAGGCCGAAGACGTTCCGCTCCGGGTTGGCGTAGCCGTAGTTCCAGAACGCCACGTACTGCTCCCGCATCGCGTCCAGGAAGTTCTCCGCGGCCGAGCAGGCGTCCTCGGGCGTCGCGCCACCCTGCAGCGCGATGAGGTACTCGATGGCGGCGGAGCCATGCATCGTCTGCGGGTACTGGGTCGCCGCGCGCTCCAGCAGACTCCCGGCGCCGAGCAGGTCGTTCAGACGGAAGGCGGAGAGCGCCGCCCGGAAGGTCGCGTACGCCTGGAGCTCCGGCCGGCCCGGCGCCTCGCCGATCTCGGCCCTCCAGTCCGGGAGCGCGTTGTTGCCCGCGGCGTCTAGGTAGGCCTGCTTCGCGTCCGCGTACTCGCCGATCGCGTAGAGGGCGTCCGCGTCGTTCACCAGGTGGACGAGGTATGCGGGCGGCCCTTCGACCGTCTCGACGCGGAAGCGGGCGCCGGCCCAGCGCACCACCGTCGTCGACTCGCGCTGCGGCCCCGCGCCCACGGAGCCGATGAGCCCGCCCCTCAGGCTGATCACCCCGGCCTCCATCGTGAACTCCTCGATCGATTCGATGGAGGCCTCCGCCGGGGCGAGGTTCTCGAGGAAGCCGTTGTGGTAGGAGGCGACTGACACGTGGGTCACGCAGGTGTGCGCGCCGCACTCGTCCCAGGTCATCGTGACCTCGGGGAGGCCGTCGCTCGTCAGGTCGTCCAGGCTGCGGATGCGGAGGGCGGCGGTGGAGGCGTTCGCGAGCGCGCGGGCGGAGTTGTGGAAGCGAAAGCCCTCGTCCTCGTCCTCGAAGAACCAGAGGTCGGCCGGGTACGGCGACTCGTCGTCCGCCCCGCTGGCGTACGAGACGAGGAAGACGAACTCGTCCTTGCGGTCGCCGTCGAGGTCCAGTAACGCGCAGCGCTCACCGTCGACCTCGGACGCCATTCCCCAGCGGTCGACGAGCTCCGGCAGGCAGCCTTCGAGGTCTGGGGCGCCACCGACCAGGTACTCCTCCACGATGCGTCCGCCGGCGAATGCGTTCTCTGGGAGCGCAGGGACGGGGAGCGGTGTTGGGGTCGCGGAGGCGGTTGCTTCGCCCGCGGCGGTGGCAGTGGGCGTGCCTGTGCCGGTGCCCGTCGTGGCGGAGATACGGATGCCGTCGCCGTCGCCGCCGCACGCGACGATGGTCGCGGCGAGCACCAGGGCGGCCCCGAGGGCCAGTGGGCGTCTCACGTACGCGGCACGCACAACTGGGACGGTAACACCGGCTCTGGTCACGTTCTTCCTGGGGTGGGGCAGCGGCACGGACTGTGGAAGAATGTAATTGCTCAAGCGTGTTGACGGCTTCGTGGTTCCATGGTTTCATCTGCATGTCGGTTGCAGCGGTAGCGGTGACCGACAGCGGTGGGGGAAAGCCGTGGCTGACACGCTCGACCCGCGGAAGCTCATCGCCGAGGCCATCGGACCGTTCACGCTCGTAGTCGCGGGCGCCGGCTCGATCGTCCTGGCGGCAGGGAACGCGAACATCGGGCTCGTCGAAGTCGCTCTCGCCCACGGACTCGCGATCGCGCTGATGCTCTCCGCGCTCGGCCACATCTCCGGCGGGCACTTCAACCCCGCGGTGACGGCCGGGTTCTGGGTGACGAGGCGCATCAGCACGCCGCTCGCCATCGGATACGTCCTGGCGCAGCTGGCGGGCGGGGTCCTGGGGGCCGTCACCCTCACGTTGCTGTTCCCGGAGGGGCTGCGGGAAGCCGCGAACCTCGGGACGCCTGGGCTTGGTCCGGGCGTTGACTTCGGGAAGGCTGTCGGGATCGAAGCGGTCCTGACGTTCTTCCTGCTGATGGTGTTCTTCGGCACCGCCGTTGACCGCCGCAGCGCACACGTGGGAGGGCTGGCTGTCGGCCTGACCATGACCATGGGGATGCTGGCGGCCGAGCCGCTGACGGGAGCCATGGTCAACCCGGCGCGCGCCTTCGGGCCGGCGCTGCTGTCGGGGACATGGGACGACCAGCTCGTCTGGTGGATCGGCCCGGTCATCGGCGGCGTCATCGCCGCGATGGCGTACCACTACCTCTTCTCCGAAGAGGCAGAGCAGGGGGCTGTCTCCTCCTGACGTAGTTCATCCCGCGTGACCCCGACAACGGGGGGTGGGGCCACGCAGTCGTACTGAAGCCGCATCTGTCGAGAATCAGTACCCCCGCCGCACGGCAGATGTTGGTGAGAGAGCGGGCCGCGAGGCCCGCTCTCGCTTTGTCTTCACTCTATCCTCAGCTCCACGGAGGGCCCGTGAGCCTCGAGGATGACCTGCGCCAGATCGAGGAGGAGCGGGCTGCGCTCGACGCGCTCGTGCGCAGCTCGACGTCGCCGCTCGCCACGCGACCTGTCTCTGGTGAGTGGTCAGTCGTCGAGAACCTCCGCCATCTGCTCTACGCCGAGGAGCGCCACCTGCTGCGGCGGCTGACACCCGACTTCACATGGACGGCGATCGGCCTGCCTACGCGCGGCATCGTGAAGCGGAGCGGTGCCGGCTCGGCGTCCTCCGACGACTTCGAGGAGGTCCTCGCGGCGTGGGACGCGACGCACCAGCGTGCGCTTGCCGCGATCCGCGACGCACCGGCGGGCTCGCTGCCGGAACGGCTGGCCGAGGGCAACCTCCGTCATTTGCGGGCGCACATTCGGATCATCCGCAAGCTGCTGGATGCCCCGCGCTAGCGGACGCCTGTCGAGCCGTGACCGCCGGCGCCGCGCTCGGTGCTACCGAGGTCGGCGACCTCGGACCATTCGACCGGGGCGAGGCGGCTGACGACGAGTTGCGCGACGCGGTCGCCGTCGTTGACCGTGAACGGGGCGGCGCCCGGCAGGCAGTAGAGCGTCACCATCAGCTCGCCGCGGTAGTCGGCGTCGATCGTCCCCAGCGTCGCCATCACGCCCTTCGCGGAGAGCCCGGAGCGGGGGCGGATCTGCACGTCGGCATCGGCCGGTGCGGCGATCGCGACGCCGCAGGGGATGCGGACAGGCATGGTCCCCACCTCGACCGGCTGGTCGAGGCAGGCGTGGAGGTCGAAGCCCGAGGCGAGGGCAGTCTGCCGCGCGGGGATCCGGGCACGCGGCGCGAGGCGGCGGAACTGGATCTCGATCGGGTGTTCGAGGCGGGACTCGGCCTGGAGAGTCATCGGGAGCAGTCCTAGCGGGGAGTGCACTCACCGTAGGAAGCCCGGCGCATGCGAGGCGTGGAACGTCCACCGAGTTACGCGACAGCCACAAACAATCGGCCCCGCCAGAGGCGGGGCCGATTGAGTCCGTGACGGGTGTCTCGGGTCAGGCAGTCGCCTTCTGGAGCCCCTTGCCCTTCTTCGGGGTGAGGATCTCCAGCGGGTAGACCTTCTTCTTCAGCATCTCCCGCGGCGGGTCGATGTAGATCGCGGACCACCCGCAGGACTGCTCGCAGAGCCGGCAGCCGACGCACTTCTTCGGGTCGACGGTCGCCATGCCGTAGTAGTCGTGGTGGTTCGGCGCGTCCTGCAGCGAGAGCGCCTCGAACGGGCAGATGTTGATGCACAGCTCGCAGCCGGAGCCGATGCAGTTCTCCTCCACGATCTTCGCCAGCGGCAGCTCGCGCCGCGGGAAGGTGCGGCAGAGGTCGCCCAGGTCGTCGAGGATCGCCTCGGGGGGGCAGACCGCGCCGCAGGCGCCGCAGTCGATGCAGACCTCGGCGTCGATGACGTGGATTTCGTTGCGGAGACCGGAGATCGCCTCGACCGGGCACTTCTTGACGCAGGCCGTGCAGCCGATACAGGTCTCGATGATCTTGTAGGCCAAAGCAGCACCTTCCGGTGGATGGGGATCCACGGTTGGGCGGCGTTCTGCACACCCTCCGGGAGCCCGGATGCGCTGCGCGCAACGTACCACCCGGGCAGGCGAGCATCAAGAATCGAGAAGCCGCCTACACCATTCGTTCGCCCATGGCGGGTCGTTCGCCCATGGCGGGTCGTTCGCCCATGGCGGGCGCGCCGCGCTACTCAGGGAAGCATGCCACCAGCTGGTTCACGTCCACGGGTGGCTCGAGGATTTCGACCTGGAGCTGGACGGCGTCGTCCGGGTCCATCTCGGGCTCCGGCACGATCACCACGCGGCTCGTGGGTGCGGCATCGCGGAGGCGAGCCGCGTAGCTCGCGACCCCGACGCCCGGCCCGCCAGCCACCACGACGTCGTAGCGCGCCTGCTGCAGCCAGCGCAGGGCGTACTCGGGTTCCGCGCCCACGTCCACGCTGAGCCCCATCTCCTGGAGGATGAGGGTGGTCGCCACGGCGGCGCGCGCGTTGCTCATGATGACGAGACCGGAACGCGTCGCGGTCCGGTCGCTCCACGGGATCGGGGCGAACCACCCCTCGAACAAGGTCATCGCTGCCGCCTCCGAGGTGATATTCGGCGGGCAGGGGGCACTCAGTAGCAGCCCCCGGAAGGGCCGCTGACGGACCGCTGTTAGACTGGCTCCATGACCCTCATCGGCGTCCTGCGTGCCGCTCGCCGGCACGGCCTCCGCCTCCACCTCGTCCGCCTGCTCGACGCTCCGCGTGTCGAGGGTGCGCCGGGCTCGGGCTCCGTGCAGCTTCGCGGCGTGGTCTGCGGCGTCTGCGCGGCCCGCACCGAGGACGCGTTGCGCTCCGTGCCGGGGGTCGAGGCGGCGACGGTCGACCTCGAGGGCTCACGTGCCGTCCTGCGCCTCTCCCCGGGCGTCCAGGTGGCACCGGCGGATCTCCAGCGCGCGCTGGAGGGCGTCGTCGTCGGGATGAGCGTGCGGCGCCGGATCGAGGCCGCGGCACGGTGGCTCACGGGGAGGACCGCATGGCAGCGAAGTTCCAGGTAGGCGGACACGTCTCCGCGTCGGGTGGCCTCTTCCGGGCCGTCGAGCGTGCCGTTGAGCGCGAGCTGGAGGCGGTGCAGCTCTTCGTGAGCGCGCCGCAGACCTGGCGCGCGACGAAGCACACCGACGCGGACGTGGCGAAGTTCAGGGAGACGCACGCCGCTTCCGGCCTCGGCGAGGTGTGGATCCACAACATCTACCTGGCGAACCTCGCCACCGAGACGGACGATCAGCTCGAGAAGTCGCTGGGTTCCGTCATCAACGCGATGCAGGTCGCGGAGCGCATCGGCGCTCAGGGCGTCGTCCTCCACACCGGCTCGCACAAGGGCCAGGGCATCGAGGCGGTCCTCGACCAGGTCGTGGGCGCGATCAAGACGATCTTCGATCGCGCTCCGGGCGAGGCGGTGCTCGCGCTGGAGACGATGGCCGGGCAGGGCGGCGCGATCGGCACATACTTCGAGGAGCTCGGTGCGATCGTTGGCGAGGTGAAGTCGCCCCGGCTCAAGGCCTGCCTCGACACCGCCCACACGTTTGCCGCCGGCTACGCGATCCACACCCCCGAGGGGCTCGACGACGCGATGGCGGAGTTCGACCGCCACATCGGCCTCGACCTGCTCGCGGTGATCCACGCGAACGACTCGAAGGTCGCGCTCGGTGGCTTCCGCGACCGGCACGCGAACATCGGCGACGGCCATATCGGGACGAGCGGCTTCGAGGCGATGGCCGCGCACCCGGCGTTCCAGGACCGGGCGTGGCTGCTCGAGGTGCCCGGCATCGCGACGGAGGAGCATCCGAAGGGTGACGGCCCCGATCCCGAGAACGCGGCACGTCTGAAGGCGATCCGAGACCGTGTCACCGTCCGCACGGCCGGGAAGCGTGCCGCCACCGCCTGAGGAGCGCACCGCGGGATGTGCCCGAGCATCGACCGATGAGGACAGGCCCCGCGATCGCGGGGCCTGTTGGTGTCACCGTCGGGTGGCGGGTCGGATCAGGACGGGCGCACCGTGCGCGGGGACCCGGCCATCGTCCGGAACTCGTCCTCCCAGTGGAGGATCTCGCGGACGATGAATTCGGAGACGGCGCCGTCCTGCGTCGGGATCTCCGGATCCGCCTCGAAGACCTCCATGACGCGCTTCGCCATCGTGGCGTGGTCCATGGCGGAATCGCCGGACTCTTCGCGGATCTTCTCCTCGGTGACGATGACGAGGTCGCATAGCTCGGAGGGGATGAACCCGCCCAGCTCCTCGCTCACCATCTCGGCGATCCAGTCGGCGCCTTCTTCGAGTGTCTTCCGGTCGAGCGACATCGTCGGCCTCTCGCTGCTGCCCTCGTGACGCCGGGGCGTCGTGTTCCTCGGTGCTCGCGGGTGGGACTCAGTGGCCGGGGCCCGCAGCCTGTTCTCCGGCAGAGGGTACGCAACTGTCCAGTGCTCGCTCTACCCCCGGCTTCCGAGAAGCGCCCTCGCTGCGCCGCGGGCGCGCACCCTGACGTTGACGGGAGGGTTCGGCCCCGCCTACGATTCGTACGTCACAGCACATCCACGGGCTGGCCGACGGCGTGGCTCCCCTGCTCCCCCGGGGTCGACGCGCAGGCCCCCTCCACGATCGAGGCGACGCATGGCCGGTCCAGCGATGGGCGCACCCGGACGGCCGGGTGCCGGTGGGGCAATGGGACAGTCCCGTCCCTCGATGCGGAAGGCCCTCGAGGTCTTCCAGTTCCGCCACTACCGATTCCTGTGGGTCTCGTCGACCATCTCCTTCACGGGGATGCAGATGCAGCAGATCACGCGGGCGCTGCTCGCGTGGCAGCTGACGGAGTCCTACGGCGCCGTGGGGGCCATCGGCGCGTCGTTCGGTATCCCCATGCTGCTGTTCGCGCTCATCGGCGGGTCGCTCGCGGACCGGCTCGACAAGCGCAACCTCACGCTGATGACGCAGACCTCCACGGCGGTGCTGATGTTCATCACCGCGATGATGGTCGCCACTGACACGATCACCATCCAGCTGCTGTTCATCATCGGCCTCGTCCAGGGGGTGTTCTTCGCCTTCGGCATGCCCGCCCGCATGCCGCTGATGGCGGAGGTCGTGGGGCCGCGGAACGTCATGAGCGCCATCGCGATGTCCAACGCCGCGATGAACTTCACGCGCCTCTTCGGCCCGGCCGTCGCCGCCGGCCTCGTCGCGTTCTCCGGCATCGCCCTCGCGTACTTCGTCCAGACCGGGCTCTACGTCCTCTCCAGCCTCCTTCTGCTCGCGGTCCCCACGGGCCTCTCCGCGATCGCGCGCGCCGAGCGCGAGGCGGGCGAGGGAGCGGCCGCAGGGCCCGGTGCGCGCGGCCCGATGGGTGGCGCCCCGGCGCGCGGCAGCATGATGAAGGAGATCGGCGCCGGGCTGGGCTATGTGTGGAGCACGCCACGCCTGCGCCTGCTGATCTCGATGATGTTCGTCATCACGCTCTTCGCCATGCCCTACGTGCTCCTGCTGGCCGGGTACGTGCAGGAGGACCTCGGGCGATCCGAGGCCGACTTCGGTGTCCTCCAGTCCATCTCGGGCATCGGCGCGCTGGTCGCCTCGCTCGCCGTCGCCACGCTGACCGACTTCAACCGCAAGCCCCTGATGCAGTGGCTCACGGGCATGGCGTCCGGCGCCGGGATGCTGCTGCTCGCCCTCGGACCGATGGAGATCGGGTACGCGGGCGCGATCCTCGCGGTGATCGTGCTCGGCGCGGCCACAACGGGGTACCAGACGCTGAACAACACGATGGTGATGGGCGAGGCGGACCCGAAGTACTACGGGCGCGTGATGAGCATCAACATGCTCACGTTCTCGGTGATGCCGCTCATGTCCTGGCCACTCGGCTACGTGGCGGACTCCGTCGGCGCGGAGCGGACGTTCTCGGTCATGGGCATCGTCATCCTCGCGATCATGAGCGCCATCGGCCTCGTCCACCGCAGATACACCTTCGGGGCGGAGGCGCCTCAGACCTTCCACTCACGCCAGATGGACGCCGCCGCGGAGGCCGCGGAGCAGCGCGCTGCCGCTCCGGCGGGCGCCGGCGGTGGTGGCGGCGACTAGCCGCGCAGCTCGATCCGCGGTCGTGCGAGGGCTCCCGAAGCGGGGGCCCTCGTCGTTTCTGCCGGGCATCAGCAGGGTTGCTCCCCGGACGTACTATCCCCTCGGGCGGAACAACGTACGTGGTGAGGGAGGGCCAGATGGCCGCCGGCTCGAATTGGCGCGACGAGTACGCCGAGAAGCTCGTGTCCTTCACGCAGGCGGCCGAGCTGATCCGCCCCGGCGACATCATCTACACCCCGATCGGCGGCGACGCGCGGAGCGTGATGTCCGCGGTGTTCGCACGGCTCGTCGCGCTGGACTTCCGCGCCCGCGTGCGGGCCTGCTCGCCCCAGGCGCAGGACTGGTTCCTGCCCGAGTACTGGGACCTGCCCTTCGAATTCTCCGTGGAGATCTTCGGCGGGAACCTCTCGCGCGCGGCGCTGGCGGCGAAGCGGGCGGACTTCTACCCGCAGCTCTTCTCCAACCAGTTCAACCTCTGGGACTCCCGAGGGGACGACCAGGAGCCGATTGACGTCTTCATCGCAGCCTGCACCCCACCCGACGACGAGGGCTACGTCACCTTCGGCGGCATGCCGTGGCACAAGGGCGACTTCACCCGCCGCGCCGACCGCACCATCCTCGAGGTGTCCCCGTGGCTGCCGAACGTGCGCACCACGGAGAAGGTGCACGTGTCGGAGGTCGCGGCGTTCGTGATGACCGAGCTGACGGAGCGTCCGGCGGTCGCGGCGACGGTGCCGCCGCCGGAGACGGTGACCATCGCTGGCTTCGTGAACGAGATCATCCAGGACGGCGACACGTGCCAGATCGGCGCGGGACGCACCGCGACGCACCTCGTGCCATCCGGTGCCTTCAACGGGAAGCGTGACCTCGGCTGGCACTCGGAGATCACGCCGCTCGGCGTGGTGCCGCTGATGATGGCCGGCGTCGTCAACAACTCCCGCAAGACCGTCGACCGCGGCCTGGGGGTGACGACCACGGTGAACCCGCGGAGTGACGAGGAGCACGAGTGGCTGGAGACCTCCGGCCTCCTCGACACGCGCGCCGTCCGCGAGGTGAACTCAATCGTGAACGTCGCCGCGCAGGAGCAGATGTGCGCGATCAACAACGCCTTCGCGGTCGACCTGACGGGGCAGATCTGCGCGGAGTCGCTCGGGACGACCGTCTACAACGGCACCGGCGGCCAGCCCGAGTTCCACATCGGCGCGTTCATCGCCCCGCGCGGCAAAGCGATCACCGTGACGCCCTCGGCGGCCGCGGACGGCCTGGTCTCCCGCATCCTGCCGCGCATCGAGGACGGTCAGTTCGTGACCGTGACGCGCTCGTTCGCGGACCACGTGGTGACTGAGTACGGGATCGCGCGCCTCGCCGGTCGGAGCCAGCGACAGCGCGCCGAGAACCTGATCGCCGTCGCGCACCCGGACCACCGCGGCGAGCTGCGTCGCGCGCGGCAGATCCAGTTCTTCCCGAACGTCGAGCTGGAGGTCGAGGCGGAAGCGGAGACCAGCGGCTAGCGCCCGGAGTCCCGCGCTTCGCGGGCTAGCGCCCGGACTCCCGCGCTTCGCGGGCTAGCGCCCGGACTCCCGCGCTTCGCGGGGCTAGCGTCCGACGATCTCGCCGGTGTAGACCGCCTCGAACGCCGAGCCCGGCACGGACTTCAGCTGGTCCAGGTCGTCGTCGTCCCAGCGCGGGTCGGTGGCGCCGCTCACGTACCAGTTCGATCCGTTGTCAGCGACGATCAGGCCGTAGTCCCGCATTGCTTCGAGGAGCACGCGGGCGTGGCCCGAGTATGGCGAGAGGTCGAAGTCGGCGCGGAGCCGGAGGCGTAGCCCCATCGGCGGCGCATCCGCGTCCGTGATGCTGCTCGCGAAGTGCGTCGCCGGGTGGATGTACGCGCGTTGAGTGCGTGAGAAGGTCACCCGCAGCGCGTGCTCGATCCGGCCGGACTCAACCTCCTCGTGGCGTGCGAGGCCGGCGAAGATCGGCAGGCCCGCCGCGTCCGCCGAGGTCCACCCGTCCGGCCGCAGCGCGTTCGAGCGGAGGTCGAAGACGGCGCCCGAGCCAGCGTGCCAGCCCACGCCCCGCCGCTCCGCGGCGAACAGCTCGTAGAGGACGCAGTCGCCGTCCTGCACGACGAGCACGTGGGCGTCCGATCCTGCCTCGACCGGGGCGTCCGCCGGGATCGGGTACGGCCCCGGGTCGCTCTCGTCGTCGTAGTCGAACGTGACCGGCACACGCGGCTGGTCCGAGGGCACCACGGTCCACGGGATGCCGTAGTCGGGGTGCTCGCCGAAGTCAGCGTGCAGGAAGCGGTTGCCGGAGAGCCCGGCGAGGTAGGCCATGTAGCCGTCCGAGTTGGGATGGACGGGGAGGTCGTCGATGCGCTGGGCCCATGGGTTGTCGTCCGGGAACAGCGTGCATGACGTGCCCTCGATCGCCCGCGCGCCGGAGGGGGGTGCTTCCTCCCGCACGAGGCACACGAGGAGCACCGGGCCGGGCCCCATCGCACCGCCCGGGAAGAGCGAGACGAACCCCTCGTTGGCGAACGCCGGGGAGCCCGGGCTGTAGCCGCGGAACCGCCCGTCGCGGGTGACCCACAGCGAGACGGCGTAGCAGCCGCGTGCATCGGCGGCCTGGACGAGCTCCTGGGGCGTCCCGCCGCCCCAGCTCACGAGCGACACGCCCGTCGGCGCCAGGTCGCCATCGAGCGTCCCGGGCGCGGCCTGGGCCACAGAGGTCGCCCCGGGCGGGAGGGCCGGCAGCGCGAGCGCGGCGAGGACCGCGAGGGCGATGAAGGCGAACAGGCGCGATGGGCGCACGAGTGTCCTCCGGACGACCCGTCCGCGATCCTAGCGACCGCGGCCCGTCAGAGCAGGCGCGCCGCGGGCGCTAGTCCGCGGGGTGAAGCTGGGCCTGGAACTCGCGCCACTCGCCCGCGGACATGCCGACGTCCTTCGCCGTGACCGGCTCGCCGGCGAGCAGGCGGCGGATTGCCTCCATGCCCTGCTTCGAAATCTGCGCGCTCCCGAGCCGGTAGTTCACGAACGCTGAGTGCGTCATCGGCGTCCATCGCTCGAGGACGTCCGTGAGCACGTCGGCGTACACGCGGATCTCGTACTGGGCGTGCGCGTCCGCGCGCAGGCGCAGGAAGTGCATCAGGTTGTGGAGGTCGGTCTTCCAGTACCACTGCGTGTAGAAGTTCAGCGAGAGGTTCATCCGCGCCAGCTCGCGCGCGACCTGAGCGCGGCCCTCGTCGCGTGGCTCACCCTCCGGCCCCTCGTTCAGCAGCTCCTCGTAGTGCGCGTAGGAGCGGAGGGCATCGTCTCGCAGGATCTCCTGCACCCGCATCGCCTCGTCGCGGTCGAGGACCTCGCCGCGGCCCTGGCGGTTCGTCGAGGACTGCACCGCGATGTGCTCCGGCGCCGGGATGTAGAACTCGTTGTCGAGGATCGAGTACCGCGCCGAGTACTCGTTCACGTTCGCGGTGCGGTGCCGGATCCACTGGCGCGCGACGAAGATCGGCAGCTTCACGTGGAGCTTGATCTCGCACATCTCGAACGGCGAGGTGTGCCAGTTTCGCATCAGGTAGTTGATGAGCCCCTGGTCGTCGCGCTGGCGCTTCGTGCCCTTGCCGTAGGAGACCCGGGCCGCCTGCACGACCGCCGCGTCGTCGCCCATGTAATCGATGACGCGGACGAAGCCGTGGTCAAGCACGGGCAGCGGCTCGTAGAGGATCTCCTCGAGGGCGGGGACGGTGGCGCGGCGCGTGGCCGACTGCGCCGCGCGGGCCTCGTCGATCTCGGCGCGCTGCTCGGCGGTGAGGCCGCGGTGCGCGCTCGCGTCGGTGCGGTCCGGGGATTCCATGGTCGTCACGCTAACGCTCCCAGGGGTGGGACGGGGGGAGCATCGGACGGGGCGCGACCTGTACGGCCTGGGGAGACCGGCCGCCCCTCGTCGGGCGGGCTTGGTCGGAGTCTAGCGCCGGGGGCGAGCAGCGTCGAAGGCGAACTGGCGCGCGAGGAGCCTCAGCGCGTGGTGCGCATGCTTTGTTGGCGAGCGGCGCGGGCGCGAGCGTGCTCGTTCGGATCCCACAGCCCGCACTCCGTCTCGACATCCTCGAGGAAGGGGCCGACGCAGTCCTGGCCGTCCCGCACGATGTGCGAGCAGAGCATCGCGTACGGATCCTGGCGGGACGAGTCGATCGTCCGCTTCAGCCATACGCAGTCCACCGCGAGCTTGGGGAGTTCTGCCATCACGGGCAGCATACGTCGCCCCTGACGCAGAAGCGACCGCGCGTGGGCGTCGATCCGGTGGCAGCGATAGGATCGAGGTGCACCAGAGGCGGATCATGACCTCCACCGGACAGTCCCCGGACGCCGCGTCTCGTCGCCCATGGCCGAGGTTCACGCGAACGCCGGATGCGCCCGCCCCGCGCGAGATCGGCCCGCACGAACCCTGGCCGCGCTGGGGCTGGTTCCCGCGCGAGCAGCGGACGTGGACGTTCGCGCCCGCGCCCGGCCTCACCGCCGGCTCGGCCCAGGAGCCGAACCTGCTCGATGACTCCCGCGCGCACGCCGGCGCTCGCCCATCCCTCGACGCTCCCGAGGCTCAGCCTCCCACCGATGCGACGCGGTCGGAGCGGCGCGAACCGGAGGTCGAGCTGGTGCCGGTGAGGCGTTCGGTCGCCCTCGTCCCGATCCGCGGCGGCGAGGTCACGCTCTCGGACGTCGCGCGGGCGGTACGGAAGGTCGCGCCCGCAGCGGCCGTCGTTGGCGCAGCGGCGGCCGCTGCGATGACATTGTTTCGACGCCGTTAACCCTCGCGAAGAAGTGCGTCCGTCTCACTCCCGTTTCATACCTCCGCAACACTCGCGCAACCGCCCGTCAACGAACGCACCCGAAGATGCCTTCGTTCCCACGAAGAAGGCGCCCGCACGGGCGCACGTTCCGGGAACTCGAGCGCCGGGAACGGAGGCTGGACATGATCCTCTCGAACGCATGCCCCCGCTGCCGTGGCGCGCTCTCGCGCGTCATGGACATTGGCGAGATCTACTTCTCCTGCGTGCACTGCGGGCACACCGTCTACGGCTCGGTGCCGTCGGTCTCCGTGGTGCGGACGGAAGCGCGCTGGCAGGGGCGCCAGCCGGAGGATCGCGCGGCGGTCCGCCGGCGCCTCATCGCCAAGGAGAAGGCGAAGGCCGCGCGGCGCGTCGCCGCGGCCTAGCGACGGTCCGAGCGCCGGCTGGGTTGACCTGACCGGCTGGGCGGGCGTTACGCGTAACGCTTGAACACGGCGGACGCGTTCTGCCCGCCCATGCCGAACGAGTTCGACATCGCCACGTCGATTGGCGCCTCGACCGCCGTATTTGGCGTGATGTCGAGGTCGCAATCCGGGTCCGGCGTCACGTAGTTGATCGTCGGCGGGACGAACGAGTGATGCAGCGCGAGGATCGACGCGACCGCCTCGATCCCGCCGGCCCCCGCGATCAGGTGCCCGGTCATCGACTTCGTCGACGAGACCCGCAGCTTCCCAGCCGCTTCCCCGAACGCCAGCTTGATCGCGTGCGTCTCCGTGCGGTCGTTGTAGGGCGTGCTCGTCCCGTGCGCGTTGAGGTAGTCCACGTCCGCTGGTGACACGCCGGCGTCGTGCATTGCCCGACGCATCACGAGTGCCTGGCCCTCCGGATCGGGAGCGGCGTCGTCGGTCGCGTCGAAGGACCAGCCGACGCCCGCGAGCTCGCAGTAGATGCGCGCGCCGCGCGCCTTCGCGTGCTCCTCGGTCTCCAGCATCATCACGCCGGCGCCTTCGCCCATGACGAAGCCGTCACGGTCGGCGTCGAACGGCCGGGAGGCGTGCTCCGGGTCTTCGTTGTTCTTGGAGAGCGCGCCGAGGCGGCCCATCGAGGAGAGCGAGAGCGGCGTGATCATCGCGTCCGAGCCGCCGGCGAGGATCGCCTTCGCCTGGCCGAGCCGCAGCAGGTTCAGCGCATGGCCGAGCGCATCGGTACCGGAGGCGCAGGCGGTGTTCACCGTGGTGTTCGGCCCACGCACGCCGATCTCGCGCCCGAGGCGGCCGGAGCCCATGTGCTGACCCATGCGGGTGACGATGAACGGGTCCACGTTGCGGGAGCCGCGGTTGAGGTAGACCTCCCACTCGGGGCCCATGTTGAACGCGTCTCCCGCCGTCGCCATCACCACGCCGATGTCGTCGCGGTTGGCGTCGGTCACCTCGAGGCCGGAGTCGCGGAGCGCCTGCATGCCGGCGGCCAGCGCGAACTGGGAGAACCGCCCGGTGCGACGCGCGACCTTCCGGTCCAGGTACTGCTCGATCTCGAAGCCCTTCACCTCCCCGGCGATCTGCACGATCACGTCGGTCGGGTCGAAGGCGGCGATGCGATGGATGCCGTTGCGTCCCGTCCGCAGCCCCTCGAGGTACTCGGCGGTGGTGTTGCCGATCGGCGTGACGGCCCCCAGGCCGGTGACGACGACGCGATTGAGCTCTCGAGGCATCTGGCAGCTCCGGACAGGCGAGTGATTCGTGCGCAGTCCGCCGATCGTACCCGAGCCGGGACGGCCAGTCCCGCGCACGACCCTCGTGTCACCGTGCGAGAATCCCGCCACGGGCCGGCCGCCGCCCGGTTCGGTGCATGGGAGACACCATGGCGAACCTACCCCTCGATGGCATCCGCATCCTCGACCTCACCATCTGGCAGCAGGGCACCTATGCCACCACGATGCTGGCGGACATGGGCGCCGACGTGATCAAGATCGAGTCGGACGCCAATCCCGATCCGGGCCGGGCGCCTCGCGAGGGGGGAGAGCGGAACTGGTACTTCCACTCGCTCAATCGAGGGAAGCGGTCGCTCGTCCTCGACCTCAAGACGGACGCCGGGCAGACGGTCTTCTGGAAGCTCGTCGAGACCGCCGACGTGGTGCACAACAACCTGCGCTACGGGGTGCTCGAGCGGCTCGGCATCACCTTCGAGCGCATCCAGTCAGTGAACCCGAAGTGCATCCTCTCGAACGCGTCCGGGTGGGGACACCTGGGTCCGGACGCCTACCGTGGCGCCATGGACACGCTGGCGCAGGCGCGCGGCGGCTACATGTCCGTGACCGGGGAGGGCGCGGACGGGCCGCCGACGATGGCCGGCTTCCCGCAGGCCGACCAGGTCGGCGCGTTCGTTTCCGGCTACTCGATCCTCCTGGCGCTCTTCCACCGGGGCCGCACCGGTGAGGCGCAGGAGGTGAACACCTCGCTGTACGGCACCCAGCTCGCGCTCCAGTCGTTCGGCATCACCAGCGCGATGTGGACGGGCGAGTTCCGCGGACGCCTGACCCACGAGGAGCGACGACCGACGTGGAACCACTTCATGGCCGGCGATGGCAAGTGGTTCATGATCGGCGCGCTCCCGCCCGACAAGTGGTGGCGCGAGTTCTGCGAGGTGATGGGCACGCCCGAGCTGCGCGAAGGCGAGTTCGCCACACACCAGCTACGGATGAAGCGGAACGCCGAGGTCATCCGGCGCATGGACGAGGTGTCCCTCACCCGCACGCGTGACGAGTGGGTGGCCGACTTCAAGGCGCGCAACCTCCTCGTCGAGCCGGTTGCGGACTACCTCGAGATCGCGGAAGACCCTCAGGCATGGGCGAATGACTACCTGGTGAAGGTGCCGGACGAGACCGGCACGGATTGGCCGATGGTCGGCTCCCCCGTCCATCTCTCGAAGTCGCCGGCCCAGATCAGGCGGCAGGCGCCCGAGTTCGGCCAGCACACCGAGGAGGTGCTCATCGAGGCGGGCTATTCCTGGGACGAGATCGAGACGTTCCGATCACAGGGCGCATTCGGGGCGCCGAAGGCGTAGCGCTCCCCATTCCGTGCGACCGCCCGCCGAGTTGCCCGCTGCGCCACGAGCCAGACACGGCGACGGCCCGCTCATCGAGCGGGCCGTCGTTGCGATCGCGTCAGCGTCGAGGCTAGATCGCCGCGATGCTCTGGAGGAACTCGCGGATGTTCAGCGCGAGCGAGGCCGGCTGGTCCGTCGGTACGTGGTGGCCGGCGTCCTCGATCAGCGAGACACGCGAGCCCGCGATGCGGCGGTGGAGGCGCTGGATGGCCTCCGGCGTCAGCATGTCCGTGTCCTGGCCGCGGATGATCATCGTCGGGCACTGGATGCGGTCCGCGCTGTCCCAGAGGTCGGAGAGGCGGCGCTGGCCGGGGTCCGGCTCCGGGGGACGGATCTGCGGGTCGCGGAACGCCTCGTCGAAGTCCCAGACCAGGCGCCCGTCCTCGTTCATCCGGAGCACGGAATGCACGCGGCGCTCCAGCTGCTCGATCGAGGCATAGGTCTGGTAGGGGCGGAAGGCGTCCACCGCAGCGTCCACGGAGTCGAAGCCGTCGCCTGCCAGCAGCAGCCGGCGGACGCCCTCGATGCCGCTCCGCAGCACCTCCGGCGCCGCCTCGACGACCACGAGCGCGGTCACGATCTCGGGGTGCTCGGCGGCGTAGCAGATGGCGAGCGCGCCACCCATCGAGTGGCCGACGAGCGTGAGCGAGCGCAGGCCCACGGCGTCCACGAACGCCTCGAGGTCCTCGAGCTGTGTGGCGCGGGTGTAGTCCATGTCCTCCGCGCGGTCCGACTGACCGTAGCCGCGCATGTCGAGCGCGATGACGCGGAACTCGCGTGCGAGGTCGGTCGCGACGTCGGACCACATCTCGGACGTCGAGGCGTACCCATGCAGCATCAGCAGGGCGTGCCGGCTGCGGGAGTCGCCCCACTCGCGGTAGTGCAGCTTGAGATCGTTGACCTCGACGAACTCGTCACGGGGCTTGGAGGGATTGGCCATCGCTTCTCGCAATCACGCCCACTCCGAGCGGGCGAAGGGATCGCCTTCGTCGCCGCGTGGGGCTGGGGAGGACGGGTGAGAGCCGAACGTAGCAATGCGGGGGGATAGGTGCACGGGTTTGGTGACATAACGCGAATAATCTCGGCAAATCTCCGCCTGGAGACTGACGTAGCCGAGTGGAGCTAGAGGGACGCCGCGATCGCGTTCGCGACCGGGAGGTTGTCCGCCAGCTCGATGAAGTTCTTGCCGCGGTCGTGCGAGGCCCAGAGCTTGGTGCCGGCGGTGACGAACACCACGTCTTCCCAGTCCCACGGACGCGCGACGCAGGGGATGCGCGGCCACTCGTCGTCCCCCTCGAGCTCGATGCGCGACCAGGAGACGCCGCCGTTAGGGGAGCGGAAGACGGTGCCGGTCTCGCCCGGCGCCGTCCGCGCCATCGCGACGACCAGTGCGTCGGGCGCGCCTGGCATGACCGCGAGCGATCCGCCCCACGAGCGGTCGAGGCCGCCCATCGACTGCAGCCAGGAGAAGCCCTCGTCCTCGGAGCGGAAGACGCCCGCGTCCGTCGTCGCATAGATGCGGTCGGCGTGCTCTGGGTGCGCCCAGAGGCCGTGGATCTTCGGGTTCAGCCCCTCACCGCGCCGGGTCCAGGACTTGCCGTTGTCGCGCGTGTGCCAGGCGCTGCCGCCGCCGAGCCCGAGGAGCACGCCCTCCGCGACCTGGGCGATGCCGTTCACGAAGACGCGCTGCTCGCCCGCGTTCGGCACGAACTGCGTCCCGTGCTTGATCACGTTCATGACGCCCTCGATCTCCTCCCAGGTCTCACCCAGGTCGGAGGATCGGTAGAGCTGGCCGTACGCGGCGCCGATGTAGAGGTCGCCCGAGGGCAGCACCGCGACGGCCCGTGCGTTGCCGGACCACCGGTGCTCCCAGCGCTTGCCGTTGTGCACCCACGCCCCACCCTCGGGCGAGCCGGCGATGGCGACGCCGTCCCGGTAGTCCACCGAGGTGAACGAGTGTCCCTGGACCGCCGAGTCCGGGTTGCCGCCCGGGATGACGGTGGTGACGCCCCCATCGTGCGCGATGATGATGCCGAGCGGCTCGTAGGTGCGGCGACGGATGACCATGGGCTAGGCGTCTTCCCCTCGTGCCGCCCGTACCGCCTCGACGAGCGCGGGAAGCGCGACGCCGGAGGGAGCGCGGACGACCACCGCCGCCAGTGGCGTGAGCGGCGTCTCTTCCGGATTGATCTCGATCAGCGGCACCCCTCGGCGCGCGGCCTCGATGGGGTACTGGGCGGCGGGGTAGACCACCGCCGAGGTGCCGATCGTGAGGAAACAGTCCGCCAGGTCCGTCTCCCGCGCGCAGCGCAGGAGCGCGCTGGGCGGGATCGGTTCGCCGAACATGACCGTGTCGCTCTTCACGATGCCGCCACACCCGGGTGACGTGCAACGCGGGGGCAGCTCGGCCTCGTCGAAGGTGAACTCCGACTTCGACCAGCGCGCCTCGCAGCGGACACAGCGCATCCAGTAGCGGTTGCCGTGGATCTCCGTGATCGACTGCTGCCCCGCGCGGCGGTGGAGGTCATCGATGTTCTGGCTGATGACATGCCCCACGACGCCCATGCGCTCCAGCTCGACGAGCCCGAGGTGTCCGGGATTGGGCTGCGCCGACTCGATCGCGAGCGCGAAGTCCCCCGGGCTGTTCGCCTCCTCGAGGCGGCGCTCCCACCAGCGTTTGGGGTCCATGGCGAACGTGTCGTACTGGTTGAGCGGCGGCTCGCCGTTCACCGTCCACAGGCCGCCGTCGCCCCGGAAGGTGGGAATGCCGGACTCCTTGGACATCCCGGCGCCGGCGAGGACGACCGCATGCTGGGCGCCCGCGAGGATCGCGGCCGCCTCGGCGATCGCCTCGCGGAGGGCGCTGTCTGTGCGAGGGTCGGGTGAGGTCACGCGCGCATCCTATCCGCCGTGACGCGGGGAGGGGAGGGCCGGAGGGGATGGGGCGGGCAGGACGGCGCGGTGTGCCGCCCGACCGCCTGCCGCGGGATCCGCCGGGACACCCTTAACACTTCCCTCAACGATCCGCGTTCCCCTCACCCGCGTCCCTGCCTACGCTCGGGGGAAGATGAATCCCCGTTCGATCGCTCGCTACGGCGCTGTCGCTGCCATCGTCCTCGTCGTCGGTGGTCTCTTCGTGTACCGCGAGGTGCTCGCGCCGACCGACTCCGAGGACGAGCCGCTGGGCGTGGTCGCGGGATCGGCGCCTCCGGCGCTGGGTGAGCCCGCGCCGGACTTCGTCCTCGAGGAGTCCGGGAGCGGCCAGCGCGTCTCGCTCTCCGATTTCCGCGGTCAGCCGGTGGTCCTGAACTTCTGGGCGACCTGGTGCGTGCCCTGTCGGACGGAGATGCCGGACCTGCAGGCGGCCTACGACGCCGAGGATGTCGTCGTCCTCGCCGTGAACTGGCAGGAGTCGGAGTCCGTCGTCCAGGCGTTCGTCGACGAGTTCGGGCTGTCGTTCCCCACGGTGCTCGACAGCGAAGGCCGGGTGCGGGAGCACTACGGCGTCGTGGGCCTGCCCGCCACGTTCTTCATCGACGCGGCGGGCATCCTCCGCGCCCGCAACTTCGGACCGGTCTACGGGAACCTGCTGTACGACGGCATCGAGGCGGCGCGCTAGCGCGCCTACACTCCGCCGATGCAGGTCGACTACGCCTTCCTCTGTGACGCGGCCGCCGAGAGCGGTGGCAAGATCCACGCCCTCGGCATCGGGTTCGAGCGCATCACCGTGCGCCAGCTTCCCGCAGTGCATCCGAGGGCGGTCGCGGTGGTGCGCTTCGCCTTCAACCGCGACGACCTCGGCGCGCGGCCGTTTCGCGTCCGCGTCTCAGACGGCGATGGCCGCGACGTGAGCCAGCCGGTCGAAGGGCAGCTCACCCTCCAGCTCGCCGAGGACGCCGATCGCGGCCGCGCGAACATGGTGGTCGAGCTCCTCCAGCTCGATCTGCAGACGGCGGGGCCGCACGAGGTCTCGATCACCGTCGGCGGGCGCGAGCTGGCGGGCCTTCCGTTCGAGGTGTTCGTCGCGCCGAGCTGAGGCCTGATCCGGGCTCCCCCGCCCTTACTCGAAGACCCCGTGGCGGCGGAGGTGCGCGCGGAGCTGGGCGGCGGTGTCGCCGGCGTGGTCGATGTGCTCGGCGCGCCAGCCATAGGCCCGGGCGCCGGCCACGTTCTCCTCGATGTCGTCGAAGAAGAGGATCGACTCGCGTGGGAAGCGGGTGGCTTGCTCGAACGCGGCGAAGATCGCCCGGTCCGGCTTCACCGCGCCGAGGAAGTGGCTGGCGTGGAGGTGCTGGACGCGATTCAGCGCGTCGCTGGCCGCGAGCACCTGCTCCCAGTGGACATGGTTCGCGTTCGAGAGCGTCGCCGTGACGTGGCCCGCGTCATGGATGGCGTCGATCACATCGGTGACGCCGGGGTAGTCGTCGTACATCCACGCTTCGAGGACGGCGCGGACCTCAGCGGGCGTCATCCGCTGATTGCAGAGCCGGGACACGGTGTCGCACCACTCCTCCGGCGTGATGAGGCCGGACATGTGCTGGGCGACCGAGTCGCGCGTCGCCTCGAAGAACTCGGGGGTGTCGTAGTAGTCGTCCCAGGGGACGGCGGTGCGCTCGTGCGCCTCGCGCCACGAACGCACGTGCGCGATGAGGACGCCGCCGACATCGAACACGACGTGCGTGGGTTGCGCGATCCGCGCCACGGTCGGCCTCAGACCGCCCGCGTCGCGCCGGAATCGCGGAGCGCGGCGATCTCATCCCAGGTGAAGCCGGCGGCGAGGAGCACCTCCTCGGTGTGCTGCCCCAGCTCGGGGCCGCCGCCCTGCACGCCGGTCGGCGTCGCGCTCATCCGGATCGCCGGGCCCGGCACGCGCATCCGTCCGAGGTTCGGCGTGTCGATCTCCTGGAGGTAGCCGTTCGCCCAGAACTGCGGGTGCTCCGCCAGCCCGGCGTAGTCCAGCACGGGCGAGTTCGGCACGTCGGCATCGGTCAGGCGCTCGCACCACTCGTCGGCGGGCCGTGTGCGGAACTGGCGTTCGAGCTCCTCGACCAGCTCGTCCTTGTTCGCGGCGCGCTCGAACGGGCCGCCAAAGCGCGCATCCGCGCGGAGGTCGGGTCGTCCGAGGGCTTCGCACATGCGCTCCCAGAACGCCTGGGTGTTCGCCGCGATCGCGACGTACCGACCGTCCGCGCATTCGTAGTGCGTGTACGTCGCGGCCCGACGCTCCTCGAAGCCGATCTGCTTGCCCGTGCGGAGGAAGCGCGTGATCGGCATCGCCTGCAGGGCCGTCATCGCGCCGATGAGGGAGACATCGACGTGCTGGCCGACGCCGAGGCGTTCGCGTGCGACGAGGGCGCTCGCGATCCCGGTGGCGAGCAGCATCGCACCGATCTGGTCGGCGAAGCCGCCGATGAGCGCGTGCGGCGGCTTCCCGGGGCCGCCGCCCTGCTCGACCATCACGCCGGAGAGCGCCTGCCCCACGTGGTCGTAGCCGGGCCGGTTCCCCCACGGCCCAAGGCGTCCCCAGGACGATCCCGAGCCGAGGATGATGTCCTCGCGCAGCGCGCGGAGGTCCTCGTAGCCCAGGCCCCAGCGCTCCATGACGCCGGGTCGGAAGTTCTCCACGACCACGTCGAACAAGGGCACCAGGCGACGGACCGCGTCGCGGGCCGCCTCGATACGGAGGTCGAGCGTGATGCTCTTCTTGCCGCGGTTGTGCGCCTCGAAGTAGGCGGAGAAGCCGTCCGGCTGACGGCCGTTGGCGCGCCCCGGCTCGCCACCGGGCTCCTCCACCTTCACGACCTCGCATCCGAGGTCGCTCAGGAACACGGTCGCCATCGGCCCCTGCTGGTAGCGGGTGAAGTCGAGCACGCGGATGCCCGAGAGCGGACCGCCCGGGGGCGGGATGTCGGCCATGGTCCACCTCCGCGGACGGTTCGGGGCCGAGTGTACGATGCGCGCCACGGAGCACCGGAACGCCCTCGGGAGGGACGCGCGTGAGTTCACCGCTGATGAACCGGGTCGCCATCGCCGGCATCGGCGAGACGGACTACTCCCGGGACTCGGGGCGCTCGGAGATGATGCTCGCGCTCCAGGCGATCAAGGCTGCGCTCGACGACGCGGGCATCCCGCCGTCCGAGGTCGACGGCCTCATGACATGGCGCGTCGACAACACTTCCGAGGCGGAGATCGCCGCCAACCTCGGCGTCCGCGACCTCGCGTGGTTCGGGGACATCAACCAGGCCGGGAACGTCGGTGCGGCGCTCGTGGCGCACGCCGCGGCGGCGATCGTCGCCGGCCTCGCGAACGTCGTGGTGATCTACCGCGGCATGAACGGCCGCTCCGGCGCGCGCTACGGCCGGGGCGAGGTGACGGGCCGCCGAGGCCAGGGCGGGAGCGCGTTCACCGAGCCGTTCGGGCTCCTCACCCCGCAGCACGGGCTCGCGATGACGGCGCGGCGGCGGATGCACGAGTTCGGCACCACGTCGCGTCAGTTCGGCTACGTCGCCGTCTCCGAGCGCGAGCACGCACTCCGCAACCCGCGCGCCACGTTCTACGGCAAGCCGTTGAGCATCGAGGACCACCAGGAGTCGCGGCTCATCGTCGACCCGTTCCACCTGTACGACTGCTGCCTGGAGACCGACGGCGGTGGGGCGCTCGTCCTCGTCAGCGCCGAGCGCGCACGCGGCCTGCGCCAGCCGCCCGCGTTCGTGCGCGCGGCGGCGCAGTCCGGTTACGCGCGCGGGCGCGAGTTCATCGACACCGCGGCCGCCTCCCTCGCACCGCGCTTCTGGGCGCAGGCCGAGGTCGCGCCGTCCGAGGTGGACGTGGCGCAGATCTACGACCACTTCGCGCCGTTCGTCGTGTTCGCCCTGGAGGACTACGGGTTCGTCGAACGGGGGGAGGGCGGTCCCTTCGTCGAAGGGGGCGGCATCCGCTGGGAGGGCGGTCGCCTGCCGGTGAATACCTCCGGCGGACACCTCTCGGAGGCGTACCTCCAGGGGATGAACCAGCTCATCGAGGGCGTGCGGCAGGTGCGAGGTCAGTCGACGGCTCAGGTGGCGGACTGCCGCCTCTCGTTCGTCGATACCGGCATCGGCACGGGCGCCGTGCTGCTGGAGGCTGCCTCGTGACCGCGGAGAGCCGTCCCCCCTTCCCGCCCCCGGTCCCCACCGAGGACAACCAGCCGTTCTGGGACGCCCTCCGCGAGGGCCGGCTCGTCGTCCAGGAGTGCGAGGTGTGCGGCGGCCTCGTGCACCCTCCCCGCCCGATGTGCCCGGAGTGCGGCGCGTTCGAGAAGACCTGGCGGGAGATGAGCGGGCGCGGCGAGGTCTTCTCCTACGTCGTGACGCACCAGGCGATCCACCCGTCGTTCACGGGCCACACGCCCTGCGCGACGGTCCTCGTGCGGCTGGAGGAAGGCCCGCTCGTCACGACGAACCTCACGGACGTCGCCCACGACGAGATCGCGATCGGGATGCCTGTCCGGGCGGACTTCATCGCGATCTCTGACGAGGTCACGCTCCCGCTGTTCCGCCGGGGGTAGCCGGCGTTTCGTCCGCCCAGCGCGCGACGCCGGCGGCGAGCAGTCCCGCCCCGAGCGTCAGCGCGCCCATGCCCCAGCGCTCCAGTGGATGCGGCGCCGCGAGGTTCCCAACGGTGTTGAAGGCGAGCAGCACCGCGATGTTCCACGTCGCCCAGCGGACGGCACGGTCGCCGAGGAGGGGCAGCGGCACCAGGCGGACTCGGCGCAACACGATCGCCGCGGAGAGCAGCAGCAGGAGGCCACTCACGGCGGCGATCACGCGGAAGGTCGGCTCAAGCACACCGTCCGCGTGGTCGGCGCGCCCTCCGAGCGTGGCCTCGCCCAGCGGGGCGCCGAGCGCGAGCGCGAACTGGTACGCCACGCCCCCACCGAGCAGCGCCGCCGCCCCTACCGCCATCGCTTCAGCGCGTCTCATCGGTCGATCCTCCGTGACCCGGGGCCGGAGTCGCCTCCAGCCCCGGACGTCTAGTTCCTCGTCGGTGACTCAGGCGTTCGCACCGGAGAGGGCGGCGCGCTGAGCCACCACGCCGGCGTCGCCGCGGACGCCGCGGACCAGCAGCCAGAGTGTGAGGGACAGCTCGGCGATGCCCGCTGGCGCCGCCACGGCTTCCGCGAGCGCGTCGGCATCGGACGCAAGGTACTCGACGCCGATCTGCGCCATGTCCGCCGCGAAGCCGGCCATCAGCAGCACGCCGATCCATCGCGGGAGCATCCCGGACCGGTAGACGAGGTAGCCCAGCGGGAGCAGATACAGCCCGAAGAACGCCTGCGCGACGAGGTAGCCGATCGAGTGCATCTCAAGGAAGAAGCCGGCGAGCGCACCGGAGGTACCGGATCCAAGCTCGACCGCATGGTCCTGGAGCACGATCAGCGCGCCGTGATTCAGGAGGTTGGCGCTCATCACGGCGACGCTGATCGCGTTGGCTACCAGCATCGCGAGCGCGGCCTCCGGGGAGACGCGGCGCAGCAGCGCCCAGAGTGAGAACCCCACCACGAGGAAGGCGATGATCATCGCCATGTCCGCGCCGAAGGCAGCGCGCAGCTCGCCGGTGGCTCCGGCGATGTTTCCGGCGGTCGCGGCCCGGTCGCCGGACACCGTCAGCGGCTGGCGCACGACGAGCTCGCTCCAGCCGCCTGCGACGATGACGACGATGTACGCGAGGCTCGCGAGGCGGGCGAGCGTGTTAGGCGCGAGAGTGGATGACAGTGAGCGGTTCATGCAGGCGTCCTCCGGCACCTCGCCCTTGCCACATTCGTGGTCAGTTGACGATCTGTGCCACGGGTCGATGCTGCCTCGCTGGGGACGCCCTCGCCACGCTCGATCGTTGACGGATCGCGCCAACGCGCGCGGGGAGGGCGCGGGCGCTAGCGGCCGGCCGCGACGTGCGGGTAGCGCGGGAAGCGCTGCCGGTACTCCGTCGGATTGACGCCGACGACCCGACGGAATGCCCGGATGAAGGTCTCCGGAGTGCCGAATCCGCACCGCTGCGCGATCGCAGCGAGGCCGTCCTCCGACTGCTCGAGCAGCGCACGGGCAGCCTCGATGCGTGCACGCTCGACGAAGCGGCCCGGGCTCGTCCCCGTCTCGGCCGTGAACAGCCGCTGGAAGCTTCGCTCGCTCATGCTCGCGCGCTCGGCCAGCGCCGGAATCGAGAGGTCGGCCTCGGGGTGGTCCGCGATGTACGCGAGGATTTCCGCGATCGTCGCGTTCGAGGATTGCGGCCCGGAGAGGTGCGTGCTGAATTGCTGCTGGCCCCCGGCCCGCTGCATGTAGACGACCATCAGCCGCGCCACCTGCAGGGCCATCTCAGCCCCGTGATGGTTCTTCACCAGCTGGATCGCGAGGTCGATGCCCGCGGTGATGCCCGCCGAACTCCACACGCCGTCGTGGATGAAGATCCGGTCGGCCTCGACGGTGACCTCGGGCCGTGCCGCCGCCAGCGCGCCTGCCATCGCCCAGTGCGTGGTCGCCCGGCGTCCGTCGAGCGCGCCCGTGGCGGCGAGGAGGATCGCACCGGAGCAGACGGAGCCGATCTCGGCGCTGCGTGCGATGAGCCCGATGAGGTCCGCCACCAGCGACTCGTCCGCCGCCGGCTCCTCAACACACAACCCGCCGGCGACCAGCAGCACGTCCGGGCGGAGCGTCCGATCGCGGAGCGCACGGTCGGCGTGTATGCGCGGGCCGATCGCCGTGCGGACTGGTCCGGCCTCCCGGGCCACCAGCTCCACGCGGTACGGATCGGCGCGCACACCGAGCGTCGAGGCGACGTAGTTCGCGAAGTAGAAGACATCGGCGGGGCCAAAGACGTCCAGCCCCTGGACGCCGTCGAACACCACGATCGCCACGGTCCGTGCTCGCATGCGGCCACCGTCCTCCGCGAGGCCCGCCGGCGTCAAGGACATGGGATTGACCGATCGCGCCAGCGCGTCCCCGCTTGGCGCGCCGTCCCTCAACCCCGGCGCTTTTCACGGACGGTACTATTCCCGCCAGCCCGCGCAGAGGCGCGCCCCAACCGCACGAGGAGTGACGCATGGCTGAGATCGACGGCAGCACCATCATTGCCCGCGCCCTGAAGACGCAGGGTGTCGAGGCGATGTTCGGGGTCGTGGGCATCCCGGTGACGACGATCGCCGCCGCCGCCCAGAAGGAGGGCATCGAGTACGTCGGCATGCGCCACGAGATGCCGGCGACCTACGCGGCGCAGGCCGTCTCATATCTCGGGACTCGCGGCCGCATCGGCGCGGCGCTGGCGGTCTCCGGTCCAGGCGTCCTCAACGCCGTGGCCGCCTACGCGAACGCGTGGTCGAACCGCTGGCCGATGATCCTCCTCGGCGGTTCCTACGAGCAGAACGGCCACCTCGCCGGCTTCTTCCAGGAGGCGGACCAGCTCACGCCGCTGCGGCCGTTCTCGAAGTACGCCGAGCGCGCCGAGCGCATCGAGCGGCTGCCGATCTACATCGCTGAGGCGGTGAAGAAGGCGCTCCACGGCGTCCCCGGCCCGGCCTACATCGACCTTCCCGGTGACCTCATCGCCGGCACGATCGACGAGGACAAGGTGCAGTGGGCGCCGCGCGTGCCGGACCCCAAGCGCACGCAGTCCGATCCGGCGGACGTGCAGGCCGCCATCGAGGCGCTGAAGACGGCTGAGCAGCCGCTGATCATCTTCGGCAAGGGCGTCGCCTATGCCCGCGCCGAGCAGGAGATCAAGACCTTCGTCGAGAAGACCGGCATCCCGTACCTCGCGATGCCGATGGCGAAGGGGCTCATCTCGGACACGCACGACCAGTCCGCGGCGGCGGCACGGTCCTTCGTCCTGCAGAACGCGGACCTCGTGTTCCTCGTGGGGGCGCGGCTGAACTGGATGCTCCACTTCGGCCTGCCGCCGCGCTTCAACCCGAACGTGCGGGTGGTGCAGCTGGACTTCAACCCGGAGGAGATTGGCGTCAACGTGCCGACCGAGGTGGGCATGATCGGCGACGCGAAGGCGACGCTGCAGCAGCTGCTCGACGTCCTCGACGAGGACGGGTGGCAGTTCCCGCAGGACTCGGAGTGGCTCCAGACCGTGCGGTCCGAGGCGCGTCAGAACGCCGAGGCCGTCGAGCACATGCAGCAGGAGGAGACGAGCCCGCTCGGCTACTACCGCGCGCTGCGCTCGATCAACGAGGTGCTGCCGCACGACGCGATCTTCGTCGCGGAGGGCGCGAGCACGATGGACATCTCGCGCACGGTGATCGACCAGCACCTTCCGCGCACCCGCCTCGACGCCGGCTCGTTCGGCTCGATGGGCCTCGGCCACGGGTTCGCGATCGGGGCGGCGGTCGCCAACCCGGGCAAGCGCGTGATCTGCCTCCAGGGTGACGGGGCGTTCGGCTTCGCCGGGACCGAATGCGAGGTGGCGGTCCGCTACAACCTGCCCATCACCTGGATCGTGTTCAACAACGGCGGCATCGGTGGCCACCAGGCGGAGCTGTTCGAACGGGCCCAGAAGCCCGTCGGCGGCATGAGCCTCGAGGCGCGGTACGACATCATGATGCAGGGCCTGGGCGGTGCTGCCTTCAACGCCAAGAGCTCCGAGGAGCTGGACCAGGCCCTGAAGGACGCGCTCGCGATCAACGGCCCGAGCCTCATCAACGTCCCGCTGGATCCGGACGCCCGCCGCAAGCCGCAGAAGTTCGGCTGGCTGACGACCACCCGCGGATAGACGTTCGCAGCACGACGGACGGACGAGGGCGGGGCAACCCGCCCTCGTCGCATTCCCGGGGGTATCGATGACGCACCACTCGGACGAGGCGGTCCAGCGCTGGCGGCCAGGTGACGAGATCACGCTGCGCTACGTGGGGCATTCCGACGCCGTCGTGAAGTGGAAGCCGGGGAAGCTTCTCGGGTGGCCGTACGTTGTCGTCGAGGACCGGGAGGACCTCCTCGCCCTGTGGATGCCGGTCGGGACGAGGATGAAGCGCGTGGACATGGCGGACTGGTCTGAGCTGCCGGACCAGGTGCACGGGGATCATCCGTACGACGAGTTCCGGCGTGGCGACGTGCTCCGGCTGATGCCGCCGGGGAAGCGATACTCGGTGTGGTTCCACTGGCGGCCCGAGCCGCCGCACGAGTTCCTCGGGTGGTACGTGAACCTCGACTCGCCGCACGTGCGCACGCCGATCGGCGTAGACACCACGGACGACATCCTCGACATCGTCGTGATGCCTGACCTCCAGTGGTGGTGGAAGGACGAGCACCAGCTGCCGCGCTGGACTGACCTCGAGGTCTACACGGAGGCGGAGGTGCGCCAGTTCTACGTCACCGGCCGCGAGGTCATCGCCGACATCGAGGCGAGGCGCTTCCCCTTCGACGGCTCGTACCTCGACTGGCGGCCGGACCCAGCGTGGGGCATCCCTCGGGTGCGGCGGGAGTGGGACCGCTACCCGGGGTACGACGTGCCGCTCACGCACTTCCGCCCGCTGCGCGATGTCGCGCACCCGCCCCCGCCCGGTGGGCACCCTCCGACGGCGGGGACAGTCGGCGATAAATCCTGAAGGCGACGCTGCCGCTTACAACACATGCAGCCTGTATGTATCTATCATGCGAGTAATGACGCGCCGGCACGGGGAATGCCGCGCGTCTGACCACGCGCTTCGGCGAGAGGGGGCTCCATGGTCGCCGAGAAGGCCACCCACGACATCAACCTGCACAACGTCAACCTGTTCCTGCACGACGAGTTCCACGAGGCGTTCCGTGTGCTCCGCAGCGAGGCGCCCGTCCACTGGAACCCGGGCTCGGCGCGGGCCAACGGCTTCTGGTCCATGACCAAGTACGAGGACATCCTCACGATCTCCCGGCACCCGGAGATATTCATCTCCTCGAAGGGCATCGCCGGGTCCGGCGAGCGCGAGCAGGATCCCGACGATGCGGCCGCCGAGGCGGCCCGCCCACGCGGCGAGGGCACCAGCAGCATCATCACGATGGACCCGCCGCGGCACGTGAAGATGCGGCGGCTGGTGAACAAGGGCTTCACTCCGCGCGCCGTGAATTCCATGGAGCCGAAGATCCGGCAGATGACGCGCGAGATCCTCGACGAGATCGGGGACCGGACATCCGGCGACTTCGTCCTCGAGGTCTCGAGCCGCCTGCCGCTCGCGGTGATCTGCGGACTGATGGGGCTGCCTCGCGAGTCCTGGGACCTGATGTTCGAGCTGACCAACGCGGCGCTCGGCGCAGGCGACCCGGAGTACCAGCAGGCGCAGACCGGCGAGTCCGGCCACACGAACATCGCGAAGGAGACCGCGCGCCGAGGCAACATGCGGATGGCGCAGTACTTCCGGGACGTCATGGACGACCGTCGGAAGCACCCGCAGGACGACCTCATCTCGCTCCTGCTCGAAGCCGAGGTCGATGGAGACAAGCTGACCGAGGGCGAGATCCTCGCCTTCTGCAACCTCCTCGTGGTCGCCGGCAACGAGACCACGCGCAACGCCATCTCCGGCGGGATGGTCGTCCTCGACCGCAACCCGGAGGAGCGCGCGAAGCTCCAGTCCGACATGCCCCGCTACATCGACGGCGCCGTGGAGGAGATCCTGCGCTGGACCTCCCCGCTCCACCACATGACCCGCGAGGCGACCGAGGACTTCGAGGTCCGCGGCCAGCGCATCAGCGCCGGCGAGAAGGTGATCATGTGGTACCCCTCGGCCAACCGGGACGAGGAGGTCTTCGAGGACCCGTACCGCTTCGACATCGAGCGGACGCCGAATGACCACCTGGCGTTCGGCATCGGCGAGCACTTCTGTCTCGGCGCCGGGTTCGCGCGCAAGGAGATCAAGGTGATGTTCGAGGAGCTGTTCGACCGCTACCCGGACATCAAGGTGACCGGCGAGCCGGATCGCCTCCGCTCCTCCTTCATCAACGGCATCAAGCACCTCGAGGTCGACTACAAGTAGCGCAACCACACGGGGCGGCGGTGATCGACCCCGGGGAAGCCGGCTAGGAAGAGGGCAGCGATGCCACGCGAGGTCATGGTCGACGAGATGACGTGCGAGCTGCACGGCAAATGCGTCGAGAGCGCGCCGGACGTCTTCAAGCTCGACGACGACGACGACTGGTCGCAGGTGAAGGTGAACCCCGTGCCCGACGAGCTCCACGAGCAGGTCGAGCGCGCCATCCTCACCTGCCCACGGCAATCGATCCGCTGGAAGGACGCCTGAGGGCGCACCCACCGTCCGAGGCGGCCCACGTAACCAGAAGCCCCCGCGCGAGCGGGGGCTTCTGGTTACGTGCTGAGTCCGAGTCGTGCGTGTTGACACGTCCATGAGTAGTAAATACACTACAGAACGAACAAGATGCACACCTCCGAGGAGGCACTGATGCGGCTCGCGACGGGCGCCGTCGGTCTCGGACCTGACGCGCGGCGCTTCTACGAACACCCGGTCTTCGACCGCTTCCGGACTCGGCCGCGCCGGCTGGCGCTCTCGATCGCCTATGTCGGGACCGCGCTCGCGATGCCGATCGCGACATCCATGAGCGGCGCCTACTGGCCGATCTTCCCGATCATCGGCGTCCTGACCGTCGTGGGCGTCGTGCTCGACGCGTCGGTGCGAGGCCTCACCGAGCTCGATCCGGCGCGGCTGGATGAGCGCGAGCGCACGATGCGCGGCCGCGCCTTCCAGGTGATGTACTGGCCCGCGGTCCTGTTCGCCCTCTGGGGCGGCCTCGAGCTGGCGCCAGTCCTCGATGGTGACCCGGAGACCCGCGGGCTCATCGGCGCCTCGCACCTCTTCGGACTTGCGTCGTTTGTGACGGCGATTCTGCTGCAGATGCCCGGCTTCTACCTCGCCGCCACCCTGCCCGACGAGCGCGCGCTGGCTCGCGAGGACGAGTCCGATGGCTGGTAGTCGAGGCGCCCGGGGCCCGAAGGAGGGGCGAGGCAGCCCCTCGGGAGCCAGGGCCGAGGACGGCCCGCAGTTCTACACCCGACTGCCGACGCTCCGGACGGACCGTGCCGTCTCGCGGCGAGAGCTCGCGGAGGCCGTGGGCGTGCACTACCAGACCATCGGCTACATCGAACGCGCCGAGTACTGCCCCAGCCTGGACCTCGTGCTTCGGCTCGCGCGGTTCTTCGACGTGCCGGTGGAGGCGATGTTCTCCCTCGAACCGTTCGCCCCGCTGGACGCGGAGGCGCTCGCCCGACGCGCCGGCTAGCAGACAAGACGCGGGGGACGGCTCTCACCGTCCCCCGCGGGATCGTCGACTGCTCGACGGGTGGCCGACTGCAACGGCTACTCGACCGTCACCGTCCAGGACACGTCGCCGTCGTCGAGGACCAGCGGGTACTCACCCGGCGTCGTGAACTGATGCGCGAACATGCCGCCCGGCTCCAGCTCAGCGTTCACCGGCTCGCCGCTGCCCCAGTCGCCGCCGTCCGTCGAGGCGACCGTGTGCGCAGTGTCGTCCTCGTTGATCCACTCGATGGCGTCGCCGGGGGTGAGCGTCATGTCCTCCATCGCCAGGTCGTCGCCGATGATGACCTGCGTCACCTCGCCCGAGGTGGCCGGGGTCTGCGCGTCGCTCGTCGGCGCCGGGATCGTGCCAGTCACGTCCTGCGGACGCGGGACGCCCGTGCCCTCCGCCTCCGGGCGGAGCGGAGTGACGCTCACATTCGGGACGTCGTCGCCGTCCTCGGCGTCACCGTTGTCGTCGGAGCAGGCCACCGCGCCGAGGGTGAGCACGGCGGTGAGCCCGCCCAACGCCACGAGGCGCCAGCGGCGGGCGCCCGCCCGTTCCGCGCGCTCCCCGTTCGGCGCATCGGCCGCATCGCCTGTCCGGTCGGTCTGTTCGCGTGGGGTCATGGCACGCTCCTCTCGATTCCCTCGACCCTTCACGCTGGGCGCTCGGCCGTTGCCGTGTCGCAACGCCCGCAGGCGATCTCCCTCGCAATTGCGTGGCGCGTCGCGACGAGGGGGCGTGCGGCATCACGGACGTGCTGAGGGCGCTCGGAACGATTATTCTGTGAGCCATAAGCGAGCGACCCCGCACTGAGGGCGACGCCGCAGGCCGATCCCGGCCCCGCGCGCGCCCATCGACGAGAGAGAGGGTTGAGATGGACCTGGCAGACAGCCCGGCAGAGGCCACGTTCCGCGCCGAGGTGCGCGCCTTCCTGAAGGAGCACGCCGACAAGTACCCGAACCGCGGCCGCGGCTTCGAGGAAGGCGACTTCCCCGGCTCCGACGCGATGAAGCCGTGGCGCGACGCGCTCGTCCAGAAGGGGTGGATCGCCCCCCACTGGCCGAAGGAGTACGGCGGCGCCGGCCTCTCCGCGCAGGAGCAGTTCGTCCTCAACGAGGAGTTCGCCGAGGCCGGCGTGAACAACGTCGGCGGCTTCGGCGTGATGATGATCGGCCCGACGCTCATGGTGCACGGCACCGACGAGCAGAAGCAGGAGCACCTCACCAAGATCCTGCATGGCGAGCGCAACTGGGCGCAGGGCTGGTCCGAGCCGGGCGCCGGCTCCGACCTCGCCTCGCTCCAGACGCGCGCGATCCGCGACGGCGACGAGTACGTGGTGAACGGCCAGAAGATCTGGACCTCCGGCGCCCACCGCGCCGACTGGATCTACATGCTCGCCCGCACCGACCCGGACGCCCCGAAGCACCGAGGCATCTCGCTGCTGATGTTCGACCTGAAGACGCCGGGCGTCTCCATCCGCCCGCTGATCAACATGGCGGACGGCCACGCCTTCAACGAGGTGTTCTTCGAGGACGTGCGCGTCCCCATGCGGAACCGCCTGGGCGAGGAGAACCGCGGCTGGTACGTGGGCATGACCCTGACCGACTTCGAGCGCTCCGGCATCGGCAACGCCGTGGGCGTGCAGCGCATCCTCCGAGGGCTGCTGAAGCAGGCGCAGACGCTCCCGGCGGAGCAGACCCAGGCGTCGAAGAAGACCTCGTGGCGGCTCGCCTTCGCGGACCGCTGGATCGAGGCGGACATCGCGCGGCTGTTCAGCTACCTGAACATGACGCTCCAGCTCCGCAACCTGATCCCGAACCACGAAGCGTCGATGTCGAAGCTCTACACCACGGAGCTCAACCAGCGCATCGCCGCGACGACGCTGAAGCTGTTCGGCCTCTACGGCCAGCTCTGGGACAAGGAACGCCCGGAAGCGCTGCGCGGCATGGCCGCCCGCGGCTACCTCGGCGCGGTCTCCAGCACGATCGCCGGCGGCACGTCCGAGATCCAGCGCAACATCATCGCCACCCGCGGCCTGGGCCTGCCTCGCGGCTAGCCCTCACCTCGACGGCTCCGATTGCAGCACCGCCCCCGGTCAGACGCCGGGGGCGCTGCTGTTCGGAACATGCTACTATTCTGGTCTCCCCGCTGGAGGCTACTGGGTGGCGGACTACCCATACGTTGTTGCACCGAACAAGATCCGAGCGTTGGTGGACGCAATTCAGGATCGTGGCGTCCCTCCCAAAGTCACCACGATCTGGCTGGAAGCCGCCGGATTCACATCCAAGAATGACCGGCGGTTCATTCCACTCCTGAAGTTCCTCAACGTTCTTGATTCGAACGGCGCCCCGCTGGAGGGGTACCACGCAATCCGGAGCGGGTCCCGCTCAGCTCTGGGCGGGCTGATTCAGCACGCGTACGCGGACCTTTATGAGGCACTCCCAAACGCCCACGCACGCTCCCGGGAACAGCTAGGGGCGCAGATGAAGGCGGCGGTTCCTCAGGTCAACGCCGACACCGTGGCCCGTATGGTCGGCACCTTCCAGGCGCTGGCGGAACTTGCCGATTTCGACGGTGCCGCTCTCCCGGCTGCCACCCCTGCTCCAGCCAACACGACCCCCCAGCTTGGTCACCACTCGACCGCCGGAGGCGCCGTCGAAGTGCAACCGCCCATCGCACAGATTGCGATCCAGATTCAGATAGACCCTTCCATGAGTGCGGAGCAGATTGACCAGGTGTTCGCGAGTATGGCGAAGCACATCTACGGTCGCGACGTCAGCTAGGGAGCACGTGGACCACGCCGACCTCATCTCCCTTGGCCGCGCACTCCAGGGGAGCGTGGCCCGTGCCTCGAGCCGTGAGGCGCCCGCTGCCACCCGTCAGGGGTCGGATGGGCATGCGCGCCTGCTCGCAGCATTCGATTTCATGGTTTCTCACGAGGAGCTGGTGACTGCGAGCCGGAGCCTCTTCGTTGACGGGTACTACGCCCGCGCCGTTGAGGAGGGCCTCAAGGCACTCAACAACAAGGTGAAACGGAAGTCGGGGCTGAACGACGACGGTGCACAGTTGATGAACACGGCGTTCTCACCCCGGCAGCCGATCCTGAGGCTCAACCGGTTGAAGAGCCGGAGTGACCAGGATCAGCAACTCGGCTACATGCAGATCCTGGCTGGTTTCATGTCGGGTATTCGCAATCCGCGAGCGCACGAGCATGACTTGGATGATTCGCCTGATGACGCCCTCGCCATCCTCGGCTTCGTCGACCACCTTTTCGACGTGGTCGAAGCGAGCACGCGCACGCGGCGGCGCAAGGCTCCATGACCGGCCTACCGCGTGACCCCCACCACCGGCGACACGCGGATCACCTCCGGGCGCGAGGCGGCGATGTCGCGCATGGACATGGCGAAGGCCTTCATGTGGTCCGTGGTGCCGTGGGCCTTGAAGGTGTCCTCGTCCGCGTACTCCTCGTACATCCAGAACGTCCCCGGTTCGCCCTCGGTGGCGTGGAGCGTGTAGGCGAGGACGCCCGGCTCCTTCGCGTCGACCTCGGCGACCATCGCTTCGAGGGCGGCCTGCATCTCGGCTTCCTTGCCGGGCTGAGCGGTGAGCTTCGCGAGCACGACGATCATCGGGGCCTCCTGGGTCTGCCCTCGACGCGCCGAGGGGATGCGGTTCCGGGGGATGGTACGGGGAGGCGCCGAGGGCGGCCCATCGGGCGGTGGGGCCGGGGGTGCGCGCGAGAGGCGGAGGGGAGCCCCTTCCCCAACCCCTCCCCCCGGACGGGGGAGGGACCGGACGGGCCCCGGTGGCGGCGGGCGCGCGGCCCTCAGCCGGCGGCGACGCCCATCGAGCGCTGCGCGGGGGGCGGCTGAGCGGGGCGTTGTTCGTGCACGGCCTCGGCGACGACCTCGAGGTTGGTGTGCTCGCGGTGGCCCTTCGTGAGGCGTCGGAGCTCGCGGCGCAGCTCGGCGATGTGCGCGGTCTCGCCGTGTGCGCGCTGCGCCTCGCGGTCGTGGTACTGCTCGTACAGGTAGAACTCGCTCGGGGCGTTCTGAGCGCGATGCACGGAGTACCGGACGACCCCGGGCTCCAGGGCGTCGACGGCCTCGACCATGCGCTCGAGCGCCTGCTGAAGCTGCGGCTCCATCCCCGGCTTCGACTTCATCCATGTCAACACGGTGATCATCGTGGTGACTCCCTCCTACCTCGGGGCGCCGGCCCTTCGCTCCGGGCCTCCTCTTGATATCAAACGTGATTGCGGTTGTGGGGCTTTGCCGAGACGAATCTCTAACACTTACGTATGCGTGAGATGTAGCGCGAGTATCTGCGAGGTGCAGCGATGGCCGGTTCGTGCGCACGCCTCAACGTCGCCGCAACGTCCACGGATTGATAGCACAGTGCGGACTGGACTAATACGGTCTGCGGCCCGCCGGATCGACGTCGGCGACCGCGGTGCCTCGATCAAGCTACTGGGACGCGGTCGACTCGCTCGGCGTCGAGGGCTGGGGCAGCAGGTGGCGGGCGAGCTCCGCGCCGCCCGGGGCGTCCGGGTCGTCCTTGAACTGCTCCAGGCGTCGGTAGACCTCGGCGGCCCCGCGGTGGAAGTCGCCCGGGAGGCCCGCCGCCTCGAACGTCGCGGCGATCTCCTCCATCTCGGCCACCCATCGCCACGCCTTCGCGGCGGCGCCGTTGAGTCCGGCGGCGCGCCGGTCCATGCCCGGCTGCGATCCCGCCCACTCCTGCTCCAGCGCGCCGAGGACGCCCTCGTGCTCCGCGAGCGCGAGGATGTCCGCGAGGAGGGCGGAGGTGCCCTTCGTCCACGCCGCGTACGCCATCTTCAGCGCGCTCGCCGCCCCGACGGGGGCGTCGAGGACGACCACCTCGAGCGGGCCGCCCTCGATGAGCCGCGCCACCCGGCGCGCCTCTTCGCCGCTGAGGTAGAGGCGCGTGGTGCCGGACTTCGTGGGCGGGAGGCCCACGATGCCGCCGTCGACGAACTCGCCGCCGACGCTCTCGATGATGCGCTGGCCCGCGCGGGCGGTGTCCGGGCTGACCGCGTTGGCGTCCACGAAGATGCCCTGGAAGCCGAGGTTGCGGACGTCCTGGGCCACCTCGAGGGCGGCGTGGGGCGGGCAGACGCTGACGATGATGTCCGACTGGTTCACCACGGCGTTCAGCCAGTGGACATCCTCGAGCCCGGCGGCGTCGGCACGGCGGTGGGTCGCCTCGGAGCGATCCTCCCCGGTCCAGACGACGCGCCTACCCGCGGCGACGATCGACGCGCCGACGGCGGCCCCCATCGCGCCCGGATGCACGACCCCGATGCTGATCTGGCCGTAGTCGTCGGGCATGTCTCGCTCCTCGCGGTTCCGGACGAGTGTACCCCGACCCTACGGGGCCTCTGAGGCGCCACGTCGGCGCGCGGCGTCGCCGGCCTCGAGGCGCGTGAGCTTCGTCACATTTTCCGCGCGGATACTCGGTACGCTCGGGGCATGAAGCACACCCGACTCGCCCTCATCGCCGCCCTTGCCGCGACGGCCGTCGCCGTCACCGCGTGCTCCGACGGTGAACCCACGGGGCCAGCGTCCACGCCTGCGGCCACCGCAGCCTCAGCGACGGCTGCCGTCGCGGATGTCGTCCCGCAGGGTGACTTCGACTTCCCGACGGGGCCGGCGGTGCTGGTGGAGGTGGGGTACGAGCCGCCGGGCGACCACGTGCCGTCGACGGGCGCGTACCTACCGGCGAACGGGAAGCCGACACTGGTGTTCGTCGACGCGATCTGGTGCCCGCCGTGCGCGCTGACGCGGCCGGCGTTCCATGACCTCCGGCACGAGTACCAGGATCGCGTGAACCTCGTGATCCTGGACTACGACCTCGAGGCGGACGGGGCGTTCGCGGACGAGCTCGGCGTGCGGGCGCATCCCGCCTGGGCGTTCGTCGCGCCGGACAGCGACGAGGTCGTCGAGCGTAAGTTCGGGCCGTTGCACGAGTCGGCGTTGCGGGAGTGGCTTACCGAGATCATCGCGCAGACCGAGGCGGGCCCCGGCGCTTAGCGCCCTCCGCTAGGGCGCGTCGATCACCGTCGCGTCGAGGGCCGGGCGCAGCGCCTCCCTGAGCCGGAGGAGCTCCTCCGCCATCCATGCGCCCAGCTCGGGTGGGTCGCCCTCCAGGGCGCGCCACGAGCGGATGATGCTGCGCAGCTTCCCGCCGCTCTCGCCGCCGGGGAGCCACGAGAGCCGGTGCCCCACGGCTTCCTCGATGGCCTCGCGGTGCTCGGCGATCGCGAAGAGCATCGCTTCGGAGTTGCGGTGCTGGATGGTGAGCTGGGCGGCAACGCGGGGTGTCGTGGTGCCGGTGGTGTCCGCGGGGTTGGTCACCAGCCCGAGCTGGTAGGCGATGCACCACTGGGCGCTGCCGCCCGTCTGAGCGGAGCGCGTGGTCTTATCGAGCCGGAACCGCTCCCGCAGTTCCGGCTCGAGGCGTCCGAGGGCGTCGAGTCCCGCAGCGACGGAGGCGCAGCCGAGCGCCTCCTGGTCGACGATCACCGGTCTGCTACCACTGCTTGCCGATGCCGCCGCGCTGGCCGTAGAAGCCGGTCGGCCAGTTGCGACCGAAGATCATCGCCTGGTCGATGTCTTCCTTCGAGGCGATGCCGTCCTCGACCAGCTTGTCCGCCTCGCGGCGGGCGGCCGCGAAGATGCGGTTCACGATGAAGCCGTAGGTGCCGGGCATGTCCTTCACGATCGGGACGACCTTGCGCGCCTTCTCCGCGACGCCCTTCAGGGTGTCGATCGTTTCCTGGCTCGTCTGCGGGGTGTAGATCACCTCGCAGGTCTTCATCACCGGCACCGGGTTGAAGAAGTGCATCCCGGCGAACTGCTGCTTGCGCGACTCCAGGACGTTCTTGGCGATGTCCTCGATGACGAAGCCGGAGGTGTTGGAGGCGAAGATCGCCTCGGGCTTCACGATCTCGTCCAGCTCCGCGAAGACCTGCTGCTTGAGGTCCAGCTTCTCCGGCACGGCCTCGATCACGATGTCGCAGTCCGCGAGGCCCTTCACGTCAGTCGTGAAGGTGAAGCGCTGCATCGCCTCCACGCAGGTGTCGAACGGGAGCTTGCCCACCTCGACGGCGCGCTTCATGCCCCACTTGGACTCGAAGATCGCGTCCCGGGTGTTCTCGATGATCTCGTCGTTGAGGTCCCGGATGACCACGTCGTAGCCGGCGACCGCCATCACCTGGCCGATGCCGCCGCCCATCACGCCACCGCCGAGGATGCCGATCGTCTTCACCTGGTCGAGTTTCATGGCTGTTCCCTCCCGGAACGCGCGAGGACCCGGAGACCGCGCGGGACTCGCGCCTCGCGGTCGGCCGTCGAATCGCCTGATCGCTGCGGCATCTTAGCGCCCTCGGCTAGCCCCGCGGCCCGTTCCGCCGCGCCTCGAGGCCCGTCGAGGCTGCCCTCGCGTGCAGGGCTCCGTCAGCCGCAGATGCCCCGCACCGTGTGGTGGAGGATCTGCATGCCCAGCCGCAGATTGTCGATCGACAGCCGCTCGTCGTTGCCGTGGACGCGGCCCTGGTCCTCGGGCGCGGTCAGCGTCGGCACGAAGCCGTAGGAGGTGATGCCGCGCCGGCGGAAGACACGCGAGTCGGTGAACCCCGTCGAGACGCCCGGGAGGATGATCGCGTCCTCCACCAGCCGCTTCGCCTCGCGGCTCATGATCTCGTACAGCTCCGTGTCCATCGAGGAGGCCGGCGAGGCCGAGGCGAAGACACGCTCGACCTCGACCTTCTCGTCGCCGATCACCTCGGTGATCTCGCGGATGAACTGCTCCGGGTCGTAGCCCGGGATGAGTCGGATATCGAGGGTCGCCTCGGCGGTGGCGGGGATGACGTTGTGCTTCACGCCGGCGGTGAGTGTCGTCAGCGAGATCGAGTTCATCTGCACGGAGCGCATCCGCGGGTTCGCCTCGGCGATCTCCGCGAGCACCTCGGGGCTCGGCTCACGGTCGAGGATGCCGTGCTCGTGGAGCTGCCGGAAGTACTCCTGCACCTCGGGGGAGGGCGCGAGCGGGCGGTCCCAGTCCTGGATGCGCTGCAGGGCGCGCACGAGGCGGTCCGCCGCGTTGTCGTCGTGCGGTACGGAGCCGTGGCCGGGGCGGCCGTGCGCGCGGAGCGTGAGCCACAGCGGCCCCTTCTCCGCGACGCCGATGTTGAACGCGTTGCGCTCCTTGCCCAGCACCTCGGTGGCGCCGCCGCCGCCCTCGTTGATGACGTACTCGCAGTCGAAGAGCTCCGGGTGCTCGCGGTCGAGGAACTCGACGCCGTACTCGGAGCCGGCCTCCTCGTCCGCGACGGCGATGAAGACGAGGTCGCGGGTGAGCGGGAGTCCCAGGCGCTTGTGGATGAGGAAGGTGACGAGCTCCATGATGCCCATCCCCTTCATGTCCTGCGCGCCGCGCCCCCAGATGTAGCCGTCGCGGATCTCCCCGCCGAGCGGCTCGACGGTCCAGTGCGCGCGCTCGAAGGGGACGACGTCCGTGTGGTTCAGCAAGATCACCGGCTTGCCGCGTGAACCGTCGCCGGGGAGGCGCGCGACCAGTGTCTTGCGCGACTCGTCCCCGTTGGGCGTGTATGTCTCCCACGGGATGCCCTCGGCGTCGAGGATGCGCCCGATCCACTCGACGGCGCGCGTCTCGTTCCCGGGCGGGTTCACCGTGTCGACGCGGATGTAGTCGGAGAGCCACTCCGTCGCCTGGTGCGTCCAGGCGTCCCAGTCAATGCTCGACTCAGTCAATGCTCGACTCACTCATCCGGTACGCCTCCGCGCCTCGCCCCGTCCTTGATTCCGAGCCTGTCCCGGGCGACTGCTAGCGCTCGTCGTCCCAGGCCTGCTTGAACACCTCGATGTCCTCGATGTGGTCCGCCGGCGTGCGGTGACCGCGGCCCAGGGTGCTCACCGTGAGGTGTGTCGCGCCGGCCTCGATCCAGCGGCCGGCCAGCTCGATGTCCCGGGGGACGTCGCCCGTGAGCCGGAGCTGCGGGTTCACGCCGATGTCCCACGGGTCGCGGCCGGACTCCTCGGCGGCATGGTGGATCTTCGCGAGCGGGATCGCCAGGTCGCCGGGGTCGCGCAGCAGCGGCAGCCAGCCGTCGGCGAGCCGCCCGACGCGGTCGAGGACGGCGTCGGCGCTGCCGCCCATCCAGATCGGGATGCGTCGCGGCGGGTGCGGCTTGATGCCGGCCAGCGGGATGCGGTCGAAGCGACCGTCGAAGTCCACCACGGGCTCCTCGAAGAGCCGGCGCAGCAGCTCGACCTGCTCGTCCATGCGCCGCCCACGCGTCCGGAAGTCCTGGCCCAGCGCCTCGTACTCGACCTCGTTCCAGCCGAGGCCGACGCCGAGCCGAAGGCGCCCTTGCGACAGGATCTGCACGTCGGCGGCCTGCTTCGCGACCAGCGCGGTCTGGCGCTGCGGCAAGATGATCACCCCCGCGACCAGCTCGATGAACGTGGTGATGGCGGCGAGGTGTGCGAACAGTACGAACGGTTCTGTGAAGCCCGTCTCATGGTCGTAGGGACCGGTGAAGCCACCCGGGCGGTCGCGCAGCGCGCCGACCACGTGGTCATAGGCGACGTAGTGGTCGTAGCCCGCGGCCTCGGCAGCCTGAGCGTGCGCCCGGATCGCACCGGGGTCGCCGCTGAGGTCGTTGTGCGGGAACACCACGCCGATGCGCACCGGGTACCTCGTTCAGGATGTGCGTCCGGTGCTCGGTGCGCCGGGCGCAGGCTCACGTTCGCGATCCCGGCGCAGCGTGTCAACTTCCGCCGCCGCCGCCTCTCCGGCCCGGGCTGCTAGATTCGCGCCCATGCCGGCGCGCTCCTTGATCGTCCTGCTCCTCGGTGTCGTCGGCGTCTCGTGGGCGGCGCCGCTCATCCGCCTCGCCCTCGACGAAGGCGCGGGCGCCCTCGCGATCGCCGCGATCCGCCTCTCGATCGCCGCGCCGGTGATGCTCGGCGTCGCGGCGGCCTCCGGCACGGACGACATCCGAGGCCTCCCGCGCGGGCAGGCCGGGCTGCTCGTGCTGTCGGGGCTGGCGCTCGCCGCGCACTTTGCGCTCTGGGTGGCGTCGCTGGAGCGCACCTCGATCGCGACGGGGGTGGTGCTCGTGACCGCGCAGCCGATCTTCGTGAGCCTCGGTGCGTGGGTGTTCCTGCGCGAGCGGCCGACGCGCCCCGTCGTCGCGGGGACGGCGATCGCCCTCGCGGGCGCCGTGATCCTCGTGAGCGACGACTGGGGGGACCTCGGGACGCAGTGGGGGAACCTCCTCGCGCTGCTCGGGGCAGGGGCGATCAGCGTCTACGTGGTGATCGGGCGGCACGCGCGGCAGCAGCTCTCGTTCACCTCGTACACGTCGGTGGTCTACGCGGTGGCCGCGCTCGGACTGCTCGGGGGTGCGCTCGCGACAGGTGACCCGGTGCGGGGGCTCGCGCCCGAGGCGTACCTGTTCATCGCCGCGATGGCCGTCGTGTCGCATCTGATCGGACATAATTCGATCAACTTCGCCCTCGGGGCCGTGCCGGCCGGCGTCGTCGCCGTCGCGATCCTCGGTGAGCCCGCCATCGCCATCGCCATCGCCGGACTGGTGACGGACGAGGTGCCTACACTGCTCGAACTGCTGGGCGGGACGGTCGTGCTGTCCGGCGTGTACGTCGCGCTGCGCGGCGCAAGGAAGGCCTCGAGGCCCGCGCCCGCCGCGACCTGATCCAGCGCTGCACTCCCGGGAGGGGACCATGCCACCACTGCCCACGAACGGTCCGCTGCTGGGGATCCGGGTGCTGGACCTGACCTGGGTGCTCTCCGGTCCCTTCTGCACGCTGACGCTGTGTGACCTCGGCGCCGACGTGATCAAGGTGGAACGACCGCCGTACGGCGACGTCTCCCGCACCACCGGCCCGATGATCGAGGGAGAGTCCGGCTACTTCTTCTCCGTGAACCGCGGCAAGCGGTCGATGGCCCTCGACCTGACGTCGGAAGAGGGGAAGGCGCTCTTCATCCGCCTCGTGCGGGAGGCCGACGTCGTCGTCGAGAACTTCACGCCGGGCAAGATGGAGGCGCTCGGCCTCGGCTACCCCCAGCTGTCCGAGGTAAACCCACGGCTGATCTATGCCGCGATCTCCGGGTACGGTCAGACCGGCCCGATGCGCCAGAAGCCGGCGCTCGACGTCATCGTGCAGGGCGCCGGCGGCGTCATGTCAGTCACGGGCTACCCGGACGGCGATCCCGCCCGCCCCGGCCTTTCGCTGGGTGACGTCGCGGCGGGTCTCTATTGCGCGATCGGGGTCCTCGCGGCGTTGCAGGAGCGGGAGCGCTCCGGACGCGGCCAGATGGTCGACATCTCCATGCTCGACTGCCAGATCGCGATCCAGGAGAACGCGTACATGCGCTACCACCTGACGAAGGAGGAGCCGGTGCGCCTCGGCACGCGACACCCCTCGGCGGTGCCGTTCCAGGCCTTCCCGACCGCCGACGGCTGGATGGTGCTGGCGCTCGCGTGGAGCGTGCCCAACCAGTGGGCGCTGCTCTGCTCCGAGCTCGGCGTCCCGGAGCTCATCGACGACGAGCGGTTCCACTCGGCGGCGGCGCGTTCGAGGAACCACGCCCAGCTGGAGCCGCTGCTGCAGGCGGCGTTCAAGCAGCGCACGACGGCCGAGTGGGTCGCGGCGCTGGAGCAGTACGGCATCCCCTGCGGGCCGCTCAACACGATCGCCGAGGCCGCCGCGATGGAACAGGTCGCCGAGCGCGACATGCTCCCCGAGGTGCCGCATCGCACCTTTGGGTCGGTCCGCCTGGCGAACAGCCCGCTGAAGCTCTCCCGCACCCCGGCGGGCATCCGTGGCACTTCGCCCGACATGGGCGAGCACAGCCGCGAGGTGCTCCGCGAAATGCTGGGCGTGGACGCGAGCGAGCTCGACGACCTCGTCGCGCGGCAGATCGTGTGGGAAGAGCGCCCCGAGGTGGAGCTGGGCTAGGCCCGTCGCCGCGCGTGGCGCGCGCCTAGCGGCGGCGCCCCCGGGCGAACCGCGGCCGGATGCGCCGTCGGAACGCGTAGAGGATCAGCACCAGGACTGCCCCGGCCGCGATCAGCGACACGGAGATGATCGTCCGCAGGCGCGTGTCCTCCTCGGTGAAGCGATCCTCGAGGATGTCCTCCGGGCTTCCGATCGCGAGGCGCTGCAGATCGAAGGTGTTGATCTGTGTTGCTGACTGCAGCAGGGCGACGTTGCCGTCGAGCGAACGCTCGACGATCGCGTCGGCGGCCCAGCCGAGCGCAGTCGCGTCCGTGCCGCTGATCGAGAGCAGCGCGCGCCCGGGCGCCCACGGCACCTCGACCTCCTGGATCGCGCCGATGCGCGAGGAGTCCAGGATCTCGGTCAGCGTGCCTTCCTCCTCCACGAGCGCCCTCGAGCCGCCTTCACGGAGGACAAGCGGGAGGATGCGTTCCAGCTCCTGCCCGAGGGGCGTGGTCGGTGGCACGCCGATCGCGATCACATGGTTGTCGCCCAGCGTCTCCGGGGTCGCCTCCAGCACGCTCTGCACGGTGAAGACGTTCTGCGCTCCGAATGCCCGGCCCAGCGCGACCATCGTGAGCATCCCGGCGCGGAGGGCGTCACGGTCCAGCGCATTCACCACGACGACGGTGTCGCGGATGCCGCGCAGGCCCGCGAACGGGTACGGCAGCGCGCCGAGGTTGGACCCGGTCGCCTCGCCCCCGGTCTGCGGGAGCCGGATCGCGGAGTCGTCGTGGATCGTGAGCCACAGCCGCTCGGGCGCCGGCGACTCGCAGGGCGCAAGCACCAGTGACTCCTCGAAGTAGAGGTTCGCGCGCAGGGTCACCGTGTTCGGGCCGATGCGCAGCGTGTCCCACGGCAGGTCGACGCGGTAGGAGGTGCGGTGCGATTCCTCCTCGTTGATGAGGACGGTGGCGATCGTCTGCCCGTTGAGCTCCACGATGATGTTCGAGCGGCGCGGGTCCAGCCCCTCGGGGTACGACAGCACGAGGTCCATCTGCCCGGTCGAGTCCGGCGCCGCCGCCGGGGCGCTGAAGGCGACCGAGACGGTGCCGGCCTGGCCGCGGACGGTGCTCTCGCTCGTGCCGGCGTCGAGGAAGGTGAAGGTCTGCTGGAAGGCCGGGGTCACGGGCGGGATGACCGGCTCGAGCAGGACCGCCTCGGGCCCCGCCAGCAGCGCGGACGGCTCATCCAGGGTGAGCGCGTCCACCCCGCGGCGGACGGCCGCCGCCGTCTCCCCCGTCACGAGGAGCACCTGGTAGAGGTCGTTCCACGGCGACTCCACGAGCGCGAGGTAGCCCGAGTCCTCCTGGAGGTCGATTCCCTGGCGCTCGAACGAGTTGGTCTGCGAGTTGTACGTCGACTCGGTGTCGCGCAGCGCCTGGAGCGTGAGCGGGTTGCGCTGGGGAGTGCCCACCAGGATCAGCTGATGCCGCGCCAGCTCGGCCGGTTCGATGTTGTTGACGCGACGGATGCGGACAAGGTCGAGCTCGAAGAAGACCCGCGCGGCGAGGCCGGTTGCCAGCTGGTAGGCCGCCGTCAGCTCCTCGCCCGTCGGGTTGTCCGGGATGCCGATGATCACCGGCGCCACGATCGGGTAGCCCGGGCGGAAGAAGGGGTAGGGGTACTGGGAGAGGTTCGGGTCCTGTAGCCGCGGGATCGGTGGGTCGTTCGCGAAGTCCATCTCGAAGAAGGTGCTGCCCAGCACGGTCGCGAACAGCGCGGCCCCGGCCGAGGACTCGCAGAAGAGGCCGGTGGTCATGTTGAAGGTGAAGGTGAGCTTGTTGAAGTCCTCTTCGATGAGGTCCGCGGGTACGGGGATGTCGTAGCTGCCGCCGGTGATGTTCGTCTCGTCGAGCTGGATCGCCAGCAGCGGGCGGTCGTTGAAGGCAACCGCGACGGCGGACTGCTCAGGGTCGAGCAGGTTCGAGTGGGTCAGGTCGACGACGATGCGCGAGTCATCACCGATCTCATAGTCGCCGCTGCCGGAGAAGAAGAAGTCCAGCTGGGCGGCCGCGCCGAAGGCGGCGGAGTCGCCGAAGCCGAGGTCATCGAGCGTGGTGATCCGCTCCGGCGCTTCCTTCACGGCCTGCGGATCGTCAGGCTCTGTCTGCGCGGCGGCGAAGTCGGCGGGGCTGACGAGGGTGAGGGCCACGACGACGGCGATCAACGCCCCCGCCCACCACCTCGGAGCCCGCGACCGCTGAGCCTTCACCCGACGGAACGTAACACCCCGCCGCCCTACGGCGATCTTCAGTCTCTTGCCTTTTACTGAGACTCAACCGCGCTTATTCGATGCCGATCTCGGGCCGTTTCCCTCCCCGCTCCCCGTGGGGGCGGTGCGCCCTAGCGGATGCCGAACCAGCGCGAAAGCAGGCTGCGGTAGTCGTCACCGGCGAGGTACGCCGCGAGGGCCTCGTCGACCGTCGCGACGAGGCCAGTGTTCGAACTGGCGGCCGCGAGTCCGTAATGCTCGTCGGTGTCGATGATCTCCGTCACGGAGAGCGCCGCGTCCAGCGTCGAGCGGTATCCGGCGATCGGAAGGTCGGCCAGCACGGCCTCGACCTCGCGGGCGCCGAGGGCGATGAACATCGCCTCGGTGTCCGGGTAGGTCACGAGGGACGCGCCTGCCGGCAGGTGCCCCCGCAGGTACTCCTCGGAAGTCGTGCCGGCCTTCACGCCGATGGCCTGCCCACCGAGATCCGCGAGGAGGGCGTACGCCCCCTCGTCCTCGGTGCGGACGGCGAGCGCCTGGCCGGCATCGAGGTAGGAGCGTGTGAACGCGGCCTCTGCACGGCGGGCGTCGGTGATCGTGATCGCCGCCACGGCGAGGTCGCACTCGGCGGCTGCGGGCCGCCGCCAGATGCCATCGAAGGGGACCGGCACCACCACGAGCTCACGGTCGAGCTCGGCGGCGAGGTGCTCGACGACCTCGATGTCCGAGCCAAGCCAGTCGCCGCCGGGGGACTGGAACGCGAACGGATACTTGGGGGCATCGACGCACACGGTCAGCGCGTCATCGCTGACGAACCGCGCGGGGCCCGCGTCGGTAGCCGGGCCCCCAGGCGCGCCACCGGCGTCGTCGCCGCTTCCCGAACCACCGCCGTCGCCGCTCGCACACCCTGCGAGGGCGAACACCATGACACCGGCCCCCAGGGCCCGTGAGAAGACTCCACGCATCTGCTGCCGCCTCCGCTACCTCGCACTCGGGAGGGGGCCGGGAGGTCCCCAACGGTGCCGTCGCCCGATGGCATCTCGTGCCAAGCCTAGAGGAATCTCAACGCGGCGGTTCGATAATGATTATGGGTGTAATCGAGGGGATGATCGAGGATGCCCCAACGCCGTGTCGGGCATATGTGCAAGCCGTAACGAATCGGGTATAGTGCGGGCGCCTTGTGACAAAAGGCGCAAACCAACTGCCGGGTCACCTTGGTGGCTGCGGTAGAATCGGCGTTCCTCTTTCGCAAGGGGATCGCGTCTATTTCAGAGGACCCCTCCGTGAGCCCTACTCCTTCTTCGATGCCGAACTCCCGCCTGACCGCCACGGTCCAGGGTGTCGCTGCCTCGAAGTCGGCGTCCAAGCAGGCTCCGAAGCCGGGCGCCGACCTCGGCTACCTGGTCCGCCCCGAGGACTTCCATGACGCCTGTGGTACGGGCTTCATCGCGGAGACCACCGGCACCCGTAGCCGGCGGGTGGTGGAGATGGCGATCCAGGCCGTGGACGCGCTCACCCACCGCGGTGCGGTGAACGCCGACCCGCTGACGGGCGATGGCTCCGGGATCACGATCCAGATCCCGTTCGAGCTGCTCCAGGACACCCTGCAGGCCATGGGCGCGGACGTCAGCACGGACGACCTGGCCGTGGGCATGATCTTCCTGCCGCACGCCGAGTCCGACCGCCCGCGGGCGCGCGAGATCTTCGAAGAGGAGTGTCGCCGCGCCGGCGTCGAGGTCATCGGCTGGCGTGTGGTCCCGACCGACAACTCCGTGCTGGGGCCGCAGGCCCTGGAGTCGCTGCCCGGCTTTGAGCAGCTGCTCCTCCGCCGTCCCGCCGACCAGCAGGGGCCGCAGTTCGATCGCTCGCTCTACCTCGCGCGACGTCGCGCGGAGCACCGCCTCCAGGTGGAGGAGCTGGATGACACGTACGTCGTCTCGATGTCCTCCACGACCGTGGTCTACAAGGGGATGATGATCGCCCCGGCGTTGGCGGACTTCTACCCGGACCTCAAGGACGACCGCGTCGTCTCCTCGATCGCGCTGTACCACCAGCGCTTCGCGACCAACACGCTGCCGTCCTGGCAGCTGGCGCAGCCGTTCCGTATGACGGCGCATAACGGCGAGTTCAACACGCTGCTGGGCAACCGCAACTGGATGCTCGCGCGTGAGCCGGAGCTTGCCTCGCCGGTTTGGGGCGACGACATCGAGGACCTCGCGCCGGTGATCCGGCCGATCGGCTCGGACACCGCGTCGTTCGACGAGGTGCTGGAGCTCCTCGTCCTCTCCGGGCGCGACCTCCTCCACTCGGTGATGATGCTGATCCCCCAGGCGTGGGAGAACATGCCGAACCTGGACGCCTCCCTGCGGGCGTTCTACGAGTACCACGCGTGCCTGACGGAGCCCTGGGACGGCCCGGCGGCGATCGCCGTCACGAACGGCGTCCAGGTCGCGGCGATCATGGACCGCAACGGCCTGCGCCCCGCGCGCTATCAGGTCACGCGTGACGGCCTGGTCGTCATGGGCTCCGAGGTCGGCCTCGTCGAGCTCGCCGCCGGCGATGTCGCGGAGTCCGGCCGCCTCGGTCCCGGCGAGATGATCGCCGTCGACACGGTCCGGCGGCAGTTCCTGCACAACGACGAGATCAAGAGCGAGGTCGCCTCGCGCCGGCCCTACGGCTCCTGGGTGCGCCGCAACCTCATGTCCCTCCGCACGGAGGGCTCGAACGGGCACTCGAGCGCCTACGGCGTCGAGCACGACATCGAGACGCTCCAGCAGCTGCACGGCTACACCCACGAGGAGCTCGAGTACGTCCTCAAGCCGATGGCCGAGGACGGCAAGGAAGCCGTCGGCTCGATGGGGGACGACACTCCACTGTCCGTCCTCCAGGACGAGCCGCGCCTCCTCTACACCTACTTCAAGCAGCGCTTCGCGCAGGTGACCAACCCGGCGATCGACTCCGTCCGCGAGGAGATCGTCATGTCGCTGGACACATTGCTCGGGCGGCACCGCTCACTCCTCGAGTCCGTGCCGGAGGCGGCGCGCCTGCTCCACCTCACGAGCCCGCTCCTCGACGACTCCGAGCTGTCCGCGATCAAGCGGATGCAGAACGAGGACGTGAAGGTCGCGACGCTTCATGCGCGCTTCCGGGTCGACGATGGCCCCGCCGCGCTCGAGCGTGCGCTGGACGACCTCTGCGCCGCCGCCGTGATCGCAGCCGACGAGGGCCACACGGTGCTGGTCATCAGCGACCGCCTGGTCGACCGCGAGTGGGCGCCGATCCCGATGCTCCTGGCGGTCTCGTCCGTGCACCACCACCTGATCCGCCAGGGCCGCCGCATGAAGACGAGCCTGATCGCGGAGGCCGGCGACGCGCGTGATGTCCATCACTTCGCTTCGCTCATCGGCTTCGGCGCCAGCGCCGTGAACCCGTACCTCGCCTTCGCCGCGATCCGGTCGGCCCACGCCAATGGTGACTTCGGCGACGAGCCGGTCGAGGAAGTCCTGAAGCACTACGCGAAGGCCGTGGACACGGGCATCCTCAAGATCATGTCGAAGATGGGCATCTCCGCGGTGTCCTCCTACCACGGCGCACAGATCTTCGAGGCGCTGGGCATCGGCCAGGACGTCGTCGACAAGTCCTTCACCGGCACCACCTGCCGCATCGGCGGGATCGGCTACGAGCAGATCGCCTCGGACGTGTACGCGCGCCACCAGAAGGCGTTTCCGGAGACCGACAAGCTCGCCCACGGCGGCTGGTACAAGTTCCGTCGCGACGGGGAGTACCACGCGTACAACCCGTCGATGTGGCGGGCGCTCCAGAACGTCGCGCAGTCCGGCCTCGATCACGTGAACGACGAGGTGGGCGATGCCGCGTACCGCGAGTACCTGGAGGTGCTGGGGAACGCGCCCGCAGGTGCGCTCCGAGACCTCCTCAAGTTCGCGCCCGACCGGGAGCCGATCGACATCTCCGAGGTCGAGCCCGTCGAGAACATCACCCGCCGCTTCGTGACGGGCGCGATGTCGCTCGGCGCGCTCTCCCCGGAGGCTCACGAGGACATCGCCCGCGCGATGAACCGCCTCGGCGGCCGCTCGAACACGGGCGAGGGCGGCGAGGACCCGCGGCGCTACAACCCGGACGGGGACAAGCGCGACGCCAACTCGAAGATCAAGCAGGTGGCCTCGGGGCGCTTCGGCGTGACCCCGGCGTACCTCGTGGCGGCCGAGGAGCTGGAGATCAAGATCTCGCAGGGCTCGAAGCCCGGCGAGGGCGGCCAGCTTCCGGGCACCAAGGTGAACCCGTACATCGCGACGCTGAGGCACGTGATGCCCGGGACGCCGCTGATCTCGCCGCCGCCGCACCACGACATCTACTCGATCGAGGACATCGCCCAGCTCATCTATGACCTGAAGACGGTGAACTCGAGCGCGCGCGTCTGCGTGAAGCTCGTCTCCACCGAGGGCGTGGGCGTCGTCGCCGCCGGCGTGGCAAAGGCGTACGCGGACATCATCCAGATCTCCGGCGCCGAGGGCGGCACGGGCGCGAGCCCGCTTTCCTCCGTGAAGTACGCCGGCTCGCCGTGGGAGATCGGACTGGCCGAGACCCACCAGGCGCTGGTGATGAACCGGCTGCGCGGGCGCGTGACGCTCCGCGCGGACGGCGGTATGCGATCCGGCCGTGACGTCCTCGTTGCCGCGATGCTCGGCGCCGAGCAGTACGGTTTCGGCACCACGGCGATGATCGCGGTCGGCTGCAAGATGGCGCGCCAGTGCCACCTGAACACCTGCCCCGTCGGTGTCGCCACCCAGCGCGAGGACCTGCGCGCCAAGTACTTCGGCTCGCCCGAGATGCTGGTGACCTACCTCACCCACATCGCCCGCCAGGTGCGCGAGATCCTCGCCAGCCTCGGCTACCGCAGCGTGGACGAGGTAATCGGCCGCGCCGACCTGCTGGAGCAGATCGAGGGCGACCCGGCCCACCGCTGGCACCGCCTGGACCTCTCGCGGATCATCAAGCCGGTCGACCCGGAGAACCGCGAGCCGCACAAGCGCACCGTGGAGCGGAATGACCGCCCCGACTGGAAGCGGCTGGACGATGAGATCCTGCTGGAGGCGAAGGACAACATCGACTCCGGTAAGCAGGTCTCGCTCTCGTACGCGGTGAAGAACACCGACCGCACCGTCGGCGGGCGCCTCTCTGGCGTCGTCGCGGAGCGCTACGGCGACACCGGCCTCTCCTACGGCACGATCGACCTCACCTTCCGCGGCTCCGCGGGGCAGTCCTTCGGCGCCTTCCTCTCGCGCGGCGTCCGTCTCACCCTGACCGGGGAGGCGAACGACTACGTGGGCAAGGGGATGTCTGGCGGCGAGATCATCATCCGTCCGCCTTCGGAGACGAACTTCGACCGCACCCCCGCGGTGCTCGTGGGGAACACAGTCCTCTACGGCGCGACCGGCGGAAACCTCTTCGTCGCCGGCGCGGCCGGCGAGCGGTTCGCGGTCCGCAACTCGGGCGCCCGCGCGGTCGTCGAAGGGATCGGGGACCACGGCTGCGAGTACATGACGGACGGCGTCGTGGTGGTCCTGGGTGACACCGGCCGCAACTTCGGCGCCGGCATGTCGAACGGGGTGGGGTACATCCTGGACGAGCGCGGCGACTTCCGCTCGCGCGTGAACCAGGAGCTCGTCGGGCTTTCGCAGGTCACCGACCCCGAGGACATCGAGCTCCTGGAGGCGCTCATCCGCCGTCACGTCGACGTGACCGACTCGAAGCGGGCGAAGGCGCTCCTCGCAGAGTGGCGCCTGGCGCTGCCGAAGTTCTGGAAGGTCGCCCCGAAGGTCAGCCCGACCGAGGAGGGCGCCCAGACCGTCGTGCGCCGGCACCTCACCGCGCTCGCGCGGTTCAAGCCGGTCGCGGCCCGCTAGCCTCGAGGCTCACGGCACCAAGAAGAACGGGCCGCCCGAGGGGGCGGCCCGTTTCGTTGCGTGTCCCGGGGCAACGCCCCGGTGTCGGGACCTACGCGCTGTAGCGCAGCGCCTCCGCCACCGCGACGCGCGAGGCGCTGCGGGCGGGGATGAGGGTCATCAGCGCCGATGCGACGTACGCGACCGCGACGATCACGACGATCGTCGTGACCGGGAAGGAGAAGTCGACCTGCTGACCGTTCGTGAAGTCAGGCGCCGTCATCAGGTTGTACGACAGCGCCCCACCCAGGACGAGGCCCATCCCGATCCCGGCGACCGCGATGAACGACGACTCAAGGAAGAACGAGATCGCGACCAGCCGGCGGGAGTAGCCGATCGCCCGCAGCATCCCGATCTGCTGCCGTCGCTCGGCCACCGTGCGGAACGCAATCACGCCCAGCGCCGCGATGCCCACGATGAGCCCGAGGCTCATGAACGCGACGAACAGCGTCGAGAAGGCGTTGGATGTCGCCGCCACCTCGTTGACCCGCTCGGCGAGGGAGTCGGCCTGGACGCCGCGCTCGAGGAGCGTGCTCTCGACCGCCGCCGCCACGTCGCTGACGGCGTCATCCGACTCGTCGCTGGTCGTCAGGAAGAAGTCCTGCATCGCGTCCGGGACGCTCGCGACGACGTCACTGCCGACGAACAGGGCGACCCACTGCGGCACGACCCCGCCAATGATCGCCGAGTCGACGAAGCCGATGATGCGCATCGTGCGCTCAGTGCCCTCGTCGTCGACGACAGTCATCTCGATCGGCTCCCACGGGTGATCCTGCAGGTCCGTGATCGAGCCCTCGACGGTGAGCTGGCCGTCGCCCCCGGCGCCGAAGTTCTGGCTCTGGGTGAATGAAAGGATGCTCTCGTTGGCCACGATGGCGCCCGGATCGGTGCGGATCGCTTCCCAGACAGCCTCGTCGCTCTCGTAGCCGACCGCGCGGGTGCTGAGGGGGAACTCGGCCAGGTCGAGGAAGTCGTCGTCCAGCCCCGCGAAGCGGTAGAACGCGAGGTCCTCCTCCGGGCCCGTGGCCTCCTTCGTCTCCCAGAACACGGAGCGCATCTCGCCGATTCCGGCGATCTCGGTGGCGTCGTAGCCGCCCTCGGCGAGGGCGGCGCGAAGGTCGTCGATCGGGTTGTTCTCGTTCGCCGTCGCCTGCACGTCGAACCCGCCCTTGGCGTCCTCGCCGAGGAAGAGCTGGGTGAAGTTGTGGTTCAGCGTGGCCATGACGACCAGGCTGAACATCACCAGCGTGAACATTGCGAGCGCCATGCCCGTCCGGAGCTTCGATGCGAGCGGGTAGGAGATCGCCGTGCGGATCGCCGGCGTCAGGCCGCGGAACAGCGCCTGCAGTGCCCCCAGTGAGGAGAGCAGCCGGTCGGCGTTGAAGATCACGAAGAGCGTGCTGGCCGCCGTGATACAGACGCCGGACACAAAGAACATCTCGATGTTGCCGACGATCGGCTCGTGGTCGAGGCCAACGAGGCTCAGGACACCATCCAGCGGATCGCTCCAGCCCTTCGCCTCGTCCGGCAGGAGGCCGAGGTTGGCGAGGAGGTTGAAGGGCATGGGCAGGAGCCAGTACCAGATGATCACCGTCGAGATCGCGGCGAACGATGCGCGAGCGGGCGCGCCGAAGTAGGACGCGAGCATCGCGATCGCGAAGAGGACCAGCGTGGTGCCGACCGTGTAGGCGAAGGCCTGCTCGGCCACCCAGCCGCCCCACCACGTGGCGAACACGCCAATGAGGATCATGACGACGGCCCAGCCACCGCTGTTGCGCTGGCGTCGAGCCCAGTCACCCGGCCTGCGGAAGAAGCGGCCTACCACCGGGAGGCGCTTCAGCACGAACCACACCACGAAAGCCGCGCCGAAGGTCATGGCGACCACGGCCCATGCCAGCACGAGCCAGGCGGCGCCGAGCGACGCCCGGATCAGCGCGCCAGCTGAGCGGCTCCGCCCGCGGAACGTGTCCGGTTCCGGGATGTCACGGATCGCCCGGACGATGTTGAGGTTCGCCGAGCGCCAGGACGAGATCGCCACCGTCACGAACGTGATCACCACGCCCACGAGGTAGGAGATCGCGAAGCCGATCGGGTTGGCGTTGAACGTGATGCTCACGCCGAAGTCCGAGAAGACATTCCCCAGGACCAGGATCAGCAGGTACGCGACGCCCACGCCGAGCAGCGCGCCGACCAACGCCGAGCCGATGTTGTAGCCCATGCCCTCTGCGATGAAGGACTCGGTCAGGTGCAGACGCTTCATCCCGACGGCGCGGGCCATCCCCATCTCCGACCGCCGCTCGGCGGCGAGCATCACGAAGGTGAGGAAGATCAGCATCACGCCAGCGGCCATCGAGAAGAGGCCGAAGACGAGGAAGAAGCTGACGAACACCGACCCCGCCAGCTCCGCGAACCCGACCGCCTCGGCCTTGTCGGTGGCGACCTGCATCGGCAGGTCCTGCGCCTCGATGACCCCCTCGACGCGGTCACGGAGGTCGGCGGTGATGTCCAGGGTGTCGCGCACGCCGCCGGTCGCCGAGACCACGACCATGTCCAGGCGTCCCGGCTCGCCCGTGATCTCCCACACGCGATCGAGGGGCGCGACGATGCCGCCCGCCGAGCGTCCGCTCGTGATCGCGGTAGCGGCGGTCAGGGCGTTGTCACGCACGATCGCGCGGACCGTGAAGTCGTGGGGCTCGTTCTGCCAGAAGACGCGGACGGCGTCGCCGGCTTCGAGGTGGACATCCTCGGCGAGGGACTCGGAGACATAGACCTCGCTCGGCCCGAGGTCGGCCGCGAGGACGCTCTCGCCGTCCGGCGTGATGAGTGCGTTGAAGTCGTCGGTCGAGGACGGTTCTGCTCCGACGAATGCAGCCGCGGGCTCGGACAGACGTTCGTCCGGATTCAGGGCCGGCGCCGATGCCCGGACGAAGCCGGTGATGCCGTCGACATCCGCGTCGTCCGCCAGGGCCGCGCGCAGCGCATCAACATCTGCCTGCTGCAAGTTGTCCTGGCCGGCCTCGGCGGCGTCGCGGTCGAAGACCACGATGACGTCGGCCTCGCCGAAGTCGTTGTAGATCGTGTTCGTGATCGAGTAGCCGACCGTGTCACCGGTGGCGAAGGCGGCGCTGATGATCAACGTCGAGAGCATCAGGCCGATGACGATGAGGACGGTCTGGGTCTTCCTCCGCGTGAGGTTGCGGAGGCCCATCTTCACGAGCAGCGGGTTGCGCCACCCGATCCAGCCGAGCAGCCCGAAGATGCCGGCCACGAGCACGACGAGCACCGCCAGGATGCTCGTCAGGGGGATCCCGAAGAGGCTATCCACGCGTGGCCGCCGCTCCGGCGCCCGCGGGCACCTCCTCGCGCTCGATCAGGCCGTCGCGCATGTGGACGATGCGGTGGCAGCGCTCCGCGATGCCCGGGTCGTGCGTCACGATGACGAAGGTCTGCTGCTGCTCGCGGTTGAGCTGCTGCATAAGCGACATAATGTCATCCGCGGTGTGGGAGTCGAGGTCACCGGTCGGCTCGTCCGCCCAGATGATCGCCGGGTCGTTCACGAGCGCGCGGGCGATGGTGACGCGCTGGCGCTGGCCGCCGGAGAGTTGCGCCGGCTTGTGAGTCGCCCACGCCGCGAGCCCCACGCGGTCGAGCATCGCCTGCGCGCGCCGGCGCGCCTCCGCGGGTGTGGTGCCGGAGACGAGCAGCGGCAGCTCCACGTTCTCGACAGCACTCAGGACCGGAAGGAGGTTGTAGAACTGGAAGATGAAGCCCATGCGCTTCGCGCGGTACTCAGTCTTCCGGTCGTCGCTCAGTGAGGCCAGGTCGGTGCCCTCGATGAGCACGGAGCCGGCCGTCACATCGTCGATGCCGGAGACGCAGTTCAGGAACGTCGTCTTGCCGCACCCGGAGGGGCCCATGATCGCGAGCATCTGGCCGCGCGGCACATCCATTGTGACGCCTCGGAGCGCCTGAACTTCCACCTCTCCGGTGTGGTAGGTCTTCACCAGATCGGTGACCTGAATAATTGGCTCAGGCATTTGAACCCCTCCTCCGCCTCCCCGGGCGCGCACGGCTGGTTAAAACAGCCCCTACTACCTGATTACCGCCGCGGGTTGTGATCAACCGACTCACCCATTGTGAGGCGGACACGTTCTTGAGCGATTGTGACGCGTCAGAGCCTCTCATGCGCTCTCTCCAGAGGGGGATCTGCGGCCAGGAGCGTCACGCCTGGCTTCCTCGCGAGGGGTATGTGCGGCCGCGGTGCCTGTTCGAGTCTGGGAAATGGCGGTCGTACACTCGTGGGGAGGGGAGCCGCGCGGGCTCCCGCCTGCCTGGTCGTCGTCGCCAGGAAGCGAGGACAGCGTGGCCTTCGGACTCCTGCTCGTCGTGATCGGGCTGCTGCTGCTAGTGGACTCCCTCAACCTCATCGAAGGCGTGGGGTTCGAGGAACTCTGGCCGGTCCTCCTCATCACCATTGGCATCGCGATCATCTACGACCGCGTCCGGCGTTCGTGGCGGCGGCGCTAGCGTCGTGTCGTCGCGGCTGCGTGACGTCCTCGGCCTGACCGTCGGCCTCTACCTGATCGCCGTCGGCATCCTCTTCGCGCTGGACTCCACCGGCGTGCGGCATATCGGCAACGCGGGCCTCGTCGAAGGCGCGTTCGGGCTGGCGCTGATCGCCCTCGGCATCCTCTCGTGGCTCGCCGCGATGCGGGCGCGGAGGTTCACTCGGCGTATGTCGCGCGCATTCGGCCACGTCCGCTCCGCGGGGGAGTGGCGCCTGGACGATGCGGTCGTCCGCACGGTGGTCGGTGACATCCACCTCGACCTCCGCCAGGCCGAGCTCCCCGAGGGCGAGACCGAGCTCACGCTGCTGTGCTGGCTGGGCACGATCCAGGTGCAGGTCCCCGCGCATGTTGGCCTGGACGTGGAGGCGCAGACGTTCGTGGGCACCGTGGACGTCCTCGGCATCCGCGAGGAGGGCCTCATCCGCGATATCGACGTGCGCACCGAGGATTACGAAACCGCGCGACACCGCCTGAAGCTCCGGCTCTCGACGGTGATCGGCGAGCTGATGGTGGTACGTTCCGAGCGATGACTGAGCACGAACTGCACGATCCGAAGCAGCCGCCGCGGCTGAAGGCGCTCGACCTCGGCGCGCTGGGACTCGGCGCGCTCGACCTCGGCGCCCTGGGGGCGGACTTCGATGGGCTCGCCTGCGACATCGACGACCCCGACTGCGAGGCCGGCGCAGCGCTGCCGCCGCAGGAGGGCGCGGAGCAGGCGGGCCGTTCGCCTGAACCCACCGCCGCGGAGGACTAGCTCGCGTCCCCGCCCGGCTTCCGGGCGCGCAGGATTATCAGCGGGAGCGGCTCCGCGGGGATCGATGGGCGTTGCTCCTCGATGACCTCGAAGCCTCGACGGACGAACGCGCCCTGCGTGTCGCGGTCGAGCCGGCAGCCATCCGCGACATAACCCCACGCCGGGTTCAGCCACCCCTGCAGCCGCGCCTTCCAGGCCGCATCCGAGCGGACGTGCTCGAAGATCCGTAGCTGTCCTCCTGGCCGGAGGACGCGCCAGGCCTCATCCACAGCCGCATCGAGGTCGGGCACCGAGCAGAGCACCAGGGTGCTGACGTAGGCATCGAACGAGGCATCCTCGAAAGGGAGGGCGGTGGCATCCGCCTGGTGCACCTCGATGGCGGCGCTCCACGAGCGTGCGGTCAGATGCTGGCGCGCCATCGCGACCATCCCCGGGTTGTAGTCGATCGCCACCACGCGCGCGCCTGCCCGGTAGTGGGCGAAGTTCGTCCCCGGCCCGCAGCCCACGTCGAGCACGTCGCCCTCGAGGTCGCCGAGCAGCGCCGTCCGGGTGCGCGCGGTGAACGGCTTCTGGACGCGGTCCACGTACCGGTAGATCCACGCGAACCAGCGCTGGCGAAGCGTCGACGTGGTCCTCATCGCGCGTCCCCGCACGCCGGGCAGTCCACCTGGGGCGGCGCCGTCTGGACGTCGAAGCGCGCGAGGAGCGAGCGGAGCAGTCCGAGCGGCAGGCCGATGACGGCGCAGCGGCAGCCCTCGAAGGCGGCGACGGGGGCGAAGGCCTCGTCCTGGATCGCGTACCCACCCGCCTTGTCGAACGGGGATCCGGAGGCGATGAACGCCTCGATCTCGTCGTCGGTGTAGGAGCGCATCCGCACGGTGGTGGCGGCGTGGCCGGACTCGATCCGGCCCGCACCGGCGACGGCGACGCCGGTCACCACCTCGTGCCCCCGCCCCCGCAGGGCGCCGAGCATCGTGCGCGCCTCGGACGCGTCGGCCGGCTTGCCGAGCATGCGGCCCTCGAGGGCGACGACGGTATCGCTGCCGATAACGAGTGCGTCCGGATGCAGCGGAGCAGTCGCCTCCGCCTTGCGCCGGGCGAGCAGCTCCGCGGCCGCGCGCGGGTCACGCTCGTCTGTGGCCTCGTCGACGTGTGACGGTGCCACCTCGAACGCGAGCCCGAGCGTCGCGAGCAGATCGCGGCGCCGGGGCGAGGCGGAGGCGAGGACGATCCGCGGCGGCATCATTGCTAGCGGTCGAGGACGGTCACGTTCTCGATGTGCTGGGTGTGCGGGAACATGTCGACCGGCTGCACCTCGCGCAGCTCGAAGCCGCCGTCGACGAACATCCGCAGGTCGCGCGCCAGCGTGCCCGGGTCGCAGGAGACGTACACCACGCGCCGCGCCGCCGACTCGAGGATCGCGTCCACCACGCCCGGGAAGAGCCCACTGCGTGGCGGGTCGATGACCACCACGTCGGGCGACGGCGTCATGCCCGGGAGGGTGTGCTCCACCTTGCCGACGACGCGCGTGACGTTCGGGTACGGGGCGAGGTTCACCTCGGCGTCGTCGCCGGCGGCCGCGGACTCCTCGATCGTCACGACGTGCTCCACGCTGCCCGCGAGCTGCGCGGCGAACGTGCCGACGCCGGCGTATGCGTCCACCACGACGCGGGCGTCCGCCTCCAGGACGCGGTCGACGACCATCGCCACCAGGCGCTCCGCCTGCGCCGTGTTCACCTGGAAGAACGCCGGGCCGGAGACGCGGTAGTCGATCCCGTTGAGGCGTTCGGTGTAGTGAGCCTGCCCGCTCGCGAGCTTCGGCCGGGGACCCGGGCGCCACTGGAGATGCGGCTGCACCATCTCGTCCTCGGTGTTCACGCCCACGCGGACGGAGAGCTGGCGTGCCTGCATCGTGTGGTCCTGCGCGGTCCGCAGCACCTCGTTCACGCGCGGGTGGGCGATGAGGCACTCCTCGACGCGCATGAACCGATGGGTGCCCCGCTGCATGAACCCGATCTGACCGTCGCGCCGCACGGTGAAGCGGTTGTGGTTGCGGTACGCCCACGGCTCGTCCATGCCGAGCATCGGGCGGACCAGCGTCTCCAGCTCGGCGGCGTCGAAGCGGCCGATGCGCCGGAGCTGGTCGCGGACAACGCCCGTCTTCAGGTCCAGCTGCCGCGCGTAGGCGACGTGCTGGAGCTGGCATCCGCCGCACTTGCCGAAGTACTGGCACGGCGGCGCGACGCGGTCCTCGGACGCTTCGAGGACGAGCACGGCCGTCGCCTCGATGTAGGAGGGGCGGTCGTCCGTGATCTCGGCGATCACGCGCTCCCCGGGGATCGCGTATTCCACGAAGACGACGCGCCCGTCCGGTGCGTGTCCCACCGCCTTCCCGCCGGCGGCGAACCCGGTGAGGGTGACCTCCAGCGGCTCGAGCGGCCGGTTCACGTCGCGCTTCGCCTTGCGGCTACGTGCGGCGGGGACCGGCTCCGGTACGACAGAGGCGGGGATCGCGGGCGTGGGGATCGTCATGCATCCATCCTACGGAACCCGCCCCGTATAGGATCCCACGCAGTCCGATCGCTCCACCCGCCCCGGGCCCTCGAGGAAGGAACTGCCGATGCCCCGCGCTCCACGCCCCCAGAAGGCGCTGGTCGAACTCGCGAAGGCCTACGTCGGCCTGCCGACCGGTTCCTTCAACGAGCGACGCGTGCACGACTTCCTCCGGGCCTTCGCGGAGCAGCGAGGACTGACCTATCGCGAAGACGCGGTAGGGAATGCAGTCATCGAGTATCGCCGTGGTCGGAAGACCACCCCGCTGGTCCTCGGCGCGCACACCGACCACCCCGGCTTCGTGGTCACCGAGGTGCACGGTCGCCGGATCGAGCTCGAGTTCCGCGGCGGCGTCCCGGGCCACTACGGGAAGGGCGAGCGCGTCCGCCTCTACGCCGCCGATCCCGCGGACGACCGGGGCGACGCCGCGGCGGTGATCACGAAGACCGTGCTCTCGGACGCGCCCACGCGCTGGGCGAAGCGGATCGTCGGCGCGACGGCGCGGCTGGAGCCAGGGGCGACCGCCGAGGTGGGCGACCTCGCGCTTTGGGATGTCGCGCCGGCGCGGGTCGCGGGCTCGATCCTCCACGCGCGTTCGTGCGACGACCTGGGCGGCGGGCTCGCGATCCTGTGGGCGTTCGAGCAGCTCGTGCAGCAGCAGCCAGACGCGCACGTACTGGGGCTGTTCACTCGCGCCGAGGAGGTGGGACTGGTGGGGGCGGCGGCCGTCACCACGACCGATCTACTGCCGCGCGACGGGCTCCTCGTCGCCGTCGAGTGCTCCTCGATGGCCGGGGGGCGGGCTGTGCAGGGCGACGGCCCGATCATCCGGGTGGGCGACGCGCAGCACATCTTCTCCCCGCGCATCACCATGTGGATGCATCGGGTCGCCCTCGAGCTCCAGCAGGCAGACCCGGCCTTCCGCTTCCAGCGGAAGCTGATGGACGGCGGCACCACCGAGGCGACGGCGTACGACCTCCTCGGCTTCGAGAGCGGCGCTGCCTGTCTCGCCCTGGGGAACTACCACAACATGGGCCCCGAGGACCGCATCGCGGCCGAGACGATCCACCTCGGCGACGTGGAGGGGCTGGCGCGCCTGTTCGTGGCGATGGGCCAGAACACGCGCCGGGTAGACGAGGTGCACACGGCCGCCGTGAAGCGCTGGCGCGGGATCGCGAGGGACGCCGTGGCCCGCCTGCGGCGGGGCTCCTGAGGAAGCCCTAGCTCGCGACCGCCTCCGGCTGCCCGGGCAGGTTCGGCTGGGCCTCCGCGGCCGGCGCTCCGCCGTTCGCCTGGGCCTCCGCGGCCGGCGCTCCGCCGTTCGCCTGGAGCTGTGCCTCCGGGTCGACGCCCTGAGCCGCCGCGGCCGCCTCCACCTGCGCGATCTGCACATCCGCCTGCGCATCCGCGCGCGCGACGAAGTCCGCCGCCTGCTGAGGAAGCGCTGCCTGGATCGCCGTCTCGGTCCTCGAGAGGTGAGGCGCCAGCTGGTCGATGGCGGTGGTCCGCTGCGCCTGGAAGTTGCGCGCCTGCTGGTCCGGCACCGGGATGTTCAGCGAGCGGAGGAGCTCCTCGAACGAGTCACGGCGCGGCGTCCCCTGCGCCTGGCTGTACGCCTGGTCGAACATCTCCGTCGCCGCGGCCTTCTGCTGCTGCTTTGCGCGGTACTTCCTCCACAGGTTGCGCATCGTCTCGAAGGCCTTGCCGACGGCCAGGACCGCCGCGATCGCGAGGAGCAACGCGCCTCCGGAGGCGACCGTGAGCGCCGCGATGGTGAGTCCGATAATCGCGGCGGTCACGGCGACGCGGACCCAGCGGCGGTTCTTCTCCCAGCGCTGCTGCTTGGCGGCATCGCGGAGGTACGGCCGGAGAGGGTCGTTCTGCGGGAGCTGCTCGTAGGCCCGTGTGAACGCGGCGAGCCGGATCTTGGCATCCCACCCGCGCACGAGGTTCTCGCCGAGGCTGAAGATGTTCAGACCGAGCGACACGAACGTGAGGATCTCGGCGGCGGCCACCGAGAACTCCAGGACGTCGACGGCGGGTGCGACCTCGCCCACCCCGGGGAGGGTGACGCCGTCGCCCATGGTCTTGACCACCGTCGTGACGCCGGCGCCAACGGCGGCGGCGTCGGCACCCATGGTCACGATGTCCTTCTTGTTGCCCGGCCGGATGAACGGGCCCGCGCGACGAATCACGCTCAGCTGCGCCGAAGGCGAGTGCCCGGGGAGGCCGACCTCCCGCTGCGCCTCGGTCCACCGGGCGGCGAGGTCCGCCGGTGGCTCGAGCGCGGGTGCGACCTCGCGTGCGGTGTGTGCGCCGTCCGGCGCGGTCTGCTCAGCGACCGGATTCGCGGCTGACGCCTCGGCGGGCGCACGGGCCGCGTCCCTTGCCCCCGCGACGGGAGCAGCGGCGGGAGTGTCGACGCGAACGCCGGGAGGGGAGTAGCTGCGGGAGGCTCCGCCGGTCAGCACGCGCGTGGCGCGGTTCCCGGCGGTGCGCTGGAGGGCGCTCAGGGCCTGGGGGGACGCGGAGCGCTGAGTGTCGAGAGCACCGTGGGCGTGGTCGGCGTCCGGGGCGGGGGCAGGCGCATGCGGGAGCGGGCGCGAGTCATGCGCCGCCCCCGGCTGCCGGGCCTGTCTTCCTTCGCGCATGCCAGCCGCCCTCGCCCACTGCCGAGGTCAGGATGCCGGACGGGCCGCAGGCCGATGGGGGATCATCTGGGCCATCATGGGGGCCCAGGCGTGCCACGTTGGGCGCGGCTAGTCAGCGAACGGCGACGGGACGAGGGTCAGAAACAGCACCAGCGTCCCGAGGACGAAGAAGATCTGCACGCCCAGCGGCAGGCTGCGGAACCAGTCCCAGAGCTTCATCGCACCGCCTCCTACGCGACGGGCACCGAGTCGATCATCTTGAGCATCTCCGGCACGACGACGTCCGAGCGCGTCGCCGCGGCGGCGTGGTCGTCCCCGGGGAGCTCGATGACCCTGAGGTTCGCGTTCAGCTCGCGAGCGCGGAGGGCGCCGGCGTGCGGTGTGTCCTCGGTCCCGACGTAGAGCAGGATCGGCTGCTTCGCCAGGCGGACCGCCTGCTCGGCTCCGCCCCAGTTCGAGGTGCTGTCGCGGCACGCCTCGAGCGCCTCCACGTCGTGGCGGCCGGCGTCGAAGGCGGCCTTCACGGCCGCGTTCCGCTTCAGGGCGCCCTCGTAGTACTCGCGGAAGGGCTGGTTGCGCAGGTTCGCCCGGTTCGGGTCGAACATCGGCTGGGCGCCGCCAATCGTGTAGGTGAGGAAGCGTTGCGGGGCGTAGATCAGCGAGCTGAGCCCGATCATCCCGCCCATCGAGTAGCCGAGGTAGTGCGCCTGCCGCACCTCGTTCGCATCGAGGACGGCGATCACGTCCAGGACGCGGGTACGGACATCGTACGCCTCCACGTCGTGCGGCTTGTCGGAGCGTCCGTGGCCGCGCGCGTCCATGAGCAGGATGTGGAAGCGGTCCTTCAGCGCGTCCACGAAGCCACGCTCCCGCCAGGACTCGAGGTCGGCGAGGAAGCCGTGGTGCATCACGACGGCTGGGGCGCCCGGGGTGCCCTCCACCTCGAAGTAGATCTTCGCGCCTTCGTTCTCTGCGTACGGCATGCGGCGTTCCTCCTCGCGTGCCCCGGTGTTCTACCACGTTGCGGGGAGGGGAGGGGCAGGTCCGGGGAGTTGTCGGGGGGGTGGCGAGCGCCGAAGCACGAGGACGCCCTGCCAGGCTACCGGCAGGGCGTCCTCGCGAAATCGCCGGGTGCTAGTCGCCGAGGGCCGGGATCTTCCGCAGCTCCTCGATGATCTCCTTGATCTGGGCGTCCTCGTCCGGGTTCGTCGGGTCGGCGGAGAAGTTCACCTGGGTGTTGATGCCGGCGAACTTCTCGCGCATCCGGGCGGGCATCTCGTCCCACGTCCCGATGACGCAGAACTCCTCCATCATCTCGTCGGTGATGAGGCCCACCATGTCGTCCCACTTGCCCTCGATGGAGAGGCGGTGCAGCTGCGCCGCCTCGTCAGCCCAGCCGTGGAGCTTCATGACGTTCCCGTAGGAGCGGGTGGAGGCGTAGAAGGAGATCTGGCGGCGGCTACGCTCCTTCGCCTTCGCCACTTCCTCCTCCGTCCGGCCGGTCACGATGAACCCGCCGCCCCGCACCTGGACCTTCGACGGGTCCTTGCCGGCGCGCCGAGCGCCCTCGTGCACGGCCGGGATCAGCACCTCGCGGATGTACTTGAACGTGCTGAAGCCGTGGATTGCGATGCCGTCGCAGATCTCGCCGGCCAGGCGGGCGTTGAACGGGTTGACGGCCGAGATCACCACCGGGATGTCAGGGTGCTCGATCGGGCCGGGGTTGAAGAACGGGCTCGTGAGCTTGTACTGGTAGTACTCGCCCTCGTAGTTGGGCTTGGTGCCGTTCTGCCAGGAGTCCCAGATGGCGCGCATGCAGTTGATGTAGTCCCGCAGCCGCGGCCCCGGCGGCGCCCACGGCACCGAGAACCGACGCTCGTTGTGGCCCTTCACCTGCGTCCCGAGGCCGAGCACGAAGCGCCCCCCGGAGTAGGCCGAGAGGTCCCACGCGATGTTCGCCGTGATGTGCGGCACGCGCGGGAACGCGATCGCCACCGAGGTGCCGAACTTCATCCGCTCGGTGTGCTCCGCCATCAGCGTCATGGGCAGGAACGGGTTGTGCTGCGTCTCACCCACGGACGCGATGTCGTACCCGAGCGCTTCGAGCTTCCTCGCGCGCTCCGGCGCGGTCTTCAGGTCGGTGACGAAGCCCGTCCCCACGGTCATCGGCATGGTCTGTTCCTCCTCGGCGGACGCTGTGATCACGGTGCGGGGCGATGTGTCTCGCGCCGCGGGAAGGCAGGCTGCGAGCCGCGCGGATGGTAGCACCGCACCCCGCGAGCCGATGGAGGTCGCCCGGCTGAAGGCCGGCGGCTAGGTGACCCGCACCCCGTAGGGGAGGACACGGACGCTCAGGTGCGCTCGGATCACCTCGGCGCGTGGCTCCGGGTACCGCCGCAGATGCGCTGCGTACCCCGCTTCGATGATGCGGCCGAGGACGGCCTGGTCGTCCGGCCCGGCCGGGACGTGCAGCTGGAGGACCACGCGATGCTCCTCGCGGGCGAAGGCCAGGTCGGAGCCGAGCCGCGGCGGGGAGGCATCGTCAATGATGCGGACGAGCGCCTCGACGACGCTCCAGAGCTCGGGGACATCGGGGCGGACGAGCGCAGCGACGGCGTCCGGGTCCGCCGGGACGCCGAGGCGCTGACGCAGGCCGAGCCGCCGATCCTCGCGGAGCCAGTGGCGGATCAGGAGGTAGATCGAGACCGCGACGACGAAGCTCCCCGGCAGCCAGAGGATGAACCCCGCCAGGCCCTGGTCGGCGAGCGGCGTCAGCTCCCACGGATCGGGCGTCGCGGCGAAGCGCTCGTAGATCGGGTCGGTCGAGAAGACCCAGACGGCCGCGGGGAACTTGGGGAAGACGAACGGCAGGACGAGGTAGCCGAGGCCGGCGAGGTAGGGGAGGCGCTCCCGCTCGGGCCCCGGGCCGACGAGCGGCCACCAGTAGAACACCGCCGTGACGAACCACACGCCGCGGATGGCGGCCTGGCCGAGCGCGTCCGACTCGACCTGGTCGACGACCGCCTGGCTGTGCGTGAGCCACGCCGCCGCGGCGAGCATCAGTGCACCGACCCACGGGGCGCTCGCGATGCGTTCGGCGATGCGCCGCGCGAGTCCGCGTCCCTCCGACCGCCAGTGCGGCGTCCCCAGCAGCAGCAGGGGCACGGCCGCGAGCGTGATGAACATGTACTGCATCGACCGCCCCGCAAGGAGCACCTGCGCGAGGTGGCCAACCGGCCAGTCGAGCGTGGCGATGAGGGTGGCCGTGGCGCCGAGCAGCAGCCATCGCGACCGGGCGGTGAGCCGCACTCCGCGCAGCCGCGCGACCAGGACGATGGAGGCGGCCGGGACGGCAGCGGCGAGCAGCGCCCCGGCGTGAATCGCCGGCTGCCAGGTCCAGGCGTCGGGGACGGAGGGCCACCAGTCGACGGGCATGCTCTGGAGCTCCGGTACCCGCGGGTGGAGCGGCGCGGGTGTTTCCATGCTAGCCGCGGGAGGTCGAGCCGGCCCGGGCCGAAGGTACCGCTACGGTGCGCCCTCGGGCCGTTCGAGGACGCCCCACACGGCTTCCTCGGTGGCCTGGGCGACGCGGCCTTCGCGCAGCAAGCGCACGATCAGGCGCGTGTCATGGCCCCGGGCAAGCATGTGCGTCCGCAGCGCCTGGACGCGCGCCTCCGCGCCGAGGCAGACGGCAAGGATCAGCTCCCACTCGAGCGGCGTGCAGAGCACGCCCGTCCCGTTCACCTCGACTCGGACGCGCGCGTCCCAGAGCGAGGGGATGTCGCGAGGCGAGAGCGATTCATACGGGCCGTGGAAGACCGGGTCGCCGAAGACGAAGACTGGCACGTCGTGGCGCATGAAGTGGAGGCGGTTGGCCGCGAGGTGGCGGCCCTGGCCCCAGTCGGACGGGACGCCGAGCATCTCGCCCAGGGCGAGGATCGCCGGCTCCGTGGTCATGAACTCGAGGTTCGGGGAGTGCGCCTCCACGCCCTGGAGGCGGATGGCGGTCGCACCGATGAGCGCCCACGGTGCGTCCGAGGCGGCCTCCTCGATCACGCGCACGAGGGGCCCCAGCACCTGGTCCTGGTGCACGATCGGGTCCCAATCGGGATCGAAGGTCACTGCGTGCCGCGTCCCCACCTGGCGCGCCGGTGATCCGGCGCCCGCGAACCGGGCCGAGCCTGACGCAAGCGCGAACAAATTCGGCCAGCAGAGCATAGGTGGGAGCGCGGTTAGATGCCTCACGTGATGACGCGGGGCCGCCTCCGCCGAGATTGAGCGTTCTCGCAGGACCGCCCGTGTGCTCCGGGATGGCCTCCCCCGGTGCTGTCGATACGCCATTGCAATGCGGGCCATGTAACCCTCACGCCATGGCGTCCGAAGTCGACCTCGATGTCCTGCGGTTCAGCCGCGCGGAAGAGTTCACGATGCTCGCCCGGATCGGCATCGCCGCGATGGGTGGCGCCCTCATCGGCTTCGAGCGACGCCAGGCGGGGAAGAGCGCGGGCATGCGCACGCTCATGCTCGTCAGCATGGGGGCAGCGCTCTTCACGCTGGTGTCGATCTTCGGCTTCCAGGACCACGACCCCAGCCGCGTCGCCTCGGGGGTCGTCGCGGGCGTGGGGTTCCTCGGTGCGGGCGCCATCCTCCGCGACGGACGCTCAGTCCGAGGGCTCACGACGGCCGCCTCGGTGTGGGTGTCGGCGGCGGTGGGCGCGGCGGCCGGCACGGGGCTCTACATCGTCGCGCTGGGCACGGCGCTCCTCGCCGTGTTCGTGATGTGGCTCTGGCCGCACGACGTCCCCGAGCTCGGCGACGGGGAGGACACCGAGGACCCGCCGGTGGAGGGGGCGTCTCCAGGCCAAGCACGTCCGTGATGCCGCACGGGTCGATGCGCTCCTTCAATGCGCCCTCAATGCCGCGTTCACACGACGTATACACGGCCTGCCTATAACTGAAACCAACCCTCCGGCCTTGCCCCTCCGAGGCCGAGTTCACCGCCCCGCCACCACCTCCCGGTGGCGGGGCGGTTCCGCATTCCCCCCATCTCGACGACCGGAGCGCCCCGCCAGCTCGCATCGCGGACGTGCCGCTCTGCCGTCCTTCAGCCGTCCGCGCCCACCTGTCGCCGCGCCGTAAAGAAGTATGAGAAACGCGGCGTCGCCGTCCGCGGGGGACGAACGTCGCGCCGCCCTGCGCGGTTCTACCTCCCGAGGTAACGCGGAGACGCAGGCCCCGAGCTTCACCGGGGTCGGAGGGGGTGTGATGAGACTTCGAGGGGTAACGGGCGCACTCTCGGCGCTCACCATGGCCGGCGTGGCGCTCGCGCTGACCGCGTTCCCGGCGGCAGCGCAGGCCGGGATCACCGCGACGAACGACGCCGCCACCGTGAGCGAGGACGCGACGGTGACCATCGCCGTACTCGCGAACGACACCGGGACGGGGCTGACCTTGCAGTCGGTCACCGACCCGCCCCACGGCACCGCCTCCATCGCCGGGAACCAGGTGAGCTACACGCCGGACGCGAACTACCACGGCACAGACACATTCGCGTACACGGTGACGGACGGCGTGACGTCGGTGGGTGCGGCGGTCACGGTCTCCGTCACGTCCGTGAACGACGCACCCGTCGCGAACGATGACTCGGTCACGGTGAAGGCGGGCCAGGCGAAGACGATCGATGTCCTCGCGAACGACACGGACGCTGATGGCGACGTCCTGGGAGTCGAGGTCCAGTCGCAGCCTCAGCACGGGACGCTCAGCGTGGACCCGTCGACCAAGAAGGTGACGTACGTCCCGACGAGTGGCTACACCGGCACGGACTCCTTCACCTACCGCGTCTCGGATGCCGTGGCCACGAGCAACGTCGCCACGGTGCTCATCGAGGTGAAGGCGGCCCCATCGGCCGGCGACGACGGGCAGATCGGCCTCAACCCGAAGGTCGTCGCGGTCTGCGATGCGAACCCGGCGGATGCGCGGCTGCAGGGACTCTGTGGGGTCTACCGGAACTTCGAGATGCCCTCCTGGGCGCGCGGCAAGATCGGGCTCGTGATCCTGAAGCTGGCGCCGCGTGCCACGACGACGGACCGCGTGAGCGAGATCTGCGACTCGACGCGCTCCGAGCACGCGAAGTTCCTCTGCACGGTCTACTGGCAGGACGACCTGCCACCGGGCATCCGTGAGCTTGTCGGCAAGCGCATCATCGCGACGGCGTTCGACGACGGGGAGCGCGACGACAAGGACCGCACCTCGACGAACCGCGAAGACAAGGACCGCGACAAGGACCGCGACAAGGACCGCGACGACTAGGACCGGAACGAGCACGGCGACCGGGACAGCTAGCGCCGGGACGGGGAGCCTGCAGCTCCCCGGAGACCGCAGTCATGCGAGAGGCCCCCGCGACAGCGGGGGCCTCTTCGTACCTCGCGGGCGGGCACCCTCCGAGGACCGTATGTGACGGCGAGTGACCGTAGGGCCATTCTGGCGGTCTGCCAAGGGGGTAGACCCTGACAGTTCCGGGAAGCGCCGGGCAGGCGGGGAGGGCGGGGCTCGACGGCTACTCGAAGACGATGACGCCGCGCCCATTCTCGCCCCGATCGAGGGCCGCGAAGCCCTCGTTGATCCGCGCGAGCGGGTAGCGGCGCTCGATCAGCTCGTCGACCTTCAGGGTCCCCGAGAGGTACAGCCCGACGATGGTGCGGAAGGTCTCGTGCGGGCTCGCGCTGCCGTAGTAGGCGCCCACGATCCGCTTCTGCTTCCGGACCAGGTCCACCAGGTCGATGCCGGCGCGGTCGCCGAGCGGGGCGAGCCCGGCGATCACGGCCACGCCGTTCTTCCCGAGCGCGTCGACGGCCTGCTGGGTGGTCGTCGTGCTGCCGTAGGTGTCGAACGCGTAGTCGACGCCCCCGCCGGTGAGCGCGCGGATCGCCTCGACGGGATCGACGGCGGTGGCGTCCACGCGGTCGGTCGCGCCGAAGCGGGTGGCGTACTCGAGCTTCGATTCGGAGATGTCGACGACGATGACACGCCCGGCGTTGAGGATCCTTGCGGCCTGGACCGCCTGCAGCCCGACGCCGCCCGCGCCGAAGACCGCGACGGTGGCGCCCGGGCGGATCCCCGGCGCGTTCACGACCGTGCCGTAGCCCGTCGGCACGGAGCAGCCCATCAGCGCGGCGACATCCATCGGGACGTCCGAGGGGATCGGGAAGCAGGCCTGGGCGGGCACCACGCTGTAGTCCGCGAAGACGCCAATCTTCGACATCTGGAAGACCTCGTCGCCCTCGGCATCGCGCAGACGGGTCGTGCCGTCGAACTGGCGCGGCCCCGTGACGGCGTTCGTGTCGCAGAGCTGTGGATGGCCGGAGCGGCAGGGGCTGCAGTGTCCGCAGTTCGAGACGAAGGAGAGGATGCAGCGGTCGCCCGGCCGCAGATGCGTGACGCCGGGCCCGACCGCCTCGATCGTCCCCGCGCCCTCGTGGCCCAGGACGCAGGGGAGGGGCAGCGCGGCCGTCCCGTGGATCACGTGATGGTCGGAGGCGCATACCCCCGCGGCGCCCATCCGGACGAGCACCTCGCCCGCGCGAGGCTCCTCCGCGCGCAGCGTCTCGACGGTCAACCCGCGCTCCACGGAGCGCAGGACGGCGGCGTGGACGGTGGTCATGCGAGCCCCCTCCGGTTGCGCGTGGACTGTAACGGACGTGACGGATAGCGGTTCGCGGGCGGCGCTGGCAGGGCGCCGGCGCCGGGAAATTCTCCCTATCAAATCCGCACAGGAGGGATAACGGCGGAGTAAGGGAGAGCTTGCGAGGGATCGTCCGATCTTATGCTCGATCCCCTGCTGACGTGTCCTGTGTACCGCTGAGAGCGGCTTCATCAGGGGCTCGGAGGGGTAGCGCCAGTGTCAGTTGGGCTGAAACCATGCCCAACCATGCGGCGGCAAATCCTTGATGCGGTGAACCCGTTCCTCCGCGGCGCGCGACTCGGCGCGACGGTGACGGTCGCGACCCTGGTGGTGTCGCTGGCCGGGGCGGTGGTCGTGCTCGCGACGCAGCCGGGCCCTCAGCTCGACGCCTACGTCGCGGCCGACGCGCCTGCTCTCCCTCCCGAGCGCGCGGTCAAGGTCGAGGTCGAGATCGACCAGGTGCTCCTCCAGGAGGCGCGTCGCTGGCGGTCCGACCATGCGACCCCGCTCGCCCTGTCCCGCGAGCCTGGCGCCCCGGCAGCCGCCGAGGATCAACCACCCGCCGCCGCCGCTCAGACGCCGACCCTCGCTCCCCCCGCCCCCGTCGTCACCGCCGCCGCTCCGCTCGTCGTCCCCGAGGGCGCGCTGCGCGACGCCATCGAGGCGCACTTCCCGGAGCAGGTGGAGGTGGCCTACGCCATCATCATGTGCGAATCGCACGGCAACGCCCGCGCCGTCTCGCCGCACGGCTACTACGGCCTCTGGCAGTTCGACCTCGCGACGTGGGCTTCGGTCGGCGGCGCCGGCCTCCCGAGCGAAGCGTCCGTCGAGGAGCAGATGACGCGGGCGCGGGTGCTCTACGACGCCCGAGGCTGGTCGCCGTGGGGCTGCGCCTGACGCGCCGTCCGCGCGGCTAGTCCTCGGACGGCCGCACGAGAAGCACCGCGGCTCGCTCGCTCTCGCGGGTGACGCGATCGGCCACCGACCCGAGCAGCAGCCGCCCCAGCCCGCCGCGTCCGTGCGTCGCCATCACGACGAGGTCCACGTCGAGCCGCTCGACCGCCTCGAGGATCGCCGCCGCAGGGTCGCCGGCGACGACCTCAACGCCCAGCGCGGTCAGTCCCTGCTCACGCAGCCGCGCCGCGTGGTCGCGCAGCGATTCGCCCGCCAGCTCACGCTCCTCGGCGGCGATGCGGCGCGCATCGTCCGTCGAGATGGTCGCCGTGGGCGGGACGCCAGTGGGCATACTGGCGGCCAGGAGGTCGGCCTCGGCGTCCGTGGCACGGAGGAGCACCAGCTCGGCCCCGAGGGCCCGCGCGAGCTCCGCCGCCGGCGCGATGGCCACCTCGGACACCTCGGAGCCATCGAGAGGCAGCAGGAGCCGCCTCAGCGCCCCTTCAGGGGCCGATCCGGGCTCCGGGGCCTCCGTCGGCGCGGGACAGAGGAGAATCGCCGTCTCGCGGGCCTCCCGAGTGAGCTGCTCGGCGACGGAGCCCAGGACATAACGTCGGACGCCGCCCTGGCCGCGCGAGCTCAGCACCAGCAGATCCGCCTCGAGCTCATCGGCCGCCTCGACGAGGGCGTCCCCGGCGTCGTCGGCGTGGAGGACGATCGAGCCGACCCCCTCCACGCCGCGGGATTGCAGCTCCGCCACGACCTCGCTCAGGCGGGGCTCCGCCTCGACGGGGGAGACGACTGCCGCCGCCACGCCCTCCGGGCTCACGTACCGGCGCCACTCATCCTCGTCCAGGTCCTGCGGGCGCACGCCCGCGGCGTGCGAGACGCGCACGACGAGCACCTCCGCGCCGCACGCTGCCGAGAGGGCGGCCGTGCGAGGGATCGCCGTCCGCGCGAGCGGGGAGCCGTCGTCGGCCAGGATGACGCGTTCGAACATGGGGCCTCCTCGAGGTGCGGTCGTGCTGCTCAGACCACCGTACCCGAAGCCCCTCGGCCCGACGTGGGCCAGAAGTCACGACACGGCGTGACAGCTGCCGGTAGAGTCACACGACCCCATCGCGCGCTCTCAGACCGAACACGCCGGCGACTGGCGCGACGAGCGAATGGAGCCATCCCTTGGAGATCCTGTCCGATCCGCAGACCTGGGTCGCGCTGCTGACGCTCACGACCCTCGAGATCGTCCTCGGCATCGACAACGTCGTGTTCATCTCGATCCTCGCGGCGAAGCTCCCGGAGGAGCAGCGCGCGCGGGCGCGGAACGTCGGCCTCTCGCTCGCGATGATCATGCGCATCGGGCTGCTGTTCTCGCTGTCCTGGGTGATCGGCCTGACGGACCCGCTCTTCGAGGTGATCGACAAGGGGTTCTCCGGCCGCGACCTGATCCTGCTCATCGGCGGCCTGTTCCTCGTCGCCAAGGCGACCCTCGAGATCCACGAGAAGCTGGAGGGCGAGACCGCGCACGAGCAGGCCGCGAAGGTGGCGGCGTCGTTCGCGGCGGTCATCGCGCAGATCCTGGCGTTGGACATCGTCTTCAGCCTGGACTCGGTCATCACCGCTGCCGGGATGGCGGACGAGATCGCGGTGATGATCGCCGCGGTCGTGATCGCGGTCGGCGTCATGCTCGTCAGCGCCGGCGCGGTCAGCGCCTTCGTGAACGAGCACCCGACCGTGAAGATCCTCGCGCTGTCGTTCCTGCTGCTGATCGGCACGAGCCTCGTCGCGGAGGGCTGGGGCCTCCACATCCCGAAGGGCTACATCTACTTCGCGATGGGGTTCTCGGTGTTCCTCGAACTGCTGAACATGCGCGTGCGCGCGAAGCGCGAGCCGCCCGTCCCGCTCCGCGAGGGCATCGCGCTGCCCCGGGTGATCACGCAGTAGCGCGTAATCACGCAGCGGGAAGGCGCCTAGCCCGCGCAGAGCTCCGATGCCGAGAAGGGCGAGGTGAAGCGCGCGTCGCCTACCGCGACGAGGCGGCCCGACGGGTCGACCTCGACGAGGGCGAACCAGCGGTGGCGATGCGCCGAGCAGCCATCGCCGGCGTCGACGCGGGCGGCGACGGTCACGCGCAGGAGGTAGTAGTCGCCGTCGAGGGCGTAGGCGTCCGAGGTGGCCGTTAGCTCGGCCGGGGTGCCGTCGTAGCGGTCGCGGAAGTGGTCGAGGATGTCGAGCAGCGTCGCGTGCGCCTCGGCGGCGGCGATCGCGCTCAGCTCAGACGGCGCCGGGTCCGACCACGTCGCCGGGAAGCCGGCGAGGAGCGCGGCGAGGGCGTCGAGGAAGGCGTCGGCGGGGGCGGTGTCCAGGTCGCCGCGGTCGGGCGGGGTGCTCGCGTTGCCGTCCTCGTCGCAGGGGAGCGGCGGCAGCGCGAAGACGTCCTCGCCCTGGATCGTGTCCTCCAGCGCGAGCCCGTTCCGCGCGAGCGTCTCCTGCACGAGCGCGTCGTACGCGCGGAGGTTGCAGCTGCGCGCCTCGGCCGAGGGGGATTCGGCGACGTACGCCTCGATGAGCCGCGCGATACCGCCGCCGAGCGAGAGGACGCCGCACTGGTAGTCGATGCTGCCCGCGCCAGCGCAGACGTCGTCGAAGGTGAGCTGCTCGAGGGCGAACGGCCGCTCGGCCGGCTCCCGCGCGGGGAGCGCGGGTGTCGGCGTCGGCGTCGCGGTCGGCGTCGAGGCGGTGACGGGGAGCGGCGTCGAGGTGGGTGTGGGCGTCGAGGTGGCCTCGGTGGCGGCGGGCGTCGCCGTGGCGGTCACGGCCGCGGCAACGGAGTCGCCGGTCGAGGCAGCGTCCCCGGCGTCGCCGCCGGCGATCGCGACGGTCGCGACGCCGAGGACGGCGGCGGACGCGACGATCGCGGTCGGGATGTCGCGCCGGAGGATGCGCAGCGAAAGCCAGACTAGGTCGGTGCGTCGGAGCGCCGTCAGGGCGAGGGCGAGCACGGCGGCCACGACGACCACCCAGCCGGAGCGCAGCCCGTCCGGCACCCACCCCGGCGCATCCTCGGCGCCGAGGGCGAGCACGACGGCGAGCCCGACGCCGACGAGGGCGAACGCGATGCCGAGCAACCCGAGCACGACCCCGCCCGAGGCGGGGATCCACAGCGGGGCGGTCTGGAATGCGGCACGCCAGCCGCTCGGAAGCGGCGGCAGTTCGTCGTCGGCCGAGGCCGGGTCTGGAGGGCTAACCAACCACCACCATCAGTTCTAGGGGCGGCACAGCATAGCAACGGATCGCGCCACGGTCGGGTGGCCGAAGGGCCTCAGATCGCCCCTCCCAGGGCGTCCGGGACGCATCCTGCCATACCGATCCCGCGCACCTCGTCGGTCGCGCGCCTGCGAGGTGTTCAGTCGAGCGTTGCGTCGGACCTCACGTTCGGCGCCTACCGTAGGTCTCGATTGCGCTGGGGAGGAGCGCAGTGCCTCATTGCGATGGCTGCGGGGCGGTCAGGGGAGTCTTACGGACAGCCCAGAGTTGGGGCCTGCCGGAATCCCGAGAGCCGTGTCGACTGACGGGTCGCGGCGGAGGTCGTCTAGGAGGGCCGCCGCAGGCAGTCGCTCGCCGATTCTCACTTCAGACCCGGGCCGCGGATCCCGCACGCGCTTCGCTCGATACACCTCAACCCAGGCGAGCCCCCCATCAAGGGCGGTGAGGCAGACCGCCCTGATGTAGTATCGATTAAATGTGCCGTCGGCGAGCACCTCCGCGCGGCTGTCACATTGACCCTCCGCGAGTAGAGCGTCCCACCGCGCTGGTAGATCTCGGTCGCCACTTGCCGCCCCGGTACGAGCAGTGCATCGGCCAGCAATTCGGGCGAGCCGTTCCGGACCGCCTCAAGTACGGTCTCCGGCCACTGGCTTTGACCGAGGGGAGTGAGACGCTTCCCGAAGTAGAACACTCCTTCTGTCGAAGGGTCCAGGTCGTGCATGACCTCGTTCGACATGCGGCTGCGGACATCCGCATCTAGATTCACGAAGTTGAAGCGGGCAGAATCACTCTGTGAGGGACGCATTTCGTCTCCTTGCGCTGGGGAGGGCCGCCTGGCGGTTTGGCGATTGCAGGGCGGTCCTCCCTCTAAAATCTTCGTCAGCCTCGAATCAGCCAGGTGCCTCCTCTCGCTCCCAGTTGCGGAGCGCAATCTGGAGCGCTGAGATGTCGGAGTCCAGCCACCGCCACTGGGCACAGCGTCCGAGTGACGGATCGAGCAGCACCCATCCGAGCCGCTCGCCCACGGCCTTCTCTACGATTCGCCGGAGATCGTCGAAGGTGCTGCCTGTGCGGATCTCCCAGATGTGTTCGGAGTGTCCCGGGTGCAGGCTCCAGCTGGTGTGCGGGTACGCGAGGCGCACGGCGGCCATGCAGTCCCCCCAGACCTCCACGATCCGGAAGGACAGTTGGCCCTTCGGCGACTCAAGCGCGAGGTAGAAGGTCTGGTGTTGACTTCTTCTGACGGCCCGTGGATTCGCTCGTCGGTAACCGCCAGCGTCCGAGTCGAAATCAGAAGAGGATTCGAGCGGCAGGGCAGCCATACTGCTCCTGCTCCTTTCTGGGGGCATCCGGTCGGGCAAGGACCGGGTGTCCCCAACATGATCTCCGCGGCCCGCCCTCCTCAGGCCGTGAAACGTCGTGCTCTGGTACGCCGTCCTAGCTACACCCACTCGTAGCGCCGCAGTTCATGCACTTCAGGCACGTCCCGTTGCGGACCATCATCAGCTGGCCGCACTCGTCGCAGGGGTCGCCCTCGAAGCCCTTCTGACGGGCCTCGTCGGTGGCGGAGATCGTCGTGCGCTCCGCGACGAGGGTGGTCGTCGTGAGGGTGATCGTGGCGGCGGCCGGAGCCGCAGGGGCGGCAGGCGCGACGGCGACCGGGGTCACCACCTCGGCGCGCGGGGCCGGAGCAGGCGCGGCTGCCACGGGAGCGGCGACGGCAGCCACAGGCGCGGGCGCGTACACCGGGGAGTCCTCGACCGGGTCGGTGGACGCCTCGAGCTCCTCGGGGGTGACGTGCGCGAGGTCGTCGCGGCCGAGGTAGGAGACGGCCAGCTCGCGGAAGATGTAGTCGATGATCGAGGACGAGAACTTGATCCGGTCGTTGCCCTGGACCATGCCCATCGGTTCGAACTTCGTGAAGACGAAGGTGTCGACGAACTTCTCCAGCGGCACCCCGTACTGCAGGCCCATGCTCACGGCGATCGCGAAGCAGTTCATCAGGCTGCGGAAGGCGGCGCCGTCCTTGGCCGTGTCGATGAACACCTCGCCGAGCTGGGGGCGCTCGCCGGGCTTGCGCTCGTACTCGCCGGTGTGGATGTAGATCGTGTGCCCGCCGACCTTCGCCTTCTGGGTGTAGCCGGTGCGGCGGCCGGGCATCTTGATGCGCTCGCCGCGCGGGATGACCGTCACCTGCTCCGACTGCTTCATCGCGAGCATCCGCTCGGCGGCGGCGATGACGGCCTCGGTGGAGACCTCCTCCTCGCCGTCCTCGTAGTCGTCGATGTCCGCGAAGGCGGTGCCGGAGAGGGGCTGCGAGAGCTTGGAGCCGTCGCGGTAGAGGGCCAGGGCCTTCACGCCGGTGTCGGCGGCGGCCATGTAGACCTCCTTGACCTCCTCGACGGTGGCCTCCATGGGCATGTTGATCGTCTTGGAGATGGCGCCGGAGAGGAACGGCTGCGCGGCCGCGAGGATGCGGACGTGGGCCATCGCCTCGATGTAGCGGGTGCCGTACTTACCGCACTTGTTGGCGCAGTCGAAGACGGCGTAGTGCTCCTCGGCGAGGTGCGGGGCGCCCTCGGTGGTCATGCGGCCGAGGATGGCGTCGTTGGCCGTCTCCACCTGCTCACGGGTGAAGCCGAGGTGGGCGAGCATGTCGAAGCCGGGGCGCGTCAGCTCCGCCTCCGGGATGCCGAGGACGTCCGTGCAGAACTCGTCGCCGAGCGTCCAGCGGTTGAAGACGAAGGAGATGTGGAACGCCGTCTTCAGGGCCGCCTCGATGGTGTCGAGCGCGGGCTGGGTGAAGCCTCGCTGGGCGAGCGTCATGCGGTTGATGTACGGCGAGCCGTCCAGGGTCTGGGTGCCCACGGCGTACTCGATGATCTCGTGGATCTGCTGCTGGCTGTAGCCGAGGCGCTTCAGGGCCGGCGGGACGCTCTGGTTGATGATGCGGAAGTAGCCGCCGCCGGCGAGCTTCTTGAACTTCACGAGCGCGAAGTCAGGCTCCACGCCGGTGGTGTCGCAGTCCATGAGCAGGCCGATGGTGCCCGTCGGCGCGATGAGCGTGGACTGGGCGTTGCGGTAGCCGTGGCGCTCGCCGAGGTCGACGGCGCGGTCCCAGGCGCGGTGGGCGGCCTCCAGCAGGGCGGGCGGGCACACCTCCTGGTCGAGGCCGACCGGGAAGACGGTGAGGCCCTCGTACTGGCTGTAGTCGGCGTTGTAGGCGGCGCGGCGGTGGTTGCGCATGACGCGCAGCATGGCCTCGCGGTTCTCCTCGTAGCGCGGGAAGGCGCCGAGCTCGGCGGCCATCTCCGCGGAGGCGGCGTAGGAGCGGCCGGTGAGGATGGCGCTGAGCGCGCCCGTCCACGCGAGGGCGGCGTCAGAGTCGTAGGGGATGCCCTGCATCATCAGGACGGTGCCGAGGTTCGCGTAGCCGAGGCCGAGCGTGCGGTAGTCGTAGGAGAGCCGCGCGATCTCCTCGGACGGGAACTGCGCCATGGCGACCGCGATCTCGAGGACGACGGTCCAGAGGCGGATGGCGTGCTCGTACGCGGGGATGTCGAACTCACCGGTCTCGAGGTCCGTGAAGGCGAGCAGGTTCAGGGACGCGAGGTTGCAGGCGGTGTCGTCCAGGAACATGTACTCGGAGCACGGGTTGGAGCCGTTGATGCGCCCGCCGTTCGGGCAGGTGTGCCACTCGTTGATCGTCGTGTCGTACTGGAGGCCGGGGTCGGCGCTCTGCCAGGCTGCGAGGGCGATGCGGTCCCAGAGGTCGCGCGCGTTGACGGTGGAGGCGACCTTGCCGTTGGTGCGGAAGGTCAGGTTCCACTCGCGGTTGTGGCGGACGGCGTCCAGGAAGTCCGCGGTGACGCGGACGGAGTTGTTCGAGTTCTGGCCGGAGACGGTCTGGTAGGCCTCGCCCTGCCAGTCGGTGTCGAAGGCGCCGAAGTCCAGCGTGGTGACGCCCTGCTCGGCGAGCTGGAGGACGCGCGCGATGAAGCCCTCGGTGACGCCGTCGCGGCGGGCGCGGTTCACGGCCTTGCGCAGCGTGGCGTTCTCGGAGGCGCTGGCGCCGCCGGCCTCCAGGTCATGGGCGGCCTCGAAGATCGCGGCGAGGTGACGGCGGGTGACGGCGGCGCCGGTGACCAGCGCGGCGACCTTCTGCTCCTCCTTCACCTTCCAGTCGATGAACTGCTCCACGTCCGGGTGGTCCGCGTCGACGATGACCATCTTCGCGGCGCGGCGGGTGGTGCCGCCGGACTTGATCGCGCCGGCGGCGCGGTCACCGATCTTGAGGAAGGACATCAGGCCGGACGATTTGCCGCCGCCGGAGAGCGACTCGTTCTCGCCGCGGATGTTGGAGAAGTTCGAGCCGGTGCCGGAGCCGTACTTGAAGATGCGCGCCTCGCGCGTCCAGAGGTCCATGATGCCGCCGGGGTTCACCAGGTCGTCGGAGACGCTCTGGATGAAGCAGGCGTGCGGCTGCGGGCGCTCGTAGGCGTTCGTGGAGGCGGTCACCTGGCCGGTGACGGCGTCCACGTAGGAGTGGCCCTGGGCGGGGCCGGTGATGCCGTAGGCCCAGTGGAGGCCAGTGTTGAACCACTGCGGCGAGTTCGGCGCGGCCATCTGCGCGGCCATCATGTGGCAGAGCTCGTCGTAGAAGGCGCGGGCGTCCTCCTCGCCGTCGAAGTAGCCGCCCTTCCAGCCCCAGTAGGTCCAGGTGCCGGCGAGGCGGTGGAAGGTCTGGCGGGCGTCGGTCTCACCGGCCATCGTGGCGCCTTCCGCGGGGACGCGGCGCTGCAGCCACCCCGGCACGCCGGGCTCGTCGACGGCGACGGTGGCGGCGGGGACGCCGGCCTTGCGGAAGTACTTCTGCGCCATGATGTCGGTGGCGACCTGCGAGAAGTTCGAGGGGATGTCGATGTCGCGCGCCTCGAAGACGACGGAGCCGTCCGGGTTGACGATGCGCGAGGTCCGCTTCGAGAACGGAATGCCGGCGTACGGGTCGGCGTCGGCGGTGGTGAATCGGCGGTTGATGCGCATGTCGGAGCCCTTCGAAGCAGCCAGGGTGGTCTTCGGCGTCGTGTTCGCGGTGCCCCTAGATCTTGGGGTGGAGCCGCTCGAAGCCACTAGATCTGGTGGGTAACTGTTAAGGCGCTTGAGCATCTGCTCGGAGGCGCAGGGGCGATCCTACGCTTCGAGGCGAGCATGTCAAGCACTCGCTGACTCGCGTTAGCAGATGCTTCCGCGCAGCGAGTGAACAGTACTGGTGTTCGGTTACGGGGAAGTGTCGAGCTGGAATCTCGTTCCACTAGACGTAACGAAGGCGCGCCAGATTCAGTGACGGCTGCGCGCGCGGGTCCAGGCCCCCGCGCGAGCTGCGTTGGAGGCTGCTAATCCTCGGCGCTGGTCGTGGCCGGCGGGCTCGTGAACGGCGGCTCGGGCGTGGGCGAGGGGGGCTCGAGGTCGCCCGGCCAGACGTGGTTGGCGAAGACCCAGTCCACCAGCGCGAGCGAGTCTTGCGCGCGCAGCGCGGAGTCCATCAGCACGATGTAGACCCGGTGCCCATCCCGCTGCGCGGTGAGGGCGAAGGTGCGGCCGGCCTCCTCGGTGAAGCCGGTCTTGATGCCGTCCACGCCGGGCGTGTAGTTCAGCAGCGGGTTGTGGTTGTAGAGCTCGTAGCCGACCTCGGCGCCGTCGCGGAGGCCGTGCGCCGTGTATTCCTCGGTGCCGACGATCTCGCGCAGGTCCGGGAAGCGCATGAGGTAACGCGAAAGCAGCACGAGGTCCCACGGGCTCGAGACGTGGCCAGGGGCGGAGAGGCCGTCCACGGTCACGAAATGGGTGTCCTCCATGCCAAGCCGCTCGGCAAGCTCGTTCATCTCGGCGACGAACGCCTCCTCGGAGCCGGCGACGTGCTCCGCGATCACCTTGGCGGCGTCGTTCCCGGAGACGAGCATGAGCCCGTAGAGCAGCTCGCGCAGGGTGACCTGGTCGTCCGGTTCCAGCCCCATCGTCGTCGAGTCGCCCTGGAACGCGAGGTCCCAGTAGTGCACCGAGGACGTCACGACCTCGTCCAGCCGTCCGTGCTCCATCGCCACGACGGCTGTCGCCATCTTCGTGACGCTGGCCGGCGGGCGCGGCGAGTAGCCGTCGAGGGCGTACAGCACCTCCATTGAGGCGTCGTCGACGACGATGACGGCGGAGGCAGAGAGCTCCGGCACCAGGAGCCCGAGCGACCGCGGCCGCTCGAAGGACGGGCTGGGGGAGGGTGTCGCTGTCTCCGCCGCCATCTCCGTCCTGGTGAGCGGGCCACCGGCCCGGTTGCCCTCGCTGGCCTCGCCGGAGGTCGCACCCGCGAGCCCGGCCGTGGCCGCGGCGGCGGCGCCGTCATCGCCGCCGAACCGCCAGAGAAGGAGGGCGGACACGAGGAGCGCCGGCAGCACGGCGATCAGCGCGAGCGCTGACGTCGGGTAGCGGCGACGCGCGACACTGGGCCGCGAGCGGCCCGTGCGTCCTCGGAACGGGTCGTAGGGCTGATACGCCACTGGGCGGCCGCTAGCGGGTGCCGACGAGCGCTTCGAGGTCGTCGGGCGCGGACGGGATCCTCCCGCTGAGGTTCCGGTTGCCCTGCCTGGTGACCAGGATGTCGTCCTCGATGCGGATGCCGATGCCCTGCAGGCGCTTTGGGACGCCCTTGGCGCCGGGCGCGAAGTAGAGCCCCGGCTCCACCGTCAGGACCATGCCCGGCCGCAGCGCCACGGACTTCCCCTGCTCGCGATAGCGGCCCGCGTCGTGCACGTCGAGCCCGAGCCAGTGGCTCGTAGAGTGCATGTAGACGTGGCGGTAGGCGTCGCGCTCGATCAGGGAGTCGACGTCGCCCTTGAGGACCTTGAGGTCGACCAGACCCTCGACCAGCGTGCGCACGGCAGCGTCGTGGGCATCGTGGAACGTGAGCCCCGGCTTGGCCCGCTCGATCCCCTTCCGCTGCGCTTCCAGCACGATGTCGTAGACGTCGCGCTGCGCCGCGGTGAAGCGGCCATTGGCCGGGTAGGTGCGGGTCACGTCGGCGGAGTAGAAGTCCCACTCGGCGCCGGTATCCAGCAGCATGAGGTCGCCGTCGCGAAGCTGGCGGCGGTTGGTCGTGTAGTGCAGGGTGCAGGAGTTCGGCCCGGAGGCGGCGATCGTCGGGAACCCGTCGCGCACCGCGCCTTCGGCGCGGTAGGTCTGTTCCAGGACAGCCTGGACCTCGTACTCGTGCATTCCCGGGCGCGTGGCGCGCATAGCCACCTCGAGCCCCAGTCCGGTCACGTCGATGGCGCGCTGGAGCGACCGCACTTCGGCGGGCGACTTGAGCAGGCGCAGCTCGTCCACGAGCGGCTCGGGGTCACGGATCGTCTCGATCGGCACCGCGCCGCGCTGCGACATCGCCCGCCGCGACGCGACGAGCGCGGTGATCAGCGACTCGGTGCGGGTGGTGCCGCCGAGCGAGAACCAGAGCGTCGGCACGCCATCGAGGAGGGTGCGGATGCGGTCCTCCAGCTCCTCGATCGGGAACGCCTGGTCGGCGCCGTACCGCTCCACGGCGCCATCGACGCCGGCGCGTGGGCCGACCCAGACGGCCATCTGCGGGTCGTGGGGACGCACGATCAGCGTGTACGGCTTGTCCGCACCCGGCCGCAGGATCGCGACGCTCGCGGGCTCCTCGAATCCGGTGAGGTAGTAGAACGTCGAGTCCTGCCGGAAGGGGTGATCGACGTCACCGTTGCGCAGGGTCTCGTGGCCGGAGACGAAGACCGCGGCCGTGCCCGGTCCGAGGCGGCGCATCAGTCGGTCGCGCCGCTGCTTGAACTCGTCAGCCAAGGAGGAACTCCGATCCCGTACCCCCGGGACATGCCTCGGAACCCATCATACCCAGACGGGGCCGTGAGCCTCGACCGATGGGCGTCTCGCTAGTGGAAGGCGCCCCAGGCCGTCCTCGCGGCGACCACGAAGAGCCCGAGGGCGAGCGCCTGCATGAGCGGCCCTTCGCCGAGGCGGCGTCGGAGCAGGCGTCCCGGCGCCGCCGCCAGGATGACGCCGGCCGCCAGCCAGGGGACGTCTTCCATGGGATCGCCCAGGTTGCCGAGCGCGAGGTGCAGCAGGACGACGGCCGCGGACTGGAAGAGGATCAGCAGGTGCATGGAGGGCACCGCGATCGCATGCGGGACCCGCATGATCCGCGTCATCAGCGGGACGCCGATTGGCCCGCCGCCAATGCCAGCCATCGCCGCCAGCCCTGCCGAGAGGATGTTCGGGACGATGCTGCGGACGACCGGGATCCGGTAGAGGTACCGGTCGCCCTCGGCGTCCGTGCGGTCGCGCGCCCAGGCGCGGCCCTCGAAGGGGGGGGCGATGCCGGCGGTGGGACGCACGAGGATGTAGATCGCGATCGCGGTGATGAGGACCGCGAAGCCGATCGCGAAGACCTCGCGCGGGAGCGCCGTGGTGCCCAGCGCGCCGAACAGGGCGGCCGGGATCGCGACTGCCGCCATCGCGCCGACCACGGGCGCGTCCATGCGACGCTCGCGCGAGGCGAGGAGGACCTGGCTCACGCTCGTCGCGAAGACCACGGTCAGCGAGGCCGCCGTGACGGTGGCCGGCGCGGCCTCCGGGTAGCGGATCAGGAGGAGCGGCGTGATGAGGAAGCCGCCGCCGGCCCCGACCGCCGCCGAGTACGTCCCAATCGCAAAGCCGACGGCCAGCAGGGCGAGGGCTTCGAGGAGGTCCATCCTCGAAGCATCCGCCCGCGGCCGCGAACGCTCAATTGCTCCCTAGCGCTCCTGTGCCGGTAGCCACGTCCGCGGCACGAGCTGCTCCGAGTAGGTGGTCCCGACGAGCCCGCGCGCGACGAGGTCGTCGTACTCCGCTCGCGAGTAGCCCAGGAGGTCGAGGTAGATCTCCTCGTTGTGCTCGCCGATGCGCGGCGGGGGCGTCCGGAGGTGGTTCGGCGTGTTCGCCCACTTCGTCATGATGCCGGGGTACGTGTGCGTCCCGATCCCCTCGATCGTGAGCTCCTCGAAGAAGCCGCGGTCGCGGAGCTGTGGTGACGCCATCAGCGCCTTCTCGTCGTGCACGGAGCCGGCGGCGACGCCCGCGGCCTGCAGGCGATGGAAGAGGTCGTCGTTCACCCAGGGGCGGGTCGCCTCGGCGAGCGCCTGGTCGAGCGCGGCCTCGTGCTGCTTGCGCCCGGCGCCCGTCTGGAAGCGCTCGTCGGCGAGCAGCTGCGGCGTCTCGAGGACGTCACAGAGCGCACGGAACTCCTCGTCGGTCTCGACGTCGATCGCGATCCACTGGTCGTCGCCCTGCGTGGGGTAGACCGAGTGCGGCGCGTGCGTGCGGTGCAGATTGCCCTGCGGCTGCGCGACGCGGCCGTTCATCGTGTAGTCGAGGATCCATTCACCGAGCGCCGGGAGGAACGCCTCTGCGAGCGGCATTTCGATCTGCTGGCCGACGCCAGTCTCGTGGCGCTTCAGCAGCGCCGAGGTGACGGCGAACGCGCCCATCACGCCCGCAAGGGCGTCCGCCGTGAACGCCTCGCCGGTCTCGTCGGGCGATCCGTCCGGATACCCTCGCAGCCAGTGGTGGCCGATCATGCCTTCCACGTGCGTCCCGAAGCCGCGGTAGTTCTTGTACGGCCCGTCGAGGCCGTACGCCGGCATCCGCAGCATGATCAGCCGGGGGTTGATCTCCTTCAGGACGTCGTAGGTGATCCCCGCCCGCTCGATGGTGACGGGGACGTTGTTCTCGATGAGGACGTCCACCTTCTCGATGAGGCGGAGGAACGCCTCCTTGCCCTCCGGCAGCATGATGTCGCATGCCATGGAGCGCTTGTTGCGCGAGTGCGAGTTGAAGGCGTTGTTCCGGTTCCACGGCTCCTCGGCCGGGTCGCAGTCGATGTAGGCGCCGGTGAGGGTGCCCGTCTCGGCGGTGCGGCGCGAGACCTCCTGGGAGGTGACCCGCTCCCCGCCGCGCGAGTACGGCTGGACGTGGGTGATCGGCTCGACGCGGATCACGTCGGCGCCCCACTCCGCGAGCACCTGGGTGACGTGGGGGCCGGCCCAGACGACGGTGATCTCGGCGATGCGGACGCCGTCGAGGGGGAGCGGGTTGGATGCGTTCGCCATGGCTGGTCTCCTTCGGCCGGGACGAGAACCGGGGCTAGATGACGCCCTGGACGCGGAGCTGTTCGAGGTCGAGCCCGAGGGCCCCGTATACCTCGCCGTTGTGCTCGCCGAGCAGTGGCGCCCGCGCCGGCGCCTGTCGCGGCGTACCGGAGAGGATGAGCTGCCGCCCGGGCGCCTCGTAAGCGCCGGCCTTCGGGTGATCCACGGTGTCCCAGACGCCGCGGCTTCGGTAGTGCTCGTCGGTGATGAGGTCCTCGGTGGTGAGGATCGCGCCGCCGAGGAGGCCGATGTCCTGCGTCTCCTTCACGGCGGTACGCTTGTCGCGCTGGATGAGCCAGGCCATCCACGAGCCCTCGACCTCCGCCGCGAAGTCCTCGGAGTAGAGCGCGAGGTTCTTGTTCGCGTCCGGATGGTCCTTCAGATCGGGCCGCTCGATGAGGTCGAGCGCGGCGAGGAAGTGCTTGGTGCCGCCGGCGTAGATGTTCGCGTAGCCGTCCGCCGTCGGCCGCGGGCCGTTGGCGATGCGCGATCCCGGCGGCTGCCGCTTCGCGACGTACCCCGTGTACGAGTACCCGGTGGTGTAGACGGTACGCCGGTCACGGAAGCCGGCCTGCGCCTCGTAGATCGCCTGGTCGATGTGATCGCCCCTGCCGCCAAGGGCGACCCTCAGGCGCGCCGCGACACAGGCGTAAGCGACGGCGATGCCGCAGTGGTACTGGGCAACGTAGCCCCCGCTCTTCAGCGGCTCACGGTAGGAGGAGCCGTTGAGGTGCATCGGGCCGCCGAGCGCCTGCAGCGTGATCTCTGTGCCACGGTAGTCGCGCCAGGGGCCCGTCTGACCGAAGGGCGTGATCGACGCGACGATCAGGCCCGGGTGGTCCTTCGCGAGCTCGTCGTAGGAGAGGCCCCAGTCGGCGAGCTGGCCCGGCCGGTAGTCCTCCAGCACCACGTCGGCCTGGTCGATGAGGCGACGCAGGACGCGGCGCCCCTCCTCAGTCTCGACGTCGAGGGTGACGGATCGCTTGTGCGTGTTCAGGTGCAGGAAGAGGGCGGAGGTTTCGGGGTCCGGGATGTCGTCCTTGAAGGGGCCTTCGTGGCGGGAGCGGTCGCCCGTTGGCGGCTCCACTTTGATGACCTCAGCGCCGTAGTCGGCGAAGAGCTTGCCGGCGAAGGGGCCGGCGACGTGCTGAGCGAGCTCGAGCACCTTCAGTCCATCGAACAACTGCGCCATGGTGTACCCCTCCCGAACCCGGACGACAGGGTGCTGTGCGAGTTCCGTGCGGCCGCGCGTCCCCACTCGCGGCCCGCCCCGTGGGGCGTGCGCGGGAACATATCACGAGCGTGGATCGTGGCCGTGCACGGAGTGCGCGGATTCCCCGAGGACGGGCGCCCGACTCCGTCCTACGATGGAGATCCGCGGCTGGACGGAGGCTCGAGATGGAACAGGTCAGTGCGACTACCGCTGATCTGGAGGTCCTCACGCCTGCCGGCGAGCCGGTCAGACTCGGATCACTCTGGGCATCACGGCCGGCGATGCTCGTGCTCGTCAGGCACTACGGCTGTCTGTTCTGCCGCGAGCAGCTCGCCGGCCTGCGCGACGCCTGGCCACGGATCGAAGCGGCGGGGGTGCAGCCAGTCGTGATCGGGAACGGCACGCCGCTGATGGCGGAGGCGTTCGCCGAGGAGACCGGGCTGTCGGTGCCCCTCTACACGAACCCGGGCCGCGAGGTGTATCACGCGCTGGGCGCGAAGCGGCCCGGCGTGACGACGTTCCTGAACCCGCGGTTGTGGTGGAACGGCTTCCGGACGGTGCTGCACGGCTTCTTCCCGAGGCCGCCGAAGGGCGACGCGGCCCAGCTGGGCGGCGTGTTCCTCGTGCGGCCGGACGGTTCGATGCCCTATGCCTATCGCAGCGACCTCGCCGGCGACCACCCGAGCCCGCAGGAGCTGCTTCGCGTGGTGGGCACGCAGCAGCCAGTGTGAGTGCGGCGCTTCAGGCGGCGGGAGAGATGGTGCCCCCGGAGAGATTCGAACTCCCGACGCGCGGCTTAGGACGCCGCCGCTCTATCCCCTGAGCTACGAGGGCACGCGACCGCCTGTCCGTCGGACGGGCGGGTCTGATCCAAGAGTGGCAGAAAGACGGGCGGCGCGGAAGCGCCGCCCGTTGCGTGCTCGGCGGCGGCTATTCGGCCTTGCTCGGGCCGCCGGCGTCCTGCGTCAGCGCCGCCTCGTAGAGGCTGACCTGGGGCGGGCCCTGGAGGATGCCCATGAGCGACGGGCCGGAGTGGCCAGCTCGGAACGCTGCGCTCTCCGTCCAGGCGACGAAGGCGGCGCGGTCCTCCCAGGTGGAGTGCGAGACGTACTCGCCCTCGTTGTCGCCGCGGAGGAGCGCGAAACGGATGAACCCGGGCACCTGGTCGAGGTGTGAGTCACGCTCCGCCCAGATGCGTTCGAAGTCCGCGCCCTTGCCGGGCGCCACCTGGAACCGGTTCATGGCGATGAACATGGGGCCTCCTGAGCGTGCGCGTTCATCGTAACGCGGGGCCTCCGCAGCGTCGGGTGCTACTTCAGCGAGAAGGGGGGGTAGCGGTCCGTGCCGAGGAGCGCGACGTAGGCGTTCACACGCCAGCTCCAGCGGAAGACCCCAACCACGAAGTCGAACAGTCCTCGAGGGAAGCGTCCGGTGATGAGGATGATGAACCAGGCGATCACCAGGGCCGGCCCGAGGACGAGGTAGAGCAGGCCGAGAACGATGTAGTGGGGCAGCGCGAGCAGCCACTTCACGAGCGGCAGCCAGCGGCTGAGTGCCGCCTCGTCCAGCTGGGCGTCGGTCGTGACGCGCTGCCGCTCGGTCGTCGAGGGGTACTCGTCCACGAGCAGCAGGAGGTAGGCGTTGACGCGGTTCGTGAACTGGCCCAGGTAGAGGTACCACTCGAACCAGACCCGCGGGTAGCGCCGCCGGAACAACAGCATCAGCACGATGGCGAACGACATGCTGCGCGCGCTCGCGGTGAGGAGTCCCGAGACGATGGCCACGGGCAGCACGAGGATCAGCCGGAACAGCACGGTCAGCCGGTTGCGATGCTCCGTGTATTCGACATCGAACTGGGCGGGATACCCGACGGGAAGCGCAGCCACGGGTGGAGGCCTTTCTGCTCCGCATCTCGCCGGAGCGGCGCCACCATAGCGCGCCTCGATCCCCGTTGCTTCAACTCACCGCGACAACTCGAGAACAGGAAACCGGCCTGGCGGCCGGTCCGGTGGCGTGGTCCGGTGGCGTGGTGCGGGGGAAGTGGTGCGGGGGAAGTGGTGCGGGGGAAGGTGGTGCGAGGGAAGTGGTGCGGGGGAAGTGGTGCGGGGGAAGTGGTGGACCCGAGGGGAGTCGAACCCCTGACCTCTGCAGTGCGATTGCAGCGCTCTCCCAACTGAGCTACGGGCCCCCGTCGTCAGAGACGGACTCGCTGCCGGCGAGCGACCGGACCGCGAAGCATCAGTGTAGAGACGGCCCGCCCTCAGCGGCAATTGGCGCGCCGCCCGAGGGGGCGACTCCGCGTGGATCGCCCGGGCTAGTCGATCAGGCCCGGGACGACCTCGATGGTCACGGTGCCGGCCTCGAGGTTGACCTCCAGGACGACGCCGTCGATCGCCGGGACGAGGACATCCTTCTGGCCGGACCGCTTCACGAGGTAAACGTCGTTCGAGCCGGTCTCGAGGACGTCGTCGAGGGTGCCGATCTCCTCGCCCGCCGACGTGACGACGCGCAGCCCGACGAGGTCGTGGACGTAGTACTCGTCCTCGCCGAGCGGGGGGAGGTCCGCCTCGTCGATCTCGATGAGGGCGCCACGGAGGCGCTCGGCGGCCTCGGGCGTGGTGACGCCCTCGAACTGGATGCAGGGGAAGCCGCGCGGATGCTTGACGTCGCGGATCGTGCGGGGCTCGCCGGCGACGTACACACGGCTGCCTTCGACCAGGCGCTCGGGGTTGCTCGTGAGGGCGGTGACCTTCACGTGACCGCGCACGCCCCAGGGCGCGTTGATGCGCCCGACCGCGACGCGGTCCGGGCGCTCATCGCCGGCGGGAGGGTTCGTCATGGGGGGTGTCCGAGGTCGGCCCGAAGCCCGGGTACGGCCTACTCGATCGAGAGGGTGGCGCGGACGCCGGCGCGCACGGCGGCGACGTGCAGCAGGGAGCGGATCGCGTTCGCGCAGCGGCCGTCGCGGCCGATGATGCGGCCCTTGTCGGACTCGTTGACGTACAGGTGGAGGACCACCCGGTCGCCGTCATGCACTTCGGCCACCCGGACTTCGTCCGGGAACTCGGCCAGCGCGCGGGCGAGGTATTCGATGAGCGCCTTCATGAGAGAGCGGCCCGGGGGCTACTCGTCGGACGAGGCCTCGGCGGCCTCACCCTCTGCAGCAGCAGCGGCAGCCGCCTCGGCGGCGGCAGCTTCCTCGGCAGCCTTCGCGGCGGCGGCGGCCGCCTCGGCGGCAGCCTTCGCCTCGGCCTCGGCGCGGGCGGCTGCCTCGCGCTCGGCCTTGGAGGGCTTGGTCACGCGCTTCGGCGGCTCCGCCTCGATGATGCCGCGCTGGTGGAGGAGGCGGTGGACGGTCTCGGTCGGCTGCGCGCCCTGCGCCACCCAGTGCTGCACGCGGTCAGCCTTCACCTCGAAGGTGACGGGCTCGGTGCGCGGGTTGTAGTGGCCCAGGATCTCGACGAAGCGGCCGTCGCGCGGGGAGTCCTTGTCGGCCACCACGATGCGGTACGAGGGCTGGTGCTTCTGACCAGTGCGGCGCAGACGAATCTTCAGCAAATCAATCCTCCAGCGGACGGAACCGGGCGATCCCGGGAAGGCGCAGACGGAGAAGTGTAGACGCCCGATTGCTTACGGGGGCGCTCACGTCGTGTTGGCGTTCGGCGATGGTGGAGGCGGGAGGCGCAGCTTGCGCGGCGCGCTACATCCCCAGCATCTTCATCAGCCCGCCGGCACGTTTGCCGGAGGTCATGGCCTGCATCAGTTTGCGGGCATCCTTGAACTGGTTCAAGAGCCGGTTCACATCCGCTGGAGTCGTGCCGGATCCGCGGGCGATCCGCTTGCGGCGCGAACCGTTGATGATCTCTGGCTTGCGGCGCTCGCCCGGCGTCATCGACTGGATGATCGCCTCGGCCTGCTTGAAGTACGCCTCCGAGAGGTCGGCGTTGCCGAGCTGGCCCTTGAGGGCGCCCGCGCCCGGCAGCATCTCAAGGATGCCCGAGAGCGGCCCCATCTGCTTCATCTGCTGCATCTGGGTCAGGAAGTCCTCCAGGTCGAACTGACCCTTCTGCATCCGCTTCGCGACTTCCTTCATGTCACGCTCGCCGACGGCCTTGCGGGCCTTCTCGACGAGGGAGACGACGTCCCCCATGCCGAGGACGCGCGACGCGAAGCGGTCCGGGTGGAACTCCTCCAGCGCCTCCAGGCGCTCCCCGGTGGTGATGAACTTGACGGGCAGTCCCGTGACCTCCCGGACGGAGAGCACGGCGCCGCCGCGGGTGTCGGAGTCGACCTTGGTGACGACGATGCCCGTGCCCTCGAGGACCTCGTGGAGCTCCTTCGCGAGCGTGACGGCCTCCTGGCCGGTCATCGCGTCGACGACGATCAGGAGCTCGGTCGGATCGACCTCGTCGGCGAGCGCGGCGAGGTCATCCGCCGTGTCGTCGTCGAAGTTCACGATACCGACGGAGTCGACGATGACCGCGTTGGCGCCGATCTTCTCCGCGTGCTTCAGGCCACGCTTCGCGACCTCCGCCGGCGGGGCTTCCTTCTCCTCGACGTAGGCGTCGACCTCGATGCTGCGGGCGAGCACCTGGAGCTGTTCGCTCGCGGCGACGCGCTCGAAGTCGGTGGAGACGAGCAGGGGCTTCATCCCCTCGCCCTTGAACTTCAGGGCGAGGCGTCCGGCGAGGGTGGTCTTACCGCCACCCTTGGTGCCCACGACCATGACCTTCATCGGCCCGGCCTGGGGCCGGAGCATGGGGGCGTGTTCCTTGCCCAGTGTCTCGACGAGCTCGTCGTTGACGATGCCGATGATCTGCTGGGCGGGGGTGATGGAGCGCAGCACTTCCTGGCCGAGCGCGCGCTCACGCACCCGGGCCACGAGATCACGGACGACCCTGAAGTTGACGTCCGCCTCGAGGAGCGCGATGCGCACTTCGCGCAGCGCTTCGTCGAGTTCGGCTTCGCCGATGCGCCCCTTCTTGCCGAGGCGCGTGAAGGTGCCCTGGAGCCGGTCAGAGAGTGCGTCGAGCATGAGACATCGAGTGTACGGCCCGGACCCCGCCGCGGGGTAGCGGACGCGTTACGCGCGCCCGGCCTCGAGCTGTTCCAGCGCCTCGATGATGATGCTGGGCAACTGCTCAAACGGAAGGCGCCACTGGCTCCACTGGTCTGCCGTGGCTTCCTTGTTCGAGGCCACGAATCGTCGAGTCCCGCGGTTTGTCGCTCCCGCGAGCCGGTCAAACTGCGTGCTCGGGACGAACCAGCATCTGGTCAAGCGAGCCGACGCGCGGTCCACGACTACAAAAAGCATGAACAGGTCGGCCCGAGGTCGGAATGTCGCCTCGCGCACGAATGCTGTGAACTGCCCGCGCCGGAGGACGCTCGTGTCAGTTGACCGCGCCTTCACCTGAACGGCCAGGGTCGTCGATTGACCGCGGCGGTGAAAGACAAGGTCGACGCCCTCGTCATCGACAAGCGACGTGGACACGTTTAGCTCCGCATCACTGGCGAGGATGCAGGCCGCGGCGACCAGATGCTCGACGGCTGCCCCGATGCGACCAGCTGATGGGCTCTTGGAGGTGTAGTCGTCCTTCATCGGGGCGAGGCTACACCGCCGCCTGCCTCAAGCGGGCGAGCTCGCTGCAGCGCCCCAGGTACGGATCTCCCGGTCGAGGTCGAGCGGGAGAACGACCGCGTCGTCCTCGAAGCGTCCCCACGCCTCGCGCGGGAGGAGCCACATCACCTCGAACTCGTTGCCGTCCGGGTCCTTCCCGTAGAGCGACTTCGTCGCGCCGTGGTCGGAGGCGCCCGTGAGCGCGTCCAGGTTCGTGAGCTCGACGGCCATGTCGCGGAGATCCTCGATGCGCTCGACCTGCCAGGCGAGGTGGTAGAGCCCGGTGGCGCCCCGGGGTGGGGAGGGCGCCTGGGCGCCCACCGTGAACAGGCCAAGGTCGTGGTGATTGTCGCCACCCTCGGCACGGAGGAACGCCGCGATCCCGGGCATCCGTGTCACCTCCGTGAACCCGAAGGCGCGGCGGTAGAACTCGACGGAGCGGTCGAGGTCGCGGACGTAGAGGACGGCGTGGTTGAGGCGGGCGACGGCAGGCATGGGACTCCTCGGGGTTGGCTTACGTGGAGTAAGTGTACCGGGAGTGGTGGGTGCGCGGACGCCGGCTCGAGCCGCAGCGGCGTCCGCGCAACGAGCCGGGTAGGTGGTCGGCTCTGTTACATAATACGGCGGGTGTCGGCGTTCGGATCTCTCGTAGTCCGGGAAGAGCACCGGATCGCGGGCGATCCTACCCGAAACGACAACCGCCCGGCAGCGCCGGGCGGTTGTGTTCGTTCGCCGAGAGGCCGTCGAGCTAGGAGATGCCGCGCTCGGCCATCATCGCGAGGACATCGGTGAGGCGGCAGGAGTAGCCCCACTCGTTGTCGTACCAGGTGACCGTCTTCGCGAGCTTGCCGCCGTTGACGACCATCGTCGAGGGGATGTCATAGATAGCCGAGCCGGGGTGCTCTCGGAAGTCCGAGGAGACCAGCTCCTCGCCCTCCGTGAAGAGGTAGCCCTTCATGCGGCCCTCGGACGCGCCGACGTACGCCTCGTTGATCGCGCCGACGGAGGGCGTGTCGCGCAGGTTCGTGACCATGTCCACCACGGAGACGGTGGGGACGGGCACGCGATAGGCGAAGCCGTCGAACTTGCCCTTGAGCTCCGGGATGATCTGCCCGACGAGCGCGGAGGCACCCGAGGACGTCGGGACGATGTTCATCGCGGCCGCGCGGGCGCGTCGCAGGTCCTTGTGGGAGTTGTCCTGGAGGTTCTGGTCATTCGTGTAGGCGTGGATCGTGGACATGAAGCCCGACTCCACGCCGAAGGCGTCGTGCATCACCTTGAGCGCGAGGGCGACGCAGTTCGTCGTGCATGACCCGGCGGAGATCACGTTGTGGCTCGCCGGATCGTACTGGTCCTCGTTGATGCCCATGATCACGGTCCAGTCCTCGCCCTTTGCGGGGGCGGAGATCAGGACCTTCTTCGCCCCGCCGGAGAGGTGGGCGGCGGCCTCCTTCGCGTCCCGGAAGACGCCGGAGGACTCGATGACCACGTCCACGCCGGCCTCGGCCCACGGGATCGCGGCGGGGTTGTTCTCGTTCAGGACCTTCACCTCGTGGCCGTCCACGGTGAAGCAGTCGTCGCCGACCTCGATCTTGCCGGGGAAGCGGCCGTAGTCGGTGTCGTAGGCCAGGAGGTGCGCGCGGACCTTCGCGGGGCCGCGGTTGATCGCGACGATCTCGAAGTCATCCCGGTGGTTCTGCCACCACGCGCGGAACGTCGTTCGCCCCGTCCGCCCGAAACCGTTGATACCAACGCGCAGGGTCATCACGCCTCCCGTTGTCTCGCCCGTGTCGCGCGCCGCCCCGGGGACTGGAAGCCGCGCAGCGGCCCCATGCTACGACGGGCCGGGTGGGCGGGCTACATCGGGAACCGTCGACGCCCGCTAGAACAACAGGCGCTGCGACGCGTCCGCGGGGCGACGCTTGAACTCCACTACCAGGTGCCGTTTCCGGCCCCTCTCGTCCTGCCATTCCTCCAGGCGGCACCGCTCCGGGCGCTCGAGCAGGGCCTCGGCCGCGCGGACGTGCTCCGTCGCCTCACCCCGCAGCTCCGCGGAGGCGGGGAAGTACTGCGCGAGATGTAACGCGAGGTGAAGCTGCGCAACGTTGAGACGAAGTGCCCAACTCAACGTCAACTGGGCCCAGCCGAGGTGGAAGGCCTGGTCCGCGAAGATCAACGGGTACTTCTCGTGACTCGCCTCGTTCGCGACGAACACCGCCGTCGGCCCGAAGTTCGGACGTCCGAGGTCGCTCGCGGCCTTGTAGATGAGCCGGAGGTCGGCGTCGGCCGCGATCGACTCGCCCGAGAAGTACGGCCCGAGGCCGACCTCGATGGCGCGTGTCGCCTCGTGGCGTCCGTACGCCTCGTGGGTGAAGCGGCGCCACTCGTCCAGGTCGTCGCCGAGCCCGCGCTGCGCCCCGATGAACTCGATCGCCTGCCGGAGCAGGGGGAGCGCGGACTGGTAGGCCCCGCGGCGGACGAGGCTGACCGCGTCCGAGGTTGAGAGGAACGCGCGACTCCAGAGACTCGCGAAGCCGGCCATGGTCATGTTGCGCGCGGCCGGCGTGTACCCCGTCGCCGCGATCCGCGCCTGTAGGTCGAGGCCGGCGGCGATGAGCCGCAGCTCCTCGCCGCAGAGGAAGCCGGACTGCCGCCACGCGTCGTCGGCGAACTCGTCCAGGTCGGCCGGCTTACCGGGGAGCGTCCACGAGGATGGCACCCGCATCCCGGAGACGCGCTGCGGCGGATCCTGGATGCGCATCATCCCCGAACCGAAGTCCTGACCGGTGTTCGTGGCGCCGTCCTCGGATGTCATGGATACAGGCTACCCGGGCGCGTCAGCGCTGTCGGAAGGCGGACTTGCCGGGGTAGACCGCCTCGCTGCCGAGCGCCTCCTCGATGCGGAGGAGCTCGTTGTACTTCGCGTTGCGGTCCGAGCGCGCCGGGGCGCCGGTCTTGATCTGCCCGGCCCCGGTCGCGACGACGAGGTGGGCGATGGTGGTGTCCTCGGTCTCGCCGGAGCGGTGCGAGATCACCGCTCGGTAGCCGTTGGTGTGGGCGAGGCGGATCGCCTGCATCGTCTCGGTGAGCGTCCCGATCTGGTTGAGCTTGATCAGGATCGCGTTCGCGACGCCGAGGTCGATCCCCTTGCCGAGGCGCTCGATGTTCGTGACGAAGAGGTCGTCGCCGACGAGCTGCACGGAGTCGCCGATGGCGTCGGTGAGGGACTTCCAGCCGTCCCAGTCGTCCTCGGCCATGCCGTCCTCGATCGAGACGATCGGGTAGGAGCGCGCCCAGTCCGCCCAGAGGTCGGCGAGCTCCGCGCCGGAGACGACGCGGCCCTCGCGCTCGAGGTGGTACCTGCCCTCCGAGAACAGCTCGGTGGCGGCGGGGTCGAGGGCGATCGCGATCTCGTCGCCGGGGCGGCGTCCGGCGCGCTCGATCGCCTGCATGAGCAGGTCCATCGCGCCGCGGTTCGTCGGGATCGTCGGGGCGAAGCCGCCCTCGTCCCCGACCGTGGTGGAGAAGCCCTGCGCGTGGAGGATCGCCTTCAGCGCCTGGTAGCACTCGACAACCCAGCGCAGCCCCTCCCGGAAGGAGGGCGCGCCCACGGGCATGAGCATGAATTCCTGGAAGTCGGTGGAGTTCGTGGCGTGTGCGCCGCCGTTCAGGACGTTGCACATCGGCACCGGCATGACGCGCGCATCGACGCCGCCGAGGTAGCGGTAGAGCGGCTGCCCGGTCGCGTCGGCGCCGGCGTGTGCCGTCGCGAGCGAGACGCCGAGGATCGCGTTCGCGCCGAGGCGGCCCTTGTTCGGCGTGCCGTCCGCCTCGATGAGCGCCCGGTCGACGGCGGCCTGGTCGAGACCGTTGAGGCCGATGACGGCGGCGGCGAGCTGGTCCTGCACGTGCTCGACGGCCTTCAGGACGCCCTTCCCGCCGAAGCGCGCCGGGTCGCCGTCGCGCAGTTCGACCGCCTCGTAGGCGCCGGTGGAGGCGCCGGACGGGACGAGCGCCCGACCGACGGAGCCGTCCTCGAGCTCGACGTCCACCTCGACCGTCGGGTTGCCCCGCGAGTCGAGCAGTTCACGTGCGCGGACGTCGATGATCTCCACCGGGCGAGCCTTTCCTCGGGCGCCGCGCCGGTCAACGCGCGGCGGCAACATCGAGGGCAAGGATCGCAGCGAGGGCGGTGGGCGACAACTTCCCGCGGTTAACCGCGGGTGGGGAGCGACATCGTGCCCGTCGGGGCGCTACTTGGCGCGGGGGTGGACGTTCTCGTAGACCTCGCGGAGGTGTTCGTCGGCCAGCTGGGTGTAGACCTGCGTCGTCGAGACGTTCGCGTGGCCGAGGAGCTCCTGCACGTCGCGGACGGACGCGCCGCCGCGCAGCAGGTGCGTCGCGAAGGAGTGGCGCAGGGTGTGCGGCGTCACGTGGCTGTCGATGCCGGCGGACTTGGCGTAGCCCTTGAGGATGAGCCAGAAGCCCTGGCGCGTCAGACGCTCGCCCCGGCGGTTCACGAAGAGCGCCTGGTGCAGGCGGTTCTTCAGGAGCTGCGGGCGGGCGTCGTCGAGGTAGGCGGTCATCGCCTCGATCGCCTGCTCGTGCACGGGGATGGTGCGCTCCTTGCCGCCCTTGCCCAGGCAGCGGATCCACGAAGGCGGCGGGTCGAGGTGCAGTGAGTCGAGGTTGAGCGACACGAGCTCGGTGACGCGCATGCCCGTCGCGTACATGAGCTCGAGCATGGCGGTGTCGCGCACGGCCTCCGGCGAGTCGTACTTGCGCGGCTCCTGCAGGAGCGAGTCGACCTCGGTGGTGGTCATCGGCTTCGGCACTGGCTTCGGTGCGCGCGGGGAGTCGACCTGCGTGGCGGGGTTGCTCTGCAGGTCGCCGTGGTCCAGCAGGAACGTGCAGAACGACTTCACCGCCGCGACCTTGCGGGCGACGGTCGCCTTCGCGTAGCGGCGCTCGTTGAGGTCGCCGATGTAGGCGTTGATGGAGTCGCGGGTGACGGCGGTCGCGACCTCCGGAGAGGCGAGCCCGTTGCCGTCGATGAACTTCCGAAAGCCGCCCAGGTCGTTGCGGTACGCGTCGATCGTGTTCTTGGACGCCCCGCGCTCCGCCGAGAGGTAGTGCAGGAAGGCATCGATCCGCTCTTGCACGAAGTCTCCTGCAACCGCCGTGACCGGCTGTCCGCGGCGGCCGTACCCGGGCTCCGCCACCCGGTCGCAGTGACCGGTGAGGCCGAACCCCAGCCGCAGATGGACTTGTATACCCGCGCGTCGGCGCGGTGTCTACATAACCGTCAACATAACGGCGGAGGCCGGGCCGCGTTCGATGGCGCGCCGCGGGCGTCCCTCAGCGCCCGGACGGGAAGCCGCCGGGGCCGACGAGCGGCACGAACCGGCACGCGCCCAGGCGTTCCTCCGAGGTCGATCCGTCCGCGTGCTTCGTCACGCGGAGCAGCTCCTGCAGGTCGCGCGAGCCGACCGGGATCACGAGCCGGCCGCCCGGGGCGAGCTGCGCGAGGAGGCTCGGCGGCACCTCGGGCGCCGCGGCGGCGACGAGGATCGCGTCGAACGGCGCGTGCTCCGGCGCGCCGAGGACGGCGGTGGCCGGGAGCACCGTGACGTTCGTGATCCCCAGTGATTGCAGGCGATCCGCCGCCGACGCGCGCAGCGACTCCACCACCTCGACGGAGACGACCTCGGCGCAGAGCAGCGCGAGGATCGCGGCCTGGTAGCCGGAGCCGGTGCCGACGTCGAGCACGCGCTCGTCGCCTCCGAGGGCCAGCGCCGCGGTCATCATCGCGACGATCGTGGGCTGCGAGATCGTCTGGCCGGCCTCGGTGGGGAGGGCGGTGTCGTCGTAGGCATAGGGGCGCAGGTGCTCGGCGACGAAGCGGTCGCGAGGCGTGCGCGCGATCGCGTCGAGGACTCGTTCGTCGTCGGTCGCGTGGCGGCGGAGGTGTTCGATGAGCTCGTAGGCGGCGCCGGGCAATTCGGGCATCGGGCCTCCCGCGATCGGGTGCGCGGCTACAGCGAGCGCTTCACCGTCTCCGCGAGCCGCTCGGTGAAGCCGACGGTCGAGGCGATCTCGGCCACGCTGGCCTCGCGGAGGTTCTTCACGGAGCCGAACTTCCGGATCAGCGCGCGCTTCCGCTTCGGGCCGATGCCCGGGATCGTGTCGAGCACGGACTGCGTCGACGCCCTGCCTCGGACCGTGCGGTGGTACGTGATCGCGAAGCGGTGAGCCTCGTCACGGATGCGCTGCACGAGGTAGAGCGCCTCCGAGGTGCGCGGCAGCATGATCGACTCGGAGACGTCCGCGACGAAGATCTCCTCCTGTTGCTTGGCGAGGCCGCACACGGGTACGTCGCGCAGGCCGAGGTCGCGCATCACGTCGAGGGCAGCGCCGAGCTGGCCCTTGCCGCCGTCGATGATCACGAGGTCGGGCACCTCATCCCACGGCGATGGATCGCCGCGCTCGGCTTGCTCGCCGGAGAGCTCGGCGCGGCGGCGGTCCGCGATCTTCTTGAAGCGTCGCGTCAGCACCTCGCGCATGGAGGCGAAGTCGTCCTGGCCTTCGACCGTCTTGATGCGGAAGCGCCGGTACTCGCTGTTCGCCGGCTGGCCGCCCTTGAAGACGACCATCGAAGCCACCGTGCTGGTCCCCTGGATCGTCGAGATGTCGTAGCACTCGATGCGCTGCGGTGGTGCCGGTAGATCGAGCTCGTCCTGGAGCATGGAGAGCGCCGAGTCCGTCTTGTCGCGGTCGGCGACCCAGCGGACGTGGTGCATGCGCAGCGACTCCCGCGCGTTCTCCTCGGCGGTCGCGACGAGGCCGCGCAGCTCCCCGCGCTCGGGGACGCGCACCTCCACAAGCGTGCCGCGCGCGTCGTGCAACATCGCCTCGAGGTACTCGCGGTCCTCAGGCTCGACAGAGAGCAGGACGGTGCGCGGGACGTAGGTGGCCGATTCGTAGAACTGGGCGAGGAAGGCGCCGAGGATCTCCTTGTCGGAGGCGTCCTGCGTGCCGTCGAGCATGAAGAAGTCCGTGTCCGCGACGACCGTGCCGCGGACGAAGAACGCCTGCACGCAGGCCTCGTCGTCCTGGCGCGCGAGGGCGAACACGTCAGCGTCGAGGTGGCGCGTCGTCGCCATGCGCTGGCGCTCGGTGACTCGCTCGACGGCGTGGAGCTGATCGCGGATGCGGGCCGCCCGCTCGAACTCCAGTGCGTCGCTCGCCCGCTCCATCTCCGCCTTCAGGTGCTGCTTCACCTCGGACGAGCGGCCCTCGAGGAAGAGCACGGTCTGGTCGATGACCTCGCGGTACTCCTCGGGTGTGCAGAACGCGGTGCAGGGGGCGATGCAGCGCTTGATGTAGTAGTCGAGGCAGGGGCGCGGGTCGGTGCCGGTGATCTCCTTGGTGCAGGAGCGCCACGGGAACAGCTTCTTCACCACGTCGAGCGTGCGCCGCACGGATCCGGCCGACGCGTACGGCCCGAAGTAGCGAGCGCCGTCGCTCTCCACGCGCCGGGTGATGGTCACGCGCGGCCACGGGTTCTGCACGTCCACCTTGAGGTAGGGGTAGTGCTTGTCGTCCTTGAGCCGGACGTTGTAGATGGGCTGGTGGCGCTTCACGAGCGTCGCTTCGAGGTGGAGGGCCTCCGCCTCGGTGTTGGTGACGACGTGCTCGATCGTCCTCACTGTCTGCGAGAGCGCGTACACCTTCGGCTCCAGCGAGCGCGCCGACCCGAAGTATGAGCGCACGCGGTCGCGCAGCCGCCGAGCCTTGCCGATGTAGACCACATCGCCACGCTCGTCGCGCATGATGTAGACGCCCGGCTTTTCGGGCAGGGCGCGTACCTGCTGCAGGACGGGAGAGTCGTTCACCCCTCGATCCTACCGCGCGGGGATCGTTGGGCGGCCCGACGGCCGCGGCTCAGCCGACCCCTACGGCCATGCGTCCAGGAACAGGTCGTACATGAATTCCCGCTGCTGCCGGGCGTGCGCAGGGTTGGCCGGCACCGTGTAGCGCATGACGACGAACGGTCCGTCGACCGAGACGTTGAAGTCCCACAGCAGAGGCTCGGTGTGCTTCGCAGCTTCGCGCTCGCGGATCCGCTGGGCGCTCTCGCGGGCAAGCTCTTCCGATCCGAAGAGCAGGAACTCGCTGAAGGGCGGCAGGCCGTCTCCGGGGTCGGGCGCCACCACGCGGGCGTGCAGGAGGTATGGCTCGGCTGACCCGAAGTTCGGCGCCGCTTGCGCGACGAACGCGCCGATGGCGTCGAGGCGCTCCGCGAGCGCCCGCCACTCGGGCACGTCCGCGAGCGATCGGATGTCCCTGGCCTCGGCCTGGATCACCTGGCGCAGGTCGTCGGTGAGGATGGTGCGGACGAGGGCTCCGTTACGGAACGCGAACCGGCCCCCGCGCCCGAGGTCGTCGTAGAGGGGCGGCTGGAGCCGCAGCCGCCCGTTCAGCGCGGTGCTGTCTTCTCCCCAGCCACGGATCTCCCAGCCGCCGAGCGTCTCCTTGACGTCGGCGGGCGGGCACTCGCCGCACCAGGCGAGGCTGCTCAGGATCGAGCGCTGGTCGAAGGGGCCGAGCGCGACGTAGAAGTGCTGCGAGAAGTTCACGGGGTGCACGAACACCCACTGGTCGACGTGTGACGGACCGACGCCGAAGGCGTCCATCGCCAGCTCGGCGTAGGGACGGCCCAAGGTGCGGCCGGTGTGCACCATAAACACCGGCTCCGTGCCCTGCGGCAACTCGTCCAGGTAGACCTCGTATTCCTCCCACGGGAAGGGCGGCCGGGTCACGATCGGGAACGCCCGGCCGGCAGCGGCCTCTGCCGCGTCCGTGTTGCCGAGGCCGATCTCGCCGTGACGGGTGTCGGGCCTGTCCGGGATGAACCGGAGGAGGTTGACGTAGATCCCGTCGCCCGCACCCTCACCCGCGGTCGTGAACGGCGTCGAGACGAAGGGGGGCAGCGTCACCGTCTCCGTCGGCTCCGAGGTGGCTTCAGGTGCTACCTCAACGTCCCGCGCCGTGCAGGCCGCCACGGAAGCGGCGATCGCCGCGATTGCCGCGACCCGTAGCCACGTCCCTCGAGCCATCGCCGACCTCCACAACCCCGCGAGGGAGCCTAGTCCAGCCGAACTCGGCTCGACCACGAGTGCAGTAACCTCGATGGCGAGGCCGTCCGGCCCGGGTCGGGTTCGACGCGGCCCACGCCATGGGGACGGGGCTCGCGGTGGGTGTCGGGACGGGGGTGCCCTCCTCGCCGAGGAACTCCGAGACGCCCGGGATGTCCTCGAGGCCGGGGACATCGGCCACGTCGATGGGGAGGGCGTCAAAGCTGAAGATGGCCAAGCCGCCGAGGTACGCACTGAGGAGCACGACGCCCAGCGCGAGCATCCCGATCCCCGCGAACAGCTCGCCCTCGAGGATCTGCTGCACAGCGCCGCCGATGACGGTCAGCACCACGATCCACGCCACGATCGAGACGATTGCCCCGAGGTCCAACGGCCCCTCCTGAGATGCACGGTGTGAGACACGCAGTGGTGGGGGGCAGCGCACTTCGAGGTTACCGGATCGGCTGGGCGCGGTGGCCGGCGAACACACGAGCCCCGCACACGAAGAAGCCCCCGTGAGGGGGCTGTCTCGTGGTCAATGGCGCGCTCGGCAGGATTCGACCGCGGTCATACCACCTCGACGCTCTGGCTTCGCATCGCGTAGGTTCTCGCGGCCTCTGGGGAGCGCCACAGGAGGGACTATCGAAGGAATCTGATCCGCGACGGTTGAACGAGGTCGGTAGATGCCGAGGGGTCGGTGTTGTGATGGACGATTTCTGCGCGCGCGCGTTCGCCGAAGGTGAGCGCTATCGGATCGAGTGCGGCGACGATCTGCTCGAGGTCGCACATCGCATCGGGCTGCTGGTCCATTTTCAGGAGCGGCTCGAAGAAGGGCAGTGGGTATACACCGGCAAGCCCGAGGGCTCAGCGCTCGGGGTGTCGGCTCGTGGGGACTACTCCGAAGCGCTCATCCTGGCCTGCGGTCTGCACGTGGCGCGGTTCCGAGGCGCGGGCGCGGAGTTCGGCGGTGTGCGCACGGTGCTTCCCGAGGGGCCGCTCCTCGAGCGCGGCGAAGCGTTCGCGGCCGGGTTCATGCATCGGTCGCGATTGCTCGAGGCGGAACGCTCGACCGAGCCGCTGGTGTTCGCTCGCCCCTGATCCACTAGCGGCGGCATCCGCAGCCACGCCAGCACTGAACGCCAGCCGCCGCCTCGATGGTCGCGAGTGCTTGCTGGTAGCGCGTGCTGAATCCGCGGGGGATTGCCCCGAACGCCTCGCGCTCGAGGTAGGACAGCGCCGGGCGGTCGAGGCCTAGCACCCGTGCGAGGTGCAGCTGACCGATCCCGAGTACGTCGCGCTTCCTCGCGAGGGCTGATGCGCGCAGGCCCGGCCATCGACGCGTCGATACCTCTGAGGCCGTGTGACATGGCGCTACGGTGCCGTTCGCGGCGGTTGCGGCGTCCATACTGCTCCCCACCGGGTAACGCCCCTCCTCAGTGCGCCCAGGCCGTGAGGCCGACGTCGCGGAAGCCGCCGCCGATGATCGCGTCGCGCACTGCCCGGACGATCGTCCCGTTCAGCTCCCGCTCGGTGAAGATCGACCCGTTGACCTCGACGTTGACCTCGACGTTGAGGCCGCCCCCGTAGCCGCGGCCGTCGAGCGGCACGATCGCCTCGTCGCGGCCGGCCTCGCCGACGCGCACGAGGGTGCCGCCGCTGCGGGCGCGCACGATGCCGCCGGCGGCCATCGCCGGCGCGTTCAGCGCTTCGAGGATCTGGCTCCCGACGTCCTGGTTGAAGACGCCGGAGGCGATGCCCTGGGCGATCGCGGCGGGGTCGAACATGCCCGGCTGCAGGGTGCCGTTGCCGTACGCGGTGAGCGCTGCGCTGGCCTGCTGGATGAGCAGGAGCCGCTGCGCCTCGGTGGCGCCGATGGTGCCGCTGTTCACGGCCGCGCCGATCTGCGCGCTGCTCAGGTCGCCCTGGTATGCGGCGTACCGGAGCTCATCGATCTTGCGGGTGGTCTCCTCGATCGCGCGCTGCATCTCCTCGGCGTCGGTCTTCAGCGAGTCCATCGCGATCGAGAGGGCATCGGGGAGGTCGATGCCGAAGGTCTGCATGAGGTCGTACGCGACTTCGTGCGCGGACTTCGCCATGTCCGCCTGCTGGCGCTTCACGACGTCGACCTGCGCCTGGCCGCCCTTGAGGTACGCCTCGATCTGCTCGTGCAGGAAGTCGTTCTCGATGTCCAGGAGGGTGTTCAGCAGCTCGTCGCGCTGCTCGAGGAGGCGCTCCTCCGCGGCGGTGAGCTCAGCGGCGGCGGCGCCGGACGACTCCAGGGACTCCCGCAGCGCGGCGTTCTTCCGATTGAACTCTTCAATCCACTCGGGCAACCAATCGGTGCGGTGCGGATTCCCGCGAACGCCGCCCTTCTGGTAGGTGTTGACGCCGATCGGGTTGTCACGTCCCGCCTCGAAAGGACGACCGGCCCCCATAGCCTCGAGGTCGCTCTGAGACCAGTCGGTCGGGCCGCGCAGGGCATCAGCGACCGCGCCCCAGATGGTGAAGGGAAGACCGAACGTGCTCCCTTGGAGGTTGGTCCAGAACGAGTCGGATGCGGCCTCGCCCACGCTCGTGTCGGTGTTCGGGATGTTCTTTCCGAACAGCTCGAACGTGATGCGGACCGGGCCTGAGTTGCGTAGGGCGTCGAGGACCACGCCAACGTCGGAGAGTGAGCGGGCGATCGCGTCGATGCCAGAGGCGATCCCTCGTGCTACATCTTCGGCGTGGGCATCGAGCAGCTTGTTCAGGGCCGCCGTGCCCTTGGTGAAGGCGGGGATGAGCGTCCGGCCGATGTTCCCCTGCAGGTCGTCGAGCTGCGCCTCCAGGATGCGCTGCTGGTTCGTGAGGCTGTCGCTCGTGCGCTCGAAGTCGCCGGCGGCCTCTCCGGCGCCCTCCATGAGCAGCGCGTTGGTGGCGAGCGCCTTGTCCTGCGCCGTCAGCTCCTTCGTCGTCTCGGCGAGGCCCATCTCGAGGGCCTTCTGCTGGACGGCGGCGGCGTTGATGGTGGGGACGTAGCGCTGAACGGCGTCGTACTCGCCGCGGAACGCGGCGGTCTGCGCCTGGATCACCTCAGTGATGTCGGCGTTGTGGAACGAGGCGAAGTCGGCGGCGAGCTCGACCATCGCGGTGGACATGCCGAGCGCCTGGTCGGTGCCGATCCCCAGCTGGGTGAGCATGTTCCCGAACGTGCCGGACGCGTCGAGCGCCTCGCGTCGCGCGAGGCCGAAGGACGTCGCGGAGGTCTCCGCCCACTGCAGGACCTGGTCGGCGTTCTCCTTGAAGATCACGGTGTTCTTGTTGATCGCCTCGTCGGTGCTGGCGGCGACGCCGACGAGCTTCGAGGCGCCGGCGACGGCGCCACCGATCGCGAGGGTGCCCGCGGTGATCGCGGCGGTGGCGCCCATCCAGCTCCGCTTCATGTTGCCGAGCATGGTCTCGGAGTTCTGGTCGACGACGCGGAACGTCCTCGAGGCTTCGTCCTTCGCGCCGACGACGATCGTGATTTCAGACGCCACCGGACGCCTCCCTGAGCTTGGCCTCGCACGCGTCGAGGACGCGGCGGCACTCGTGCACCCACTCGAGCCCGGCGTCGACGTCGCCGAGCACCTGCCAGTCCTCCGGCTCGCCGGGCGGCCAGGCGAAGGACACGAGCCGATGCTCGTCGGGGACGCGCCGCAGGTCGCGCAGCGCGTTGCGGCGGCGCGCGCGGGTGTCGAGCTCGCGGCGCGCGCGGATCATGGTTCGCCGATCCCCTCGTTGCCGAGGACGTAGCCGACGCCGATCAGGGCGGCGCCCGTGAGGATCAGTGCCGCCCAGAGTCCGAGGACCATGCCGACGCCGAGCACGATGAGGATCGCGCCGCCCACCTCCGCGATCGCCGGTGCGTACTCCACGACGCGCGCGCTCACGGACGCGTCCTGACGGCGGTCCAGGCCTCCGCGAATGCGTCACAGAGCGGCTCGGCGGCGCCGGAGCCGTCGTTGATGCGCGGGAAGAGCCAGTGCCCGATCTCGTGGGCGAGGAGGCGCTCCTCCTCCTCGTAGGACGTCATGGTGACGAGGAACGCGGGCGTGAAGAACGGCGGCGTGAGCGTCCGCGCGAGGATCTGACGGCCCGGCGCGCTCGCCCTCTGGAGAGCCCCGGCCGGCACGCTCCGCACCTCGACGCCGAGCGCGTCGGCCAGGACGTGCGGGCGCCGCCAGAGCGCCCCGAGCTCGGCGCCGAGGGAGCGCATGTCGTGCTCGCTCGGTCGCTCGCCGGCCATCGCGACGGCCGTCAGCGTCTCCGTCAGGCGCGGCGACCATCGGTCTGCGTAGGTGAACGGGTTCCAGGCTGGCGGCGGCTCGACTGCCTCGCGCTCAGGTGCCGGCTGGCTCGCTCGCGGTGCTGGCTTCCTCTCCGCTCGAGCGGTCGGCGCGGCGCCCGCGATCCCGTCGGCAAGGCCAGCATCGACGGCCTCCTGGTCGCTGAACCACGTCTCGGCCTTCATGCGCTTCCGCCAGTCGCGCACGTCGCCGCCAGCGCGGCCGGCGTAGATGCTCGCGATCTGGTCGCTGAGCCGATCGAGGATGGCGGCCGTGGCGCTCATGTCCTTGGCGCTGCCGGAGCAGAGCCCGTGCGCTTCGTGGATGAACAGCTGCGCATGGGGCGCCATGAGGACGCGGCTCGCCGCGAGGATCAGGAAGGACGCGGCCGAGGCCGCGAGCCCGTCGACGTACGCGGTAATGGTGGCCTGGTGGCGCTTCAGCGCGTTGAAGATCGTGACCGCGGCGAAGACGTCACCGCCGGGTGAGTTGACCCGAAGCGCGATCTTCGACGCCCGGATCGCGTTGAGGTCGCGGATGAAAGCCTGGGCCCCGATCCCGCCCTCGCCGATCTCGCTGTAGATGAACAGCTCGACCTCGTCGGGCCCGGCGTTCCGAATCGAGTACCAGCCCTTCGCGGGCGGCTTCGGCTGCGCGCTCGTCGCCACCTTAGAAGAGGTTCTCGGCGATGAGCGCGCGGAGGGCGGCCGGGAGCGTCTCGGCATCGACAGCCGGCTGGTGCTCGACCCAGCTCGCGAAGGTCCTCAGCTCGCCCAGGATGGTCCTCGGGATGGTGGCGGACGGCGGCACATGCACGCCGTGTTGTCCCGCCCGGCGCTGCGTGACCTGGAGCGCGGCGAATGGCTCGAGGCGCTCCGCCCAGGCAAGCGCGGCGTCGCAGACAACCGTCCGATAGTCCTCTTGCTCGGACAGCTGGAGCCACGAGGCAGCTCCGTACTCCTGCTCGGCTCCGCGCACGGCGGCGTTCGCTGCGGCGACCTCGCCGGGCAGCTCCCGCGAGCGCTGCTTCTCACGGTCGGACAGGTCTTGCGCGCGCCGTTCGGTGCCGACCGTGTAGCGGGAGGCGTTGTCCTTCTCGGACAGGGCGTCCTGCTCCTCGAGCAGCTTCCTGTGCTCGTTGCGGAGCTTCTCGATGTTCCGGTCGGGTGCCGGCATCCGGGGTCCCTTGTACGTCGTCGTCATGTCCTCGATCCCTTCAGTCCACAGCACGCCACGCGTCGCGGCGCACGATTCGTCTTACGTGTGCTGGCACGATCCCGAACGCGGTCGCGAGCGCCTCGCGCGGCTCGCCGGTTTCGGCTCGCCTGCGGATCTCGCGCACCTGGTCCTCGGTGAGCCGCGCGGTCGCGTTGCGCCCGTCGGGGAGGCGCGGCGGCTTCGGTTCTCGGCGGCGTAGCTCGGCGGCGCGCCGACTGAGCATCGTGGGCGGGCACGAGGCGGGAAGTCCGGGCCAGCCTTCGCCCTCGTCCCCTAAGGTCGTTTTTTTCCGGAAAACTCGTACACAGTCGGAGACAGGCGCGCTCCTGGGCGCGACCTCCGACTGCGAGGACGCTTTTCGTTTGACCGTCCCCGCGCGGGTGCTCATCGGTTCCACCACGGCACCTCACGCGTGACGTCCGGCGTGCGTCGGGCGCGGCGCGATGCCGGCGGCTGCGGGCGCGAGGACTGCACGCCCGAGCCGCCGACGCCAGAGCCGGATACTGCTCCGGCGCGCTCGCTCCTCGAGGGAGTTCCGTCCCCTGAGGGGATCGCCTGGACGTTGCCGCAGACCGAGCAGCCCGCGATCCACGCCGCGCGATCGCCACGCGCTACCCCGGTGGGGCCGCCGCAGCGGTTGCAGGGCGGGGCGACGAGTGGCCGCGGCTGGGTGGTCGTGTTCATCGCTGCTCCCCGATCCGCTCCTCGATGCCGTGGAGGGCGTCGAGGGCTGCTGCGCGTGCTGCGCGGGTGAGTCGGCCCAGGAGACGCCGGGGCGGGGTCCCTGACGCCTCCTGAGCAGCTGGGGAGCTGGTGGGTGCGGCCGCGCCCGAGGGCGTCGGTCGTGCCGGGTAGAGGTTGCGCGCCGACGCGATGAGGGCGCGCATGTAGTTGGGGCTGGACGTCCTCGGCGGGTACTCCTCGGCCTGGCGCCAGATGAACGTCTGCTGAGCCGGCGTCGCGCTCGCGATCGCCTCGACCACGTCCGCGGCCGGGTCCTGCCCCAGCTCGCGGAGCCGTTCAGCGATCGCTTCGAGGAGTGGGTCGCTCCAGGTGTCCGCCGCCACGTCCGCCGCCGCCACGTCCGTGAGTGGGTGGCGGCTGTCAGGTGTGACGTCCGCCGCCATGCCGGTGGGGTCAGCCGCCGCCGCCGCCACGTCGGACGACGACGACGGATCGGACGATAGAGAGGGCCCATGCAGATCGACGTCCGCCGCCGCCGCCATTTCAGGGTGGCGGCGGCGGTGGCGGCTGTCGTGGCGGCTGCCGTTGGCGCCCTGGCGGCCGGCGTCGCGGACGACGTCGCGGCCATCGCGATCGGGCGCCGAACGGACGACCCACGCCTCGCCGTCACGGGCAGGCGATGTCAGCCGGATCATGATCGGTTTGCCGGGCTGCCCAGAGGTCAGGATCACGCGCTCGCGGCGCAGCACGGAGAGGTGACGGCTCACGGTGCGCTCGCTCGGCTTGGTGCCGGCGGCTGCCTCGACGGCGTCCTGCAGGTCAGCGTTCGAGGCGATCCAGAACTCGCCGTCGCCGATGCGATCCTCGATCGCCTTGAGCAGCGCCCGCTGCGGTCCTGTGAGGTAGACGACGCGCGGTGCCGCGGCGCCCATCGGAGCGTCGCGACCTTCGGCGTTCGCCTGGTCCGGTCGGGGCTCGGTGCCCTCCGGCATGGATCGTCCTCGTCGGCCCCCGCCGCTTTGGACTTCGGTGGCTCAACAGAGCCGGTGGTGTCGGGATGCCTCCCGGCGCCATCGGCGCCCTCGAACCGGCTACGCCGCGTCGGTCTCCTCGCGCTTCGGCTGCGGCTGCGGATCGGGTAGCTCGACGGCGCCGACGCGCAGCGCGACCCGCGCGAAGAGTCGCGCGAGGTCGCGGTGCCGTTCGTCGGCGGTGGGCTGCACGCCTGCGGTGCTCACGCCGCCGCGAGGCTCGAGAGGTACTCGCCGATCGCTTCACGCGGGATGCGTCGGGACGCGCCGATCTTCACGAACCGCAGTGCGCCGGTCTTCATCGCCTCGTACACCGTGGAGCGGCTTACGGAACAGAGTTCCGCGACCTCGTCCGGGCGGTACAGGAGCTTGTCCATCGTTCCGTTGCCCCCTTCTCTGCTCGGCCCGTCCGCCGCTGTCCGCCCTTGTCCGTAGACAGGTGGACAACGCGACTGCTACCGTGCTCATGGCAGCGTACGAATCATTGATGGTGCGTACATACTCACGAATCATGCTCATGGGCTCACGGAGCGACATGAATCAACAGGAGAGACGCCGAAGGCTGAAGGAAGCCGTCTTCGAGCTGATCCAGAACCCCGATCAGCCAGGTCGGGAGGAGGGTCCAGATGCCCTTCTCAAGCGGCTCGAACACGTCGTGCTGCAGAACGGGGGCGGTGATGCGGCGATCGCTGCACTCCCGAGCAGGGCAACGATCACCCGCTGGAAGCGCGAGTTCCGCGGCCTCCCGGAGTCAGAGCAGGCCGAGTTTGAACACGTGCGGTGGCCCGAGACCTTCGAGGCCGGCCTACTCCCCTGGGAGTCCGCGCGCTATCTCCTCGACCTCCTCGCAGAGCTACAGTCTCGCGGCGCGAAGACTCGCGTATCGGTGAACTTCGGCCGATGGCTCTGGCGACTTCACCTCGCTTCGCCGTCGATCCCCCTGCTTGCGGCAGTCTCGAACGCCATCACGCTGATGCTGTACGAGCACGCGGACGACATTTCGCGAACACATATCCGCCGATGGGTGGAGGCGAACGTTGCTCACCAGCCGTGGCTCGGGCCCGAGGCGCGCGATCGACTGCGCTCTGTTGAAGAGAGCGGGATCCTCCCTACGACAGACGACGATTGGCTGGGTGGCCCCAAACCGGTTTTCGATGAGGACGGCCGTGTCCGAGATCAGGCCACGCTCGACTTCCTCGGCCACATGACGCTGCTCGACTGGCTCGAAGACGACGAGGAGCCAGCCGATGCTTGAGCCGAGAGTGCGGGCGGCGATCTACCTCCGCGTTTCGAGCCAGGAGCAGGCGCGCGGGCACTCGATCGAGAGCCAGCGCGCGATCCTCACCGCCTGGGCGGAACGCGAGGGCTGGGCCCTCGTCGCGGAGTACGCCGACGAGGGCGTGAGCGCCAAGAACCTGAACCGGCCAGCCCTGCAGCGCGCGCTCGCCGCGGCCACTGCGCCGAACGGGCCCGCGTTCGACCTGCTCCTGGTGCGGGCGCGGACGCGCTACGCGCGCGACGTGGCGGACGCTGCGACCACGGACAAGCTGCTGCGGGCCCACGGTGTACGGGTGTTCTCCCACGATGAGCCGGCGACCAACGACGACACGCCGGCGGGGTTCATGTACCGCGGGATCAGCGACGTGATCTCCCAGAACGAGCGACTCGAGCTCGGGCATCGCATCAGGATTGGCAACGAGACGAAGAGCGCCCGGAAGGGCCTGCACAACCGGAGGATCCCGTTTGGCTACCGGCGCGGCGAGGATCCGCGGCACGATCCGATGCAGGTCGACGAGATCGAGGCCTCCGCGGTCCGTTGGGCCTTCGAGGCGTTCACGAAGCGCACGCATACCCAGGGCGAGATCGCGGATGAGTTCACTCGTCGCGGGCTCGTGCCGCACTCTCCGAAGTCGCGGCCGCGCGAGACGTGGGCGGCCTCGACGATCGCGAGCATCCTCCGCGGCCGGGTCTATCTCGGCGAGGTCATGTATCGCGGCGCCTGGTACGCCGGTCAGCACGAGCCGATCGTGTCACCCGAGCTCTTCGAGGCCGCGCAGGAGCGCATTCGCGCCCACCGTGGCGGCGGGACGGGTGGACACGCGAAGTTCGAGTACCTCTTGACCGGCTCGACCCGCTGCACGCGTTGCAAGTCGCCGATGTGGGCGGATCGCTCCGGCTCGGGCATCCGCTACTACCGATGCTCGTCGCGGCATTCTCGGATCGAGTGCGACGTCCGAAAACGCGGCTTCCCGGTGACGATCGCGGAGGGGAGCGTCGAGCGCCTGGTGCTCGGGACGCTCGAGTTCCTCGAAGGGTTCGGGGACATGGTCCGCGAGGAGTTGGCTGGCACGCAGCCGGACGACGTCGACGCCGAGCGCCGGCGCCAGCAGGAGAAGAAGCGGCGAGCGAGTGTCCTCATGCTGAACGGCGGCGACGAGGAGGCTTGTCTCCGCGCGATCGCCGAGGCGAATGCTCGCCTCCGGGAGCTCGAGGACGCGCCCGAGCCTGACCGGGTGACGCTGGACCTCGCACGCGTCGGCGGCCTGTGGCCGCACTTCACGAGGAAGGAACGCCGCGAGGCTGTGCAGCTGGTCTTCGAGGCGATCGCCCTGGACGCACTCGATCAGACGGTCGACGTGCTCCCGCGGGCTGAGTACGCCGCGGCGTACCGGGCGATGGCGGAGCATTCCTCGTTCGTGCGCCCGCTGAGGGATAGTTCAGCGGCGAACGAGGTGGTGATGGCGCGCTCGGCAGGATTCGAACCTGCGACCTTTGCCTCCGCAGGGCAACGCTCTATCCCCTGAGCTACGAGCGCGTGCAGACGATGGTGCCGAAGGTGAGACTTGAACTCACACGGGGTTACCCCCACTACGCCCTGAACGTAGCGCGTCTGCCTATTCCGCCACTTCGGCACGTGACCGGCGAACCGATCGGTGTTGTCCGGGGAAGGCTCGCTGGTGGGCGGTACTGGACTCGAACCAGTGACCTCCTGCGTGTGAAGCAGGCGCTCGTACCAACTGAGCTAACCGCCCGACACCGGGCCAAACCCGTCCTATCAGAATAACGGCCCCACGGAACGAGGAACAAGCGTGGGTGCTATGGACGCGCGAGGAATTCACGTCGAGGATGCGACGATCGCGCGGCGGCGACGACGAGGAGAGGCAGATGGCCGAGGTCCAGCGGTGCGAGTGGGCCGGGAACGAGCCTGTGATGGTGCGTTACCACGACGAGGAGTGGGGCGTGCCCGAGCACGACGACCGGCGGCTCTTCGAGTTCCTGACGCTGGAGGGCGCCCAGGCCGGGCTGTCGTGGCGGACGATCCTCCTGCGCCGCGAGGGCTACCGGCGCGCCTTCCACGGCTGGGACCTCGACCGGGTAGCCTCGATGACTGACGCAGATGTCGAGCGCCTGCTCCAGGACACGGGCATCATCCGTCACCGCGGCAAGATCGAGTCGACGGTCACCAACGCGCGCCTCGCGCTGGAGATCGTCGACGAGTGGGGCAGCCTCGACGCCTACGTCTGGCAGTTCGTCGACGGCGTGCCCGTGCGGAACGCGTGGCGGAGCCTCGCGGAGGTGCCACCGGTGGCCGCGGCGGCGCAGGCGATGAGCAAGCGGATGCGGAAGGACGGATTCCGCTTCGTCGGCGCCACGACGCTCTACGCGTTCATGCAGGCGGCGGGGCTGGTGAACGACCACACCGTCGACTGCTTTCGGCACGGCGAGGTGTAGCCGCGTCACGCGTCCGTCTGCCGGCCGCTGCGCAAGCCGGAGGCCGGTCCCCGGCTTGGCCCTCGGGACAGAGGGCGTAGAATCTGCGGCGCCGGGCACGTCTGAGGTCGCACCCCGCTCGGCCCATCCCAGCCGTTCCCCGGCGCCTCACCGCGGGATCGCCAGCAGACTCGACTGGACCCCCGGCAGCGGGGCGCGTCTGCATGTCGGACGGAAAGGCATCCCTATGGCTGACACGCTGAATAGTCTGGGCTCGCGCGACACCCTCGATGTCGGGGGCAAGAGCCTGACCATCTACCGCCTGCAGACGGCGGCTGACGCGCTGGGGGCGGACCTCGCCAAGCTCCCGTTCACCCACCGCATCCTGCTCGAGAACCTCCTCCGCTACGAGGACGGCACGAGCGTCGACCGCGAGCAGATCGAGGCCGTCGCGAAGTGGAATCCGACCGCGGAGCCGGACGTGGAGATCGCGTTCCGGCCGGGACGTGTCGTGCTCCAGGACTTCACCGGCGTCCCGGCGGTCGTGGACCTCGCCGCGATGCGCGACGCGATGGCGGAGATGGGCGGCGACCCGGCGAAGATCGAGCCGCTCCAGCCCGTCGACCTCGTTATCGACCACTCGGTGCAGGTGGATGTCTTCGGCACCGACTTCGCCTTCGCGAAGAACGTGGAGAAGGAGTACGAGCGCAACGGTGAGCGCTACCAGCTCCTGAAGTGGGCGCAGCAGGCGTTCAAGACCTTCCGGGTCGTGCCGCCCGGCACCGGCATCGTGCACCAGGTGAACCTGGAGTACCTCGGCCAGGTGGTGTTCGAGGCGGACGGCGTCGCCTACCCGGACACGCTGGTCGGCACCGACTCACACACGACGATGATCAACGGCCTCGGGATCGTGGGCTGGGGCGTCGGCGGCATCGAGGCCGAGGCCGCGATGCTCGGCCAGCCGGTCGCGATGCTGATCCCGCAGGTGATCGGCGTGCGCCTCACCGGCTCCATGCCGGAGGGCGCGACGGGCACGGACCTCGTGCTGCGTGTGACCGAGCTGCTGCGCTCGATGAACGTCGTCGGCAAGTTCGTGGAGTTCTACGGACAGGGCCTCGCGAACCTGCCGCTCGCCGCGCGCGCCACGATCGCGAACATGTGCCCCGAGTACGGCGCGACGGTGGGCTTCTTCCCCGTCGACGACGAGACGCTGAACTACATGCGCTTCACCGGGCGCCCGCAGGAAGTTATCGACCGCACCGAGGCGTACAGCAAGGCGCAGGCGCTCTTCCGCACGGCCGATACCCCGGACCCGGTCTACAGCGAGATGGTCGAACTCGATCTTTCGACGATCGTCCCGAGCATCGCCGGGCCGAAGCGCCCGCAGGACCGCATCGCCCTCACGGACGCGAAGTCGGCGGCGACGAAGGAGATCCAGTCGTGGGTGGAGCAGGGCGCCTCGAAGACGCCGCTCCAGGTCCACGACGACGGGTCCACCTACGAGGTCGAGAACGGCTCGGTCGTCATCGCGGCGATCACCTCGTGCACGAACACCTCGAACCCCGAAGTGATGGTGGGCGCCGGGCTCCTCGCGAAGAAGGCCGTCGAGGCCGGGCTCGCGACGAAGCCGTGGGTGAAGACCAGCCTGGCGCCGGGCTCGAAGGTGGTCACCGACTACCTCGCCGAGGCCGGCCTCGAGCAGTACCTCGATGAGCTCGGATTCGAGCTGGTGGGCTACGGCTGCACGACGTGCATCGGCAACTCCGGCCCGCTCCCGCCCCCGATCGAGGCGGCCGTGGACGAGGGCAACCTCGCGGTCGCGGCGGTGCTCTCCGGCAACCGCAACTTCGAGGCGCGCGTGCACAACAAGGTGCGCTCGAACTACCTCGCGTCGCCGCCGCTGGTGGTGGCGTACGCGCTCGCGGGGACGACCGACATCGACCTGTACGCCGAGCCGCTGGGCGAGGGGAAGAACGGGCCGGTGTTCCTGAAGGACATCTGGCCCTCGCAGCAGGAGATCGCGGAGACGGTCTCGCGGGCCGTGAAGCGTGACTTCTTCGAGCGTGAGTACGCCGACGTGTTCCGCGGCGACGAGCGCTGGCAGGCGCTGGAAGCACCAACGGGCGACCGGTTCATCTGGGACGAGAACTCGACCTACGTGCGCCGGCCTCCGTTCTTCGACAACCTCCCGAAGACCCCCGCCGCCGTGCAGGACATCCAGGACGCGCGCGTCCTGGCCGTCCTCGGCGACTCCGTGACGACCGACCACATCTCGCCGGCGGGTTCGATCGCGGTGTCTTCGCCGGCGGCGAAGTACCTCACGGAGCACGAGGTCAACCGCGACGACTTCAACCAGTACGGCGCCCGCCGCGGCAACCACGAGGTGATGATGCGTGGGACGTTCGCGAACGTCCGCGTGAAGAACGCCCTGGTCGACCGTGACGGCGGCTACACGAAGCACCTGCCGGACGGCGAGGAGATGAGCATCTGGGACGCCGCGGAGAAGTACCGCGACGAGGGCGTCCCGCTGATGATCCTCGCCGGCAAGGAGTACGGCACCGGGTCGTCCCGTGACTGGGCGGCAAAGGGGCCGAACCTCCAGGGCGTGCGCGCCGTCATCGCTGAGTCGTTCGAGCGCATCCACCGCTCGAACCTCGTGGGGATGGGTATCCTGCCGCTGGAGTTCACCAACGGCGAGTCGGTGAAGACGCTGGCCCTGACCGGGCTGGAGCGGTTCTACATCCAGGGGATCGAGGCCGGCCTGACGCCGCGCCAGACGCTGACGGTGCGGGCGCTCGCGGACGACGGCTCCGAGAAGGAGTTCACGGTCCGCTCGCGCATCGACACCCCTGTGGAGGTCGAGTACTACAAGAACGGCGGCATCCTGCAGTACGTGCTGCGGCAGCTGCTGAACTCGTAGCCCTCGAGGACATCGGACTCACGAGGGCCCCGCGCGAGCGGGGCCCTCTGCTTCGCCCGACGCGACGCGGGCGCTGGAACCCGGATTCGTATGCAGCTCCCCGCCGAGCAAGTCGCGCTCATCCGCGAGTGGATCCTCGACGGCCGCTCGGACGAGGAGATCGCGCAGGTGCTGCTGATTTCCGTGAAGCTCGTGCGACCCACTCGACTCGAGCTCGAGGCGTCGATGCGGCCTCGGTAGGTCGCCGTGGGGACGCCCTACGCCGCGAGGCGGCGGGGTGCGGGGGGCTTCGGGCGGACCGAGAAGATGAAGAACACGGAGCCGAAGGCGGCGATCGCGGCGATGATCGTGAACGCCAGCTCGTAGGAGCCCGTGCGGTCGTACAGGATTCCCGCGATCAGCGGGCCCAGCGTGGTCCCGAGCATCACGATCAGGCTCGAGATCCCCATGATCATGCCGAACGACGATCGGCCGAAGTAGTCCGCGCGGATCGCCTGCATCAGTGGACCGCGGGTGCCCCAGGCCGTCCCGTGCAGCACGCAGAACGTCGCCACGGCCCACTCAGCATTGACGTGCGCCACCAGCAGCAGCCCGACGGCGTGCATCCCCATGCACACGATCACGATGAGGCGCTTGCTCACGAAGTCGCCGAGTGACGCTCCTCCGACCTGTCCGACGATCTGGAACGCCGTCATCAGGCCAAGGAAGAACGCCGCCTTGCCGTTGCTGTACCCGAACGACTCGGTGAGGTGCAGGAAGAGGTGAACCATCACGGCGCCGACGACGAAGAGGGCGGATGAGTGGCCGAGCGAGATCGTCCAGAAGGAGAGCGTGCGCACGGCCTGGCCAGCCGTGTAGTCGACCTCCGTGCTCGTGGACTTACGGCCGCGGTCCTCGTCCTCGGCGCGGACTTCGGCACGGCGTGCGTCGTCCATGCCGTCGACGTGCAGGCCGATCTCCTCGGGCTTGCGGACGACGAGGGTGGTGAGCGGGAGGCCGACCACCGCGACGAGGATCCCGGAGACGAACGAGACCTCGCGCCAGCCGATCTGCGTGATCGCGAGGATCACAAGCGAGGCGACGAGGCCGCCGGCCGCGAAGCCGAGCTGGGAGACGCCGAGCGCCCGCGAGCGCGCGCGGTCGAACCATCCGACGACGGCGACCGTGATCGACAGGAATCCGCCGAGGCTGGAGCCGATCGCCATCAGGGCGAACGCCGCGTAGAAGTGCCACAGTTCCTGGATCTGGCTGAAGAGGATGAAGCCGACCGCGAACATCGAGAGGCCGATGCGCATGATCGCCCTGGGCCCGTACTTGTCGATCAGCCAGCCCTGGAAGGGGCCGAGGATGCCGGACTCGACCCGGGAGAGCGAGAACGCCGCGGAGATCTGCGTCTTCGTCCAGCCGAAGTGGTCCTGGAGCGCCGCGGCATACCCGCCGTAGGCCTGGTTCAGAAGCGCGCCCACGAGGAACTGGATCACCGACCCGGCGGCGACGATGTACCAGCCGAAGAAGAACCGCCCGCGCGTGGGAACCCCGAGGATCCGCTCCGGGTGGCGGGCGGAGGCATCCTCCGTGGGTGGCTCTTCGCGCGCGGCCGTCGCCATCAGGAAGCCGCCATCAGGAGGCCGCGAACTCGCGGCAGGCGATCGCCCGCTTCAGGTCGTCGATTGCTTCCATGAGCTGGCGGCGCAGCGTCGGCAGTCGCTCACCGTGTGCGTCGAGCACGGCCTGCGCGTGGTCCAGCGTCGATTGCTCCACGCGGTAGCCGGGGAACAGGTTGCCGAAGAAGCGCTGGGCGAACTCGTTGTCACGGTGCTCGAAGACGTCCGGGAGTTGCGCGAAGTAGCGGTCCACGTACGGCTCGAGGAGGTCCGCCTGGATCCACCAGTGGAACCCGCCCATGGCGGCGGCGGTCAGGTGGAGGGAACCGTAGCCCTTCTCGTCGCCGAACTTCTGCCAGGCGTCCGCCTTCACATCCTCGTCCGGCTGCGAGGTCTCGCAGCGGATGAACGCCCGCTGCCCGCGGTCGGAGCGATCCCGCTCGCGCTCGCGCTCGACGCGCGCCCAGGCGCCCTCGAGGTCGTGCGCCACGGCGGCCGCCGCGGCGCTCCAGCGCATGTCCTGGTCCACCGTGAGGCCCTCGACGCTGCGGACGCCGTCGGCGAGCTCGCAGGCGTGGAGGACGTCGTCCGGGTTGATCGCGACGGCAAAGAGCGTGCGCGCCCAGATGATCTTGAGGTCGGGATCCGTGACCTGCTCGAGCGCGCCCCACGCGGTAGCGAAGAGCCGGTGGGCGGACTCCGCCTTCTGGTCCTCCGGAACGTAGCGGCTCACGGCCGCGAGCATGCGTCCAAGGATCGACTCGACCAGCCCGTGGTCGCTCTCCGCCACGACGTTCGCGGCGGCCAGCTCGATGAAGTCGGTCGACTTCAGCTGCTGGTCGCGGACCATCGTCCAGAGGGTGTGCCAGATGAGCTGGCGCAGCAGCGGGTCGTCGATGCGGCCGAGGTTGTCGTGGATGAAGGCGATCGAGCGTTCGTCGAGCGCCACCTTCACGAAGCCGTGGTCGTTGTGGTTGGGGAAGACGAGGCCCGGGAACGGACGGCCCGCCGCCTCCGTGATGTGCTCCGAAGCGCCGTCGATGCTCGCGTCGACGGAGTCGATGACGATCGCGCCGCCCTCGTTGCGGACGAGTGCGACGTCGAGGGTGTGCGGGCGGAGGGTCGGGTGCTCGGCCGGCGCGGACTGGCGGATCTCGAGCGCCTCGATCCAGTCCCCGGCGCGCTCGACGTGCGCTGCGATGGTGTTGAGCGAAGCGGTCTCCAGCCACGAGCTTGCCCACGGGTGCAGATCGCGCCCGGCGCCGTTGCCGAGGTCATCGAGCCAGTCGGCGAGGGTGGTGTTGCCGTACTCGTGACGGCGGAAGTAGCGCCGCATCCCCGCCTGGAAGCCCTCGATGCCGATGGCGGCGACGAGCTGCTTGATGGCGGAGGCGCCCTTGCCGTAGGTGATGCCGTCGAAGTTGAGGAAGGTCTCGTCCGTGTCGCGGACGACGCCGGAGATCGGGTGTGTGGTGACACGCTCGTCCTGGGTGTAGGCCCAGTTCTTCATCCCGGCGTTGAACACCTGCCAGGCGCTCTTGAAGCGGGTGGCCTCCACCAGGCAGAGGTAGGACATGTACGTGGCGAAGGACTCGTTCAGCCAGAGGTCGTTCCACCAGCGCATCGTGACGAGGTTGCCGAACCACATGTGGGCCAGCTCGTGCAGGATCACCTCGGCGCGGTCGAGCCGATCGGTGTCGGTGGGCGGGTCGCGGAAGACCATCCGCTCCGAGTGGGTGACGGCGGCGACATTCTCCATGGCGCCGGCGTTGAACTCCGGCACGAAGATCTGGTCGTACTTCTCGAACGGGTAGCCGTAGTCGAAGAAGCGCGAGTAGAACTCCATGCCCTGCTCGGTCACCTTCACCAGCTCGTCGATGTCGACGAACGGGGCGAGCGACTTCCGGGCGTAGAACCCCAGCGGGATGTTCTCCCACTGGTCGCGGAACACCTCGTACGGGCCGGCGATGAGGGCGAAGAGGTAGGTGGAGAACGGCTTGGTGCGGACGAAGGTGACGCGGCGGCGGTTGCCTTCGACGTGCTGGACGGTCTCCTCCCGGCCGTTCGCGATGAGTTTCCAGGACTCGGGCGCCGTCACGGTGAGGTGGTAGCGGCCCTTGATGTCGGGCTGGTCAAAGCAGGGGAAGAGCCAGTGCGCGTTGTACGGCTCGAAGTTGGTGTAGAGGTACTCTTCGCCGTCCTCCGGGTCGATGAACTGGTGGAACCCGTCGCCACCGTGGTTGTACTCGTTCTCATAGGCGACGCGGACCGTGTTCTGGCCCTGCTTCAGCCCGTGCAGGTTCAGCCGGTAGGCGTTCCAGTCCGGCGCGTCGACGACGCTGCCGTTGACTTCGACGCGCTCGAGGCGGGCGGCGGTGCAGTCGAGGAAGGTGGAGCCGGCCTGGGCCATCTGGAAGGTGATGGTCACCTCGCCGCGGTATCGCTGGACGCGTTGCTGGAGGTCCAGGTGCAGCTCGTACTCAGGCTGGGAGACCCACTCGGCGCGTCGCCGGGCCTCCTCCTGGGTCAGCACGTCGCGGGTGGTCGGAGCAGGTGCGTCCATAGGGTCCCGTTCTGGCGGCATCGCACGATCGAGGGCGCCGGGCCGGGGTGCGCGACGGCGCGGAGGGCATGGTAGCCGACGCCCCGCTCACGCCCCAGCGGTCCGCGGCAGGCGGTCGCGCGCGCCTCCGCGTCGAGTTGCGCGGCCCCTCTACAGTACGGTCGATTCCGTGCGTGATACGCGTCCGTCTTCGCTCCTCGCAGCCGGTGAGCGCCGGCTGTTCGAGCGGCCGGGACGGGCTAGCGAGGGGGAACTGAATGGCTTCTGCTGACGAGCTCCGGAACCAGATCAAGCAGCACCGGGAGGCGCTGCGCGAGGCGCTGCAGGGCGTGAAGTCCTGGGAGGATGGCAGCGACGACTCCTGGGGCGCGAAGCGGATCGCGCAGCACGTGGTCCGGTCCGAGGTGGGCTACGCGAACCGCGTGTCCCGCGCCATGGAGGGCAAGCCGCAGGACTGGGGCGACGTCGCCTTCGAGTCCGCCGCCGACGCCCTGGCGAAGGAGGAGGACGCCGCCGCGATGATGGACAAGGCCCTCCGCTACGTGGAGGACCGCGACCTGAAGAAGCGCGCGGAGGTCCCCGGGCCGTACTCGCAGGACGTGGAAGGCGCGATGACCGCGCTGGCCGCGCACCTCAACGAGCACGCGACCGAGCTGAAGAAGATGTAGGGGTCAGGACCGCGGGGGGCCGGACGGCCCTCGCGTCCCGTCGGTGGGAGCGCCCTTCCGGGCCTCCCGCCGCGGGGCGATCACCAGCCGGAACACGGCGGCTGCCGCCAGCGCCGCGGCAAGGCCGAACCACGTGAGGGCGTACTCCACGTGCGGCGTGGTGTTCTGGTAGCGCCGCCAGCCGGCCACCGGCAGCGGCTCGTTCGGACTCGGGTCGCTCGTCCGCTCCGGGCCGGCGAGGACGTACCAGTCCGCCAGCTCGTACCCCAGGCTCTCCGACATCGTCTCGGGGTCGATGTTCGACCATGATCCGCTCGGGATGCGGTGGCCGTTGCGTCCCGACGCGTCCACGGCGAGCCCTTCGATCGGCTCGTCGGTGCGCCCGGCGAGCGTCGCCATCACATCCTCGCGCGCGCCGTCCGGGATCCACCCGAGGTTCACCAGCACGGCGGGGCCGGACGGCGGCTGCATCGGGAGCAGGATCTCCTCACCGCGCACGGAGTAGCGGGCCCGGTTCGCGAGGAAGAGCGCGTCCTCCAGCCGCCACGCCCCCTCGAGGCGGACGCGGTGGTAGGCGATCTCGTCGGGGGTCTCGGTGGACGCATCGGTGACGGCAACGGGGGCCGCCTCGGTGCGCTGGTGGCTCTCGGTGACGAGGCCATGCTTCCAGTCGTTGCGCTGGAGCTGCCACACGCCCAGGCCTACGAGGACCACGAGGGCGGCGCCGATGAGGACGGCGAGGGCTGGCGTCGGGAGGCGCATGTTCGGACTTTCCGGGAGCGAACCCAGTGTCCGCCGCCCAGGGCGATAGCGGCAACGCGGGGCTTGTGCGCGCGTCGGACGGCCCCGCGGGGCGGCGTGCGCGGGCAGCAGGGTTCGCGCGGCGGCGGACGGGGTTACGTGAAATACGGCTGAAACGTATCGTGCATATCTTCCCGACATTGCTACGGAGGGATCACCCCGCGCTCGACGCCGATAGCTGGCGACCACCGCGACGCGGGCACACGCGCTGAAGGGCGGAGACTGACTCATGGCGTACAAGGCCGAGTACATCTGGATCGACGGCGCGGAGCCGACTCGGAAGCTCCGCTCGAAGACCAAGATCCTCGCGGACGGCGAGGAGCCCGGGGTCTGGGGCTTCGACGGCTCCAGCACCAACCAGGCCGAGGGTGAGAGCTCTGACTGCGTGCTCCGCCCGGTCTTCATCTGCCCCGACCCGGTCCGCGGCGGCTCCAACAAGCTCGTGATGTGCGAGGTGCTGCTGCCCGGCACCAACAAGCCGCACTCCACCAACACCCGCGCCGCCCTGGCGACGGTGGCGAAGAAGTACGCGAAGCACGAGCCATGGTTCGGCATCGAGCAGGAGTACACGTTCTTCGAGGGCTCGCGCCCGCTCGGCTGGCCGGAGCACGGCTTCCCGGCGCCGCAGTTCGGCTACTACTGCGGCGTGGGCGCGGACGAGATCTTCGGCCGCGAGATCGTGGAGGCGCACTCGGACGCCTGCATCGCCGCGGGCCTCTCGATCTCCGGCACCAACGCCGAGGTCATGCCGGCGCAGTGGGAGTTCCAGATCGGCCCGCTGGGCCCGCTGGAGGTCGCCGACCAGATGTGGGTCGCGCGCTGGTTGCTCTACCGCATCGCCGAGGACTTCGGCGTGACCGCCACCCTCAACCCGAAGCCGGTCGCCGGTGACTGGAACGGTGCGGGCGCGCACACGAACTTCTCGACCGTCGAGATGCGCGAGGCGTCGAACGCCTGGGACTACATCGACGGCGCCTGCAAGGCGCTGGGCGAGAAGTACCTGGACCACGTCCAGAACTACGGCTACGGCATCGAGCAGCGCCTCACTGGCCGCCACGAGACCGCCCCGTGGAACAAGTTCTCCTACGGCGTTTCGAACCGCGCCGCGTCCATCCGCATCCCGTGGCAGGTGGGCGTCGACCGCAAGGGCTACATCGAGGACCGCCGCCCGAACGCGAACATGGACCCGTACACCGTCGTCCGCATGATCACGGACACCGTCTGCTCCTCCTTCGCCAAGGGTGTCGCCAAGGCCCCCGCGCCGAAGGGCGGCCGCGCCAAGTAGCGCGGACCACGGACACGCGAGAGGGCGGCCGCGAGGCCGCCCTCTTCGTTTCTCACGCCCAATGCGGCGGGAGGCTACGGATCGAAGGCCAGCTCCGAGCTCGCCTCGCCCCCGATGATCAGCGGCACCCGCATCTCCGCCGGCGAGAGCCCCGAGTGGCCGGACCGCATGCGGCGGTAGCCGTTCGAGCCGGGGATCCCGGCGTAGCGGAGCGACGCGCGTCCCTTCGAGATGCTCACGAAGTCCCCCGAGCGCTGCCGCATCTGCTCGCTCCAGCGTCCTGGCCCGAACAGCTCCAGCTCCTCCGCCGTCTCCGCCGAGAGCAGATAGAACGACTCGCTGAAGCGCGACCGGAACGCCGAGGTGAACCGCTCGCCGGAGCCGTCGCGGACGTGCCAGAACTGCACCCGCATGTCGCCCGACGGGGGGAAGCGCAGATGCTCCAGCAGCGCGTCTCCCGGCGCGAGCTCGAGGTGTGGGCTGAGCTCGAGGTGGCCGTGATCGGCGGTCCCCACGAGGCGCCAGGGGCGTCCGACATCCGTGAGCCGCTCCGCAAGCGTCTCCAGCGTCGCGCTGAGCGCCTCCACTGCGTGGAAGACGCGCTCGCCGGTGGACCCCTCGTCGTGCGCCTCCGAGTCCGGGGACGGCGTGTACCAGTAGGTGAACGTGGGGCCTTCGGCCTGCTGGACGCGCTCGACGATCGTGTTCAGCGCATCGCCATAGGTCCGGTAGCCGCGCCGCGTGCGCCCGCCGGACATGTGCGCCGTGAACGGTGAGTCGACGATCCCGGTCGGCACGAGCAGCATCGCGTCGCTGCTCATCTCGCTGAGCATGGGCGGGAGGTGGCAGATGGCGTCCACTCCGAGGCCGAGATCGCTGAGCGAGCGGCCGTCGTGGGCGCGGTCGTGCGCGAACACGGTCGCCGGGCCCTCGACGCGGGGAATGTGCACCCACCATCCGGAGACGGCGTGCTCGGCGGTGTGCGCGCCCGTGGCGAAGGAGGTCACGGCGGTAGTTGTCGTGCTGGGGAAGGGGGCGAGGATGGCGCGGCCGGTGTGACGCCGGATCCACGAGTTCCTCGGCAGACGGTCGACGAGGTCGATGCCCATGCCGTCCGCGAGCAGGAAGACGATGTGCTCCGCCCCGCGCAGGTGAGCCCGGACGTCGCGGGCGTGCTCGTTCAGCTCGCAGTCAACGCCCGCGGCGTGCTGCACCGCGCGGACGACGTCCACGAAGCACATCTGGTCCACGGAAGGCCGGACGAGCGCCCCTCGCGCGAACGCGTCGAGGAGGTCGGCGCGATCTGACACGGAGTGTCCCGCCTCTCTGATGCGGTGCCCACTCTAGCCAGTTCGCGGCGAGCGTGTGTCACGTTTCGGTGACCGTTGATCCGGCCGATTAAGGAGCGTTCCGTCTGACACCAGACAGACAGTCGCGGATGATGCCACTCCGCAGACGCGGGCGAGGTCGTCGTGTCGCGGGGTGGAGCGAGGAACGCGTCGGCTACGGGTAGCGGTATTCGCGGATCGGACGCCAGACGCGCCACACGAGGAGCGTCGCGACGATGGCGATCACGCCGCCCATGACCATCGTGTTGCCGGGCCCGATGGCGGCCGCCCAGAAGCCGACCCAGATCGTGCCGATATTGTTCGCGGTCTGCGCGGCCAGGATCATGAACGAGAACGCGCGCCCCCGCATGTGATCCGGGGTGGTGAGCTGCACGGTGGTCTGTCGCACGGCGACGGTGATCGCATCGGCGCCGCCGAGGATCGCGATCATCACCATCCCCATCCAGAGGGTGTTCACGCTACCGAAGCCGAAGAGCGCGATCGCGTACACGAGCGTCGCGTACAGGACGAGCATCCCCTTCGCGCGGTACCCCGCGAAGAACAACGCCCCGACGGCGCCCATCACCGCCCCCGCCGAGTTCGCGGCGCCGAGGAGGCCCGTGCCCGCGGCGTCCGATCGGAACAGGCCCCTCGCGAGCGCCGGGAGGATCTCCCGGTAGAACGACACGACGGTGTTGCCGGTGTCCAGGAGGAACAGGCCGGGCAGGATCGGGTGGCGCACGACGAACCAGAAGCCCTCGCGGATGCGGGCGATCGTCGACCCGTCCGAGCCGCCCTCCGCGCGCCCGGCGGCGTGGATGAAGAGCGGCGCGACCATGGCAAGGGCGGAGACGACCGCGCCCACGAAGAACGCGGTGGTGAGGTCGAATGCGGAGGCGACGAACGCGAAGATCAGCGGCCCGACGATCATCGCGACGCTCTGGCTCGCGGTGTCCGTGGTGACGCCGAGCATGATGTGTGACGTCGGGATCGTCGCGGGCATCAGCGCGGAGCGTGCCGGGTTCACCATCATCTGCGCGCCGGCGGTCACCGCGATCGCCGCGTACACCATCCAGAGCGAGAGCGCCCCGCTGGCATCGAGCAGTCCCAGCACGAGCAGCACCGAGAGCGAGACGGCGTTCGCGGCGGACATCAGCCGTTTGCGGTCGATCTTGTCCGAGAGCGCGCCGCCGTAGAGCAGCGACGGGATCTGCACGAAGAGCTGGATGATGCCGACGATGGCGAGCGCTGCCGCGGTCCCGGTCTCGTCCTCGATCCACTGGGTGGTCGCGAGGATGCGGATCCACATGCCGATCGTGGAGGTGAAGGCGGCGAGCCACAGGAAGCGGTAGTCCCGGAAGCGGAACGCGTCCCAGGGGCGGAGCTTGGGCTGTCCTCCGGGTCCGGAGGCGGAGCTAGTGGTCGAGCTGCTCAACGAACGCACTCACGCTCGTCGCCGGGAGGTCGCACACCATGTTCTCGCAGACGTACGCCGTCGCGCCCGCGCCCGGGGAGCGACCCTCGAGGAGTGGCAGCCCGGCGCCGGACGCGGCCGGTGCCAGGACTGTCGCGGGAAGATAGCGCCTCGCGACCTCTCGCAGGAACGGCCTCCGCGCCGCCTCGTCGCCGATCACGGCGATCTCCCGAGGCGGAGCGAGCTGGAGTTCCACCGCCTGGAGCATCGCGCCAAACCCCGTCGCCGCGCGCGGGAGCTGACCGGCGACGCTCGTGACGATAGCGCGGCTGGCGTCCTCCCACTCGGGCCGGCCGAAGTAGCGGCCGAGCCAGAAGCCGAGGAGCGCCATCGACGCGTTTCCGCTTGGGGTTGGGGAGTCGAAGAACGGCTTCTGGCGGAGGATGAGCGCCTCGCCGTCCTCGGGCGACTCGAAGTAGGTCCCGTCGTCGTCACCGAAGCGGGCCGCGGCGGCCTCGTAGAGTTCCGCCGCCCAGCGGAGGGGCTCGAGGTCACCCGTGGCGCGGTAGAGGTCGACCAGACCCAGCCCGAGGTAGACGTAGTCCTCGAGCAGGGCATCCACCTTCGCCTCGCCGGCGCGGTAGGCGTGCAGCAGCCGGCCCTCCCGCAGCATGGTCGAGCGCAGGAAGGCGGCGGTGCGCCGTGCGCTCTCGACATACCTCGCCTCGTCGAGGACGCGCCCGGCCTCCGCGAAGGCGGAGAGCACAAGGCCGTTCCAGGAGGTGAGCACCTTGTCGTCCAGGCCGGGCGGGACGCGCTCGCCGCGCTTCGCGAAGAGCCGCTCGCGCCATGCCGGGAGGGCGGCTTCGAGGTCCTCCACGGAGCGCCCGAGGCGCGCCGCGACTGCTTCGAGCGGCTCCGGCCGGCTGAGGACGTTGCGGCGGCCGAACTCGGGGTGGTGGGGATCCTCGAAGTTGCCGTGCTCCGTGACGGCGTGGACGGCGCAGAACGCCGCACCGTCCTCCGGGCCGAGGACCGCTGCGATCTCCTCGGGCGTCCAGACGAAGAACTTGCCCTCGATCCCCTCGGAGTCCGCGTCCTGGGCGGAGTAGAAGCCGCCGGCGGGGTCGCGCATTTCGCGTTCGAGGTAGTCGAGCGTCTCGCGCACGGTCGTGGCGAGGCGCTCCTCGCCCGAGACCTGGTAGGCGTGCACGTACAGCTTCGCGAGGAGCGCGTTGTCGTAGAGCATCTTCTCGAAGTGCGGGACCAGCCACCGAGCGTCCACCGAGTAGCGGGCAAAGCCCCCGCCGAGGTGGTCGTACATGCCGCCCTCGGTCATGCGCCGGCACGTGTGCAGCACCATCGACGTGGCGGCCTCGTCGCCGGTGCGGGCGCCGTGCATCAGCAGGTACTCGAGGGTGGAGGCGGCGGGGAACTTCGGCGCGCGCCCGAAGCCGCCCCACTCCGGGTCGAATGCCTGCTGGATCGCCGTGAATGCCGCCCCCGAGGTGGCCGCGGAGATCTCACCGAGTCCACCCTCCGTCTGCCGGCCCGTCGCGTCCCGCACCTTCTGGGTCAGGTCGTGCGCGGAGCGGACGACATCGTCGCGGTTCTCGCTCCACGCGCGGCGGACGCTCTCGAGGAGACGGGGAAAGCCCGGGCGACCGTATCGGTCGTCGGGTGGGAAGTACGTGCCGGCGTAGAACGGTTCGAGGTCGGGCGTGAGGAAGACCGTCATCGGCCAGCCGCCCTGGCCGGTCATCGCCTGCGTGAAGGTCATGTAGACCGAGTCGACGTCCGGGCGTTCCTCGCGGTCGACTTTAATGTTCACGAAGCCCTCGTTCATGAGGGCGGCGATCGCCCTGTCTTCGAACGACTCGTGCGCCATGACGTGACACCAGTGGCAGGACGAGTAGCCGACGGAGAGCAGGATCGGCTTTCCCTCCGTGCGTGCGCGCTGGAACGCCTCCTTGCCCCAGGGGTACCAGTCCACCGGGTTCTCGGCGTGCTGGAGGAGGTACGGGCTGGACTCACGGGCGAGGCGGTTCATGCCTCCACGGTATGCGGCGCGCACGCTTTCCGCAGGCGGTCCTGCCGAAACCGCCGGTGTCGTCGAGGGGAGGCGGCGGATATCCTCGCGGACGTGCCCGTCACCACCGTCCGTTTCGCCCGTCCCGAGGATGCAGCGACGATCATCGAGTTCGTCCGGGGCCTCGCCGTCTTCGAGCGCGAGTCGCCGGAGCGCGTCCACCTGACGCCCGAGGCGATCCTTCGCGATGGATTCGGCGAGCGACCAGTCTTCGAGTCGCTGATCGCGGAGCAGGACGGGCGCGCCGTCGGGTTCGCGCTGTTCTTCCCGAACTACTCGACGTGGGAGGGCAGTCCCGGCCTCTACTGCGAGGACCTCTTCGTAACTGAGGAGGCACGCGGGACGGGCGCCGGACAGGCGCTGCTGGCCGCGATGGCCCGCCTCGCCCACGAACGCCGCTGGCCGCGGCTCGACCTCTCCGTGCTCGACTGGAACCCGGCGCGCGCGTTCTACGAGCGGCACGGGATGGCGCACCAGCAGGAGTGGCTGCCGTACCGCATGGAGGCGGCGGCGATCGCCCGCCTCGCCGCGGACGCGCCCGTCATCGGTCGCTAGGGACGACCTCGCGTCTCGCGCCGGACGCTAGCTGTCGCGGTTGTGGTTGGCCAGGCGCGTCTGGACGCCGCGCGCGTAACGGCCCTGGCGGTCGTACCAGATCGACTCGACGTGGCCGACACCACGGATCTCCTGCCGGTACGGGACCTGAAGGCAGACCCACTCGTCGACGGGGTTGCGGTCCATGTAGAGCGTGACGTCGCTGTTGATGTAGGAGCCGCCGCTCTGGCCCTCCAGCGTGAAGCGGCCGGCGATGGCGTTCCCGAAGTCGGAAAGCGCGGAGGCCAGCGTCGCCGGGGACGTCGGCTCGCCCTCGATGAAGGGCATGGGGATACGCAGCCACGCGGCGGGGTGCGGGGCGTCGACGGGCGTCGCCCAGGCCACCTCGATGGTGTTGTGGAAGCCGGGAAGCCCGCGCACGGGGCTTTCCGGGGTGCCGTCCGCCTTGATGCGCACGAACCCCTGGCCCACGGGCAGCCCCTCGGGGCCGTCGGGGATCGTCGAGGGCGGCTCGAGGCCGGGCTCGTCGCTCCGCCGCAGGAGCTGCGCCGAGGCGCGCGTGACCTCGATGTCGTCGGCCCAGAGCGAGGCGGCGACGCCCATCACCCGACGCCCACCCCGCACGGTCTCGACGGTGGCGCGGAGCGGCACGGACGGGACGGCGCGGAAGAGGTCGACGGTCAGGCGGACGAGCTGGTACTCCGGGTCACCCACGTGCTGCTCGATGCAGCGCGCGAGGAGCCCGGCGGGTGGGCCGCCATGGACGTAGCCGCGATACCAGGGACTGCCGGCGTACTCGGACGGGACGAACAGGTCACCGTCGCGGTGGAAGATCGCATCGCCCAAGCGAAGGCCTCTCGGTCGTTCGGGGTGGGGGAAGGGGCTCGGGCGCTAGGAGTTCGCCTCGGAGCGCTCGGCCTGCTGGCCCACCGGCGCCCAGCGCTTCATCTCGCGCGGCGCCTCGGGTTCGGCCGGCTTCGAGGTCATGGCGCGGATGCGGTCGCGCGCGACGCGGGCGAACGGCGCCGCGGCGCCCATCAGCGGAACCCAGATGTGCACGGGGCAACCCATGGCCGTTCCTTCCTCGAACGTGCCGAGACTAGCACCGACGCCCGGGACGGTGAACCGTCAGAGGTCCGCCCCGTACGAGCGCGCCAGATCGAGGATCTCCGCCGGCGCGACGCCTCGCGGTGGTGTGCCGTCCACGAGCATACGGGTGACGCGGTCCTGCACCGCGCGGTTCAGCGGGGTGGGGATGCCGTGGAGCGTCCCCAGCAGCAGGATCTCGCCGTTGAGGTAGTCCGTCTCGATGCTTCCGGCGCCTCGGAAGAGGCTCTGCCACGTCGAGCCGGCCGCCGTGCGGTCGAAGCCCGGGACGTCGCCGCGCAGCAGGGGCGCCGCCTCCTGGAACTCCGCCCACGAGGCGTAGTCGATGCCGGCGGCGTCCAGCACGCGCTCCGCCTCCGCGATCAGCAGCCGGGCGAGCTCGGCGGCGCCCTCGCTGGCGCCGCTGGTCGCCTGCACGGCGTTGTCGAGGTTGATGTAGACGAGCTTGGCGTACTTCAGGCGCAGCGGATTCGGCTCCGGCCAGGACCTGAACTCGCTCGCCCTCAGCGCCTTGGTGACCTCCTCGATGGTGACGTCGAGTCCGGCGGGGTAGCGTCCGCCCGGGAGGACGCCGGAGGCATCCACGCCGTTCAGCAGGATCTCGCCCGGTTCCAGGTAGGTCGCGGGCATCTGGACGAGCATCGAGTAGACGCGCGCGAACTTCCTCGCGGCGAGGCGTTCGTTCTCGAGGCCGTTCTGAGCACAGACCACCGGCACGTTGCTCCCGGCGGCGAGGCGTAGGGCGTCCAGGGCCTCGGCAGTGTGCTGGGTCTTCGTCGTGAGCAACACGACTTCGTCGCCGCGCCACGCGATCTCGGCGGGGTGGCCAACGGCGGTGACGGGCTGGGTGAAGTCCTCGTTGGGCGTGCGCAGATGGACGCCCTCGCGCTGCATCGCCTCGAGGTGCGCTCCGCGCGCGATGAGTACCGCGTCGTAGCCGTGCTGAGTGAGGCGGGCACCGACGGCGGCGCCGATCGCCCCGGCACCGTAGATGACATAACGCATGGCGAGTCCCGAGGTAGCTGCCAGCAATCCGGTGAGATCGCGCTCGCCACACGGTACCGTCACGTCCGGATTCGCGGGGTTCGTGTCGATATCGCCCGCGACCGATCGTCGAGGAGACGAGGGGTGCGAAGGAGGACTTGATGCCGACGACCAGGGAGTACGGCGCGCCGCCGCAGATCAAGCCGAAGCGGCTGGGCGACTACCTCGAGGTGATGAGCAAGGCGGTCTTCCAGGCGGGGATCTCGTGGCAGGTCGTGGAGGCGAAGTGGCCGAGCCTGCGGGACGCCCTCGATGGGTTCGACGCGGAGCGGGTCACGGCGTACGACGACGAGCGGTTGGACGCACTGACGCAGGACGCGCGGGTGATCCGCAGCCGGCCGAAGCTCGCCGCGGTGGTCCACAATGCGAACCGCCTGGTCGATCTCGACCGCGAGCACAAGGGCTTCAAGAAGTACCTGAAGTCCCATGGCGACTTCGAGGCGACGGTGAGGGCGCTCCGCAAGGAGTTCAAGTACCTCGGCGACATGGGCGCGTTCTACTTCCTCTACGTGGTCGGGGAGCCGGTGCCGGACTACGAGGCGTGGAAGCAGCGTCCCGAGCAGCAGAAGGCGGCGCGCACGCGGTCCCGGGGGCGTCAGCCGTCGGCGTGACCGGGCGCGGAGGCCGCGCGCTCTGGCGCTCGCGGCGGCACGGACCGGAACTGCACCCAGAGCAGGATGTCGTACAGGGCCTTGATCGCGCCCCCCACGACGAGCGGCCACCCGAAGGAGGTCGCCTCGAGCATCGCGCCCGCGGCGAGGGGAGCGAGCGCGGACGCGAGACTGCGGGGGACGTTCGTCACGCTGGCGGCGGCGGCACGCTCGGCCGGCGGCACCACGGACATCGTGTAGGACTGGCGCGCCGGCACGTCCATCGCCGAGAAGAGCATGCGCGCGAGCAGGCAGCCGACGGCGAGCCAGGCGTTCGGCATGAAGGCGGTGGCGATGAGGAGCGCGTTCGCCGGGAGGTGCGTGAACACCATCGTGTTCACGAGCCCGATGCGCGCGGCGATCCTCGGCGCGGCGAGCTGCGAGAGCGCTGAGAGCAGGCCCAGGACGAAGAAGATCGCGCCGGCCACCTCGACGCTGAGGTCGAACCGCTCGAAGAGCCACAGCGTGAGCAGCGACTGCACGACGAATCCGCCCCCGAACGAGTCGAGGCTGAAGAGCGCCGACAGTCGCAGGACGATCCCGCGTGACTCGCGCAGCGGGCTGCTGACGCCGCGCCCGGCCTGCTGCTCCGTACGCAGGCCGAGGTACAGCCAGAGCAGGATCAGCGCGACGGCGGCGTACACGAGGAAGCTCCAGCGCTGCGCCTCGAGCCGGGTCGCGCCGAGGGCCACACCGAGGGCGAGGGGGACTCCGACGCTCAGTGAGCCCACCGCGGCGGCGAAGAGGCCGCCGAGGTTGTAGCGGGCGAAGAGGGCCGTCCGGTCGCGATCCTCGACCGCTTCGGCGAGCAACGCCTGTTCGACCGGGAGGAAGACGGAGACGTCTCCCGACGAGGGGTTCATCGTGCCGACCACTGCGACGAGGAGGAGCGGCCAGAACGCGGTCATCGTCACGAACCCGAGGCCGGTGGCGCACATCAGGCCGCACGAGAGCAGCAGCAACGTCCGTCGGTGGACCCCGTAGCCGACCAGTCCGATCCCGAGCGTGAGCACGGCCGAGCCCAGGAGCGTCCCGGTCACGATCGCGCTGACCTGGAACGGGGAGAACCCCGCATCCGAGAGGTACGACGCGAGCAACACGCTCACGAAGCCGTCGACGAGCCCGCGAAGCGCCCTCGCGCCAACGATCCGTCGACCGTCCGAGGTCACCGTGGCCGGGAAGAGCCGCATCACGCCCCCCTGCGGCGCGACGATACGCCCGGGTGCAGCAGGCACAAGCCGCCCGCGTCGGCCCTCCGGCGCGGGCGGGGACTGGCGCTCCTGCGCCGCATCCACAAGGATTGATAGCCATGACGAAGATCACCGACCTCCTCCGGGCGGGGCCGACGCTCTCCTTCGAGTTCTCCGCGCCGCGGGACGCCGAGGGGGAACGGCGGCTCGAGCGGACGCTGGCGCGGCTCGCGCGCCTCGAGCCGTCCTTCATGTCGGTGACTTACGGCGCCGGTGGCTCCTCGCGCGGGCCGACCGCGCAGGTGGTCCACCACATCCGGCACGACCTCGGCGTTGAGGCGGTACCCCACCTCGTCTGCGTGGCGCATACCCGCGAGGAGATCGCGGGCTTCGTGGACAGCTATCGCGCGGACGGTGTCGACAACATCCTCGCCCTGCACGGGGACCTGCCGGAGGGCAGCACGGAGGCGACGGGCCACTTCACGCGCGCGCTGGATCTCGTGTCGTTCATCCGCGAGCGCGGTGACTTCGCCGTCGCCGTCGCGGCGCATCCTGAAGGCCACCCGCGCGCCGCGAACGTCGAGGACGACCGGGCGCACCAGGCGGAGAAGCTGCGCGTCGCCGACCTCGGCATGACGCAGTTCTTCTTCCGCGCGGAGCACTACGAGCGGTTCATGGAGGATATGGCGGCCCGCGGCGTGACCACGCCGGTCATCCCGGGCATCATGCCGCCGACGAACATCGAGGGCGTCGGCCGCATGGCGGCGCTGAACAACACCGAGTTCCCGGCGGAGATACGCAAGCGGCTCGAGGACGCCGGCGACGATGTCGAAGCGCGCCGCGCCGTGGGCGTCGACGTCGCGACGAAGGTCTGCGAGGACCTCCTGCGCCTGGGTGCGCCGGGGATCCATCTCTACACGCTGAACTTCTCGCAGGCCGCGCTCGAGGTGGTGCGCAACCTCGGGCTGCGCGTGGAGGCGTCCGCCGACTGAGGACGCCAGCTGAAGACGGGGCGGGCCGCTAGCCGAGCAACTTCCGCACGGTCCGCATGTTGCGCGTCGTGGTCAGTGCCTTGAACCGCGGCTTCGCGCTGTGCTTGCTGAAGGCGCTGTGCACCGTCTCCCCCTTCGTGACCTCCCAGTAAAGGACGCCCTCGCCTGGCGCGAGCCGGTCCACGGCCGGGTCAAGCTGATCCTCGATGGCGAGGAGGTCGGCCAGGACTTTCGGGTCGGCGAGGAACATGACGTACGGCTGCTTCGTCTCGTCGTACCCGGGGAAGGGGAAGGCGTCAACCACGCGTCGCAGCTCCTCGACCGTGACGAGGATCACCCAGGCGTCGTAGCCGAATCTCGTGCGGAGCGCCTGTTCGATGGCGCCCTTGAGCTTCAAATTGGGCTCGGAGGCCCGGAACAGCACGTTCCCGCTCGCGAGGACGGTCTTCACGTCTTCGAACCCGAGGTCGCGGAAGACCGCGGCGAGGTCCGTCATCTTGATGTTGATGCCGCCGACGTTGATCCCGCGGAGGAACGCAACCCACCGGGTGCTCTGCGGTGCGGGGCCCTTCGCTGCGGAGCTCTGCGACGCGGCGCTCTTCGCTGCCATGGCGCCAGTATCGCAGGGGCGAGCACGCGGGAACGAGCTCCCTGGCACTACCGCCCGGGGACGTAGCCGAGGTTCGGGGCAAGCCAGCGCTCGACCTCGGCGACGGTCATGCCCTTGCGGCGGGCGTAGTCCTCGACCTGGTCCTTGAGGATGCGGCCGACGCCGAAGTAGCGCGCCTGCGGGTGGGCGAAGTACCAGCCGCTGACCGAGGACGCGGGCATCATCGCGAACGACTCGGTCAGCTCCACGCCCACGTTTTCCTCGGCGTTGAGGAGGTCGAACAGCGTCCGCTTCTCCGTGTGGTCCGGGCAGGCCGGGTAGCCGGGAGCCGGGCGGATGCCCTGGTAGCGCTCGGCGATGAGGGCGTCGTTGTCGAGCTCCTCGTCGGCCGCGTAGCCCCAGATCTCCTTACGGACGTGCTCATGGAGGTACTCCGCGAGCGCCTCAGCGAGGCGGTCCGCGAGCGCCTTCAGCATGATCGCGCGGTAGTCGTCGTGCTCCGCCTCGTACGCCGCGACGCGCTCCGCCTCGCCCAGCCCTGCCGTCACCACGAAGCCACCGAGGTAGTCCGCGACGCCTGAGTCCTTCGGGGCGATGAAGTCGGCGAGGGCGTAGTTCTCCGCGCGTCCGCGGGCGCGGCTCGTCTGCTGGCGCAGGGTATGCACCGTCGCGAGCACCCGGGTGCGGGACTCGTCGACGTAGACCTCGATGTCGTCGCCGACGGAGTTCGCCGGCCAGAGGCCGTAGGCGGCGCGGGCAGTGAGCCAGCGCTCCTCCACGATTCGGTGGAGCATCTCCCGCGCGTCATCGAGCAGCGACCGCGCGCTTTCGCCCACGACGGGATCATCGAGGATCTTCGGGTAGGTGCCGGCGAGCTCCCACGCCTGGAAGAAGGGCGTCCAGTCGATGCGGTCGATGAGCTCCTCCAGCGGCACGGTCACGAGACCCTGGCTGGCGAGGTGCGGCCCGCCTGGGGCATCCGGGGCGCCGAGCTGCCGGGGGCGGGGCGGCGTGTAGTCGTCCCAGGAGATCGGCGCGGGATGGGCGCGTGCTTCCTCGATGGGGTAGCGGTCGGCGGTGTCCTCGCGGTCGTAGAACGCGTCGCGGATGCCGTCGTACTCGGAGCGGATGCCGGCGACGTACCCGTCGTGCTGCGTCTCGGAGAGCAGGCTGGAGACGGTGCCGACGGCGCGGGAGGCGTCAGGGACGTAGACGACCGGCCCGCTGTAGTTCGGGGCGATCTTCACGGCGGTGTGCGCCTTGCTCGTCGTCGCGCCGCCGATGAGCAGCGGCAGCGTGAAGCCCTCGCGGGTCATCTCGGCGGCGACGTAGGTCATCTCGTCCAGGCTCGGCGTGATGAGGCCCGAGAGGCCGATCACGTCCGCCTTCACCTCGCGCGCGGTCTCCAGGATCTTCGCCGAGGGCACCATCACGCCCAGGTCGATGACCTCGTAGTTGTTGCACTGCAGCACGACGCCCACGATGTTCTTGCCGATGTCGTGGACGTCGCCCTTCACGGTCGCGAGCACGACGCGGCCGTTGGTGCGGACTTCGCCCTCGGCCTGCGCGGCCTCGATGTACGGCACGAGGTAGGCGACGGCCTTCTTCATGACGCGGGCGCTCTTCACGACCTGCGGCAGGAACATCTTGCCGGCTCCGAAGAGGTCGCCGACGACGTTCATGCCGTCCATCAGCGGGCCTTCGATCACCTCGAGCGGGTGGTCGATCTGCTGGCGCAGCTCCTCGACGTCATCGATCACGAACTCGTCGATGCCGTGCACGAGCGCGTGCGTGACGCGCTGGCGTGCCGGCGCCGTGCGCCACTCCGCCGTCGCCTTCTCCGCGACGACGCCGGAGTCGCGGTAGTCCTCGGCGACTTCGAGGAGGCGCTCGGTGGCGTCGGGCCGGCGGTTGAGGATGACGTCCTCGACGCGGACGCGGAGGTCCTCCGGGATCTCGTCGTACACCGGCAGGGCGCCGGCGTTGACGATCGCCATGTCCAGGCCGGCCGCGATCGCGTAGTAGAGGAAGACCGAGTGCATCGCTTCGCGCACGGGGTTGTTTCCCCGGAACGAGAAGGAGACGTTGGAGACGCCGCCGGAGACCTTCGCGTGAGGCAGCTCCGCCTTGATGCGTCGGGTCGCCTCGATGAACTCGATGGCGTAGTTGTTGTGCTCTTCGATGCCCGTCGCCACGGCGAAGATGTTGGGGTCGAAGATGATCTCCTCGGGCGGGAAGCCGACGACGTCCACGAGGAGCCGGTAGGAGCGCTCGCAGATCGCGAGCTTCCGCTCGGCGGTGTCGGCCTGGCCCTGCTCATCGAACGCCATGACGACGACGGCGGCGCCGTACCGGCGGACCTTCCGCGCCTGGGCGAGGAACGGCTCTTCGCCCTCCTTCAGGCTGATCGAGTTCACGATCGCCTTGCCCTGCGTGCACTGCAGGCCCGCCTCGATCACCGACCACTTCGAGGAGTCGATCATCAGCGGGACGCGGGCGATGTCCGGTTCGGCCGAGACGAGGTTCACGAAGCGGCGCATCGCCGCCTCGGAATCGAGCATCGCCTCGTCCATGTTCACGTCGATGATCTGCGCGCCTGCCTCGACCTGCTGGCGGGCGACGTCCAGCGCCGCGTCGTAGTCGCCGCTGAGGATGAGCTTGCGGAAGCGCGCGGAACCGGTGACGTTCGTGCGCTCACCGATGTTGATGAACGTCGCGCGTCGGGATGCGCCGCCCTGCTGACGATCGGGATCCGGGGGATTCGCGGACGTCACCTAGGCGCCAACCTCGAGGGCTTCGAGGCCGGCGAGCGTCAGGACGGGCCGATGCTCCGGGATCGGGCGCGGCTGAATCCCGCGCACCGCCTCCGCGAGCGCCCTGGTGTGGGCCGGGGTGCTGCCGCAGCAGGTGCCGACGATGTTCAGGAGCCCGTCGCGCGCCCAGGAGGAGAGCTCCTCGGCCATGTACTCGGGTGTCTCGTCGTAGCCGCCGAACTCGTTGGGAAGCCCGGCGTTGGGGTAGGCGCTGACCGGCACGTCCGCGATTCGGGCGAGCTCCGCGACATAGGGTCGCAGCTGCGACGAGCCGAGCGAACAGTTGAACCCGATGGCGAACGGCCGCGCGTGCTTCATCGATGTCCAGTACGCCTCCACCGTCTGTCCGGTGAGGGTGCGCCCGGAGAGGTCGACGATCGTGCCGGAGACCCAGAGCGGAAGGCGGACGCCGTCCTCCTCGAAGACCTCGTCGACGGCGAACGCCGCGGCCTTCGCGTTGAGGGTGTCGAAGGTCGTCTCGACGAGCAGGATGTCGGCGCCACCGGCGATGAGGCCGCGGGCGGCTTCCTTGTACGCGTCCCGCATCTCGTCGAACGTGATGGCGCGCGCGCCGGGGTCGTTCGCGTCCTGCGAGATGGAGAGCGTGCGATTCGTCGGGCCGATCGCGCCGGCCACCCAGCGCGTCCCGCCGTCCTGCGCGTCGAACTCGGCGGCGACCTCGCGAGCCAGGCGGGTGCCGGCCTCGTTCAGATCGAACGCGAGGTCCTGCAGGCCGAACTCGGCCTGTGAGATCGAAGTCGCGGTGAAGGTGTTGGTGCCGCCGATGTCGGCCCCGGCCGCGAAGTATTCGCGGTGGATCCCCTTCACGAACTCCGGCTGGCTCAGGTTCAACGCCTCGGCGTCGCCCTTGAGGTCCTTCGGCCAGTCCGCGAAACGCTCGCCTCGGAAATCGGCCTCGCCAAGGCCGCGTCCCTGGATCAGCACACCCCAGGAACCATCGAGCACCAGGATGCGTTCGCGCAGCGCCTGCTGCAGCGCCTCGAGTCGGGCGATCCGGGCCTGGTCAGTTGCCATGCATCCATCTTACCGCTCGGTTTCCCTTACCTCTCCTGTGGTCATCGTGATGCGATTGAGTGCGAGTGAGATGCGCCCGTCTCAGCACCGGGAGCGCATGGCCAGACAGCACGTGACGCTCCCGCTTACCGTGGAGACGTGCTCGAACTCTCGGACCTGACGAAGCGATATGGCGATGTCGTCGCGCTGGACGGCGCGAGCTTCTCCGTGCCGCCGGGGCGCATGGTGGGATTCCTTGGTCCGAACGGGTCAGGGAAGACCACCGCGATGCGGAGCATCTTCGGCCTCGTGCGCCTCGATCGCGGCGGTATCTCCTGGAACGGCCGTCCGCTGGACGCGGACGCGGCGCGCCGCTTCGGCTACATGCCGGAGGCGCGCGGGCTCTATCCGAAGATGAGCGTCGGGGAGCAGGTCGAGTACTTCGCGCGCCTCCATGGTTCCGATCCACGCACGGCGAAGGCACACGCGGAGCGCTGGCTCGACCGCCTGAACCTCGCCGATCGCCGCGACTCGAAGGTGGAGACGCTCTCGCACGGCAACCAGCAGCGGGTGCAGCTCGCGGTGTCGCTGGCGTTCGAGTCCGACCTGCTGATCCTCGACGAGCCGTTCTCCGGCCTCGACCCGATCGCCGTGACGACCATGGGCGATGTCATTCGCGAGGAGGCCCACCGCGGCGCCGGGGTGCTGTTCTCCAGCCACCAGCTCGACCTCGTGGAGGACCTCTGCGACGACGTGGTGATCGTGAACCGCGGGCGGGTCGTGCTGCACGGCGACCTCGAGGAGGTCCGTGGCGCCTCGCCCTACCGCTACGTCGGCGTCTCCGGCGAGGCCGTGCGCGGCGACTGGTGGCGCTCGGTCCCGGCCGCCGAGGTGATCGAAGCGCGCGACTCCCGCCTGCGCCTGCGCGTGCCGGTGGACAGCGATCCGGCGTCCATCCTCCAGGCGGCGCGCGAGCTGGGCACGGTATCGAGCTTCAGCTTCGAGCCGCCGTCGTTGTCGGACCTGTTCGTCGAGGCGGTGGGCCGATGAGCGCCGGACCGCTGCCATCGCGCCCCAGTCCGTCGCGCCCCAGCCCGTCACGCCTCAGCCCATGGCGCCAGGTGCGCCTCGTGGCCGGACGCGAGATCAGCGCGCGCGTCCGGAGCCGTGCCTACCAGCTCTCGACGCTGGCGATCGTGCTACTGGCCGTCGGCGGACTGATGGCTGCCCGCATCGTCCCGGACCTGTTCGAGGACGACCCCTTCCGCCTCGGCCTGACACCCGCGTCGAGCGCCCAGGAACCCGCGCTCCTCGACGCCGCGCGCGCGTTCGACCGCGAGCTGGAGCTGTTCACCTACACCGACGAGTCCGCCGCCCGCGACGACCTCGCGCTGGGCGAGATCGACGCCGTCCTCGTCGCTCCGGGCGAGCTCATCTTCGAAGCCGCGGTCGACACCACGCTGGAGTCGATCGTGCGCCAGTCGCTGTTCGCGACGCAGCTCGCGGAACGAGCCGACGCGCTCGGCCTCACGCTGGAGGAGGCGCAGACACTGATCGCGCCGGCCCGGGTGGACTCGCAGACCATGGAAGCCTCCGCCCCCGACGAGGAAGACCCGGACGCCGAGGTCGGCCAGGGCGTGGGGGCGCTGTCCGCGGTCGTGCTGCTGATGGCGATCTCGTTCTACGGGCAGTGGGTCCTCGTCGGCGTGATCGAGGAGAAGTCGAACCGGGTGGTCGAGGTGCTGCTGGCGGCGGTGGCGCCGTGGGAGCTGCTCGTGGGCAAGGTGCTGGGGATCATGGCGCTGGCCGTGCTTCAGCTCGCCGCCGGGGTGATCGCGTTCGCCGGCGCGGCCGTGGCGACCGAAGGACTCGACGCGATCCCGGACGTGGCGCTCGCGGGACTCGCAACGGCCGTCCTGTGGCTGGTGATCGGCCTGCTGCTCTACAACTTCCTCTACGCCGCCGTGGGCGCGACCGTGAACCGCCCCGAGGAGGCCACGAGCGTCACGTTCCCGCTGATGCTCCCGCTGCTCGGCGGCTACTTCGTCGGGCTGATCTACATTCCCGGCAACCCGGACTCCATGGTCGCGCGCGTGCTCTCGCTGTTCCCGCTGACCGCGCCGCTCACGATGCCCTCGAGGATCGCGTCGGGTGGCGGCTCTCCGGTCGAGGTCGTGGTCGCGCTCCTGCTGGCGCTGGCGGCGCTTGCCGGGATCGTCTGGCTGGCGGCGCGGATCTACGCGGGCGGCATCCTCCAGGCGAGCAAGGTCGGCTTCCTGACGGCGTTCCGGCGCGCGAGGGATGTCCGCTAGCCCGACCACCGGATGTCCCGCGCTCAGCGAAACACTCACCAGACGAAACGGCCCCGCGTAGCGGGGCCGTTCGGATGTCGATGAGGCGCAGCTACCGACGGCCGGCGGACTCCAGGAAGCTCGTCTGCTTCGCCGCGCAGTCCGGGCACAGCACGGACTTGCGCCCATACGGGGTGCCGCTCTTGATGACGTACGTGCCGCAGAGCGCGCACTTACCCTCGACGCCGTTCTCGCCGAACTTGTAAGTCCCGGCCGGGGCCGACTTCGGCTTCGGCGGCGCGACGAGGGCCTCACCCGCGGGGGCGGCGGCCGGCGGCGCGGGCGTCGCGGCCTGGGCAGCGGCGGCATCGGCGGTCACCTCGGCGGCGGACGCCTCAGACGCGGCCGGCTGTGCCTCGGCGGCGGGGGCAGCGGCAGCCGCCGGAGCCGCACCACCACCAACCTGCGCGCGGGCCGCGGCAGGGTCGTCGTACCAGAGCGAGTTGATCTCGATGAAGCGCTGGCTCGCCGCGGGTACGTCACCCTCGGGGAAGATCGCGCTGACGGGGCAGGCCGGCTGGCAGGCGCCGCAGTCGATGCACTCCGCGGGGTTGATGTAGAGCATCCGGTCCGCGCCCTCTTCGAAGTGGATGCAGTCCACGGGGCAGACGGAGACACAGGCCTGGTCGGTCGTGTCGATGCACGGCTCGGTAATGACGAACGGCACGAGCAGCCTCCCACTCAGGATGGGAACACGAGACTTCCTGCCGAGCCTACCGGAGCCCTCCGGTGGCGTCTACGAATCCATCGCCGGCCGCCGGAAGGCGCCGGAGAGCGAGGTCGCCCCAACGGTGCGGACATAACGCCCGTAGCCCCCGGGCGTGCCCGTAACGGAACTGCAAGGCGAGAGCGAGCGGCTCTGTGCGGACGGCAGTGTGCATCCGCGACGCTCGAGGCGTGTCCGGAAGAACTCGGACCACGCTGAGGACCTTGCTGAGGAGGCCCTTCACATGCCTGGAACACTGGAGAAGCTTGGACTCCACTGGCGTCCCACGACCGTTGCCTTCGCGTATGCACAGGAAGAGCCCGTCGCCCCGAGGGACGGGGGCTGGGTGGAGCTCTGGGACGTGGACCGCGGCCGCCGGCTCGGGCGCGGTCACCTCATGCTCTGGCCGTCCGAGCCCACGCCGGCGACGAACGGCGGGACGGTGGAGGCCGAGGTGGCGAAGGACGCTGTCCAGCCCGTCGGCGAGGACGGCCCGAACCTGAGGGCCGAGATCCGCGGCTTCGCGTTCGAAGGCGACCCGCCCGCGGTCGGGGATGCCCTCTCGGTGCGCCCGGAGCAGGAGCAGGACTACTACGCCGTCACGGTGACGAGCGTGGAGTCCGGCGAGGAACGCGGTGGGCTCGTCTCCCTTGACTGGCCCGACGACCGCCTCCCCGCGTCGCTATCCGAGCTCGGCGGCTACTAGGCCCGCCGATCCCCCGTCGAAACGTCGAAACGCTTCCGATATCGCGGAGGTGGCGCGCAGCCACCTCCGCGATTGGTCTTGTGGTGCGGTGTGGCGGTCGAACAGGAGGAACCATGCCCCGATCGCTCAAGCTGCTGCACCCCCGCTGGGCCGCGATGCTCGCCCTGGTGGCGCTGCTCGCGACCATCATCGCCTGCGATGACGACGGCGACACGCCGACCTCGGACGCGGGGGAGGACCTCCCCACGAACGCCCTCGAGATCACCGTTGGGCCGGAGGGCATCAACCCGCCTCGCGAGCAGGTCCGAGTGCCCGACCGCTACCAGCTCATCGTGAACAACAGCTCCGACGAGGCGTGCTCGTTCTACCTCGGGGCATTCGTGCGCGACCTCGAGGTTGGCCCGGGTGAGACGGGCCAGATCGATGTGCAGCTCCCGCCGAGTGGTGGCGATGACGAGCAGATCGAGATGGGCTGCCTTGGCGACGAGACACGGCAGGGCACCCTGGTCGTGCGGAACGCGACGGGCTCGGACCTCGGCGTCGACTGATCCCGCGTCCGCTTCTCCCGATCGAAGCGTCGCGGGCGTTGTAGGGTGGGGTCGTGAACCACACGGCGCCCACCGAGCGCCCGGCCCGGCCGGGGGTCATCACCACCATCGCGGATGCGGCCCGGTATCCACGGCCTGTCTGGGGATCCGAACGCGCGTATGTCCTGGCGTCGATCGCCGGGGTGGTCGGCCTCGGGAACCTCTGGCGCTTTCCGTACATGGCCGGTCTCCATGGGGGTGCCTCTTTCCTCCTGGCCTACGTCGTTTGCGTCGTCCTGGTCGCGATTCCGCTCGCCGCCCTCGAGAGCGCGGCCGGGAACCTCGTCCGCCGTTCGCCGGTTGGGGCGTTCCGATCGGCTGGAGGGCAGGCAGGTGCGTTCATCGGCTGGACGGTGATCGGCGTCACCGTCGCCATCCTCTCGTACTACTTCGTGGTCACCGGGTGGACGCTCGGGTACGCCCTCGACGCATTCCGAGACCGGGTCGTGACGTTCCGCGAGTTCACGGACGGACCGGCGTCGCTCTGGCTGTTCCTCGCGGTCGGGGCGACGGTCTACCTCCTGCTGCTGCGCGATGTTGGCGCGATCGAACGCGCGAGCCTGGTGCTGCTGCCGCTGCTGGTCGTGATCGTCGCCGGCCTGGCGATCTACTCCCTGACGCTCGACGGCGCCGCCGAGGCGAGGGCGTTCTACCTCGAGGTGGACGCCGGACGCCTCGCGGACCCGGCGCTCTGGACGGCCGCGGCCGGCCAGGCGTTCTACTCGATCGGCATCGGCCAGGGCGTCCTCATCGCATATGGGAGCTATGTCCCGTCCGGGACGAACCTCATCCGCTCGACGGCGCTGATCGCGGGCACGAACTCCGGGATCTCAATCGTGGCCGGGCTGATGGTGTTCGGGTTCGTCTTCAACTTCGACCTTCCCACCGACGCAGGAAGTGAACTGTCGTTCACGGTCTTCCCGCGCATCTTCCCGGAGCTGCCGGCCGGAGGTCTCCTCGCCGTCGCGTTCTTCGTGCTGCTGTTCGTAGCCGGGTTCACCTCCTGCCTGGGCGGTGCGGTCGTGGTCATGGCGGCGGCGCGGGACGAGTTCCGGCTCTCCCGCGAGGTCGCGGCGCGGTGGGTCGTGGGCTTCATCGTGCTCCTCGGCATCCCGTCCGCGTTGAGCTTCACGAGCGTGGGGTTCGAGGTAGCCGGTGAGCCCTTCCTCGATCGCGTCGACCGCCTGACGGGCTCCGGGGTGGTGGTTGTGCTGGGGCTCGTCGGGGCCGCACTCCTCGCCCGACGGTTGCCGACGCGTGACCTCGCGGCTTCGTTCGACTGCGACGAGTGGCGCCGGGGCCCCCTCCGCCTGGGCCCGAGGACGCTCATCGGCTGGGCAACGGTGCTGCCGGTGCTTGCGGTGGCAGCCTACGTTGTGGCGGCGGTCCGGTAGGGAGCGACGATGCCGGGATCACTCGAACGCCTGCGACAGCGCGTCCGGCTACACCCTCGTGCGACGGCTGCCGCCGCCGGCTCCGCGCTGGCCGGCATCGTTGCTCTCGTCGTGCGACAGCGGGCGGGGGAGACACGCACGTTGCCGCGCCCCGGGGAGATCGGTGCGACGACGGCCATCGCCGTCCACAACGCCGCCAAGGGCGAGGTGATCCGGGTGGTCCGCACCGCTGAGACGCCGCGCGGGACGATCGTGGGCGACGCGGCGAGTGACGTTGTGGCGCAGGCGATCGAGTCCGGGGTGGACATCGCTCCCGCGGCCGTCGGAGCTGTCGAGGGAGCGCTGGAGATCGCCCATCTCGTCGGGGAGAGCCCGCTCGCGGCCGGCCAGCGCGCGGCGGCTGCGGCGCTGCAGGCGGCCGAGGCCCACAGCGAGGCGGCCGGGCAGCGAGTCCGCGACGTCCTGGCGCCCTACTTCGAGCCGAGGGCCGCGCTTCCGGACGGCGCCTAGCCGGGTCTACTCCTCGCTGAGTGCGCGGAAGTAGGGGCCGAAGTCAGCCTCGGTGCGCAGCCGGCCGAGTTTCTCCAGCTCGCGGTCGATGCCGCGTACCACGTCCGTCATCGTGATCGCCCGGTCGGCGTCCGCGGCGAGGAACGCGGCGGTGGTGGAGGCGTTGCGGATGTTTCCCCCGGTGACGCGGAACGTCTTGGCGAGCCACGCCAGGTCGAGGTCATCGACGGGGGCGACCGAGGGGAATGAGCGCTGCCAGATCTGGAGGCGTTGTGGCTCGTCCGGGTCGCGGAAGTCCACGGACACGTGGATACGGCGCAGGAACGCGTCGTCCAGGTTCGCCCGCAGGTTCGTCGCCAGCACCACGATGCCGTCGTACGCCTCGATCCGCTGAAGGAGGTAGGCGACCTCGATGTTGGCGTAGCGGTCGTGGGAGTCGCTCACTTCGGAGCGCTTCCCGAAGAGCGCGTCCGCCTCGTCGAAGAAGAGCACGACGTTGCCGGCGGACGCGGCGTCGAAGATGCGCTCCAGGTTCTTCTCCGTCTCGCCGATGTATTTCGAGACCAGCGAGGAGAGGTCGACCTTGTAGACGTCGAGCCCCAGGGCCGTGCCGACGACCTCGGCGGCGAGGGTCTTGCCGGTGCCGCTCGGCCCGGCGAAGAGGGCGACGATGCCGCTGTTCGCGGAGGCGTTGAAGCCCCAGCGGTCGAACACCGTCGCCGAATGGCGGTAGCGCGCCACCAGCTCGCGCAGCTGGCGCTCCTGCTGTCGGGGCAGCACGAGGTGGTCCCAGCTCCGGCGTGACTCGATCCGCGTCGCCAGCTCGTCGAGGGCGCCCGAGGCGAGACGGCGGACGGCGGCGTCCACGTCGCCGAGGGCGTCGTGCGCCACGCGGGCGAGCCGCAGTGCCTCGGGGTCGAGGCGGTGGCCGCGCTCCGGGCGCTGCCCGAACCGCTCCGCCCACTCCTCGGTCGTCGCCATCCGGTGCTTCACGGCCCGCTCCGACCACGGGCGGGCGGGGAGCGTCCGGATCTCGATCGGTGTCTTCGAGGAGATCACGAAGGTGAGGTGGGCGGCGCGCTCGATCCAGAACGTGGCGGGGACGCTCAGCCGTGGCTCCTCGACCTCGAAGAGCACCACGGCGTCGCGGGCGGAGGCTTCGCGGATCACCGCGCGCCAGCCGTCGTCGTCCGCGGGGAGCGGCGCCGCGAGGAACGGGCCCGGGAGGGCGCGGCCGGCCTCCAGCTCCCGCGAGGTGCGGTCGCCGCCCGTCACGAGCAGGAGGTGCGGCTCCTGCCGTCCTCCGTGGTGTTCGGGGCCCTCGATCACGTGCGTCCCATGGGGGACGGTGGGCTCGACAGACTGGTCGCCCGCCAGCGCCCAGGTGACGCGGGGCGCGAGGGCGACGGGGCGGGTCGCCCAGGGGCCGTCGCCCACGACGGTGACGAACTCGGCGCGGCGGAGGGGGGCGTCCTCACCCAGGGCGGCGATGCCGCCGGGCTCGCCGGGGAAGAGCCGCGTGATCGTGCCCAGCCACGGCCGCGTCGCGGAGACATCGTCCTGGGCGAACGCCAGGAGTCGCTGCCGCGCCGGGCTGCGCTCGATCGCCGCCAGGACGGCGAAGACCTCGGCGTCGGGTGGGCGGAGCCGCGCGGACCGGGCGAGCCGGGCGAACGCGTCGTCGGAGGAGAGCGAGGCGTGGAACCGCGCCCGGAGCTCGGCGAGGCGCGCGGTGACGTCGGCGCGGGCGGGAGGGCGCTCGTCGGGCGCGGCGAGCCCCGGAAGCGAGGCCAGCAGGCGGTCCACCTCGTCGTCCTCGATCACGAGGCCGGCGAAGTCACGCGGGGGGCCGTCCAGGAGGCGGCGCTCCAGCGCTTCCGCCTCGACCACGGCGCTACCGAACCGTTCCCAGTCCTCGAGCGTCATCCGGCACCCCGTCGCGTTCGTTTCGGGGCGATCCTACTCCGGATACGGCTCTGCGAGAGGTTTCGCGGGCGTAGTGGCGTAATTGACATCTCCAGCGACAATATGTGCCGGCGGGGAACCTCGCGCGCTATCCCCAGCGCGCAGAGGGCGGTGCTCCTCGCGCATTCCTCAGGCCCGTGGTCTGGAAGGCGCCGGTTGGAACCCATCGCTGTTGCCATCGTCGACGAGAACGAAATCTTCCGCCGGGGACTCGTCGCGTGCCTCGCCCCCGATCTGTCGATCGCGGTGGTGCACGAAGGGGACGTGCTCCCGGAGGGGCAGCAGGTCGGCCTCGTGATCGCCTCGCTCGCCGTCGCCCAGGCGACACCCATCCCCGCGCCGCTGGTCGTCTGCACGGACACGCCGGTCCCGGACCGTGCGCGGGAGATCAACCGCGTCATGGGTGTGCTGCCGCGGGCCACGCTGAAGCCCTCCCAGCTCCTCGCAGGGGTGCGGGCAGCCGCCAGCGGCCTGCAGGTGAATCTGCTGGACACGCCCACGTGTGACCTCTCCGCCCGCAACATCGAGGTGCTCCGGCTCCTCGCGCAGGGCGCCGCCACGCGCCAGATCTCGGACGCGCTCGGCTACTCGGAGCGGACGATCAAGCACGCGGTCGCCGAGGTGATGGAAGAGCTCGGCGCGCGATCCCGCGCCGAGGCCGTCGCCATCGGCATCCGCCGCGGGTTCATCTAGCACCCTCATCCGGCCCCACTGCCCGTAGATGCAACGCCCCGAGTACCCCTCGGGGCGTTCGCGTTGCACTCCCGCGCGGCCGACCCGACGCGGGGGTGCGATCGCGGGTGCGATGTCGCTGCCCTCGGGAGGTCCGAGCGCTGCCCCGGCGTCGCGCTGCCGCTGCACTCCCTTGCCGTGACCTGCCCGAGTCATCCGCGTGGATGGCCCACGCGTTGGCACTGCTGGCCCTGCCCGGGGGATCAGCGGCGTGGTCGAATGCCCCCATGACGCCAACACGACTGTCCGTCTGGGTCGAAGACGCGAACCCGATCTACCGGCGCGGACTGACCGCCTGCCTCGAAGCGGAGGGCATCAAGGTCGCGGGCGAGTCGGACCGGCTGGCCCGGGCCGTTGAGTCCGCCGAGGCCCAGGTGCTGATCTTCGGTGCGTCCGACGGCCGACTGGGCGAGGTGGTGAGCCTGCACCACGCGACGCCGAGCGGCGCGCCGATCGCGCTCGTGGCGCTGGTCCGCGATCAGCACGATCCCGCGCTCATCGACGCCATCGAGGCCGGGGTGCCGGGCATCCTCCTCCGTGACGAGCTCTCGCCCGCGTCGCTGGTCGCGGCGCTGCGGACGGTCGCCACCGGCCAGAGCGCCGTCCCCGCGCGGCTCCTCGCGCGGATCATCGAGAGCGCGGCGCAGGGGAAGCGCCATGGGGCGTTCGACATCGGTGCCCGCGAGGTGAGCGTGCTCCGCGAGCTGGCAGCCGGGAGCGACACGAACGAGATCGCGGACCAGCTCGCGTACTCGGAGCGGATGGTCAAGCGCATCGTCCATGACCTGCTGGTGAAGATGAACTGCCGCAATCGCGCCCAGGCGGTCGCCCTCGCCGTGCGGCACGGGATCATCTAGGCCCCGCGATGCTGCACCTGCTGGACGCCTCGCTGGAGCAGTTCCTCCGTGGAGAGGTGCCCCTCGACGACCGTATCGACGTCTCGTACGAGGCGCCGGACAACGAGTGGCGTGCCCGCATCACCCGTCCGACGATCAACCTGTTCGTCTGGGATATCCGCCGCAACCAGGCCGAGTCCCAGGGCGGCATGGACCTGGTGGAGCGCGACAACGCCCGCTTCCACCGTCCCACGCCGCCCCGCATCGACTTCCGCTACCTCATCACCACCTGGACCTCCGAGGTGCGCGACGAGCACTCACTGCTCGGCGCCGTGCTGGTCGCCTGCCTCCGCACGCCGCTGATCCCGGAGACGTACCTGCAGGGCGGGCTCGCCGAGATCACGCCCGTGCCGCGCGTGCAGGTCGCCCGCTTCGACGGGGCCGAGAGCAGCGAGTTCTGGGCGTCGATGGGCGGGCAGCTGAAGGCGTCGCTCGACGTGATCGTCACAGCCACCGTGGATTCCTCGGTCCTGGTGGAGGCCGGCCCGCCGGTCCGCTCCGTGGAGCTCGGCGCGTTCGAGCGCCGCACGGGCACCGAGGACCGCGTGCTCCGCGACCTGGCCCGGTCGTCGGCGGGCGCCGGCCGGGCAGACCCCGGCGGGGGGACCGAATGATCCCCCCACGTGTCCCCCTCGATGTCCCCGCGGGCTCTCCGAGTGTGGTCCAGGCCGCTCCTACGCTGCGCGTGAGCGGTCGATCTGCCGTGTGGCGGAGCGCCGGACCCTGGGTGGAGAACCGAGCTTGGCGAGTGCCCTCGTTGGCGACTTCGGCGCGATTGTGCGGCTCGGCCTCATGGGCGTGCTGTCGGACGCGGACATCGCCTGCGTCGGCGAGGCGTCCACACCGGGGGAGGGTCTCCTCCAGCGGCTGGACGGCGCCGAGCCGGATGTGGTGGTCGTCAACTGGGACGACCAGCGCTACGAGGCGGTCGCAGCTTCCGTGCTCGCACGGCGGCCGGCAATCACGGTCATCGCCTGCTCGAACGAGCGGCTCTCGATGAGGGTCGTCCCGGGACGGACTGACCGGGGTGTGTACGAATCAAGGTTGAGCGCACAGGGGCTCGTGGAGGCGGTACAAGCCGCTTCAGCCCGGTAAGGAAGGCAAGATGGCTGTCTATCAGGCGCCCGGCGTCTACGTCGAGGAAGTCGAGGGCGGGTCACGGCCGATCCAGGGCGTGGCGACGGCCGTCGCGGCTTTCGTCGGCTTCACGGAGAAGGCCCCCGAGGGCAACCCGGATGACCCGAACGGGACGCGCCCGACGCTGGTGACCAACTGGTCCCAGTTCGAGCGGATGTACGGCTCGTTCACCGAGGGGGCGACCCTCCCGCTGGCGGTGTACGGCTTCTTCGCCAACGGTGGTGGCCGCGCGTACATCGTGAAGGTCCCGCACCGCGACGCGGACGGCAACCCGCTCCCCGTCGCCGCCGCGGACCTCGTTGGCAACGAGGCCGCGCGCACTGGCATCAACGGCCTGACGGTGGCCGAGGACGTCACGATGGTGGCGGTCCCGGACCTCATCAACGTCGCGAAGGGCGCCGACGGCTCGGTCGACCTCGAGACGTGGCAGGCGGTCCAGATCGCGCTGGTGAACCACTGCGAGAGCCAGAAGGACCGCATGGCGATCCTGGACTCGCCGCCGGGGATGAGCCCGCAGCAGGTGCTGGAGTGGCGCACGAACGCCGGGTACGACTCGATGTTCGCAGCGCTGTACTACCCGCACATCCGCATCGCGAACCCGCTGTCGAAGCCGACGAACGATCTGCCGAAGACCATCACTGTCCCGCCGTCCGGCCACCTGGCCGGCCTCTGGGCCCGCACGGACGGCATCGGCGTGTGGAAGGCCCCGGCGAACGAGGTGCTGCGCGGCGCGCTGGACCTCGAGTACCAGATGACCACCGGGGAGCAGGAGATCCTGAACCCGGTCGGCATCAACGCCATCCGCGCCTTCGGCGTCCGCGGCATCCGCGTGTGGGGCGCCCGGACGACCTCCAGCGACCCGCTGTGGCGGTACCTGAACGTCCGCCGCCTGTTCAACTACATCGAGGACTCGCTCATCGGCGGCACCCAGTGGGTGGTGTTCGAGCCGAACGACGCGAACCTCTGGGCGCGCGCCCGCCGCACGGTCAACGCGTTCCTCCTTGGCCTCTGGCGCGCCGGGGCCATGGTTGGCGCGACGCCGGACCAGGGCTTCTACGTGAAGTGTGACGAGGAGACGAACCCACGCGAGTCCGTCGACGAGGGCCGCGTGACCATCGAGATCGGCGTCGCGGCCGTGAAGCCGGCCGAGTTCGTCGTCATCCGCATCGGCCAGTGGGCCGGCCCGGGCGCCGAGTAGGCGTCCGACCGGAAGCACAGCTGCGACTCCAGCCTTCGGGCTGATTGGGGAGTAACGAACTATGCCTGACCTGCTGACTACTTCCGCCTTCTTCATCGAGATCGACGGCGTCACCGTCGCTCAGTTCAAGGAGGCCTCCGGCATCGACTCGGAGACGAACGTCATCGAGTACAAGGAGTCCACCGAGAGCGGCAAGCTCCTGATCCGGAAGGTGCCGGGCTCGCCGAAGTGGGCGGACATCACCCTGAAGCGGCGCCTGGACACCTCCACCGCCCTCTGGGAGTGGCGCAAGGTCGTCCTGGACGGCGACATCGACGGCGCCCGCCGCAACGGCTCGATCGTGATCTACGACTCGATGGGCGCCGAGACGGCCCGGTGGAACTTCGAGAACGGCTGGCCGTCCCACTGGAAGGGCTCGGACCTCAACGCCGGTGCGGACGAGATCGTCGTCGAGGAGCTGACCATCACCCATGAAGGGATGGTCCGCGCATGAGCCTCCAGACCGAGTTCCCGTTCACGCTGCCGCGTGGCTACGTGGACGACGGCGGCACGCTCCACCGCGAGGGCGTCATGCGCCTCGCGACGGCGCGCGACGAGATCGAGCCGCTGCGGGACGCGCGGGTCAAGGAGAACGAGGCGTACCTCACGGTCATCGTCCTCTCGCGGACGATCGTGAAGCTGGGCTCGCTCGCCCAGGTCACGCCGAAGACCATCGAGGGCCTGTTCTCCAGCGACCTGGCGTACCTGCAGGACTTCTACACGCGCATCAACTTCGGTGGCGCGGCCGAGCAGGCCGCGGTGCTGCAGGAGGTGCAGGACGGCGTCGCGTACGAGGCGGTGCCGGTCCCTTTGGCAGCGGCGGCCGCCGGCGCCTGATGACGTACCCGGCGGAGGACACGTGGGACGAGGTCTCGTACCTCGCCTACCACCTCCACTGGGACATCGACCGGCTGGTCGACCTGGAACATGACGACCGGCTGATGCTGGTGGCCAAGGTCGCCGACCTGAACCGACGGGCGTGGGAGGGGGTGAAGCAGCTTGCCTAACCCAACGCGGGGCCATCCTCCCTTCACCGGTCAGTTCATCTTCGAGGTGGATGGCGTCCGCGTGGGCGCCTTCACCGAGGTCAGCGGCCTCCAGGTCGAGGTCGACACGTCCGAGGAGATCAAGGAGGGCGGGCAGAACGAGTTCATCCACCGTCTGCCCGGCCGCCTGAAGTGGTCGAACCTCGTCCTGAAGCGCGGGACCACGGACAACAACCTGTTCGACTGGTTCAAGGCATCCTCGGGAGAGGGCTACGAGGCGAATGGCAGCCTCGAGCGGACCACGGCCGCACTCTCGATGGTCGACGGCATGGGCCAGGTGGTCCGGACCTGGGTCTTCTACGACGCCTTCCCGGTGAAGTGGAGCGGCCCGAAGTTCGCGGCCAGCTCGAGCGAGCTGGCGACGGAGGAGCTGGAAGTCGCGCACCATGGATTCCGGGTCGACGGTTGAGCGCTCCGCGCCCGACTACCCCCCGCTTCCGCGCGCCCTGGCGACGACGAGGGTGGCGGCCCCGGGGGCTGGCCCGCGGCTGATCGCTTCCGGCAACGCGTTCCGCTTCGCGGCGCGTCTCCTTCCACGTGCCGGCACGCTCCAGCGCGCCCTGCTCCCTCCCTCCTACGGTGACGCCTCCGGGCATGTCCTCGGCGATCCCGTCCGGCCGTTCCTCCGCTGGCGGCGCAAGCACTTCCCGGTAGCGGTCCAGACCATCGCGACGATGCGCGCCGTCGCGCAGCGCGGCCGCGGTGTCGCCCCTGGCGGCGTCGAGAGCGCCCCGCTGGCTACGTCTGCGCCTCGCGCCTCGCACCTCACCGCGACGATCGCGCGCACGCCCGTCGGCAGCCCGGCCACCGTGCCCAGCGTCTCCGCACAGGGGCCGGCGCCGGTGGGCACGCCGGCGTGGCAGCTCGGCTCCGTGGCGCACGCCGCTCCGGGCCCGCTCCACGCGCTCGAGGTCGGCCCGCCCCTCGGCGGCGGGGACGTCGCTTCGCGAACGTCGAGCGCCGCGCCCGCGGTGTCTGTACCGGTCGCCCGCGCGTCCTGGACGCCCGCGCCCGCCCCCGTCGCTCGCAGCGTTTCGACGCCGCCCACGCCTGCGCCGTCGCCACCGGCGTCCACGGGGCCGGGCATCGCTCCACGACCGCAGGACGGGCCCCCGCCGGCGCCGCCCATCGCGGCGCGCTCGTCCACGCTTCGGGGCCGCAGCGTCCGTTCGCAGTCGGTCACCGTGACTCCCACGAGCTCCGCGGGTACCGCTCCGGCGCCGGTCCGTCGCCGCGCGTCGATCGAGGAGAGCACGCCGGCTTCGCGGCGGGCGCAGGCGACCGGAGGTGGCTCACCGGCGACACCCTCCGCCGCCGCTGCTCCGATTCCCGCACCGGCGTCACCGGCCGCGGACGGCTCGTCGCCGCCGGCGCCACCCGACGCCCCGACGCGCCGCACGGTGCGCGCCACGAGCGAGGTCCCGTCCCGCTCGGCGCAGTCGGTCGCCGGTGACACCGCGCCCCCGCCCCCAGGGACTCCCGCGTCTGACGCGGGTCCGTCTGCTGCCGGCGACCCGTCGACGCCCCCCATCGCGCGGGCCGTGGGCCCGGCGGTCCCGGACGCCGGCGGCCCGGACGCCCTCCTCGGCATGCGTGGCCGTCTGGGCGCACGACCCAGCGCCTGGCTCGATCCAGGCCGCCCGGCGCCGCGGGCTATCGGACGGCTGCCCGACCTTGTCCGCAGCAACATCACCGGTGACGAGGCCGTCGCGCGGGTGTTCTCGGCGGCGCCGCTGCCGGACGTGATGGCGCCGCCGCCCGGTTTGACGATCGGGCTCGGTCCCGGGAGTCCAGGCACCAGCGCCTCGACGCCGCCCGGCGCGTCAACGCCGCCGGGCGCACCCGCGCGACCGACCCGGGCGGGGGCGCCGGTGGCCGCCGGACCAGTCGTGATGCCAGTAGCGGCCTCCACCACGTCAGGCGCGCCCACGCCTCCCATCGGCTCCGCCGGGGCGCCACCTTCGGCCACACCAACCGCCGCGCCGACCGCTCACACGGCTCCCAGTGCTCCCAGTGCTCCCAGTGCGCCCAGCCCGGCGCCCCCGATCGCGCGAGCCGTGCCGGCCTCGGCCGCACCGCCATCGACGGCCGCGAGTGCGTCCGACAGGGTGACGGGCGGAAGCAACGAGGGCCATTCCGCCACGGCTGCCCGCGCGACCGGAGCGCCGAGTCAGGGCACGCCCTCCGCCGCGCCTCACGAGGTCATCGCCGAGCGGGCCGCAACGACGCCTCCGTCGGCCGGGGGGCCGTCTTCCCCGGGGCCGGACCACGCATCCGCCACATCCGGGCCTCCCGCTGCGTCCCACGCAGAGGCCATCGGGCGATCGGCATCAGCCGTCCCGTCCACTGCGTCCGCAGCCGGGGCCGCGTCAGCCGCCGGGCCGACGGGCGCCCCCTCCGAGGTGCGTCCTACCGCGGGCGCGCTCGCGCGGTCGGTCATCGGACGTGTCGGTGTCGATGTCGGTGAGCGTTCATCGGGGGTGCCCGGCCTCCTTCCAACCGGGGTCGCCCTGCGCCTGCCGTTGTCTCCGGCCGATGCCTGGCCCGCGCCTCCGAGGTTCATCCAGCGGCCCGCGCCCGGCTCGCCCGCGGCGCCGGGTCCGTCCGCACCGTCCTCGGCCAGCACCCCCCCTTCCGCGAGCAGCACCGCCGCTGCCGCAAGGAGCACCGTGACGCCGCTGGACCCCGCGGCCCCGTCCGTGGCGCCGGCCGCTCCAGCGCCTCCCGCGATGCGCCTGCCGATGACGAGCACGAGCGCGCCTCCCGCGCACGGCCCGGGCCGCGGGACGCCGGCCCCGACCGCGGGTACGCCGTCGTCAGTCACCCGGTCGACGGGGGCGGGGGCAACCTCGGCCACGCCCGCTGCGAGCGCCGGGCCGACGGGCGGGGCTGCGGCAGCCGGGGCGGATACACCGACGGGCCTGCCGGGATCGGCCGTGCCGAGGATCGGCCGCAGCGCGTCGCTGCCACGCTCGGTTGCCCGCACGCCGGGCGGATACCCGGCGCCCGCGCGCACCTCCGGCCAGCCCGGAGCCGCCCGGAGCTCGACGCCGAGCAGCGACCCGGGGGGCGCGCCGGCGAGCGGGCCCGTCGGCGTCCCGGGCGGGACGGCGAGCGCTTCGAACAGCCCGGTCTCGCCGAACTCGCCGTCTGGCGTTGCCTCGATCGTTTCGATGCTGAACCGGCGTGCCCTCGGCCCAGGCGAGGCCTCCTCGCCACCGCCGTCCGCGGCAAGGGCGCGGACTCCAGCCGTGCGGCCGGAGTCCGGTATGCAGCAGTCGTCGCCGTCGGTTCCGCCGGCCGCTCCCGGTTCCGCCGCTGGGCGTTCGGTGAGCGGTGGCGTCTCGGTGGGTGAGCCCCGGGCCGCGCGCTCATCCGACGCGCCGAGCCTGCCACTCCCGCCGGTCTTTCGTCGTCCAAGGGACGCCGCCCGCGAGGTAGCCGCGCGGTCTCGCGCGACCTCGGAGCGCGTCCCGTCGCCCGAGGCGTCGTCGGGTCGAGGATCGCGGCCGGGCTTCGCCCCGCCGCCGGAGCCGATCGCGCCGCCCGCGCTCCGCATCGTGCGCTCCGAGCTTGCATCGGACGGCACCGAGGCGGCACGGACGCCCGCCCCGTCGAGCGCTGCTCCGTCGACCGCCGGCCCGCTGACGCTCGACGGCGACTCCATCGCCCACCGTGTCACGCTGCCGACGACGCTCGTCCGCCCCGATGGGGGCGTCGAGGGTGCGGCCACGGGAGTCGCCGCGCTCGGGGTGACCTCCGGGCTCCCGGTCTCGCCGTCGGGCCGACTGCACCTCGTCGGTGGCGCCGAGAGCGCGGCTGGGTCAGGGGAGGCGACTCCCCCCGCGCGGTCCTCGGACCGTGCGGTCTCGCGGCGCTCGAGCTCGACCGGCGCCGGCACCCGCGGATCGGCTGTCTCGGCGACGGGGGCCGAGGCCGTCATCGGCGGTGTGGGTGGCGGCGGCGACCGCCCGCCTGGAGCCCAGCGCCGGGCAACGGACACGAACGATGGTGGCCGAGCCTTCGGGACGGACTCGGCGGGGGCGTCGGTCACGCCGATCCGACGGAGCACCTCGATGCCGGCCGCCCCGGAGGCCATGCGCGTGTCGGCGGGCCAGGCCCGCGTGTCGCCCGCCGCCTTCGCGCGCGCGGTGCGCGCCGGCAAGCGGGGCGTGACGGCGTCCTCGGCCCAGCCTTCGCTGGTGCGAGGGTCCGCCGCGCGGACCGTGGCGTCACTGCACGCAGCCGGGACGCCCGGGGGCCGCGCCGCCCTGCGGCTCGTCCGTCCCGGTGACGCCGCCGATATGGCCCCACGAGGAATCGCCCGTCGCGCCCCCGTCCGCTCGGTCGTCGGCAGGGTGGCAGGGGTGTCCTCGACGCCCGCGATCGCGGGGCAGGCCAGCGGCGCCGCCGCTGGGCGGACGGCCGCCGGTGTTGCCCGGCAGCACGCGCCGGGAGGACTGGCGCGGGCCCTGCGGGAGGTCGCAGCGTCGACCGTCCGTCGCGTACCGGGCCAGGCGTCCGCCGCGCCTGCCGTCCGCGGAGCGACGTCGCTGTCGCGGCCGACTGGGCAGAGCTGGTCGGCTGCCAGTCCCTCGACCGCGGCGGTGATCCTCCCGGTCTCGGCGACCTCGGCGCTTGCTCGCTCGCTCCTCCCGGTGGGGCTCGGGAGGAGCGGCTTCGTTGCGGGCGACGTCGTGGACGGTTCCTCGGCACTTGCGCCCGCTCGCCGGGCGGGTGCTCGTGGCGGCGCGGCGCATTCGGTGCGCGCCGAGGGTGCGCCCGCGCCCGAGGGCACTCAAGGACCGGCAGCGCGATCGCTCGGCACGGCAGCGCGGTCACTCGCCACAGCACCGCGATCGCTCGGCCTGGCAACGCACAGCCTCGTCGCCGGGAGCCACCACGCCGGCCTCGGTGCGATGACGCACGCCCTCCGCCAGGCCATCCGGTCGGGCGTGCTCGTATCCCCGGGCGCCGCCCGAGGTCGAGGTGGACCGGCCGCCCGATCCGTCCTCGGTGCCTCCACGGCTCTCCGCACGTCGGCTCCCCGCGCCTCCGGCGTGCCTACGGCCGCTCGGGCCTTCGTCGAGCGCTCCTCCCGAGGGCTGCCCGCTGGCCTGCCGCTGGGCGCTGACCAGCACACGCGCGCCCTCGGCAGCCCGGTCCTCCGCACCATCGCGTCGCTCCGGACGGCCGGGCGCTCCGAGATGGACGCCGCGGGCGGCGCGACCCAGGCGTCCGCGGGCAGGCTGTCGCGCACCGAGCCGGTGACCGCCTCGCTGCCTCGCGTGTTGGGTGTGACCGGTGGCCCCGCCTCGGACTCGTCGCAGCGCCTGCCGGCTCCCCCGGTGGTGCGCGGGACGCAGCCCGCGGCGCCCGGGGGCGGAGGGGGGACGATCCAGGTGCGCCGGTCAGGCGTGACCTCGCTCCCGGTCTCGGGTAACGGCTCGATCGCAGCGGGCGTCGCGACCTCGGTCGCGGGCGAGGTCGCCCGGAGCGCCGTCGAGGAAGCCGTCGCGGATCGGCTCCAGCGCACGCCCGCGGGCGACGCGCCCTCCATGCTCGCGCGCTCGGCGGGCGGTGGGGGCGCCCTCCGCGTCCAGCGCGCCACCGACGAGTCCGCGGACGGCATGGTCCCGCCGCTCAACATCGAGACCCAGAAGGACGAGCTACTGCGCTTCACGATGACCGACGAGTTCGAGGAGCGGCTCCTCGAGTTCCTCGAGGACCGCCTGCTCGGCGAGATCGAGCGCCGCGGCGGTCGCTACGGAGGGTGGTTCGCATGACCGCGCCGGTGAAGGCCTACCTCGAGACCGAGACCGGCTCACGGATCTCGTTCCTCTTCAACCCCACCACGCTCGAGGTGAAGCGGGCGGTGAAGTGGAACGCGCAGGAGTCGCCCGGTGAGAACGCGCCCTCCCTGACGTTCGACCGCGGCCAGTCGCAGACGATGTCCTTCGACCTCGTGATGGACACGACGGACACCGGTTCGGACGTCACGACGTACACCAACCAGCTGCTCAACCTCACCAAGGTGGACGCTCAGAAGAAGCGCCCGCTGTGGGTGCGCCTCGGCTGGGGCCGCCTCAATTCCTTCAAGTGCGTCGTCGAGAGCGTCGACCTGTCGTTCACGTACTTCGCGGCGAACGGCACTCCGCTGCGCGCCCGGGCGAAGCTGAGCCTGAAGCAGTACGAGGATGAGGCACGCGCGCCGCTGCAAAACCCGACCTCGGGGACGCGGAAGCGCGACCGCCTGCACGAGGTGAAGCCGGGGGAGACCCTGGACCGCATCGCCTACCAGGCCTACGGCGACTCGACGGTGTGGCGGCTGATCGCGGACCGCAACCGGATCATGGACCCGCTCCGGCTGCGGCCGGGGACGCGCCTGGTCCTGCCGGAGCGAGAGGCGGTCGGCCGTGGTCGCTGACACCTCGATCGCGACGTACCAGGTGAAGGTCAACGGGAGCCCGCTCTCCACGGCGCTGCAGGCGCAGCTGAACCTCGTGCGTGTCGAGGAGTCCCTCGCGCTCCCCTCGCAGTTCTCGATCCGCTTCTACGACCCGGACTTCACGCTGCTGGACGACGAGTTCATCGCCGTGGGCTCCGACATCGAGATCGCGTTCGGGTGGGGGAGTTCGACGACCACCGTGATGCGTGGGGAGGTGACCGGCGTCTCCGCGGAGGCCAGCCGCCTCGGTGGGTTCGAGGTCGAGGTGTTCGGCCTCGACAAGATGCATCGCACGATGCGGGGGACCAAGTCCCGCACGTTTCAGAACCAGAGCGATGCGGACATCGCGCGGAAGATCGCCGGCGAGGCAGGCCTGACCCCGGACATCGACGCGACGGGTGGACCTCACCCGCTGCTCTTCCAGGTCGGGGAGACGGATCACCAGTTCCTGCGGAAGCGAGCCCGCCGCATCGGCTTCGACTTCTGGGTGAGCGATGGCAAGCTGCACTTCAAGCAGTCGAACAGCGCGAGCCCGGTGACCGCGACGTGGGGCGTGAACCTCTTCCGCTTCAAGGCGCGCATGTCCGCCGCCGCCCAGGTGGACAAGGTCACGGTCCGCGGCTGGAACGATGCGACGAAAGCCGCGATCGTCGGGACCGGCACCGCGAACCCGCTGGAGCCGACCACCGCGACGTTCTACACGGACGCCCTGAACGACGCGAAGACGAAGTTCGGGACGCGCGAGGCGACGGTGACGGCGGACAGCGTCACGGACCAGACGGACGCACAGAACGTCGCGAAGGCGTACCGGCAGCGCATGACCACCTCTGGCCTCGTCGTACGCGGCGAGGTCGACGGCGACCCATCGCTGGGCGCGGGGAGCAAGCTGTCCGTGGAGGGGCTGGGTTCGCGCCTGAGCGGGACCTACATCCTCAGCTCCGTGGAGCACGTGCTGGGCACCGGCCAGCCCTACGTCACGCGATTCGTCACGTCAGGTCCGGAGCCGGTGCGCCTGTCCGACCTCATCGCCGGGGCCGTCGACGCGAGTGGACAGGTCCGGTCCGGGCTGGAGCTCACCGTCGGCATCGTGACGAACAACAACGACCCTGACCAGGCCGGGCGGGTGAAGGTGAAGCTCCCCGTCTTCGCGGACGACCACGAGTCGAGCTGGGTGCGCGTCGCGACGCCGGGCGCAGGCGGCACGCGCGGCTTCCAGATGCTGCCGGCCGTGAACGACGAGGTCCTCGTGGCGTTCGAGCACGGCGACCCCTCGCGCCCGTACGTCCTCGGTGGCCTCTGGAGCAAGCAGGCGAAGCCGCCCCAGACGAGCTTCCAGAACAACGGCGTCGTCGAGAAGCAGACGTGGACCTCTGGCAAGGGACACTCCGTCGAGATCCTGGACACGGGTGACGGCGAGGTGAACCTGAAGCTGAAGGGGAACAAGTCGGCGCTCAACATCAAGAAGAGCGAGGTGAAGCTGGCCGGCGACTCAAAGGTGGTGATCGAAGCGAGCGAGATCGAAGTGGTCGCAACCGGCAAACTGACGCTCAAGGGTCGCCAGGTCGAGGTCAACGGGTCGCAGGATGTCACCATCAAGGGTGGCATGATCAAGCTGAACTAGCGCTCGACGGGCGCGGGGATCGAGGACGGGATGCCAGGGACACCGGCAGCACGCCAGAACGACCAGGTGGTGGGGGTGGACATCCACATCATCATGATCCCCACGCCCGGCGGCGAGGTGCCCACCCCGCTGCCGCACCCGTTCGCGGGCAAGATCGTGGGCGGCTGCTCCACGAACGTGAAAATCGAGGGCCAGGCCGCGGCGACCAAGGACAGCGAGGCGAAGAACGACGTCAACCACATCCCCATGGGGCCGCGGTTCCAGAAGAACCCGGACAACAAGGGGAAGGTGATGCTGGGTTCGATGACGGTGAAGATTAACGGCAAGCCGGCGGCCCGCGTCGGCAGCTCCGTGCAGACATGCAACGACCCTGCGCCCGCGCCGACCTCGGCGATCGTCAAGGGCGCGTCCAAGGTGATGATCGGCGGCTGAGTGAACCTCGCGGACGGCGCACCGGACTTCATCGGACGCGGGTGGACCTTCCCCCCGCGCGTCGACGATCGCGGACGCATCGCGCTCGCTTCCGGGACGGACGAGCTGGAGGCGGCCATGCGCTTCATCCTGCTCACCGCCCTCGGCGAGCGGGTCATGCGCCCCGAGTTCGGCTGCCGCGCCTGGGACTACCTGTACGAGCCGATGAACCCCAACACGCTCGGCCTGATCGAGACGGCCGTGGAGGATGCCCTCCTCCGCTGGGAGCCGCGCGTCACCGTCGACCGCGTCGTCGCGTCCGAGGACGCCACCCGCGAAGCGATCGTCTCCGTGGACGTGCAATACACCGTCAAGGAGACGAACGACCGCCGAAACCTGGTGGTCCCGTACTACGAGATCGGCGAGGAAGCGTGAGCCTCCCCAGCCCCTCGCTGGACGACCGCTCGTTCCAGGACCTCGTCGACGAGGCGAAGCGACGCATCCCGTCGCTCGCCCCGGAGTGGACGGACCACAACGTCTCCGACCCCGGCGTGGCGATCATCGAGCTGTTCGCCTGGATGACCGAGTCGCTGCTGTACCGACTGAACCAGGTGCCGGACCGCATGTACGTGAAGTTCCTGGAGCTGATGGGCGTCGAACTGTACGCGCCCGCCCCGGCCCAGGCGCTCCTCACGTTCCGGCTCTCCGCTCCCCAACCGGAGGTGGTCGTCGTCCCGGGGGGGACCGAGGTGGCCACGCTCCAGACGGCGGAGACCGCGGCGATCGTCTTCCACACGCGCCGCGAGCTGGCGATGCGACCACCGCGCCTCGTCGCGGCGCTGTCGGGGACGGGTGGACGGATCGCGACCTACACCGATCGCTGGGACGACCTCCGCTTCGAGCGGCAGGGGATGCCCTGCTTCCAGGACCTCGAGGTCGGCTCGGCGGCATACTTCGGCTTCGAGGACTCGCACGCGGGCCACATCCTGCGGCTCGACATCGCCGCTGGCACCGAGGGCGTCGGCGTCCGGCCGGATGATCCGCCCATCGTCTGGGAGGTCTCCAAGGACGACCGCTGGGTGCCCGTGGAGGTGCTCGGCGACACGACCGGTGGCCTCAACCGCGGCGGCATCATCGAACTCCAGCTGCCGCCGGAACACGACGCCGTCACGCTGGGGACGCGCCGCGCCCACTGGCTGCGCGTCCGGCTGCTCGGCGCGCGCGACGGTCAGCCCTCGTACCGCCGCTCGCCGGAGATCCGCACGCTCGTCGTGACCACCGTCGGGGCGAGCGTGCCGGCGTCGCACGGCGAACGCGTGGCGGCGGAGGTCCTCGGCATGTCGGACGGACGGCCCAGCCAGGTCTTCCGCGTGAGCGAGCCTCCCGTCTTGCCCCGCGAAGAGGGCCACACGGTGGTCGTGCGCCCGCCCGACGGCGAGGAGCAGCGCTGGGTCGAGGTGGAGGACTTCGGCCAGTCGGGCCCCGAGGATCGTCAGTTCACCTGGGATGGGGCCTCCGGCGAGATCCGCTTCGGGCCCCGTATCCGCCGCGCCGACGGGACTGAGTGGCAGATGGGCGCCGTCCCGCCGGAGGGCGCCGAGGTGTCCGTCAGCGGCTACCTGCGCGGCGGAGGCCGGCAGGGGAATGTCGCCGCGAACCAGCTCACCGTCCTCCGCACCACGATCCCGTTCGTCGACACCGTCACGAACCGTCGGCCCGCCGTCGGTGGCGTCGACGGTGAGACGCTGGAGCAGGCGAAGGCGCGCGGTCCCGCGGCGATCCGCTCCGGCGCCCGCGCCGTGACCGCGAGCGACTTCGAGCTCCTCACGCTGGAGGCGTCGCGCCAGGTGGCGCGCGCTCGGGCGCTCCCGCCGGCCGAGCCCGGCGCACCCGTCCGCCTGCTGGTGGTGCCGTCCGTGACCGTGCCGGGCCGACGCCGCACCCTGGACGACCTCGAGCTGCCCGCGCCGCTCTTCGAGGCGGTGCGCGAGCACATCGAGCCGCGCCGGCTGCTCGGCGTCAGCGTGGAGATCGGACAGCCGCGCTACCTCGGCGTCAGCATCGTCGCGCGCGTGGAGGTGCAGGCGGGGCGCGACCCGGAGCTCACGCGCCAGCGCGCGATGGATGCGCTCTACGGCGACCTCGACCCGGTCACCGGCGGCCCGGACGGCCGTGGTTGGCCGTGGGACGTGCCGCTCACCGTCTCCCACGTCGTCGCGCGGCTCGCGGCGGTCGACGGGGTGGCGCGCGTGCAGGACGTGCTCCTCTTCGAGGCCGACGAACGCACCGGCGAGCGGGCGCCCAACGGGTTCACCTACATGCCGCTGGAGCCGGACGCCCTCTGGTTCCCCGTGCGGCACATGGTCATGTAGGGGGCGCGATGACCGGCTGGCTCGTCGCGCAGCTTCCCCGCGTCCTGCAACAGGACCGGTTCACGCGCCGGTTCGTGACCGTCTTCGAGGAGATCGCGGACGGTGTCCGCGGCGAGATCGACGCCGTCGAGTATTACTTCGATGTGGCGACAGCGCCGGCTGAGTTCGTGCAGTGGCTCGGCGGCTGGCTGCAGGTGGTCATCGATCCGTCGATGCCGGAGGAGCGGCAGCGCGAGGTGGTGCGGGCGGCCGGGGACTACTACGCCCGACGCGGCACGGCCTCCGGGCTGCAGGGGTTCCTCGAGGCCGTGACCCGAGGCGAGGTGCGGATCGTGGACGGGGGCGGCACCTGGGCGGTGGGCGCCGCTCCGCCGAACCCGGGGCGCATCCTCGTCCGCCTCACGGACACCGGCGAGATGCTGGAGGAGCACCTCTACCGGCTGATTGCGGCGGAGATCCCGATCGGCGTCACCTTCGAACTGCGCGTGGATGACCGTACGATCGAGCCACCGACGGCGCCTCGAGGCGTCGAGGAGGTGCTCAGCGCCGCGCGCGGTGGCGGCGCTTCGATGACCGAGGGGTCGGCAACGCCGTGACCACGATGGTGGTGTGCCCGCAATGCAACCGCCCGGCGGAGATCGCGCCGGGCGAGCATCCCTTCTGCCGCCAGTGTGACTACCCCCTCTTCTGGGTCGCACCCCGCAACCGACCGGTCGTCATCGACGAGCCGCAGCAGCGCGGCCCGGCGGGGCCGGTCTGCGTGGTCTGCCGCGCCGCAAATCCCGCCGACCGGGCGCTCTGTGTCCGCTGCGGCCAGCCGTTGCAGCCGGTCGCTCCGCGCCGCCGACGCAGCTGGGAGGTCGCCGTCCCCGTTGAGGAACCTCGAAGTGGCCGCCGGAAGCTGATCATCGGGGTGGTCGCAGGGGTGATCATGGTCGCGCTCCTGGCCGCGCTGCTCTACGCCGCCTGGTACTTCTTGTGGCCACGGAGCGAGTGGACCTCGATCACGCTCGACCAGGGGGAGTCCTCCTGGGACATCAGCGCGACGACCAACCGCGGCATCCCGGTCATCGCGTACGTCGACGCTGGCGATCACACGCTGCGCGTGGTCTCCTGCGGCAACGCCCTGTGCGACGCCGCGCAGGCGGCCGCGACCTACACGACCGTGGGGCCCATCGGCGAGGATGGCGAGGGCTACGGCACCGCCGTCGCCATCGGCGTCGATGGGCGGCCGATCATCGCGTTCCGCAATGGTGACCGTGGCGCCCTCTCAGTGGCGCACTGCGGCGACCCGCGCTGCGACGATCCCGGCGCGATCACCATCACCGAGATCGACCCCGGCGCCGGCGAGCCGTCCTCCGGAGTCGACAACGGTGGCTGGCCCTCGATTGCGATTGGTGCGGACGGCCTCCCGATCATCGCCTACCACGACGCCGCCCGCGGTGCGCTGAAGATCGCCCACTGCGAGGACGGTAGCTGCACGCGGGCGACCATCGCCGTCCTCGACCGCGGCGGCGCCACTGAGGGCGGCGACGGCGTGGGCACGGACACGGACATCGCCATCGGGCCGGACGACCTGCCGGTCGTGGCGTTCCGTGACTCGGAGGAGCAGGCGCTCAAGCTCGCGCACTGCAGCGACGAGCGGTGCACGCAGGCAGTCATCTCCACCGTCGTGCGGGAGCCCGGCCTCGACCCTGGACATAACACCTCGATGCGGCTCGCCCCGGACGGGTCGCCGATGCTCGTCTACGGCGACTGGTCCGCGACGGAGCCCGGCATCTACTTCGCAAAGTGTGGGAGCCCGTCCTGTGAGTCCGCCACCCTCCGACGCGTCGACGACCCGACGCTGGGGGAGACGGCGGACCCGGCGCTCGGCCTCGACGCGGACGGCCTGCCCGTCATCGCGTTCCGCCAGCGCGAACCGGGGGACGAGCGGGCGAGCCGCATCCTCCGTGTCGTGCGCTGCCAGGACGCTGAGTGCAGCGCGCTGTCCGCGCCGGTCGACGTCGACGCGCGCGGCCGCACGGGGTATTCGACGAGCGTGATGCTCCTCAGCGACGGCACGATCGCACTTGCCTACGGTGATGCGACCGAGGGCGCCCTGGAGTTCGCGGTCTACCGCTAGCGGAAGTCGAGCGCCGCCCTCAGCTCCGCCATCAGGCGCGGGCTGCTCTGCGTACTCTTCTGGATCGCGGAATCCTGCGTCGCCTCGTCGGAGGCGCGGAGCTCCTCGATCGTCCCCGGGCAGGAGTCATCCGGAAGGTCCTGCGGGTCGGGGGCGCGCAGCCCCGGCGGCGGCGTGAACAAGCGGCCGTCCGTGCGTTCCACGATCACGATGGAGGCGTCACCCTCCACCTCGGCGCCCGGCGTGACCAGCACCTCGACGACGAACAGGTCCACCGGTGCGCGGAGGACGGTGCGGCCCACATCCTGGAGGGCCGCCCGGCAGGCGAGCTGGGCCTCCGCGATCACCGCCTGCTGCTCGAGCAGCGACAGCTCGTACTCGGTCGCCGCCTGCTCGGACTGGGCAGCCGCCAGCAAGGCTGCGCCGTCCTCGCCGTCCTCCCCGTCCGCGGGGGGCGGAGGCACCGCATCCGCGTCACCGCCGACAGCCTCGAAGCGTGCCTCGGCGTCGCTGAGCAGCGCCTGCACGGTCTGGAGGGTCGCGGTGGAAGATCGGTAGTTCGCGTTCGCGTCCACAACGTCGCGTGCGGCGGGGTTCGTCGCCGCCTGGTCGACGAGCGCCGCGACGAACGCGCTGGGGAGCGGCACGGGCTGCGTGTCGCACTCGGTGGGGCGTTCTTCGGCGCTCGCGCAGTAGGTGTTGAGGGCGTCGGTGAGCCCGGTCAGCGACGTGGTGGAGACGGCAAGGGCGCTCTCCACGGCGATCTGGAGCTCCTGGACCAGCGCTTCGAGGAAGTCAGGGTCAGGCTCCGTGGTCGCCTCCTCCTCGCCCAGGGCCGCCTCCGCCTGCTCAGCGAGGTGCTGCGTCTTCATCCCCTCCAGGTCGACGATGGCGCGCCGGAGGGCGAGCTGCGCCTCCGCGAGCGCGAGCTGGGGCTCGGTGGCGCTCATCGTGGCGATGCGGTCGCCCGCGAGGATGAACTCGTTGGGGCGCACCTCCAACCGCTCCACGACGCCGGCGACGCCGAAGCTCAGGGGGCCGGAGAGGATCTCCGGCTCAGTCTGCGGGCGGAGGATCCACGCCGCCACGAGGATCGCGATCACCGGCAGGAGCATGCCCAGGGTGGTGAGGACGCGGCCATTGATGCGGGCGCTCTGCTGGAAGACGCCCTCGGCGCGCACTTGTTCGACGAACGGCTGCGCCTCCGCGCCGACCTCGCCGGCCCGGTCTTCGACATCGGCGCTGACGGTGTAGGGGCGCGCCGTGCCGGTGCCGATGAGCGGGCGGCGGGCGCGGAGCACCACCGGGATGACCGCCTCCTCGTCCGGGTGAAGGGGGACATCGAGCCGTTCGACCTCGGGGCGGATGGCAGCCGCCGGGTCGGCGAACTGGAGCCAGAGGTTCACGGGTACGTTGCCGAGGTTGCGGGCGACGATCTTCGTCTCGGCGCTCGATCCGCCGCTCGCTGTCTGCGGGTCGAGGTGCAACGAGACCACGGGCTGGGAGCTGACCGTGAGCGGGAGCTCTGCGACGTGGGCGGCGTCCGGCTCGGTCATCGAGCGCACGCGGATGCCCAGGACGTGGGCTCCCGCCAGGAGCTGGCTCGCGGCGGGGACGTCGAGGGTCAGGAGCACCGTGCCGGAGGAGTTCGGGAAGAGCGCGAGCGTCGCGGGCTGCACCGTCACCCACTCGGGCCGGATCGGGTCGATCCACGGCCCGAGGAGGTCGACGCGGAACTCGTCCACGATCGGGGAGCCGTTGAAGACCTCGACCTCGATCGAGGCCCGCTCGCCGAGCGTGAGGGCGAGATGGTCGGGCTCGACGTGGACCTGGATCGGGGTGGTCGTGGTCACCGGTACTCGATGTTTCGTGGCACCCGGCGAGGTGGTCGCCACGCCCGACGGCCGGAGCCGTCGTCGGGGCATGCGGACGGAGTGCCGGGTGGCGAAATCATAGCAATCCCGGGGCTGAGCGCTCCCATCCCATGCCCTGATTCCGCTACCATGACGGCGCTCGCGGAGGCCGGCATGAACCGTCGCATTCGGGCCCAGCGCCCTGCATCCACTCCCGACGCGCGGAGCGCCATCGCCACGCCCGCGCCGGCCTCGTTCACGGGAGCGATGCGCTCGTCGGATCTCCTCGCAATGCAGTCCACGGCCGGCAACCGCGCGGCGCGCACCGCGCTCCAGCGCTCGATGGAAGTCGGCGCCGCGAACGACGCGCACGAGGTTGAGGCGGACGCCGTCGCACGTGAGATCGTCTCGGCCGGCTCCGCGCCCATGCAGCGCGCCGCCGAGGAGGATGAGTTGCAGGCGAAGCATCTCCAGCGCGCCGCGGAGGAGGAGGAGCTCCAGATGAGCCGCCTCGATCGCGCGGCCGACGAGGAGGAGCTGCAGGCCAAGCATGTGCAGCGTGCCCAGGAAGAAGACGAGCTCCAGGCGAAGCACGTGCAGCGCGCGCAGGAGGAGGACGAGCTCCAGGCGAAGCATGTCCAGCGCGAGGCGGACGAGGAGGAGCTCCAGATGAGCCGCCTCCAGCGCGACGCAGCGCCTGAGGTGGGCATGGACGGCGGGTCCGTCTCCGCCGACACGACCCAGGCCGTCGAGAGCGCTCGGAGTGGGGGATCTCCGCTCGCCCCGGACGTGCGTCGGGAGATGGAGGGCCACTTCGGCGCCGACTTCTCCGGCGTCCGCGTCCACGAGGGCGCGGAGGCGAGCGATCTGAACAGCCGCCTCTCCGCCCGCGCCTTCACGACGGGGTCCGACATCTTCGTAGGCGAAGGCGGCCTCAACGCCGGCTCGCGCGGCGGCAAGGAGCTGCTCGCGCACGAGCTCACGCACGTGGTCCAGCAGGGCGCGGCGCGAAAGCTCCGGTAGTCCTCACCCCTACCGCGCTGGTGCGAGGGAACCGCAACCGCCCCTTCCCCCCGGTCATCCCGGCGTCACGGCACGCCCCCTAGCCTCGGCTGGCAGCCGAAGGGGGCCACATGGCCAACCGACTGAAGATCGCCGGCATCGCCGGGAGCCTGCGGGCGGGCTCCTACAACCGGATGCTCCTCCGCGAGGCGCAACGCCTGGCTCCGCCCGAGATCGAATTCAACATCCTCGAGATCGGTGACCTGCCGCTCTTCAACGAGGATGTGGAGGATCGCGCCTACCCAGAGGCGGCGGCGCGGCTGAAGCGCGGCCTCGCCGATGCCGATGGGCTCCTCATCGCCACGCCGGAATACAACTACGGCATCCCGGGGGTGCTCAAGAACGCCCTCGATTGGGCGTCACGCCCCGCCGGCGAATCGCCGCTGGAGGACCTCCCGGTGGCCCTCATGGGCGCGAGCGTGAGCTTCGTCGGGACCGCTCGGGCACAGCTCGCGCTCCGGAACGTCTTCGTGTTCACGAAGAGCCCCGTCCTCCCCGGCCCCGAGGTGCTCGTCGCCGGCGCCCAGGGCCAGTTCGGGGAGGACGGCCGCCTGACCAACCCGGATACGGAGGACTTCATCCGCGACCTCCTCGATCGGTTCGAGGGGTTCGTGCTCCGCTGGCCGCGGGAGCCGGCCTACTAGCCCGCGCGAGGGACTGGCGCCCGTGGGGTAGGGTGGTAGGACACCAGCCGCAACGGCGATACGTCGACGCGTACGGATGGAGGTCGGGTTTGGACTGGGCAGACACACCGGAGCAAGCAGCGTTCCGAGACGAGGTACGCAGCTTCATCCAGGAGCGGTTCCCGGAGACCTACCGGCCCGACCTCGAATCTGATCAGAGCGTCGAACCGGAGGACATCCCCGGGTACAACTGGCCGGCCGACCGGCAGTCCCCCGATCCCGAGCGCCGCGACGCCGCCCTCGCCTGGGCGGATGCACTCGCCGAGCGCGGTTGGGTCGCACCGCACTGGCCCCGGGAGTATGGCGGCGCCGGGATGACGGTGCTGGAGCAGTTCATCTTCAACGAGGAGATGGCCGGAGCGGGCGTCCCCATGGTCGGCGGCATCGGCGTCTCGCTCGTCGGTCCGACGCTGATCGTGTACGGCAGCGAGGAGCAGAAGCGTGAGCACCTGCCGAAGATCCTCAGCGGCGAGATCGCCTGGGCGCAGGGCTTCTCAGAGCCGGCCGCCGGCTCGGACCTCGCCGCCCTCCAGATGCGCGCCACCCGGGAGGGCGACGAGTACGTCCTGAACGGGCAGAAGATCTGGACCTCCGGTGCCCAGTTTGCCGACTGGATGTGCGCCATCGTCCGCACCGACCCCGGGGCGGAGACGAAGCATCGAGGCATCACGTTCCTCGTCTTCGATACGGATGCGACGGGGATCAGCGTCCGTCCCATCGTCGACATGACGGACCAGGAACCGTTCAACGAGACCTTCTTCGAGGACGTGCGCGTCCCCGTCCGCCAGCGTGTCGGCGAGGAGAACCGTGGCTGGTACGTCGCCATGGCGATGCTCGACTTTGAGCGGTCCGGCATTGGCGGGGCGGTCGGCTACCGCAGGGCGCTGGAAGACCTCATCGAGTACGTCCGGGGCGACGAGGGGAGCGGCACGGTGCGGAGCGACTGGTGCGCCGCGACCCGCCTCGAGATGGCGGACCGCTACATCGAAACAGACATCCTCAAGAACTTCGCCCTGCGCACCGCCTCGATCCAGGCGCGCGAGGAGATCCCGAACTACGAAGCCTCGATGAACAAGCTCTTCGGCTCCGAGGTACATCAGGCACTGGCCCGTACCGGGACGAAGACGCTGGGCCTCTACGGCGGCATCTGGGCCCGCTCGGAGGCTCCGATGGAGGCGTTCTTCCAGCGGGACTACGTCGGTTCCGTCTCCCACACGATCTTCTCGGGCTCATCGGAGATCCAGCGCAACGTCATCGCGACCCGCGGACTCGGGCTGCCTCGGGCCTAGCCGCTCGCGCACCCGGCTCGCCCTTTGACCGGCCCCGCCTCGAGAGGCTCAGGGTGAGCGGCGGCGGTCCGGAGCGTGGAGGAGTCTTGCTAGCCCGCGTACCCCTCCGGCCGCACCTTGTCCGAGCGCTCCCAGACGCCGGGGCGCTCCTCCCAGAAGATCTGCGTGAGGAGGCCGCCCGTGAACCGCGGGTGGATGAAGGCATCTCGCCAGCGCGCGCCATCCGTCGAGTCATCGTGCTCGTCGAACGTGGGTAGCTCGTAGTACTCGCAGGCGCGCTTCGCTGCGTCGAAGTCGGCGACCTCGAAGGCGACGTGGTGGACGGCCGGCCCGCGGCGGTCGAGGAACGACTGGATGAACGACTCCTCGCCGACCGGCTGGATGACCTCCCAGTTGATCGGCGCACCGGGGATATCGAGGACGCAGTCACCGAAGTCCGGCCACGCGCCGTCCGGGGTCCGCCAGACCTGGCGCATCCCCAGCATGCGCCCGTAGTGCTTCGCGAGGCCGTCCCGGTCCGGGTAGGCGGTGCAGACGTGGTCCAGCGCGGTGATCCCAAGCGACGGCTTCGCACCCCCGTTGCCGTCGCCCTCCACGGCCTGAGTCGTGGAGGGTGCCCCCGCGGCGACGAAGCGGAACTGGACGCCTTCGCCGGCGCCGTCCGCGCTCACGATCAACTGCTCGTCCGTGCTCGCGCTCGACGGACGGATGCCCAGGGCCTGCAGCGCCTTCCGTGTCGCATCGAGGTCGGCGACCTCGATCGCCACGTGGTGGACGCCCGGGCCGCGGGGGCCGTCGAGGAAGGCGCGGAGCGGGGAGTCATCGCCGGCGGGGTGCACGACTTCCCAGCCGATCGCCTCGTCACCGAACGCGAAGCGGATCCCGCGCTCGCGGTCGTCCTCCCACGTCGCCGTCCGGCGGAAGCCGAACACGCCCTCGAAGATCTCGGCCTGCCGGTCGACGTCCTCGACGCCCATCGCGATGTGGTCGAAGCGGGTGAACTCGATGGCCACGTGGCCTCCTTCGTGCGTCTCGGTGGGATCGGGGGCGCTCAGCGCGGGTGCGGCTCCAGCATGTCGAAGCCGGCCTGCAGCAGCTCCTTGTTGAGTCGGAGGTTGTAACGGTTCATGTGGGCGATGCGCTCCGCCATCTCCATGACCTTCGCCTCGAACTCCTCGTCCTCGTAGACCTCATTGGCGAGGCCGATGCGGAGGGCCTTCTCAGCGCGGACGCGGTCGCCGGTGAGGATCATCTGCATTGCGTGCGCCTTCCCAACCCGGGCGGGGAGGCGCTTCGGGCCGCCCCAGCCGGGGGCCTGGCCGCCGAACTCGGGCTGGTCCGGATCGCCATCCTCGGTGATCTTCGGGCGCACCGGCGGGTCCGCGGACAGCGTGATCTCGGGGAGGCCGAGCTGGGCGTTCGCCGAGCAGAGGATGAAGTCCGCTGCAAGGGCGAACTCGAGGCCGCCGCCCAGGCAGTACCCGTGCACGGCCGCGATGATCGGCGTCTCCATCTGTTCCATCGCGTTGAAGGTCTTCTGCCCCAGGCGGTTCGACTCGACGCGGCCCTGGACGCCGAGCTCGGCCGACCAGTCGAGGTCGGCGCCCGCGCAGAAGGCGCGTCCCGCGCCGCGGAGGACGATGACCTTCACCCGCTGGTCTTCGTCCAGCGCGCGGAATGCCTCGCGCAGCTCCATCATCATCTTCAGGTTGACCGCGTTGAGCTTGTCCGGCCGGTTGAGGGTGAGGACGGCCACACCGGGGTCGACGAGCGAGACCTGGATCGTCTCGAACGCGTATTCCGGGGCCGCGGTCGTGCGGGTCTGGCTGGTCATGTCTGTCCTCCCTGTGCGGTCGGTGATCCGGTGGGCGGCGCTAGATCGCGCCCGCGTCCCTCAGCTCGGTGATCCGGGGCCAGTCGTAGCCGAACTCGAGCAGCACCTCCTCGGTGTGCTGCCCGAGCACGGGTTCGGGGCCCTGGTTCACGACGGGCGTGTCGCTGTAGTCGATCGGCGTGTTCACGTAGCGCACCGGCCCGAGGTGTGGGTGCTCCATCTCGCGGATGTAGCCGTTGGCCAGCACGTCGGGGTCCTCCGCGACATCGGCGTACGTCTGCACCGGGCCGATCGCGAGGTCGATCGCGGCGAGGATCTCCATCCACTCGGCGATCGCCCGCTGCCTGAAGATCGCATCGAGGCGTTCGAGCAGTGCCCCGCGATGCTCGTTGCGGTGCTCGGGCGTGTCGAAGCGCGGGTCGATCCCGAGGTCGGGCTCGCCCACGAGGTCCGCGAACGCCGGCCAGCGGTCCTCACGGACGCCCGCCATCGTGAAATAGCCGTCCTTCGCCGGGAACGTGTTCCAGAGGATGCCGGCGTGCGGATGTCCCCGTCCGGCACGCCTCGGCAGCGCGTGCTCGAACAGGTAGTGCGTGATCTCGAACGACTGGAGCGCGACCTGGGCGCCGAGCAGCGAGACATCGACGCGCTGCCCGCGGCCGGTCTGCTCGCGGCCCACGAGCGCCCCGAGGATCGCAACGGCGAGCCAGATCGCGCCGATCTGGTCACCCATGAATGTCCCCACCGGCGTCGGCGGGCGGCCTTCCTCGCCGTTCACGCTCATGATCCCGCCGAGCGCCTGCGCGACGATGTCGAACATCGGGCGTCCCGCGTTCGGCCCCTTCGGACCGACGCCAGAGGCGAGGGCGTAGATCAGCCGAGGGTTCCGCTCGCGGAACTCCTCGTAGCCGAGGCCCCACTTCTCGAGGATGCCGGCGCGGAAGTTGCTCACGACGACGTCCATCTGACCGGCGAGATCGAGCACGAGCGCGCGCCCCTGCTCGTGGCGCAGGTCGATGGTGATGCCCCGCTTGCCGCGGTTGTGGGCGAAGAAGTCCGGGGCCGGATGCGTTGCGTCGTAGCCGCCGAGGCCGTGGCGGCCGGCGTCGCCGTAGTACGGACGCTCCACCTTGATCACCTCAGCCCCGAGGTCGGCGAGGAGCGTGGTGGCGTACGGCCCCTGCTGCCACTGCGACAGGTCGAGGATGCGCACGCCGTCGAGCGGCCCGCCCATGTCTCCTCCTTCGCGGTGGTGCCCCTCTGCGGAGGGGGTGAGGTCACGCCGCAACGGCGCGGGCAGTTCAGCCGCAGCCGAAGCGCCGGTGACTCGGTGTGCTCCAAACCGTACCAGACACCCATTGCAAAACCGCAAACCTCCGCCGTTCCGGTCGGCAGTCGCGCGTTCGCTACCATCGGCGCGCGTGCAAGAGGAGGTGACGGATGCCCGGACGCGTCGACGGCAAGGTGGCGCTCGTGATCGGTGGAGGGCAGACGCCCGGCGCGACGATCGGCAACGGCCGCGCCACCTCGATGCTGCTCGCCCGGGAGGGCGCGAAGGTCGTGGTCGCCGATCTCGACCTCGGCCGCGCCGAGGACACCGTGCAGGCGATCCGCTCCGAGGGAGGCGAGGCGACCGCGCTGGCGGTGGACGTGCTGGACGAAGTGTCCGTGCGGGCCGCCATCGACGCGACGGTCGCGGCCTACGGGCGTCTCGACCTGCTCCACAACAACGTCGGCGCCAGTCTCGCGATCGGCGACAAGCCCGCGACTGAGCTGGAGGTCGAGGGCTGGGACCGCGTGATGAACATCAACCTGCGTGGGATGTGGCTCGCCTGCAAGTGGGCGATCCCGCAGATGCAGCGCCAGGGCGGCGGTTCGATCATCAACATCTCCTCGATGGCGGCCATGCACGTCTACCCGCGCGTTGGCTACAAGGTCACCAAGATGGGGGTGATCGGTCTCACCGAGCAGCTCGCCGGGGTGCATGCGAAGGACCTCATCCGCGTGAACACGATCCTCCCCGGGCTGATGAACACCCCGATGGCGATCGAGGCACGCGTCGAGGCGGGCCAGCCGCGCGAGGAGGTGCTCGCCGAGCGGAACGCTCGCATCCCCCTCGGCGGGCAGATGGGCTCCGCGTGGGACGTTGCGTACGCCGCGCTCTTCCTGCACTCGGACGAGGCGCGCTTCATCACCGGCGTCTCACTTCGCGTAGACGGCGGGATGCAGGTCGGGCACTAGCCGGCCGGACGCATGGAGCGGTCGCCGCTTCGTACCGAGTCGGCCGCTACCGGCCTTCGTTCCAGCGCCGGCGCGCGTCCGCGTCCGCCTTCGCGTTCAGCTCTTCGAGGAACTCGATGAGCGTGAGGCCGGACTCGCGCCAGGCAGCTGCCGCCTCGATGCCGATGTAGCGGTGGTGCCATGGCTCGTAGATGTAGCCGGTGATCGCCTCGCCATCCTCGGGGTACGAGAGCGCGAAGCCGTACTCCCAGGCGTGCTCGGCGAGCCAGAGGCCGGACGGCGAGTCGGCGAACGACTCAAGGAGCTCCCACCCGTTGTACGGATCGGCGAAGTCCATGGTGGTGCCGAGCTGGTGCTCGCTGTGGCCCGCCTCGGCGCTCTCGCGGCGCGCCTGTTCCTCGCCCACCGTGGCCACCCAGTAGTTGAACGTCCGCACCTGCTCCTCGTAGGACCGGTACGCCGAGCGGATCCGCAGGTCGACGCCCTCGTCTTCCCACGCGGCGGACATCATCGGCTCGAGCGCCTCGAGGACGTCGGCGCGCAGCAGACCGCTCTGCCCGCCCATGAGCCAGTTCGCGGGGATCGATTCTAGTTCCGGGGGCACGTAGTCCGCCGCGAGCGAGTACTGCTTGCTCACGAGCTGGTGCAGATCCGGGTCGTAGTACGACGGGACGGTGGAGGTCGGTTCGGGCGTGGCGGTGCCGGTCGGGGTTCCGGCGGGGGTGCCGGAGGGCGTCGCGGTGGCGGTCTCGATGTCGACGCCGGCCTCGGCGCCCCCGCAGCGGGTGAGCACGGGGATGGCAGCGACCTGCGCTGACAGCAGCAGGAACGCTCGGCGGTTCAGCCTCACGGTGGATCCTGTCCAGCCCCGCCCGCATCAAGAACGTAGCGCACGGCTCCGCAGTGGGCATGACATTTGCCTGGCTCGCGGCAGTGTTAACGTCCTCGGACAGCACGGCGCCAAAGCGCGCGGTGCTCCCAGTCCCGGACAGGATCCACCGATGCAGGCGTTGAGGCGGCCGTTCTACGGCTGGTGGATCGTGCTCGTGGGCGCGCTGGTGGCGTACAGCAGCGGCCCGGGCCAGTCCTTCACGTTCAGCGTCTTCATCGACTCGATCATCGAGGACACGTCCCTCACGAGGACGGCGATCTCTGCCCTCTACGCCGTGGGGACTGGCGTGAGCGCGTTCATGGTGTTCGTGGTGAGCCGCCTTGCGGACCGCCACGGCGCGCGGATCACGCTGATCGCCGCGACCATCGGGCTCGGGCTTTCCTGCTTCGCGATGGCCGGCGCGCAGGGCGCGCTCGTGATCTTCCTCGCGTTCTCGGCGCTTCGCGCGCTCGGGCAGGGCTCGATGACGATCAACGGGACGCTGTTGACCGCGCAGTGGTTCGTGCGCCGCCGCGGGCGCGCGATGGCGCTGATGGGCCTGGGGTTCCCGATCTCGGTCGCGACGATCCCGCCGGTCGCGCGGTTCCTCATCGACACCGTCGGCTGGCGCGAGGCGTACGTCGTGCTCGGGGTGATGGTCTGGGTGCTCGTGCTCCCCGGGGCGTTCTTCCTCGTCCGGGAGCGTCCGGAGGACATGGGCCTGTACCCGGACGGCGACGACGGGCCGCCGGCCGAGGAGCAGGGCATCACGCCCGGCGTCGTGGAGCCACAGGCCCCGGTGCTGTCCTCGGTGCGGTTCTGGATCCTCGCGATCCCGCTGTCCACCTCGGCGCTGGTGGTCACGGGGCTGGTCTTCCACCAGGCGGCGATCCTGGACGAACAGGGGCTCTCCGCGCAGGTCGCGGCGGCCATTTTCGTGCCGTACGCCCTCGCTTCTGCCGGCGTGTCGCTCGTCGCGGGGGACATCGCCGATCGGTACGGGCCGAAGGTGGTGTTCGCCGCCGCGATGCTCACGTTGTTCGCCGGGATGCTGCTCGCGCTGATGATGGACTCGCTCCTCATGGCGGTCGTCTACTCGTGCCTGGTCGGGGCGTCCGGCGGTTTCAGCCGGATCGTGGCCGCCGTCACGTGGGCGCACTTCTACGGGCGACGAGGGCTGGGCCGTGTGCAGGGCTCCGCGACGATGGTGAACATCACCGCCTCCGCGCTGGGGCCGCTGCCGCTCGCGTGGCTCCAGGATCAATTCGACGGGTTCCGTCCGGGGATCGCGATCCTCGCGGTCCTGCCGATCGCAGCCGTGATCACCGTCGCGCTGGCGCGTCCGCCGGTGGATCGTCCGGTCACCGAGGCGGCATCACAGGTGGTATGAAGTCCCGTGCAACCGCGCGAGGGGCGTGGGGCAGGAGGAGATCATGCCGGCGGAGCCGCAGTACGAGACGATCATCGTCGAGAAGGAGCGCGGTCGCGCTCGGATCACCCTCAACCGTCCCGAGAAGCTGAACGCACTCTCGCGGCAGCTCCAGCGGGAGCTGCGCGAGGCGCTCTGGGATGCCGATCGCGACAACCGCGTCCACTGCGTGATCCTCCGTGGCGCCGGTCGCTCCTTCTGTGCCGGCTACGACCTCACCCCGGAACGGCGGCTCGCCGGCGAGACCGGCGAGGCGGACGAGTACGGGCAGGTCTACCGCCAGAGCCAGACCTACGACGACGACGTGTGGCGGATGGAGGACGCCCAGCGCGACCGCATGACGATCTTCGACATGCACAAGCCGGTGATCGGCCAGATCCACGGCTACTGCGTCGCCGGCGGCACGGACCTCGTGTTCCTCTGCGACATCGTCATCGCGGACAGGGCCGCGCGGATCGGGTTCCCACCGGTACGAGGGCAGGGCGGGCCGCCGCAGCACATGTGGACCTACCACGTTGGGCCCCAGTGGGCGAAGTACATGCTGCTCACCGGCGAGTTCGTCACCGGCGAGGAGGCCGAACGCATCGGCCTCGTGTGGAAGGCCGTGAGCGGCGATGAGCTGACCGAGACCGTGGAGGAGCTGGCGGACCGGATGGCGATGATCCACCCGGACTTCCTCTCCGCGAACAAGCGCTCCGTGAACATGGCGCTGGAAATGATGGGCGCGCGGACGATGCAGCGGTACGCCGCGGAGCAGGATGCCCGCATGCACACCTCGCCGGCGATGGAGGAGTGGCGCTCCCGCAACCGCGACCAGGGCCTGAAGGAGGCGCTGGCCTGGCGGGATGGGCGCTTCGCCAACCTCGACTCGCGCCGTGCCTGGCAGCAGGAGGCGTGGCCTGACGGGCCGCGGACGCCAGGGAGCTGATCCTCGACCGCTGGTCTGTTCAACCGTCGCGCGATGCCCCATGCTGATCGCGGTCGGTTGAACGCGCTCGCCGCGGCGCACGGAAGGACCGAGTAGCGACGTACCCACTCCGGGCCCGCGCATCTCCCGTCGTCCTGTCCAGCCCTCCCACCGGGCCCCGTCTTCGGGGCCTGTCCCCGGCGTCCTGAGAGGCGTCCTCCGTGGTCACACCGTTCGCGGCCGCGCCGCACGACGATGTCCTGGCGTTCCTGGTCCAGGTCGGCATCCTGCTGTTGACCGCGCGCGTGCTCGGCACCGTCGCGCAGCGCCTCGGCCAGCCAGCCGTCCTCGGGGAGATCCTCGCGGGGGTGATCCTCGGCCCATCCCTGCTGGCGGGGTTCGTGCCCGGCGTGGAGGAGTGGGTCATCCCGCAGACGGAGCCGCAGGGGCACCTGCTCGAAATCGTGGGGCTGCTCGGAGCACTGTTCCTGCTGCTGCTGACCGGCCTCGAGACCGACCTGGCGCTGATCCGGCACCAGGCGCGCACGGCGGCGGCCGTCGCGGCGGGTGGCCTCGTGCTGCCGTTCGCCACCGGCTTCGGACTCGGCTACGTGTTGCCGGAGAGCCTGATCGGAGGCGAGACGGACCGCGCCGTCTTTGCCGTATTCCTCGGCACCGCGCTCTCGATCTCCTCGATCGCGGTGATCGGCAAGGTGCTGATCGACATGGACCTGATGCGGCGGGACGTCGGCCAGACGATCATCGCCGCCGCCGTCATCGACGACACGATCGGATGGGTCGCGCTCGCGGTGGTCGCCGGGCTGGCGAGTGGCGCCGCGCTCACCGTCGGCAGCCTGGGCGAGGTGTTCCTCAGCACCATCGGGTTCATCGCCTTCTCGTTCATCCTCGGGCGGCTGCTGGTGCGGATCGTGTTCCGATCGCTCCCGAACCGCCCGCACGAGGAACACCTCGTGCTCAGCGCCGTCGTCGTGCTGATGTTCGCGTGGGCGGCGATCAGCTCCGCGCTGCACCTGGAGGCGGTCCTCGGCGCGTTCGTCATGGGGATGCTCATCAGCCAGGTCGGATCCCTGCCGGCCTCCGTGCGCGAGACGCTTGAGCGCGTGACCGTCGGCGTCTTCGCGCCGATCTTCTTCGGCGTGGCGGGGCTGAAGATGGACCTCACCGCGCTCGCCGAGTCGGAGATCGCGCTCCTGACCCTCGTGCTGCTCGCCGTCGCTACCTTCGGCAAGGTGTTCGGGGCGTTCGCAGGAGCGCGGCTGGCGGGCGTGCGCGACCACTGGCGAGCGCTGTCGTTCGGCGCCGCCCTCAACGCGCGGGCCGCGATGGGCATCATCATCGCGACGGTCGGCCTGTCGCTCGGCATCATCTCGCAGGATCTGTTCTCCATGCTGGTGCTGATGTCCGTGGTGACGGCCGTCGGCGCGCCACCGTCGCTGCGTTGGGCCGTCGCACGCGTCGAGCTCGAACCCACCGAGGCGGCCCGCCTCGCCCGCGAAGCGCTCGCGGGGCGCTCCTGGATCCTCAACCTCGAGCGGGTGCTGATGCCGGTCCGTTACAACCCGGGCCGCGCGGACGCGGTCCGGACCATGGAGGCGCACGTCCTCGAACGCCTCGCCGCGGGGCGGCGGCTCTCGATCACGCTCGTCACGGTGGTGGATGCCGCCCAGCGCGACAGCGCGCGGCGGTACCTGGACGACGTGGCGGCATCCTACGCCGGGCACGAGGTCACGCGGCGCGTGGTGACGGACGGGGACGTCCAGGAGGCGATCCTCGCGGAGGCGGAACGGGGTCACGACCTCCTGCTGCTTGGCGCGCCCGAGGCGGGACGAGACGACCGCTCGGTCTATAGCCCCCTCCTCGACGCAATCGTCCGCCTGTCCCCGATCGCGACGATGATCGCGAGCGGCCAGGACGCACCGTTCGACGAGCACGCGAAGCAGCACCGGATCGTCGTTCCGACGAACGGGCGAAGGCCCGCGACGTGGGCGGCGGAGACGGCGTTCGCCCTCGCGCGTGACGACCACGCCCATGTGTTCGTCGTGCACGTGACGCCGGAGGACCGCTCGATGTACGCGCAGACCCGCGGGGTGGCGATGCGCGAGCGTCAGCGGGTCGCGGGTGAGCAGGCCGTGGAGGAGCTCGTCGCGCTCGGCGCGCGGTGGGGGGTCTCGGTGAGCGGCCACGTGCTGGACGGCGAGGACGTGGCGGAGGCGGTCGCGCTGTTCCGGCGCGAGCGGGAGGTCGACCTCGTCCTCGTCGGCACGGACATCCGCGCCGGGTCGCAGCACCTCGCGCTGGGCCGCCGGGTGGAGGAGCTGATCGCCGGGGCGGAGTGCCCGGTGATCGTCGTCAACTCACCCTGACGGCCCAGCGCGGGCGACGTCGAACCTAGATCTCGGAGTAGCCGGAACCCTTCCGGTCGATGCCGAGGCCCGTGCCGTCCGTGATCCAGCCGAACTCCTTGAGGATCGCCTGGCTGTAGGTGACGCGGCCCGTGACCTTGTCCAGCGGCTCGGTGGCGAGCAGCAGGGCAGCGTTGGTCATCATCTCCATCGGCTCACGGTCGGGGTCGTCGAGGCTCTTCGAGAGGCCGAAGTAGACGGTGCCCTCGGTCGCCACGCCCACGCCGGGCGAGTAGCAGGCCACCGTGATGCCGTGCTCGTAGACTTCCTGCGCGAGTCCCTGCGTGAACCGCTCCAGCGCGGCCTTGGAGGCGCCGTACATCGTCCCGCCGCGCGCGCCGAGGCCGCCCTGGTCCTCGTAGGGCCCGCGGCCGGGGCCGATCGCGCCCACGGACGAGATGTTCACGATCGCGCCGCTCTTGCGGGCGATCATGTCCGGCAGGACGGCCTTCGACAGCATGAACGGCCCGTGCACGTTCACGGCGAAGGCGCGCATCCAGCGGCTGGCGGGATAGTCCACGATCGGGATGTAGAAGTTCAGCGCCGCGTTGTTCACGAGGATGTCGACGGAACCGTAGGCCGCCTTCGCCTCCTCGACCATGCGGTTGCAGTCGTCCTCGAGCGAGACGTCACCCACCACGGCCATCGCCTCGCCGCCCGCCGCGCGGATGTTCGCCACGGTGCGGTCGAGCGACCCTGCCAGCATCTTGTGGTCACCCTCGTGCAGCGTCCGCGCACTGACCACGACCTTCGCGCCTTCGCGCGCGAAGTGCTCCGCGATCCCCTGGCCGATGCCGCGGCTCGCGCCGGTCACCAGCACGACCTTGCCGTCGAGCTTGCCCATGTCACCCCTCCTACCCACCGTCCCGGTGGTCTGAAGTCCGTCCAAGGCTTGTATCAGAACCCGGGCTCAGGAGGGACACTGAAGCGCCGAGGAAACCGCCCGGTCATTCCCCGGTCACGCGCACCCGTTACGGTGCGCGATATGGATGCGACTCCGGCGGACCTCGTGTTCCTCGGTGGCCAGGTGCTCACCGGGGCCGGAGCACGCCGCGCGCAGGCCGTGGCTGTGGCGGCCGGAACCGTCGCCGCCGTCGGTCCCACCTCCGAGGTCGGCGCATGGATCGGGCCGGACACGGAGGTGGTCAACCTCCACGGTCGCGCCCTCATCCCCGGGTTCGTCGATCCGCACACCCACTTCGGTATGACGACGTTCGAGCCGGTGGCCGTGGACTGCCGCGTGCCGCCGCTGCGCGACAAGCACGCGGTCATCGACGCGATCGCAGCGGCCGCCTCGGCCGCGCCCGCCGGCCAGTGGATCCTCGGGCTGGGCTACTCCTCCAGGAACGGCCGGACACCAATGGAGCTGCTCCGCGAGGATCTGGACGCCGCGGCTCCCGAGAACCCCGTGTGCGTCGTCGACCTCTCGGTCCACTGCTCCTACGCGAATTCCGCCGCGATGCACCTCGCTCGGCTCACGAAGGAGACGCCAGACCCGGACGGTGGGCACGTTGTCCGCGATGTCCACGGCGAGGCCGCCGGGACGCTGTGGGAGCGTGCGATGGACACGATCTACGGGATGTCCCTGACCGGGCTTACCGAGGCGTACGGGGACGACGCCGTCGCCGAGCTGGTGCGGCAGAACTGCCAGCGTCACCTCGCCCTCGGCATCACGAGCGTCGCCGACGCCGCCGTCACGCCCGAGGCGGCGCGGGTCTACCGCAGCGCGGAGCGCCGCGGGGCGCTGCCGATGACGCTGCACGAGATGCGCGCCGGCCCCGGCTTCTTCGCGCAGCCCGATCCGCTGGAGGTGGCTTCGCTTGCACCGCCCTCCTCGGAGCGGCTCATCGGCGGGACGATGAAGATGTTCATGGACCCGGTCTTCCCGAGGTCCGCCGGCTACCAGTTCCACCCGGACGGGACCAGGGAGCGGCTTGGGCGTCCCTACTACCAACCGGAGCGGGCGGGCGCCCTCGCCGCCGAGGCGTCCTCGCGCGGGCTGCAGGTGGCGATCCACTGCCTCGGGACCTGGGCGATCGACCTCGCGATGGACGCGATCGGCGAGGCGATCCGGGAGTCCGCGGCGGCCGACCAGCGGCATCGGCTGGAGCACTTCACCACGCCGACGTACGAGCAGATCGCTCGCGCCGCCACGATGGACCTCACCGTGGTCACGCAGCCATCGTTCTTCTACCAGGGCGGGGAGAAGTCCGCCGAGCGGCTTCGCGAAGCCGGGGTCGACGCCCCACCCGCGCCCCTGCGCCGCATGATCGACGAGGGCCTGAACGTCGCGCTCTCCTCGGACTTCCCATGCGGGCCGCTCGACCCGCTCGCCGGCATCTCGTCGCTGGTGAGCCGGCAGACTCGGGGGAGCCTGGATCCGGTCGCGGCCGAGGAGGCAATCACGGCGGACGAGGCGCTGGCGCTCTACACCGTCGCGGGCGCCCGATCGATGCACCGCGACGCCGAGGTCGGGACGATCGAGGCCGGCAAGCGCGCCGACCTGGTCGTCCTCAGTCACGACGTGACCGCCGTCGACCCAACGATGGTCCGCGAGGTAGGCGTCGAGCAGACGTACGTGGATGGCCGTCGGGTGTACGACCGCTACGGCCGCACCGACCCTCGAGGCTAGCGCGCGGCCCTGCCGAGCACCGGCGGGAGCAGATGCACGGAGTCCAGGTGGAGCCCTGGCTTCGCGATCCCGTCTGGCCCGGCCGTGTAGCGGTGGAGGTCGAGCACGCCCGCGCCGGCGGCCGCCGCCGCTTCGCCGATCGCCTCGTTCACGGCCCGCACCACCTCGGCAACCGCGCGGGTGTCCTCCGCGCTGCGGCCGGCACGGTCGCCGCGTGGCGCCGGGACGGTGATGACGCGAAGCGAGACGCCTGCTGCCTCCGCCGCGGCGGCCGCGAAGGCGACGGCATCGTGCACGGCGGGGTGGACCCGTTCACGGATGGCCTCGGGCGTCAGGTTCCCCTCGCGTCGGAGCACCGGGAGGAAGCCCTCGTCGACCCGGCAATCGATCTCCCCCACGCTCATCGCGGCGACCGTGCCCGGCGCGAGTGCCGCGAGCGCCATGGCGAAGGCGGTGGCGTACAGGTTCGGATCACCCCGCCGAGCGCGGGCGAGGTGCCACACCTTCACGCCGAAGACCAGCCGGGGGACCGCGACGTACGGCCGGCCGTCCACGCGCAGCGGGAGGCGTGCCGGGCTGAGGGTGTGACTGTCGCCGACGATGGCGAGCGGCGTGCGCGAACGCGTCGGTGGCTCCGGATGGCGTCGGCGGAAGGTGGTCAGCCGTCCCAGGTAGCGGTGGTAGGTCTTCAGCTCGGTCCACTGCTTCTCATTGAGCTGCTCCCGGATGCCCGCCTCGAACCCGGGGCGAGCGAGGTCGAGGAGGCGCTCGCAGATCGCGAGCTCCCCGCGCTCGAAGGCGATCGCCGCTGCCACGACGCTCTCGGGGGCGCCGGTGGCCGCGACGGCGACCTCGAACGCCTCGTCCCGGCGGCCGGAGGCGTGAAGGAGCATCGCGAGGCTCGTCCGGTACTGGCGGTGGTGCGGGACGGCCTGGACCGCCTCGGCGAGCGACGGCACGGCATCCTCGATCCGGCCGAGGCCCCCGAGGGCGATCCCGCGGTTGTGCCAGAGCGATGCGGGAATCGCACCGTCCGTCCACGCCGCGACGGCACGGTCGGCAAGGGTGAGCGCTTCGTCATGGCGGCGCCGGGTGAGGGCGACGGCGCCGGCGATGAGCAGGGCGCGCGCGTCCTCGGCGTCGTCTGCGATGAGCCGCCGGGCCTGCTCGTCGGCCGCGGCCATGTCGCCTCGACCGAACGCCGCCTCGGCCGTTGCGAGCCGTACATCGCGATCCCCGAGCCGGGTGGGGATGAGGGATGCGTCGGAGGTCGTCATCGCCACCTCACCCTAGGAACGCGGCGGAACCTCCGGCATCGGGGAAACGCTGAGTGCGCCCCGGGTGGCCAGCTCGCCGTCCCCGCGGCCGAGGCGCGCGACATCGCGCCGGCGGTTGGTGTCGGGGTGGTGTCCGATGCGCGCCGCGGGCGCGCGCGTCCGGGACGAAGCGGAGCGGAGGTCCTCGACGAACTCGCGCAGCCAGTCCCGGCTCGTGTGGCCGTCGACGACGGCGCGGAGTGACTCGGCGCGAAAGCGACGCTCGGCGTCGGGCATGAAGTAGGCGCGGCGCATGGCCTCGCTCATGCCGCCGACGTCGCCGGCACGGAAGACGAGGGCGTCCCGGAGCTCCTCGGCGGCCCCGCACCCGTCCGAGAGCACGAGCACGCCCGGGCGCTCCGCGGAGTGGACGGCGGCGAACTCCTTGGCCACCAGGTTCATCCCATCGGCGATCGAGCTGACCACGCAGACGTCCGCCTGCTGGAGGGCCGACGCGACCTGCTCCGGAGGGTGCGACTCGAAGTCGATCGCGAGGGGATGCTCGAGGAATCGGTCATTCAGCCGGCGGGCGGCGGCCTCGATGGCATCGCGCTCCTCCTGGTATTCCGGCACTCCCGTGCGAGAGGGCGCCGCCCACTGGATGAACCGCGCGCCGGACCGCATCGGGGGCGTCGTAGCGAGCGCGCGCTCGAATGCTTCGAGGCGCTGCGGGATGCCCTTCGTGTAGTCGAGTCGCTCGACGCCGAAGTAGAGCAGTGCCGGGGCCGGCAGGTCGAACGCCGGATGCGGCGCACTCGCCTCGGCGTCGCGGGTGAACCGTCGGAAGCGCTCGGGATCGATCGAGATCGGATACGCGTGGATCCGATCGGCGAGCAGCGGGTCGAGGAGGATGTCCTGGAGGTTCGCGCGGTCGCGCTCGGTCTGCACGCCGATCAGGTCGTAGGCCGCGTAGGCGGCGGAGAGCGGCCCGTGGTGGGGCAGCGCCATCCAGACATCGGGGGTAGGGACGGGCGTGTGCTGGAAGTACCCCGTCCGACCCTGCCATCCGAGTTTCCGCAGCTCCTCGGCTAGCGGGATCAGGTGGTAATCATGGATCCAGACGAGGTCGTCAGGCTGCAGCATCGCCACGAGGCGACGGGCGAAGACCGCGTTCACGGCGCGGTACACCGGATAGGCCTCCGCCGCCGAGTGCGCCACGTGCTCGACGAGACCGTGGAGGAGGGGCCACAGCACGCGGTTTCCGTACTCCTCGTAGTAGCCGCGTACCTCGTCCACCGTCAGATCCACGAGGACGTACTCAACGCCGCGCGCGGACATCCGCTGCGGCTCGCGATCGGCCGGGCACGCCGCCGACGTCTCCCCGCTCCAGCCGAACCAGACGGCCGTCCCGGTCGCCTCGAGCGAGGGGAGCAGCGCGGAGACGAGTCCGCCCGGGCTGATGCCCTCGGTGGTCGGGATGGGCACCCGGTTCGAGACAACGACAAGACGTTCAGACATGGAGCCGCGTTCCTTCGGACGTCCCGGGCCGCGTGCGGGCGGGGGACGGGTCATGCAGGGGCGACTGCGAGGAGTCGCCGCCTGACCGTAGGCGGGCGGACATAACGCGGAAGTTGCGGCGAGCCGCGAATCGGGGCGGCCTTGGTGGAAGACTTACGGCGGCGCGATTCGCCTGCCCGATTCGGCCGGATTTCGCGGCGCAGCGTCGCGGGCTCCCGCCGTTCGCTACGATCGCGGGCGCCACGACGTCGGATGCGAGGGCGCCGCATCCCGGTGAGCGGAGACTCGTTGCCGGGGTTCGACCAGTCTCGACGTACTTTCGCGCCGGCGGACGTCGATCCGGCCGTTCGAGCGCGACCGCCGGCCAGCGCCGCTTCGAGGGAGGCGCTGGCGCACACGGTCACGCCGGCCCCGGACGTCGGTGGCGCTGGCGTGGCGCCCGCTCGCCTCTCCGCGACCGCCCTGCGCGCGCTTCAGCGGCGCGCCGGTAACCGTGCCGTGGCCCGCATGCTCACCGCGCGGCGCGACAGCGCCGAGTCCGCTCCGGCCCTGGCCGATGCGGACGTCGCAGACGTCGACACCGCACCCGAGGGCGCGGCGGTCGAGGGCGCTCCGCCCGAGGAGGCGGCGCTCGAGTCGGACGATGCGTCGCTCGACGCAGAAGCAGGCGTCGACGCCGAGCCTTCGGCCGAGGACCGCTCGGAGGGCGACGCAGAGGTCGCCGGCATCCTCGCACAACTCCCCGCGACACCCGTCACCCTGGACGGGGAACAGCACCAGGTCACGCTCGAGCTGCACGGCGGGCGTGCGGTTGCCGGGATGCACTCTGAATGGACGACACTCGAGGCGATCGAAGAGGCGCTGGCGGCGGTGGCGGTGGATGCCGTGGTGACCGCCGTGCTCGGCGTCGCCCACGCGGCGCACGCACGGCTGAACACCGCGCAGGCGACGATGTGGCGGGCCGTGGCGGCGCGCCGCGAGCTGCGGGGTCGCCGCGCACCACCCGCGGGCGGTCGGGCGGCCGCCGTGGGCCGCGCCGTGCACGAGCGCCGGCTTGCCGCGGCGGACCGGCGGCGCGCAGAGGCCTGGGGCGCCGTGCGCCAGGCCGCCCTTGCCGACGTCGCCGCGACGCGGGCCGCCATCGACACGGCATGGCTCTACCACGGGGCGCATCTGCGCCTGAACCTCATGCCGGCCAGCATGGTGTTCGCGGAGCGCGTCCCGGACGCCGGCCTGAACCCCGCCGACTACCACACGGGCTCGGCCGCCGATCCGATCCCGATCGTCTGGTACAAGGACCCCGCGCACTATCCCTCGATCGAGCAGACCGACGGGACCGTCGTGCCGTTCCCCGGGCCGGTCCAGATCGAAGTCGGCTTTGACCTCGCGGTGGCCGCGGCGAACCAGCCGGGCGGGGGCGGCTTCCAGCTGCGGAAGGTCATGCACAACGAGAGCCGCGCCGGGCAGGCCGCCCTGAACCAGCGGCTCAACGACGCCGGTATCGCGGTCATCGACGTGGGAGGGCGCGTGGCCCTGAATCCGCTCAGCGATGCCGGCGGCTTCGACGGCGACCACGTGAAGGACCTCGGCTTCGACGGCGCCGATGCAGCCGACAACTACTGGCCGCTGGACGCTGGCATCAACCGTCGCGCCTTCAACGGCTACAACGCGGGTTACGTCGTCCACTACCAGCGCGCGGATGGCAGCGTCGGGAAGCGGTCGATCGGCGGGCTGATCGGCAAGTACTTCCGGATCAAGGGGTACATGGGGCGCGGGGGCGGCGACGTTCCCGCCGAGACCGGGACGGCAGCGGCCGGCCACTCCTGACCGAATCGCCGGGCTGGCTCGTCCTCCTTCACGGTCCTCAACCCTGCGGACGCGAACGCCGGCGCGCCGGTGGTATGAATGCCCCGATGTTCCGAGGGGCGACGGCCCCGATCGAGGGAGCCCACCATGACCCGCCCGGCGCCGCTCTCCGGCATCCGCGTGATCGACCTCACCCAGGTCCTCGCGGGACCGTACTGCACCTACCAGCTCGCGCTCCTCGGCGCGGAGGTGATCAAGGTCGAACCGCCGGGGGGCGACCTCGCCCGGTCGTTCGCTCCCTATGACGACCTCGGCGCGCAGAACATGGGGCTCGGTTTCTGTGCGCAGAACGCGGACAAGGAATGCGTCTCGATCGACCTCAAAGCGCCGGGCGGCGTCGAGGCCGTGCTCGATCTGGCATCAGGCGCCGACATCTTCATCGAGAACTTCCGCCCGGGCGTCGCCGACCGCCTTGGAATCGGCGAGGCCGCCGTGCGGAAGCGCAACGCCGCGATCGTCTACTGCTCGATCTCGGCGTACGGAGCGGAGGGCCCGATCGGCGGCCGCCCGGCGTACGACCACGTGGTCCAGGCGATGTGCGGCATCATGACCACCACTGGCACCGCGGAGATGGAGCCGCTCAAAGTCGGCGCACCGTACATCGACTACGCCACCGGCCTGAACGCCGCCTTCGCCGTCCTCGCGGCGCTCCGCGAGCGCGACCGCACGGGGGAGGGCCAGACCGTGGATGTCGCGATGCTCGACACCGCGCTGAACCTGATGGCGAACAACCTCGTGTCAGTGGCGACGACGGGCGTTGAGATGCCGAAGCTCGGCAACGAGGCGGCGAGCCAGGCGCCTTCGTCCGGCTGCTTTCACGGGGCAGACGGCCTTCAGGTCATGCTCGCGGCCAACAACGAGCGCCAGTTCGCCAACCTGTGCCGCGTGCTCGGCCATCCCGAGTGGGCGACCGACGCTCGCTGGGCGGATCCCGCGACCCGCCGTCAGCACCAGGACGAGCTCCGCGCGAACTTCGAGGCGGCGTTCCGGACGCGCTCCGCGGCGGAGTGGGAGGAGCTGCTGAACGCCGCGGGCGTCCCATCCAGCCGCGTGCGCTCCCTGGGCGAGCTCTTGCGGGAAGGCCAACCGGCCGCCCGCGACCTCGTCCACGAGCTGCCCGTTGGCGAACACGGCACCCCCGTCCGCGTCCCCGCGATCGGGTTCCGCCTCAACGGCGACAGCCTCCCACCGCGCCGCGCCCCTCACCGCGTGGGCGAGGACAACGCCCGCTGGCTTCCTTCGGCCTGAGGATGAGCCAGTCTGATAGGCCCCGTACCCAGGAAACGCAGCAACGGCGCCCGCGAGGGCGCCGTTGCTCGGCCTGTCGTTGGTAGCGGGGGGGAGATTTGAACTCCCGACCAACGGCTTATGAGTCCGCTGCTCTACCACTGAGCTACCCCGCCGGGGCCTCTGAGTTTGTCGGCAGCGGCGCTCGGTGGCAAGCAGTGGCGAGGGGATGGCTGCTCGGCCAGCCACTCGACTCCTGTTGGCCAATTCCTGTTCAGCTTTCGCTGCGTGCTTGCATAAGTTATGCAGCGGGAGTAGCATCCTGTGCAGGACTTGTGCGGAGGTCTGCTCCGCAGAAAGGCACGGCACTATGAAGGTCGCGATCACCGGCAGCAGCGGGCTTATCGGCTCCGCCGTCACGAAGCAGCTGCGAGCCTCCGGCCACGACATCATCGAGATGAAGCGGGGCGCCAAGGGCGACCCGCAGGCGATCTGGAACCCGGCCGAGGGCTGGGTCCGCGACGGCGCCCTCGCGGGCATCGACGCGGTCGTGAACCTCGGCGGCGAGAACATCGGCGGCGGGCGCTGGACCGCCTCCCGCAAGCGGCTGCTTCGCGCGAGCCGCATCGACGCGACTCGTGTCCTTGTCGACGAGCTGAAGCGTCAGGGCATCCGCCCAGCGGTGTTCGTGCAGGGCTCGGGCGTCGACTACTACGGCGGGCGGGGCGATGAGCGCCTGGACGAGAGCGCGTCCGCCGGCAGCAACTTCCTGGCCCAGCTTTGCGTGGAGTGGGAGGCGGAAGCGAACCGCGCCGCGGGTGAGCTCGGCTCCCGGGTCGCGATCGCCCGTACCTCCTTCGTCATGGACCGCGAGGCGCCCGCCTTCAAGCGGCTCGTGATGCCGATCAAGTTCGGCGTCGGCGGCAAGCTCGGGTCGGGCCGGCAGTGGTTCCCGTGGGTGCACCTGGAGGACGAGGCGCGCGCGATCGAGTTCCTCCTGACCGCGGACGTCTCCGGACCGGTGAACATCGCCGCGCCCGAGACGATCACCAACGCCGGTATCACGAAGGTCCTCGGTTCCGTGCTGAAGCGGCCGACGCTCTTCCCGGTCCCGGGCTTCGCGCTCAAGCTGCTGCTGGGCGAGATGGCCCAGGTCCTGCTGCTCGACAGCAAGCGCGTCGTCCCCACGAAGCTCGCCGAGGCCGGCTTCCGCTGGGAGTACCCGACGGCCGACGAGGCGGTCCGCGAGGCCACGGGGAGGGCCCCGAAGGCGGCGCCGCAGCCGGCGGTGAGCGGGCGCTAGCTCGCATCCTATCCACCCCGGAGGGGTTGGCCCGGTACCGGGCACAGGAGGACAGGCCATGAGCCTGCATCGAATGGCGGATATCCAGCGGCTGCCGATCTCGGTCGAGGAGGCGTGGGACTTCTTCTCAGACCCGCGCAACCTCGCCGTGATCACGCCGCCGGACATGGGCTTCGAGATCCAGACCGAGCTGCCGAAGCGGATGCACCCGGGCCTGATCATCAAGTACAAGGTGCGGCCGCTGTTCAACGTCCCGATGACCTGGGTCACCGAGATCACGCACGTCGTCGAGCACCAGCTCTTCGTGGACGAGCAGCGGTTCGGCCCGTACCGCTTCTGGCATCACCAGCACCACTTCCGGGAGATCCCGGGCGGCGTCGAGATGCGCGACATCGTCCACTACGACGTCGGCTTCGGCCCCCTTGGGGACGTGGCGAACTTGCTGATCGTGCGCCCGCGCGTGCAGGCGATCTTCGACTTCCGCCGTCGCGTACTGGAGCAGCGGTTCGGAGGCCTGCCGCAGCACGCGTACTAGCCGGTCGCCTGCTCCGGCAGGCCGGCGACCTTCGGTCCGCGCTCGGCCCTCCTTCCTCCCGGCCGAGCGAACCACGGCGCCCGCGACGCTCCTGTCCCCGCACGGAGCCTCGCGGGCGTCGTCGCGTTCACCGCACGTCGCCGAGTTCGCGTCGCCCGAAGAGTGCGTTGCGTTTGAAAACTCGATACGCTCGCCCGGCAGCTCCGCGCGCCGAGAGGATTCCCGTGACTGACCCGACCGCCGCACGACCAGCCGATGAGCAACCGACGCAGCGAGAGCTCGTCATCGACGGCGTTTCGTTCGTCTACTTCGACTGGGCGGGCGATGGGCCGACGGTGGTGCTGGCGCACGCGACCGGCTTTCACGGCCGCACGTGGGACGCGGTCGCCCGACGGCTGCCCGGGTACCGCGTGCTAGCCCTCGACCTGCGCGGGCATGGACGATCCGCGCAGACCGGCGAGCCGGAGTCGTGGGAGATCTTCGGCGTCGACACGGCCGACTTCGTCCGGGAGCTCGACCTCCGCGCGGTCCTCGCCGTCGGTCACTCGATGGGCGGGCACTCCGTCACGATCGCGGCGAAGCGCGAGCCGGAGCGGTTCGCCGGTCTGCTGCTCGTCGACCCGGTGATGCCGCTCGACCGTGTCCCACCGCGGGAGGGCCGGGGCGGCGTCTCCGACTTCGTGCGGAAGCGCCGCAACGAGTGGGGGAGCGCGGAGGAGATGGTGGAGCGGTTCCGCGACCGGTTCCCGTACTCCTCCTGGCGTCCCGAGGTCCTCGATGACTACGCGCGCTGGGGACTGCTGCCCCACCCGGCGGGCGAGGGTTTCGTCCTCGCGTGCACGCCGGACATGGAGGGCGGTACCTACGCCGCGAGCGGGCACGGCCCGGCGATGGGCACTGAAGTAATCCCCTTCATCGATGTGCCCGTGACGGTGATGCGTGGGCGCCAGCCGGTGGCGGGCGAGCAGGCGCCGCCGTTCTCGACCTCGCCAACACCCCCGCAGCTCGCCTCGCTGTTCGCGGACGGCGAGGACCTCCTGCTCGCGGAGTATTCGCACTTCATCCCCATGGAGGCGCCGGAGCGCGTCGCCGAACAGGTGAGGGCGCTCGATGCCCGTGTCCAGGCGCGCCACGGCGTGACGGGGCGTGACGGGCGTGACGGGGCGTGACGGGGCGTGACGGGGCGTGATGGGGCGTCGGCGATCCTCGGTCCAGGCCCACGATCCTGACGTGGTCGGACGCACGCGGTAGACTCGAAGAGCGGCGCTTACCAACCGTAGGCATCACCCCGCGAGGTAGGATGAGGCCATGAGCGAAGTCGAAACCCCGACCCCGACGATCCGGTTCACCGCGGAAGCGACCTCCAAGCTGTCCGAGGTGATCGACAACCACCCGAACGCCGTCGCCGGCCTGCGACTCGAGATCGCCGACCGCACCGGCGGGCAGTTCCGCCACCTGCTGTCGATGGTCGAGGAGGGCGCTGCCGTCGAGCGCGACCTCCGCGTCGAGACCACGGGCGGCATCGATGTCTTTGTGCCCCCGCAAGACGCCCGGTACGTCGACGGCGTCGAAGTGCACTTCTTCGACGACGGCGACGGCAACCAGGGCCTCGAGTTCCGGAACCCGAACCCGATCTGGTCCGACCCGCGCGAGTTCGCCATCCAGGACCTGTTCGACCAGCACCTGAACCCGCAGATCGCCGGCCACGGGGGACAGGTCCGCCTGCACGGCGTCGTCGGCCGCACGGCCTACGTAGAGTTCGCCGGTGGATGCCAGGGCTGCGGCATGGCGAGCGCGACGCTGAAGCACGGCGTCGAGGCGACCCTGCGGCAGCACGTGCCGGACATCGAAGAGGTCACGGACGTGACGGACCACGCGTCCGGCACGAACCCCTACTACAAGCCCGCCCCCACGGGGCATGGCCACGCGCACGGCGCGCACTGAGGGTAGCTTCGCCCCATCGGGACTGACACGAAGAAGCCCGGCCGCGTGGCCGGGCTTCTTGCAGTGCTGATCGCCTCAGGCGACCGGGGTCGACGCTAGTGAGCGCCGCCGCCGCAACCGCAGGAGCCGCCGCCCTGGGCGTTCGGGGCCGTGATCTGGAACCCCTCCTGCATGACGTCCTGGATGTAGTCGATCGAGGCGTCCTCGAGCTGTGGCGCCGACATGGGGTCGACGATGAACTTCAGCGTGCCGAACTCGACGATCGAGTCTTCGGCCGACGCTTCGTCCAGGCCCATGCCGAAACGCGGGCCAGAGCAGCCGCAGCCGCCCTGCTGCATGAAGACGCGGATGGCCTTGCCCTGCTCACGCATCTGCTCGCCCACGAGGGTGTCGAGGCGCTGCTGGGCCAGGTCGGTGATGGTCAGGTTCACGGGTCCCCCTCAGGGTTCGCGACGAATGCCGTCTGTCCGCACATCATGCCTCACCGAACGTAAGCGTTGCAACATCTGTTGCTTCGCCAATTCCCGAGCGCGGCCGGCTTCGGCTAGGTGGCCGCGGCTTCCGCCTCGCGGATCACCCGCACGAGTTCCGGCCCGAAGCGCTCGACGCGAGACTCGCCGAGGCCCCACACACCGAGCAGCGCGTGGACGTTCCGAGGTCGCACCGTGACCAGCTCGCGGAGCGTGCGGTCCGAGAAGACGGTGTAGGCCGGGAGCCCCTCCGCCTTCGCGCGCTCCGAGCGCCACGCGCGCAGCGCCTGGAATAGCGGATCGTCCGGGCGCACCTCGGGGCCATCGTCGGTCGCGGTGCGGCTACGGCTGCCGAGCGTGCTCTGCGCGGGGAGGGCCGGTGGCGGCGTCGCCTCCGGGTGCTCGCGTTCCCACTCGTCCACGATCGCGAGGACGTCCCGGCCGAACCAGGAGGCGCGCTTGCTACCGATCCCCCAGATCGCCTGGAGGGCATCGACGGAGCGAGGGCGGTACGTCGCGATCTCGCGGGCGGTGCGGTTCTCGAACACCCGGTAGGGGTCGCGGTCGCCCTGGCGGGCGATCGCCTCGCGGAGGTCGAGCAAGCGGTCGTAGAGGTCCTCGGCGAACGCGACCGCCTCGGCGCCCTCGTGGCGGCCGAGGCAGTTGTCGCACAGCTCACAGCGTTCGGGCGCCTCCTCGCCGAAGTAGCGGAGGATGACGGCGCGCCGGCATCCGGTCGTCTCGGCGTACTCCGTCATCTCGCGCAGGCGCCCCTCTGCGTAGGCGCGGTGTCGCGCGATGCCGGACGTGTCGATCGGGGCGTCGGCGCGTCCGGAGGTGATCCTCAATGCGATCGGGTCGAGCAGACGCGACTGCCGGAGTGCGGAGACGACCATGCCGAAGCCGGGGTCGTCATCGGCCACGGCGAACGGGAGGCGTCCCGTGTTCGCGTCCGCGACCTCGGTCCAGCGGTGCCACGTCTGGCGTACCTGCTCGTCCGAGGGGTGCGCCTCGTCGATGAAGCCCTGCTGGAAGCGGCGGTCGCTCCGCGCGTAGAGCAGGGTGCACTCGGACGGCTCGCCGTCGCGCCCGGCGCGGCCGGCCTCCTGCGTGTACGCCTCGAGGCGGCCGGGCATGTTGACATGGATGACATAACGAACATCGGGTTTGTCGATGCCCATGCCGAAGGCGTTGGTCGCGACGATCACCGGGGTCTCGCCGACGGTGAACCGGCGCTGCACGGCCGATCGCACCTCGCGCTCCAGGCCCGCGTGGTACGCCTGCGCTCGCACGCCCGCGTCGCGCATTGCCTGCGCGATGTCCTCGACCGCGCGCCGCGTGCGCGCGTAGACGATGCCGGCCAGGCCCGGGCGGCGCTTCGCGTAGTCGATCACCCACTGCACCCGGTCCTCGACGCGGTCGATCCGCTCGACGGTCAGCGTGAGGTTCGGACGGTCGACGGTCGTGACGACCTCGGCGGCGCCGTCCAGCCCGAGGCGCGCGGCGATGTCGCGCCGTACCTGTGGGTTCGCCGTGGCCGTGAGGGCGAGCGTGCGCGGCATCCCGAGGCGCTCGCGGACCGTGCCGAGCTGGAGGTAGTCCGGGCGGAAGTTGTGGCCCCACTCGGAGATGCAGTGGGCCTCGTCGATCGCGAGCAGGTTCACGCCGGCCTCGCGGAGTCCCGCGACGAAGCGCTGGTTCTGGAAGCGCTCCGGCGCGACGTACAGGAGGGGTGTCCGGCCCTGAACGAAGTCGAGATAGCGCCGGTTCTGCTCGTCGCGGTTCAGGTTGGAGTTGATGAACGCCGCCGGCACCCCGGACGCCTGGAGCCCCTCGACCTGGTCCTGCATCAGCGCGATGAGCGGCGACACGACGACGGTGCGGCCGACCTCGAGCGCGGGGAGGACGAAGCAGAGGCTCTTGCCGGACCCCGTAGGCATCACCGCGACGACATCGCGGTCGGCGAGCGCCTCGAGCACGCGGGCCTGTCCGCCCCGGAAGTCGGGGTAGCCGAAGGTCTCGCGCAGCCGCGCGCGATAGTGGTCGAGGGTGTCCGGGAGGGCCGCGCCGGGCGCCGCTCGGGGCGCGCCGGAGGACGGCGCGGCTGTGGGGGGCGCATCGGCGAGGGCGCCGCAGGCGTCACACCAGGGCGCGCCGTCCGCCAGGGGCTCGCCGCATTCGGCGCACTGCATCGCCACGTCTCGCGTCACGCGCGCTCCGCACACTCGTCACCGGCCATGGCTGGGGAGCCTCATCGTATCGCGGCGGGCGACAAGCGTTGACCGACGGCTGGCGCGGGGACGAACATCGACGCGTCCGAGGTGACCCGGTGGTCCCGGGGAGCCCGCTCGGCGAAAGGCATGACATGCGGTCTCGGTCGCTCTCGCTCGGGCTCGCCGCCGCTGCCATCCTCGCCACGCTGGTCGCGTGTGGTGACGACCCCGCCCCGACGCCCACCGCCACCGCTTCGCCCGCGCTCATCGCGACGGCGACGGCCAGCGCGAGCGTGGCCGTCCAACGCATCGAGGAGATCGACTTCACGGACGTGGCCGTGATTGGCCCGCTCATCGACCACTTCGGCGGCGGCGAGATCGACCCCCGGCGGGTGCAGTACCTGGATCTCACCCGCGACGGAACGGACGACGCGTTCGTGATCATCGAGTCAGGGGGCACCGCCGGCGATGTGGGCGCCGCCCTCCTGAGACTCGAGGACGGCGGCCCGCAGATCGCTGGCTACATCCCGACCGGTGGACGCATTGATGTCCGCTTCCCCGAGGTGGGCGGCGGCATCGTCGTCACGACCGAAGGGGTCTGGGATCCCGGCGACGCCGAGTGCTGCCCCTCGAAGCTGCGCGAGTCCACGTACGAGTGGGAGGAGGGCGAGTTCGTCCTCCGCGACGAGCAGGTGGTCGACAACCCCGACGTCGAGGACGAGTAGCGGTTAGAGGTCCGCCGCGCCCTGGTCTCGCGCGATTGCCCGCTCGAGGGCGGCCCGCTCCGCCTCGTCCCAGCGCCTCAGCAGTGCGTCCAGCTCCTGCGCGCACTCCGCCGGCGCGGCGAGCGCCACTTCGCTGAGCAGCGAACGGAGGGTCGCCTTTGGCCATGCGCCCCCGGCCACCTCGTCGAGGCGGTGCGCGAGGCCGCGTGCGTGCGAGGCAAGCATCCGTCGGTCCTGCTCGATGCGCTGGAGGAGCGCCGGGACCGTGGGGGCGGCGTACATCACCGCGGCGATCGCCGCCGGGTGGCGGTCGACCCGTCCGCCGAGAGGCACGACGCCGGCAGCGGCCGCCGCGAACGTCGAGCACGCGAGCTCGGTGAGGACGGCGAGTGCCGCCACGCGGCGTCGCGGCGACGGATCGCGGCCAGTCGCGTCGTCTGCGCGCGACTCGCCGATATCGCGCATGGCGACGGTGATCCGCCGGATCAGCTCGCCCGCGGCCTCCTCGACGGTCTCGAGCGGGAGCTCGTCGAATGCGGCGAGGTCGGGAGTGGCGTGCGTGTCGCCTGGCCCTCTCGTCATGGGCCTATCCTAGAGCCGTGAACGACATCGGCATCTCGAAGCACGCGCTGATCCTCGCGGCGCTCGTCGTCAATCTTTGGGTTGGCGGCGACTTCATCGAGATGTGGTTCGGCCACGTGGCGCGCGCCGCGTTCGAGCTGGTGCTCATCCTCGGCTACATGGTCCTCATCCTCGGGATCACCGCTCCGCTGCCCTGGCGCCGCAAGAAGGACGAGACCGAGCGGCCATGACGGGCGCGTTGCCCGCGGGGCTCGATCCCTTCCTCCCCGACCTCCACCTCGACGTGCTCTACGAACATCGCAGCGATGGGCGTCTCCTCCGCGTCCGTTCCAGCTCGGTGACGACGCCCCTGGTGCATTTGCTCCGCACGCCCACGGGCAACCGCTGGCTGATCAACGCGGAGCTTCCCGAAGACATCGCCGCACGCCTCGACACCACGCTGGGCGACGAGCCGGCCGTGGCGCCCGATGACTGGGAGCAGGAGCCGCCGCGCAGCCTCGACGCCGTCCGCGACCTCCTCCGGCCCTTCCGAGCGCTCGGCACGGAGTATCGCGGACCGGCATTCGCGTTCCCCGCCGCCTTCGAGGCCGTCGGTCGCGCCGAGGTCTACCGCGCCGCCGCCACCGACGCGATCGCCGACGGCCTTGAGTGGATCGCGGGCGCAGCGGAGGTGGAACACCCGATCGTCGTCGCGCGGGATGAGCAGGCGCGGATCGTCTCCGCCTGTCACGCCGCCCGCGCCACGGGCGACGGAGCGGAGGCCGGCCTGGAGACCGCCCCCCAGGCACGCCGTCATGGCCATGCGCTCGCGGTGACGTCCTGGTGGGCGGAGGTCGTGCAGTCCGCGGGGCGCACGCCGCTCTACAGCACGGGGTGGGCGAACGAAGCCTCGAGGGGCGTCGCCCGCCGGCTCGGCCTGCAGCTCTACGCCGAAGACTGGCACATCAGCTGACTCCGGCCTCGGGTGGCGACCAGCGCGCCCCGCGTGCGAACATCGAGGTTCGGCGGGGGCGATTAGCTCAGTGGTAGAGCGCCCGGTTTACACCCGGAAGGTCAGAGGTTCGAACCCTCTATCGCCCACCACGCACCCACCATCCTGACGTGAGGCCTTACCTCAGGACGCCGCCGACCGCACGATGCCCGCGCCGGTCACTTCCGCGAGGACGTCGAAGTACTCCGGGAACGTCTTAGCGGTCGTGCCGGGGTTCGTGATCCGGATGCCGGGCGCGCGTAGGCCAGTGACGGCGAACGACATCGCGATGCGGTGGTCTTCGTAGGTCTCGATCCCGGCCGGCTGCGGCTGTCCAGGGTGGATCGTCACCGAGTCCCAGTCGTCCTCGACCTGGATGCCCATGCGCCGTAGCTCAGTCGCCGCCGCGACCGGGCGGTCGCTTTCCTCGTAGTGCGTCTGGGCCACACCGCGCACCACTGTCGGCCCGTCCGCGAACGGCGCGATCGCCATGAGCGACGTCGCGACATCGCCCATCTGCGAGAAGTCGGCGTCGACCGCGCGCAGCTGTGACGGCCCCTGCACCTCGATCGCGTCGTCATCGACCCTCACACGGCACCCCATCCGCTCGAGGACCGCGAGCAGGCCGAGGTCGCCCTGCGCGGAGCGACGGCCCAGCCGGGGGACGACGATGCGGCTACCGGTGACGGCGGCGGCGCAGAAGAAGTAGGAGGCGGCCGAGGCGTCCGGCTCGACGGCATACGCACGGCCCTCGTAGCGCTGAGGCGCCGGGACGCGGAACGCGCGGTTGCCGTCGCGCTCGGCGCGCACGCCGAACTCGGCCATGGTCGAGAGCGTCATCGTGACATAAGGCGCAGAGACCAGGTCGCCGTCGACCGCCACCTCGACGTCGGCGGCAGCATACGGGGCGGCCATCAGGAGGGCGCTGAAGTACTGGGAGGAGATGTCGCCGCGCATCACGGCGCGCCCGCCGGCGAGGCCCTCGGCACGCACGTCCACCGGCGGACAGCCGTTGTCGAAGCGGCTCACGATCTGGACGCCGAGCTGGCGGAGGCCGTCGATCAGGGGGGCAATCGGGCGCTTCCGCATCGCCTCGGAGCCGTCGACGGTGAACGACCCGTGGCCGAGCGCGACCGCCGCCGTCAGGAACCGCGCGGCGGTGCCTGCGTTGCCGATGTAGAGCTCGGCCGCGGACGCGGGGAAGGGGCCGGCGGCTCCGGTCACGACGTAGGTGTGGGCGTCGCGTTCCTCGACGCGCACACCGAGAGCGCGGAGCGCCTCCAGCATGTAGTGCGTGTCGTCAGAAGCCAGGGCGTCCGTGATGGTGGACTCACCCCGCGCGAGGGCGGCGACCAGCAGCGCGCGGTTCGTGTAGGACTTCGACCCGGGCAGCTGGACGACGGCGTCGAAGGGCCGCGTGACCGGCTGAATCTCGACGGCGTCCATCGGCTCCCGCTCCAGCTCCCCGGCCGTGCGCCGGCGCGCGCCAAGGCTACCCGAACCCGCCGGAACGGGCGCGATCCGGGAACCTTGCCGCTGTTTCTGGCGGCTGCCTACACTTCGCTCGCGACGTCACTCCCCGCCGCACGCCTCCGGGCGACGGCGACCCTCTCTCCACCCACGGACGTACGCGCATCGCGGGGCAGGTGTGTCTTGAGCAAGAGCATCCAGGAGTGGCGCGAGACGACGCACGCGAAGGCGACGTCGCGGAACAAGGAGCGCCGCGAGCGCTTCGAGACGCAGTCCGGGCACGAGGTCCAGCCGCTCTACGGCCCCGAGGACCTCGCCGAGTGGAACTACCACGAGAAGCTCGGTTACCCGGGTGAGTTCCCGTTCACGCGTGGCGTGCAGCCGACGATGTACCGCGGCCGCCTCTGGACGATGCGCCAGTACGCCGGCTTCTCGGACGCCGAGGAGTCCAACCGCCGCTACAAGTTCCTGCTGGAGCAGGGCCAGACGGGCCTCTCCGTCGCCTTCGACCTGCCCACCCAGATCGGCTATGACTCCGACCACATGATGGCGGAGGGCGAGGTTGGCAAGGTGGGCGTGGCGATCTCCTCGCTCGCCGACATGGAGACCCTGACCGACGGCATCCCGCTCGAGCAGATCACGACCTCGATGACGATCAACGCGACGGCGCCGATCCTCCTCGCGTTCTACGTCGCCGCCGCCAAGAAGCAGGGGGCGGACCTCGCCAAGATCGGCGGGACGATCCAGAACGACATCCTGAAGGAGTACATCGCACGCGGGACGTACATCTTCCCGCCGCGCCCCTCGCTCCGGCTGATCACGGACGTCTTCGCCTGGTGCAAGGACAACCTGCCCGAGTGGAACACGATCTCCATCTCCGGCTACCACATGCGTGAGGCCGGCTGCACCGCGGCTCAGGAGCTCGCGTTCACCTTCGCGGACGCGATCGAGTACGTGGACGCTGCCCTCGAGGCGGGCCTGAAGTTCGACGAGTTCGGCGGTCGCCTCGCGTTCTTCTGGGCGTGCCACTCAAACTTCCTGGAGGAGGTCGCGAAGTTCCGCGTCTCCCGCCGCATCTGGGCGAAGATCGCGCAGGAGAAGTACGGCTCCACCGACCCGCGCGCGCAGATGGTGCGCTTCCACACCCAGACGGGCGGCGCGACGCTCACCGCGCAGCAGCCGCTGAACAACATCATCCGGACCACGCTGCAGGCGATGTCCGCCGTCCTGGGTGGCACCCAGTCGCTGCACACGAACTCGTACGACGAGGCGCTGGCGCTGCCGACGGAGAAGGCAGTCGAGATCGCCCTCCGCACGCAGCAGATCATCGGCTACGAGTCCGGCGTCGCCGACACGATCGACCCGCTCGCGGGCTCCTACTTCGTCGAGGCGCTGACGGACCAGCTCGAGTCGGAGGTCTGGGCCTACCTCGACCGCATCGAGGACATCGGCGGGGCGCTGGTGGGCATCGAGCAGGGTTTCCAGCAGCGCGAGATCCAGGAGAGCGCGTTCCAGCTCCAGCGCAAGGCGGAGACGAAGGAGCGCATCGTCGTCGGGGTGAACCAGTACATCACCGAGGACGAGATGGACGCCGAGATCATGCGCGTGGACCAGGCCGTCGCCGCACGCCGCACGAAGCACCTCGCGGAGCTCCGCGCTGGCCGCGACCAGGCGAAGGTGGACGATGTCCTCCGGCGCATCCGCGAGGCGGCGCACTCGTCCGAGAACATGATGCCGCTCTTCATCGAAGCCGCCGAGCTCTACGTCACCATCGGTGAGATGTGCGGCGTCCTCCGCGAGGAATGGGGCGAGTACCAGGAGATCGTGACGATCTGATGCCGGACGCGCCCGGCAACGGACGTCCCGATCCGGTCGCCGAGGCCGTCCCGCGGATCATCGCGGCGAAACAGGCGGCGCGCAGCGAACTGCTTGCCGCCGTGGACGGCCTTCCCCCCGAGCGGCGGCAGGAGCGCTGGTTCGGCGACTGGTCGCTGCACGAGATCGTCGCCCACCTGTACGAGTGGCAGAACGGCACTGCCCACGCCCTGGAGCGCATCGCTCGAGGCGAGCGCCCGGAGATCCCGGACTACAACCCCGCCGACGGCGACGACCCGTTCAACGCCCTCGCGGCGGAGCGGAACCAGCATCTCCCGTGGGAGGAGCTGCTGGCGCACCTCCGCGCCGCGCAGGAGCGGCACGAGGCGGCCGTGAGGAACCTCGTCGGCCGCATCCCGCCGGAGCGGTTCGAGGACGGCCGCACGGCGCGCCGCATCGCGGACAGCGCCGGCCACGACCACGAGCACATTCCGCCGATCCTCCAGTGGCGCCGGGAGCACGGCATCTAGAGAATGGGCAGCGGCACAGCCGCCCCGCACAACAAGCAACCGTCAGAGCCGGCCGCGATCCTTCGACTACGCCGCCGGCGCACGACAGCGAGGAGCACCCCCGTGATCGATCGCATCCACCACGTCGGCATCGTCGTCCACAGCGCGGACGACGCCATCGGCTTCTTCCGTGACACCCTCGGGCTCACGGTGACTGAGGATCGCGTCGTGGAGGAGCAGGGCGTCCGCGGCGTGCTGCTCGCGGTGGGTGAGAACGAGATCGAGTTGCTGGAGCCGACCCGGGACGACACGGGCGTCGCGCGCTTCCTCCAGTCGCGCGGGCAGACGCTGCACCACATCTGCTTCAACACCGACGACGTGGCCGCCGAGCTCAACCGCCTGAAGGCGGCGGGCGTCGAGCTGATCGACGAGACGCCGCGTGACGGCCTCGCCGGCCGCATCGGGTTCCTTCACCCGAAGGCGATGCATGGCGTGCTGGTGGAGCTCGCGACGCCGCCCGCGGGCGCCCACGTCTCGCACGACAAGGGCTTCGACCACCTCGCCGTCTCGGTCGCTGACTACGAGGCCGCGAAGCAGACGTGGAAGCGGAACATCGGTCTGGACGTGACCAACGAGATCCGCGTCGAGGATCGCGGGATGTTGATCGGCCAGATGCCCTCCGGCCAGTGTGTGGTCGAGCTGATCGCCGCCCTCGGTCCGGACTCGCCGATCGCGAAGCGCATCGAGGAGCAAGGTGAGCGGGCCTCCTCGATGGTCGCGATCGAGGTCGCCGACCTCGACGCGGAGGTCGCGAAGTACCGCGCGAAGGGGCTCACCCTGCCGGACCCGGCGCCCGGCGCTCTCCCCAACAGCCGCACCAGCACGATCAGCGCGGAGCAGGCGTTCGGGCTGGCGATCCAGTTCATCCAGTTCGGGTAGCGGGCGATGGATCGGCCGGCCCGGCGGGGCCGGAGGTTGGGAAGTCGCGCCTGTCGCGGCCCGCTACCATGACGCCGAGGGGCGCCTCCTCGCCGTCCATCGGCCTCGCGGCTGAGAGTGGCGAGCAACGGCGCGCTCGGGGAGACTAGGCACCGCCCGAGGGCGGCCCCAGGGCCGGGACGGGCGCGGGATGAGCAGGAACGGGAGAGCTATGGTGATGACGGAAGCCCCAATCCGTGTCTTGATCGCGAAGCCGGGCCTCGACGGCCACGACCGCGGCGCCAAGGTCGTGGCGCGGGCGCTGCGCGATGCGGGCATGGAGGTCATCTACACCGGCATCCGCCAGACTCCGCAGATGATCGCCGAGGCGGCCCTGCAGGAGGACGTGCAGGTCGTCGGCCTCTCCATCCTGTCGGGTGCGCACCTGGAGCTCTTCCCCCGTGTCGTGGAGGAGCTGAAGAGCCGCGGCATCGACGACGTGCTGCTCTTCGCCGGTGGGATCATCCCGAATGACGACATCCCGACCATCAACGCGATGGGATTCCGGGGCGTGTTCGGCCCTGGCACCGACACCAACGACATCATCGCCTTCGTGCGCGACAACGCGCCGGCCCGCACCTAGTCACCGCATCGAGTGAGTAACGCGCCCACGGTCGATGTCGACGCGCTCGTCGAGGGGATCCTCGACGGCAACCGCCGAGCGCTCTCGCGTGCGATCTCGCACGTGGAGGCGGACACGCCCGCCGGCCGCGAGTTGCTGGCTCGCCTCTACCCGAAGACCGGCCACGCCCAGGTGATCGGCATCACCGGCTCCGCGGGGGCCGGGAAGTCGACCCTGGTCGGCGCGATCGCGCGGGAGCAGCGGAAGCGCGGGCGCACCGTCGGCATCGTCGCGGTCGACCCGTCCTCGCCGTTCTCGCACGGCGCGATCCTGGGCGACCGCATCCGCATGCAGGACCTCACCGCTGATGGCGGCGTATTCCTGCGCTCGATGGCTTCCCGGGGGAACCTCGGCGGTCTCTCCGAGTCCGCGACCGGCGTCGCCGACCTGCTCGACGCCGCCGGCTTCGACGTCGTGCTCATCGAGACCGTGGGGGCCGGCCAGGACGAGGTCGAGGTCGCGAACGCGGCCGGTACTACCGTCCTCGTCGCCAACCCCGGCGGGGGCGACGAGGTGCAGTCGATGAAGGCCGGACTGATGGAGGTCGCCCAGGTGATGGTGGTCAACAAGGCCGACCTCGCCGGGGCTGACACCGCCGTCACGCAGCTGCGCGCGCTCCTCGCCATCGCCGACCTCGGTGCGTGGCGGCCCCCGATCTTGAAGGCGATCGCCCGCACCGCCGAGGGCGTCCCCGAGCTGATCGACGCGATCGACAGCCACCAGGAGTTCATCAAGAATTCCGAGCACGCCGAGGACGAGCGACGCCGGCATGCCGAGCGGCAGCTGGTCGCGATCGCCCGCGCGATCCTCCATCGCGAGGCGCTCAGCGCGGCGTCCCAGTCGGGCGCCCTTCACGACCTCGTGACGGTGGTGGCGCAGCGTGACCGAGACCCCCGGAGCGCCGCCGAGGAGCTCCTGCAGGCGGTCCGCCGGGAGTGGGCGGGCCGCTAGGAAGGCCCGCCGCGATGCTGCGCGTCATCCTCGTCGCCGGCCCGGAGCGCGATCAGCTGGACGCGGTCGCCGAGGCGCTCGCCTCGACGCCCCTCAGCGCCCTCTACACGCCCCGCACGCTCCTCGCCGCCGGGCAGGCGGTCGCCGACCGTCATGCGATGGCAGCGACGCCGAACGACCAGCTCTACGTCGCCACGACCGCCCTCGATGTGATCCGGAACCTCGCCGAGCGCGAGGAGGGAACGGTGGCGCTGCTCGCGGCGCCTTCCGTCGTCCGGGAGGTCATCGTGTACGCCCTCGATGCCCCAGTGCCGGAGGAGCGCCTGGCGGTCGATCCGGGCACGATCGCCGAGGTAGAGGTGCGCACCGACGCCCCGTGGACGGTGAACCGCATCAACGACGCCTGCCACCTCCCGGCCTCTGCCTGACGCGGAGGGCGCCGTCCCCGGTCGGCGTGTCGATTGTGCTGACATAACCACACTGCTAGAGTGCCTCCGGGCGGGACGGTCCCATACGGGGGACCTCTGGACGGACGATCCCCAGTCGTGCGCCTCCGTCTTCCTGCATTCGGTCCGGCCCAGATGGTGCTGACCCTGGCGATCCTGCTGCTGGGGTTGTTCGCGTACGCCTTCCTCCAGACCGCTGCGCAGTCCTACCGGCTCCGCGAGACCGAGCGCACGCTCTTCGACGAGGTGCAGGTGCTCCGTCAGCAGCGCGCCGAGCTCGAAGGCCTCGCCGCCTACCTCGAGTCCGACGAGTACGTGGAGGCCTTCGCGCGCCAGCAGTTCGGACTCGTGAAGCCCGGTGAAACGCTCGTAATCGTCGACGCTCCCACCACCTCGGACTCCGGGCGGCGACCAGGTGAGCGCTGGTGGGAGGCGCTCTTCGACACGGCCGCGCCGCTGGCTCCGGCCCCTGCCGCGGACCCTTCCGAGCTCGCTGACGCCGACGTCACCGTGCAGGAGGCCTCCGAGCCGTAGGCGCGATCCGTCGGCAACGCGCCCGCTACGCTGGCCTGGTGGCTGCCGAACTCCCGTCCAACCGCCGCACCTCCGCCTTCGAGCGTCGCGTCGCCCGCGCGCTCGGCAGGGTCGAGGGCGGCGTGCTCGTCGCGGTCTCCGGCGGCGCTGATTCCACCGCCACGCTGATCGCCGCCGCGCGCGCCCTGGGGCCCGAGCGGGTGACCGCTGGCCACTTCGACCACCGCCTGCGCACGCCCGCTGAAGCGGCCCGCGACTTCGATGCCGTGCGCGACATCGCCAGGCGCCTCGGCGTCCTCGTCTCCGCAGGGCGGGCCGCGAGACGCCCGGTCGACCGCTCCGAGGCAGCCGCGCGCGAGGCCCGCTACCGCTGGCTGGCGCGCGCGTGCCGCCAGGCGGGCGCCACGACCTGCGTGACCGGCCACACACTGGACGATCAGGCTGAGACGGTCCTCCTGCGGCTCGTGCGCGGCAGCGGAGCGCTGGGGGCGGCGGGGATGCGGGCCGACGCCGAGTGGCCGGTGCCGGGACGGGGCACACGCGGCCTGCGGCTCCTACGTCCGCTGCTCGGCGTTACCCGCGAGGAGGTGGAGGACTACCTCGCGGCGCTCGGCGTCGAGGCGGTAGAGGATGCGTCGAACGCGAGCGAGGCGTTCGCACGGAATCGCATCCGCCGGGAGGTGATGCCGGCCCTGCGGGGGCTCAACGCCCGCGCGGCCGAGCACCTCGCGGAGTTCGCCGCGTCACAGCGGGACGACGACGCTGCGCTCAGCGGCATCGCTCGCGAATGGCTCGCGGCCCACGGGGACGTCGCCGCTGGGGAGGGGGCCTCGGTGGTGACGATCGCGCGGCAGGGCCTCCGGGAGCTGCCGCTGGCGCTGCGGATCCGGGTGATCCGGGAGGCAGCGGGGCGCATCGGGCTGAGTCTGGAAGCCGCGCATCTGCGGGCGATCGACGCGAGCCTGGAAAAAACCGGCGGAATCGTCGATCTGCCCCTAGCGCGTAGTCGGGCATCGGGTAGCCTACTGGAGCTTCGGACTCGGCCGTCACCATCCGGGACGGACTGACCCTCTGAATCACGGGCCAAGATTCACACGCCGCCACGGCGGCCTGAGATTCCTTCGGCCCCTGATTGACAGGGTCGGACAGAAGACGTAGCATCTCTTTTCGCGTCGCCCGTTGGGCGGCACCGCACATTAACATCTGGATAGCAGACAGAATCCATAAGTAAGGGATCCCCGTCAGCCGGGACCCACACGGAGGATTCAGGCGTGGCTTCGTGCATCCTCGGATGCCCGGGTGGCGCCTGGATGGCTCGTGCCCGGCGACGTGTAACCGCACAGCGGAACTAAACCGATCACCCTCGGGTGACCGGCTTTCAATGTGTGGAGAGTTTGATCCTGGCTCAGGATAAACGTTGGCGGCGTGCCTAATGCATGCAAGTCGCACGGAGCTTCGGCTCAGTGGCGGACGGGTGAGTAACACGTAGGAACCTGCCCAGAAGTGGGGGATAACTCCTCGAAAGAGGAGCTAATACCGCATGTGGTCTACGGACCAAAGCAGCAATGCGCTTCTGGAGGGGCCTGCGGTGGATTAGCTAGTTGGTGGGGTAATGGCCTACCAAGGCGACGATCCATAGCTGGTCTGAGAGGACGGCCAGCCACACTGGGA
>JBFWOO010000001.1:0-496110 GCA_050250415.1 Dehalococcoidia bacterium | reverse complement strand
CGCTCTTAAACCCCGCGGGTGGCAACACCGTGAGGGTTCGACCCCCTCCCCCGGCACCACCAGCAACTACTGCTCCGGTGCCTGAAACGGCCAGCGCTCCGGGAGCTCTTCCCGAGTGGCATCAACGGACTTCTGAACCTCCGAGCAATCAGCGAGCAGATCCGGGGTTAGAAGCTCGCCGAACGACTCGGCGAACTCGCCCACCATGTACGCGCCGATGTGGAGTGCGTACCCGGCAACGACCCGGTTGGCATCGCGCATGCCTGTACTGACGAAACCGAGGTTCGGTGCTCGTTTGGGATCACGCCCTATGCGCATGACTGTGGTCGCCGGGGTCGTGTGTGAGCCATACGAGGACAGCATCGAAAACAACCATGTTCGCGTCGCGTTCGGATCGTCGAGCCGCTCGAGCGTCTTCCGCACGGAGTGCGCTCGGGCGAACCGCTCGAGGTACAAGCGGCGCTCGTTCATGTCACCGAGGCGCCCCGCGGCATCCCATTCCTCAGCGGCCTCCGGATGAAGCCGGAAGTACTCAGCGTGGTAGGTATCCTCAAATGCCAGTCGCAGGAGAGTGAACGCACCGACGTGATCACCCGAGAGGGCGAGTCGGGTCGCCGACACGAGTCCAGACCAGGCTGAGTTCAGCACATTCGCGACGATTCGCTTCGCGGGTGGCGCGTCCCGGAGGTCCTCCGAAGCACTGAGCTGATACGTCGCGTCGAATGCGACCGATAGCGCCCGCTCCAGTGCCGGAAGGATCGAGCCAAGCCCTGAGCGATTCGTCGCAACAGCCGCGTCCTGCCGGGAGAAGAGCTCGTCGAGCGTCCACCGGACCCGATCAGACAATCGGTGCTGCCTTGCCAATGCCTCGGAATCTCACGCACAGAGATTCGGGGGCCATCATCCGCTATCTTGTTAGTTCCACCCGCAACTAACGAGGATCCTCATGCCTGCGATGCAGTTTGGCATCTTCTCCGTCGGCGACGTCACCGTGGACCCGACGACCGGGCGCGCGCCGTCCGAGACGGAGCGCATCCAGTCGATGGTGGCGATTGCGCTCAAGGCCGAGGAGGTCGGGCTCGACGTGTTCGCGTCGGGGGAGCACCACAACCCGCCGTTCGTGCCGTCCTCGCCCACGACGATGCTCGGGTACATCGCGGCGCGGACCGAGCGGCTCATCCTCTCGACGGCGACGACGCTCGTCACCACGAACGACCCGGTGAAGATCGCCGAGGACTACGCGATGCTTCAGCATCTCGCGGGCGGCCGCGTTGACCTGATGATGGGGCGTGGCAACCAGGCCGAGGTCTACCCGTGGTTCGGGCAGGACATCCGCTACGCCCTGCACCTGGCGCTGGAGAACTACGAGCTGCTGCACCGGCTCTGGCGCGAGGAGGTCGTGGACTGGCAGGGCCACTTCCGCGCGCCGCTGGAGCGGTTCACCTCGACGCCACGTCCGCTGGACGGCGTCCCCCCGTTCGTGTGGCACGGTTCCATCCGCACGCTGGAGATCGCGATCCAGGCCGGGCGCTACGGTGACGGCTTCTTCCACAACAACATCTTCTGGCCGATCACGCACGTGCAGCGGATGGTGACCACCTACCGCGAGGCGTTCGAGGAGGCCGGCCACGGCCGCGCCGACCAGGCGATCGTGGGCCTCGGCGGCCAGGTGTTCGTCCGGCCGAACTCGCAGGACGCCGTGCGCGAGTTCCGCCCGTACTTCGACAACGCGCCGGTGTACGGCCACGGGCCGTCCCTCGAGGAGTACATGGCCTCGACGCCGCTCACGGTCGGCAGCCCGCAGCAGGTGATCGAACGCTACGCGGCGATGCGGGAGCACGTGGGCGACTACCAGCGCCAGCTCTTCCTCGTCGACCACGCGGGCCTGCCGCTGGAGGTCGTCCTGGAGCAGATCGAGATCCTCGGGACGGAGATCGTGCCGGTGCTGCGCCGCGAGATGGAGCGCGACCGCCCGGCCGGCGTCCCGGATGCGCCGACGCATGCCGCGCGTCGTGCCGCCCTCGCGGCCGCCACGGGCTAGCCGCTAGCGGACGGGGAGCTCGTTCGAGCGGAAGCGCTCGATACGCTGGAGGTAGGCGCGGTGCGCGCGCGACGCGCGCCAGAGCAGCACCGCGAACACGCCGACGGCGGTCCATCCGAGGCTCCCCGCGACCGCCATCGCCCACCAGCGGTCCATGCCGCCGAGGCCGGCGAGCGGGAGCACGCCCCGGAGCAGCGCCACGAGCGAGATCGCCGCGCCGAAGAACGGGCCACGCCAGGCGCCGGGGTGACGCACCAGCCGCTCGCTGGCGAACTCCGGCAGGATCAGCTGCGCCATCCCGACGATCGCGAGCGTGACGACGCCGACGAGGAAGACGTGGCGGACCGCGTCGAGCGTGATCGGCGACACCGTGCTGCCTCCGACGAGCGCCTGTGCCGCCGTCCCGACGAGGAGCACGCCGGACACGGCCAGCCAGAGGACGGCCGGGTGGATCGCCCACGCGAGGCCCTTCGACGCCGCCGCGAGGCGGCTCGCCTTCCGCCACGGGCCGAAGCTCACGATGGCCAGGAGGATCGCTCCACCGACGAGCGCCTGCCCCGTGCCCGCGAGGAGCCACGGGCGCCCTCCCGACGTCGCCCCCGCGGTCTCAGCGCCGGTCCACAGGAGCACGCCCACGAGCCATGTCGCGGCGACTGCGTTGCCGGCGCGGACGCCGGGGGGCTTCCGTCCGAAGAACGTGGGGAAGGAGCGCATCCCCACGCCGAGGATCGCCGGGAGCAGGAACCCGAAGAGCTGGAGGTGCAGCAGCACCCGGTTCTCCGGGGTCGCGACCAGCGTGTGGCCGTCGAGCGCGGTCTCGCCGACCCACCAGGCGCCGAGGACGGCCTGCGCGACGAGGCCGAAGCCGGCGGCGGTGAGCAGGATCGCGGGCGGCTCGAGCCGCCGCACCGCCGCGCCAAGCGTCCTCGTGAGCATCGCGGCGAAGAGAACCGCGCCGACCAGCTCGGCGGCGGCTCCGAGGCCGGCGACCGCGGCGAAGGCCGGCAGCTCCGCCAGCGGCTGGCCGAGCGCGCGCGCCAGGGGCCCGATGACGAGGAGCACGAACACCGGCGTCTCCGCCCAGGGCACCGCCATGCTCGATCGTCCGCCGAAGCGGGGCGCCAGCCGGAACGCCATGCCAACGATGAAGAGTCCCGCGAAGCCGATGACCTGCATGTGGCCGTGCACTTGCGCATGCGCCACCCAGGAGGCGTCGACGGAGCCGACGATCACCTCGATGGGGAGGGAGACCGCGAGGCTGAAGCCGCCGAGGACCGCGTAGGCGAGCGACGCGATGACGAAGCGCTCGTGGACGGCGTCGCGGGGATGGTTCCCGGCGCGGGCCGCGCTCATGACCGGGTCGCCTCGCGGCGTCCGTTCCGCTCGACCGGGATGGGGTGGAGCGGATGCTCGGGCACGGGGAACGCGCCGCGTTCGAGGAGCGCGTCGTTCTTCGCGAGCTGCTCGAACGTGGTCCGGCGCAGCTCCTTCGCCAGGCCGTCGTGGGCGCGTGCCCAGGCGTGGTGCACCGGGCAGATGTGCTCCCAGTCGCATGGGCCGCCCTGCAGCAGGCAGCGGTCGCCGGTGATCGGCCCCTCCGCCGCCTCGACGACCTCCAGAAGGGTGACCTCGCGCGGGGATCGGGTGAGCTCGTAGCCGCCATCCGGGCCTGCGGTGGCGCGCGCGATCCCTGCCCGCACGAGCGGCGCCATGATCTGAGGGAGGTAGCGTTCCGGGATGTCCATGACCGCGGCGATCTGCCGCGACTTCCGGCGTCCATCTCCGTAGGCGCGCGCCAGCACGAGCACGGCCCGGACGGCGTAGTCGCCCTTGCGCCCCAGTGAGATCTCCATCGCCGCGCCCTTCGGGAACAGCCGCGTTCTCGATCCTCAAACTACAACCCTCATGCTCAACGTTGAGGCCCGTTTCAGAGATTGCGGGACGAAGGTCCCGACCGGCGGGGCCGTCCGGCGTGTGAGCCGGGGCCGCCCGAAACCGAAAGTGCGACACAGAACGTTGAGCGGACAGCTAATAGTCCGAGGGAGAGAACCATGAACATCCACGAGTCGCTCGGTCGCCGCGAGGTCCTCCGACGGATCGGCCTCGCCGGCGTCGCGGTCCCGGTCGCGGGACTGCTGGGGACGGCCTGCTCGGACGACGACACGCAGTCCACCGGCGAGCGGATCATGTCGGCGACGCAGACCGCCGGCGGCGCTGGGGACCAGACCGTCGCCTCCTCCGGCGGCGCCCAGGCCACCGCGGCGCCGCAGCAGGCGGTGGACCTCGCGTACCTCCCGAACCCCGAGGTCGCGCCCCCGATCGACCGGAGCGAGCCGGGCACCGTGACCGCCCGCCTCGAGACCGCGGAGGTGGAGGGCAAGCTCGCGGACGGGGTGGGCTACAAGTTCTGGACGTTCAACGGCACCGTGCCGGGGCCGATGATCCGCGCGCGGGTCGGCGACCAGGTCGAGATCACCATCGCTAACCCGAAGGACTCGGGGGTCGGCCACAACGTCGACTTCCACGCCGCGACCGGCCAGGGCGGCGGCGCCGAGCTGAGCCGGGTGAACCCGGGCGAGGAGAAGGCGTTCCGCTTCAAGGCGCTGAACCCGGGCGTCTACATCTACCACTGCGCCACGGCGCCGATCGACCTCCACATCTCGAACGGCATGTACGGCCTGATCGTCGTCGAGCCCGAGGGCGGCCTGCCCGCCGTGGACCGCGAGTTCTACGTCTGCCAGGGCGACATCTACACCAAGGGCGGCACCGGCGAGCCGGGCATGCAGAGCTTCGACCTGACCCGGATGGCCGACGAGCGGCCCACCTACGTCGTGTTCAACGGCGCGGTCGGTTCGCTCACGGGCGACCGGGCGCTGAGGGCGAACGTGGGTGAGACGGTCCGCATCTTCTTCGGCGTCGGCGGACCGAACCTCACCTCCTCGTTCCACGTCATCGGTGAGATCTTCGACCGGGTCGCGACCTGGGGCTCGTTCTCCTCGCTGGCCGAGGACGTGCAGACGGTCACGGTCGCGCCCGGTGGCGCCACGATGGTCGAGTTCACCCTGCAGGTACCGGCGACGTTCCTGCTCGTTGACCACGCGTTGAGCCGGCTCACAAAGGGCGCCGCCGGGCACCTCGTGGTCGAGGGGCCTGAGGACCCGGACATCTTCACCGCGATCTAGCGGACATCCACACGCGGACGGCCGCCTCTCAGGCGACCGTCCGCCGTAGCGAAGGCCCGGGAGGAGGACAGGATGCGTCACCGAACACTCGCGACCGCCACCTGGTGCGTTGTTGCCCTCCTCCTTGCTCTCCTCGTCACCGGTTGCGGTGCGGACGACGCCGCAGCCGGTGACCGGGAGGCCACCCCAGCTCCGCTCCACGGCACCCTGATCGACCCCGCCGCGACGATGCCCGGCTTCGAGCTCGTCGGGACCGACGGCGAACCCCTCCGCAGCGACGACTATCGCGGGCGCTTCGTGGCCGTCTACTTCGGGTACACCCACTGCCCGGACGTCTGCCCGCTGACGCTCGGGGTGCTCAAGCAGGCCGTGGCCGAGCTGACGCCCGAGGAGCAGACGCAGTTCGCGGTGCTGATGATCGCCGTCGACCCGGAGCGGGACACGCCCGAGGTGCTCGACCGCTACATGGCCCTCTTCCACCCGGACTTCGAGGCGGCGACGGGTGAGCCGGAGCGGGTGGAGACGGTGCTCACGAGCTGGGGCGTGCAGGTCACGCGGGAGCCGGTCGGGGAGTGGGGATACAACGTCTCCCACCCTGCTTCGGTCTACCTGCTGGATCCGGAGGGCCGGTGGGTGCTCGCCTTCGATCACAGCCACTCCGCGGACGACATCGCCTCCGATCTGCGGCAGCTCATGGCGGCAGAGGCGGACCGTCAGGCGACAGCCATCCCGCCGACGCGGACGGCGCCGGTGGCGGGTGACAGTGCCCCGAGCCGTCCCCTCCGCTGGTTCTTCGCGCTCGGCAACGGCTCGGTCGTCCTCCGTGAGGCGGACGGCAGCGAGCGCGTCATCCTGCAGCCGTGGAGCATTGAGCCCAGCGAGGACGACCTGGCCCGGCGCCAGTACCCGGGCGCCCGTGAGCTCGCGTACGACGCCACGACCGGCGTGCTCTGGTTCGCCGACACGCACGAGGCGATCCACTCGATCAACGTCGACACCGGCGAACGAGGCCCCTCCATCGACGGGTTCGCAGACGCCGCCCTCCCGGGGTGCGGCGTCGCGGACCTGTCGCGAGAGTTCGCGCTGTTGCCCGGCGGCCACCTCGTCGTGCCGACGCTTCTGGGCACGACGGTCGTCTACGACACGGCGGACGGGACAATGGTCGAGGCCCTGTCGCCCACGGCCTTCGGAGTGCCGCTGCTCTCGCTCTTCCGCCCGTTCGCGGCCAGCACGGATGGCACGTCAGCGTGGTACGTGGACGCCACCGGCTGGCTGCACCGGTTCACCCCCACGGACTGGTACCTCCTCGAGGATGCGATCGCCCCCCTGCCCGGCGCGCCAGCGACCGCGCTCGTCGAGATTGCCGTCGCGCCTGACGGCTCCGCCGTCTACTACCTGACGGAGGACGGCGAGCTCCGGGCCTGGGACATCGCAGGAGATCGTCCGGGCGACCCCCTCCCGGCTCCGCCACCGAACACCCGCTCGATCGCCGTGGGCTGACGTTCACCGCCCTCCACCGCGGCTCAACGAATCCATGCCTCCTCAACGCGAGCGACCACGTCGGGTTCACGTGACCTCGACGGCGGCGCTGTTCGATGCATCGAAGGCGGCGGGCGGCACCCGGCGGCTCGATGAAAGAGGCGGCTCGTGAACATTCTTCGGACAGGCATCCTCGGCGTCGCGACCGCGCTCCTCGGCGGAGTGCTCGCGGCCGGCACGGCGAACGCCCAGATCTACCCGCAACCGGACGGGTATTGCGTGATCTCGCTGTCAGATCCTCTCCCACCGACGGAGGCACAGGTGACGCTCACCGTCACGGCAGCGGACCGCGCGGGACAGCCGCTCAGCGGCATCAGCGGTGAGCTGGAGATCGTCCAGCAGCCCGGCGACAGCGCGTACCTGGAACCCAGCGCCTACACCACCGGGGCTGACGGCACCGCGGAGGTCGTCCTCCACACGGGCGCCGAGGCCGGCCTGATCCGCGTGGCGTCCGAATGCGACGAGATCAGCGTGACGGCGAACGTGAACGTCGGGCAGCCACCCGGACCGCCCGCCACGGGCAGCGGCCCCAGTGGCCTGGGTGACGGGACGCCCGCACTTGCGACCCTCGCGGGCGTACTGGGCGCCGTCGGCGCCGTCGGGGTGGTCGGCATCGCCGGACGGGGCGTCGCCCGCCTGCGTCGTCGCGTCGAGCGATAGCGCCTCCCGAGGCATCCCGTGAAGCGGCTGCGACGCAGGCGGGCGGTGGCGCTGGTTGCCCTCGCCGCCGTCGCCTTCGCCGCCCTCACCACCTGGCACTACGCGACGCTCTACCGGAGCGCCGTCGACGCGCGGACGGCGCTCCTCGCGATCGAGGACTCGCTGGCGGTGGGGCTCGACGCTGGCGCCGCTGACCTCGAACGGATCGACGGACGGCTGGCGGAGGCGAGGACGGCCGTGGACCGGGCGCGCTGGCACTTCGGTGCGGACCCGCTCATCCTCGGCGCCCGGTGGCTTCCGGCGGTCGGCGACCAGGTGGTCGCAGCGGACGCCTTCCTCGACGCGGCGCACCACCTCGTGGCCGCGGGCGAGGAGGCTGTCGTGCTCGGGGGCCAGGCCCTGGACGCACGCGGACGGCGCGCGGTGGGCGAACCGGTGACCGCCACGGCGCTCGAGCTGCTCGAGGCGGCCGGCCCATCGCTCGCCCGCATCGAGGGCCACGTCGCGGACGCCGTCGCCGCCCGACGGACCGTCGGGGATCGGGAGCTGATCGGCCCGCTCGACGATGCGCGGACGCAGCTCGACGAGCAGCTCCCGCGGATCGCGGAGCTGACGCGCCGCGCCGGCGTCGCGCGGGCCGTGCTGCCGAAGCTCATGGGCTTCGAGGGCTCGCGGCGCTACCTGCTGCTCTCGCTGAACAACGGCGAGCTGATGCCGGGCGGGGGGCTGGTCACGGCTGCGGGCATCCTCACCGTGGAGGACGGCCACGTGACCCAGACGACCTTCCGGAACGCGGCGACGTGGCTGCCTGCGTACCGGGAGGCGGGCGGCGACTTCATCCCGGCGCCCGAGCCACTCCAGCGTCATCTGCTGAAGGACTACCCGTGGAACCTCGGCGTGGCGAGCTGGGACCCGGACTTCCCCACCTGGGCGCGGCTGGCGCTGGAGTTCTACGAGCTCGCGTGGGGCCCACAGGACGTCGACGGCATCGTGGCAGTGGACCTGCAGGTGCTGCGTGCGCTCCTCGCGATCACCGGTGCGCAGACCGTGGAAGCGCCCGGCTTCGGGGAGGTGCGACTCACGAGCGACAACGCGGTGATCGAGCTAGAGCGCGTCACACGCGCGCCCTCGGACACCTGGCGTCGGAGCAAGGAGGCCGTGGGGGCCCTTCAGGAAGCCCTCCTGCGGGACGTCCTCGCCCTCCCGGCGGAGCGATGGGACGAGCTGGCCGCTGCGATCCGCGAGGCCGGCGACGAGCGCCACCTGCAGGTGCTGCTGTTCGACGAGGGCGCCCAGGGACTCGTGGACGAGCTGGGCTGGGCGGGGCGCCTCGACGCACCGGGCGGCGACTTCCTCCATGTGAGCGAGGCGAGCGTGAACAGCACGAAGCTGAACCTCGTCTTCGCCCCGGACGCGACGTACGTGATCGAGGTGGACGCGCTCGGCACGGCGCAGCACCGGCTCGTCCTCCGCTACGAGAACACCATGAGCGCCTGGGCCAGGGGCCGCGACCCGGACCTCGTGTCGCACCTGATGTTCGACGGCCAGTACGGCGCCTACGTCCGGGCGTTCGTCCCCCCCGACGCGACGGGCTTTGCCGGACACGTCGACGGCGCCCCTGCCGCCGTCGAGGATGCAGCGGCGACGAGCGCCCACCGCTGGTTCGGGATCTACCTCGCCGTACCGGCAGACGCCACGCGCGAGCTCACCCTCGAGTGGAGCGTCCCGCTCGCCACGACCGATGCGGACACGTACACGCTCGCGCTCCAGAAGCAATCCGGCACGGATGGCCTGTGCATGGATCTGCGCATCCAGCGGGACGGGCGCGCCGCCCGGCTCGACGTCAGCGGCGGGACCACCGACGAGCACGGTCGAGTCTGCCTCACCACCGACGTGCAGATCCGCGCGACCCTCGAGGCTGGACCGGAGTCCCGATGAACACCAGCACCCGGCGAATCGGTGCGGCGCTCGCGATGATCGTGACGGGCGTCGCGCTCGCGGCAGTCCTCCTCACGGTGGGGCTGCGCGAGGCTCCCGACGCTCAGACCGACGCGCTGTACGCGGCGACCGCGACGGCGGCAACGGCCGCCCGCACGCCGCCCGCGACGCCGCCCTCCGTCCTCGCCACGCCCGATGCGGACGTGGCCACCCCGCGCGAACCGGTACTGCTCGCACCGCCGGCCGCGATCCGGATCGAGCGCCTGGGCGTCGAGGCAGACCTCGTGCCGCTGGGCGTGGACGTAGGCTCCGGGAACATGGCGGCGCCGGACGGCCCCGAGCTCGTCGGGTGGTACGACTTCACGGCCGCGCCGGGCGCGGGGACCGGGAACGCCGTCTTCGCCGGCCATCGCGACTGGCGGGGCTACGGCCCGGCGGTCTTCTACGACCTCGCCGAGCTCGCCGCCGGCGACACGGTAGAAGTGATCCTGAGCGATGGGTCGCGCGTCCGCTACGAGGTGGTGACGGCGCACACCTACCCGGTGGCGGCGATCGACATGCGGACGATCCTCGCGCGCACCGAGCGCGAGACGCTCACGCTCATCACCTGCGCCGGGACGATCGAAGGCGGCGACTACAGCGACCGCCACATCGTGCGTGCCGTGCGCACGGAGGTCGTGACGGCGGCGCCAGAGCGTCACTGAGTGCCTCGGGACGGCTGGCGCGACCTCATTACACTCGTGGTCGCTGCACGCCCCGCCTGCCGCCTGGCAGGCCGCGCGACGAAAGGCGTGAACATGACGTCGGAACAGATCGAGACGCTCGTGACCCCGGAGATGGAGGCCCGCAAGGGCGTCTGGGAGGACGAACGCGTCTCCTACCCCGTGTCGGAGTCGGACATCCGCAAGTGGGCCATCGCCTCGTACTGGCCGGAGAAGCCGCCTCGGCTCTTCTGGGACGCCGAGTACGCGACGTCCACGAAGTGGGGCGGCCTCGTCGCTCCCAATGACTTCAACCCCTTCGCGTGGCCAATCGAACGCCCGGCCCGGCAGGAGGCCAGCGGGCCCCGGACCGGCCCCGGGAACCGTGGGATGAACGGCGGCCAGGTCGAGACCTTCGGCGTGCCGATGCGCCCCGGCGATGTGATCACCTCGCGGACGCGCCTGAAGGACTGGAACGAGCGGCAGACCCGGCTCGGCCTCACGCTCTTCACCGAGACCGAGACGGAGTGGCGTAACCAGCGCGGCGAGCACGTGAAGACGCGCATCTCCACCGGCATCCGCTACTAGCACGGTCCTCGAAAGGACACGCACCATGGCTACCAACGTCTACTTCGAGGACGTGAACGTCGGCGACGAGCTGCCGGCGTGGTCGCGCACGACCGACTTCATGAACTGGAACCGCTACGCCGCGGTGAACGACGAGTTCGTCTACATCCACATGGACGACGAGGTCGGCCGCGCCGCCCTGAACGAGCGAGGCGCCTTCGGCATGGGCAACCTGCGCTACACCTATCTGCTGAACGCGCTCCGTGACTGGATCGGCGACGAGGCTGAGATCCGCGAGGCGGCCGTGCAGTTCCGCGCGATCAATCAGAAGAACGACACCCTGACCGTCACCGGCAAGGTGACGGACAAGCGCGTCGAGGACGGCGAGCACCGCGTCTTCCTGGAGACGAACGTGGTGAACCAGCTGGGCGAGGCCACCTGCCCGGGCCACGCCGTCGTCGTGCTGCCGAGCCGGGGCTAGCGCCCCGGCCCGCGGGTGGGCACGTCCTTACGAAGTCGTCTCGGGGGCGGACGGCGGCTCGGGCGCCGGGGAACCGGGGACGCTGAACCGCGGCGGCGGTGTCACGCGCAGCGTGGTGCCGTCGCCGCCGTCTTCGGCCTTGCCCGTGCGGACGAGCGAGATGAGATCCACCAGCCCGAGGCCCACCGTCTGCTTGAGTGCCGCATCCGTCGTCGCGAGCGCCTCGGGCGTGAGGTTGAACAGCTGCTTCACGGGTGACGTGCCGTTGCCGCCGCCCCCGCCGAAGTCCATCAGGCGGATCTCGTCGACGTGGCCGATCGGCGACGCGGCCGCCGTCACGATCTCAGGCAGTCGGTCGATGATGTCCGTCGCCAGCTGCACCCGGATCGCCTCGTCGGTGTACTCCTTGAGGGCGGTCGCGCGTTCGGCCAGGCCTTTCGCCTCCGCGAGCAGCTTCGCCGCGACCGCATCCGCCTCGGCGTCACCGCGCTGACGGATGGCGCTGGCTTCACCCTCGCCCTTGTAGGTCAGCGCGGTGCGCTCAGCCTCCGCCCGGCGGCGTTCCGCCTCGGCCTCTGCCTCGGCGCGCAAGATGCGGTCCTGCTTCTGCCCTTCCGCCTGCAGGATCAGCCGCGCCTTCTCTGCCTCCGCCGTCGCGACGACCTCGGCCTCCAGCTCGCGACGGCGCTGCTCGGCGTGCTTCTGCGCGAGGACGGCCATCGCCTCCGTCACCCGCTGCTTCGCCTCGGCGTCGGCGAGCTCGGCGGCCTGGAGGGCGCGCGCCTGCTCGGCGGTGGTGAGCGCCTGGTACTGCGCCTTCGCGACGTCGCGCTCCTTCTCCGCCTCCGCCACGATCGTGTCCGCCTCCGCGCGCGCCTTGTCCGCCTGCTGACGGGCGACCGCCTCCGCGATCGACGCCTCGCGGTCGGCGTTGGCCTCACCGATGCGCGCGTCACGCTGCACCTCGGCAGTTCGCTTGCGGCCCAACGCCTCGAGGTAGCCCACCTCGTCCGAGATCTCGCGAAGCGTCAGCGTGTCGACGGTGATGCCCATCTGACCGAGCTCGGCCTGCGCCTGCTCCGCGATCTGGCTCTGGAAGGCGGTGCGGTCCTGGTAGATCTCCTCCGGCGTCAGCTGGCCGCAGACGCCGCGGAGGTGGCCTTCGAGGACGGCCTGCACGTCGCGCTCGATCTCGTCACGCGTCCGTCCGAGGTAGCGCTCCGCCGCGTTCATGATGCCGACGTCATCGCTGGCAACCTTGAAAAGCGCGGTGCCCGCGACCACCAGGGGGACGCCCTCCTTCGAGATCGCGTTGTGCGTCCTCACCTCGGTGCTGATCACGTGGAGCGACATCCGTTCGACCTGCTCGAGGATCGGGAACACGAACGCCCCACCGCTGCGGACGACGCGGAAGCCGACGCTGTCGCGGGTGCCATCAGGACGGGCGACGGAGTGCCGACGGCCGGAGATGACGAGCACCTCGTCCGGGCCGGCACGCTCGTACCTCGACGCCCAGATGCCGAGGATCGACGCGAGCACGACGACGAGGATGGCGACGATGAGGCCGATCCCCAGGCCCGAGTCCAGGATTCCGTTGAGGTCTGGCATCACCGCGACTCCCCCGCGGCCGTCGCCGCATCCACCAACAACGTCCCACCCACCACGCGCCGGACGACGACGACCTGGCCCTCCCGGATCGGCTCGCCCGAAGCGGACCGCGCAACCGCCGTGTGGGTTCCACCAGCCCGCGAGAACTGCACCCGCCCGGCGCCGGACGCCGGAACGGCGAGCGTCACGATCGCCTCGACGCCAACGAGGTCGTCGAGCGTGAACGAGGTTGAGACCTCGTTCTTCACGAACTGACGCGTCATCCAGAACACGACCCCGCCCATTGGCAGCCCGCCGGCGATGCCTCCGCCCGCCGCGGCGAGCGACGGGACGTCGAAGTATCCGGCGAGCAACCAGCCGGTCGCGCCGAACCCCGCGAGGAACGCGGAGACCGTCTGGACGTTCAGGAGCCCGGCGCTGGGGTCCTCGAAGTTGCCGATATCGCTCGCGACATCGAACACCTCACCGACGAGATAGGTCACGACAAGGATCACCGCGGCGAGGAGCGCGATCAGCGCGAAGACGATGGTGTCGGCGCGCTGCGCCAGGTCCAGTCCGAAGATCTGTAGCTCGGTGACTTGGTACACGATCCCCCGCTTCAAAGCGGGGGGAGCTTACCAGCCACAGAACCAGTTGGTGCTCGAATCGGGATCGCGTGGGCGATGCTTCTACCAGATGCCCACCGGGCGCAACGCCGGCGCGCGATCGAGCCTGCCGCCGGTCAGCGCCGCGATCTCCTCGAACGTGTAGCCCGGAGCGTGCTCTTCAAGCACGAACCGGCCGTCGCGGACGGCGATCACACCGAGGTCGGTGACGATCAGGGTGACGCAGCCCCGCCCCGTCAGCGGCAGCGTGCAGCGATCGAGGAGCCGCGGCCCGCCGTCGCGCGTGGTGTGCTCCATCGCGAGCCAGACCTGCTTCGCCCGCGCGACGAGATCCATCGCCCCGCCAATGCCGCCGAGGTGGTCGAACGGCTCCGTGCTCAGCCGCCAGTTCGCGAACGAGCCGTCCGCACCGGCCTCGTACGCGCCGAGCACGGTCACGTCCATCCGACCGCTGCGCACCACCGCGAACGAATCGGCGTGGTGGAGGAAGGACGCCCCATCCACGAGCGTCACCTGCTGGCCGCCCGCGTTCACGATGTCCGGGTCGCCCTCCTCGGGACCCGCGAGCCGGCTGTACCCGACCACGCCGTTCTCGGACGTGAACGTGATGTCGTCCTCCGGCCGCACGTAGTTCGAGGCGAACGTCGGGATGCCGATGCCGAGGTTCACGAGCCAGCCCGGCTGGAGGCGCTGGGCGATCACGGCCGCCAGCTCCTGCCGCGTGAGTCGTCGCTTCTCTCCGGGGGCGGGCGCGACCAGCGGCTCGGGCGCGAGTGCGCCCGCGTCCGGGCGCCCGGCGCGCTGGACGTGCACGAAACCGTCCACGGGGATCGCCGCCAGCGTCTCCACGAAGATGCCCGGGAGGTGGACCGCGTCGGGATCGATCGCGCCAGCCTCCTCGATGGGCTGCTCGACCTCGACGAGCGCGCGCCGGGACGCCATCGCCGCGATCGGGTTGAAGTTCCGCGCAGCGCGCCGGAAGAGGAGATTCCCCGCCCGATCGGCGCGGTGGGCCCGCACGAGCGCGGCGTCCGCGAAGATCGCCTCCTCGAGGACGTGCGTGTCGCCCTCGAACGCCCGGTGCTCCTTGCCCTCGGCCAGCAGGGTCCCCACCCCGGCGGGTGTCCAGAACGCGGGGATCCCGGCGCCGCCGGCTCGGATGCGCTCCGCCAGCGTCCCCTGCGGCACGAGTTCGACCTCGAGGCGGCCGTCCCGGGCCATCTGTTCCGGGATCGATGCGCGCGAAGGATGCGTCGCAGCGGTGAAGGACGCGATCACCTTGCGGACGCGGCCCTCGGTGACCATATCGACGATGCTCTTCGCCGCCGGGTCGGCGGAAGCGATGTTCAGGCTGTTGGTGACGATCGTGAGGTCGCGCGCACCCTGGTGGTAGAGCGCGGTGAGCAGGTTCCACGGAAACCCGGCGCCGCCGAAGCCGGGGACGATGATCGTCGCGCCGTCCTGGATGTCCTCGACGGCCGCGGCCATGCTGACGGCAATGCTCGGTCGTGGCATGGTTCCTCCGATCTGACGCCGACCACGAGCGTGATGGCGGGCATCGTAGCGGAGGAGACCGAGCAGCCAGCATCCACTGGCCGCGCGCGCTACACCTTCGCGAGTGGGATCTGGGCGAGCACCTGGTCGCGCGCCATCGCCTTCTTCAGCGTGTCGTTGTCACCGGTCAGGCAGGCCCGAAAGATGATGTTCAGCTGCGCCTGCGTCAGCGTGTAGTTGAACGCCTGCGGAGCGCCTCGAGACGGGTGACGTCTTCCGGGCCAGAACTCCACCAGCCGCTCCCCACCACCGATCGCGGCGGGCTGGCAAGACTGCATCTGCAGGACCCCGGTGCGGCTCCCCAGCGTGGCCCAGTGGTCGTCGTAGTCCTGGTTGCTGATCGTGTAGCGAATCACGCCGGGCGTGATGGCGACCTCGGGGCCGCCCTTGTGCACCAATCGCAGCCGCCCCATCGGGAAGTAGATGCTGCCCACCTTCCCCTTGCTGATCGAGGCGAACTGGATCTGCCCCGGCGTGAAGTCCGGGTGCAGCGGCGCCTCGTCCGGACCGGAGCCCTTCGCGGCCTGGTCGCGCATCACCCACTTCTTGAGCAGGAAGTAGAGGCGCACGACGTCGCCGGACTGGCCGAGGTCGAACTCGCCGTAGTTGCCGCCGCTGTTGTAGAAGACCGCGAGATAGTGGTCGAAGACGCCCTTGTTCTCAAGGTAGTTTCCCCACACTCCCGGAAAGTCCATGACGTCCGCGGCCTCGATGCTCTTGAGGTGGTCCGAGAACGCGAGCCGCGTCTCGACCGCGACATCGCGGAACGCCTGGAACGGCTTGCCCTGCCCATCCTTCACCGTGAACGTCCGCTGAAGCGACCCGTGCTCGGCCCCAGCCGTCGAGGGGTCCGCGGAGGCGCTCCCTGCCTCCTGGCCACGGGGACGGAGCAGGCGCGCGACCGCCCGGTTGCCGGCGGTGCGCTGCAGACCCTGGAGGGCAGCCGGTTGGCCTTCGCGGGCCGCCTGGACCGAGGGCTCCGCGGAGCGCTCGACGGCGCCCGCATCGCTCGCGTCGTGGCCAGGGGTCGCCGCGCGATCGGGCGCGGGGCGGCGGCGCACAGGGGACATGGGACAACCTCTGACGTGCTCGCCTCGGGATGGGTTGCCGCCCACCGAAACTCTAGCCCCTCGGGCTGCCGCCGATCGAGGGGCGGGGGTCCTCTACAGGCGGGTGAGCCGGAGGAGGTCCGTCACATCCGGAGCCTCGTCCAGGCTCCAGGCCGCCTCGAAGAGCCGGCGCGAGCGACCGGTCCCGAGCACCGGCTCGACGAGGGCGTGGAACTTGTCGCTGAGCTGCGCATCCGTCAGCGGGTTCTCCGGCGAACCCGAGGCGTGCGAGACGTGCGTCGAGAGCGTCCGTCCATCGGTCAGCTCGATGCTGACGTACGCCTCGTGCTCGGGCAGCGACGGGTCCACCTCGTGCGTCACCTTCGCGCGCAGCGCGGCGATCGCGGGATCGAGCACACGGTCGAGATTGAACTGGGCATCGTGCCCCGCGCCGTCAACGAGCGCCGCGGCGGCGCAGTGCTGGAACGAGAACTTTGCTTCGAGGCCGGTGGTCGGCGCCGCCCGGTTCATGAGTTCCGGGACGAGGTGGCTGACGCGCAGCGCGATCCTCGAGACCTGTTCCGCCGCCAGGCCATGCTCGTTGCGGAGGGCGATGACGCCGTCCTGGATTGGATGTGACACGACGCCGTTCGCGTAGGGCTTGAGCCCGTTGCGCCGGAGCTCCCAGCGCTCGCCCAGGCCGCCGAGCAGCTCCTCCTCGCTGTGTCCGTTGGGCGAGAGCACGGCCCAGAAGCCCCGACGCCCGGCGAGGATCTCCGGGTTCGCGGTCATCCCCGCGCGGGCGAACTCCGCGGATTGGAGCCCGTTCGAGGCGGCGCGGGCAGCGTGGAGGGCCTTGCCGTCGCTACCGAACACCTCCCGCACGCCGCCCGCCTGCGTCCCGGCGAACCCGAGGGCGTGCGCGAGCTGTTCCGCATCGAGGCCGTGGAGGCGGCCGGCGGCCGCGGCCGCCCCAAGGACGCCGACGGTCCCGGTGATGTGCCAGCCCTGGTCGTAGTGCCACGGGTGGACGGACATCGCGATGCGGCATGCGGCCTCGCAGCCGAGCGCGAACGCGACGAGGGCGTCCCGGCCCGTGGCGCGGGTCTCCTCGGCGGCCGCGAGCGCGGCGGGCCAGACCGGGGCGCTCGGGTGGAGGACCGTCGGGTAGTGGGTGTCGTCATAGTCCTGGAGGTGCGCGAGGAAGCCGTTGACGAGCGCCGCCAGCGACGGGCTCGTCTCCAGGTCGCTCCCGATCACGCTGGCCTGCGGCGCGGCGCCCTCCGCCCGCGCCCATACGAGCAGCCGCGCCGAGGACGGGTGCACCGAGGCGGAGACGGAGATCGCGAGCAGATTCACGAGCGTCCGCTTCGCCTCCTGCATCACCCACTCGGGTGGGTCGTCCGTGTCGACGATGAAGGCGGCAAGCGTGCGGGTGGGCGTGGCTGACATCGCGATCCTCAGGGATATCGGGGCGAGAGGGTGGAGCTGCGTCGTTCGTCCGGGCAGCGTAACCGTCAGGCCACGGGCAGGTGCACCTCGACCACGAGCCCGGGCCCGCGCTCCGAGGGGCGCGCGCGGACGCGCCCGCCGTAGTGCTCCGCCACCGTCTGGACGATGGCCAGACCCATCCCCACGCGGTGCCCGCGGCGGCGGGCGTCGTCGCCGCGCGCGAAGGGGGCGAACACCGTCTCGAGGTCGTCTGGCTCGATCCCCGGCCCGTTGTCCTCGACCACGAGCTCGCCCATCGCCCCGGCGTGTCGCGTACGCACGATGACCGTGGTGCCGCGGGGCGTGTGCGCGATCACGTTCTCGAGGAGGGCGCGCGCGATGCGCCCGATCTCCGCCTCCGGCGCGCGCACGTCGACCGCACCCAGGTCGTCCACGACGCGCACGTCGTGCTCCCGCAGCAGGAGGTCCATCCGCGACAGCTCCCGGGCGACGACCTCGGCGAGCGCGCTCGAGGTGCGGAAGTCCGTCGCCTCCTGACGCATCCGCGCGAGGTCGAGCAGCGTGTCGACCAGTGTCGAGGCGTCCGTGGCCACGTCGTTGATCTCGCGCAGCAGCGTCTGCGTCTGCGGCGGAGCCTCCCCCCGGAGGGCGACCTCGGAGGCCGCGCGGATCACGCCGATGGGCGAACGCAGCTCATGGGCCGCCCCCGCGACGAACGCCTCCTGCCGGGCGTACGCCTGCCGCATGGGCCGCAGCGCACGTCCGGCGACGACGTAGGCGATGGCGGACGCGAGCACGGTCCACACCACGGCGCTCCCAGCGAGCGTCCAGGTGACCAGGCGCACCTCGGCGTCACGACGGGCGAGGCTGCGGCCCGCGACGAGCACGGCGACAGCCGCGTCCCCGCGCGCCACCGGCTCCAGGTGGAGACGGAAGCGCTCGCCGTCGACGGTGCGGGTGACCTCGACGCCCACGCCGCTCGCGGCCACCGAGCGCACCCTGTCGGCGGGGACGACGCGGAACACCGGAAGGTCACGCGGGTTGCTGATGACGATTCCGTCCGAGCTGAAGCCGAAGAGGAACGCCGGCCCGAAGGCCGTGGGCACGTCCAGCCGCGTGCCCTCCGGATCAAGGCTGACGAGGTCGATGCCCTCAGTGAGGACGTGCTCGATCTCGATGTCGATCTCGCGGTCGAGCGCCGCGACGAGCACGAGATAGATCCCCACGGCAAGGATGCCGAACGTGACGACGCCGGCGGCGGCGTAGATGAGCGTGAGCTGACGGCGCGCGTCGCTGAACATCGGCGGTCAGGGGACGTCGAGGCGGTAGCCGGCGCCTCGCACCGTCGTGACCTGCAGGGCGTCGGCGAGCTTCGCGCGCAGGTAATGGACGTACTGCTCGACCGCGTTCGGGGCGACCTCGATGTCGTATCCCCAGACGCGCGCGAGGATCGTCTGCCGTGTGAGGAGCTTCCCGGCGTTCTGCATCAGCAGCTCCAGCAGGCGGTACTCGGTGGGGGTCAGGTCGATGCGGCGCCCCTGCACCCGCACCTCGTGGCTCGCGCGGTCCAGCGTGACCTCCCCGACCTCCAGCACGTCCGGTTGCGCCGGCGCCGCACGACGGTGGAGGGCGCGGATGCGCGCGAGCAGCTCGTCGAAGGCGAACGGCTTGGTGAGGTAGTCATCGGCGCCCGCCTCCAGCCCGGAGACACGGTCGGAGACCGCATCGCGCGCGGTGAGGAGTAGGACGGGCGTCTTCACGCCCTCGCCGCGGAGCGCCCGCAGCACCTCGCGGCCGTCGAGCTCCGGGAGCATCACGTCGAGGACGATGAGGTCGAACTCGGGGCTCCCGGCGAGGCGCAAGCCCTCGGCGCCGTCGTGCGCCGCGGCCACCGTGTGCCCCTCGGCAACGAGCCCCTGCCTCAGGACGCGGACGAGGCTCTGGTCGTCGTCGACGAGGAGGATGTTCACGCGCTCAAGTATGCGGCGAAACCGAACGGCGCGTGCACGCTGCGCTTGTGCGCGCGCGAACGAGTCTCAGCGATCTCGAAGGCCGCACTCAGGAATCCCTCAGCGCCTCCCCGGCACAGTGATCCCAGAACGGATCGATGTCGGCTGGAGGACGTCAGTGGCAACCAACACCTCGATCACCACCTCGGGCAAGGCCAGCGGCGGAGGACTGTCGGGCGCCTGGCTCCGCCTGCAGAGCCTGCGCCCCGGCGATGCTGGGACGGCGGCGCGCGCCCGGATGCGCATCCAGAAGGCCATGGGCGCGGCCGGCGCGGACGTCCGCGCCTCGGTCGTGGGGGGCTACGTCGAGCTGCGCGGCACGGTGCCCACGAAGGACGCATCGGCGCAGGCGGCCGAGGTCGCCCGCGGCGTCCACGGGGCGAGGGGCGTGCTGAACTTCCTCGACGTGCGGTAACGCCGCGCCCGGAACTCCGAGGGCCCCGGACGCTGAGCGTCCGGGGCCCTCGTCTCGTCCCACCGGTCCCCGCGCGCTATCCGCCGGTCGTTGCCCGGCCGGCCGAGGCCCCGGCGGCGCGCCCGAAGACCGCGCCCGCCATCAGCCCGGTGCCGCCCGGGTAGTTGTGCCAGAACAGCCCGCCCACGAGCTCTCCCGCCGCGTACAGCCCCGGGATCGGGGCATCCTCGGTATCGAGGACCTGCGCCGACTTCGCGTCGATGCGCAGGCCTCCGAAGGTGAACGTGATCCCGCAGGTGACGGCATAGCCGACGTACGGCGGCTGGTTGAGCGGGAGCGCCCAGTTGGACTTCGGCGGCTCGATCCCCACGGTCGACAGGCCGTCGAGCTTCGACGGGTCGTACTGCCCGTCCTGGCAGGCGGCGTTGTACGCCTCGATCGTCCGCACGAGGCCGCCGACATCGATGCCCAGGTTCGAGGCCAGCTCCGGGATCGAGTTCGCCTCGGCCTTCGTCGCCTCCTTGATGCGGTACTCGTCACGCAGCCGGTGGATCGTCTGCTGGTCGAACAACTGGAAGGCCACCGCGTGCGGCTGCTTCAGGATCTCGCGGCCGTACTTCGCGTAGGTGTAGTTCCGCAGGTCGGCGCCCTCGTCGACGAAGCGCTCGCCGTGGATGTTCACGATCAGGCCGAGCGGGTAGGAGTGCTTCTGGTAGAGGTCGCCGATGCGCCGGTTACCCGTCGGCGGCGCCATCATGTCCCACGCCACCGCGTGCGCACCGGACCAGTGGCCGTAGGACTGCGCGCCGATCTCCAGTGCAGCCTTGATCATGTCGCCGGTGTTGTGGCGGGTGCCGCGGACCTTCGCGACCTCCCACCCCGCACCGAGGTAGCGGGTGCGCATCTCCGTGTTCGCCTCGAACCCGCCCGCCGCGAGGACCACGGCGCCGCACTGGAGGTCGTGGTAGCCCTCGCGGTCCTTGACCCGGACACCGGTCACGCGGCCCGTGTTGTCGGTGAGGAGCGCGCTCCCCTTGGTGCCGTAACGCACGTCGATGTCGTGCTTCGGCAGCTGCGCGAACAGGCTCTCCGAGATCCCCTCGCCGCCGCCGACGCCCTCGACGATCATCCCGCCCCAGAAGCGCAGCTTGCCGTCCACCTCGTAGGCCTGGCGGCCGTACATCAGCACCCAGCGCTGGCCGGCCACCTGGTTCATCCACTGCACCGTCGGGTAGGCGTGCTCGATCAGGTGGTCGACCATCGCCTCGTCGGCGCGGCCTTCGGTGACGCGGACGAGGTCTTCCTTGAACTTCTCCGCCGGGTACGACCCGACGTCGATGCGGTCGATCTCGTCCGGGGTGAGGTCCGGGATCAGCCGCTGGATATCCTCGAGCCCGTTGTAGGGAAAGCGATAGCCGCCGCCGGTGAAGAAGGTGTTGCCGCCCCGCTCACCCTCCTCGGCCTTCTCGATCACCAGCACCGAGGCGCCGGTCCCCCGCGCGGCGATCGCCGCGCAGAGCGCCGCGTTCCCCGCCCCCACCACGATGACATCGGCTACCTGCGGCATCAGTCCCTGCCCGTCCTGCGATCAGCCCTGCGACTCGCGCGCCCGGCGCTGCTTCTCCAGCTCGTAGTTCTCGATCGCCCGCTGCACCATCGGGCGGCGGCGGGTGCCCTCCTTGCGCGGGTCGCGGAGGGCGAAGCCCGGGTCCGACTCGCCGACGGAGGAGAGGATGTGGTGGCCGTAGGAGCCGTAGATGTGCTGGGTGAACCCCTGCGCGTCCTGGGCCTGGTTGATCGCGAGCTTGATCATCCGGAGCTGGAACGGGTCGTTCGCGGCGACGCGCGCCGCGTACTCCATCGTCTCCTGCTCGAGCCGCTCCTTCGGGATCACCCGGTTCACCAGCCCCAGCTCCAGCGCCTCGTGGGCGTCGATGAACCGCGACTCGAAGAGGATCTCCTTCGACTTCCGGATCCCGAGGTCCCACGGCACGTGGAAGTACTGGTAGTTCGTCGGCAGGAACATCGTGTCGTCCGCGGCGAAGATGACGTCCATCGCCTCCGCGATCGCGACGCCGGCGAAGATCGTGTAGCCCTTCACCTCGGCGATCGTCGGCTTCGGAAGGTTCCGCCAGCGCATGTTGGGATCGATGTTCGTGTCCCATGCGCCAGAGAAGCGGCCACGGAGGCCCTCCTCGCGCGGGCGCGCCTCCATGTCCGCCTTCTGGTCCGGCGTCCCCAGGTCGTGCCCCGCGGAGAAGTGGTCACCCTCACCGGCGAGGACGATCGCTCCCACCGTGTTGTCCTGCGCCGCGTGCTGGAAGGCGTCGTCCAGCTCCTCCGTCAGGCGCCATGACTGCGCATTGCGGTACTGCGGGCGGTTGAGGATCAGCCGCACGACGCGGTCGTGCTGCTCGTACTTGATGAAGTTGTAGTCCGGCATGGTGCTCCTCGTCGCCCGGTTGGGCCGGCTGGTGGTGTGGCTAGTCGGGCGGGCCTCCGCCGGAAACCCCGGAGCGGATGAGCGCATCGACCTCGTCCGCGCTCATCTCGAGCAGCTCGGCGAGGACCTCGTGGTTGTGCTGGCCCTGCAACGGCGCGGGGCGCGGCGCATCGGGCTGCGTGCGGGAGAAGTGCATCGGCAGCGTGACCTGCGGGAACACGCCGGCCTCGGGATGGTCGATCTCACGCACCACGCCCCGCGCGCGGAGGTTCGCGTCCTTCGCCACCTCGAGGGCATCGAGCACCGGCGCCGCGATGACGCCGGCCGCCGACAGCCGCCCTGCAAGCTCGTCGCGGTCCTGCTCCGCCGTCCACGCCGCGATGGCAGCGTCGAGCGCGGCCTCGTTCGCCTTCCTCGACGCCATCGATGCGTAGCGGGCGTCATCCGCCCAGCCGAGCGCGGCGACGCCCGCGAGGGCGGACCACTGCGCCTCGTCCTCGCACGCGATCGCGATCCAGCGTTCCGCGCCGCGTGCGGGGTAGATCGAGTGCGGCGCGAACGAGGGGTGGTGGTTCCCCAGCCGCGGACGTTGCCGCCCAGCCATCGAGAACTCAAGGTAGGCGTCCCCGACGGCGGCGAGGCTCGACTCCATCATCGAGAGGTCGACGTACTGGCCCTGGCCAGTGAGATCGCGGTGCCGCAGCGCGGTCACGATCGCGGCGACGCCGTTCAGCGCGGCGATCGCGTCCGGGAACATCTGGCCGGAGTTCAGCGGCGGGCCGCCCTCGTATCCCAGCATCCCGGACATCCCCGAGGACGGCTCGATGGTGCCGCCGATGCCGGGGATGTTGGTCCACGGTCCGCTGTGGCCGTAGGCGGAGAGGCTCGCGAGGATGATGTCCGGCTTGATCTCCCGCATCTGCTCGTAGGCGATGCCGAAGTTGCCGATCACACGCGGGGAGAAGTTCTCGGCGCAGAAGTCGGCGAACGTGAGCAGCCGCTTGAAGACCGCCATGCCCTCCTCGGTGCCGAGGTCGAGCGTGATGCAGCGCTTGCCCAGGTTCACGGAGTTGTAGAGCGGGCTGCAGTTCCACGGGTGCGTGGCGTTCGGACGGTCGCGTAGCTGGGACGGGATCGGCGCGGAGTAGTCACCGCGCCAGGAGTCCGGGCGCTTGCGCACCTCGATCTGCACGACGTCGGCGCCCATCTGCCCGAGCAGGCTCGTGCACCAGGAGCCGGCCCATGCCTGCGTCAGCACGATGCCACGCGTGCCGGAGAGCGGGCCACTCACGACTGCACCTCCCGCGTGACCTCGGCGGTGTGTTCCCCGGCGCGCGGCGCGCGGCGGGCCAGCGTCTGAGGCGTCTCCGTCATCTGGTACGCCGGACCCGGGTACTCGGGCCCGTCCGGGGCGTCCGCGGGCCGCCGCCAGTACCCCCGCGCCTCGAGGTGGTCGGTGGTGCGCAGCTCCGGCATGTAGAGCACGGGCCCCGCGACGACGCGCCGGATCGCCAGCTCATCGAACAGCTCCATCTTGTTCCAGCGGCTCATCGCCTCAGCGACGCGGCCGGAGTACTCCTCGCGGTTCGCCTGCCGGAACCAGGACGCGCCGTACCGCTCGTCCTCGGCGAGGTCCTCCAGTCCGAGGAGGTTCATCGCGTCCCGCCAGAAGTGGGCGCGGCTCAGCGTGAGCGCGAAGTGCCCGTCCGCGACCGGGACGGGGCCGGCGAGCTGATCGTCAGCGGACTGGCGCGTCTGCGCCTGCCCCGTGTAGAGCGACCGGAGCATGCCAGGGGCGAACGTGCCCGCCATCACCTCGGCCTCGGCGACGTCGACCTCCTGGCCCTCGCCCGGATGGCCATCGCGCCAGCGGAGCGCGGCCACCGTCGCCCCGTACGCGGCGATGCCCGCGCAGTACGAGGACGTCCACGCCGCCGGCTTCAGCGGTTCGCGGTCCTGCGTGCCGTTGATCGACGCCCAGCCCGAGCGCGCGCCCACGGTCAGGTCGTTGCCGGGCACCTCGGCGAGCGCGCCGGTCATCCCATGCGGGGTGACGTGCGTCATGACCAGCTCGGGCCGTCCGAGCGAGGCGTAGGTGAGACCGAGCGCCTCGAGGCGGGACGGTGTGAAGCTCGACACGACGATGTCCGCGCCGCCGATCAGCCGGCGGGCGACCTCGAGCGACGCGGCGTCGGCAAGGTCGAGGGTGACCGATCGCTTGTTCGCGAGGAACTGCGCCTCGGGGACGCTGGCGCCCGCGTCCGTGAACGGACCCATGCGCCGGATGGGGCTGCCCTCGGGCGGCTCGATGAGGACGACGTCCGCACCGGCGTCCGCGAGCAGGCGCGAGGCCCAGGCCGCCGCGAGCGTGGCGGAGAGGTCGACGACGCGCACGCCCGCGAGCACCCGCGGCGTCTCGGTCGATGCGTTCGAGGTCATTCCTGGCCCAGCCATTCCCGCAGTACCTCCTCGGTGTGCTCGCCTGGAATCGCCGGCCACGGCCGCGACGCCTCGGGCGGTCCGCCCTCCAGTCGGAACGCCCTGCCGGGCATCGGCGCCGTGCGGCCGTCCGGGTCGGTAACCGTCCGAAGCGACACGCGCGACGCGAGCTGCGGACAGGCGAAGAGGTCATCAACGGTCTGCACGAGGGAGAAGGTGAGGTGCAGCTTCTCGGCCTCCTCGAACCACTCCTGCGCGGTCTTCCGGCGGAACGGCGGCACGAAGAGGTCCAGGTACTCCTGGTAGTGCTTCATGCGCCCCTCGGCGGTCTGGAAGCGCTCCTCGGTCAGCCGGGGCTCGCCCAGCAACTCCGCGACCCCACGCATGTCGACGTTCGCGACGGCGCCGGGCGCGCAGTAGACGAAGCGGTCGCTCGCTGGGACCATTCGCAGCGCCTGCTTCACTGACTGCTCGCGGCGCGCCACCTCGCCGTTGTAGACGTAGTTCGTCGTCTGCCCGTAGGTGTGCGAGGCGAGCGCCTCCATCATCGAGACGTCGACGCGGCGCAGCTGCCCGTCCTTCGAGGCGCTCCGGGCGGCGGCGAGTGCCGCCGCAGCCCCGGCGAGCCCGCCGGTGATCGCCGCGGCGTACGGCGGCAGCTGCATCGGCGGCTGGTCCGCCTCGCCCGTGAGGAACATGAGGCCACTCGCCGCCTGGACGATCATGTCGCTGCTGGCCCAGTTCGCCGCCGGGCCGGTCAATCCGAACGGCGAGACGGAGACGACGGCGCGTCGCGGTTCGACGGCGGCGAACATCCCCGCGGAGATCCCGGAGCCGTGACAGCCCCCTGGCGAGAAGTCGCCCAGGACGACATCGGCGGCGCGCGCCAGCTCGATGACGATCGACTCGTCGGCGACGACGCCGCGCTTGCCGTAGTTCGCGAAGGCGAAGGCGCCGCCGCGCCCGCCGCCCCAGCGGGATTCCTCGGCGCGCAGCGGGTCGCCCGAGGGAGGCTCCACCTTCACCACGTCCCAGCCCAGCTCGGCGAGCATCCGCCCGGCGTAAGCGGCGCCGACGCCGCTGGAGAGATCGAGCGCGCGTCTCATCGGGCCAGCTCCCGCCAGCGGTCAGGATGATCCTCGACGCGGGCAAGCTCGCCGCGCTGGATGCGCACGGCGTACTGCTCCGGGTTCGGGCGCGCTGCGGGCCTGGCGTTCCGGCCCGGCGCGGCGCCGACCGCGCCGGAAGCCTCGGCCTCCCCGATCTCGGCGTCGGACAGGCCGGCGATGGTGGACAGCACGTACTGGTTGTCCTGGCCGACGAAGTGGGCGGCCTCCAGCGGGAGATCGATGCCACCCCCGAAGGCGGGACCCTGGTGCGGGTGAGGATCCTCCTCGCCCAGGAGCCCGAAGTAGCCGCGCGCCCAGAGGTGGGCGTCGGCCGACTGGTCGGCCGCGTCCGAGGCGACGTGCGCCGCGACGCCGGCCTCCTGCAGCGCGGTCGCCGCGTCCTCCGCGGTCATCGAGGCGATGCGCCCCGCGACCGTCTCGCGGGAGACGTAGTCGATCCCAAGCACACGCCCGAGGGCGTCCCGGTCGTCCTCGCGCGCAGCGATCGCGACGTGGCGGTCCGTCCCCAGCGCTGCGAAGACGTCGTGGACCAGGTAGCGCGGGTCGGCGTTGCCGTTCCGCGCCGGCAGCTCGCCCCCGAACGCCCGCTCTGTCACCGCGACGCCGAGGTGGGCGATCGCCGCCTCGTAGAGTGAGAGGTCGATGTGCACCGCCTCGCCCGTCTCATCGCGGTGGTCGAGTGCGGCGAGGATCGCGACGACGGCGTTGAGGCCGGTGTTGTTATCCGCGTAGACGATCGTCCCCGGCCGGCCTGGCCACGCATCCGCTTCGCCGATGAGCAGGTTGTGTCCCGAGACCGCCTCGGCGCCCGGCCCGAACAGCGGCCGTTCACCCCAGGGCCCGGTGGTGCCGAAGCCGGTGATCGAGAGGTAGACGACGTCCGGGTTGACGGCGCGGATCGACTCGAAGTCGATCCCGAACTTCCGCATCACGCGCGGCGTGAAGTTGTGCGCCACCACGTCGACGTTCGCGGCAACGCGGCGGAAGAGCTCCGGGGCGCCCTCCACGTTCAGGTCCAGGCCCCAGCGGAGCTTGTTCCGTGCGAGGTCGGTCTCGGTGACGGCGGGCGGACGGGCCCGGGCGTGCGACTCGACGCGGATGACCTCGGCGCCGAGGTCCGCGAGGTGGCGCATCGCGAACGGCAGCGCGGCGGCCTGCTCCATGGACAGGACGCGGATGCCCTCGAGTGGTTGGTCCACGGTTCCCCCTCCCGGAACGCGGAATCTAGCACGCGATCGGCGGGAGCCCAGCCGTCCGCGCGGCCGCGAAGCCGGACACCGAGTAATCCCAGGCGCACGGACTAATCACCGTCGAGTGCCGGCCTCGGAACGAACTGCCGGCGGCTCCCCGGTGCGGCCCGCTAGAACGTGGCGATCGGATTGACGGGCGAGCCGGTGCCGCCGAGGACGACCAGCGGGGCGATCACCAGCATGAACTCGTAGCGTCCGGTCTCAGCGCATGCCTCGGAGAGCGCCTCGAAGCTTGCATTGTCGAGCAACGGCAGCCCCATGTACGGGATCGCGATCGCGTGGACCGGGATCCGCTCGCCATAGTCCGGCTGCTGCCCCGCCTCCTGGAGGTCCCACCCCATCAGGCCCGCGTCCGTGTCGTGCAAGAACTCGAGGCAGGAGACCGCGACGCCCGGGGTGTTCAGCGGCATCTCCATCGCGAAGTCCGGGTTCGCGCGCCAGAACGGCTCCGCGCCCGATCGGATCAGGACGGCGTCGCCAGGGCGCGGCTGGATGCCCACCTGCCTGGCCCAGTCCTCCAGATCCCAGCCCTCGACGGGTTCGCCGAGCTGGACGTGGTCCTGGCCGCGCATACGCGGGATGTCGTAGAGCACGCCGCGCGTCACGATCCCGCCCCGCCAGCGGTCGATGGAGTGCGTCGTCGCGCCCGTCTCGGTGATGAGCGCCGGGTCGGCGTCGTTGTAGAGCCGTCCGCCCGCGCCGTCCGTCGTCGGTCCCGTGAAGATGTGGCAGAGCGCGTCGATGTGGGTGTTCACGAAGCCGTGGTACGAGACGCCGATGTAGTCGACGCACGAGCCCGGGTTCACCGTCATCCGGTGGTCGGCGGCGACGCGGTTACGTCGTTCGTCCGGGACCACGGCGCGCGTCGCGAGCGGATTGGCGCAGGAGACCGTGCGTCCCTCGCGGACGAGGGACGCGGCCGCCGCGCGGGTCGCCGCGGTGATGTGGTTCAGCGTACCGAGCTGGTCGTCGGCGCCCCATCGTGACCAGTTCGTCAGGGTCGCCCGGTACCGCTGGTACTCCTCCTGAGTCGTCGGCGTGCGATCCTTGAGTCCCATGCGTCACCTCCGTCCGGGCCGGCCACGCGTCCGGCGTGGCGGCCGGCGCATGGTAGGGCGACCGCCACGCCGGGCGCGTGGCGGAGCCCGGTCGTCGTGCATCGCGTGATGGAGGGTCGGATGTCTCGCTCCCTGCGCTGGACCGGTCTCCTGGGGCTCTTCGTGCTCGCAGCGGCCTTCACCGCCTGCGTCGGCTCCGACGATAGCGAGGACGGCGAGAGTAGCGGCGGGGGCGGCGACGCCCAGGCGATCACGGTCACGCTGGGAGATCCGCACGAGTTCGCGATCCAGCTCTCGTCGGCGACGGCCTCCGCTGGCGAGGTGACGTACACCGTCACCAACTCGGGCGCGCTGCCGCACAGCTTCGCCATCGTCCGTCACGAGGGCGACCCGAGCTCCCTCCCCGTCACCGGCGTCGATGTCGACGCGGCGCAGGTCGAGATCCTCGGCGACACCGGTCCACTCGACCCCGGGGCCTCCGGCACTGTGACGGTGGAGCTGGAACCGGGCGCGCACGTGGTGTTCTCGAACACCAGCGGGCATTACACCGCCGGCATGTTCGCGCCCTTCACCGTCGAGTAGGGCGCGTCCGGGAGTCCCTCGCGCGGCACGACGCCGCGGAGGGCCGCAACGGGGCGCGAAGGGCGACGGCGGGCAGGATGGACGAAGGTCCCGTCCGCTTTGTGACTCCTCGTACAAAGATGATTGTGCGTAGTGTCACAAGGGGTACTTTCTGACGTATTGCGGGCTCGCATCGGGCCCGCTCGTACGGAGGGAACCCTATGAAGTCGCGTTGGTCCCGGTTCATGCTGCTGTTCGCGCTCGGCGCCCTGTCGCTCGGCCTGCTCGCCGCCTGCTCGTCGTCTGACGAGGAGGACGCCGAGGAGGAGACGACCGCCACCGCCGAGGCCACCGAGGAGGGCGAGGGCGAGGGCGAAGAGGCCGCCGCCGGCGCCATCACCGTCGAGGCCACCGAGTTCGCGTTCGCGCTCGGCGCCGACAAGGCCGCGGCCGGTGAGGTCACCTTCACCCTGAACAACGCCGGTGCGATCCCGCACGAGCTCGTCGTGGTCAAGACCGACGAGGCCGCGGACGCCCTCCCGGTCGAGGGTGGCGTGGTCGTCGAGGACGAGGTCGAAGTGCTCGGCCGCACCTCGCAGATCGCTGGCGGCGCCAGCGAGGACCTGACCCTGACCCTCGAGGCGGGCAACTACGTCCTCATCTGCAACATCCCGGCTCACTACGAGACCGGCATGCACGCGGCCTTCACGGTCGAGTAGCACACACGGGGTGTCGCACCCCGGCGACGCTCCAACCAGAGAGGGCGGGCCAGTGGCCCGCCCTCTCTGCGTCTGCTCGACCGTCAACGATCAGCCGCGACCGCGCGCCTCGTACCCGAGGTTGCCCGGGAAGTAGTAGCGATGGCCCTCCACGGCGTCCGGCCGGTACGTCTGGTCCGGCGCCACGTGGCCCTCGTAGTCGTGGGCATACTGGTAGCCGTCGCCGTACCCGAACTCCTTCATGAGCTTCGTCGACGCGTTCCTCAGGTGGAGCGGCACCGGCTCGTTCCGCGTCGCGAGGGCGTCCTGGAGCGCGCGGTTGTATGCCGCGTAGGCGCTGTTCGACTTCGGCGCGAGCGCGAGGTAGACCGTGGCCTCGGCCAGCGGGAGGCGGCCCTCTGGCATGCCAAGGAAATGCACGGCCTGCTGCGCCGCCACGGCCAGCTGGAGCGCCCCCGGCGCCGCGAGCCCAATGTCCTCCGCCGCGAGGATCACGATGCGCCGCGCGACGAACATCGGGTCTTCGCCCGCCTCGAGCATCCGCGCGAGCCAGTAGAGCGCAGCATCCGGGTCAGAGCCGCGCACGCTCTTGATAAACGCGGAGATCGTGTCGTAGTGGGCGTCGCCCTCGCGGTCGTAGAGGATCGTGCGGTGCTGGGCGGCCCCCTCCACCACGTCGCGGGTGATGTGTGGCCGTCCCGTGGCGTCCGTCGCCTGCGTCGCCAGCGTCGCGGCCGCCTCGAGGATGTTGTACGCCGAGCGAGCATCGCCGGCGGCGGCGTGCGAGATCGCATCGAGAGCGTCGTTGTCCACGGTGAGCTTGAGCCGCCCCAGACCGCGCTCCTCGTCCCGTAGCGCCGCCATCATCAGGCTCTCGATGACCGAGGGCTGGAGGAGCTCCAGGCGGAAGACGCGACAGCGCGAGAGCAGCGGCGCGACGACGTAGAACGACGGGTTCTCCGTGGTCGCGCCGATGAGGGTGACGGTGCCCGCCTCGACGTGCGGGAGCAGGCCGTCCTGCTGGGTGCGGTTGAAGCGGTGGAGCTCGTCGACGAACAGGATGGTGCGCCGCCCGGAGATCCGGAGGCGGTCGTCCGCCTCCTTCACCACACGGCGCACGTCGGCGATGCCGCTCGTGACGGCGGAGAGCTCCTCGAAGTGACGCTGGGTGTGGTTCGCGATGATGTTCGCGAGCGTCGTCTTCCCGCACCCCGGCGGCCCCCACAGGATGATCGAGGGCAGCTCGTCGCCTTCGATGAAGCGGCGGAGCGGACCGCCGGGGCCGACGATGTGATCCTGGCCCTGGTACTCCTCCAGCGTCCGGGGCCGCATCCGGGCGGCCAGCGGCGCCCCGAGCGGGACGGACGCGCGGCGCTCCGCGGCGAAGAAGCCGGGCTGGACGCCGGGAGGGAGGTCGTCGCGCTTGGGCATGCGTGGAGTCTACGCGGCGTGGACCGCCCTCAGGCGAGCCCGGCAGGCGCAACGGGCGCCAGACGCGTCCGCCGTGCCCGATCCACCTCGACCGTGGCGGTCAAGGGACGTGGTTCGCGTGGTCCAGCGGGAAGCGAAACCCGCGCGAGAGCTGGAGGAGCTCCTCCAGGGCGGCCTCGGCGCAGCGCACGACCTCCGGGGGGTACCCCATGGACTCCCGGTGCTCGGCGAACTCGTCCTCGTCGTCCACGAACAGACCGCGGTCGCGGGTGTCCATCAGGTCGAGGTCGAGGTCGACCCAGTGGAGCGTGTCGCCCTCGATCCGGGCGGGGGTGCCGATGTTCGCGTACCAGTGCATGCCCAGGCGGCCGACGGGCTGGTAGTTGTGGAAGACGTTGTACCAGCGGTCCGTGAAGAACAGCTGCGTCATCCCGCTCCGCATCGCACCCTCGCCCCGGTAGCCGCGGGTGGCGGTGCCGGCGTCCGTCACGACGCGGATGACGCCGTCGTGCTGGTCGATGAGCCGGCCCCAGTAGTCGTAGTGCGGGGAGCCGTCGTACTTCGTCGAGAGGATGCGGATCGGCGTCCCCGGTGCGGAGTGGTCGAGCGGCGGCAGCGAGGGCGGCTCGGGAGAAGGGGACATGCGTCGATTGTACGGCGGGAGCCTCCCGCGCCCCGTAGCCGAGCAGCCTCGCCGGCCGGACGCCCCGAAGGGCGGCGCGCGGTAGGATCGAGGGAGAGCGGAGCACAGAGCATGACAACGCAGACCCGGACCGACTACGAGGCCGTCATCGGCGTGGAGGTCCACATCCAGCTGAAGACGAAGTCCAAGATGTTCTGCTCCTGCGACCGGGAGTACTTCGACACGGCGCCGAACACGCACGTCTGCTCCGTCTGTCTCGGCATGCCGGGGATGCTTCCCGTCATCAACCAGCAGGCCGTCGCGTACACGCTGATGGCCGGCCTGGCGCTCGGCTGCGAGATCCCGCGCCACGCGAAGTTCGACCGCAAGAACTACCCGTACCCGGACCTGGTGAAGGGCTACCAGATCTCGCAGTACGACCAGCCCTTCTGCGTGGGCGGCGAGCTCGAGATCGAGGTCGATGGCGAGCGCCGCACAGTGCACCTCGAGCGCATCCACCTCGAGGAGGACACCGCCCGCCTCCTCCACCGGGACGACGGCGCCGAGGGCTACTCGCTCATCGACGTGAACCGCTCCGGCTCCCCGCTCATGGAGCTGGTCACCCGGCCCGACATGCACTCCGGCGCGGAGGCTGCCGCGTTCCTGCGCAAGCTCCGGCAGACCATGCGCTATCTCGGCATCGCGGACGCGGACATGGAGAAGGGGCAGCTGCGCTGTGACGCGAACGTCTCCATCCGGCCGCGCGGCGAGACCGCCCTCGGCACCAAGGTCGAGGTGAAGAACATGAACTCCTTCCGCTCCGTGCAGCGGGCGATCGAGTTCGAGATCGAGCGGCAGTCACGGCTCGTCGACGCGGGTGAGCGGATCGTCCAGGAGACGCGCGGCTACGTGGACGCCACCGGCGAGACGGTCTCCCAGCGCTCCAAGGAAGAGGCGCACGACTACCGCTACTTCCCGGAGCCTGACCTCCCCCCGATGCTCATCGAGGCGGACACCCTCGAGGAGATCCGCGCGCGGATGCCGGAGCTGCCGGACGCGCGACGCTCCCGGTTCGAAGGCGAGTACGGCCTGACCGGGGACGAGGCGCGCACCCTCACCGACTCGCGCGAACGCGCCGAGGCGTTCGAGGAAGCCGTCCGCGGCGCCGGTGTCCCCCTCGCCCGCCCCGTGGCCCTCTGGTTCATCGGTGACGTCGCGAAGCACCTCAACGAGCGCGGCCAGGAGGCCGAGCTCTCCGACACGAAGGTCACCCCGGCGCACATCGCCGAGCTCGTCACGCTCGTCGAGTCGAAGGCGATCACCGCCACCACCGCGAAGGACGTGCTCGCGACGGCGTTCGCCGGCGGCGAGATGCCGAAGGCGATCGTCGAGGCGCAGGGCCTGGGCGCCGTCAGCGACGAAGGCGCGATCGATGCGCTGGTGACGGCCGCGATCGAGGCGAACCCGAAGCCGGTGGAGGACTACCGCGCCGGCAAGCAGAGTGCGATCGGATTCCTCGTCGGCCAGGTGATGCGGGGCGCGAAGGGCCGCGCGGATGCGAACCAGGTGGCCGACCTGCTGCGTAAGCACCTGGACGCCTGACCACGCCTCCGACCAGTGGCGGGACTGCTTCTCAACGTCCCCGTGTTGACCCCGTGATCGGCACGCCGTTTACTTCTCCGCAGGGGCGGGCGACATCGAGGTTGGCCTGAGTCGCGACAACCTGACGAAGTGGCTGTACTTCGGCCTGCACATCAAGCGCTGGCTGCTACTCCTGCTGGTAGCGATCGCGGTGATGGCCCTCGGCTTCGCGTACCTGCTGCGCGAGGCGTACACCACCTTCGAGTTCCCGGCATGGGCCTACTACGTCACCCTGCAGTTCATCCCGCGCTGGGCGCGTGGCCTGATCTTCATCACGGGCGCGTCCACGCTCACGATCGTCTCCGCCTGGAAGCTGAACCAGTCCGTCGCGCTGGCCGTCATGCCACCCTCGAGCGCCGCCACCGACGTCTTCGACGCGGTCTACCGCAACCGCACGCGCGGACGCGGCCCGAAGATCGTCGCGATCGGCGGCGGCACGGGGCTCTCGAACCTGCTGCGCGGGCTCAAGGAGTACACGGCGAACCTCACCGCGATCGTGACGGTCGCCGATGACGGCGGCTCCTCCGGGAAGCTCCGCCAGAACCTGAAGGTGATCCCGCCCGGCGACATCCGCAACTGCATCGCCTCCCTCGCCGAGGCGGAACCCCTCGTCACCGAGCTCTTCCAGTACCGCTTCGACGAGCGCGCCGGCGACGGCCTCGCCGGGCACTCGTTCGGCAACCTTTTCATCACCGCCATGGCGGAGGTCACGGGCAGCGTCGAGACCGCGATCGAGGAGACCTCGCGCGTGCTCGCGGTCCGGGGCCGCATCCTGCCATCCACCCTGGACGACGTCGCCCTCGTGGCGCGCTTCCCGGACGGCTCGGAGGTGCGTGGCGAGTCGCGGATCCCCGAGAAGGGGGTGCCGCCCCAGGAGGTCCGCCTCGAACCGCGGGAGGTGGAGGCGAACCCGCTCGTCGTCGCCGCGATCCGCAATGCCGACCTGATCATCATCGGCCCCGGCAGCCTCTACACGTCGATCCTCCCGAACCTCCTCGTGCGCGGGATCAACCGCGCCCTGCAGGAGTCCAGCGGTTACACCGTGTTCATCTCGAACGTTGCCACGCAGCACGGCGAGACCGACGGCTACAACGCCGCCGACCACCTCGCGGTCCTTCGCCGCCACCTCGGCCGCGACGACGTCTGTGACGCGGTGCTCGCGAACAGCAACCTGCCCGCCGCCCCACTCCCGGCCGAGTGGAACTCCCAGCCCGTCGTGGCGCCCGGGGACGGCAACTACGGCACCGCCCGGCTCGTCCTCGCCGACCTCGTGGATCCCGAGAAGCGGTACCGGCACGACACGGAACGCCTCGCGGCGTCCGTCATGCGCGCCTACTACGAGCGCGACCTGCGGGCGCAGGTCTCCGTCGCGTTCAAGGACTAGGCCCCCGCGGTGGCGCCTGATCGCAGCGGGCGTCAGTTGCTGCTGATTCGGCCGGGCCGTAGCCTGCTCTGACCATGGAACTACGCGACTTCCTGTCCATCGCCACCATCCTCGTCTCGGCGCTGCTCACGGTGCTGGTGCTGCTCCAGGTGCGCGGGACGGGCTTCGGCGCCGCCCTCGGCGGCCAGGACGCATCCTTCCGCACACGCCGAGGCATGCAGCGCTCGCTGCACCGCCTGACGATCCTCACGGTGGTGATCTTCCTCGGCATCGCTGCCTGGAGCGTCGCGGCGTCTTAGCCGCCTCGCCGGGCACGAGATGCCGACGGCCCTGCCTCTGACCTTCGCTCGAGGAGCCCTCACCGCCCTGCTCGCGGTCGGCGTCGCCGTGATCGCCGTCGGCTGGCTGGCCGCCGGCCGCACCGCGGGATCGGAATCGGGCGCCTACCGCGAGGCCGTCCTCGGGCGGCCGGTGCGGATCAACCCGCTGGTGGAGCCCGCGAGCCAGGCAGAGGCGGACCTCACCGCGCTGATCTTTAGCGGCCTCATGCGGCTCCGGGCGGACGGCTCGCCCGAGCCGGACCTCGCCGAACGCTGGGAGGTCACCCCGGACCAGCTCACCTACACCTTCCACCTACGGTCGGACGCGACGTGGCACGACGGCGCTGCGTTCGACGCGGAGGACGTGGCCTTCACGATCGCGCGCATCCAGTCGGAGACGTTCAGCGGCCCACCCTCCCTGAAGGCGCAGTGGGAGGACGTACAGGTGTTCGTGGACGACGCCACCACCGTGCTCATCCGCCTCCCCGAGCCGGCCGCGGACTTCCTCGTCCGCGCCACCGTCGGGCTCCTCCCGGAGCACCTCGCCGCTGAGCTCGACCGCGGCGAGGGCTTCGAGGCACGGCCGTTCGAGCGGAGCCCGATCGGCACGGGGCCGTACCGCCTGACGTCGCTGAACGGCGACCGGGCGGTCCTCCGCCACAACACCTCCTACTTCCGGGGCACGCCTCCGATCGCCGAGCTCGAGCTGCGCTTCGCAACATCCCCCGAGGAGCAGATCGAATGGCTGCGCGCGGGTGACGTGGATGGGGCGCTCCTGCCGGAGACGGCGACCACCACGGCCATCGAGGAGCTCGTGGGCGCGCGCGAGTCCCTCGCCGCGACCGTGCTGCCGACGGACGCCCTGACGGTGCTCTACCTCAACAATCGCCGCGGCGCCCTTGAGGATCCGAGGACACGCGCGGCGCTCGCGGCCTCTCTCGACACGGAGGCGATCGTGCGTGCGGTGGATGGGGGCCTGCGGCCGGGCACGGGTGTCATCCCGCCGGGGTCGTGGCTCCACGCATCGCCCGAGCGCGACCGGCCGGACGCGGAGGAACTGTGGGCGGCGGCGTTGTGGGAGCGCGGGCCGGACGGTGTCCGCACCCGCGACGGCGCCCGGCTCACCCTCGAGCTGGTCACGAACGGCGAGCCGGAGCGCACCACGCTCGCGGAGGCGATCGCCGCACAGCTCGCGGAGGCGGGCGTCGTGGTCGAGCTCATCACCGCCCCCGCGCAACGCGTCGTCTCCGAATACCTGCGTCCCGGCAACTACGACCTCGCCCTGTTCGGGTGGGAGACGCCGGCCGACCCGGACCCGTACACCGGCTGGCACACCTCCCAGGTCACCGCGGGGAACGTTGCCGCGTTCAGCGACGCCGAGGCGGACGCGCTCCTCGAGGCGGGCCGCACCACCCTCGACGTGGCCGAGCGGCGGGAGCTGTACGCGCTGTTCCAGGCACGCTTCGACGAGCTGGGGGCCAGCGTGGTGATCGCCTATCCGGCGATGACCTACGTTCACCCGGACACGCTGATCGGCCTCGAGCCGATGCTGCTCGTCAGCCCGTCCTCGCGCTTCGAGGACATCGAGCGCTGGAGGCTCGCCGACTAGTGCCGACTCGCATCGTCTTCTTCGGATCGCCGGACTACGCCGTCCCCAGCCTGCGCGCCTGCCTCGCGCTCCCGGGCGCCGAGGTGGTCGCGGTCGTGACGCAGCCCGACCGCCCGCGCGGGCGGAGCGGCGCACCCCAGATGACGGCCGTGAAGGAGGCCGCCGTCGACGCCGGGCTCACGAGGTTCGTCCAGCCCGAGAAGGTGCGGCGCGAGACCACCGAGGCGCTCCGCGCGCTGTCCCCGGACATCGGCGTCGTGGCGGCCTCGGGGCACATCCTCCCGAACCACCTGCTGGAGCTGTTCCCGCACCAGGTGCTGAATGTGCACGCCTCGCTGCTGCCACGGCACCGGGGCGCATCCCCGGTGGCGAGCGCGATCCTCGCGGGCGATGGGGCGAGCGGCGCGACGATCATGCGCGTCGTGCGCGAGGTCGACGCCGGGCCGATCGTGGCGCAGGTCGAGACGCGCATCGACCCGCTCGACACCGCCGGCACGCTCACCGACCGCATCGCCGAGCTGGGTGCGGAGCTGCTGGGGAACGTCCTCCCCCGCTGGGTCGCGGGCGAGATCGAGGAGCATCCGCAGGACGCCTCCGAGGCGACGTTCGCCCCGAAGCTGTCGCGTGCGGACGGGGCGATCGACTGGCGCGAGCCGGCAGAGGCGATCTGGCGGCGGGTCCGCGCCTTCCATCCGTGGCCCCTCGCGACCACGACGTACCGAGGCGAACCGTTCCTCCTCCACGGCGCCTGGCCGCTCCCGGGCGTCCCGGGCGCCGAACCGGGCACCGTCCTCGCCGGCGACGGGTCGGCGCTCACGCCCGCCCTCCCCGGCCGCATGGCGCGGGCCGTGGTCGCCTGCGGGGAGGGCGCCCTCGCGCTGCTCGAGGTGCAGCGCCCCGGCAAGCGCCCGACGCCGATCGAGGCCTACCTCAACGGCGACCGCGACCTCATCGGCGCGCGGCTAGGGTGAGCCGCTCCGGCTCTGAGCACGTACGCTGGATGTGATGACGACACGCCACCTGCTGGACCTCTCCCTGGAGGAACTCGAGGCGGAGCTTGCCTCGTGGGATCAGCCTGCGTTCCGGGCGAAGCAGATCGCGCAGTGGGTGTTCAAGCACGGCGCGACCTCCTTCGACGAGATGACGAATCTGCCGGCGCCGCTCCGCGAGCGGCTGGCCGAGGAGTTCGCCATCGACATCCTCCCGGTGATCGCCGAGCGCACGGCGGACGACGGCGCCACCTCGAAGGTGCTCCTCGACCTCGGCCCGTCCTCCGGGACGCAGGGCGACGCCGTCGAGGCGGTCCGGATGGACTACGAGGGCGGCGACGAGGAGCCCGAGGCCGGCGCCCTGCCGGACCGCACCACCGTCTGCATCTCCACGCAGGTCGGCTGCGCGATGGGCTGCACCTTCTGCGCCACGGGCCAGCAGGGCTTCACGAGGAACCTCAGCCCGGCCGAGATCCTCGCCCAGCTGCTGCACTTCACCCGTGAGCGCCGCGTGACCAACGTCGTGTTCATGGGGATGGGCGAGCCGCTCGCGAACTACGACGCCACCGTCGCCGCGCTCCGCTGGATGGTGCGTCCCGAGGGGCTGGATATGCGCCAGCGTGGGATCACTGTCTCGACGGTCGGCCTCGTGCGCGCCATCGACCGGCTGGCCGACGAAGGACTGCAGATCGGCCTCACGATCTCGCTACACGCGCCCGACGACGACCTCCGCCGGCAGCTCATCCGCACCGCGGGCGGCGTGACGATCCACGAGCTCGTGGATGCCGCCCGGCGCTACATCGCGAAGCGCGGTCGCCGCGTCACCTTCGCCTATGCACTGCTGGATCACGTCAACGACAGCCCCGAGCAGGCGCGGACTCTCGCTGCGCGCATCCGCGGCATCCAGGCGCACGTGAACCTCATTCCCTACAACCCCACCGCCGGCCCGGGGCTGCGACCGCCGAGCCGGGAACGGGTGAGGACATTCCAGCGCGAGCTCCAGGCTCACGGCGTCAACGCCACGGTGCGCGTCGAGCGCGGCCAGGAGATCGCGGCGGCGTGCGGCCAGCTCCGCACGGACGTCATGAAGCAGAACGCCGCCCCGCTCGAGCTGAGCGGGACGGCGTCCCTTCGGTCTGAACTAGCCGTCGAGTAGCTACTCGGCAGCAGCCTCCTCGGAGGCCTCGCCCTCGGCGGCTTCCTCGCCACCCTCGGTGGCCTCCTGCTCGCCCTCGACGATCTCCTCCTCGGCCGCCTCGGAGACGATGCGCGGACGGGTGATCGCCGCCAGCAGGTGCTCCGGGTCCGAGATGACGGTCACGCCCGGGCCGGTCTTGATGTCCTTCGCGTGGAGGTAGGAGTCGAAGTCCGCTAGGGACTCGATCGACACCTCAAGCGCCTCGGGCATGTCGGCCGGGAGCGCTTCGACCTCGACGGAGTCCGAGTGCGTCACGAGGATGCCGCCGCGGTCGCGCACGGCCGGCGACTCGCCGACGAAGTGCACGGGCACCGGGCCGGAGATCTTGCGGGTCAGGTCCACCTGGTAGAAGTCCAGGTGCCACAGCTCGCGGGTGACGGGGTTCTGGTCCACCTGCTTCACCACGACCGGGCGGGGCTTGGCTTCGCCCTCGACCTGGACGTTGATGAGCGAGTTGTAGCCGTGCGCGTTCATGAGGTCGCGGGCGACCACATACGGCAGCTGCACGGCGACGGACTCAAGCCCGCGCCCGTAGATCGAGGCGGGAAGGGTGCCGTCACGGCGGAGCTTGGCGACGGCCTTGCCCACGACGGTGCGGGGCTGGACCTGGTAGGCGTCAGGCATTGGTGCATCCTCGGGTCTTGGAGTCAGCACCCAGACAGGTGGATGCCGCGGAAACGAACGTTTCAACGTTACCCACGGCATCCACCATGATCAACGCGTCCGGGGAGTGGGATCGGCGGCGTGTCCGCTACAGATCGGCCGAGCCCTGCCCGGGCGTGTGGCCACCGGGTGCATTCGGGTTCTCGATCTCGCCCCGCCAGCCGCCGGAAGCGACCCCGCGCTCCTCGATGAACGACTTGAAGTTCTTCAGGTCCTCGTCCACCTCGCGGTCGAGCACGCCGAGGGCGTCACCCATCTTCTGGAGGGCGCCCTCCGGCTCGTAGGACATTTCCAGGTGCACCTGGGTCTTGTTCGCATCGACCTGGTCGAAGCGCACGAGCCCGTAGTTCATCGCACCGCCGACCGACTTCCAGACGATCTTGTCGTCCGGGACCTGCTCCTCGATCTCGGCGTCCCACTCGACCTCCTGGCCGCCGATCTTCGCCTTCCAGTGCAGCCGGCGGTCATCGAGCTGCCGCACCTGCTCCACGTTCCCCATGAACTGCGGGAACTCCTCGAACTGCGTCCACTGGTTGTAGACCTGTCGGAGGGGCGCCTCGACGACGATCTCGCTCGCTGCTCGTGCCATGATCCGGCTCCTTTCGCCGCGGTCATTGCTTTGCCGGGCACGATGCACGAGCACCGGTGACCCCGGCGCAACCGTGCGCGGGGGTGTGTATCAAGCGTGTGTCGGATGGCGTCCGCGCCAGCGTTGACCAGCCTGGCGCAGATTTCGGCGTCGCAGGCCGTTCACGGCGGCGCTGCTAGCATGCTGCGGTGAGCACGCTCCTCGGGGTCGACGTCGGCGGGACGTTCACGGACTTCCTGCTCTGGGACAACGGCGTGATCCGCGTCCACAAGCGCCCCTCCACGCCTGACGACCCGGGCCGCGCCGTCCTCGAGGGCCTCGATGCGCTCGGCGTCACGCCCGACCTGATCGTCCACGGCACCACCGTCGCGACGAACGCGGTCCTCCAGCGGCGCGGCGCGCGCACGGCGCTCGTCACCACGGAGGGCTTCAGGGACCTGCTCACGATCGGACGGCAGACCCGCCCATACATCTACGACCTCGAACCGGAGACACCCGAGCCGCTGGTCGATCCCGCGCTGCTGTTCGAGTGCGCGGCGCGGCTACGTCCGGACGGCTCGGTCGAGCGCGGCTGGAGCGTCGAGGAAGCCCGCGCGCTCCTCGCCCGCGCCGAGGCGGCGGGGGCGGAGGCGGTCGCCGTCTCCCTGCTCTTCGCCTACCTCGACCCGTCGTTCGAGCGAACGTTCCGCGTGGCCGGCACCCCGCTCTTCCTCTCGATCTCGTCGGAGGTCTCACCGGAGTACCGCGAGGTGGAGCGGACGGCCACGACCGCGCTCAATTCCTACGTCGGCCCGCTGATGTCGCGCTACCTCGAACGCCTCGGGGACGGCGTCGCGTCGCGCGGGGTCCGCGCCCTGCACGTCGTCCAGAGCGACGGCGGCGCTGCCAGCACCGAGCGCGCCTCGCGCTTCCCGGTCTCGACGTTGCTCTCCGGACCGGCGGCCGGCGTGCACGGCGCCTTTGAGGTCGCCCGGGCGGCGGGCTTCGATCGGATCATCACCTTCGACATGGGCGGCACCTCGACGGACGTGGCGCTCTGCGACCGCGCCGTCCCCACGCGCCCGGACGTGGTCGTGGGCGACTTCGCCGCACGCACCCCCGTCGTTGACGTGCACACGGTCGGCGCCGGTGGCGGGTCCATCGCCAGGATCGACGCCGGTGGCGCGCTCCGCGTCGGGCCGGAGTCGGCGGGCGCCGTCCCGGGCCCCGCCTGCTACGGCAGCGGCGAGGACTTCACCGTCACCGACGCTCAGGCCGTCCTCGGCCGCCTCGGCGTCCAGGGCCGGCTCGCGGGTTCGCTGGCGCTGGACGTGAAGCGGGCGCGCGCGGCGGCCGAGCCGTTCGCAGCGGCGCTGCGCGACCCGATCGCCGCCGCCGAGGCCGTCCTGCGCGTGGCGACGGCGAACATGGAGCGCGCGCTCCGGGTCGTCTCGGTCCAGCGCGGCCACGACCCGCGCGAGTTCACGCTCATTCCGTTCGGCGGTGCGGGCCCCCTCCACGCGTGCGCCCTGGCCGACGCGCTGGAGATGGATCGCATCCTCGTCCCGGCGATGCCGGGCGTCCTCTGCGCGCTGGGCGCGGTCCAGAGCGACCTCACCGCGACGCGGACGCGCTCCGTTCTGACGCCGCTGGCGCCGGGCCACCTGGAGGCGCTCACCACCGCGCTGCGCGCCGTATCTGAGGAGGCGCTCGCCGTCCTCGACGACCCGCGCGCGACCGTGTGCCACGCCCTCGACCTCCGGTACGCGGGACAGTCCTACGAGCTGACGATCGACGTCTCCGACGTGGGTGACCCACTGGCGACGGCCGAGGCGTTCCACGCGGCGCACGAGCAGCGATTCGCCCACGCCGACCCATCGGCGGCCGTCGAGGCCGTCAACGTCCGCGCGATCGCACGCGTGCCCTCCGAGACCCCGATCCCGGAGCCGGAGCCTGGTCGCGGTGCGACGGAGGTCGCCCGGGGCGTCGTCGTGGTGGACGGCATCGAGTACGACACGCCGTTCTACGAGCGGCCAGACTTCCGTCCCGGCGACTCGGTCTCGGGGCCAGCGATCGTGCTCCAGGTTGACAGCACGACGCTCGTGGAGCCGGGCTGGACGGCCAGCGCCGATCACCTCGGGAACCTGCTGCTGGAGCGCGTCCGATGACCCTCTCGGCCTCCGACCTCTCGATCGCGGACGCTGCGCTGACCTCGGTCGCGGAGGAGATGGGCGAGGCGCTGGGGCGCACCGCGTACTCGCCGAACATCAAGGAGCGACGCGACCACTCCTGCGGGGTGTTCGATGCCACCGGCACGATGGTCGCCCAGGCCGCGCATATCCCCGTCCACCTCGGCGCGATGCCGGCGGCCGTGCGACAGGTGCTCGGTCTGGCCCCGTTCGCGCCCGGAGACGTCCTCGCGCTGAACGATCCGTTTCTCGGCGGCACGCACCTCCCGGACCTCACCACGATCGCCCCGGTATTCGCCGGCGGTGACGCGCCGATCGCGTTCGTCGCGACGCGTGCGCACCACGCGGACATCGGCGGCATGGCGCCCGGCTCGATGCCCGTCGCGACGGAGCTGTTGCAGGAAGGTCTCGTCGTCCCGCCGATCCGGCTCGTGGACGCGGGGCGGCCGAACGAAAGCGCGATCGCGCTCATCGTGCGCAACTCTCGCGCGCCCGAGGAGCGCCGCGGCGACCTCCGCGCGCAGCTCGCCGCGACCGCCCTGGGCGCGCGGCGCGTGGAGGCGCTCGTCGGGCGGTTTGGCGTCGAGGGACTGCAGGAGCGCTTCGCCGCACTCCTCGATCACGGTGAGCGGGTGATCCGCTCGGTCATCGCCGGAATCCCGGACGGACGCTACGAGTTCGTCGACTCCCTCGAAGTCGAGGACCCGCCCCCACCCGGCCATGCCGGCTGGTGGCATGTCCACGCCCCCGTCCGCGCCGCGATCACCATCGAGGGTGACTCGATGCACTTCGACTTCACGGGCACGGCGCAGGAGACGGCGCTCGCCTCCCTCAACGCCGTGGCCGCCGTCACGCGCTCGGCCTGCTACTACGCAGTCCGCTGCCTGGCCGGGCGCGACGCCCCCGCGAATGAGGGCTGCTACCGGCCGATCCGCTTCACCCTGCCGGAGCGCTCACTGGTGAACGCGGGGCCGCCGCGCGCCGTCTCGGCCGGGAATGTGGAGACCAGCCAGCGCATCGTGGACGTCGCCCTCGGCGCACTCGCGCTAGCGCTCCCGGAGCGCATCCCCGCCGCCTCGCAGGGGACGATGAACAACATCACCATCGGCGGCTACGACAGCCGTCGAGGCCGGCCCTACGCGTACTACGAGACGATCGCCGGTGGCGCGGGCGGCGGACCGCTGCGCGCCGGGCGCTCCGGCGTGCACACGCACATGACCAACACGATGAACACCCCCGTCGAGGCGCTCCCCCTCGCCTACCCGTTCACTGTCGAGCGGTACGAGCTGCTGCCGGGGACGGGGGGCGCCGGCCTCCACCCCGGCGGCGACGGCCTCGTCCGCGAGTACCGCTTCGACGATCGTGCGACGGTCACGCTCGTCACGGAGCGGCGCAGCGTCCCGCCGTGGGGCCTCGCGGGCGGTGAGCCGGGCGCCCCGGGACGCAACCTCGTCATCCGCGCGGACGGCGCGGTGGAGGAGCTCGCGGCGCGCGCGCAGGTCAGCGTCGGCCCGGGGGACCGGGTGCGGGTGGAGACACCAGGGGGCGGCGGCTGGGGTGCTTCGGGAGATTCGCCATAGTCCTGTAAGGCGGACCGGTCGAGGATCGGTATACTCGACGCACCGGGCACGGACCCGACCACCACTCGCGGACGATACCTATGGCGAACAACGACCGGCTCGAGCGAGAGATCAACGAGATCCTCGGCAAGATCGAGCAATTCCCAGACGCGGAGTCCCGGGCGAAGCGGAACCGCCGGCGCACTGCGAACCGGTTCACGTCCCGGATCGCGGAGCTGCAGCGGGGCATCGCCCGGCGGCTGGGGCACATCTCCGTCTCTCAGTTGATGCTGGCGTCCTTCCTCATCATCCTGTTCGCCTTCTTCTTCCGCGGCCGCGGCATCCCCGCCGGAGCGTCCTCTTGGCTGCTCCTCGCAGGCGTCGTGCTGTTCGTGAGCACGTTCGCGGTCATGCTCTTCGGGCCCCGTTCGAAGTCCGGAGGCTCGGTGCAGCAGCGCTGGCGGGGACGGACGATCCAGTACGAGTCGCCGTCCCTTTCCGAGCGCGTCCGCCACTGGTGGTCCTCGCGGGCTCGCCGCCGCTAAGTCTCAGCCCCTGCCTGCTCCCGCCTGGAGTTGGAGTCGCCGTTGCCCCCCACGCCGCTGAGCGTGCCGCGCACTTTCGCCCTTGCCGCGGCAGTGGCCGTGCTCCTGTCCGGCCTGGGCTGCTCCGACGAGCCAGCTGCCGAGGCCCGGACGAACGACGACGCGTCGAGCACCCCCGCCGCGACAGCGAGCACCCCGACCAGCCAGGCTGCCGTGGCCGCGGGAGACCAGACGCGTCCCGAGGTTGCCCGCGCGATGGCGCACATCGAACATCTGTCCGTGGCGATCGGCCCGCGACCGGCCGGCTCCGAGGCCGAGCGCGCGGCGGCGGCCTACCTCGTGGACCAGCTCGCTGCCGCCGGCTACCGGGCGAGCGTCGAGGAGTTCACCTTCGAGGCCGCCAAGGACGACTCCACCGTGACGCTCCCGGACGGCGCCGTGGTGCGGGCCCTCGCGATGGAGGGCGCTGCCAACGACGAGGTCTCCGCGACGGCGGTCCACGGGGGCCTCGGGAGGCCGGAGGACCTGGCCGGCGCCGACCTGGACGGAAAGGTCGTCATCTTCGACCGGGGCATCATCACCTTCGCCGACAAGGCGCGAGCCGCCGTCGCCGGCGGCGCGGTCGCCGTCATCGTGGTGAACGACGAGCCCGGGCTGTTCCTCGGCTCCCTCGGCGACGCAGGGATCGCGATCCCGGTGGTCGCCGTCCCCGGCGAAGCAGCCGCGGAGGTGGAAGCGTCCATCGGACGCCAGATCACGGTCGTGACCGATGCCGGCATCGAGACGATCACCTCGCAGAACGTCGTCGGCCGGATCGGTGACTCCTGCCATGCCTACCTCGGCGGCCACTACGACACCGTCGCGGTCAGCCCCGGTGCGAACGACAACGCCAGCGGCACTGCCGTGGTGCTGGAGGTCGCGCGCACCAACCCGGTCGAGGGGCTGTGCGTGATCCTGTTCGGCGCGGAGGAGCTGGGGCTGTTCGGCTCTCAGAATTATGTCGCTGAGCACCTCGCCGGCACCGCCCGCTTCATGCTCAACATCGACATGGCCGGCGTCCTCGACTCCCCGATGATCGTGGGGGATCGCGACCTGACCAGGGAGATCCTCGAGGCGATCACGGACGCCGGCGTCGCCTCATCGCTCAGGGCAGGGCGCTTCCCGCCCTTCGCCTCCTCCGACCACGTGTCTTTCGAGGCGGTCGGGGTGCCTTCCGTGACGTTCAACGCCGGTGCGGACGACGAGGTGATCCATACGCCGGGGGACACGTTCGACCGCATCGAGGAGGCCACCGTCTCGATGCTCCTCGACTCCGTGGACGCGGCCCTGGACGCCCTCGTCGCGGCCAACGCGGATGCGCTCGCCCGGTAAGGTCGGCTCCCTCGCGCAGAGGCGCTTGTTCCGCTGGTGCCCACTCGCGTACGATGGAACCGTGGAACGGTCTATGCGCCTTCGCACATTCGCGCTGTCAAGCGCGCTCGCGCTCGGGGTGCTCGCCACGGCGTGCACCGGCGCCGACGAGGGTGACTCGACGCCCGCGGCGACTGCCGCCGTGGAGACCACCCCCGCACCGACGGCGACGCCACTCGGGCGCGTACCCGATCCGATCCTCGTGACCGGCGCGGGCCTGCCCGGGAGCAACGGCAGCGGCAGCAGCGAGGAAGCCGTCGAGTACGTCGTCGAGTCTGGTGACACCATCGGCGGGATCGCGGAGCGCTTCGGAGTCGACGCTGAGCTGATCCGCCAGGCAAACGACCTCGAAGACGACTTCATCGACGTCGGACAGACGTTGATCATCCCGCGCGGCGGAACCCTTCCGCCCCCCGCGGACGACGACGACACCACCGGGACGCCCTCGACGCCGCCGACCGGCGGCGGGAGCACGTACACGGTGCAGCCGGGCGACACTGCCTTCGGCATCGCGCTTGAGTTCGACACAACGGTCGAAGCCCTCGCCGCGGCGAACGGGATGACCGAGGACGAGATCACCAACCTGCAGATCGGCCAGGTCATCAACCTGCCGTCGCCCCAGTAGGCCACCCACGGCACGCGTCGGCCCACCCACGGCACACAAGGCCACCGCAAGCCCGGCCCGCGTACCCCCGCCGCGCGGGTAGCCTCGAACCTCGCTAGTCTTTATCGTCGCGCGAGGGTCGCAAGGCGGCACCCGCGCGCCCAGGAACATTCGCGGCTCCCCCGGGAGCCGTCGACACATTCAGCCACGCACGGAGGAGTCGTCCATGACGATCGAGGAGAGCCTCGAGAAGCTACAGGCGCTGAAGGCCCGCGCACGGCTCGGCGGCGGGGAAGAGCGCATCGAGGCTCAGCACCAGCGCGGGAAGCTCACCGCCCGTGAGCGCATCGACGCGCTGCTCGATCCCGGCTCATTCGAAGAGATCGACGCCCTCGCACACGACTACGAGGAGGACGGCGTCCAGTACTACGGCGACGCCGTGGTGACCGGCTGGGGCAAGCTCAACGGCCGCACCGTCTGCGTCTTCGCCCAGGACTTCACCGTCTTCGGCGGCTCGCTCGGCGAGGTGGTCGGCACCAAGATCGCCAAGCTCATGGACGTCGCCGTGAAGACTGGCGTGCCCGTGGTCGGCCTGAACGACTCCGGCGGCGCACGCATCCAGGAGGGCGTCGATGCGCTCGCCGGGTACGGCGAGATCTTCTACAAGAACGTGCAGGCATCCGGCGTGATCCCGCAGGTCAGCGTGATCATGGGCCCCTGCGCCGGCGGCGCGGTCTACTCGCCCGCGCTCACCGATTTCATCTTCATGGTCGAGCAGACCTCCCAGATGTTCCTCACCGGACCGGACGTCATCGCCTCCGTCACCGGCGAGGTGACCACGGTGGAGGAGCTTGGCGGCGCCGCGTCGCACGTCTCGAAGTCGGGCGTGGCGCACTTCTCCTCCCCGAACGAGACCGACTGCCTCGAGGAGGTCAAGCGGCTCATCTCCTACCTGCCGTCCAACAACATGGACGACCCGCCATTCGAGGAGACCGGTGACCCGGTCGACCGGCGGCTGGATGACATCCTGAACGTGGTCCCGGCTGAGGCCGAGATGCAGTACGACGTCCGCGACGTCATCGAGCGCGTGGTGGACAACGGCGAGTTCATGGAGGTCCACGAGTACTTCGCGCCGAACATCGTCTGCGGGTTCGGCCGCGTCGGCGGCCATCCCGTCGGCGTCGTCGCGAACCAGCCGCTCTACCTCGCGGGCGTGCTCGACATCGACTCGTCGCGCAAGGCGGCGCGATTCGTGCGCTTCTGCGACTCGTTCAACATCCCGATCGTCACCCTGGTGGACGTGCCGGGCTTCCTGCCCGGCGTCTCGCAGGAGTACGGCGGCATCATCGCCCACGGCGCGAAGCTCGTGTACGCGTACGCGGCGGCCACGGTGCCGAAGGTCACGGTCATACTCCGCAAGGCCTTCGGTGGCGCCTACGACGCGATGGGTGCCAAGCACCTGGGCGCGGACGTGAACTACGCCTGGCCCACGGCCGCCATCGCGGTGATGGCGGGTTCGCAGGCGGTGAACATCATCAACCGCCGCGAGATCCAGGCCGCCGACGACCCGGATGCCGAGCGCAAGCGGCTCATCGACGACTACCGGGCCCGCCTGGAGCACCCGTACATCGCGGCCGCCAAGGGTTACATCGACGACGTGATCGACCCGCGCGACACGCGCGTGAAGATCGCCCACGCGCTGGAGATGCTCCGCACGAAGTCCGTCTCCGTGCCGCCGAAGAAGCACGGGAACATCCCGCTCTAGGTCGTCCGCCAGCTCTGGGTCGTCCGCCAGCTCTGGGTCGCCCAGCCAGCTCTGGGTCGCCCAGGCAGGTTTGGGCCACGCCAGCCGAGGGGCCACCCGGCCCCCACGCCTGTCGCGTCACTGGCACAACTCCGATCGAGGCCGTGCTGGGGGATTCCCCCATGCGCGGCCTCGTCGCTGCTGCCGACATTCCCATCGGGCGACTGCGCCACTGATGGGGGTTCCCATGCCGTCACTCCAGGAACTCGTGGAACAGGCCGGGCCGGAGAATCCGCTCGCGCCCTACCTCACCGCGATCCTCGATGCCGGGCTCGTGGTGACGTTGCGAGACGGCGCCGGGCGCTTCGCTGCGCCGTCGCCGGACTTCGCGGAGGCCTTCGGACGGAGGGGTGACGAGCGGCTGGCCGTCGGCCTGCCGTTCCTCGAAGGACAGCGCTTCTTCGACGAGCACGGACATGAGCTCACCCGCACGGAGCACCCCGCGCAGATCGTGCGCCGGACCGGCGTGCCGCAGCGCCAGCGCATCCTCGGCATCCGCACCGCGCGCGGCGAGGATGCGTGGATGCTGGTCTCCTACCTCCCGATCAATGCCACCTCGGAGGGCTGGGAGGTGCTCGGTGTCGGCTCGTTGCTGCGCCGCTCCGTCTTCCGGCCGCCCACCCAGGAGCCGGACGGCCAGCTGCCGTGGGCGCAGGAGTTGCTGGCGTTCGCTCTCGAGGTCGCCGGGCACCGGTACGCCCCTGACGACCTCGCGACGCGGCTCAAGGCGCCGGGGTCGGCGATCACCCAGGCGCCCACGTCGCTCTCTCTGATGCGACGCGAGGGGGACTCGCTACACCCGACGCCGATCATGCGTTATGGAAAGCACCCACTGGTGGATCCGATCCGCATGAGCGATCACGCCCGGGACCGGTGGGACAGCGAGCGCACGTGCTACATCCCGGACCTCCAGCCGACCGACATCGTCGGCGACAGGGTCGTGATCGAGTACGAGGACCCGGTCCGGTCGCTCGCGCTGGTACCGATCTGGGACGGTCCGCGCCGGGTCGCCTCGTTCGTCGCGTCGACCCCCCTGCCGCATGCGCTCTCGCCGCAGCAGCTCGCCGCCCTGGAGGCGCTCGGCCGCCTCGCCGGGCCCGCGCTCGCCTGCCCGGAGGCGGCCTGACGGCGTGCTCGGAGCGCCCTCGGGCCGTGCGCGCCGTTCGGCGATAGGGTCGGGTTCGGGCTATACTCCGCCCGCTTGTCGGGAGGACGCCCTACGCCCGGGCCCAACGGGCCTGGCGAGACCCAGCGGTCTCGCAGGCGTCGCGGGACGGGGGCCCCGACCTCAGCGCCTCCAGTGGCGTGACCAGAGGGCCGTACCTGCCGGCCGCCTCGACGGACTCGAGCGCGACCTCGGATCGGTGTGAGGAGTACCCATGGCGAAGATTCCGGTGAAGAACCCGGTCGTCGAGCTCGACGGCGACGAGATGACGCGGATCATCTGGGGGTTCATCAAGGAACGCCTGATCCTGCCCTACCTGGACATCCAGCTCGAGTACTACGACCTCGGCATGGAGCACCGCGACGCCACCGACGACCAGGTGACGATCGATGCCGCCGAGGCAATCAAGCGCCACGGCGTCGGCGTGAAGTGCGCCACCATCACCCCGGACGAGGCGCGCGTCGAAGAGTTCGGCCTCAAGAAGATGTGGAAGTCGCCGAACGGCACGATCCGTAACATCCTTGGCGGCACCGTCTTCCGCGAGCCGATCATCTGCTCCAACATCCCGCGCATCGTCCCGAACTGGACCGAGCCGATCGTCATCGGCCGCCACGCCCACGGCGACCAGTACCGCGCGACCGACTTCCTCGTCCCGGGCTCCGGCAAGCTCACCATGAAGTGGGAGCCGTCCGGCGGCGGCGCGCCGATGGAGTTCGAGGTCCAGAACTTCGACGGCCCCGGCATCGCCATGGGCATGTACAACACGGACGAGTCCATCTACGGCTTCGCCCGCGCCTGCTTCAACTACGCGCTGAACCGGAACTACCCGCTCTACCTCTCCACGAAGAACACGATCCTGAAGGCCTACGACGGCCGCTTCAAGGACCTGTTCGAGGAGGTCTACCAGCAGGAGTTCAAGGAGCGCTTCGACAAGGCGGGCCTGACCTACGAGCACCGGCTCATCGATGACCTCGTCGCGCAGGTGCTCAAGTGGAACGGCGGCATCGTCTGGGCCGCGAAGAACTACGACGGTGACGTGCAGTCGGACATCGTCGCGCAGGGCTTCGGCTCGCTCGGCATGATGTCCTCCGTGCTGATGACGCCGGACGGCGCCACCGTGGAGGCGGAGGCCGCCCACGGCACGGTGACGCGGCACTACCGCCAGCACCAGGCCGGCCAGGAGACCTCGACGAACCCCGTCGCCTCGATCTTCGCGTGGACCCGCGGCCTCGCCCACCGGGCGAAGCTGGACAACAACTCCGACCTGGCGACGTTCGCGTCGGCCCTGGAGGAGGTCTGCATCGCCACCATCGAGGGCGGGGAGATGACCAAGGACCTCGCGATCCTCGTGGGCCCGGACCAGCCGTGGCTCACCACGCAGGCCTTCCTGGCCGCGCTGGACGCCAACCTGCAGAAGAAGATGGGCATGTAGCGTCGCCCAGGGCGCCCCGTCCGGGGCGCCCGAGCTCACGGCCGAGGCTGGCTCGGGCGTGTTGAACCCAGGAGTGGCCGCTGGCGGGCGGAATCCGTGCGGCGGCTGGACGAAGGGATACTCCCCTGCGCTCGAAGGTAACGATCGTCGGCGCCGGCAACACCGGCGCGACCATGGCCCAGATCCTCGCCGGCCGCGGCTTCGCGGATGTCACCCTCATCGACATCGTCGAAGGCCTGCCCCAGGGCAAGGCGCTCGACCAGGCGGAGTCGCTGCCATGGGTGCGTTCCTCCGCCACCATCACCGGCACCAACAACTGGGACGACACCGCCGACTCTGACGTTGTCGTCGTCACCTCGGGCGTGGCCCGCAAGCCCGGGATGACACGCGAAGACCTCCTCAGCGTGAACGCCGGCATCGTGCGCTCCGTAGTCTCTGAGGCCGCCAGGCGCTCGCCGAACGCCGTCCTCGTGATCTTCGCCAACCCGATGGACGCGATGTGCCACGTCGCCCTCGAGGCGTCCGGCTTCCCGAAGGAGCGCGTCGTCGGCCAGGGCGGCATGCTCGACACCGCCCGCTACCGCACGTTCATCGCCATGGAGACCGGCGCCTCCGTGAAGGACGTCTCCGCGTGGGTCCTCGGCGGCCACACGGAGGCCACCATGGTTCCGATCGTCTCGAACGCGACCGTCGGCGGCGTGCCGCTGACGCAGCTGCTCCCGGCCGACCAGGTCAAGGCCGTCGTCGCCCGCGCCCAGCGCGGTGGCGCCGAGATCGTTGACCTGCTGAAGACCGGCTCCGCCTTCGTCGCCCCCGCGGTCGCGACGATCGAGATGGTGGAGGCGATCCTGCTGGACGAGCGCCGCATCCTCCCCTGCGCCGCCTACCTCGAGGGCCAGTACGGCGTCGACGGCGGGTACGTCGGCGTCCCGCTGCGCCTCGGCGCGGGCGGCATCCAGGAGATCTTCGAGATCTCGCTGTCGGACGAGGAAGCCGCCGCGATGAAGGCCGCCGGGGACGCCGTCAAGGAACTCGTCGCCGCGACCCCGAAGGGCTAGGCAGATGGCGGGCACCCGCACCGAGACCGACACCTTCGGGCCGATCGAGGTCGACTCGAGCCGCTACTGGGGCGCTCAGACGCAGCGCTCGCTGGAGAACTTCAAGATCGGCATCGAGCGCATGCCGCGCCCGCTCATCCGTGGGTTCGGCATCGTGAAGTACGCCTCCGCCGAGGTGAACGAGGCGCTGGGCAAGCTCCCGGCGGACCTGAGCACAGCGATCAAGGACGCCGCGCAGGAGGTCATCGAGGGCGGTCTGGACGACCACTTCCCGCTCGTCGTCTGGCAGACCGGCTCCGGCACCCAGACGAACATGAACGTGAACGAGGTGATCTCCAACCGCGCCATTGAAGCGATGGGCGGCGAGATGGGCTCCAAGAAGCCCGTGCATCCCAATGACCACGTCAACATGTCGCAGTCCTCGAACGACACGTTCCCGGGCGCGATGAGCATCGCGACGGCAGAGCAGGTGGTCCACCATCTGGTGCCGGCGCTGACCTACCTCCGCGACGCCCTCCAGAAGAAGGCGGAGGAGTTCGAATCGATCACCAAGATCGGCCGGACGCACCTCATGGACGCCGTGCCGCTGACGCTGGGCCAGGAGTTCTCCGGCTACGTGCAGCAGCTCACCTACGGCATCCAGCGTGTGGAGAGCACGCTGCCGCGCCTGTACGAGCTCGCCCTCGGCGGCACCGCCGTCGGCACCGGGCTCAACAGCCACCCGGAATATGCCTCGAGGGTGGCGGAGCGGATCGCGGCCTACACGGGCCTGCCGTTCGTCTCCGCCCCGAACAAGTTCGAGGCGCTCGCGGCGCACGATGCCCAGGTCGAGCTGGCGGGCCAGCTCAACACGATCGCGGCCTCGATGATGAAGATCGCGAACGACGTCCGGATGCTCGGCTCCGGCCCGCGCGCCGGCATCGGCGAGCTGCTGCTACCGGAGAACGAGCCGGGCTCCTCCATCATGCCGGGCAAGGTGAACCCCACCCAGTCCGAGGCCGTCACGATGGTCTGCGCGCAGGTGATGGGGAACGCCGTTTCGGTCAGCGTCGGCGGGGCCACGGGCCACTTCGAGCTCAACGTCTTCAAGCCGGTCATCGCCTACAACAACCTGCAGAGCATCCGCCTGCTGGGTGACGCCGCCCGCTCGTTCACGGACAACTGCGTGGTGGGCATCGAGCCGAACATGGCCCGCATCCGCGAGCTCCTGGAGTCCTCGCTGATGCTGGTCACCGCGCTCAACCCGCACATCGGCTACGACAACGCGGCGAAGATCGCGAAGAAGGCCCACGCCGAGGGCACCACCCTCCGCGAGAGCGCCCTCGCGCTCGGCCTGCTCACCAACGAGCAGTTCGCGGAATGGGTGAAGCCGGACGAGATGACGCGACCGTAGGCGTCCCTCGGACACCGAACGAGGAGGCGGCCCTCACGGGCCGCCTCCTGCGTTGTGCGAAGCTTCCAGGGGGAGGCGCTACTGCAGCCCCTGACCGGAGAGCTTCCGGTTCACGGACTTCGCCTTGATGTAGTCGCGGTTCATGTACGCGATGAAGTCAATCGAGATGTTCTTCGGACACGCCGTCTCGCACTCGCCATGGTTCGTGCAGGTGCCGAAGTATTCCTCCATGGTCTCAACCATGTTCTCGGTGCGCTGCCAGCGCTCGGCCTGGCCCTGCGGGAGTAGATTGAGGTGCTGGAGCTTCGCCGAGGTAAAGAGCTGCGCCGCCCCGTTCGGGCAGGCCGCGACGCAGGCGCCACAGCCGATGCACTGGGCGGCGTCCATCGCCGCGTCCGCCACCTGCTTCGGCACGGGGAGCATGTTCGCCTCGACGGCGGAGCCGGTGTTCACGGAGACGAACCCGCCGGCCTCGATGATCCGGTCGAACGCCGAGCGGTTCACGACGAGGTCGCGCACGATCGGGAACGATGCGGCCCGCCAGGGCTCCACGACGATCGTCGCGCCGTCCTGGAACTTCCGCATGTGCAGCTGGCACGTGGCCGTCCCGCGCTGCGGGCCGTGCGCCTGGCCGTTGATCATCATGCCGCAGGAGCCACAGATGCCCTCGCGACAGTCGTGGTCGAAGTGAATCGGCTCGTTGCCCGCGCGGATGAGGTCCTCGTTGACCGCATCCAGCACCTCGAGGAACGACATCTCGTCAGAGATGTTGTTCGCCTCGTAGGTCTCGAAGCGGCCCTTCGAGGTGGGGCTGTCCTGTCGCCAGACCTTCAGCGTGAACTTCATCAGGCGTAGCTCCTCGTCGCGAGGTGGACGTTCTCGAAGACCAGCTCTTCCTTGTGGAGCGTCTGCGGCGTGTCCGGCCCGTTCCATTCCCAGGCGCCGACGTAGGAGAAGTTCTCGTCGTCGCGCTTCGCCTCGCCGTCCGCCGTCTGGTGCTCGGAGCGGAAGTGGCCGCCGCAGGACTCCTCGCGGTGGAGGGCGTCGCGCGCCATCAGCTCCGCCAGCTCGAAGAAGTCGGCCACGCGGAACGCCTTCTCGAGCGAGTCGTTCAGCGTGTCGCCAGTGCCGAGCACCCGGAGGTCGCGGTAGTAGTCATCGCGGAGGCCGCGGATGTCGCCGATCGCCTGCTGGAGGCCGGCGGCGTTTCGCTCCATGCCGATCTTGTCCCAGACGATCTTGCCGAGCTCACGGTGGAAGTCGTCGGGCGACCTCGTCCCACCGATCGCGAGGAACTGCCGGGTCTGCTCCTGCACGCCCGTGAGAGCGGACTGGAACGACTCGGCGCTCGTCGGCGTCGCCGCCTTGCCGAGCAGCCCGGCAAGGTAGTCGCCCACGGTGTACGGGAGGACGAAGTAGCCGTCCGCGAGCCCCTGCATCAGCGCCGAGGCGCCGAGGCGGTTCGCACCGTGATCGGAGAAGTTCGCCTCGCCGGCCACGAACAGGCCGGGGATGTTGCTCTGGAGGTTGTAGTCCACCCAGAGCCCGCCCATGGTGTAGTGGGTCGCCGGGTAGATGCGCATCGGCATCTGGTAGGGGTCGTCCCCCGTGATGCGTTCGTACATCTCGAAGAGGTTGCCGTAACGCTCCTCGATGACGTCGCGGCCGAGGCGCGCGATGGCGTCCGAGAAGTCGAGGTAGACCCCGTTCTTCTTCGGCCCCACGCCGCGGCCCTCATCCACCTCGCGCTTCGCGGCGCGAGAGGCTACGTCGCGCGGGACGAGGTTGCCGAACGCCGGGTAGCGGCGCTCGAGGTAGTAGTCGCGGTCCGGCTCCGGGATCTGGTGCGCCGGGCGGGTGTCGTTCTGGTCCTTCGGCACCCAGATGCGGCCGTCGTTGCGGAGCGACTCGGACATCAGGGTGAGCTTGGACTGGAACTCGTCGCCGGCGGGGATGCAGGTCGGGTGGATCTGCGTGTAACAGGCGTTCGCGAACAGCGCGCCGCGCTTGTGCGCGCGCCACGCGGCGGTGGCGTTGCTCTTCTTGGCGTTCGTCGACAGATAGTAGACGTTGCCATATCCACCGGTCGCGAGGATCACCGCGTGCCCGGCGTGCGCCTCCACCGCGCCGGTGATGAGGTCGCGGGTGATGATGCCCACCGCGCGGCCGTCTTCCACGACGAGGTCGAGCATCTCCGTGCGCGGGTGCAGCTCGACGGCCCCGAGGCCGACCTGGCGCATGAGGGCCGAGTAGGCGCCCAGCAGGAGCTGCTGGCCGGTCTGGCCGCGGGCGTAGAACGTCCTCGAGACCTGCACGCCACCGAACGACCGGTTCTCCAGCAGGCCGGAGTACTCCCGGGCGAACGGGACGCCCTGGGCGACGCACTGGTCGATGATGTTCACGCTGATCTGCGCGAGCCGGTAGACGTTCGCCTCGCGGGAGCGGAAGTCGCCACCCTTGATGGTGTCGTAGAAGAGCCGGTGCGGCGAGTCGCCGTCGTTCTGGTAGTTCTTGGCGGCGTTGATGCCGCCCTGCGCGGCGATCGAGTGCGCGCGGCGCGGCGAGTCGTGGAAGGTGAACGCCTTCACGTTGTAGCCAAGCTCGGCAAGCGTCGCCGCCGCCGACGCGCCGGCGAGGCCGGTGCCGACGACGATGACCGTGAAGCGTCGCTTGTTGGCGGGGTTCACAAGGCGGAGGTTGAAGCGGGCGCTGTCCCACTTCTCCGCGATCGGCCCCTCGGGAATCCTCGAGTCGAGTGTCACCATGGCGCCGCCCCTATTCCACGATGCCCATGAGGACGGCGAGCGGGAACGAGACGTTCCCGGCGACGATCGCGAGCGCGAAGAGCGCCGCGAAGATGCGCCGGCCCTGGTTGATCTGCGGGTTGTTCACGCCGAGCGACTGAAACAGGCTCCAGGCGCCGTGGTAGATGTGCACGCCCAGCGCGACGTTGGCGAGGATGTAGAACGTTGCCACCGGCCACCGCGAGAAGGAGGCCACGACGTTCTGGTAGACCGCGCCCGCCTCGAAGTCCGGGTTCGCCGCCTCGACGCCCCACGTGAGGTCCGCGAGGTGGAAGGCGATGAACAGCAGGATGATCGGCCCGGTCCACAGCATCGTGCGGGAGGCCCAGTCCGCGGCGATGTAGTCCCGGCGCGACTGGTATCCCGTCGGGCGCACCTTGCGGTTGTGGTCCCAGATCGAGAACGCTGCGTGGAGGTGCAACACCAGCGCGCCGAGGAGCCCGAGCCGGGCGATCCAGAGCATGAACTTCTCGGGCACGATCGGGTAGGCAACGGTGCGGAGGCCCTCCGCGTAGTGGAGGAACTCCTCCTCGCCCATGTACATCTTGATGTTGCCGAACATGTGGCCGGCGACAAAGAGCAGGCCGACCACGCCTGTGATCGCCATGACCCACTTCTTGCCGACGTAGGTCTGGTATAGGCTCAGCGGCCACGGCAGCGGCTTTGGACGCTTCCGAATCGGTTGGACGGCCGCTTCGACCGTGGATCGCGGCGTTGCTTGCGCCATGCGAGTGACCCTCTCCTGCACGCGCGGAACGCCGCCTTCCCCGGACGGCGCACCGTAACCCTACTGCGGCGCTCGTCTTGCCGCGATAGGGCGAGTCCTCACGAACCTCGGGCGGTCCGGGCGACGTGGCGCTGGTAGAACGTGAGCGCGGCGACGGTCTTGGCATCCTCGACGCGGCCGTCGTCGACGGCGGCGAAGACGTCCTCCAGGGACAGCCGGATCGGCTCCGAAAGGTACTCGTCCTCGTCCTGCGGCAGCGGCGCCGGCGTCAGCTCCGTGGCGAGGAAGAAGTCGATGTACTCCTCCCCCCAGCCCGGGACCATGTACGTCCCGCCGATGCGCACGAGGCTGCCCGCGGCGAAGCCGATCTCCTCGCGCACCTCGCGCGCGGCGGTCGCCTCCGGCGATTCGTCGCCGTCGCGGGTGCCGGCGGGGATCTCGAGGAGCTCGCGCCCAGCGGGGTGGCGGTACTGCGTCACCAGCAGCCACTTCCCGTCGCCGTCGACGGCGATGATCGCGACGGCGCCCGGGTGTCCGACGACAGCGCGCTCGGCCTCGTGGCCATTCGGGAAGCGGATCGTGTCACGGCGGAAGGTGAGATACCCGGCGGCCGCGAGCGGCTCCGACGTCACCAGCACAGGGGTCTCGTCGCTCAAGCCGTCACCCCGGTCGTCCCCGTCGCACCACCTGACACCGCATCGACGGGATCGAGGTCGAGCACCATGGCGATCTCGTCGCAGCCGGGGAACTTCGGGCAGCGGTAGCACTCATTCCAGACCTTGCGCGGCAGGTTCATCACGTCCGCCTGCTCCCAGCCGAGGCGCTCGAAGAAGCCCGGCCGGTAGGTGAGCGCGAACATCCTCGTCAGGCCGAGCGCGCGGCCTTCCTCGACGCACGCGCGCACGAGCGCTGCGCCCAGCCCGCGGGAGTGGATCGCTTCCTCGACGGCGAGCGACTTCAGCTCGGCGAGGTCGGACCAGGTGATGTGCAGCGCCGCGCAGCCGATGACGTGGCCGTCCTCGGGATCCCGCACGACGAAGAAGTCGCGGAGGTTCTCGTAGGTCTCGCCGACGGTGCGGGGGAGCATCTGCCCCTGCGCCGCCCAGTAGTTCACGAGCCGCGCGATCCCCTCGCCATCGCGCACGGTGGCGCGCTCGACGCGGATGGTGGGCTGAGCGGCGGCGGTGTCAGCCATGGGTGATCAGGATACGGAGCGCGACGGACTCGCGCATGGTCAACCCTCCGGGGCGTCAGGCGCTGCCTTCGCCCCCATCGACGGGGCCGCTGACGGAGCCGCCGACGCGCCCGTCGGGCACCTCGAGGTGACCGCCAGCCTCGTCGATGACGTGATCGGCGCGCAGCCAGCCGAGGCGACGCGCCAGGCTGTTGTAGAACTCGTGCTCCCCACCGAGGCGGACGAAGGAGACCGTCCGCGGCGAGCGGGTGATCTCGACCAGCGCGCCCGAGGGAAGCGTCTGCTGGTGGACGCCGTCCACGCTCATGACCGCCTCGAACGACCGTTGCACGCGCAGCCGCAGCTTCGTCTCTGGGGGGAGGACGAGCGCGTTGGCCCGGGTCAGGTGGGGCGCTACCGGGACGAGGATCATCTCCTCCGACTCCGGGTGGAGGATCGGCCCGCCGACGGAGAGGGCGTAGCCCGTGGAGCCGGTCGCGGTCGAGATCACGAGTGCATCCGCGCGGTACTCCGCGAGCGTGACGCCATCGACCTCGGCGACCACGGAGACGGTGCGGCCGAGCGTCGCCCGGCCGATGACGACATCGTTGAGCGCATGGCGGGCATCCTCCTGCCCGTCGACGCGGGCCTGGACGAGCGAGCGCGGCTCCAGCCGCGCCTCGCCGCTGAGCACCCGGCCGAAGTCCTCCTCGGCCCGCTCCTCGATCGACTCCGTGAGGAAGCCGAGGCGGCCCATGCGCACGCCGAAGACGGGGATGCCGGCGCGGGCAGCGAACGCGGACGCGTGGAGCACCGTCCCGTCACCGCCGACGCAGACGAAGAGGTCCGTGCCCTCGAGCTGGTGGGGGAGCTCGTCGCCCTGCTCCGGCAGGACGTCGACGCGCGCGCGCAGCCCGCGGTCCGCGGCCTGACGGCCGAGGCTCTCGGCCACGGCCTCGGCGCCGCGCACGGCGGGGTGATAGACCACGGCGACGTTGCCGTTCGGCTGGTAGCGGGTCACGCGGCGCTCCCCCCCGCCGGGGGTGTGTCCCTGGGGCGCTGGAGACGAAGGAAGAACTCGCGGTTGCCGGCCGGGCCGAGCAGCGGCGAGCGGATGACCCCGCGCACGCGCAGCCCGAGGTCGACGGCGGCGAGGGCGACCTTCGCGATGCAGGCGGCGTGGACCACCGGGTCGCGCACGACGCCGCCCTTCTCCACCTGCTCCCGTCCGGCCTCGAACTGCGGCTTCACGAGGATGAACATCTCCCCTCCCGGCCGTACGGAGGGCGCCACGGCGGCGAGCACCGTGGCGGCGGAGATGAACGAGACGTCCATCACGAGCAGGTCCGCGAGCGGATCGAGCGGTGCGAACTCGCGGGCGTTCACCCGCTCGCGCACCTCCACGCGCGGGTCGTCGCGGAGCTTCTGCGCCAGCTCGCCGTAGGCGACGTCCACCGCGACCACCTCGCGCGCGCCGCGCTGGAGGAGGCAGTCCGTGAAGCCGCCGGTGGAGGCGCCGACGTCGAGGCAGCGCAGGCCGGTGACGTCGATCCCCGCGCGTTCGAGAGCATGGTCGAGCTTCTCCCCGCCTCGGCTGACGAAGCGCGGCGGCGTCTTCACCTCGATGATCGCGTCCTGGGCGACCGGCTCGGCGGGACGGTGCGCCACCTGGCCGTTCACGAGCACCTCGCGCGCCATCACGAGCGCGCGGGCGCGGTCGCGCCCGGAGGCAAGGCCGCGCTCGACCATGACCTGGTCGAGCCGCTGCTTCTTCGTCTTCGCGCGGGGAGCGGGAGCGGTCTGACTCACGTGTGCGCCGTTATGTTCGATCGGCCGATGGGGTGGCGTCGAGGATACACGCGCGAGCGCGAACGCTGGCGCGCGTGGACGATCTCAACCCTGGCCAGCCGCCCGAGGAAGCTAGGCGGACTGCGCTTCGTCCTCGCGGCTGCGGTCGCGGCCCCGGACGCCGTCGTAGTCGATGGCGCGGCCGGAGGCGGTCAGCAGCAGCGGGCGCTGACGATTCAGCACCGTCTCGGCGGAGACCACGCACTTCTGCACGTCGTCCCGCGAAGGGATCTCGTACATCACGTCGAGGAGCGTCTCCTCGAGGACAGTACGGAGGCCACGGGCGCCGGTCTTCTGCTGGATCGCGCGCTCGGCGATCGCGACGAGGGCGTCGTCCGTAAACGAGAGCTCGCAGTCGTCGAGGGAGAACAGCCGCTCGAACTGGCGGACGACAGCGTTCTTCGGCTGCGTCAGGATCGAGACCATCATCTCGACGTCGAGCGGGTCGAGGGTCGAGACGACGGGGAGACGGCCGACGAACTCCGGGATCAGCCCGAACTGCAGCAGGTCGTCGTGGGTGACGTGCTGGAGGATGCGCGCGCGCTCCTGTTCGATCTCGTGCGCCGGGCGCACGTCCGAGTTGAAGCCGAGGTTGCGGACGCCGATGCCGGTGCGCCGCGCGACCACCTTCTCCAGCCCCTCGAACGCCCCGCCGCAGATGAACAGGATGTTGGAGGTGTTGATCTGGATGAAGTCCTGGTGCGGGTGCTTCCGGCCACCCTGCGGCGGGACGGAGGCGACGGTGCCCTCGATGATCTTGAGGAGCGCCTGCTGGACGCCTTCACCGGAGACGTCGCGAGTGATCGAGGGGTTGTCGCCCTTGCGCGCGATCTTGTCGATCTCGTCGATGTAGACGATGCCACGCTCGGCGCGCTGGATGTCGAAGTCGGCGGACTGGATGAGGTGCAGGAGGATGTTCTCGACGTCCTCGCCGACGTACCCGGCCTCGGTGAGGGCGGTCGCGTCCGCGATCGAGAACGGGACATCCAGCATCCGGGCGAGCGAGCGGGCGAACTCGGTCTTGCCAGTGCCCGTCGAGCCGATCAGGAGGATGTTCGACTTGTCGAGCTCGAGGTCCGCCTGCACGGGGGCATCGACGCGCTTGAAGTGGTTGTAGACCGCGACGGCGAGGGTCCGCTTCGTGCGGTCCTGGCCCACGATGTACTCGTCGAGCTGGGTGACGATCTCCTGGGGAGTGCGGAGGCGGGTCTTGCCGGACGGCTTGCCGCCGGACTTTCCACCGCTCTGCGCCTCCTCGTTGATGATCTCCTGGCAGAGCTCGACGCACTCGTCACAGATGTAGACGGCGCCGGGACCAGCGATCAGGCGCTTGACCTGGTCCTGGTTCTTCCCGCAGAAGGAGCAGTTGTACTGCACCCGACTACCGCGCGTCGTGCTGCCGGCCATGTCGTTTCCTCTGCCCTACGGACGCCGCCCCGACGCCGATGGCTACTTCTCAGGCTTCGCGAGGAGCTCGTCCACCAGACCGTACTCCTTGGCCTCCTCGGCCGTCATGTAGACGTCGCGGTCGGTGTCGGTCTTGATGCGCTCCATGGTCTGACCGGTGGCGTCGGACAGGATCCTGCGGATCTTCTCGTTGTTGCGAAGGAGCTCGCGAGCCGCGATCTCCACGTCCGAGGCCTGGCCGGACCCGCCGCCCAGGGCCTGGTGCATGTGGATCGTGGCGTTCGGGAGCGCGAAACGCTTGCCCTTCTGCCCGGCGGACAGGAGCACGGTGCCCATCGAGGCGGTGACGCCCACGGCGATCGTGCTGACGTCCGCCCGGATCAGGTTCATCGTGTCGTAAATCGCCAGCCCGGCGTAGATCATCCCGCCAGGCGAGTTCACGTAGATCGAGATGTCGCGCTCCGGGTCCTCGCGGTCGAGGAACAGCAGCTGCGCGACAATCGAGTTCGCGACCTGGTCGTCGATGCCGGTGCCGAGGAAGACGATCCTTTCCTTCAGCAGGAGCGAGTAGATGTCGTAGGCCCGCTCGCCGCGCGCCGTGGTCTCTACAACCATCGGCACGATGTTCTCCGGCTTGAGGAAGCCCTCGGAGAAGTCCTGTGGCCGCGGTGCTCGATACGTCATCGGGTGTCCTCTTCGGCTACGGACGGGCGCACCCGTCCGGTGACTGCTGATAGTGATCGTACCTCGAACCGGTCGATCTTCCCTGCGGAACCCTTAGGGGAAGTATGGATTCATGGGGACGCCGCGAGGTAAACCGCGCGTGGGCCCGATCATCCCGACCGCATGCGTTCCGTCAGACTCGGACGCTACGCGTCCGCCGGCGCGCCGTCGCCCGTCTCCGTGGCCCCACCGTCGTCCGACGTGCCCTCGTCCGACGCCGCCTCGGCGGCGGCATCGGCCGTCGCGCCACGACGCCGGCGGCGGCTGGCGCGCGGGGCGTCCTCGGACTCCTCGCCGTCGCCCTGCGCCGCGATCTCCGCGATGCGCTCGACGGCCTTCCGGGTCAGGAGCTGGTTCTGGATCGAGCTCCGCCCATCCGGCGTGTCGAACAGATTCCGGATCGCGTCGCGGTTCGCGCCGACCTGGCCGGGCACGCCCATCGAGCTCACCAGGCTGTCGATCTCGGCGTCGATGTCCTCGGGCGTGACGTCGATCTTCTCGGCGGCGATGAGCTCACCGAGCACGAGCGCGCGGCGCACCGTGAGGTCAGCCGACTCGCGCAGCTCGTCCCGAACCTCGTCCTCGGTGCGGCCGATGGCGGTGAGCCAGTTCTGCAGCCCCTCGGGGGTGTGCGAAGCGTGGTTGGACTGCCGGTCGATCTCGCGGTCGATCTCGCGGGTCACGAGGACCTCGGGGTAGTCGATCTCGGCGCGGGCGATCAGGAGGTCGATCACCTCGTTGTGGTAGGTCTCGGTGGTCTGGCGCTCGAACTGCGTGTGCAGGTCGGACTTCACGCGGTCGAGGAGCTGGTCGACCATGTCGACGCCCTCCTCGTCCAGTGAAGCGACGAACTCGTCGTCGAGGTCCGGGAGGATCTCGCGCTTCACTTCCTTGAGGTTCACCTGGTAGACGACGTGCTTCCCGGCGAGCTCCTCGCTCGGGATGTCCGTGTCCAGGTCGTACTCGATCGTGTGCTCGCCCACGCCGAGGCCCACGAGACGGTCAACGAAGCCCGGGAGCGAGACCACCTGGCCCTCGCGGACGGGAAATTCGGCGTCCTCTTCCTCGTGCTCGTCCGGGTGGTCCTGGACCTGCACCTTCACGTCGGCGCGGACGTGGTCGTTCCACTCGACGGCGCGCTCGACCGGCTCAAGGACGGCGAACTGCCGCCGGATGGCCTCGATCGCCTCGTCGATGTGCTCCTGCGTGACGACGACTTCCTCGCGCGGCACACGCAGCGACTCGTAGTCGCCGAGGTCCACCTCCGGGCGCACCGGGACGATCGCCTTCACGACCAGCGGCTCGGTCGACTCGAGGTCGAACTCCGGCTGGTCGATGGCGTCGATCTGCTCGCTCTCGAGGGCCTGGTTGTAGACCTCGGGCACGAGCTCCTCGAGCGCCTCCTGCAGGATCGCGGCGGAGCCGAAGCGCTGCTCGATGACCCTGCGGTTCGCCTTCCCGGGCCGGAACCCGGGGATCTTCACCTGCTTCGAGATGCGCGTGACCGCCTTCTCCATGTGCTTTTCGACGAGCTCGGGGTCGACCTCGATCTGCATGGAGACGCGTGCGCCGGGGAGACGTTCGGTGGTGATTGCCAAGGAGCGAGCCTCGCCAGGATGGGGCTCGGGAAACGCTCGCGGAGGGTCTCCTCAGCGCGAATGAGGGCGTTTCCGAGCGGTTTCGGTACGTCTCAGGAGTGTAGCACGCAACGCCTGCGGAACCGCACGTCTCCACGCGCGGGGAATACCCGAACGCGCGCCCCGCGATCACCTGATGAGCGACGTCGCCGGAGCGATCCGGCGCTCTCAGCGCCCCCGCATCGCGTCGTTCAGGGCGTCACCGAAGAGGTTGAACGCGAACAGAAGCGCCGTCACCACCGTGCCGGGGACGAGCAGGAGATGCGGGTGCGACTGGAACGTCCGCGCACCGGAGCCCTCGTAGATCATCGCGCCGAACGACGGAGCGTTCTGGACGCCCACCCCGAACCAGGTGAGGACGATCTCGGACCCGGCGATGCCACCGAGGGTCGCCGAGACCGAGAGCACGATGAGGAACGAGACGTTCGGTAGGAGGTGCGAACGGATCACCCGGCCGGTCGAAGCGCCAAGGGATTCCGCCGCGAGGATGAAGTCGTGTTCGCGCAGCTGGAGCACCTGGGCGCGGATGACGCGCGCGGCGCCCACCCAGAAGAACAGCGAGAGCGCCCCGAACACGAGCAGATACGAATGGAACCCGGACGACACGATGCCATCGATGCCCGTCGTCTCCTCGACCCAGCGCGCGAAGTCCTCCACCCGCGGCCCCATGGTGGCGTTGATGAGGATGAGCATCACCAGCGCCGGCAGGCTGGCGAAGATGTCGCCGACGCGCATGATCAGCCCGTCGATCCAGCCGCCCCGGTAGCCAGCGAGCAGCCCGAGGCCGTTCCCGATGAGGAGCGACCCGGAGAGCACGACGGCGGTGGTCACGACGACCGTCGTCCGCGCCGAGTAGAGCGTCCGGCTCAGCATGTCGCGCCCCAGCCGGTCCGTGCCCAGCCAGTGCTCGGCGCTCGGCCCCTGGAGGCCGCTGTCGAGGTCGATCGCGTCGTAGGAGTAGGGCGCGAGCAGCGGCGCGAAGATGCCGGCGGCGTAGATCAGGAGGATCACCGCCAGCGAGACCATCGCCAGGCGCTTCCGCACGAGGCGGTTGAGGACCTGCCGCCACGGGCTCTCGCCCGCCGGTCGCTCCTCGACGCGCGCGTCGTGGGTCGCGGTCACCGCCATCCTGGCTCCTCCCCTAGTCTCGCGTCGCGCCAAGGCGGACGCGCGGGTCGACGAGGCCGTAGGCGATCTCCGCGAGGAGGTTCGCGAGCACGAAGACAGACGCGAAGATCACCGTCGTCGCCATGATCACGTCGTAGTCGCGACTCGTGACGGCCTCGAAGAGGAAGCGGCCGATGCCGGGGATGCCGAGCAGCGTCTCCACGAACAACGCGCCCTCGATGATCCCGGAGAGGGCGAGGCCGAACACGGTGATCAGCGGCAGGAGCGAGTTCGGGAAGACGTGACGCCACTGCACGACGGTCTCGGAGAGCCCCTTCGCGCGGGCGGTGCGGACGTAGTCGAGGGTGTTCACCTCGAGCGCGGAGATGCGCACGAGGCGCGCGACGCCGACGAACCCGGGGAGCGTGAACGCGGTGAGCGGGAGGTAGAGGTGTGGGTCCGGGATGGGGATGGCGATGACGCCGGCGATCCACCAGATCTCGAAGATCCCGTCCCACCCGCCTACCGGCAGCAGGCTGAATTGCAGCGCGAACAGCCAGAGCAGCGGTGGGATCAGGACGAGCACCGGGATCGCCTGCAGGAAGAGCAGCGAGCCGATGATCGCCGGATCCGCCCACGTCCCCGCGAGCTTCGCCGCGAGCAGCCCGAGCGGCACGCCGACGACGAAGATGATCACGAGGGCGAGGAATCCGAGCTGAGCGGAGACCCACATCCGCGGGAAGATCAGCTCGGAGACGGTGTAGCCCTGCTGGATGAAGGACTCGCCGAAGTCGCCACGGACGGCGTCGCCGAGCCAGCGGACGTACTGCTCGATGATCGTGCCGTCCAGGCCGCGCTGCTCCCGGACCTGTGCCAGGACCTCCGGATCGCGGATCTGCCCGGCGGCAACGGCGATCGGGTCGCCCGGCCCGAAGCGGGCGAGGGCGAACGTGACAAAGGAGACGACCAGCAAGACGAAGGGCAGCCACGCGAGGCGACGGATCACGTACGCACCCATGCGCTGCCCTCCCTGTCGTGCCCTGCTGCGCGTCTGCCGGCCGGCCTACCGATCGACCTGCACGTAGCGCAGACGCGGGATCACCATCGGCGGCTCGAACCAGCCGACGACGTTGTCCTTCACCACCACGTGGTTGACGCCGAAGTAGAGCGGAAGCCAGGCGGCCTCGTCGAGCAGGATGCGCTCGACGTCCTGGTAGAGGGCAAGCCGACGCTCGGGGTTCTGCTCAACGCGCGCCTGCTCCAGCAGCGCGTCCACGTCCGGGTTCGAGTAGCCCGTGTCGTTCAGGCTCGACTCGGAGTGGAACTTGATGTCGAGGATGTCCTCCGGGTCCGGGTAGTCCATGATCCAGCCCGCGCTGAACGCCTGCAGCTCGCGGCGGTCCTGCGCGGAGAGGAAGGAGGCGAAGTCGGTCTGGCGCACCTCGACCTCGACGCCGAGGTGCTCGCGCCACTGCTCGATGAACGCCTGCATGTCGATGCTGGCCTCGGCGCCCGCGCCGACCTCGGTGATCTGGATCACGGGCATGTCGCCGGCGTAGCGCGACTGCGCCAGCTCCGCCCGTGCCGCCTCGGGGTCGAATGGGAGTGACAGGTCCTCCGGGATGTAGCCCGGCATGCCCGGCATCAGGATGCCCGTGGCGTTCTGGAACATGCCGAAGAAGGTGACGTTCGCAATCCGCTCGCGGTCGATCGACATGCCGAGCGCGCGCCGCACGTGGACGTCGTCGAACGGCGGCTGCTCGAGGTTGAACGCCAGGTACGAGATGGAGAACTGCGGCCAGGTCGAGTAGAACGGGCCGAGGTCGGAGTTCGGGTCGCGGGCGCGCTCCACGTCGTTGATGGAGATCGGCGAGACATCGAGCTCATCGTTCTCCCAGCGGGTCAGCGCGGAGCCGCCCGCGAGCAGGTAGACGGCCTCGCGCAACGAGGGCTCACCGAGGTGGTAGTCCTCGTTCGCCTCGAGGATGAGGCGCTCGCCCAGCCGCCACTCCGTGAGCTTGTACGGTCCCGTGCCGTTCGGCCGCCGCGTCCAGTTGCGGTTGCTTTCCACCTGCTCCCGGTCCACGACGAACGCGGTGGGATAGGTGAGCTTCGCGAGGAAGTACGGCTTCGGCGAGTCGATGGTGAGGCGGATCGTCTGGTCGTCCACGACCTCGATGCCCGGGAGGTCGTCGGCGAGTCCGAAGAAGTACTCGCGCATGCCGACGATGTCGCCGAGGTAGGCGAGCGCCGTCGGCGAGGAGAGCTCGCGGGAGGCGGCACGCTTGAGCGAGTACTCGACGTCCTCCGCCGTCACCCGGCGACCGTCGTGGAAGGCGGCCTCCGGGTTCAGGACGAACGTGTAGACCATCCCGTCACCGCTGATCTCGACTTCCTGGGCGAGGTCGGGGATGACGTTGAGATCCTGGTCGAGCGTCATCAGCCCGCCAAAGATCTCCACGATGTACTCCGCCGAAGTGGCGTCGCCCGCGAGGTGCGGGTCGAGGGTGATCGGGTCGTCCGAGGCAAGCCGGATGCGGCCGCTGGCCGCCTGGGCAACATCGCCGCCCCCTCCACCGGACTCGGTGGTCGTCCCACCACCACCGCCGGAGGTGGCCTCGGCATCGCCATCCTCGCCGCCTCCGGAGAGCAGAAGGACGGCCGAGAGGCCGCCGACGACGAGGACGAGGACTGCAAGGACCGACAGCAGGATCGCCAGCAGGCGGTTCTGACTCATGTGGTGCTCATCTCACCGGGTTCGTGAGCGGGAGGCCGACAGCATATCGCAGCGCGATGGTCATCAAGACGTGAATCCTGACGACGCGTTGCGCCCCGCGCTACGTGTCCGCCTCATCCTCCCCCGCCGCCTGCTTCGCGAGGTGCTCGCGCGCGACCGCGTCGAGGTCGATGTGGACCTCGCGGAGCTGGTCGAGCGTGACGGCGGCGGGGGCGCCCATCAGCAGGTCGCTCGCGGTCTTCGTCTTCGGGAAGGCGATGACTTCGCGGATGTCGCGTTCGCGGGCGAAGAGGGCCACCGTCCGGTCGATGCCGGGAGCGATGCCACCGTGCGGGGGCGCGCCGTAGGTGAACGCCTCCAGCATGTGCCCGAACTTCAGCATCGCTTCGTCGAGCGAGAGCCCAAGGGCCCGGAGCACCGACATCTGCACGTCGCGCGAGTGGATACGGATGGAGCCCGAGGCGAGCTCCTGGCCATTGCAGACGAGGTCGTACGCGTGCGAGCGCACGGCGCCGGGGTCGCTCTCGACGACACCAAGGTCGTCCGTGAACGGCGAGGTGAACAGGTGGTGCACGGCGCTCCAGCGCTCGTTGTCCTCGTCGTACTCGAACATCGGGAACTCGGTGACGAACAGGAAGGACAGCGCGTCCGGGTCCGCGAGTCCGCGCTCCTCGGCGAGGGTGCGCCGGAGGACATCGAGCACGCGCGAGGTCATGGCGTCCGCGCCGGCGGCGATAAGCAGCAGATCGCCTCGCTTCGCGCCGCATGCCTTCCCGAGGCCCGCGAGGTCCTCCGGGGAGAAGAAGCGGGAGACGGGGGTCCTCACGTCGTCGGTGGTGAGGCCGTCCAGCGGTCCTTCGCCCGTGAACTGCACCCACACGAGGCCGCTCGCGCCGTTCTCCCGCGCCAGCTCCGTGAGCGCGTCCAGACCGCGACGCGAGACATCGGCGCCATCCTCCACGCAGATCGCGCGGATGCGCCCGCCGTCCTCGATCACCCGGTTGAAGACCTGGAACTCGGTGCCGCGGACATCGTTCGTGAGGTCCGTGATCTCCATGCCGTAGCGGAGGTCGGGCTTGTCCGTCCCGAACCGCTCCATGCTCTCGGCGTAAGTGAGGCGCGGGAACACCGCCGGCACCTGGAAGCCACCGACCTCGTCGGCGAGGTGGTGGTAGAGGTCCTCGGTGAGCTGGAGGACATCCTCCTGCTCCACGAACGCCATCTCCAGGTCGAGCTGCGTGAACTCCGGCTGCCGATCGGCACGCAGGTCCTCGTCGCGGTAGCAGCGCGCGATCTGGAAGTACCGGTCGACGCCCGCCACCATCAGCAGCTGCTTCCACTGCTGCGGCGACTGCGGCAGCGCGTAGAACGAGCCAGGGTGCACCCGTGACGGCACGAGGTAGTCCCGCGCGCCCTCCGGCGTGGCGAGGCCAAGCACCGGGGTCTCCACCTCGATGAAGCCGCGGGTGCTCATGAAGTTGCGGATGAGGTGCACCACGCGGTGGCGAAGGCGGATGTTGCGCTGCATCCGCTCGCGGCGCAGGTCCAGGTAGCGGTAGCGGAGCCGCGTGGTCTCGGCGACCTCGGTGTCCTGGTTGACCGGGAACGGCGGGGTGTCCGCCTCGTTGAGGACGCGCAGGGAGGAGACCCGCACCTCCACGTCCCCCGTCGGCAGCTCGGCGTTCTCGGTGCCTTCCTTGCGGCGGGCCACCTCGCCCTGCACCTGGACGACGTACTCGGAGCGCACGTTCTCGGCCGCGCCGAAGCCGGCGTCCTGCGGGTGGGCCACCACCTGCACCAGGCCGGAGGAGTCGCGGAGGTCGAGGAAGACCAGCCCGCCGTGATCGCGCCGGCGGTGCACCCAGCCGGCGAGCGTGACCTGCTCCCCAGCGTGCTCCGCGCGCAGCTCACCGCAGCCGATCGTCTTCAGCACTCGACACTCCCTCGAACGTACCCCGGAGGGCCAACGTGGCACGGGGTCGCCCCGCGCCGCTCGAGCGAGTTTCGCACGGGCCGCCGGGAGGTTCGAGGGCGCGCGGCCGGGCTACTCGTCGCGTGGCGACAGGGCTGGCGTCGGCGTCGGGGGCTGGGCCATCGCCTGCGCGGTGCGGATCTCGCGGAGCCAGCGGTCGCGGTCGTCCGGGTCGACGCGGAAGCGGAAGATCCCGCGCCGTGCCTTCACCTTCAGGCCGTCGCCCCGGGCGGGGATGACGCCAAGGATGCGCCCCTTCGTCGGGGTCACCTCGTCGATGTCGTGGAGCGGGAGCGCCGTCGCCGCGCCACGCGTGCGGATCCCGCTCGGCGTGAACACCAGTGAGGAGGGCGTCACCGAGAGCAGGCCAGTGATGTTCTCCGGCCCGTGCTCCAGCCGCGCTTCACCCTCGAACAGGACGTGCTCCTGTGGAGGCGTCTTCGTGAGGTGGTTCGTGACGATCGGCAGCCCGTTGCGGAGCAGCCACTCACCGACCATCCAGTAGATGGGGTTGGGGACCAGGGGCATGCCCTGAGGCTACGACGCTGGTGGTTGCAGACTTCCGACACGCTCAGCCGCAGTCGCAACCTCGGCATCGCTAAACAGATGCCGGAACTCGGGCCGCAGCACTAGCGCTTCGACGGTCAGGTCGACCCGACCGGCTGCCCAGAGAGCGCCGAACCCATCGCTCGGCGGCAACGCGAGCAACTGGTGCGCGGTCGCGAGGCCGCCCTTCTCCGCGACCATCTGGAGGAAGCGGGTCGCGTTGTAGTGTGCCTCTCGCTTGGCCCGCACGTAGATGTCGAGCATCTCCGCGTGGAAGCGATCAACTGTGGGATCGCCGGTCACAGCACCCGCTCTGGGGTGATCCGCAGGATCACCCGGCCCAGCTCGTTCAGCCGCTCGTGGAAGCGGTCGAGGTCGTAGTCGGCGGGGAGTGGGTCACCCTGGTGCTCGCGGATCGCGATGATGTAGCGGTCCCGTTCGCGCCCGTTGAGGACCTCCGCCGTGCCGTACACGATCATCTGCTGCTTCCCATCCGGGACGAGCAGTGAGACGCGCGGCTGACGCTGGACGTTGTGGTGCTTCGCCGAGGTCTTCACCGTGGAGACCACGAGGTGGGAGCCGTCGAAGAGGTAGGTGATCATCGACTGCTGCGGAGAGCCGTCCCGCCGCGCGGTCGCGAGGACGCCCACCTGCCGCTCGCGGAGGTAGGCCGCCTGCTCGTCCGTCATGAGCGCCATCGGGGCCTCCGCTCCGTCAGTCGTTCTTGAAGGCGCGGGTGGGGGTGACCCGGAGGATCACCCGGTTCGCCGCATCGAGCTCGGCACGGAACGCGGCGCGGTCCGCCGGCACCTCGGCGCCACGCTGCTCGCGCAGCCAGATCGACCAGTGGTCGCGCTGATCCGGGTCCGTGATGCCCTCGGCCGTGCCGTAGACGATGAGCTGGCGCCGCCCGTCCGGCACGAGGAGCGCGACGTTCGGGTTCCGCATCGCGTTCTTCCACTTCGCGCGGTCCGAGGTGACCGAAATGTAGGCGTGCGCCCCGTCCCAGCCGTAGTAGATCGTCGAGACCTGCGGCGAGCCGTCGCGCTTGCCGGTCGCGAGGACGGCGAGGTTGTGCTCCGCCAGCCACTGCTTCTGATCGTCCGTCAGGCTCATGCCGCCCCCTCGTGCGCTTCGTTCGTCGGGGCAGTCTACGACGACGCGCCCCGGGGGGCGGCCCCGTACCGTCCCACGGGTGTAACCTCGCGCAGATGACCTCCGAGACCATCAGCGCGACCGAGGTGCCGCCCGGGCAGAAGCCCACGCTGGCGCTCTACCTCCACATCCCGTTCTGCACGAGCAAGTGCGGGTACTGCGACTTCAACTCCTACGAGGGCCTCGACCACATGGTGCCGGACTACACGCCGGCGCTGGTCCGGGAGATGGAGCTGTGGGCGCCGGCGGCGAGGAGCTACCGCGTCCGCAGCATCTTCTTCGGCGGCGGGACGCCCTCGCTGACCTCGATCGACGACATGCGCATCCTCGCGGACGCCCTGCGGGCCCAGTACGACATCGCCCCCGACGTCGAATGGACGCTCGAGGCGAACCCGACGGAGCTGACGCGCGAACACCTGGACGGCCTGCGCGCGCTCGGCGTGAACCGCCTCTCGATGGGCGTCCAGTCGATGCACCCGGACGAGCTGGAGCTGCTTGAGCGCCAGCACACGCCTGAGCGTGTCGCGCAGGCGGTGGCCGACGCCCGGGCCGCCGGATTCGACAACCTGAACCTCGACCTGATCTTCGGCCTCATCGGCCACTCGATGGAACGATGGCAGTCGTCGCTCGAGCAGGTACTGGCGTTCAAGCCGGAGCACCTCTCCTGCTACGCCCTCACGGTCGAGCCGGGCACGGCCCTCTACTACCGGGTGCAGAAAGGGATGCTCGAGGATCCCGATCCCGACCTGGCCGCCGAGCAGTATGAGTGGACGCGCGAGCGCCTACGTGCGGAGGGCTACGGCCAGTACGAGATCTCGAATTGGGCGAAGCCCGGCCGCGCCTGCCGGCACAACCTGGTCTACTGGCGCGCCGAGCCGTACCTCGGCATGGGCGCCGGCGCGCACTCCTTCTTCGTCGGCCGGCGCATGGCGAACCTGGACTCGCCGTCCCGGTACGTCGAGGCAGTGAACCAGTCCTACGAGGAGCGCCAGGCGTCGGGCAGTGGTCGCGCCGAGCTGCGCCAGGTCGCCGGCGGCGAGACCCCGGACGATGCGACGCTGCGCGCGGACGCGATGATCCTCGGCCTGCGGTTGCTGGAGGGTGTCACGCTCGCCGAGTTCGGGGAGCGGTTCGGCGTCTCCGTGGACGAGGCGTTCGGCGCCGCGCTGCGGCGGCACGAGGCGCTCGGCCTGCTGGAGCGCGTCGACGGCCGCATTCGGCTGACCGCGCGGGGCCTCCTGCTCGCCAACGAGGTCTTCGTGGACCTCCTCCCCGAGGACGACTAGCGGCACACGCCGGGCGGGGCGCCCCATGGCGATCCAGGTCTACCGATGTTCCCAGTGCGGCCGCGAGGTGCTCGTGCGCCTGGTCGCGCCGCTCACGCCGGAGCAGGTGCGGAAGCGCATCGAGGAAGAGATGCGCCCGGAGCAGCCCGGCCCGCCGGGCGGGCGCGGCATCTCCGACCGCCTGCGCGATGACATCTGGCTCGGGGTCTCGGGCGGGCGCAACACCTCAGTCCCGCGCGAGCAGGTGCCGGACCGGTGCCCGTCGTGCGGCCAGCCGGCCCTCGCCCTGGACCGCACCCTCGACGGCTGACCCGCCCACCTCGTCCTCTCGCCCCCTTCGCACTTCGCACGCGCGAAACGGGACGGACCTTGCGGTCCGTCCCGTTGGCGTGCCACCGCGCCGCGGGCGTCGGCGCGAAGACCCGGCGTGTCCCTACTTCAAATGCGAGCGTAGGAAGTAGGCCTGCTTGTCGATCGTGCGCATCAGCTCGACGTAGACATCCTCGGTCGCCTTGTCCTCGGCCTCGGAGGCCTCGTCGGAGGCGGCCTTGAACTGGCCCGAGAGCTGGTCGTAGCGATCCACGAGCTCACCAATCGCCTGCTTCGCCTCGATCAGGCCGTGCGGGAACTCATCGATCGTGGAGCGCTCCACCGCGAGCCGGATGGTGCCCTCGGCCTCGCCCTGGAGGCCCCGGGCGCGCTCCGCGAGGGTGTCCCCCATCTCGCGCGCCATCGCGGCCTGCTCGTCGAACAGCCGGTGCACCGCGATGAAGTCCATGCCGACCACGTTCCAGTGCGCCTGCTTGATCTGCCAGTGCAGATCGATCATGTCCGCGAGTCGCGCGTTCAACGTGTCGACAACGCCGCCGGAAGCGGTCGTCTTGCTGTTGCTCTTCTTTGCCGGGGTCTTGGAGACCATGTTGGCGTCCTCCTCACCTTCCGAGGAGGAGCCTATTGAGCGATCGCATGCGATCGCCTCAAACGCGCGTTGGGTGCATCACAAAGCTGTGACAGCGAGGTTGAGCGGCGGGGGAGGCGATGCCGCTATGCGGCCTGCTCCGTTGACGAACCCCGCCGTCCGCGGAGGCGGGCGAAGTCGCCCTCCTCCCACGCCACGAGCATCTGCGCCGCGATCCCGATGCTGGAGTAGGTGCCGGCGATGACGCCGACGAGGATGACCAGCAGGAATTCCTGGATCGTGGAACCGCCGAGCGCCAGCATCGCCGCCACCGTGATCAGCACGGTGATCGAGGTGTTCATCGAGCGCGCCATGGTCTGAAGGAGCGCCGAGTTCACGTTCTCGGCCAGGCTGGCCGTCGGCGCGGAGCGCACGTTCTCGCGGATGCGGTCGAAGACGACGATCGAGTCGTGCACGGAGAAGCCGATGACCGTGAGCAGGCCGGTGATGAACATCAGGTTGATCTCGATGCCGAACACCGCCCCGAAGAGCGCGAACGCACCGAGCACCACGACCACGTCGTGCACGAGCGCCGCGATGGCGCTCGCCGCGTAGCGGAACGGACGCGGGACGCCTGAGAAGGCGAACGCCACGTACCCCATGATGAACAGCGACGCGACCACCACCGCGGCGGCGGCGTTGCGCACGGCCACGCTGGAGACCACGGCGGAGACGGACGCGAACTCCCGGACCTCGAAGTTCCCGAACTCCTCGAACAGTCGCTGCTCGATCTCCGTGCGCTCTCCCGCGTTCTCCGTGACCGGGGACTCGGTCGGCACAGCCGGGCTGGCCTCACCGGCCAGCGTGAAGTCGTGGGTGTCGGACATCCCGATCAGGCCAAGGCCGCCGTCAGTCGTGGTGACGCGATAGACCGGGTCCGGCCCGCAGTCCCCGAAGGCCTCGTGGACGGTCAGGACGGTCCCGGCCGCCTCCGTGGCCGCGACCTCGCCAAAGGTGCAGACGTCGCCGGCGGTCGCCTCGAACAGCTCCACCTCGCCCGTGGCGCCCTCGGCGCCGACGGCCAGGGTGCCCAGCACCGGCAGCGGATTCGGCCCGACCGCGGCGCCCTCGCTCGTCGCCTCGGGGGCGACCTCGGTGAAGGAGCCCTCGGGCACCTCCAGCTCCGCGGTGCGGATCAGGAACTCGTTGGGGCCGGTCGACTGGATCTGCGCCTCGGCATGGCCGAGCTCGGTGTAGACCTCGCGCAGCCGCTCCTGGACGACGCCCTGGTCGAACGCGATCAGCGTCGTCGTGCCGGAAGTGAACTCGATGCCGGGGCGCAGGCCAAGGAAGGCGAGCAGCACCACGGAGAGCAGCAGGATCGCGCCCGAGCCGGCGAAGAAGTAGCGGCGCGTGCCGACGAGGTCCACGTGCTTCACGAGGCGGCCTCCGTCGGGGTGGACTCGGGAGCGGGCTGGTCGACGAACCACTCACGGTTGCGGGAGATGCTCGTCCCGATGAGCGCGCGCATCAGCGTCCGCGTCACGAGGATCGCGGAGAACATCGAGACCAACACGCCGACGGCCAGCGTCACGGCGAACCCCTGCACGAGCGGCGCATCGAACGCGCCGAGGAACGGCACTTCGATCCCGCCACCCAGGATGTAGAGGATGAGACACGTGATGAGCGTGGTGGCGTTCGAGTCCCGGATCGAGGGCCACGCCCGGGCGAAGCCGGCGTCGATCGCCGCGGCGTAGGAGCGCCCGGCGCGCATCTCTTCCTTCAGCCGCTCGAAGATCAGGATGTTCGCGTCCACCGCCATACCCACGGAGAGCACGAACGCGCCGATGCCGGCGAGCGTGAGCGTGACCGGCACCAGCTTGAACACCGCGAGCGTGAGGATCGTGTAGATCGCCAGGGCGACCGCCGAGAGCAGGCCCGGCAGGCGGTAGTAGAGGATCATGAAGAGGGCGACGAGCATCAGCCCGATCTCACCCGCGAGGACGGACTGGCGGACGGAGTCGTCGCCCAGCGTGGCGTCGACCGTCTGTTCCTGGAGCACGCTCAACTCGAGCGGCAGCGCACCGGCGTTGAGCTGGACCACCAGCTCCCGCGCGCGTTCGAGGTCGAGCCCGGTGATCGTGCCGGTGTCCGAGATCACGGCCTGCACGACCGGCGCCGACAGCAACTCCTCGTCGAGGAAGATAGCGATCTGCTCGCCGACGTGGCGCTGCGTGATCTGCTCGAAGAGCTGGCCGCCCGCGTCCTGGAACTCGAAGCCGACGAACGGGTTTCCGACCGCGTCAAAGCCGACGTAGGAGTTCGACTTCAGGTACTGCCCCGTCAGCGTGAGCACCTGCCCATCGACCTGGCCCGTCGCAACCTGCCACTGTCCGTTCACGTCGCATGCCTGCGAGGTGGGAGCTCCGCCGAACGGGACAGCCTCGCAGAAGCGGAGCTGCGCGGTGCGTCCGAGGAGCGAACGCGCTTCCTCGGGCGTCAGGCCCGGGAGCTGGACGGAGATGTTGCGGTCGCCCTGCCGGGTGATCTGAGCCTCGGAGACACCGGTGGCGTCCACGCGGCGGCGCAGCACGCGGATCGTGCCGTCGAGCGCGGAGTCGAGGTCGCCGTCGAAGCTCTCCGGCACCTCGGCGCGCAGCAGGAGGCGGGTGCCGCCCTGAAGATCGAGGCCCAGCCGCATGTCTTCGCGCTGGAAGTCGCCGATGGAGATGCCCTGGCCCTCCGGCCACGGGACCTGGTTCGGCAGGAAGTCGTCCGGCTCGGACGGCCAGACGACATAGAGCGCGGCGGCCGTGAGCACGAGGATCCCGGCGAGGGGTAGAAGCTTGCGCAGCAAGGACAGGCGCCTTCGGTACGTTGCGGTTCCGGCGAGCCGCCCCATCCGGGGCGGCTGTGCGGCGTTCAGGCTACCGCCGGGATCGGTCAGGCGCGATCCCCCACCCGGGGAGTGTCGGTGGGGTTGAGCCGGCGGCGTGGGCGAGCGGAGCGATCAGCCCCGCGCGCGAGGAGCGCGAACGTTACTCGTCATCGTCCCAGTCGTCATCGTCGTCGTCGTCTTCCCAGTCGTCTTCGTCCTCCTCGTCGTCGTCCCAGTCGTCTTCGTCCTCGTCGTCGTCGTCCCAGTCATCGTCATCGTCATCGTCATCGTCATCGTCATCGTCATCGTCGTCGTCGTCGTCGTCCCAGTCGTCCTCGTCCTCGTCCTCCCAGTCGTCCTCGTCCTCGTCGTCCTCCCACTCGCCGTCGTCGTCCGCGTCGCCCTCCTCGTCGGAGAGGGCGCGACGGGCCTCGATGACGGAGATGCCCGAGGCGATCCGGCGCTCGGCGACCTCAAGCGTCTCGACGTCCAGCGCCGGCGCGGCGACGGCCTCCACGACCGCGACGTCCGCGAGCGCGTCCCCCAGGGTGGGGAAGGAGGGGTGGCTGAGGGAGGTGATGGTCATGGGAGGGTCTCCGATCCGTTTCCGGCTGAGTTCGTACCGGCTAACCGGCGCGTGCGCTACTGGACCGATCTTCGTCATCACGATCGTCGACGGGTTCGGGTCCCTCGTCGGCGTCATCCTCGTAGTCATCGTGGTCGTCGTCGCCCCGGCGCGAGATCTCCGCGATCGCGAGCGTCGTGCCACGCAGCACCACGCCGGGGGCGGCTTCCAGCAGGATCTCCATCGGGCGGTCCTCGAAGGTGTTGATCTCGACGACCGTGGCGTAGAAGCCGGCGGTCGTGAGCACCTCGTCCCCGATCTCCAGCGAGGAGATGTCCTGGCGCTGCTTCTTCTGCTGGTTGATCACCGGTCGCAGCAGGATGAAGTAGAAGGCCGCGAGGACCGCGAGCAGGACGAAGACGACATCCATTACTCGTCGTCCTCCCGGCCGGCAGCGATCGGCTCGATCTTCACGAGGTCCTTCTTCGCGTCCAGGTGGTCGACGTACAGCGTGCCGTTGACGTGGTCCGTCTCGTGCTCCAGCGCCTGAGCCAGGAGGCTGTCCTCCGCCCTCACGCGGATCTCCTTGCCCCGGTGGTCCAGCGCCTTCACGGTCACCTTCACGGAGCGCGTCACCGTGCCCCGGTAGCCGGGCACGGACAGGCAGCCCTCGTCCAGGCGTCGCTCGCCGGAGCGTTCGATGACCTCGGGGTTGATGAGCGCGTACGGCTCCTCGTCCGGCATGCCGATGACGACGACGCGCAGCGGGACGCCGATCTGCGGCGCCGCGATGCCGACGCCGTGCGCGGCGTACATCGACTCCGTCATGTCCTCGATGAGCTTCCGGATCGAGTCATCGACGCGCGAGACCTTGCGCGCCGGCTTCCGGAGAACCGGGTCGCCGAGGTAACGGATCGGGCGGACGGTCATGCATTCTCCGACGCATGGAGGCGGGCATCGTCCCGCCATTGCTGGCGTGGCCGATTGTAGCCACGGACCCGGGGAACGTCAGTGAATCAACCCTGACTTGGCGTAAGCGCGGGTCTCGATGCGCGACGTGATCCGGCGCGGAGCCGAGGTGATGTTCGGCCACCCGCCACGGGTCGCGCAGCACCGTGCCGTCAGTTCACCACCAGCGGATCGACGTCGACGATCCAGCCCGGCGGCAGCTCGTCCAGGTCACGGATGAGCTCGGCCGGCTCGCCGCCGCGCACGAGGATCGCCCAGCGGTGACGCCCCCGGATGCGCGCGACCTGCGGCGGCGTCGGCCCGGTGATCTCAATCTCCGGGTGGTCGACGGCGAGCGTCCGCAGCTCGGACGCCATGCGGCTCGCCTCCTCGATCGCGTAGGTCGGGTTGGTGTGCTGGAAGAGCAGCCGCACCAGCTTCGTGAACGGTGGGTAGCCGTGCTCGCCCCGCCACTCCAGCTCGCGGTCGAAGAACCCATCGACATCATGGCGCGCCGCGAACTCCACCGCGGGGTGCTCGGGCTGGAGCGTCTGGACGATCACGCGTCCGTGGCGCTCGGCACGGCCCGCGCGGCCAGCCACCTGCACCAGCAGCTGGAACGTCCGCTCGCTGGCCCGGAAGTCCCCCTCCCGCAGCGTGTAGTCCGCGAGCACGACGCCCACGAGCGTGACGAGCGGCAGGTCCAGTCCCTTCGCCACCATCTGCGTCCCCACCAGCACGTCCGCCTCCTGCCGCTGGAACCGCGCGAGGATCTCCTCGTGCTGCGCGGGGGTGCGGGCGGTATCGCGGTCCCAGCGCGCGATCCTCGCGGTGGGGAAGTGACGACGCACCTCGGACTCGACTTGCTGAGTCCCTGCCCGCAGCGGGCGGAGCGGGCGGCCACACTCCGGGCAGCTCCGCGGGAGCGCGCGCTGGCGCCCGCACTGGTGGCAGATCAGCCGCGACTGCTGGTGGAGCGACATCGCGACGTCGCACGAGGAGCACGACGGTGAGTGGCCGTTCGGGCAGAGGAGGTAGCCCGCGAGCCCCCGGCGGTTGAGGAAGAGGATGGCCTGCTCGTCGCGGTCGAGGACCTCCCCCAGCGCCTCGATCAGCCGGGGCGAGAACAGCGACCGCGACGCCCGCATGTCCACGATCTCGACCTCAGGCAGGTCCGCCACCGGCCACGGACGCACCACGCCGGTGACAGGGTCGAGGACGGGCCGCATGCGTCGAGGCAGGTCGATGCGGTCGATGTCGCCTTCGGCGGCCGCGAACCAGCGCTCCGCGTCCGGGGTGGCGGTCCCGAAGACGACGGTCGCGCCGGCGCGCCGCGCCAGCTCGACGGCGACGGTGCGCGCGTCGTAGCGCGGAGCAGGCTCGTGCTGCTTGAACGTCCACTCGTGCGCCTCGTCGATGACGATCAGGCCAAGGTCGGGCTGGGGCGCGAACACCGCCGACCGCGAGCCGATGACGACGTCGTACTCGCCGCGCTCGATGGCGTGCCACTCATCGTACGCCTCGCCCAGCGACAGGCCGGAGTGAAGCACGCCGGTGCGGCCGGGGAAGCGCTCCGAGAACCGCCGCACGGTCTGCGGCGTGAGGGCGATCTCCGGCACCAGCACGAGCGCACGCCGCCCCCTCGCCACCGCGTGCGCGAGCGCGTCGAGGTAGACCTCCGTCTTGCCGGAGCCGGTCACGCCCTGGAGGAGCACGGGGCGCCCCTCGCCCTCGGTGATGCCGGCGTCGATGTGGGCACGGATGCGCTCGGCGGCCTGGCGCTGCTCCGCGACGAGCTCCACCGGCGGCCGCACGGCGACATCGAGGCCGCGCAGCGGATCGCGGCGGTCGAGCACCTCGGAAAGTTCCACCAGTCCGGCCGCGGCCAGCCGGTTCGCCGCCTGCCGCGCCTCGCGCCCCACCTCGCCCGCGAGCCCGCGCGCGGGCAGCTCCGGCGGGTGGCCGCCCTCGGCGAGCCGCGCCAGGCGTTCGAGGAGCGTCGCGGCGGCCTGGTCGACGAGGCTGCGCGAGAGCACCCGCAGCTCGCGCGCCGCCCGCTCGGCGTCGACCTTCAGGAACACGCGATCCCCGTCGCGTCGGAGGATGCCTTCGCGGACGAGCGTGTCGACGGCCGGGGCGCCGCGCGCCTCCTTCGCCGCCACCTCGAATGGCACGCCGTCCTCCGCCACCATCGCTGCGCGGATGGCGCGAGCGCGGCGCGAGGATCGCTTCCCCTCGATGCCGTCGGCGAAGGCGCGGGCACGCTCCGGCGTGGTGGCAAGGCGCACGACCTCGAGCACGCGCACCTTTCCTCGCGGCGGATCGAGGCGGTACCGACGCTCTGCGAGACCGCGGCGAAGCAGCCCCTGCAGCGCCGACTCGAACGAGCGCGACGGCACCACGTCCTTCAGCCGCCCCTGGAGGTCGTCGATCACCATGGGCTCAGCACGGAGGGCGTCCCAGATCGCCTGCTGGCGCTCGGAGAGCGCCCCCGGATCGGCCACGTCGACGTGCTCGGGAGCGCGCGCGACCATCGAGACCGGGCGCTCTCCCGCGCCCGGCGGCAGCACGAGCGAGTACGACTCCCACGCCGGCGCCAGGTAGTAGTGCCGCACCCAGCTCGCGAGGTCGAGGCGCTCGGGGGAGACGACGGGGGCGTCCTCCACCGCTGGTTCCAGCTCGCGCACCGCCTCGGGGTCGTAGCCGGGGGTGTCGAAGGGCCCGTCGATGACGATGCCCTGTAGCGTCCGCTGCCCCCAGGGGACGTGAACCACCTCGCCCGGGACGACCACCCGGCCGGTCGGGACGGCGTATGAGAAGTCGAGATAGGTCGCGCGTCCGGCGTTGACCGCGACCTTCACGAACTTCCGGCGCTCGGGGAGCGAATCGGCCATGGCGCGATTCTAGAAACAGAAGCGCCGGGCGGTGCCCGGCGCTCGTCACATTCCAGTCGGCTCGCGCGCTACTTGTGGCGGCGGGCGGCTTCCTTGACGCGGGCGGCGCGGCCGGTGCGGCCGCGGAGGTAGTAGAGCCGCGAGCGGCGGACCTTGCCGCGGCGGGTGACCGTCACGGAGTCCAGGCGCGGGCTGTTGAACGGGAACGTGCGCTCCACGCCAACGCCCGAGGCGATGCGGCGGACGGTGAAGTTCCCGGCCGGGCCCTGCTTGATGCGGATGACGACGCCCTCGAACGGCTGGAGGCGCTCGCGGTTGCCCTCGACGACGCGGGCCATGACGCGGACGGTGTCACCGGCGCCGAACTCGGGGAGTTCGCTCATCCCCTCGGGGCGCGGCTGGGCGAGTTCACGCAGATCTACGGTCATGGTCGGGTCCCCCGTCGGGTAGGATTCAGGAACGCGGCGCTCGGCGGGAACCCGCGGACGCGCGTGAAGGGAAATTGTAGGCAACCCGACCGGATAGCGTCGAGGGGTGCCTACCGCCCGGCCATCTGCGCTCGCAGCGCCGACACGATCCGCGCCGGCCGCACGTCCAGCGCGTTGAGGTCGGCGGGGGCGACCCAGCGGAACTCGAGGGCGAACTCGTGCTCGGTGCCGGCGAGCTCCCGGCCCCGGAACGTGTCGCGGCGGGTGAAGCGTTCGGGGGCCGCGACGGCGACGTAGACGCCGAGCTCGTGGTGGCGGAGCACCTCGCCGCGGCCCGGGCCGTCCTGCGCCGAGGGCATCTCGAAGAAGTTCTCGTCTACCCAGAGCACCTCGCCGGGCTGGGCCTTCATGCCAGCTTCCTCGCGCAGCTCGCGCCGCACCGCATCCTCGATCCGCTCACCGACGCGGACGCGGCCGCCCGGCAGCGACCAGATCGAGCCGCCGGCGGTGCGATGCAGGAGCACCCGGCCCTCGTGGACGGCGACCGCGGCGACGCGCACCTGGAAGATGGTGTCGCCGACGCGCACCTGCGCGAACCCGGGGTCTCCGAGGAGTTGCGCGCGCTCCTCAGCGGTGAGGTCGGCGTGCGGCAGGAGGTCGGGACGCCGCGCGATGGTGCGACCGAGGCGCTGCGCCCGGCGCCACGCGGCGATCGCCGCGTGGTTGCCGGAGAGCAGCACGTCCGGCACCGCCCAGCCGCGGAATTCGGCGGGGCGGGTGTACTGCGGGTACTCCAGCAAGCCGCCGTCGAAGGACTCTTCCTCCAGCGATCCCTCGGAGCCGAGGACGCCCGGCACCTGCCGCGAGACGGCGTCCAGCAGCAGCATCGCCGGCAGCTCCCCGCCCGAGACGACGAAGTCCCCAATGGATACCTCGAGGTCGACCGCGTGCTCGAGCACGCGCTGGTCGACGCCCTCGTAGCGGCCGCAGATCAGCAGCAGCCGCTCCTTGGTCGCCAGCTCGCCCACGAGGGCGCGGTCCAGGCGGCGGCCCTGGGGGGTGAGGAAGACCCGGAACGGCGGCGCCTCGTCCTGCGCGGTGATCGCCTCGATCGCCTCGAACAGCGGCTCGGGCTTCATCACCATCCCGGCGCCGCCCCCGAACGGGTAGTCGTCCACGGTGCGGTGGCGGTCGTGCGCCCAACCGCGGAGGTCGTGGAGGTGGATCGCGATGTGCCCCGCCTCGCGCGCACGCCCGAGGATCGACTCTGAGAGCGGGCCCTCGAACATGCCGGGGAAGATCGTGAGGATGTCGAAGCGCATCGGGGTCGCGGTCAGGAGCTGGGTTCGTTGTCGTCGGACTTCTGGATCGCCTCGTGCGTCTCGGCAACCTCCGACGACTCGCCGCGGATCTGGTCGCAGGCATGGCGCAGCGCCGGCAGGATGACCTCGAGGTTCTCGCGGACCGCCTTCTCGCTCCCCGGGAGGTTCACGATCAGCGTCCGCGACCGTACGCCGGCGATGCCGCGGGAGAGCATCGCCGTCGGGAGTCGGCCCACGAAGGCGCCGCGCATCGCCTCGGGGATGCCGGGGATCTCGTACTCCACCACCAGCCGCGTCGCCTCGGGCGTGCGGTCGCGGTCGGTCAGGCCCGTCCCGCCGGAGGTCACGACGAGCGCGAATTCACGCGCCGCCCAGTCCTCGAGGTGGTCCACGATCTTTACCTGGTCGTCCGGGACGAGCGCCCGCTCGCGGACGTCGAACCCCGCGGCTGCGAGCACCTCGCTGGCGGCCGGACCGGCGGTGTCCTCGCGCTCTCCCTGGGCGCCGAGGTCGGAGATCGTGAGGACGGCGGCGAGGTGAGGCACGGGGGCTCCGGTGGGCAGGAGGGACGAGGGCACGCGCGCCCTCGGTGGGGACTCAGGGGGATCGTAACAAGCGCGCGCTGCTAACCTCGCGTTCGTGCTTCGGGGTCGACGATCGCCCTCGGACCACCCTGCGCATGGCTCCCGAAGCTCCGAGGTCTCACCGTGATGCGACGACTCTCCCTGGCCCTCCTGGCCCCTGCCCTCCTCCTGCTCTCCGGATGCTTCTCGGTCGAGAGTTCCATCGTCGTGAACGAGGACGGCTCCGGCACGCAGACCGTCCGCTTCGCGCTGCCGTCGGAGGTCGCGACGTCGCTCGGCGGGGAACTGCCCAGCATCGAGGAGATGCAGGAGGAGCCTGAGTTCGAGGCGATCCGGGACGCCCTCGGCGAGAACGGGTCCGTCGCGTTCTTCTCGAACGTGGAGGACGGGATCGGCTTCGAGATGGTGATCTCGGTCGACGCGTCGGATGACTTCGCGGCGGCGCTCCGGGCGCGCAGCGAGCAGTTGGTGGCCGCGATGCCACCCAGCGAGGGCGACGCGGACATCACCGCGCTGATGGATGTGACGGAAGACGCCTTTACGCTCCGTCGCGAGGGCGACGAGTGGGTCTTTGAGCAGGATCAGAGCATCGACCCCGCGCTGCTCTCGGAGATGGCCGGCGGCGACGACGTGGCCGGCATGGCCTCGATGTTCCTCGCGCAGACCTCGATCACCACGCGCCTCCAGCTCCCGGGCGAGGTGACGGAGCACAACGCGGACGAGGTGCTGGAGGACGGCACCCTCGTCTGGACCTCCACCGGCGCCGACGCTGGCCGCACCCTGATGGCGCGCAGCGATGTCTCGAGCGGCCTCCCGCGCCCGGTGCTCATCGGCCTGCTCGTGGGCGGCATCGCACTCGCCGCGCTCTTCCTCGGGTTCCTGCTGTTCGGGCGCCGTCGCGTCTAGGCTGGCCACAGCCCGCCCCTGGCGGCAGGTGCCGTGGAGGGGACCATGCCGGACCGAGCGATCACCATCCACTCCGGCGATGTCGCCCTCGCCGGATCGCTGAGCGGGCCGCCCGGGGCTGACGCCCCCCTCGTCATCTGCGTGCACGGCAGCGGCCCCCTGGACCGGGACCAGAACATGCCGGAGCAGCGGCTGGACATCTTCAACACGATCGCCCGATTCCTCGAAGGGCGCGGCGTCGCCTCCCTGCGCTACGACAAGCGTGGGACGGGCGCGAGCACCGGCGACTACTGGAACGCCGGCCACTTCGACCTGCTGGACGACCTGCTTGCCGTCATCGGCTACGCCCGCGACCAGGGCCACCGGGTGGTCTACCTCCTCGGCCACAGCGAGGGCACGCTCCTGGCCGCCGAGGCCAGCGTCAGGCGCGCCGTGGACGGCCTCATCCTGGTCTCGCCGTTCGTCCAGGACCTCGAGCCGACGCTCAGGATGCAGGCACGGCGGCTCGAGGAAGCGCTGGCGGCGATGCCCGGCTGGCAGGCGCGGTGCTACCGCGTCCTCGCCCGCCTGTCCGGCGGACCGGTCAAGGCCCAGGACCGCCTGATCCGGCGGCTGAAGTCGACGACCGACGCCTCATTCGGCCGCGGACAGGGTCGCGTCCCGGCGCGCGCCCTGCGCGAGATGCTGGGGATCGAGGTCGACGGGGTGTACCGCACGGTGCGCGTCCCCACCCTCCTCCTGGGCGGCGCCAAGGACCTCCAGTGCGACCCGGGGGACGTCCAGGAGATCGCCGCGATACTCGGCCCCCTCGCAACGCCGGTCGTGGTGCCCGACCTCACGCACATCCTCCGCAAGGACCCCGGCGAGCACACCTTCAACTCCTACGCGGCGCTCATCAGGGAGCCCATGGCTCCCGAGGTCTGCGAGCGCATTGGCTCCTGGCTGGCCACGCGTCACCCGCTGATCGCAGGCGGCCCCGCGTAGCGCCCTGCCCTCTGTCCCGCTGCTGAGAACGCGCCCCGGAGGGCGCGTTCTGCGTTCCTGCGCCGCTCGCGGCGCCGGGCTGCCCGGGGAGTTCCCGGCAGCCCGCTTGCATCGCGATGGCGGTGGGTGGTACGTTGCGGGGCGTTGTGGGGGGAAATGGGGGAAAATCCCTCACCCACGACGACAAGTGATCGAGGGTGGCGGGTGTGTTCTTCTTCGGCACCTTCGAACACGCCATCGACGAGCGCGGCCGCGTAGCTATCCCCGCCCGCTACCGGCGCGCGTTCGTCGATGGAGGCGTCCTCAGGGTCGGACCCGAGGGAGCCGTCGAGATGTACACGCACATCACCTTCGAGGAAGAAGTGCAGCGCCGCCTGGGCGCTGAGGACGGCAACCGCACGCGCGAGGCGCGACGCACCCGCCGCTCCTTCCTCCCCGAGGCCTACGCCGTGGACCTCGACAAGCAGGGCCGCATCCTGGTCCCACCGCAGATCCGAGACCGCTCGAACCTCGGTGGAAAAGTATTGATCATCGGCTGTGGCGATTACCTCGAATTGTGGCATCCTGATGACTGGGCGGGGGAGCAAGCGGCGCTCGACGGAGCTGCCGCCGAGGATGGTGCATGACACCGCCTGCCCCGCCGCCTGCCGGCGTGACCGACGGCTACCGACCGCGCCATGAGCCGGTCATGTTGCGCGAGGCCCTGGACGGCCTCGCGGTGCATTGTGGCGGCCTCTACATCGACGCCACCGCCGGCCTCGGCGGCCATTCCGCGGCGATCATCCAGGCGGCGCAGCCCGGTGGCCGCCTGCTCGCCATCGACCGCGACCCGAACGCGATCCTCGTCGCCTCCCAGCGGCTCGCCGCCCACGGCGATGCCGTCGTGCTCGCGCGCGGCGCGTTCGCGGACATCGCCGACCTCGCCGCGGAGCACGGCTTCAGTACCGTGGACGGCGTCCTGTTCGACGTCGGCGTCTCGTCACTCCAGCTGGAGCAGCCGGGGCGCGGGTTCTCCTTCCAGCGTGACGAGCCGCTGGACATGCGCATGGACCCGGATGCGGAGACCACCGCCGCCGAACTCGTGAACCGCAGCTCCGAGCACGACCTCGCCGCGATCATCTACGAGTACGGCGAGGAGCGACGCAGCCGCCGCATCGCCCGCGCGATCGTCGAGCGCCGTCCGATTCGCACGACCGGCGAGCTGGTGGCGGCGATCGAGGCGGCCGTGGGACGTGGCCGCGCGCGCGACATCCACCCCGCCACGCTGACGTTCCAGGCGCTCCGCATCGCTGTGAACGAGGAGCTGCACCAGCTGGACGTGGCCCTCGAGGCAGCCCGGCAGCTGCTGAAGGCCCCGGGTGGACGGCTCGTCGTGATCTCCTTCCACTCGCTGGAGGACCGGCGCGTCAAGGAGTTCTTCCGCCTGCACGCCCGCGACTGCATCTGCCCGCCGCAACAGCCGGTCTGCACCTGTGACCACCGCGCGACGCTGCGCGAGGTGACCCGACGCCCGCTGCGCCCCTCGCTGGACGAGGTCAACGCCAACCCGCGCGCCCGCTCCGCCCGCCTCCGCGTGGCCGAGCGCATCGTGAGTGAGGCCGCCTGATGGCCGCCGTACCGGGCACCGAGCGCACCAGTCGCCTCCATCCCCGCGTGACGCCGGGCGCCAACGGCGCGTCCACGGGGGCCGGGCGGCCCGCCGTCGCCGGACGCCCGCTGCCCTCCGGCTGGGGCGTCGTCCGCCGCCGCGTCTCGAACACGATGATCGTCGCCGTCGCGATGCTCGCGATCGCGAGCGCCGGCATCTTCCAGGTGTTGCAGACGAGCCGCGTCGCCGAGGTCGGCTACCAGCTCCGCGCGCTGGAGACGGAGCGCGAGTCGCTGGACGCCGAGATCCGGCTCCTCGAGGCGCGCATCGCGCAGTCCTCGAACCTCGAGCACCTGCGCGACCAGGCGGAGACGCGCCTCGGCATGGTGCTGCCCCAGGACGAGCTCTCGATCACGGTGGACGTGCCGGCGCCGGCGGTGGTGCCGCTGCCGCGGCGCTACGTGGAGATGCCCGTGGAGGAAGCCCCTCCGGAACCGACGTGGTGGGAGGAGTTCATCGGCTCCCTCCCCGGATTCGACTAGCCGGCTCGGCTGGCGGGTCGGATACGACGAGTGCGATGACCAGGCCCGGACGGAACGCCGCCGGGACGTGACAGCCAGGGATAGGGCGGACGTGACGAGCAACCGCACGGATCAGCTCACATGGCGTCACTGGACGCTCGCGGCCCTCGTGCTGCTATCGATCGTTGCCGTCATGGTGCGCCTCTACCAGGTGCAGATCCTCAACCACGAGGACTACCTGGAGCAGGCCGCCGTCACCCGCCAGGGCGCTGCGACGCTGCCCGCTCCGCGGGGGGCGATCCTCGACAAGACGGGGTATCCGCTCGCGACCTCCGTGGACACGTGGGACGTCTACATCGACCGCTTCCTCTGGCGCGACCGCGAGCAGGCGCTCCGCGCCGCCAGTGGCCTCGCGGACTTCCTGGACGTGAGCCCGGGCGAGCTCTTCGACATGGGCACCGAGGCCGACACCGGCGACGTCGTCGTCGTCCGCCAGCTCGACTACGGCCGCGGGCTGCTGCTCGACCAGCTCGACCTCTGGGGCGTGCGGCTCATCCCCTCCTCGCAGCGCGTCTACCCGGAGGGCGACCTCGCGGGGTCGCTGGTGGGATACGTCGGCCGCGACGGTGTCGGCCTGTGGGGGATCGAGTCGGACTACGACTCCACGCTCCAGGGGCGCGCCGGCTGGACCACGATGGAACGGGACGCGCTCGGCCGCCCGATCGCCTTCAGCCGCCAGAACTACAAGGAGCCCGTCGGCGGTGGCGAGGTCCAGCTCACGATCGACCGCTTCATCCAGGCGATCGTCGAGGACACGCTGGAGCGGGCGCTGGCGCAGTACAACGCGCGCAGCGGCTCGATCATCGTGATGAACCCCCACACCGGGGAGATCCTCGCGATGGCATCGAGCCCCTCGGTCGACCTCGACGACGTGGACTTGAACAACCCCGAGCTCGACACGCTGGTGAAGAACCACGCGGTCACGGACCTCTACGAGCCGGGCTCCGTCCTGAAGACCCTCACGACCGCGATCGCCATCGACCGGGGCCTCGTCGGGCCAAACAGCTCCTACGAGGACACCGGCGCGGTCGAGTACGGCGGCTACACGATCCGCAACTGGGACCTGAGCGCCCACGGCCTGGTGACCGTCCGCGAGTACCTTCAGGCGTCGCTCAACACCGGCTCCGTCTGGCTGGCGGACATGGTGGGGCCGGACGACTTCTACCGATACCTCGCGGACTTTGGCCTCGGCGAGCCCACGCACGTCGGGCTCTCCGGCGAGGGCGAGGGGACCTACCGCACGCCGGCGAGCCCGGACTGGTACCCCGTCGACCTCGCGACGAACTCCTACGGCCAGGGCCTCGCCGTCACGCCGCTCCAGATGCTGACCGCTGTGAACACCCTCGCCAACGGTGGCGTGCTGATGCGCCCGTACATCGTCTCGAAGGTCGTCACCCCAACCGACGTCCGCACCTACGAGCCCGTGGAGGTGCGCCGCGTGATCTCGGAAGAGACGGCGCACACGGTGTACGACCTGATGCGCGACGTCGTCGAGGGCCAGGAGTACGGCCACGGCGCGCAGGTGCCCGGCTACCAGGTGGCCGGCAAGACCGGCACCACGCTGGTCTCGATCCCGACGGGCTACGACATCGACTCGACCATCGCCTCGTTCGCCGGGTTCATCCCGTACGAGGACCCGCAGATCTCGGTGCTGGTCAAGATCGACCAGCCGAGCGGCGGGCTGAACCTCGGTGGGCAGGTGGCGGCGCCGGTCTTCGCGGACCTCGCCGCGAAGGTCATGGCCTACCTCCGCATCCCGCCGAGCGAGCCGCTGGTGGCGCAGCCATGACGCTGGCGCCACGCCTCGATGTCGAGTTCATCGCCGCGGCCCTGGGGCCGCGGTTGCGGCGTCCGGTCGATCCGGCGCGCGTCCACACCGAGGAGTTCACCCGCGCGGTCATCGACTCGCGCCAGGCGCAGCCGGGCGACCTCTTCGTCGCGCTGCCCGGCGAACGCGTGGACGGCCACGACTTCGCCGCCGTCGCCGTGGACGCCGGCGCACGCGGCGTCATCGCCAGCCGCGACGTCGACGGGGTCGAGGATGTCCCGGTCTTCCTCGTGGACGACACTCTGGGGGCGCTTCAGGACCTCGGCGCGGCGTGGCGAGCGGCCCTGCCGGACCTCGAGGTCGTCGGGATCACGGGCTCGGTGGGCAAGACCACGACGAAGGCGATCACGGCGGCGGTGATCGGGCACGCGTTCCGCGTGCAGGCGAACCCGCTCAACTACAACAACGAGATCTCCGTCCCGCTCTGCCTGCTGGAGCTCCGTCCCGGCACGCAGCGCGCGGTGATCGAGATGGGCATGTACGTCCGCGGCGACATCGCCACGCTGTGCCGCTGGGCGAAGCCGCGCACTGGCATCGTCCTGAACGTCGGCCCCACGCACCTCGAGCGCGCGGGCTCGATGGAGGCGATCGCGGCCGCGAAGCGCGAGCTGCCTGAATCACTCCCCGCCGAAGGCTTCGCGGTCCTCAACATCGACGACCCCGCGGTGAAGGCGATGGCGGCCCAGACGAAGGCCCGCGTGATCTGGTTCGGCCTCGCTCCGGGCGCCGACGTGCGCGGCAGCGACATCGAGTCGCTGGGAGCCGAGGGATTCCGATTCACCCTGGAGTTCCGTGGCGAGCAGCGCCGGTTGCTCGTCCGTCTCCCGGGCGCCCACCTCGTCTCGAACGTGCTCGCCGCCGCCGCTGCCGGCCTCGCGGACGGGATGTCGCTGAGCGCGGTCGCGGAGGCAATCGAGGCGCTCCAGGTCCCCACGCGGATGCGCGTCATTCCACTCCCGGACGGGACGCGCATCGTGGACGACACCTACAACGCACAGCCCGCTTCGATGCTCGCGGCGCTGGACCTGATGGACGAGATGCCCGGCCGTCACGTCGCCCTTCTCGGCGACATGCTCGAGCTGGGTGACGCCTCCCGGTACGAGCACGAGCGCGTCGGCGAGCGCGCCGGCGAGGTGCTCGACGCGCTCGTCACGCTTGGCGACCACGCGCGGCTGCTGGGTGAGACCGCCCAGCGCACCGGCCACGGCGAGGTCCACCACGCCTCCTCCCGCGAGGAGGCGGCGGCCCTGCTACAGGCGCTCGTCCGCCCGGGCGACGCCGTGCTCATCAAGGGATCGCATGCGCTCGGCCTCGACGCCGTCGTGGCCGCGTTCGAGGCCGAGGCGGCGGCCGGAGCTTCGTCGGAGGAGAGCGAGCCATGATCGAAGCGCTGCTCTCCGGCGGAGGCGCCTTCCTGCTCGCGCTCGCGCTCGGCAAGCCGACAGTCGCGTGGCTGCGCTCGAAGAAGGTCGGCAAGGCGATCTCGGAGGACCAGCCGTCCTCCCACATGATCAAGGCCGGGACGCCGACGATGGGCGGGATCTTCATCTGGGCGACGGTCGCCGTGGTGACGCTGCTCACCAACATGTTCGAGTGGCGCGACGGCGGGGTCGTCTTCGAACGCCGCTCGATGCTCCTGCCCACCGCCGTGGTCATCTCGATGACGCTCGTCGGCTACTGGGACGACCTCGGGTCGCTGGTCGGCGGGCCGTACCGCGGCCTCACCTGGCGCCTGAAGTTCGTGCTGATCGCGATCCTCGCCGCGGTGGTCGCCGGGACGATGTACTGGGGGCTTGATGCACAGAGCATCAACATCCCGTGGGCCGGCCAGTACGACCTCGGTTATGTCTATTTGCTAATCGCGTTCGTCGTCGTCTTCGCCGGCACCACCGCCGTCGCGGTCACGGACGGGCTGGACGGGCTCCTCGGTGGCCTCGCGGCGTTCGCGTTCGGCGCCTACGGGGTGATCGCGTTCGGACAGGGCCAGGATTTCCTCGCCGTCTTCTGCTTCACCGTCGTCGGCGCGCTCCTCGGCTTCCTGTGGTTCAACGCCCACCCGGCGTCCGTCTTCATGGGTGACACCGGCGCGCTGCCGCTGGGCGCCGCCCTCGCGACCGTCGGGCTGATGACGGGCCACTGGCTGCTGCTGCCGGTCATCGGCGCGGTGTTCGTCGCCGAGGCGATGTCGGACATCCTGCAGGTCGCCTATTTCAAGACCACCGGCGGGCGCCGCCTCTTCCGGAAGGCGCCCCTGCACCACCACCTGGAGCTCATCGGCTGGTCCGAGCCGCAGGTGGTGATGCGGCTCTACCTCGTCGGGATCGCCGTCGCGATGGTCGGCGTGGCGCTGGCGCTGTCGGTATGAGCGGTGCGCCGAGGTTTCAGCGGTGCGCGGTGCTGTTTGTGGACGCACGGGTGTGCTATACCGTGTTGATAAATTCGGCTTACCCGCTATGACAGTTGCGCAGAACCTGCGGGGAGCGCGTGTGACGGTGATCGGGCTCGGGATCGAGGGGATCGACCTCGTCCGCTTCGCGGCGGCCGAGGGCGCTCGCGTGACCGTGTCCGACCGCCGCACCGAGGACGAGCTCCGCGAGGCGCTGGACGCCATCGCGGAGACGGACGCGCGCCTCGCGCTCGGGGCGAACCGACCGGAGGACGTGAAGGACGCCGACGTGGTGCTCGTTTCGCAGGGGGTTCCGTCCGACAACCCCGCGGTCGCCGCAGCGACCGCGGCGGGCATCCCTGTGTCCACCATGCTCGAGCTGTTCATGCAGCGCTGCCCCGCACCGGTCACCGGCATCACCGGCTCGGCCGGCAAGACCACGACCACGGCGCTCGTCGCCTCGATGCTTCGGGACGAAGGGCTGCCGCACGTGATGGGCGGCAACATCGGCATCGGGCTGCTCTCGCTGCTGCCGCAGATCGAGGCGGACACCCGCGTCGTCGTGGAGATGTCGCACACGCAGCTGGACCGCGTACAGGTGAGCCCGCACGTCGCCTGCGTCACGAACGTGACCCCGAACCACCTCGACCGCTTCTCCTGGGACGACTACGTCGGCCTGAAGCGCCGCATCGTGCAGTTCCAGCGCTCGGAGGACATCGCCGTCCTGAACCTGGACAACGAAGTCTCGCGCGGCTTCGTGAACGCGACGCCCGCGCGCATCGTTGGCACCTCCATGCGAGGCGCGCTCACCGGCGACGGGGTCACGATCGAGGGCGACTCGGTGGTCTCCGTCACGGACGGCGTCCCGACGCCCGTCATCGAGCGCCATGAGCTCGCGCTGCGTGGCGACCACAACGTCGAGAACTTCCTCTCCGCGGTCGCCGTCGCCGCTCAGCTCGGCGTCTCGCTCGACTCGGCACGCTCCACGGCGCGCGCGTTCACCGGCGTCCCGCACCGCCTCGAGCCGGTCGCGACGATCGACGGCGTCTCGTACGTGAATGACTCCATCGCAACCGCCCCGGAGCGCACGCTCGCGGGGCTGCGCTCGTTCACGGAACCAGTGGTCCTGCTCCTCGGCGGACGCGACAAGCAGCTGCCGGTGAAGGAGATGGCGCGCGAATGCGCCGCACGCTGCCGCGGCGTGGTCACCTTCGGCGAGTCCGGCGGCATGTACGCCCGCGCCGTCCGCGAGGCTGGCCTCCAGCGCGTCGAGGAGGTCGAGACCGTCGAGGAGGCCGTACGCGCCGGGCAGCGGATCGCCCAGGCGGGCGACGTGGTGCTGTTCTCGCCGGCCGCAACCTCGTTCGACCAGTACCGCAACTTCGAGATCCGGGGCGCCGCGTTCCGCGCGGCGGTGGAGGCGCTGCGATGAGCCGCATGCCCGCCCCGAAGCCGAAGGCCGCGGCGGCGCCGAAGCGCCGGGCTCACGCGCCCGATTACCTGCTGCTGACCACCGTGCTCGTGCTCGCCGTCGTCGGGCTCATCGCCGTCTACTCGTCCTCGTACGCCCTCGGCGAAGCGCAGTACGACGATCCCAACTACTTCGTGAAGCGCCAGGGCATCTTCATGGCCGTCGGCATCGTCATGATGTTCGCGGCGATGCGCTTTCCGTATCACCTGCTCCGCGGCCTCAGTCCTCTGCTGATGCTCGTCTCGCTCGTGGGCCTGATGGCGGTGCTGCTGATCGGCGTCGAGCAGAACGGCGCGAAGTCCTGGGTCTCGCTCGGCCCGGGCATCCCGCCGCTCCAGCCCTCAGAGTTCGCGAAGTTCGCGGTGCTCGTCTACATGGCCGCGTGGCTCTCCGCGAAGGGCGAGGTCCTGCACGACGTCTCGCTGGGCGTCCTGCCGTTCGTCGGCATGGTCGGCCTCGTGGGCGCGCTCATCATGGCGCAGCCTGACCTCGGCACGGCGCTGATGGTGGCCGCGATCACCGGGACGCTGTTCTTCGTGGCCGGCGCGCGGCTCTTCCACGTGCTCGTGCTCGTGGCCACCGGCCTCTTCGCCAGCCTCGTCCTCACCGTCACCGGCGGCTACCGCATGGACCGCATCACCGCGTTCCTGGACGCCGAGTCGGACCCGATGGGTGTGGGCTTCCACGCGATCCAGTTGCTGGTCGCCTTCGGCTCGGGCGGCTTCACCGGGCTGGGCCTCGGCGTCTCCCGCCAGAAGTTCTTCTACGTCCCCGGATCCCACACGGACGGCGTGCTGGCGATCATCGGCGAGGAGCTCGGGTACATCGGGGTCAGCGTGGTGATGCTGCTGTTCGTTGTGATGCTGGTGCGGATCCTGATGATCGCCCGCCGCGCCGACACCCAGTTCGGATCGCTGATCGCCATGGGCGTCTGGGCGTGGATCGCCTTCCAGATGCTCACGAACGTCGGCGGCGTGCTCCGCATGATGCCGCTCACCGGCATCCCCCTCCCGTTCGTCTCCTATGGCGGCACCGCCCTGCTCACGCTCTTCCTCGCGATGGGCGTCCTGCTGGGCGTCTCCCGCTACACCGTGACCGCCGAGGGCGACCAGCCCGCCGAGGTCCGCGGCGTCCGCCGCCCGGCGACCCCACCGGCGCGACCGACGCCCTCCCGACCGAGCTCGGGTCGCACACGTCCCGCACCGGGAGGCTCGCGATGAGAATCGCGCTCGCCGGCGGCGGCACGGGCGGCCACGTCTACCCCGCGATCGCGGTGGCGGAGCAACTGCGCGCCCTCGGCAACGTCGACCTCGCCTACTACGGCACCGAGCACGGCGTGGAGCACGAGATCGCGCGCCGCGAGGGCATCACCTTCCGCGCCGTGCCGGCCTCGCAGGTACGTGTCCGCAAGCCGGTCGCGCTGGCGAAGGGGCTGTGGCGGCTCTGGCAGGGCTCGCGCACCGCGAAGCGCTGGCTGGAGGCCGACCGCCCCCGCGCCGTGTTCGCGACCGGCGGCTATGCCGCCGCCCCGGTGGGGCGTGCCGCGAAGCAGGCCGGCATCCCACTGATCGTCTTCCTGCCGGACGCGTACCCCGGCTGGGCGGTGAAGTTCCTCGCGCGCTACGCGACCACGGTCGCTTGCGCGGTGGACGCCGCCGTGGACGAGTTCCCGCCCGGCAAGGCCGTCGTGACCGGCTACCCACTCCGCGGGCAGTTCGCACAGGCCACCCGCGAGGACGGCCGGCAACGCTTCAGCCTCGAGAAGGACCTGCCGACGGTGCTCGTGGCCGGCGGATCGCTCGGTGCGCGGGCGATCAACGACGCCGTCATCGAGGCGCTGCCGGACTGGCTGGGAGTCGCCCAGGTGATCCACGTCGCGGGCCGCGGCGACTTCGACCGAGTGCGCGAGGCGACCACGAGCCTGCCGGACGAGGTCCGCGGGCGCTACCACCTGACCGACTACACCGAGGAGATGGCGTACGCGATGGCTGCGGCGGACATCGCGGTGATGCGCGCGGGCGCCTCCACGCTGGGCGAACTCGCCGCGAGCGGCCTGCCAGTCATCGCCATCCCGGGGGCGTTCTCGGACCAGGCCCGGAACGCGGAGTACCTCGCCTCGCGCGGTGCGGCGGTCCATCTGCCGCAGTCGCAGATCGACGCCCTGCGCCAGCTCGTCCTCGGCCTGATCGAGGACGGCGACCGTCGCGCGGAGATGCGGGCGCGCATGCGCGCCCTCGGCCGTCCGGACGCGGCGCGCAGCCTCGCAGAGATGGTGCTGGACCTGGCGGAGCGGGAGGTGGCCGCATGATCGGCCTCAAGCCGCGCCAGCAGCGCCAGAACGGCAACGGCATCCCGCACCGCGTCCACCTCGTGGGCGCCGGCGGCATCCACATGTCCGGGATCGGCCAGATCCTGCTGCGGCGCGGCCACGCGGTCACCGGTTCCGACCTCACCCTCTCCGATCACACCGAGCGTCTGGTGGCGCTCGGCGGGCAGGTCTTCGAGGGGCACGCCGCCGCGAACGTCCGTGACGCCGAGCTCGTGGTGGCGACGGCAGCGGCGAAAGACGACAACCCCGAGATCGCGGAAGCGAAGCGCCGGGGCATCCCGCTGATCTCGCGCGCCGAGATGGTGCAGAAGCTGCTCGCGGACCGCGACGTCATCGCCGTCGCCGGCACGCATGGCAAGACCACGACCTCCTCGATGGTCGCGCTCATGGCCGTGCGCGGCGAGATGGACCCGCTGGTCCTCATCGGCGGCGACATGCGGGACCTCGGGAACGCGAACGCGCGCGACGGCGCCGGCCGCATCGCGGTCGTCGAGGCAGACGAGTACGCGGAGGCATTCCTCCAGTACTCCCCGCGCATCAGTCTCATCACGAACGTCGAGCCGGACCACCTCGACTACTACGGGACAGCCGAGCGGCTCGGGCAGGCGTTCCTCGCCTTCGCGCGCCGCGTGCGGCCGGACGGCATCCTCATCGCCTGCGCGGACAACGCCTGGGCGGCGTCCATCGCTGGCACCCGCGAGGCCGAGGGCGCCCGCGTCGAGCGCTATGGCATCGACGCATCCGACGTGGAGTGGCGCGCGACGAAGGTGCGCGGCAACGACCGCGGCGGCCTGGACTGCACGGTGCTGCTCTCCGGCCAGGAGCTGGGGCGCCTCTCGCTCGGCGTGCCAGGCCGCCACAACCTCCTGAACGCCCTCGGGGCCCTCGCCGCGTCGATGCGCGCGGGGGTGGACTTCCACCGCGCCGCGCAGGCCGCCGCCGAGTTCCAGGGGGCAAAGCGGCGCTTCGAGCTGATCGGCGAACCGGCCGTCCAGGGCGGCACCGTGACGATCGTCGACGACTACGCGCACCACCCGACCGAGGTCCGCGCCACCCTCTCCGCCGCGCGCGCCCGCTTCCCGGGCCGCCGCCTCGTCGGCTGCTTCCAGCCGCACACCTACACCCGCAGCCAGTACCTCCTGGACGACTTCAAGACGTGCTTCGAGAGCCTGGACGCGCTCTATGTGCTCCGCACCTACGAGGCGCGAGAGAGCGCGGACCGCGGGATGGACGCGCGCACGCTCGCCGAGCAGATCGCGAAGCCCCACCCCGTCTACGTCGATTCCTTCGAGGAGGCGACGGCGCGCATCGCGTCGGACCTTCGCGCCGGCGACGTGTTCTTCACGATCGGCGCCGGCGACGTGACGGAGCTCGGCCCGATGGTCCTCGCCGCGCTCTCAGACGCTCCGTCCGCGGACGGGGGTGACGCATGACCGCGAAGCAGCGGCTGGCCGTCATCTTCGGCGGACGCTCCGCCGAGCACGAAGTCTCCGTGACCTCCGCGCGCGGCATCATGCGCGAGGCCGACCGCGACCGCTTCGACGTGATCCCGGTGGGGATCACGAAGCGCGGCGCCTGGCTCTCCGAGGAGGAGACCCGGTCGCGTCTCGCGCAGGTCGAGACCGGGCAGCGCCGCGACATCGGCGACGACCTCGGTGGCGGCGCCTTCGCCTACCTCGACGTCCTCGCGACGCTCCGCTCCGTGGATGTGGTCTTCCCGATCGTGCACGGCACCTTCGGCGAGGACGGCACGATGCAGGGACTGCTCGAGATGGCCGACCTCCCGTACGTGGGGCCGGGCGTCGCCGCGAGCGCCGTGGGCATGGACAAGGAACTGATGCGCGCGGTCTTCGCGGCGCACCAGATCCCGCAGGCCACCTACGTCGTGCTGCGCGACCAGGAGGTCAGCGCCCCCACCCGCGAGGCCCTCGACGCGATCGGCCCGGCAGTCGGCTACCCGTGCTTCGTCAAGCCCGCGAACGGCGGCTCATCCGTCGGCGTCACGAAGGCGCGCTCGCGCGAGGACGTCGGTGACGCGATCGCCGAGGCCGGGCGCTTCGACCGCAAGGTGCTCATCGAGGCCGCCGTGGAGGGCCAGGAGGTCGAGTGCGCCGTCCTTGGCCACCACGAGCCGCAACCCTCCCCGCTCGGGGAGATCGCGCCCAGCACCGAGTTCTACGACTACGCGGCGAAGTACCTCGACGACACCGCCGCCCTCATCGTCCCCGCCCGCGTGGACGAGCGGGTCGCGGCGCTGGTGCAGGAGTACGCCGTGCGCGCCTTCCGGGCGCTGGACTGCTCCGGCCTCTCCCGCGTCGACTTCTTCGTGGAACCGGGCGGCAGCGTGAAGTGCATCGAGGTGAACACCCTCCCCGGCTTCACGCCGATCTCGATGTATCCCCGCCTCTGGCAGGAGGCCGGTGTCTCCTACTCGGAGCTGATCTCGAAGCTCGTGGACTTCGCCCTCCAGCGGCACGGGGAACGGCGGGTGGCGCATGCGTAACCCGTTCGAGAACCTCCGCCTGCCCGGCCGCCGGCAGCGCCGCTACTCCCCTCGCGGCGTGAGCGGCCGCGCGATGACCTCCCGCGCGCCGCAGCGCCAGTACACGCTTGCCCGCGCGGAGCGCCCGAAGCCGCCGCGCGAGGTCCACGTCCCGTGGCGCCGCGTCGGCTACGCCCTCGGCGGGCTCATGGCCGTCTCCGCGGCGATCTACGGTTCCGCCTGGCTGCTCACGGGCGACTCGCTCCGCGTGATGAACATCGACGTCTCCGGCGCGGAGGTCGTGGGGCCGCGGCAGGTGGCCGCGATCAGCGAGCTCGGCGGCGAGTCGATGCTGACTCTCAACCTCGCCCAGGCGGAGGAGGCAATCGCCCTCCTGCCGGCCGTGAAGTCCGTCTCGGTGGAGCGCGCGTGGCCGAACTCGGTGCACGTGACCATCGAGGAACACCAGGCATGGGGCTACTGGCAGACGGCCGGCCGGGTGCAGGCGATCGACGCGGACGGCAACGTCCTCCGCGCCTACCGCCCGGCGCCCGCGGACGCCCCCACCATCATCGACCTCGCATCGCCGCGCGACCTGGAGGACGGGAAGGGCGCCGACCCCGACACCGTCCACCTCGTCGCGCGGCTCATCGGGGACCGCGTCTTCCAGCGGGCCGGCCTCACGCCGACGGCGTGGGTCTTCCAGCGTGACCGTGGCCTCACGGTCATCGCCCAGAACGGTCCGGACGCGGTGTTTGGCGACTCGTCCAACTACGAGTTCAAGGTTGAGGCCTTCGAGCAGGTGCTCCGTCAGCTCAGCGAGCGCGAAGCGGCCGGCTCTCCCCAGGTCGCGGAGGTTGACCTCCGCTTCGGTCGGAACGTGGTGCTGCGATGACGAAGGACGTGCGCTGATGGCCAACCACAGCATCGCCGCGATCGATGTCGGGACGACGAAGATCTGCACGATCGTCGCCGAGGTCGATCAGCACCAGGATCTGCGGATCCTGGGCGTCGGCGTCGGCCCGTCCGCGGGGCTCTCCCGCGGGATGGTGGACAACATCCAGGCCGGCATCGAGGCGATCGCGTCGTCCGTGGAGCGGGCGGAGCGTGCCTCTGGCACGCGCATCCTCTCCGCGCACGTCGGCATCGCCGGTCCGCATGTCTCCTCGATGAACTCGCGCGGCATCGTCGCCATCGGCGACCCGCGGCACCCCATCACGGACGACGACGTGCACCGCGCGCTGGAGAGCGCGCGCATCGTGAACGTGCCGACGAACCGCGAGGTCATCCACGTGGTGCCCCGCTACTACGTCGTGGACGGCCAGGACCACGTCATCGACCCGAGCGGCATGTTCGGCTCCCGCCTGGACGTGGAGACGCACGTCGTCACCTCGTCCTCGTCGGCGATGCACAACCTGATGCAGTGCGTGGAGGGCGCCGGCGTCCGCGTCGAGTCCCTCATCCTGGAGCCGCTCGCCTCCGCGGAGGCCGTCCTCTCGCGCGAGGAGATGCAGCAGGGCGTGGTGATCGTCGACATCGGCGGCGGCACCACGGACGTCGCGGTGTTCGTGGACGGTGCGGTCGTGCACACGGCCGTCCTCCCGATCGGCGGCGTCCACATGACACGCGACCTCGTCGTCGCGTTGCGCGTCCCGCAGCCGGCCGCGGAGCTTGCGAAGCGGAAGTACGGCCACGTCATCCCCTCGATGGTCTCGGAGGACGAAGAGGTCGAGGTGGAGGCGTTCGGCTCGGAGGGATCGAAGCAGATGCCGCGGCGTCTGCTCGCGCAGGTCCTCCAGGCGCGGACCGAAGAGCTGTTCGAACTGGTGCTGACCGAGATCCGCCGCGGGGCCGACCCCGAGGTGCTCTCCGCCGGCATCGTGCTATCCGGGGGCGCGGCCGCCGTCCCGGGCATCGATCTGCTGGCCGAGGAGGTGATGGGGCTGCCCGCTCGCGTGGGCCGTCCTCAGCACCTGGCGGGGCTGTCGGACCTGCTCCATGACCCCGCCTACGCGACGTCCGTGGGGCTGCTGCGCTGGGCCCTGAAGGAGCAGGAGATCATGTTCCGTTCCACGCCGGTGGCCGCGCCGGCACTGGGCGGGATCTTCAAGAAGGTGGCGCATTTGATGCGGGTCATCCTTCCCCAATGACCACCCGAATGGGCGTCGAGCACGGCACGCAAGCCGCCAGGCGCCGGGAAGGTGAGGTGCGATGAACGAGCAGGAGAGGTCCCTCCACTCCAACAAGGGAGGGGACCCGATGGGCGGTGGCACGCTCTTCGACTACCTGGCCGCGGCCCGGCAGGAGGTGCGTGAACGCCACCTCTCGGTCGTCCCCTCGCCGGAGGGCGACACCGACGCGGTCGACGAGGCCGAGGCTGACCGGGAGTCCGCTCCGGCGGCTGCCGAGGAGCTCGACGCGGCCGCGGCGGCCGTCGAGGAGCCGGAGCCGGCCGAGGAACCCCTCGCGCCGGTGATTACGGCCGCCTCCGCGGTGCTGCGGAGCGAAGGTGAGCCGCGTCCCAGCGCATCGCCGGGTGCGCGGCCCGGCTCGCTGGACCTGGCGGCGGAGCCGGCTCCGCCGGGCCTGACGTCCGAGTACGAGACGGACTACCGCTCGATCCTCGCGGAGCTCGAGGCGGCGCAGGTCGAGCCCACGCGCCCCTCGGCGGTCCCCGCCGCCGAGGCGAAGCCCCCCCAGCCCTCGGCGGTCCCCGCCGCCGAGGCGAAGACCCCCCAGCCCTCGGCGGTCCCCGCCGCCGAGGCGAAGACCCCCCAGCCCTCGGCGGCCCCGGCCGCGGAGGCGAAGACCACCCGTGCCCCCCAGGGGGAGCTGACGAGCCCGCGGGCAGAGGCCCCGAGCGCGCACGCGCCGCGAAGCGGCTACGGCGCGACCACGCCTCCGCCCCCGCGCGCCGCGAAACCCGCACGAACGGAAGGTACGCAGATGGCCGAGTTTGAAGGTCTGCCGCCCATCAAGGTGGTCGGCGTGGGCGGGGGCGGCACGAACGCCGTCAACCGCATGCTGAGCGCTCGGCTGCCGGGCGTGCAGTACGTGGCGATGAACACGGACATGCAGGCGCTGGAGCACTGCAAGGCCGAGATCCGCGTCCGCATCGGTGACCGCCTCACCCGCGGCCTCGGCGCCGGCGCTGACCCGCTGCGCGGCGCTCGCTCCGCGGAGGAGTCCCGCGAGGCGATCGCGGAGGCGCTCGCCGGCGCGGAGATGGTCTTCGTGACCGCCTGCCTCGGCGGCGGCACGGGCACCGGCGCCGCCCCGATCGTGGCGGAGGTCGCCCGCGAGATGGGCGCCCTCACCATCGGCGTGGTGACCAAGCCCTTCACCTTCGAGGGCGCCAAGCGCCGCCAGCAGGCGGAAGAGGGCGTCCGCGACCTGCAGGACAAGGTGGACACGCTCATCGTGATCCACAACGACCGCCTCCTGCAGCTGGGCGACGACAAGGTCTCCATCGAGGAAGCCTTCTCGATGGCGGACGATGTGCTTCGCCAGGGCATCCAGGGCATCAGCGAGCTGATCACGGTGCCGGGCCTGGTGAACCTGGACTTCGCCGACGTCCGCAAGATCATGTCGGATGCCGGCCCGGCCCTCATGGCCATCGGCGCCGGCCGCGGTGAGAACCGCGCGACGGACGCCGCCCGTCAGGCGATCTCGAGCCCGCTGCTCGAGGTGGACATCACCGGGGCGACGGGCGTGCTGTTCAACGTCACCGGGCCCCGGGACCTCGGCCTCCGCGAGCTGGACTCCGCCGCCCGCGTCATCGCGAGCGTGGTGGACCCGGAGGCGGAGATCATTTTCGGCACGAGCCTGGACGACAACCTCAAGGACGAGGTGCGGATCACGCTCATCGCCACGGGCTTCAGCGGCGTGAAGAAGCTCAGCATGAAGCAGGTGCTGGACGCCCAGCAGGACCCGGAGCCGATCAAGCTCGGGCAGATCAAGCCCGACCCGACGTCCCCGGACGCCCTCACCGAGGCCGACCTGCCGACGTTCCTCCGCCGCTCCTTCCCGACGCGCTAGCGTCGACGGCAGCGACACGCGACGGGGCGGCCTCAGGGCCGCCCCGTTCGTTTGCCCGGCGCGGCCTCCCCCGCCTCCTCACCCCGCCTCCTCGCACGCCCGTGCTCAACAGCGCCGGCCGAGGTTGTGCCCTCCGTTCCTCAACGCTGGGGACAACTGGGCGACAAGGCTGTGGATGCCTGCTGTTGAGGGCAGGGGCCGTGGGGCCAATACTCCAGACTCACCACCGGACGCGCCCCACCCCGGTTCCAACCACCGCCCCTCCCCCAACGAGAGCGCTGACACCCTTCATGAAGTGCCCCTTCTGCGGCCATGACACGAGCAAAGTGATCGATTCCCGTACCACCGAGGCCGGCATCCGCCGCCGTCGGGAGTGCGAGGGCTGCGACGAGCGCTTCACGACCGTCGAGCAGATCCAGCGCGCCGTCGTCATGGTGGTGAAGAAGGACGGGCGCCGCGAAGAGTTCAACCGCGAGAAGCTGCTGGCGGGCCTGCGCATCGCCGCTCAGAAGCGCCCCCTGCCGACCGGATCGATCGAGGCGATCGTCGAGGACATCGAGGGCCGCCTGCTCGGCTCCGGCCGTCGCGAGATCCCCAGCCGCGTCGTCGGCGAGATGGCGATCACGCGCCTCAAGGGGCTCGACCCGATCGCCTACATCCGCTTCGCGTCCGTCTACCACCAGTTCGTCTCGCTCGACGAGATGCTGGAGGAGCTGAACCGCATGGCCAACGCCGGCCCCTTCGCCCTCGCTCCCGAGCAGGCCCGCCTGTTCGAGGACGACATGGACGCCCTCATCCGCGGGGAGATCCCACCCGTCCGCGACGATGTCGCCGCGACGACGGCGGAGGTCGACCGCGAACCGGTCTCCCTCGACGCACGACGGGCCCGCTAGCGGCCCTCCCCGCCGAGCGCGACTCGGCATCGACACAGCTCGCTCCCGCCACATAGGACGCCCCGCATCACCCGCCCGCGGGGCGTCCGCCTTTTCTGGACGGATGCCACCGGCCGGCCCAGATCCGGGCCCGGGTGTGCGATCCTCGGTGCATGGTCACCACCGCCGACCTCCGCCTCACGCCGGTCACCCTGACCGACAACGCTCGCACCGTCCTTGAGCGGCGCTATCTGCTGCGCGACGCCGAGGGCAACGTGCGTGAGACGCCGGAGGAACTCCTCGCCCGCGTCGCGCTGCACATCGCGTCGAGCGAAGCGACCGAGGAGCTCCGGCGCGAGTGGGCGCAGCGGTACTACGACGAGATGGCGGCCCTCCGCTTCCTCCCGAACTCCCCCACCCTGATGAACGCCGGCACCGGACAGGGGACCCTGGCCGCCTGCTTCGTCCTTCCGGTGGAGGACACCCTCGAGTCGATCATGGCGACCGCCGAGGCGACGGCGATGGTGCAGAAGTACGGCGGCGGCACCGGCTTCTCGTTCTCGAACCTGCGAGGCAAGGGCGAACCCATCCGGACGACACACGGCGCCGCCTGCGGCCCCGTGAGCGTCCTCCGGCACTACGACGACGTCTCCCGGCTGGTGACGCAGGGTGGCAAGCGCGACGGCGCCAACATGGGCATCCTGCGCGTTGACCACCCGGATATCCGCGAGTTCGTCCACGCCAAGGACGACGGCATCACGGCGACGCGCTTCAACATCTCCGTCGCCGTGACACAGGAGTTCATGGATGCCGCGACCGCGCCCACCGAGGCCGGCCGCGCCTTCACCCTCCGCGACCCGCGCGATGGCGCCCCCCGCGGCGAGGTGGACGCCGGGGCGCTCCTCGACGAGATCGTGGACTCCGCCTGGCAGACCGGCGACCCCGGCCTCGTCTTCCTCGACACGATCAACGCGACGAACCCGACGCCCGCCCTCGGCGCGATCGAGGCGACGAACCCCTGCGGCGAGGTCCCGCTCCTCCCCTGGGAAGCGTGCACGCTCGGTTCCGTGAACCTCGGGCGCTTCTGGGACGCCGCGGCGCGCGACTTCGACTGGGACGCCCTCGCCGCGACGGTGCGCGTAGCCGCGCGCTTCCTCGATGGCGTCGTCGAGGCCAACGAGTTCCCGGTGCCGCAGATCACGGAGGCCGTGCGCGGCAACCGCAAGATCGGCCTCGGGGTGATGGGCTGGGCGGACGCCCTCATCGCCGGCGGCGTGCCGTACGCCTCGGACCAGGCGCTCGCCCTCGGGCGGCGCGTGATGGGGCACATCCAGGACGCCGCGGACGAGGTCTCCGAGGCGCTCGCGGCCGAGAAGGGCGCCTTCCCGAACTGGGAGCAGTCCGTCTATGGCCCGGCGGGTGCCAACCGCCGCTTCCGGAACGCCACCCGCACCTGCATCGCCCCGACCGGCACCATCGCGATCATCGCGGGCGCCTCCTCGGGGATCGAGCCGTACTTCTCGCTCGCCCACTACCGGCGGATGGGAGACGGGACGGTCCTGCCGGAGGCGAACGCGCGCTTCCAGGAGGTCGCCCGTGAGCGCGGTTTCTGGAGCGAGGACCTCATGGAGGACCTGGCGCACGGCGACCGCCTCGGCGACCGCGTCGAGGTGCCGGAGGATATCCGTGCCTGGTTCGCGACGGCACACGACATCGGGCCCTCCTGGCACGTGAGGATGCAGGCCGCGTTCCAGGAGCACACCGACCTAGCGGTCTCGAAGACCGTGAACCTCCCACGCGAGGCCACCGCCGGCGACATCCGCGACGTGTACCTCCTGGCGCATCGCCTCGGGTGCAAGGGCGTGACCGTCTACCGAGACGGCTCGCGCGCGGTCCAGGTGCTCGCGCACGAACCGCGCGAGGCGCCCGCGACGACGGGGACAGCGGCCCCCGAGCCGTACCGCCGCCACCTCCCGGACGAACGCCAGTCGATCACGCACAAGTTCCGCGTGGGCGAGCAGGAGGGCTACGTCACCGTCGGCCTCTTCGAGGACGGCACACCGGGCGAGGTCTTCATCAAGATCGCCAAGGAGGGCTCCACGGTCTCCGGGCTTACGGACGCCGTCGCGCTGCTGACCTCGATCTCGCTGCAATACGGCGTCGGCCTCGAGAAGATCGCGGCCAAGCTGGAGCAAACCCGCTTCGAGCCATACGGGATCACGTCGAACCCGGACATCCCGTTCGCGACGAGCATCCTCGATTATGTCTTTCGCTGGCTCCGGCTGCGCTTCGGCGTTGATCTGCCGCGCATCGAGGGCCAGCGCACCCTCTCCGGCCTCACTTGCCCGGACTGTGGCGAGCAGCTTGAGTACATCGAGCGCTGCCTCACGTGCCAGGCGTGCGGCTACTCGAAGTGCTCCTGACGTCGGGCGTGCCTGGGGCTGGGCGGACCTGAGCGAGGTGCCGTGAGAGCGGCGACGCCGGCAGGATCTCCAGGTAGGGCGCGTGCCTCGGCACCACGACCGAGAAGTCGCGGCGGTCGACCGTGGTGACCTTCCGCTCCCCCAGGCGTTCGCACACCGCGATGACCGCAGCACCCACGAACCCGAGGCCGACGCTCGGGACCTGGCCCTGGAGCGTCACCGTGCGGACCAGGTCCTCCTCGGTGGTCGGCTCGAGCAGATGGGCGCCGCGGTCGATGTCCTCGACGAGGATGCGCCAGGCGTCCGCACCGAGACGTCGGGAGACGCAGCAGTCGAGCTCATCACAAGTCCCTGACGGCCTCGACGCGATAGCTCGCTCCGTCACTCCGGACGAGCGCCGGCGGCCAGGGCCAGTGCGCGCCAAGCACGAGCGTGTCCGTGCCCGCGTACCGTTCGAGGACCGCATGCCGGGCCGCAGCGGGCGCGGCCTGCTCGCGATCGAGCGGTGGCTTCACGTCCGGGAAGGCCGCCTGCATCGGTGAGTGCATGACGTCGCCGATCAGGGCCGCTGCCCGACCGCCCGAGCTGACCTCCACCGTCACGTGGCCCGGGCTGTGCCCGTGTGACGGCACGAGCCGCACGTACTCACTCACCCGGTAGTCCGGCGGGACAAGGTCGACCAGGCCAGCCTCGAACACCGGCGTGATCGAGTCCTCCAGCAGCCGCGCCGTCGGCTCGGCCTCGCGGGCGACCTCATGCCAGTGCATCCACTCCTGCTCAACGAACAGGTGTCGGGCGTTCGGGAACGTCGGCACCCAGCGTCCGTCCTCGCGGTGGGTGTCCCAGCCGACGTGGTCCGTGTGCATGTGCGTGCAGAGGACGAGGTCGACCTCCTCGGGGGTAACGCCGGCCGCGGCGAGGCGTTCGAGGAACGGCGTATCGAGCCGGTTGAACGCCGGGATCCCGCCCCCTCGCTCCTTCCCGTTGCCGACACCCGTGTCGACCAGGATGAGCTGGTCCGGCGTCCGCACGACGAGCGTGTGAATGCTCTGGATCAGGTAGCCGTCGCTGTTCTGGTAGTGCGGCTGCATCCACCACGCGCACGCCTGGGCGTCCTCGCGCGCGACGCCCTCCAGCATCCAACGCACCGAGGTCGGGAGTGTCAGCTCCTCGACGTAGGTGATCTCCACATCACCGAGCTTGAAGGAATCCGGCATCGCTCACCTCCTGGCGGCGCCGATGCTACACGCGACGTATCCGCGCAACGTGCCCGATGCGACGCGGGCCTACACTGAAGCTCATGTACGGATACCAGCCGCCGCAGCAAGACCCCGAGGGCTCGTGGAGCGAGATCTTCGTCATGAGCCGCGTCGTGCTGGGGATCCTGGCGGTCCCGATCCTGATCATCTTCGGCGTGCTCTTCCTGCTCGGCTCCGCCGTGTGGCTGCTCGGCGTCCACCCGCTGCTCTCGCTCCTCCCGCTCGCGGTGCTCGGCGCAGGCGTGTGGGTGCTCGTCGAGCGGGACAAGAAGGCCCAGCGCTCCCTCGAGGACGAGATCTTCAGCCGACGACGCCCCTAGGCTCCGATCATGGCCGTCACCACCACGCTCGCCGAACGCAGCGCCGCCGTACGTGTGCGGATCGCTGCCGCATGTGAACGAGTCGGGAGAGACCCGCGCGACGTCACGCTCGTAGCCGTCTCCAAGACCCACCCGGTCGACAGCGTGGAGGAAGGCCTGGCAGCCGGACTGACCGCCTTCGGCGAGAACCGTGCCCAGGAGTTCGTACCGAAGGTGCTGGCCGCCCGCCAGCGTGGCCTCGTCGCGGAGTGGCACTTCATCGGCCACCTCCAGCGCAACAAGGTGCGCGACGCGCTCCCCTACATCGACGTCCTGCATTCGCTCGACTCCGAGCGGCTCGTCCAGGAGCTTGTCGCTCGCGCACCGGAAGCGCGCCCGGGACACCGCCGGCTCCGCTGCTTCCTCGAGGTGAACGTCGCCGGTGAGGCGCAGAAGGAGGGCATCGCGCCCTCCGAGGTCGGCGCCTTGCTCGCCGCAGCCCGCGCGACCGACGTCCTCGACGTTCGCGGGCTGATGACGGTCGCGCCCCGGGCCGCCGACCCCGAGGAGGTCCGTCCCGTATTCCGGGCCCTCCGACTGCTGGCGACCGAACACGGACTCCCGGAGCTCTCGATGGGCATGACCGACGACTTCGAGGTCGCGATCGAGGAGGGCGCCACGGTCGTCCGGGTCGGACGGGCGATCTTCGGCGACCGGCTCGCCTGACGGAGACGCCGTCCCCGGCTCGCCCGTCCGCCGGATGGTCCGGCGCCGCGCGGCGCCCTTAGGGCGCGGAATCGCTTAGGCTGGCAGTCCATCACAGGCCCGACCGTCGGGCTGCGGCGGCTGGCATCGACGAGGGGTCACGATGCGAATCGGCATCATCGGCGGCGGCTTCATGGGCGAGGCGTTCCTCCGCGGGATTCTCCGCGCCGAGGTAGCGTCGCCGGGTGACGTCGCAGTCGCCGAGGTGGTCCCCGCCCGTCGCGCACAGCTGAGCGAGCATGGCGTGCGCGTCACGGACGACGCCGAGAGCGCCTGCATCGGCGCGGACGTCGTCATCCTCGCGGTCAAGCCGCAGGACCTCCCGACCGTCGCGGAGAACCTCACCGGGAAGATCGGGCGAGACGCCGTGGTGCTGTCCATCGCGGCCGGCGTCCGCCTTGACGACCTCCGCCGTTACACCGGTCACCGCGCGGCCGTGCGGGTCATGCCGAACCTCCCGGCCGCCATCGGCGCCGGCGCCGCCGTCTACTACCCCTCCCCTGACGTCACGCCCGGACAGCGCGCGCACCTGGAGCTCGTGCTCGGCGCCGTCGCGACCGGCTACGTCGAAGTGCATTCGGACGACGATGTCGACCTCGCCACCGCCGTGCACGGCTCCGGGCCGGGGTACGTATACCTGATGATCGAAGCGATGGTGGACGCTGCCGTCCGCCAGGGCATGAAGCGTCCGGATGCCCTCAAGCTGGTGCTCTCCACGGTGCGCGGCGCTGCCGAGTACGCGATGGAGACCGGACAGCACCCGGCCGCGCTGCGGAACCAGGTCACATCGCCGGGCGGCACCACGGCCGCCGGGCTCGCCGAGCTGGAGGCCGCCGGCTTCCGGACGGCTATCGACTCAGCCATCGAAGCGGCGTACGAGCGTGCGCGAGACCTGGGAGAGTAACCCGTGGGCATCCTGATCCTGGCGGTCGGCTACCTCGTTCAGTTCATCGCGTTCGCCATCTTCGCGCGGGCCATCCTCACCTGGTTCCCAATCGACCGGAACGGCCCGATCGTGCAGTTCTTGAACGCGGTCACCGACCCCGTGCTCGAACCACTTCGCAAGATCATCCCCCCCATCGGGATGATCGACATCACGCCGATGGTGGCGATGTTGCTGCTGTTCTTCATCGCCTCCGCGCTCCTGAGCTCGGCGGCTGACTTCTAGCGCGGCCGCCCAGGCCCGGTCCGACTCAGAGCCCCAGTCGCGCCCGAACTTCCTCGTCGTCGAGCCCGTCGACGGCGACGACCTTCGCGCGCGCGGTCTCCCCGGACACGATCGCCACCGCCCCCCTCGGGACGCGCAGCGTCTTCGCCAGCAGCCGAACAAGCGCGTCGTTCGCGGCGCCGTCGACGGGGGGCGCCGTCACGCGGACGAGCAGCACGCCATCCCGCTCGCCCGCGATCTCCTCGCGGGAGGCCCGAGGGGTCAGCCGGACCGAGAGTCGCGCCATCGACGCATCCTCCGCTGCCCGTGGCGCGCCGTCGAGGCGGTAGCATGGGGCGGACGGTGCGTTTGGGACCGAGTCGCCGCCGCGCTGCCCGAGTTCGTGCCATGCGGCGTTGACACTAGAACGCTCGTTCTATAGTGTTCCGAACAGTCGGGCGGGGGCCTGCACTACTGACCCCATTGACGTGGGCTTCAGGTGACTCGAAGTCATCGAGAGAGCGAGAGGCGCAAGGCCATGGCCGTCGACGAGAAGAAGCAGCGCTCGGAGCTCCTGGCAAAGGCGCTGGAGCAGATCACCAAGGACCACGGCAAGGGCGCCATCATGCGCCTGGGCGACCCGAGCGCCCACATGAACGTGTCGGGCATCCCCACGGGCGCGCTCTCCCTGGACATCGCCCTTGGCATCGGTGGCGTGCCGCGCGGCCGCATCACGGAGATCTACGGGCCAGAGTCGGCCGGTAAGTCCACCCTCGCCCAGCACATCATCGCCGAGGCCCAGAAGGCCGGCGGCACCGCCGCCTACATCGATGTCGAGCACGCGCTCGACCCGGAGTACGCGGCGCAGTGCGGCATCAACGTCGACGAGCTCCTCATCTCCCAGCCGGACACCGGTGAGCAGGCCCTTGAGATCTGCGAGGCGCTCGTGCGCTCCCAGGCCGTCGACATCGTCGTGGTGGACTCCGTCGCCGCCCTCGTCCCGCGCGCCGAGCTCGAGGGCGACATGGGAGACTCGCTCCCCGGCCTCCAGGCCCGCCTGATGTCTCAGGCGATGCGAAAGCTGACCGCGGCGGTCTCCCGCACCAACACCGCCCTCGTCTTCATCAACCAGCTCCGCGAGAAGGTCGGCGTGGTCTTCGGCAACCCGGAGACGACCCCCGGTGGGCGCGCGCTGAAGTTCTACTCCTCGGTCCGCATCGACATCCGCCGGATCGAATCGCTCAAAGATGGCCAGACCTTCATCGGCAACCGCGTCCGCTGCAAGGTCGTGAAGAACAAGGTCGCCCCGCCGTTCCGGCAGGCCGAGTTCGACATCATGTTCACGGCGGACATGCACGGCATTAACCACTGGGGCGATGTCATCGACCTCGCCGTCGAGCACGACGTGATCAAGAAGACCGGCGCGTTCTACTCCTACGGCGATGTCCGCCTCGGCCAGGGCCGCATGAACGCCGTGAAGTTCCTCGGCGAGAACAGCGAGATGGGCACGGAGATCGAGCAGCGCGTCCGCAGCCTCGCCGGCGTGAAGGGTGCGGCCCCCATCGCCGCGTTCGTCCCCGAGGAGGAACACGCCGAGGCCGAGGCCGAACTCTCCATCGACGCCTAGTCCGCTTCGAGGTCGCTCGATGCCGGTCATCGTCGAAGTCCAGGTCAAGAGGAACGGGGTCGCCGCTGTCTCCATCGGCAGCGACGACCCCGTCGTCCTCCCCCTCGAGACCGTCGTCCTCCATCATCTCCGCGAGGGCGTCCACCTCCCCACCGACCAGTGGTCCGAGGTCCACTCGGAGGGCCGTCGGCTACTCGCCGTGCGAAAGGCCCTGGAGCTGCTCTCCCGCAAACAGCGGACCGAGAAGGAACTCGCCACCGGCCTCGCGCGCTCGTTCCTCCCGGACGAGGTCGAGCACGCCGTGGAGCGGATGCGCGGACTCGGCTACCTCGACGACGGGGCATGGGCGAAGAATTATGTCTCGGGGCCGCGTGCGACTGGTCGGGGGCGCGCCCTCCTCAAGCACGAGCTCGGGCAGCGCGGCGTCCCGGACGCCCTCGCACAGGATGCGATCGCCGAGCACGACGACCGCTCCGCAGCCCTCGAGGCTGCGTCGAAGCGAGTCCGCTCCCTCCGCTCCGTCGAGGAACCGAAGCGGTCGCGTCGCCTCTACGACTTCCTCCGCCGCCGCGGCTTCTCCGACACGGTCGCACGTGACGCGATGAAGGCCGCACTCGCCGACGCAAGCGACACCTGATCGGGGCTCGCACCTCGCTGACCCGCCTCCATAACAAGTCCAGAAACGTGTTTAAGCGCGTGATACGATTCTGTTAGCCGACGATCAGTTCGTCGGGAACGAATCAACTCTGACCTCGGCGACCGGCGATGCGGCTTCGAGCTCCCGCCTGTGGCGCTGGGTTGGTGTCCTGGATACGGAGAGCACCACATGGATGCGCTGATCCTCGTGGCAGAGGGCGCGATCGCCTTCCTGCTGGGTGCGAGTCTCGTCTACCTCGTGACTCGCCAGGGCGCGAACAGCATGACCCGCCAGGCGCGCGACGAAGCGCGCATCATGGTGGAGGAAGCCGAGAACCGCGCCCGCAAGGTTGAGCTCGACGCGAACGAGCAGTTGCTCGCTCGACGGCAGGAGCTCGAGGCCGAGATCAAGGAGCGCCGGAACGAGCTGAGCCGCGCCGAGCGGCGGCTCGAACAGCGCGAAGAGGCCCTCGAGCGCCGCGCGGAGAACCTCGAACGCTCCGAGCAGTCCGTCCGCGACCGCACCGCCAGCCTCGAGAAGACCGAGGCGGAGATCGACCGGATCCGCGCGGACGCCCGTACTGAGCTGGAGCGTGTTGCCGGCCTCACCATCGAGGAGGCGCGCGAGCAGCTGCTCCAGAACCTCGATGGCGAGCTGCGCGAGGAGTCCAACCGCCGCGTCCGGGCGATGGAGTCGTCCGCGCGCAACGAGGCTGACGTCCGCGCCCGCAAGATCCTCGCGACGGTGATGCAGCGCATCACCTCCGAGGTCACCGCGGAGACGACCGTGACGGTGGTCCCGATCCCCTCCGACGAGCTGAAGGGCCGCATCATCGGCCGCGAAGGCCGCAACATCCGCGCCTTCGAGTCGGCCACCGGTTGCGACCTCATCATCGACGACACGCCCGAGGTGGTGACGGTGTCCGGGTTCGACCCGGTGCGGCGGGAGATCGCCCGGACCGCCCTCGCACGGCTGATCCAGGACGGGCGCATCCAGCCGACCCGCATCGAGGACGCCGTCGACAAGGCGCGCTCCGAGGTGGAGAAGCTGATCGAAGAGGCGGGCAAGCAGGCGCTCGTGGACGCGGAGGTCACGAACCTCCATCCCGAGATCGTCCGCACGCTCGGCCGGCTCCGCTACCGCTACTCGTACGGCCAGAACCAGCTGCGGCACTGCATCGAGACCTCCTGGCTCGCGGCTGCCCTCGCCCACGAGATCGGCGCGAACGTGGAGATCGCGCGCCTCGGCGGCCTGCTGCACGACCTCGGCAAGGCAGTCGACCGCGAGATGGAGGGCACCCACGCCCGCCTCGGCTCGGAGATCGCCCGCCGCTTTGGCGTCCCGCGCGAGGTGGTCCACTGCATCGAGGCGCACCACGAAGAGGTGCCCCCGGAGACCGTGGAGGCGCTCGTGGTCATCTGCGCGGATGCGATGTCAGGCTCCCGCCCGGGCGCCCGCCGCGAGTCCGCCGAGGAGTACATCAAGCGCCTGGAGGCCCTCGAGGCAATCGCCAACTCGTTCGACGGCGTCGACCAGTCGTTCGCGGTGCAGGCGGGGCGCGAGGTGCGCATCATCGTGAAGCCCGACCGCGTCGACGACCTCGGCGCGAGCCGCCTCGCCCGCGACGTCTCCAAGAAGATCGAAGAGACGATGCAGTACCCGGGCGAGATCAAGGTCACGGTGGTCCGCGAGACACGCGCCTCGGCGGTGGCGCACTAGCGGGACAGCTGACTAGCACTCCGTTAGCACTCGCCGCCCCGGCACGCGCAGGGCCTGTGGGACACTGGGATCACCGGCCCACCGGCCGGTGACACCCACCCCGCAACACCCAGCGACGGGCGGAGCGCGCGTGAGCAGCGAGGGCGACTTCCACTGCCATTCGGACCGTTCGGACGGGACGCGGTCGCCGTCCGAACTCGTCGCGATGGCCGCGGCACACGGCGTCCGGGTGTTCGCGCTGACCGACCACGACACCCTCGACGGCCTCGACGAGGCGGCAACAGCGGTGGCCCGTCACCCCGGCATGACCTTCGTCCCGGGCGTGGAGCTGTCCTGCGATGTCCCCGGCACCGAGGTGCATGTGCTCGGCCTCTTCGTCGACGCGACCAACGTCGCCTTCCGTGCGGAGCTGGACCGGATGCGCGCCGCCCGCGTCCAGCGCGGGGAGCGCATCGTCGCCGCGCTCGCCGACCTCGGTGCGCCCGTCGCGTGGACGCGGGTACGCGAGATCGCCGGCGAGGCGTCGATCGGGCGTCCACACATCGCCCGCGCGCTGATCGAGGCGGGACACGTCGGCGATGTCGACGAGGCGTTCGCGCGCTACCTCGGACGCAACTCGCCGGCGTACTTCGAGCGCGAACGGCTGTTGCCGGCCGACGCGATCGCGCTCATCCATTCCGCGGACGGCTTCGCCGTCTTCGCCCATCCCCCGTTCACCGAGGGGTACGAGTCGGTCGCGGAGGAGCTGGCATCCGCCGGCCTCGACGGCATGGAGGTCTACTACCGCCACTACGAGCCGGCGCAGGTGACGTCGCTGCGGGCGCTGGCGGACCGGCTGGGCCTCGTGGCGTCCGGCGGATCCGACTTCCACGGGCTCGACCGGGAGCATGAGCACGAGCCGGGACAGTTCGAGATGCCGCGCGCCGCCGTCGCCCGCGTCCTCGCGGCCGCGCGAGCGCGCGGATGCGCGGTCCCCGAGATCGACCTCGAGGCGGAGGTGAACGCATGACGGCGGAGCCCATCGTCTTCTGTGAGCGTCACCCGGGCGTCGAGACGGCCCTCGAGTGCGGTCGCTGCGGCACACCGATCTGCCCGCGCTGCATGATCCATACGCCGGGGGGCATCCGCTGTCCCGACTGCGCGAAGCTCCGCCGGCCGCCGATGTACGAGCTGGCGCCCCTCGACTACGCGAAGGCGATTGGGGTCGGCGTCGTCCTCGCGGGGCTGCTTGGGTTCATCGGCGCGATCCTGTTCCCCGTCGGCGGCTTCCGGGGGCTGTTCCTGCTGCTCGCACTCTTCGTCGGTTCAGCCGTGGGCGGCCTCGTCGCCGAGGTGATCCATCGCGTCACGAACGGGAAGCGCGGCCTACCGATGCAGCTCATCGGCGCTGGCACGCTCGTCGCGGCCCTGGCGGTGCGAATGGTGCTCTCGGGCGCGTTCGAGGTGGACCTCGCCGGCCTGATGATCGGCGGCGTGGGCGCCGTGGCGGTGTGGGGGCGGCTTCGGTAGGAGCGGCGCCCGGCCCTATTGCAGGCGCTCGACCACCACGAGCAGCGCAAGCATCCCGAAGCACACACCGGAGACGAGTGCGACGCGCTTCAGCTCGCTGATCATGGTCTGCGACTCGCGCGCGAGGAGACGGTCCGAGCGTACCTGCGCGTGCTGGTGCCCCGGCCCCGCCGCGGCGTGCCCGCTGCCCTGATCGCCGCTGCCGTGGTCGCCGGTGCCCTCACCGATACCCATGACCCCGGCCGGACTGGCATTCGTGCGGCGAACGCGTCGACGTCGTTCACGTCCCATGGAGCCTCCTCGGAGCGGCGTCCTCGCAGTGTAGGCAGCGCCCGCCGTGCGGGACAGCCAGCGGGCTCCGCGACGCGGTCGCTCAAGCGCGTTGACCGAGGTCGAAGCGGCGGGATATCCTGAGCGGACGCACGGCCCCGTGGTGTAGAGGCCTAACACGCCACCCTGTCACGGTGGAGATCGTCGGTTCGAATCCGATCGGGGTCGCCATAACCCGCTGAGCCGAAGAGGCTACAGCGGGTTTCCTGTTGCCCTTACCGACGCGTACCGGTCACGACCCCCATCAGGCCCGCACTCGGGTGACGTGTGCCGTCGTAGCGCCAGCCAGCCTGCTCCAGCAACGCCGCGTATTCGTCAGCGGTACGTTCACGCCCAGTGCCCCAGCACATCATGTGGATGTCGAAGAGCTTGGCGAAATGCGACTCTCCGGGCGCCGGGATGATGTGCTCGACCACGAAGAGGCGAGCCCCAGGCTCGCTCGCCGCGGCGATGTTCTTCAGGATTTCGACGCACTCATCGTCGTTCCAGTCGTGGAGGATCATCTTCATCGTGTACGCGTCCGCCGCCGGGACGGACTCGAACATGTCGCCCCCGACATACTCGCAGCGGTCAGCGACGCCCATGCGTTCCGCCCAGAGCACTGTGGGGTCCGCGACGACCGATGGCAGGTCGAAGACCGCGCCACTCAGGTGCGGATGCGCGGCGAGGAGGCTGCACAGGAGGTGCCCCTGTCCGCCACCCACGTCGCACATGCGCCGGATGCCGGAGAAGTCGACCTCGCTCAACGCGTCGAGCGCCCATGCGGTCTGTGAGCTGGAGTAGCTGCTCATCGCGCCGTTGAACACTTCGGCGTAGCCGGCGTCCTCGGCGGCATGCTCGAAGGCCATGCGCCCGAACTCGCGCACGAAGGCGTTCTGCTCGCCCTCGCGGATCATGTCCGGGAGGTGCTTCCAGAGCGAGTAGTGATGGGGCCCCTCCTCGAGCAGCGTGACACCGCGCAGCGTCTGCTCGTGGTCGTTTCGCAGCAGGGCGCCGGCTGGAGTGTGCGAGAAGCGGCGCTGCTCGTCCTCCGTCAGCAGCTCGATGGACGCGAGCGCTCGCATCAGCCGGTACGAGAGGGCAGCGTCCAGGCCGAGCCGCTGTGCGACCGTGCCCGCCGAGACCGGTTCGTCCTCGATTGCATCGAAGATGCCGAGCGAGACGCCGGTGTAGAGCACCTGGCTGCGCCAGCGGCCGAAGATCAAGTCCATCACGTGAGCCTGTGGATCCGACACTGTCACCCCCGTACCTCGTCCGATGTCGCTCCCGGAGGCCCGGGGGCCCGACGCCGGAGCCGGATATTCCTTCAACCGGTACCGGGTTCGCAAACGCCCCACTCGATCGCCCGTGGCTCCAACCGGCCGTCCCCCGCATCAGCGCTCGGTGGCTGCCCTATCATCGCCGCGCTTCAGCGTTCGTGAGACGGGAGACCGACGTGCCGCAGCCACCGAGCTGGATCGTTGCTGATTCGACGCCTGGCCAGGATGTCGCGACGAACGAGGCGATGCCTCGCTTCGGCGGGAAGGCGAACCCCGGGGAAACGATCAAGATCTCCGTGGACGGGGAGACGACGACGATCGCGCCCACGCCGGGCGGATCGTGGGAGTGGACCGCGCCGGAGCTGGCCAACGGCGACCACGAGTTTGAGATGTGGACCGAAGACGCCGACGGCAACGAGTCCGACCACATTGAGTGGGAGAACAACGTCGAGGCAGACGCCCAGACCCGTGAGTGGCAGCGTGCGCGCAACGACGAGTGGAAGAAGAGCGGCGCCCGCGAGTTCCTTGACCAGAACGACGGGCTGCCGGGCACCCCGCCGCGGCCGATCACCGGGGGAGGCGGCGGCGCCCCGCAGCAGCCGCTGACCGACCCGATGCCGGGGAGCCCGTTCGGGAGCGCCGGAAGCGGCTCGACGGCGGCGGGTGGCGGCTCCTCGCCCCAGGGCTTCGAGAAGGGGAACGCGCTGCAGGTCGGCTAGCACCCCGCCAAGCGCCGGGCCATGGTCCGCCAGTCGGATGCCGTCCCTTCCGCCGAGCAGCGGCTGAGGTCGCTGCTGCGCGCCACTGCGGCCTCCGCCGATGTCGCTCGACGCATCGGCGTCGAGCACGAATACGCGGTGCTCGAGGGCGACACGCAGCTCGACTTCCGCGCCCTCGTTCACGAGCTTGGCTTCGAGGGCCGGGTGCTCCACCCAACCAGCCCGGACACCATCCTCATGCCTTCGGGGCTGGCGATGATGGCGGACGGCTGGGTGGCGGAGACCGCGTCGCCTCCCGAGCCGCTGCGGGTGGGTGCGGCATCGACGGCGGAGGCGTGGGCGCAGTGGGGCCGGCAGCTGCTGGAGCGCCATCTCCCGGCGGGGCTGCGGCTGCATCCGGGCTCGACACACATCAGCGTGGAGGCTCGGTCGCGACGGACCGACCAGCTCTGCCTCTGGTTCGCCCAGACCTTCGCCCCGGCCGTGATGCTCCTGCTGGACCGGGCGGACTCACCAGGCATCCTCGTACGGCCCCGTCCTCGACGGTTCGAGGTCGGCGGCGAGTACCTCGAAGGCGAACGACTACGCGCCGCCGTGACCCTCGTCGCCGGCGCCGTCCTCGCGCTGGAATCGGGCCACGAGCTGCCGCCTGCCCTCGAGGTCACCGTCGAGCCGGCGCGGCGGCGCTACGGCTGGTACATCGACCGCACCGCCTTCGGGCCCGACCTGTACGCGAGGGGACGAGGCGCGCGTCTGCGCCTGCGCGCGGGCGGCGAGACGACGGCGCAGGCGCAGCTCGAGGCGAGCTGGCGGATCGCGCGAGCTGCACTTGGCGCGCGCGCCAGCCACGAGGAGCTCGCGGCGACCGACCGCATCGTCAGCGGCGAGACGCCGCTTCCGTCCGAGGATCCCGACTGGGACCGGCCAGCGTGCGTGGCCGCAGCCCCCCGCAACGTCTTCGGGCGCCTCGCGGCGGAGCGGCCGGGCGTCGCCCTCGTCCCCGTCACCGCGACCTGGGACTTCGTCGCCCTCGAGGTGGACGCGGGCGTATCGAGGAGCGTGCTCAGCGTCCCCTACGAGCAGCTCGAGCGGTTTATCGACCTCACAGCGGCGGGTGCGCTCGACGACGTGCTGCGGGACGTAGCGTCCGAGGGCGCCTCGGCGCCCCCGCTCGCGACGTTCGCGCAGACCGGCGAGGTCGGGGTGTTCTCCTCGGTCCGGCGCTCCGACGCCCTCCTCCCGCGCGATCGTGTCGGCGTCGGCCCGGGCACGGTCTCCACCGCCCGCCCGGGCAAGATCGAGCAGCCTCCTCCCCCGCCCCGCCCGGAGCCCCCGCCATTCACGGATCCTCCGCCGCTCGTGGATCCTCCGCCGCCGGTCGAGCCACCTTCCGTCGTCCCGCCGGTCGGCGTGGTGGGAGGCTTCCCGTGGGCATGGATTGCGATCCCGCTCGTGTCGCTGCTGGTGACGCTTGGCGGCGGCGCGTTCTTCTTCCTCGGCGGCGACGATCCGGAACCGACCCCGACGCCCCCGCCCACCACGGCGCTGGCGGCTCCGACGCCGACGGAGACGAGGGTCGCCACGCCGTCCGTTGGCGACACGACGAGCGTCGCGGCAGCGCCGCCGGTCGTCGGGCCGATCGTGGCGGAGCTCGTCGTGCCCGTGACGACGTACCGCGTCGAGGCTGCTAGCCCCGCCGGGCTTCCGCTCACCTACCGCTGGTTCCTCGAGGCCGAGCCCGGGCAGGAGTGCGGCACCCGCAACCCCGCGACAAGCGAGCCGACGGACTCATCGGTCGCGACGTGGAGCCACGAGAACGCCCCCTCGGACGACAACTGCAACCACGACGCTCCGGACCATCCGTTCACCGTCCGCGTCGAGGTCAGCGACGGTGTGAATCCTCCGGTGATCCGCACCTACGAGGGCTCTGAGAGCGGGGTCGGCCCGGCGGACTAGCGTGCACTCGTGCCGGGAGAACGTGCGCGCAACGCGTGCTACTGTTCCGCCTTCCTCGGGCTCGCGTTCCGGCACAGAGGCACCCATGAGGGCGGTCGCACAGCGTCTGCCATTCCACTACGGCTGGCTCCTCGTCCTCACGGCGGTCCTGAGCAACACGGTCTCGAACACCTCCACGTTCTGGGCCGTAACGATGTGGATCCCCGCGATCGCCGAGGATCTCGATGCGGCCCGGACGCCGGTGGTGACCGCGTTCATGGCGGGCCAGGCCGTTTCCGCCGCCGTCGGCCCGTTCATCGGCCGCTACGTCGACCGCCGGGGTGCGCGCCTCCCGCTGCTGGCGGGCGCCGTGCTGCTCCCGGGCGCGCTCACCTTCACCTCGTTCGCCGGGAGCCTCCTCCACCTCTACATCGGCTGGTGCCTGGTGGGGTTGGTGCGAGGGCTCGCGCAGCCAATCCCGTTCAACTGGCTGATGACCCGCTGGTTCGCCGGGCGGCAGCGCCAGTCCGCGATCGGCATCGTGACGGTCGGCTTCAGCCTCGGCGGCGCGGTGCTGCTACCGCTGCTCGCGGGGATCCAGGATTCGACCGGCTGGCCGGTCACGATGCGGATCCTCGCGGTGATGATCCTCGTCCTCCAGGGCTTCGCCGCGCTCGTGCTCGTGCGCGACCACCCGAGCGCCTTCGGGATGCAACCCAGCGTGGGCAAGAGCGACCGGGCGCTGGCGGACCTGCCGGTCGTCGAGCCGTGGGGCTTCACTGCGGGCGCCGCGCTCCGCTCGATGGCGTTCTGGCTGCTCGGCATCGGGCTCATGCTCTTCTTCATGGGCCAGGGCTCGGTGACGAACCTTGGACTGGACTTCTTCCAGAGCCGCGGCGTCGAGGCTGGCGCCGCCGTCTTCGCCGCCGCCGCGACCATCCGGACCTTCGCCCGCCTCCCGCTCGGCGCGACGCTGTCGAGGTACAAGTCGCCGTACCGGCTCGGGATCGTGGTCGCGCTGTCGCAGGGCGTGGCGCTCGCGGCGCTCTTGCTGAACACGGACACGGCCGGCATCGGAGTGTTCGTCGTCCTGTGGGGCATCGGCGGCGCGTTCGGGCCGATGCTCGAGCCGCTGTTCATCACTCACGTCTTCGGGGTGCGCCACTTCGGCGCGGTCAGCGGCAGCCTGGGCCTGGTCGCATTCTTCGGCCAGCTCGTCGGGTCGATCGGCGGCGCTGCGCTGTTCGACCTCACGGGTTCGTACTCGATCCCGTACTGGACCTACACCGCTGGCTTCCTGCTCTCGGCGTTCCTGCTCGCCTCGGTCCGATGGGCCGAGCGCAGCCCGAAGCACATCGCGACCTCGATCGCCATGGGCCGCGAGATCGAAGCGCCCGCGGCGACCGAACCACCGAGGCCACCCGACACGCCGGACCAGGCTGCGCCACCTGACGTACCTGACTCGCCCGGCGCACCGGCCGCTGCACCGGCCGGGTGACGGTCGGACCTACGCCCGGCGACCTCCGCTCCACCTCAGCTCCACCCCCACGGGGCGAGCACATCCGTAGCGTCTGATCCGTCACCCGGACGCGACTCACGCGCCTGTCCGCTGATGCTTCCGGCATCCCACGAGCGGCAGCCTTCGATTGGTGCTGGCCGCCCGTGATGACCGGTGGTGGCGACCGATAGTGGTGATCGGCCTCTCCCGATTCGCTCCCAGGGGTCGCTTCGAGCGCAGCAGGCGCGGAGGTGTCGCGTGCGAGCGATTCAGATCATCGTGGTGCTCGTCGTCGGTGTGGTGGCGAGCGCTGTACCAATTCTCGTCGAGACGTGGTCTTCCTCCGATCCGGTGAGCCGCAGCGAGCAGGTCTCGTCCGCGAGCCTGATCGAGCGTGGCGTAAACCGCGATCGCTCCGGCGTCTCCGCTGCCGCGGTGATCGACGAAGGCCCGGAGCTCAACCACCCGGATCGCCTCCCGAGTGCGAGCTCCGAGGAGAGCGATGCCGACGGGGACGAGTCGGGCGACCCGACCTCGACGCCCAACGGTGCGTCCGTCCTCGCCGCCACGCCGCCCGTACGTTCTGGTCCGCCGGCGACGTCGGCGCCGCAGGTAGCCACGCCGGCTCCAGCCGCGCCCGGGACTCCGATCGCCCCGGCTCCGACGGGCACGACGCTGCCCACGCCCGTCCCGACGATCTCGCCGATCCCCACCGTGCCCTTCACGCCGCCACCGCTCACCCCGACGCCGCTCACCCCGACGCCGGCGAGCCCGACCTCATCCCCATCGCCGACGGCAACCCCACCCACGGCGTCCCCGTCACCCTCGACGCCGCCCGAACCCACCGCGACCGCGAGTCCCACGGCCTCGCCAGACCCGACGCGTACCCCGCGTCCGACGGCGACACCGAGCCCCACGCCGACGCGAACCCCGCAACCGACGGCGACACCCAGCCCCACGCCGACCTCGACGGCGACGCCAGAGCCGACAGTCACACCTGAGCCGACGGTCACACCTGAGCCGACGGTCACACCTGAGCCGACCCAGACGCCCGAGCCCACCCCGACGGCCGAGCCGACTGAGACGCCCGAGCCCACTCAGACGCCCGAGCCCACTCAGACGCCCGAGCCCACTCAGACGCCCGAGCCCACTCAGACGCCCGAGCCCACTCAGACAATGGAGCCGACTGAGACACCCGAGCCAACAGGCACGCCGGAGCCGGACGACGGCGGGCCGGTCATCGATCTGCCGGGCATCGACCTCGGGCCGCCGTGGGGGATCTGGGGCGGACGCGGCAATGGCGACGATGACGAGCGCTTTGGGGACGACTAGGGCGCACCTCGCCCGTACAACTCGGCAAGCGCGCTGCGGTCAGCGTCGGTAAGCGCGTCGGGGCACTCGCTCGCGGCGGGCGCCATCACCGCGGGCGACGCGAGGTGCGGTACGCCGAGGAAGTGCCCCGTCTCGTGCAGCAGCGTCGCGAAGAGGCACGCCTCGTTCCGGAAGCGATCGGGGGGCGCCGGGGTGAGGAGGATGTCCGCCTCCACGAGCCGGGACTGCGCGCCGCCCTCGCAGCCGCCGGGGCAGGACCGGAAGAGCTGCCGCGTGAAGCCCGCCTCGAAGACGCCGCCCTCACCGTCCGCGCCGCGTCCTCTGCTGTCCCAGGTGACTTCGTTCCGACCATTCCCGCGCTCTGCCGGGCCGTTGCACTCGCCCTCGCCTTGCACCTCCATGCCCCAGCGCGCGAAGGCGTCCGCCACGAGCTCCTCGAGCCGCGCCGGCTCGACGAAGCCCTCCTCCGGGCTGGCCCCAGCCGCGATGCAATAGGTGACGGGCAACTCCTGCCAGCGGGCGCCGCGGATCTCCTCCGGTACGGTCCCCGGCGTCACGCTGACGTCGACTGACCGCCGTACCTCGATACAGGCGGTGGACAGGAGCAGGAGCAGGAGCGGGAGAGCGATGAGCACGGCGGAGGCCGCCGCGCGGGGTCGAGACGAGTGCATGTGAGCTCCTCGACGACCCCGGATCGAGTCTAGACACCGGCCGAGCGTGACACGGGTGCGTAACGGTCGAGGCGCTTGCCCGCACGCGGGAGGGTCACCTAGCGTTGATCGCAGTGCGGGTGGGGATGCACTGAGAGAATGCGTTTGGTTCTGCCTGGCTTCCCCGTCTCGCGCACCCTGATCATCGCGATTGCGCTCCTCGCCGGCATGTTCGGGGCGGCCCTGCCCTCCTGGGCGTCCGCCACCACCGCGTGGGTCGACACTGGCGGCGACTGCCTGCGTCTCCGCACCGCGCCCGGCCTCTCCTCCGGCGACCTCGCCTGCCTCGACCACGGCGCCGAACTCGTGCTGCTCGGTCCGTCCGAGGATCGCGACGGCTTCACGTGGTTGCAGGTGCAGGCGGGCACGCAGACCGGTTGGGTCGCCGGGTACTACGTCACGACGGACCCGGGCGACGTGCAGGTGATCTACGAGCCGTCGATCACCGCCGGCGCCCTCATCACGCCCCCGACCGGGGGCATCACCATCGGGCCCGCCGGCACGTCCGACCTCGCGGCGCTGGTGGCGGCACAGCCATTCGAGGTGCTCAGCGTGTGGCACTTCGACATCGAGACCCAGCGGATGACCCAGTACGTACCCGGGGCGCCAGCGTTCGTGAACTCGCTGACCTCGATAGCGCCGGACGACATCGTGACCGTCCGGCGCGCCGGCTCACTCACGGCGGTCGGCTTCGTGCCGGAGCCCGCCCTCACCGTCGCCGGGACGCCGCGCGTCCTTCGGACGCCGCCGATCGGCGGCATGACGCAGGGACTCTCCGGGACCACGGACCCGAGGTTCCTCGTCCAGGCACAGGAGTTCACCGTCGAGAGCGTGTGGTACTTCCACATCGAGTCGCAGCGCTGGCTCTCCTACGTGCCCGGAGCCCCTGATTACGTGCAGTCGTTGAAGCAGGGACATCTGCGCACGGACAGCGTGGTGATGGTGAAGCGTGGGCCCGACGCACCGAAGCCTCCGAGCAGCGCGGACAGCACCTACTTCGAGACCTCGATCACCTACTACTTCTGCGTCCCCACCGGCGACGAACGGACACACGGCGACGGCGGCGGCTACTGCGGTTCGATGGCGAACGGCGAACGAGTCCACGAGGGCGCCGCGGCCTGCACGCCCGGCCTGCTCGGGCAGCGGTTCCGCATCGAAGGCGATCCGACAGACCGCATCTACGAGTGCACGGACACCGGCGGCTCCGTGCTCCAGGACCACCGCGACATCTGGTTCATGAACAGCGCCGAGGGGTACGAGTGGTGGCTCACCGTGGGCGAGCGCGCCTACATCCAGATCATCGAGTAGCGCCGCTCCCGCGGTCGTTCCAGGTCGCCCCGTTCCCATCGTCGTGCAGCCCTCCGTGGCCGGCCGGGAGCTGACATCGGACGCGCGCGCACTCGTCGTTCACCACCTCGGCGTGGCACCTGGCTCGTCTTCCGAGGGATCGCTTCGACAGCCCCAACCATGCCTCCGAGGCGCTCGGGAACCTCCGGTCAGCGCGCCGCCGATCAGCGAGGCGCGTGGCTCCTGAGGAAGTCCAGGATGCGCGCCTCCCCCTCAGGCGTGTTGCTCGCCGCACCGTGTTCGAGCCCTTCGAAGTACGCGATCTCGACGTTCGGCATGCCCTCGGCGAGCTGCTCCCAGCTGACGTCCGGGTACACGGTGTCGCCCGTCCCGTAGACCACGAGGACGGGCATCGTGAGCTCGCGGAACCACGACGTAGCGTCGAACTCGAGGTGTGCGGCGTACGTCCGCAGCTCGGCGCCGTACTTGAAGATGCGCTCCTCGCGGGGAACCTTCGCCAGCTGGGCCTGGATCGCGGCGCGGCGCTCATCGCGTTGCCGCTGCTCCTCCTCGCTCTCGGCGGGCCGGGTCGCGGCGAAGAGGTTGAGGCCCACCGTGCCGCCCTCGCGCCGGGCCTCGTAGGCCGCATCGACGCCCTGCGTCCGCAGCACCTCGATGCGATCGAGGAGCTTGCCGCGCAGCTCCGGGTCCTGGGAGAGCCAGGGCGCCGTCTCGGCGACAACGAGGCCCGCGGCAGCGTCGGGGTGCTCGCGCCCGAAGGTCATCGCGATCGGGCCCCCGGCCGAGGTGCCCCAGACGAAGGCACGGTCGTGGCCGAGGTGGCGAAGCAGCTCGCGGATGTCGTTCGCGAACTGCGACATCGTGTGCGGCTCGTCCGGGAACCCGGAGCGTCCCGACGATCGGCGGTCCGGAAGGATCACCTGGAAGTGCTCGCTGAACCGCTCCACCCAGCCGGGGACGTTGCCCCCTGCGCCCGTGCCGAGCCCGCCAAAGCCGCCGTGGGCGAACACGAGCGGGAACCCGCTCCCGTAGGTCTCGAAGTAGATCTCGGTGCCGTTGATGGAAGCGCTCGGCATGCGGGACTCCTCACCTGGAGAGCGTGCTTGGGACCGTTGCCCGAAATTATGCTCCCCACGACAAGCCCGGCTGTCACAGAACCGCTATCAGAACACGACACCCTGCATCCCCACCGTCACGAGGACGCCGGTTGGATGCGTGCGATGGAATCAGGGAGCCACGACGACCCCGGTGCAGGCGAGCAACTCGGCTGGTTTCAGCGGTTCGCCCGCGCCACCTCGCGGTTTACGGGGCGACCGGCGGTCTTCGCGGCGGCGGCGGCCCTCGTGGCCGGATGGGCTGTCTCCGGACCGCTCTTCGGCTTCTCGGAGACCTGGCAACTGATCATCAACACCACCACGACGATCATCACCTTCCTCATGGTGTTCCTCATCCAGGCGACCCAGAACCGCGACAATGAAGCCGTCCACCTCAAGCTCGATGAGCTCATCGAGGCGACCCGCTCCGCGCGCGAGGGCATGATCGACCTCGAGGACCAGCCGGACGAGGTGCTGCAACGGCTGCGCGAGGAGATGCGGGAACGTCGCGAACAGGCCCACCGGGCGAACGGAGCCTCGCGGGAAGACGCGACCTAGCGAACGAGGGTGACGCCACCGCCGTCGAACTGGCGGAGGACGTGCCTTGCTACCTCGCCGAGCAACGGGCGCCGGACACCGAGCTCCCGATGGGCGCCCATGACGATCAGGCCGCAGCACGTCTCGCCGGCGACGGCGACGATCTCCGGGCCGGCCTTGCCGCAGCGCAGCGTGAGCTGACAGTCGCCACTCCAGCCCTCCTCGAAGAGACGCTCCCGAGCGCGCTCGAGCGCCCCCCGAGCCTCCTGGAGTCGTCGCCAGAGCTCATGAGCCTCCGGGGTGGCCCCTCCCGCGCCGGCGGCGGACGGCGCGGGGACGTCCGACAGCTCGGGGCACTCCTCCAGGACGGACAGCAGGATCACGGTCTCCGGGCGGAGCGCCGGCACGGAGAGGGCCGCCCGCCACGCGCCCGGCGAATCGTCGAACGGGACGAGGATGCGCAGGCTGGGCGTGTGATGGACGGCCTCCGACATGATGTCCGCCGCGGGCCGTGCTAGGGCTCGACCGTCTTCAGGAAGGTCACGAGCGTGGCGATGTCCTCGTCGGACATCCCCAGGTTCTGGCCCATCGCAGGCATCGCGGTCCCGCTCCGTCCATCGCGGATGGTGTCCTGGTAGAGCGCGTCCTCCTGCGTCAGTACGGCCGGCGTCAGCGGCAAGCCCAGGCCGTCGATGCCTTCGCGCTTGGCGCCGTGGCAGACCGCGCAGTTCGCCGCGAAGAACTCCGCCGGCGCCATCCCCTGCACCTTCGCGTCGGGATCGAGGCCGGCGGGTGACGCTGCCGCATCACTGGCCTGCGTCGCGGCCTCCGTCACTGCTTCCGTCGCCGCGGGCTCCCCGGACTCCTCGGCGTCACCGCCACACGCCACGAGAGCAAGTGCGATGAACGCTCCGCCCAGTGTGAACACGCTCCATCGTCGAAGTTCCATGCACATCCTCCGTCGGGCTGGCTACGAGGCCAGCGTTGCTCGTGGCTCGTCGTCCAGGCGGCGTGCGATCCACATCGCGACGATCAGCGCGATCGCGATGGGGACGCCGGCGATCGCCGTCGGGATGGCCGTACTGAGGATCCCGGGGCGCGCCAGCGTCGAGATCCCGATCGCTCCGCTGGGGTGGATCGAGCAGAGGAGCGACTGGCCGGAAAGCAGCGCGCGCGTCACCGCGATGTACACCGTCCGGGCCGGGGGCACCATCTCGCTGCCGATCCGGTGGACCTGGTCGTCCGCGTTGCGGACGACCAGGGTGTCCCCCTGCCGCAGCTCCAGCTGCTCCGGGATCACGGCGACATCCTCCCCGCGCGCGACCGCGGCGGCGGTGCCGCCCGGGATGTGCAGCGGCACGACCCGCGCGTCCGGGAGCAGCAGCCACCAGGCGAACGAGACGACCCACACGAGGGCGGTCGCGCCGAGGACGGCGGGTGCATAGACGCGCCAGACGGAAGAGCTCATCGGCCGCTCCCGTTCACGTGTCTCGCGCTCACGCCCGCCTCGACGCCTGTTCGCCTACTGCAGCAGGTAGAGGGTCGGGTAGAAGAAGACCCAGACCACGTCCACGAAGTGCCAGTAGATGACCGCGGCCGCGACGGGCCACGACTTCGTCCCGCCGCTGAACTTGCCGTCCGCCGAGCGGACCCAGATCAGGAGCAGGAAGAGGACGCCCGTCACCACGTGGAAGGCGTGCATCCCGGTCATCGAGAAGAACGCCGTCCCGTACGCCTCGGACGGCGAGAACTCGGCGATCGACCACTCGTACGCCACGCCGCCGAAGAAGAGCAGCCCCATCAGCACGGTGGCGAGGAGCATCGTGCGGCCGTGTGCGGTGTTGCCGTGCGTGAACGCCGCCTCCGCGCGGTATGCGGTGAACGACGAGAGCAGCAGCAGCGAGGTGATGCCCAGGCCGAGGAGCTGGTTCAGGTGCGGGTCGATGGCCGTCCCGGAGATGTAGAACCGCGACGCCGCGAACAGAGCGAACAGCGCGCCGTCCGAGGCCAGGAAGAGCCACAGGCCGAGGCGGTTGATCCGGATCCGCTTCGCCGCGTGGGAAGCATCGACCTCGTGTCCGTGCGGAAGCGTTGCCGTCGCTGCCATTAGTGGGCCTCCTCACCGCGCCACAGCTTGGAGATGTGCATGAAGTAGACGGTGATTGCCCAGCACTTCGCGCCGGCCGCCAGGGCCAGCAACGTGACCAGCACCGGCACCGAGTCCAATCCGACGGCGATGAAGTACTCCACGACCGTCAGGACCGCGAGGGCGAGGAAGACCATCAGGCCCCTGCGCTGTGCGACGGCCTCGCCTCCGTGACCGAGTTTGCTCATCTGACGCTCCAAGTCCCGTCCGTGTGCTGACTACGCGTGGTCGGCCGAGGCCGGCCCGATGCGGGCGTGCTGCGGCGCGCCGGGCACGCCGTACTCGTACGGCCCGCTCTCGATGACCGGGACGCCGTCGAAGTTGTGCTCGGGCGGCGGCGAAGAGACCTGCCACTCGAGGGTCGTCGCGTTCCAGGGGTTCGCGGCAGCCTGCCGGCCCTTCACCCAGGAGAGGACCATGTTCGCCGTGAAGAAGATGAACGAGGCGCCGAGGACGAAGCCCGAAATCGAGATGAAGCGGTTCATGTCTTCGTACGCCTCGGGGTAGTCCGCGATGCGCCGGTTCATGCCCTTCACCCCGACCTGGAACATCGGGATGAAGACCAGCTGGAAGCCGATGAACATCAACCAGAAGTGGATCTTGCCCAGCGTCTCGTTGAACTCCCGGCCCGTCATCTTCGGGAACCAGTAGTAGAGCGCCGCGAACAGGGCGAAGATCTCGCCGCCCATGATGGTGTAGTGGAAGTGCGCGACGATGAAGTACGTGTCGTGCAGGTGGATGTCCGTCGGCACGTCCGCGAGGTAGATGCCAGTCAGGCCGCCGATGGTGAAGTTGAAGATGAACGCCAGCGCGAACAGCATCGGCGTCCGCATCCACAGCCGGCCGGCCCAGATCGTGCCGATCGCGGCGAGGAAGATGATGCCCGTGGGGATGGAGATCATCTCCGTCAGCACCAGGAACGGTGCGTGGAGGTACTCCTCCATGCCCGAGGTGAACATGTGGTGCGCCCAGACGATGCCGGACAGCGCCACGATCCCGAGCATCGCCCCGACGGCCCACTTGTAGGCGTAGAGGGGCTTCCGCGACATGTGCGAGAGCACCTCGAGGACCGCGCCGAAGGCGGGGAGCACCATCACGTACACGGCGGGGTGGCTGTAGAACCAGAACACGTGCTGGTACAGCAGCGGGCTGCCGCCCTCGTCCGCGTGGAAGAACGACGTGTCCGCCACGCGGTCCAGCAGGATCATGATCAGGCCGGCAGCGAACCCCTGCGTGAAGAAGAACGCGATGAGCGACCCGGCGAAGGCGCCCCACACGAAGATGGGCAGCCGCCCCCAGGTCATGCCAGGCGCGCGCTCGTAGATGATCGTCACCAGGAAGTTGATGCCACCGAGGATGGACACGAGGCCGAACGTGATCACGGCGAGGTTGAAGAGCACCTGGCCGGACTTGTTCAGCACGGAGAGCGGCGGGTAGGCCGTCCACCCGGTGTCCCAGCCGCCCATGATGACCGCGATCACGAGGAGGATCGCGACGGGCGGGACGAGCCAGTACGAGAGGGCGTTCACCCGCGGGAACGCCATGTCATGCGCCCCGATCATGATCGGCACGATGTAGTTCCCGAAGGCGCCGAGCATGATCGCCACGGCCACGGCGACCATGCCGATGCCGTGGAAGCTCATGACCGCGTTGTACTGGTCCTCGTTGAAGAGCTGCATGCCGGAGCTCATGAGCTCCACGCGGATGAGCATCGCGGCGAGGCCGGACAGCAGGAGCAGCGCGACGAACGTCACGCCGTACTGGATGCCGATGACCTTGTGGTCCATGTTCCACTCGAAGTAGCGCTTCGCGCCCTTCGGGGTCTGCGCGGCGGTGCCGCCGAACCACTCGACCGCCCAGTACTTCCAGCCACCGACGCCGGCCAGCCAGCCGAGGAGCGCGAACGGATAGCCGATTGTCCAGGAGAGGTCCGTCTCCCAGTACTCCAGCCCCATGCTGACGCGGATGCCACCCAGCACGCCGGTGCCCGCCGCGAAGCCGACGATGGCGAGCACGAATCCCAGGATGAGTGCCATCTAGTTCCCCGCCTTCTCGGCCACCCAGGCCTCGAACTCGTCCGGCTCGACCACGCGGACGTTCATCCTCATGTTGTGGTGGAAGAGGCCGCAGAGCTCCGCGCACTGGACGCGGTAGGACGCGTCCGTGGCGCCGTCGCCGACCTCGTTGGGCGTGATGTAGAGGTGGGTGGTCTGCCCGGGGACGGCGTCGATCTTGAGGCGGAAGGCCGGGATCCAGAACGAGTGCAGGACATCACCGGCAGGAGCCGTGATGTTGAACTTCACCCGCTGATCCTTGGGCAGGACGATCTCGTTCGAGGAGAACTCGCCCTCCGGGTACTGGACCGCCCACGACCAGCGGAAGCCGGTCACGTTCACCTCGAGGTCGTAGGTGCGGTCGGACCGCAGCTCCGCCAGGCCGGTGAGCCCCGGGTAGATCATGATCAGGACGGCCAGGCCGGTCGTCACGCCAAGCCACGCCCGCGGCACCATGCCGGTGCCCTTGAACGGGGGTCCGTCCTCGGACGGCTCGCCCGGCGAACGGAATCGCAGCACTGAGTACACGAGCGCGGCGAGGACGAAGCCCAGCACCGGAGCGCCCATGTAGCTCATGAGGCGGAACGCGTGGTCTGAGAATTCCGCCTCCTCCGCCCCGACCGTGGGGAACGGGTTCATGGCGGCGACGCCCGCAACCGCGAGCGCCGTGAAGACCACCCAGAGGATGCCTGCGATCATCACATGCCGACTCACCGGCCGACCTCCCTACCAGGATCTGTCCGATCCTTCCGTCCCGCCGAATCTATGGAGGGCCCTGCGCACCCGCATGGTGCGTCCGCACCATGCGGCCCCCTGCGGCGTCCCCTTTCGGTGGGACCTTGGTCCGTTGTTCCCTCCGGTGGGTCCGATAGGTTCAGCGGGCGACGAGAGACGGGACCGCCTTGGCAGCCTCGCCCACTGAGCGCATGACCATCCCCGGCCTGGGCGTCATCAGCGCCGGCAATGCGCTCTACTCGGTGGACCTCGAACAGCGGATCGTCCAGTGGGGCGAGCTGGCCGAGCAGATCGCCCCGCGCGAGGTGGCACTCGGGCGCACCTGCTACGAACTGATGAACGAAGTGAACCCGCGCAACGCGGCGTCTTGCCGTGCGAACTGCACGGTCATCGCGCTCGCGCGCCACGGACGCGCCGCCGGCGACTTCACGCTGCGCGGGCGCCCCGCGGACGGCGTCACACCACTCCTGAACATCTCGGTGCTCCTCGCGGGGAGCGATCCCAGCGAGGTCGGGTCGATCATCCACCTGGTGCGCTGCGCCGGAGTGGAGTCTGAGCCGACGCCCGGGGACGCCACGACGCCCGGGGACGCCACGACGCCCGCCGTCACGACCGACGCCGACGAGCCGCTCCTGACGCCCCGCCAGCTGGAGGTGCTCTGCTGCCTCGCCCGGGGACGCACGCCGGCACAGATCGCCACGGAGCTCGGCGTCACGCCGATCACCGTGCGCAACCACGTGCAGGCGGCGATGGACCGCCTCGGCGCGCGTACCCGCCTGGAAGCCGTGCTGGCGGCCATGTGCCTCGGGCTGCTGCCGGCGAACCCCGACCGTTCCGAGGTGGACGCGGGCTAGTGCGTTAGCCGTCCGCCAGCCGCGGCTCGCGGAGCCGCCATGCCAGCGCCGCGCCCATCGCGAGGAAGAGCGCGGCCATGATCAGGAACCCCAGCGTCATCGAGATCGCGGCGAACCACGCCGCCGCCATCGGCCCCGCGATGAACGCGAGCGCCTGGGCGCTGCCGGCGATGCCGAACGCAGTGCCTCGACGCTCCCGCGCCACGTTCGAGGCGATCAGGGTGTTGCTCGCGGGCAGCATCGCGGCCTGGAACAGCGAGATCGCCGAGAACGCCAGGACGTAGGCCGGCACCGCCGGCGCGAGCGCGAGCAGGACGTGGGCGATCGCTGTCAGCACGCAGCCGATCCCGAGCGCGCTCCGGAACCGCCCGGTGGTGATGTAGCGACCTCCGACCACCATCACGCCGACCATGCTCGCGACCCCGGCGAGCGTGAACGCCACACCCACGGCCGCCTCGACGTCTACGTCCGCCTGCAGGTCGAGGAGTGCGAGCGGCGTGGCGAGACGCACGAGCTGGGTGGCGGCGAACAGGAAGAAGTAGAAGAACAGCGCGAAGAAGAACTGGAACCCGAGCGACCGCCAGAAGCCCACGGCGGGAGCCGCCGCGGCGAGGGTTCCCTCGCTGCTCCCGGGTGCGCCCTCGCCGCCGCCGGGGGCGCCCGGCTCGGGGGCCGGGGCGGAGGCGCGCGTCTCGTCCCGGGGGACGATCGCGATCACCATGAGCGCGCTGAGCGCCGGCATGACCGCGGCGGCGACGATCGCGCCGCGCATGCCCAACACGATCGCGAGGATCGACCCGACTGCCGGCCCCACGGTGCTTCCGAGGTATTGCGCCCCGGTGACCATCCCGAGCGAGGAGGTCAGGCGCGAATCCGGCACGCTGACGCTGGTGAGGGCCACGGCCGCCGGGATGAAGCCGGAGAAGATGCCCTGGCAGGCGAAGGCGACGGCGATGTGCCACGGCTCCGTGGCGACGGCGGCGATCGCTGTCGTGGCGCTGGCGAAGCCGAGGGCGCGGATGAACATGAGACGACGGCCGTAGCGGTCCGAGAGGATCCCCCAGACCGGGCCCGTCACGAGGCGCCCGAGGCCCGACACGGACGTCGCGATCCCGACCCAGAACAGCGCGTTCGCGTCCGAGGTCGCCCCCAGCTCCTTCATGTAGAGCGGGAGGAAGGGGATCCAGAAGTTCATCGCGAAGCTGGCTACGCCGGCACCGAGCGCGATCGCAAGGACGACACTCGCACCCCCGCGATCGTCGGGCTGTCCCGAAGCATCCTCGCGACGCCATCGCAGGCGCATGAAGCGGCCTGAACGCCCTGGCGCCTGGGTCGGACGCTGGATCACGGACTCGCCCTCGGCCGGCGGGAGCGCCCGCCGGAAGCGCCACCCTACGCCGGCGCTCGGCTCCGCACCACGTCGCTCGGCTCACGCACCGCCAGGGGATCGGGGCGGCTCTGGTGACAGAACTCTGCGAAGTCTCCACATCTCGGCCGCCGGCGGCGCCTGATGCCGCTCGGTGGTGGGGTATGCTCGCGGCATGCCTCCCCCGTCCTTCGGATGGCCGCCGCACGACGGGGAGATGGCTGCGCGCGTTCGCGCGCACGACTGGTCCAGGACGCCCCTCGGCCCCCCTGAGAGCTGGCCGGAGACGCTCCGGATCGCCCTGTCGGGCGTGCTCGCCTCTCCTCGTGCCGTCGCCATCTACTGGGGTCCGGACTTCATCTGCCTCTACAACGACGCCTACCGCGCGCTCATGGGCGACAAGGACCCGGGTGCGCTGGGACGCCCGGCGCGCGAGGTCTACCCGGAGGCCCGCGAGGTCATCGGCCCGATGTTCCGCCGGGTCATGGAGACGGGCGTCGCCGCGGGCGAGGAGCAGCGCATGCTTCCGCTCGAGCGCGGGCAGGCCTCGCTCGAAGGTTGGTTCACCTACACGGCGGAACCGATCTTTGATGCGGACGGCAACGTCGTCGGCATCCTCAACCCCGCCGCCGAGATCACGGAGCTCATGCACGAGCGCCGCGGCCGAGTCGAGGCCGAGGCCCGCGGCGACGAGTTGCGGCGGGAGATCGAGAACCAACGCCGGGCGGCCGCGGCGCACCGCCAGCGCGACGAGCAGTTCCGGCACATCGCGGATGCCGCACCCTCGCTGCTGTGGGTCACGGCTCCCGGCGGCGCCTGTACCTACCTGAGCCGCAGCTGGTACGAGTTCACCGGCCTCGAGGCCGGCAGCGGCCTCGGGTTCGGGTGGCTGGACGCCGTCCATCCCGATGACCGGCAACGCACCGAGGACGCATTCGTCGACGCCAGCGCGATGCGCGAGCCGTTCCAGATCAGCTACCGACTCAGGCACGCCCGCGGCGCCTATCACTGGGTCATCGACTCCGGACGCCCGCGTTATGACACCGACGCGAGCTTCCTCGGCTACGTCGGCACGGTGATCGACATCGACGACCGCCAGCGCGCCGTGCGGGAGTTGCGGACGAGCGAACTGCGGTACGCCGCGCTCTTCGAGGCGATGGACGAGGGCTTCTGCGTCGTGGACGTGATCCTGGACGGCGACGGGAGCCCCGCCGACTACCGCTTCGTGGAGGTGAACCCGGCGTTCGAGGAGCAGACCGGCCTTCACGACGCCGTCGGCAGGACCGCGCTCGAACTCGTCCCCACCCTCGAGCGGTTCTGGATCGAGACCTACGGGAGCGTCGCGCTGACCGGCGAGCCCGTCCGCTTCGAGGACGAGTCGCGGCCAATGGACCGCTGGTTCGACGTGTACGCCTTCCGGATCGGCGAGCCCGCCCTCCTCCGCGTGGGGATCCTCTTCCGCGACGTCACGCCACGGCGGCGGGACGAGGCGGCACTGGCAGGGAGCGCCGCACGCGCCGTCTATCGTGCCCGGCTCGCCGATGTCCTTCGTACCCCCGGGCCGAGGCGGGCGCTGCAGACGGCCTCCGCGTTGCTGCTGGGCGACCACCTCGCGGCCGACCGCGTCTTCTGGGCGGACGCCAACGAAGACGAAGGCACGCTGACCGTCGAGGTCGAACATCGCGGCAGCACGGCCCTGCCCAGCCTCGCGGGGGTGCATGACCTCCGTGCCCTCGGCGTGCCCGCACTGGAGGCGTTGCGCCGCGGCTCGGTGCTGTGGACGACGGACGTGCGGGGCGAGTCGAGCATCGCCCCGGAGCTGCGAGCGTCCATCCTCGATCGTGGGATCCGGGCAGCGCTCGCGGTGCCCGTCGTCCGGCAGGGCCGGATCGTCGCCATCCTCGCCGCGCACCAGCACGAGCCCCGGACATGGCAGCCCGAGGAGATCGCGCTCATCGAGGAGACCAGCGAACGGGCGTGGACCGCGATCGAGCGATCCGAGGCGGAGGACGCGCTCCGAGCAAGCGAGGAGCGCTTTCGGCGGCTGGCAGACTCGATGCCCCAGCTCGTCTGGACGGCGAGCGATGCCGGTACGGTGCAGTACTACAACTCCCGCGGCGACGCCTATGAGGGCCTTCGACGGACGGCTGACGGCACCTGGGAATGGCAGCCGATGGTCCATCCGGACGATCTCGAGCGGACACAGTCGGCCTGGCAGGGAGCGGTCGAGACCGGGGACGTCTACGAGTGCGAGCATCGCATCCGGATGGCGGACGGGACGTACCGCTGGCACCTGAGCCGCGCCGAGCGGGGCGAGACCCAGGGCGTCGGCCAGTGGTACGGGACGGCAACCGACATTCACGAGTTGATGCTGGCCAACGAGCTGAAGGACCGCTTCCTGGCGATCGCTTCGCACGAGCTGCGGAATCCGGTCGCGATCATCCACGGCACCGCGCAGCAGATCCGGCGTTCGCGCCACCTCGGCACACTGTCGGAGGAGCGCTTCGAGCGGTACGTCACGTCGCTGATCGAGACGAGCTCGCACCTCGCGAACCTCACGAATGACCTCACGGACGTCTCGCGGCTCCAGCGAGGCGCGCTGCCGTTGAACATCGAGGCCGTCGATCTCGCCACGCTCGTGCGGGACATCGCCAGGCGCGAGGAGTGGGAGCCGCGCGTCCATCTGCACGGGACGGAGGCCGAGGTGCTGGTCGATGCCGACCGCCACCGAGTCCGGCAGGTCGTGACCAACCTCATCGACAACGCGCTCAAGTACTCGCCCGGTGGCACGTCCGTGGACGTCAACCTGCGCCAGGACGGCGATGGCGTGCTGATCGAGGTGGCTGACCGCGGGATTGGCCTTTCGCCGGATGACCTCCGCGCGATCTTCACGCCGTTCGGACGCGCCGAGAACGCAGCCGCCATCCCCGGCCTGGGGATGGGGCTGTTCGTCGCCCGCGAGGTGGCGCAGCGCCACGGCGGCGACCTCCGGGCACGCAGCGATGGACGTGGCCACGGGACGACGATGTCGTTCTGGCTCCCGGCGCGCGGGGCGGGCACGTACTGATCCTCGGAAACCTCAACCTCCTCGCAACGGGTTTGATAGTCCCGGGCCGGTAGCATGCGACAGAGGCGACATCGGGATCGGCACATTCCGTCGCAGCCAGTGTGGCCCGGGCATGTGCGACAGGAGCTCCTCACTGCAGATTGGTCTCCCCATGCCCCAGGTACTGGTGGTCGATGATGACCACGGGATCCGCGTCCTGCTCCGGGACGTCCTGACGGACGCCGGGTGCGGCGTCCTGACAGCGAGCGACCTCAGCCAGGCGATCCAGGCGATCGAGGAGCATCAGCCCGACCTGCTCGTGCTCGACCTCTCGATCCCCGGCGAAAGCGAGGCCACCCTCCGACGCGTCACCGGCCTGGCGCACCACACGAAGGTGCTCGTCCTCTCCGGCTCCTCGGAGCTGCACGAGCGCGCGCAGGACCTCGGCGCCCACGAGGCGCTCGCCAAGCCGTTCGACATCGACGAACTCGTCGCGGTCGTCCAGCGCCTCACGGGGTGCTCGGCCTGCACGGTCGCGTGACGACCGGCCGGTAGGGACGCCGCATCGCCCCAGGCGGGCGGCGTGGGACGGGAGATTACGGTTCGCCTGACCACCCGGGGTAGCGTCTGAGCCGCGCATGGGTCAGGATGCCTGGTGCGCGGGCTGTCGACCGCGCGGCGGGTGTCAGGGTAATCGCGTGACGTTCGAGGGCGGCTCCTCAGGCATCCTGGTGGTTTCCATGATCAAGTCGACGGTGACTCACCCGGCGCGGCGGCTGCGCACGCGCCTGCTCGGCCTGGCCACGGTGGCGACGCTCGGGCTCGCGCTCGTCGGCTGCGGTGGCGGCTCAGATGACACGATCGTCGTCGAGACCACCACGGCGACGCCGACGCCCACTGCGACCTCGACTCCGACGCCGACGCCGACCCCCGAGCCGTGGCCGATCGCCGCCGAGAAGATCCCGCTCGGCGAGCGCGCCGCGATCCTCGAGAACCCCACGTCGGTCGGCTTCCCCCCGCCCCCGCAGGTGGTTCTGAACGCCCAGCCCAACGACGCCGGCATCGTCCGGATGTTCGCGCCGGCCCTCGGCATGGACCACGTGATCGAGGTCGTCGGCGTCGTCGACGGTGTGATGGAGGAGCCCGTGGACGGCTCCTACGCGATCGGCTGGTACGCGCCGGACGAACGTTGGGACTTCGGCACGCCGGACAAGGAAGGCAACCTCGTCTTCTCGGCCCACGAGACCTGGAACCACATGCAGGGCCCGTTCTACAACCTGCACCAGGCCCGCGTCGGCGACGACATCTACCTCGAGATGGCCAACGGCGACATCCGTCACTACCAGGTGGCGCGCCTGGACCGCTACGACGTGGCCACGATCCCCATGCGCGAGGTGCTGTGGCCGAGCGACCGCCCCGAGGCGGAGCAGTGGCTCACGCTCTACACCTGCGGCGGCGAGATCATCTACGGCGACCGTGGCTACGGTGACTACCTCGCCCGCGACGTGCTCGTCGCGAAGTGGGTCGGCATGGGCGGGCCGGAGGGCGAGCCCGTGGACGAGACCACGCAGCAGGCGGTGGAGACCACCACCGGCGACTAGTCTGGCGCGCCGCGCGACCGGTCCGTTCGCTTTTCTCAAGGTTCGGGTTGCGATGGACTGGTACGGTACAACCCTGCCCTGAACGTAACGTGCGAACTCGCGCACGTGACGGGCGCCAGGGAGGCTTCGTGTCTTGGCTCGTCTAAACCTGCGTCGCGACCGATCCGCGAGGACCGCGTCGCGGCCGGCGTCGTCGGCGCCCCCTGCGCCGCCCTCGGTCGCCCCGCCCTGCGTCGACCCGGTCCCTGGCCCCGAGGCCGGGATCACTGCGCCGGAACTGGCGCGGTCTCGGCGGCTGCCGAGGACCTTCGACTCCTTCTACGACCGCGAGTTCCGCTGGTTCTACGTCTCCATGCTCGGCCACATGGCCTCGATGAACATGCAGCTCGTGATCCGGGCGGGCCTCGCGTACGCGCTCACCGAGTCGTACGCCACGGTCGGCCTCGTGGGCCTCGCGGGGGCGGTGCCGCAGCTCGCGCTGTCGATGTTCGGCGGCGTGATCGCGGACCGGAAGCCGAAGAAGACCGTCATGCAGCTGGGGCAGGCCGCCAGCCTGGCGAACGCCGCCGCCCTCGCGGGGGTCGAGTTCGCCGGCCTGATGAACGTCGAGATCCTGCTGATCAGCGCAGCACTCCAGGGCGCGACGATGGCGCTGATGATGCCGTCGCGCCAGGCGATGATCCCGGAGGTCGTCGGCGCGGACCGGATGATGAACGCGGTCGCGCTCAACATGGCTGGGATGAATTCGATGCGGCTCTTCGCCCCGGCCCTCGGTGGCTGGATCGTCGCCGCCTCTGGTTTCGCCTGGGGCTTCACGGCGATGTCGCTGCTCTACATCGTCGCGATCGTCTGCATGTCCCAGCTCACGTGGCAGTCCCCCAGCGCTCCGGGGGCGGCCGGACAGACGCTGAAGCAGGTCGCGGCGAGCTCACTCGCGGACATCGGCGGCGGCTTCACCTACATCTGGCGCGAACATCGGATGTTCGTCATCCTCTCGCTCGCGTTCGCCACCTCGGTGTTCGGCATGCCGCTCCAGTTCCTGCTCCCCGGCTACGCGGCCGACATCTTCACGGACACGCCCGAAGAAGGCCTGGCGATCGCGGGGACGCTCCTCAGCATCAGCGCCATCGGTGCGCTGGTCGGCGCGTTCGTGCTGGCATCGATCCCGGAGCGCCGCCGCGGCTGGATGTTCCTCGGTGGCGCCGCGGTGCTCGGCCTCGGCATCTTCCTCTTCGCGCAGGCGGACACGGTCCGCTTCGCCGGCGCGGCCATGATCGTCTTCGGACTCGGATCCTCGTTCCGCATGGGCCTCTCGCAGGGGCTCCTGCACTCCTATGTCTCGAGTGAATACCGCGGCCGGGTGATGGCGGTGTTCATGCTCCAGATGAGCATGATGCAGTTCGCGACGTTCTTCGTCGGGATCGCCGCGGAGCTCTTCGGCATCCGCATCGTGGTCGCGAGCCTGGGTGTCATCCTCATGGCCACGATGGCCCTCGCGGCCGTCTTCGTTCCGACCGTCCGCCGCCTCCAGTAGCCGCCGCCCAACCCGGTACGATCGCTCAGCAGCCAGCGACCGGGTGGAGGGCGACATGACCGAGGATCTGCGGAGCGCTGTCGAGCGCGTATTCCCGGGCGTCCGGACCGACCTCGAACGGCTCGTCCGCGTCCCCTCGGTCAGCGCCGACCCCGGCCGCGCGGGCGACCTCCGCGCCTGCGCCGAGCAGGTGCGCGAGCTGCTGGCGGAAGCCGGCCTCAGCGCCGAGATCCTCGCGGTGCCCGAGGCGCCGCCCGTCGTCCTCGCGACCCGCCCGGCGCCCGCCGGCGCGCCGACGGTGCTCCTCTACGCGCACTACGACGTGCAGCCGGCCGGCGACTTGGCAGGCTGGCAGTCCGACCCGTTCGAGCCGGTGGAGCGGGACGGGCGGCTGCACGGCCGGGGCGCATCCGACGACAAGTCCGGCATCGCCACCCACCTCGGCGCGCTGCGAGCGCTCGGCGAGGCGCTGGCCGTCGGCGTCACCGTGGTGGTCGAGGGCGAGGAGGAGCTGGGGTCGCCGCACGCGGCAGCCCTCCTCGACCGCTATGGCGACCGCCTCGCCGCCGACGCGATCGTGATCGCGGACTCGGAGCACTGGGCCGTCGGCCACCCTGCGATGACGACCTCGCTGCGCGGGCTCGTCGACGCGATCGTGGAGGTGCGGACGCTCGCGGCCGGCGTCCATAGCGGCCAGTTCGGCGGAGCCGTGCCGGACGCCGTCACGAGCCTCGCCCGGCTGATCGCGACACTGCACGACGAGCGCGGCAACTGCGCCATCGACGGCCTCGTCGCCGCGGCGACGCCCGCGGTCGATGTCCCCGAGGCGGAGCTGCGCCACAGCGCGGGCGTCCTCGACGGCGTGGAGCTCGTCGGCGACGGCACGCTCGCCGAGCGGATGTGGATGCGTCCGGCGGTGTCGGTGCTCGCCCTCGATGCGCCGAGGCTGCCGGAGGCGATCAACCAGATCGTGCCGGTAGCCCGCGCGAAGGTCAGTCTGCGGATCGCCCCCGGCGAGGACCCCGTCCGCGCCATGCGGGCGCTCGTGGGCCACCTCGAGACCCACGCCCCCTGGAGTGCGCGTGTGACCGTGACCCCCGGGTCGAGCGCGCCGCCGTTCGCGCTGACGGAGCGCGGGGCGGCGTTCCGCGCGTTCGCCGACGGGATGGCAGAGGCCTGGGGGCAGGCGCCGGCCGAGATCGGCGTCGGCGGATCGATCCCCCTCGTCGCAATGCTCGCTGAGCGGTTCCCGTCCGCGGCGATCCTGATCACGGGCGTCGGGGAGCCCACCTCGCACATCCACGGGCCGGACGAGAGCCAGGACCTGGGCGAGCTCCAGCGCGCGATCCTCGCGGAAGCGCTGGCACTCCGTGCGCTGGGGAGGCGGGACTGAGCCGGCAGCTCGCCGCATGAGCTTCGTTCCGATCGGCATCACATCGCCCCCGGTAGCTTGCCGGGGGGGATAACATCCGTGCTCGCAAGACGGCCGGTGCGGGTCCGTCCGTCAGCAGCGAGGAGCGACGTATGGCTGATCAGACGTGCATGGTGTGCAACAAGAGCTTCGCGACCGAGAACGGCATGAAGTGGAACCAGGACGGCAAGTGGTACGTCTTCGACGACCTCGGCTGCCGCAACCGCTTCATCGCGAACCCGAAGAAGTACCTCGAGCCGACCTCCGCCTAGCACACCGACTCCTCGGCAGGCCCACCGTGGGCCTCAGCAGGACGAACGGCGGCCCCGCTGGGCCGCCGTTCTCGTGTGCTGCGATCGTGCTGCCGACGTTAGATGTCGCGCTCCACGCGGATGGGTGCACGCGCGAATGTGAGGAGCCCGCCTCCGAGGAGGCTGAGCGCGGCAATCCCGAGGAACGCGCCGTTGTAGTTGCCGATGTGGTCGAAGTAGAAGGCGATGAGCAGCGGCGCGCCGGCACTGATCCCGAGCGCCACGGGAAGCCCCGCGCTCCGCACCGCCCCCAGGTAGCGCCGTCCGAAGAAGGACGCCCAGACGACCTCCTGGAGCGGGATGAAGCCGCTCCAGCCGCAGCCGAGCAGCGCGAACCCGAAGAGGATGAGCGGGAAGATGTCCGCCTGCACGCTCACGACGATGGTGATGAGGGCGGCGGCGTTGAGCACGAACCCGATCAGCGAGATGCGCTGCACGTCAGCCTTGTCGATGAAGTAGCCCCACACGGGCTTCAGCAGCAGCGCCGGCACCGAGGTCACCGTGATCATGAACGCCGCCGTGCTCTTCGAGAAGCCAGCGTCCTCCATGAACGGGATGGTGTGGATGAGCATCGCGCCGATCGAGATCGTGCCGAGGCCGAACGAGATGGCGACGATGTAGAACGCCGGCGTCCGGACCGCCTCCTTGCGGGTCAGCGAGGAAGCGAAGTCGAGCGCCGCGGCGCGGCCACCCCCCTGTGCGATCTGAGCCGCGGTCTTGCCGTCCGGGTTCAGTCCGTGGTCTTCGGGAGCGCGCCGCATCGCGAACGAGAGCGGGATGATCACCGCGGCGGCGCAGACCGCGAGGATGCGCCAGGCGTCGCGCCATCCGAACGCGTCCACCAGGTAGGCGGAGAACGGCGTGATCACGATGCCGGCGAAGGAGACGCCCATCGAGGCGAACCCGACCATCCGGCCTCGCCGCTCCACGAACCACTTGGCGATGGTCACGTTGACGACGAGGTTGCCGATCATGGCGGCGCCGGCGGTGAGGATGAGCCCGTTCAGGAGCAGCCACTGCCAGAGCTCGTTCACCGAGCCGAGGAGCAGCATCGCCGTGGTCATGATCACGATGCCGACGCGCATCAGCGTCTTGCCGCCGCGCCGGTCCACCATGCTGCCGATGAAGACGCCGGTGAACGCCATGACGAACTGACCGATGGTGCGGCCGAGCGTGAACTCCGTGCGCGACCAGTCCAGCTCCTCCGTCATCGGGTTGAGGAACGCGCCGATCACGTAGTTCTGCGCGCCGACTGAGATGAACTGGGCGACGAATGCGGCGCAGACGAGCCAGTACCCGTAGTAGACGCCTCGGAGGCCGCGCGGGCCGACGTCGTCCGCAAGCACCTCCTCGGTCAGTGAGGCGTCTGGCTCTGCGGTGGTTTCGACCACGGTGTTCCTCCTGCCCTGCCACCCTCGAGCGAGGTGCAGCGGGAAACGCAGACTAGCGCGATAACGTCTGTATGCCGAGTGGCTGACTTACGATCGGTACTGACGATTCGAGAGGAGGCCGCGATGGCAACCGAACAGGCGACGCTGGCCGGGGGCTGCTTCTGGTGCCTCGAGGCGGTCTACGAGCTGCTTCGCGGCGTGGAGTCCGTGCAGTCCGGCTACGCCGGCGGCCACGTCCCGAACCCCTCGTACGAGGCGGTGTGCAGCGGCACGACCGGGCACGCCGAGGTGGTCCAGCTGGAGTTCGACCCAGACGAGATCAGCTATCGCGATCTGCTGGAAGTCTTCTTCACCATCCACGACCCGACGACCCTCAACCGCCAGGGCCACGACGTGGGCACGCAGTATCGGTCCGCGATCTACGTCCACTCCCCCGAGCAGGAGGCGATCACCCGCGAGGTGATCGCGGAACTGACGGAGCAGGGCCTGTGGGGGGCCCCGATCGTCACCGAGGTGGCGCCGCTCGAGGTCTTCTACCCGGCCGAGGACTACCACAACCAGTACTACCGCCGAAACTCCTACCAGCCGTACTGCCAGGTCGTCGTGGCTCCGAAGGTCGCGAAGGCGCGCCAGAAGTTCGTCGACCGGCTGCGGGGCTAGGCTCGGAACCGGCCTTCCTCGCCGCACGGTCCGCCGCGACGTATCGTTGAAGTCCCCCACGCGGCAGAACGAGGCGGTATGAGCGAGGCGACGGTGTCGTCGATCCTGGCGACGGGCGCGCTGGCGGTCGTCGGACTCTCGGTGGCGATGGCGCTGGGGGCGTCGGCGCCGGGGGCGACGAGCCTCCGCACGCTCCTGCTCCGGCAGGGCCGCTGGCTATCCTTCGCCATCGCGGGGATCGCGATGGCCGGATCGCTCTACTACTCGGAGGTGGCGGACTTCGTCCCGTGCCTCTTCTGCTGGTACCAGCGCATCGCGATGTACCCGCTCGCCGTCGTGCTGCTCGTCGCGGCGGTCACTCGCGACGACCGCGTGGGGAAGTACGTGATCCCCATCGCCGTGATCGGCCTCGCGCTCTCGGTCTACCACTACCAGTTGCAGGTGTTCCCCGAGCAGGGCGGCGCGTGCGCCGAGGGCGTCCCCTGCTCTGCCCGCTACGTGGAGCAGTTCGGGTTCATCTCGATCCCGTTCATGGCTGGCTGTGGGTTCGTGTCCGTGCTCGCCCTGCAGTTCGCGATGATCCGCGCACGGCGCGCCGCCTAGCCGCGACGGTCCCCGGCACGCGTTAGCGGGCCGCCGAGGTTGTCCGGGCGGACTCCGGCTGCGGTGGCTGCTTCGGCCCATCCCGCCGCCCCGTGAGCGACGCGCCGATCGCCAGCAGCGAGAGCAACCCGGCCGCGAGGAACGCGGCGCGGATGCCGCGCAGGAGGTCCTCCGGCGGCAGGTCGTTCGCGGCAATGCCCGCGCCGGCTCCGCCTCCGACGATCACGAGGACGGCGCTCGCGACTGCCAGGCCGACGGCGTTCCCCACGTTCCTGGAGGTAGCCACGCTCGCGGAGGCGGTGCCGAGCATGGGCCTTGGCACGCTGCCCATGACCGCGCTCGTGTTCGGCGGGCCGAAGATCATCGAGCCGAGGCCGACCAGCGCGAGCCGGACGAGCACCAGCGGCACCGGCGTGTCCACCTCGAGCGTGGCGAGCGTGAGCAGCCCGGCACTCACGAGCGCGATGCCCAACGTGGCCTGGTGCGGCCAGCCCGTGCGGTCCGCGAACCAGCCCGACAGCGGCGCGAAGACGAGCATCATCAGCGGGACCATCGCGATCATGAGCCCGGTCTGCGCCGTCGAGAAGTCGCGCACCTCGATGAGGTAGAACGGCATCAGGAAGATGACCGACGACTGACCGACGAAGTTCAGCGTCAGGCTGGAGATCGAGGAAGCGAAGGTCCGCATCCGGAACAGCGTGAGCGAAAGGATCGGGCTGGCGACGCGAGACTCGACGCGCAGGAACGTGACGAGCGACACCAGGCCCAGGACGGTCAGCCCGATGATCACCGGCGAGGTCCACCCCCAGGTCTGGCCGCGGTTCACGGCGACGAGGACGCTCGCGAGGGAGGCGAAGAGCAGCACCGCGCCCGGCAGATCCAGCCGGCGGTTCGGGTCGCGCTCGCGCGGCTCCTCGCGGATCTCGAGGTAGCCCATCGCGATCGCGAGCAGGCCGATCGGGATGCGCGCGTAGAAGATCGCGCGCCAGTCCAGCAGCTCCAGGATCAGGCCGCCCAGGATCGGCCCGGACATCAGACCCGCCCCCACGATCGAGGTGATCGTGCCCAGCGCCCTGCCGCGTTCGGTGTCTGGGAACGCGTCCGTGACGATCGCATTCGCGTTCGCAATCGCGAGCGAGACGCCGACAGCCTGGAGGAGCCTCAGCGCGATGATCTGCTCGAGAGACTGGGCGAACGAGGCGGCGGTGAGCGCGAGTGTGAGGATCACCCAGCCGGCGAGGTAGACGCGCTTCCGGCCGTAAAGATCGCCCGCCCGCCCGGCGGTGAGCGTCAGCCCGGTGACGACGAGGCTGGAGCCGAGCGCCGCCCATACGACCGTGTCCGGGGAGCGGTCGAACTCGCGGGAGAACGTCGGAAGCGCCACGTTGACGATGGAGAAGTCCATCGTCGCCATGAACGTGCCGAAGCCGACCGCGATGAGGGTCCGCCACTTCTGCGGGAGTCGGCTCGAGGCGCTGGAGGGCACTTCGGCACTATGCGCTCCGACCTCGGGTGCGGCAACACGCGCCCCCTCGACCCCCTCGACACGCCTCGCAGACGCCTCGTCGCGATAAAGGATGAAATGGCGTACCCTGCCGTGACCGTAAAGGTTAGATCGCCGGAAGGCAGCGCCAGCGCCGTGTCCGCCGTAGAGCGACCGCTCTCTTCCTCCACCTCGTCCGCCCGCCCGGCGGACGCCGGGATGGCCGGCGCGGTCGCCGAGAGCGACGCGGACGCCCGGGCCGACGCGGGCACTGAGGCCGAGGCCACCGTCGACCGCTCGATCAGCGCCGAATACACCTCGAGCCGCCGCTTCCGCACCTTTGACTCGCTGATCGAGGTCCCCGCCTTCCGCTGGTACCTGCTCTCCATGATGGGCAACTGGTCGGCGATGCAGATGCAGCAGGTCGTGCGCGGTTCGCTCGCGTACGAGATCACCGGGTCATTCACCGCCCTTGGCGGCGTCGCCATCGCGAACGCCCTCCCGCGGCTCTTCCTCGCGCTGGTCGGTGGCGTGCTCGCGGATCGTGCGAGCCGTCGTCTGGTGCTGCAGGCCGGCCAGCTCGCCTCGGCCGTGTTCACCGCGGCGATCGCGGTGCTGCTGTTCACGGACCAGCTCCGGATCGAGCACCTCTACGTCGCCGCCGCCCTGCAGGGCGCCGCGATGTCGTTCTCGATGCCGGCGCGCCAGGCCATGATCCCGGACATCGTGGGCGAGGAGCGGCTCACGAACGCGATCGGCCTCAACGCCTCCGGGATGAACACCATGCGCCTGCTCGCCCCGGCGACCGCGGGCATCCTCGTGGCCTACTTCGACTACGCGTGGGGCTACGCACTGATGACCGCGCTGTTCACGCTCGCGGTCATCGGCATGTTCCGCGTCCCAAAGCAGCCGACCGCCCGCGCCGCGTCCACCTCCTCACCGATCCTCCGCGCCGGCCACGGGCATCGGTCGCGCGGCGGCCTGAAGGAGATGAACGAGGGCTTCAAGTACCTCGGCCGCAACCCCACCCTGCGCATGCTGCTCGCTGTGCACCTGTTCGTCGTCATCCTCACCCTCACGTTCCAGCGGCTGGCCCCGGGCTTCGTCGCGGAGGTGCTGGCGTCGGACGAGCAGCAGGCCCGGTGGCGGCTCGGCGTGGTCCTCACGTTCATGGGCGCCGGCGCGCTCATCGGTTCGCTCGCGATCGCATCGCTCCCGAACCGCAAGCGCGGACGGCTCCTGATCGGGAGCATCGCCCTGTTCGGCGTCGCCCTCCTGGCCTTCGCGGTCTCGCAAAGCTTCTGGATCAGCCTCGGCATCGTGTTCATCCTCGGCATTGGACAGGCTGGCCGTCAGTCGTTGAGCCAGATCCTGATCCAGTCGCACACGGAGAACGCCTACCGTGGCCGCATCTCCTCGATCATGATGATGGAGATGGGCTTCGAATCCCTCGGTACGTTCGTCATCGCGCTCGTCGCCGGGGCGTTTGGCGCGCAGGTCGCGTTCGGCAGTGTCGCCGTCGCGCTCCTGCTGCTCGCCCTGGTGGTGACGCTGTTCCTGCCGGCCTACCGCCGGCTCGACTGAGCCCCCGACTCCGGCTCGACCCTGTGCCCCTCCGGTCAGGGTCGAGCCATCGGGGCGGCTCGGTCCCCTCCTCGATCCGAGGACCGCGCTAGTCCTCCCAGACCGCCCCCGCGACGATGAGCGCGTCCGCACGCCCGGCGAGCCCGACCTCCGCGAGGATCTCCCGGCTCTGCGCGCCGAGCGGCGGCGCGACCCGCCCCGGCCGGACGGGCGTCCTCGACAGCCGCGCCGCCGGGCCGATCGTCGTCACGCGGCCCCAGGCGTCATCGTCTCGCGTGAGGCTCAGGCCGTGCTCGATCGCGTAGGGCAGCTCCATCAGCTCGTCCGTGTTGCTCACGATGTGGTGCGCGCCCGCGCCGGGCGCGGCGTTCAGCCGTTCCACCCATACCGCGACGGGCGTCGTCGCGAACCGCGACTCGAGAGCGACCTCGAGCCCGGCGCCACCCCCGATGCCGTCGAGGCCCTCGACCGCCGAAAGCGCACCGGCGTCTGGCGCGCCGAGGAAGAACCAGCCGTCCGCGGCGCGGTAGGCGCGGTGGAGCGGGTCGGAGCCGACGCTCTCCTGGCCGCGTGCCTCGTCCCAGCTCTTGCCGGCGTAGTCGATGAAGAACGAGGACTGGAGCGTGGTCGCGGTGTAGGCCAGCGCAGCGTCCACGTGCTGCCCTTCGCCGGTCTGCCGCCGGTGGTAGAGCGCCAGCGCGACGGCGAAGGCGCCGAGGTAGCCGGTGCCATAGTCGTTGACGGCGTACTTCTGCGTCTCGGGCATGCCGTTCGGCTTGCGGTAGCGGTCCTGCATGCCCGTGGCCGCCTGGGCGATCTGCTCGTGGCCCGCACGGCCGGCGAACGGCCCGACGTGCCCGTAGGTGTTGAGCGAGCCGTAGACGATGTCAGGCCTTCTCGCGCGGACCTGCTCGTACCCGACGCCGAGCTTCTCGGCGACGCCCTTTCGGAAGTTCTGCACCACCACGTCCGCGGAGTCGACCAGCGACCAGAACACCTCGATACCCTCGGCGGTCTTCAGGTCGAGCACGATGCTGCGCTTGCCGCGGTTCACGTCCATGTGGAACGAACCCATCGGCGGGCGGCCGGGCGCCTCGATCTTGATGACGTCCGCGCCGTACTCCGCGAGCGTACGCCCGCACGTCGGCCCGGCGAGCACGATGCAGAGGTCGAGCACCCGCACGCCCTCGAGGACCGATCGCAGCGCGGCGTCCTCCGGCGCGCCGCCCGCGACGGAGGGCGCGCGCTCGAGCGCCGCGAGGATGGCGTCCCGGTCGGCGTCGAGTGGACGGCGCGGGCCGCGGATCGCACCCGGCGTCCGCGACAGGCGCGCGGGGATGCCGGGCTGGCGCGTCCGCCCGAGGACGGGATCGTCGACCTCGACGACGGTCTCGGAGCCGAGGGCGTGCGGGTGAGTGACCCACTCCGCGGACGGGCGGCAGACGGCGCACTCGCCGCCCGCATCGTTCACCAGCTGCTCCCACTCGACGGCCGGACGCGTCTTGAAGAGGGCGCGCGCCGCGTCCATCAGCTCCGTCACCAGCGCCGGCTCGCGCGTCAGGCGCTCGCGGTCGACGTACCCCTTCGCGATCCAGTCGGGTACGCCGGCCGCGGCCAGGACCTCCTCGGTCCGGCCATTGCCGGTATGGAACATGATCCACTGGCCGTCCGCGCACTCCCACTGGGTGGTGAGGTTGAACCCGGCTCCCAACGGGGCGGCGGTGTCGCCGTGGAGCTTGTAGCCGTTGTAGCCAACGGCGCCGTACATCGCGTCGAACAGCGGCACCTCGATGCGCTGGCCCACGCCGTCCCGCTCGCGGGCGTTGAGGGCCATCGTCACGGCGACGGCGCCCTGGATCGCCGCGTAGGCCGAGGGCAGCGGGATCGCCGTGAAGACAGGCGGGCCGTCCTCGGTGGCCAGGCGGTTCCGCCGGTAGAGGCCCGAGGCAGCGCCGACGACGCCCTCCCACGCCGTAATCCCGGCGCGCGGATCGTCCGAGGCGAACCCGGGGAGCGAGAGGTAGACGAGCCGCGGATTGACCTGCGTCATCTCGGCCGCGCCGAGGCCGAACCGGTCCATGACCCCGGGCCGGAAGTTCTCGATGACCACGTCGGCCGTCGCGGCCAGGGCGCGGGCCGTCGTGCGGCCGTCCTCGGTCTTCAGGTCGAGCACGATGCTCCGCTTACCGCGGTTCCACGTCGCGTTCGCCGGCGTGTCCCACCTTGGACCGCCGGGCGGATCGACGCGGACGACGTCCGCGCCCTGGTCCGCGAGCAGCTGGGCGGCGAGCGGGCCTGCCATGAACTGGCCGAAGTCGATCACGCGGATGCCGTCGAGTGCGCTCGCCATGGTGACCTCCTCGGTCGCGGTGCTCGGATCGGGCGCAGTGTAGTCCCGCCCGCTGGACGATCAGCCCGCTTCCAGCCGCTCCGGTGTTCGGGCCTTCACCGGCCTTCACCGTTTCTCAACAGGGTTCTACCGCGCCCGATCTGCGGTTCCGGACGGCGCGTCCGTAGTCTCGAAACCACTGGAGGCAACGATGTTCGCCAACGTCACGACCACCGCCACTCGGAGCACGGACCTTTCCCACGAGGTCGAGCTGATCCTCACCGGGTTCCGGTCGTTCACGGACATCAACCTCGTCCGGCAGGCCGTGGCGGCGCTCCCTGGCGTCGGCGCGGTGCGCGCGCTCGGCAGCATCCCCGGTGCGATGGCGTTCGCCGTCGCGTACGAGGGCATGGTGCCGTTCGAGGTCCACCTCGACGAGCTGCTCCGCAACCGCGGTCGTGCGCTCCCCGAGCACGTCGAGCTGGCCGCGGCCTAGCCCACTACCGCCCCCACACCCCCGCGCTCCAGCCGGCGCTGTACGATGCCGCCCCATCGCTGAAGGGGGCGCCTCGTGAGCAGCAGGGAAGACTTCACCGCGGCCGTGCGGCAGATCGACGAGCGGATCGCGGGGCTGAGAGCGGAGATCCTCGCCCATCCCGACCGGCCGCTGCTAGAGGGCACCTGGCGCGTCCGGGACGCGCTGAGCCACCTCGCGGCCCGCGCCAATGGCGTCCCACGCGTCCTCGCCCGCGTCGCCGCAATCGACCAGCCCGCGGGCGCCGCGCCGGCGCCCCGCAACATCGATGAGATCAACGCCGGCCAGGTGGAGGAGCGCACCGATCGCAGCGCCGAGCAGCTGCTCGACGAGATCCGGGAGGGCCACGCGGCGGCAATCACCGCCGCGGGCGAGATCGACGAGGCGCTCCTCGCGCGGTCGATCCCACTGGGCTTCCGTCCGGGCGACGCGACCGTCGGTGAGCTGCTGCTGATGGGTGGCCCCCGCCACGACGGAAACCACCTCGACCAGATCGAAGCAGCGCTCCGCGCCTAGGCGCCGCGCTCGCGAGACCGCCCGGCCGGGGGAAGTCCGGCGCTAGCTCTCGTTCCCGCCGGGGCCCGGCGGCCGCGTCTCGTTCGAGGGCGGCGCGGTGACCGACCCGACCGTCGGTGAGCCGGAGGTCGTGCCTCCGGAGGACGTCGTGCTGGCGGTCTGGCCGGGCGCGTCACAGAAGACGAGCAGCGCCGCGATGCCGTTGACCTCGCCGATCTGAGAGAACCACGAGGCGTTCACGAACGCCGGCGCGCCGGGGGTGTAGCCGACGAAGCGCCCGTCCTTCACGGCGTAGACCGAGCGGACGTTGCAGCCACGCCCCGCCGCGGTCGCGACGAGCGAGTCCATCGACCCGCCACCCCAGACGATCAGGCCCGCCTTGCCCGTCGGCGGCAGGTTCCCGGTGATCGTGCCGGTCGCGCTCGTCGGCGTCGAGGTCGGCGCGGGCGTGGCCGTCGGAGCGGGCGTTGGTGACGTGGACGGCGTCGCCGACGGCGTGGCGCCGAGCGCGACGAGGAACTCGGACGCGACCCAGCCGATCGCGCCGTTCCAGTCGATGAACTGCCACGTGTAGCCGTCGGCGAGCTGCGTGCCCTCGCGGATGTTCACGATCGAGCCGTCCGGGATGCTCGCGATGACGGCGGCGGAGACGGTGGCGCCGGCGCGGAGCCGCAGCGTGTCACCGTCGGCGCTGACGCGGGCCTGCGTCCCGGGCACGAACGTCTGCGCCGAGGCGAGGTCGACGCGAAGGGCAGCGACCACGGCGAGCGCCAGGAGCATGGAGGTGAGGAGTGGCGCGGCGACGTGCGCGGCGCGCGGATGGTGACGACGAAGCACGGTCACGTCCCAACTCCCCCGCCGGGATCGACTCTACCCACGTCCTCTGGTTGTGTGAATGGCACGCGAGCGTCCGGGCGGCGGCTTGCCGGTGGAACCGTGCAAACCACTCACTCGGGCAGGCCGAGCCATCCACGGATCTCGGGGAGATCGAGGTGGGCCTCCAGCACGTCGGCGAGGCGGTCGAAGGCAGCCTCGCGTCGCTCTGAGGACGGCTCCACCGCGCCGTCTGACCGGCGCCCGAGCTCGGTGAGCAGCGCCGCTCGCCACGCATCGTTATGTAACAACCCGTGGAGGTAGGTCCCGGCGACGCGCCCGTCCGGCGAGACGGCGCCGTCGACGTGGTCGCCAACCGCCAGGAGCGGGCGCTCAGCTCCCACCGTCCGCCCCATGTGGATCTCATAGCCATCGAGGTCGAATCCGGCCCCGCCCCAGGCGCCCTCGAGCGTGCGGCCGCGGGTGCGCCGGGTCGCCTTCGTCGCCTCGAAGGTGGTGGCCGCGTCGAGCAGGCTGAGGCCGGGTTCGTCCGCTCCGGCCGCATCCTCCGCGCCATCGGGATCGAGGAGCCGCGTCCCCAGCGCCTGGTAGCCGCCGCAGATGCCGAGGACGTGCGCTCCCGCCCCGTGCCGGGCGATCACCGCCCGGTCGATCCCGCGCTCGCGCATCCATCGCAGGTCGGCGATGGTCGCCTTCGTCCCGGGGAGGATGACGAGGTGTGGCAGGCCGATCTCCTCGGCGTGCTCGACCCAGCGGACCCGCACCCCCGGTTCGCGCAGCAGCGGGTCGATGTCGTCGAAGTTGGCGATACGGGGGAAGCGGACCACCGCGACGTCCACCTCGGAGGCCGGCCCGGAGGTGTCCCGCGACGCTCGCTCGAGGGCGACCGCATCCTCCTCCGCCACGCCCACGTCCTCGATCCACGGCACGACGCCCACCACCGGCACCCCACCACGGTCCTCGACGGTGGCGATCGCGGGGGCCAGCAACGAGGGGTCGCCGCGGAAGCGGTTGATCACCAGCCCGCGCACGAGCGCGCGGTCCGACGCGGGCATCAGTTCGAGCGTGCCGAGGAAGTGTCCGAACACGCCCCCGCGGTCGATGTCCCCGACGAGCAGGGTGACAGCGCCCGTCTCGCGCGCGACGCGCATGTTCACCACCTCGGTGTCGTACAGGTTCGGCTCGGCCGCGCTCCCTGCGCCCTCGGCGATCACGAGGTCGTACTGCGCGCGGAGCCGCCCGAGCGCGCCGGCGATCTCCGGCCAGAGGTCGCGCCGCCGCTCGAGGAAGTCGCGGGAGTGCATCGTCCCCGCGGGACGCCCCTTGAGGACGAGCTGCGAGGTGCGGTCGCCCTGTGGCTTGAGGAGCACGGGGTTCATGTCGACGTCGGCCTCGACGCCCGCTGCCACTGCCTGCTCGGCCTGGGCGCGGCCGATCTCGAGCCCGTCCGCGGTCACGTACGCGTTGTTCGACATGTTCTGCGCCTTGAACGGCGCGACGCGGAGTCCCGCGCGGGCGAAGGCGCGGCAGAGCCCGGCTACGAGCACGGACTTCCCGACCGACGACGCGGTCCCGACGACAAGGAGCACCGGGGCCGTCATCGGCCCCTCCTCAGCCGCAGGAGCGCCTCGCGCACGTGCTGCTCGTCGGACGCGCGGGGGACGGCCACGCGGAGCCAACCGGGCAACCCGAACGACGCGCAGTCGCGCCCGAGGATGCCATCCCGCAGGAGCGCTCCGCGCGCCTCGGCGGCGTCGCCAACCTCGACAAGGAGGAAGTTCGCCTGCGCCGGCCCCACTGCGAAGCCTGCGGCGCGGAGGGCGGCGCGCAGCCGCTCGCGCACCAGCCACGTCTCCTCGAGGAGCGCCACTCGGGCGGGATGCTCGGCGAGCGCGACGGGGCCGGCGGCCTGGGCGACCGCGTCGAGGCTCCACGAGGGGAGCAGCGGCTCCAGGCGTGCGATGACCTGGGGCGCCGCGACGACGTAGCCGAGCCGGACCCCGGGGACCGCGTGCAGCTTCGTCATCGACCGCACCACGATCGCGTTCGCGCCCGCGCGCACGAGGTCCACGGCGTCCCAGCTACTCCGGACGAACGCTTCGTACGCGGCGTCGAGGACGAGCGTTCGCGAGGGCGAAAGCCAGCGCTCCACCTTGTTCATCGAGGCGTACGCGCCGGTGGGGTTGTTCGGGTTCGCCGCAAACGCGAGGGCCGCGGCCGGGAGCGTCGCGGGCGGCGCGAAGTCGGGCGCGTCCGTGGCCGCGGGGATCACCTCCGCGCCGGCCGCGCGGACGGCTGCCTCGTACTCCCCGAACGCAGGCTGGAGGACGGCGGCGCGGTCACCGGGGCGGAGGAACGCGCGCGCGACGAGGTGCAGCGCCGCGGTCGCGCCGGGCGTCGGCAGCACCCACGCGCCGGGGACGCCCTCGTGCACCGCGATGGCGGCACGGAGGGGCGCCGCGTCCGGCGGTGCGTAGCGGTCGAGGCGCGCCGACCGGGCCGCGGCGAGCACGGCGGGCGACGGACCGTCGGGATGCAGGTTCGCCGAGAGATCGAGCACGGCACCGGGATCGACGCCCAGCGCCCGCAGCTCACGCTCGTCGAGGCCCCCGTGCGCCACCGTCATCGACGCCACCCTGACAGCACGCCGGCGGACAGGGCAGCGGCGCCGAGCGCGACGAGGGCCGCGTGATCCGCGAGGCGGACCGCCCGACGGACATCCTCGGCGCGGGGATCGCGGGCGCTCGCGTTGAGCGTGTACTGGTCGCGCTTGCGAAGGGCGACGCCGAGCGCGCCGGCCATTGCCGCCATCGGATGCCCCGCGTTCGGGCTCTCCGTGCGCGTCCGGTCCTGGCGCCACGCGGCGAAGGCCGCCGATGCTCCGCCACCGGAAGCAACAACGATCGCGGCGGCGGTCAGGCGCGCCGGGAGCAGGTTCGCCAGGTCGTCCCCGCGCGCCGCCGCCCACCCGAACTCGGCGTACCTCGGCGTGCGGTACCCCCACATGCCGTCGAGGGTATTCAGCGCCCGGTACGCCGCCGCCGCAGGCGCTCCGCAGAGCGTGAACCAGCACCACGGCGCGACGACCCCGTCCGAGAGGTTCTCGGCGACCGACTCGATCGCTGCCCCGGCGACCTCGGAGGCGTCGAGGTCAGCCGTGTCGCGGCTCACGAGGTGCCACGCCAGGAGCCGCCGCGCCTCGGCGAGATCGTCCGCATCCAGCGCGTCGGCGACCTCGATCGCACGGTCGAGGAGCGCCCGCCGCGACGTCACTGTCCAGGCGACCAGCGGAGCCGCCAGCGGCGCGGACCCGGCGAGCCGCGCCGCCAGCACGGCGGTGCCGGCGACCAGCCCGAGCGTGACGCCGCCGCCCGCCGCGCGCGTCCTCGGAACGACGCCGTCGATGGCCGCGGCGAGACGGCCGAACCACGCGACCGGGTGCGCCGCGTTCGGCGGGTCGCCGAACGCGGCATCCAGCGCGACGCCCGCGAGCAGTGCGAGGGACGTCCTCAACGGCTACTCGAAGCGGTCCGGGTACAGGAGCCGCGCGAGGTCCGCGATGCCGTCCACGATGCGCGGACCAGGCCGGCTCATGATGTCGCCGTCGACCGGGTGGATCTGCCCCTCGGTCACGGCGGTGATCGCCGACCACCCGGCTCGCTCCGGCACCGAGGCCGGGTCAACGAAATCCGCGTCCGCCATCAGGATCACGTCCGGGTTCGCCTCGACGATCGCCTCGGAGGTGAGCTGCGGGAAGTCGCCATCGACCCCCTCGGCGACGTTGCGCGCCTTCACGAACGAGAGCGCCGCCCCGATGAACGAGTTGGGCGACACGGTGTAGAGGTCCTCGGTCAGCTCGTAGAAGACGACCGGGCCTTCCTCGACGTCTGCGATCGCGGCCGCGACCTCGTCGAGGGTCGCCTGCATCTCGGCGACGACCGACTCGGCCTCGGCCTCGCGGCCGGTAAGGACGCCGAGCGTGCGGATGTTCTCGAACACGCCCTCGAGGTTGCTCGGCTCCTCCAGGTAGAAGACGCGGAGCTCCAGCTCGCGGAAGTGGGCGAGACTGGACTCCTGCCGCCCGGCGAAGATCACCAGGTCCGGGTCGAAGCCGAGGTCCTGCTCCGGGTCGGGCGTCGAGTACGTGACCTTCGGCAGCGACTCCGCTTCCGGTGGGTAGTTCGAGAATTCGTCCGCGGCGACGACGGCGTCGCCGGCGCCGATGGCGAAGAGGATCTCGGTGGCCGCGGGGGAATGGGAGACGATCCGCACGGCGGGGGCCTCGAGCACGATCGTCTCGCCGCTCGAGTCCGTGACCTCGATCGTCGTCACGGTGGCGGTGGCGGTAGCGGTGGCGGCCGTCGCCGAGGGGGTGCCCTCGGCGGTGGCGGTCACATCGGCCGCCTCGTCCTCGGAGCAGCCCGCCAGAGCGAGCACGGACATCGCGACGAGCACGAGGGCGCTCATCCGTCGCGGCCGCCAGAGATAGTTGCCCAGCATCAGTACCTCCTGCACATGGAGGAGGCACGAAACGCCCCCTCCTGGTGCGAGGGGGCAGGTACGAGAGCCGTCCGCGCCATGACCGGGGATCAGCCGGCGATGGGCATAGGCCGTCCCCTGTCCTCGCAGGTTCGACACACCGCACAGGCCGGTACTCTGGCTTCCACGCCCCGGTCGCCTCCATGGCGGCGTCGGGCGCGCGGTTACAGTTGCGGGACAGCGCCGGTCTTCCACCGGACTTCCCCGGACTCCGTGCCGGGCGAGTGAACACCGGGGGCTGCCAGGGCGCAAGCGCGATCTTGCACAGCGCTAACATTCGCCGGGGATGCTGTCTGCGCGCGCGGGCAAGGCGGCGCGCAGGAGGAGCGATGACTGCCGAGGCGCGCGCGTCCGGGATTGATGGTCAGAACGTCTCGCTGGACGACGCAGCGCTGTACGTCAACCGTGAGCAGTCCTGGCTCGACTTCAACGACCGGGTGCTCTGGGAGGCCCGCGATCCGCGCAACCCGCTGATCGAGCGCATCCGTTTCCTGTCGATCGCCGCCTCCAACCTCGACGAGTTCGTGTCGAAGCGGATGGGCTGGCTCCGGCTCTCGATGAAGACCGACCCATCCCACCGCACCGTGGACGGTCTGACCATCGCCGAGCAGACCCTGGCGGTACGCGACCGCATCCACGCCATGCAGCGCGACATCGACGAGACCTGGGAGCACGTCCTGGAGCCCATGCTCGAGGAACGCGGCTTCCGCGTCGCGCCGTTCACCTCGCTGCCGGAGGAGGCCCGGGAGCGCCTGAGCGACTACTTCATGTCCGCGATCTACCCCGTCCTGACGCCCCTCATCGTGGACCCGTCGCACCCCTTCCCGTTCATCTCCGGGGCCTCGCTCTCGCTCGTGCTCACGGTCCGCGCCGACGAAGAGCGGCGGCACTTCGCGCGCGTGAAGGTGCCGCCGAACCGCAACCGCTTCATCGATGCCGGCGACGGCGCCTTCGTCCGCCTCGAGGACCTCATCGAGTCGCACCTCCACGTCCTGTTCCCGGGCGTGACGATCGAGGAGTCGTGCATCATCCGGGTGCTGCGGTCCTCCGAGGTCGGCACGCCGGGCGAGGACGCGGCCGACCTCCTCGAGCTGATGGAGGACACGCTCGCGCGGCGACGGATGGCGGACGCCGTGAGCCTGGAGCTGCACGGCGAGATCCCGGAGGCGCGGCTCCGGCTGCTGCTGGAGGAGCTGCAGCTTGGCGCGGACGACGTCTACACGTCCGGGGTGGGGCTGGGGCTGGCGGACCTGGCGCAGATGGCCTCGCTGCCGATCGCGGACGAGTCCTTCCCGCCGTTCAGCCCCGCGATCCCGGGGCCCCTCACGCCGAACGAGGACGACGACCACTACATCTTCACGGCGATGCGATCCGAGGACATCCTCGTCCACCACCCGTACGAGTCGTTCGACCAGAGCGTCGCGCGCCTGATCCAGACGGCCGCTGACGATCCACACGTCCTCGCGATCAAGCACACGACCTACCGCACCTCGCCCGACTCCCCCACGCTCGGCGCGCTCATCGACGCCGCGAGCCGCGGCAAGCAGGTCGCGGTGCTCGTCGAGCTCGCCGCCCGCTTCGACGAGGCGAACAACATCGAGTGGGCGCGCCGGCTGGAGGATGCCGGGGTCCACGTGGCCTACGGCAACCCGAACCAGAAGATTCACGCGAAGATCTCGCTCATCGTCCGCGAGGAGTCGATGGGTATCGTCACGTACAGCCACGTGGGGACGGGCAACTACAACTCGCGCACAGCGCGCATCTACACCGACTTTGGGCTGCTCACCGCCGACCCCGAGGTGGGGCGCGACCTGGTCGCCGTCTTCAACCACCTGACGGGGCTCTCGAAGCAGCTGGAGACGAAGGCGCTCCTCGTCGCGCCGATGACGGTGCGAAGCGGCCTGGAAGAGCGCGTCCGGCGGGAGATCGAACATGCCCGCGCGGGGCGGCCGGCGCGGCTGATCTTCAAGATGAACGCCCTGGAGGATGCCGACTTCACGCGGCTGCTCTACGACGCAAGCCGCGCGGGCGTCCACGTCGACCTCATCGTCCGTGGCATCTGCCGCATCCGCCCCGGGATCCCCGGCCTCTCCGAGAACATCCGCGTGAGAAGCGTCATCGGACGCTTCCTGGAGCACTCCCGGGTCTTCTACTACGAGAACGGCGGTGAGCCGGAGGTCTTCATCGGCTCCGCGGACATCATGAAGCGCAACCTGGACGAGCGGACGGAGGTGCTGACGCCGATCAAGCACGCCCCCCTGCGTGCCCGGATCAGGCGCACGCTAGACCTCTTCCTCCAGGATCGCCGGCAGTCCTGGATCCTGCACGACACCGCATGGACCCGAGACCAGTCCATCGAGGACATGGGCATCCACGCCCAGCTGCTGGCGCTGGCGCCGTTCTCCTGACCTTTCAACCCTCAGTCAATCGCCGAACCACGTCTGGAAATCGCCCGGAAACGTCATAAAACGGAAGCAACCTGACTGCTAGGATGCCCGCGGACGAAGACGGGGTCACTCGTGAAGGCCGAACGGATCAGGATGGCGGTGCCCGCGCGGGTACCGGCGTCATCGGAGCAGCGCCGCAGGTTCCGAGCCCACCCGGCGCTCGCGGTCGCGCTCGCCTACCTGGCGGCGGGCGCGCTCTGGATCGTCGGCAGCGAGTGGTTGCTGCGACTGCTCGTCCCGGATGACCGCACCCAGCTTGGCCAGCTGCTGAAGGGCGTCGGCTTCGTCGCCGTCACCTCGCTCGCGCTATACCTCGTGCTGAGCCGGATGATGGGCGAGCTACAGGAGGGCGCCCGCGCGCAGGAGTCGCTCGCCTCCCGCCTGCGGCTCCGCTCCGCCCAGCAACGACGGCTCTCGCAGCGGCTCATGCAGGCCGAGGAGGACACGCGACGCGCCGTGGCGAAGGACCTCCATGACGGCCCGCTCCAGGCGCTGACCCTCTCCTTCATGCGCCTCGACGCCGCGACCCGGAGCGGCGCGGCCGACACCGTGGACGCCGAACAGGTGATCTCGGCGATGAGCGCGATCCGCGATGCCTCCGACGAGATCCGGGCGGTGGTCCGCGCGTTGCATCCGCCCCTCCTCGCGGAGCTCGGGCTCGCCCCCGCGATCGAGCGGCACTGCCATGAGACCTCCACGCGGACCGGACGGGACATCCGCTTCGCGCGCGACATCGATGCCACCGTGTCAGCTGGTCACGATGTGGCGATCGCCGCGTTCCGCATCACCCAGGAGGCGGTCGCGAACGCGGTGAAGCACACGACGGCGGACCCGATCGTCGTGACGCTCGTGATGAAGCCCGAGCGCATCGACGTCGATATCGTCGACGGCGGTCCTGGCTTCAACCCGGAGGTCGCCATCGGCGCGGGTCTCGGGCTGCTGAGCATGCGCGAGCGCGCTGAGTCGGTCGGCGGCGAGCTCGCGGTGACCTCCAACGCCTCTGGCGGTACGCACGTCAGCGCCCGCATCCCCATCGAGGAGGCGGTCGCTGTCTGACGGCGTCCGTATCGGCCTGCGTGCCGGCCTGATCTTCGCTCCGCTCAGCGGCGCCATCGGCGTCTTCGCCACCCTGGACCCGGTCGTGGGGCTGCTCGCGACCGTAGGCGGCGGACTCGGCGCCGGCGCGTTCTTCGGCGTCGCGGCGTACCTCGGCGGACGGGACACGCGTCGCGGCGAGCAGGACTAGCGCGGGGTTACCAGCGGGCGATCGGCGCGAATACCGCGCCGGCGAGCTCCGCGAGGTCGGCCGGCGCGAGGGCGATCTCCAGCCCGCGCCGGCCTCCGCTCACGTACATGCGGTCGAAGAGCATCGCGGTCTCGTCCACAACGGCGGGCAGCCGGCGCTTCTGCCCGAGCGGGCTGATCCCACCGAGCACATAGCCCGTAGCCCGCTGCGCCGCGTCGGCAGGCGCCATCGCCGCCCTGCGGCCGCCGAGCGCCGCGGCGAACGCCTTGAGGTCCAGCTGCGCGACGACGGGCACGATGCCAACGGCCAGCTTGCCGTCCACCTCGGCGACCAGGGTCTTGAACACCTGCTCGCCCGGAAGGCCGAGCACCTCCACCGCCTCCAGCCCGAACGACTCGTGCGCGGGGTCGTGCTCGTACTCGACCAGCTCGTACTCGACGCCGGCCTTTCGGGCGGCATCGACCGCCGGTGTCACGACGGACGCTCCTCCGTGGCAGCCGTGGCCTCGCCGTCGTCGAGGCCGTACACGAGCGCGTGCATCTGCCAGTAGTGCGCGACCTTCGCCACGACGGTGACGACGCTCTTCACCTCGTCCTTCAGGGTGAACTGCGGGCCTGCCGGGACGAGGAGCCGGTCCTGCTCGTCGAGTCGCGCGTCCACGTTCTCGAGGATGATGCAGGCGCACATCCACGCAGCCATCTGCCGCGTGCGGCAGGAGATGGCGAGCCATCCCGGCTCGTCCGCGGGCTCAGAGAAGAGTCCCGTCGTCATGTAGATGCCTCGGCGGATCTCCGCGATCGCGTCGAACTCACCCGGCACCGGCGCCGGCAGCTCCGAGGGCGCGCGCACGCGGCTGTCAGGGCCACGGTGAGGCGGCCCGCCGAAGTACGCGAGCTCACAGAACGACTCCCACATCGAGCCCCAGTCGGGACGGCCATCCTCCGTGTAGAGCACGTCCGCCGCGGCCATCCCCTGTGTCTGCACGCGCACGGGCGAGAGCACCTCGATGGGGTCGTCGCCGGTCATCGGCGCGATCGAGAGCCGGGCGAGGTCCGCCAACTCCGGCCGGACGTAGGCGAATTCGACCGGCTCACCGAGGAAGGCAGCGAACGACTGGCAGAGCTCGCGCAGCTCGCGTGTCCGCTCCCAGTCGATGTCACGGTCGGCGATGACGAGTACGTGCGGCATGCCCGCTCCCTGCCTGCTGCCCTCGACTGGCGTCCGCGGCGCGTGGTCCGACTGGCGGACGAATTGCGAATCCTCGCAAGACGGGGCATCCTCACCTTACCCACCTCGACACCCGCACGCATCAGACCCGCGCCAGGATCGTCCATGCCGATCTACCCCTTCGTCTGCGACGCCTGCGGGGCGGAGTTCGAGGTGACCCGGAAGCTCTCCGCGATGCGCGATCCCGCGCCCTGCCCCGCCTGCGGAGCCGAGGCCAGGCGCCTCTTCACCGGGCTGACGGTATCGGGACAGGCAGAGCCGCCGGGTCCGGCGGCAAAGAAGAAGAGCCCGCCCACAGGCGGCTGGTCCCACTCGGGCCACAGCCACGGCTCGGGTGAGTCCGGCCACACGCACGGCCTCTGGGGGCGGTAGCGCGGAGGGCCTCCCTAGGCGAGAACGGCAGCGCCGAGGGCCTCCCTAGGCCGGGAACGGCAGCGGCCGGCCGGTCCGCGGATCGGTGACCGCGAGCATCGCCAGCCCGAAGAGACCCGAGAGCGCCTCCGGCGTCAGGACGTCCGACGGCGCGCCGTCGAGCGCGACCCGTCCCCCGGCAACTCCGAGGATGCGGTGCGCGTACCGGCTCGCGAGCGCGAGGTCATGGAGCACGGCGACCACAGTCAGGCCGCCCTCGTTGAGCTGCCGGAGCACCTCCATCACCTCCACCTGGTGCCGCAGGTCGAGGAACGTCGTGGGCTCATCGAGGAGCAGCACCCGCGGCTCCTGCGCCAGCGCGAGCGCCAACCACGCCCGCTGACGCTCGCCGCCGGACAGCGACCGCAGCGGCCGCTCTCGCAGCTCGTGCAGCCCTGCCAGCTCGATGGCGCGCTCGACGGCGTCCTGGTCCGCCTCGGTGGCCGGGCGGAGCGGCCGGTGGTGCGGGGTGCGCCCGCGCCACACCAGCTCCTCGACCACGAGGTCGACATCGAACTGCTGCATCTGCGGCAGGATCGCGAGCCGTCGCGCCACCTCGCGCGAGTCGAGGTTGGCGATGTCCTCGTCTCCGAGGAAGACGCGCCCCGCGCGAGGATGCATCACGCGGGCGAGCCCACGGAGGAGCGTGCTCTTCCCGCTCGCGTTAGGTCCGACGATCACGCAGAACTCGCCCGATCGGATCTCGAGGGAGACATCGTCCACCACCGTGCGCCCGCCGTACGCGAGCGAGAGCCCCTGTGCCGCCAGCCTCATGCGTCAGCGCTCATCGCCGGAACCGCACCAGGTAGAGCAGGAACGGGGCGCCAACAGCGGCGGTGAGGATCCCCATCGGCAGCTCCGCCGGGCGGATCACCAACCGCGCGACGAGGTCCGCCGCGGTCACCAGCACCGCGCCGGTCAGCGCCGAGGCGGGGACGAGGTAGCGGTAGTCGTCGCCGACGAACGCCCTCGACACGTGCGGGCTGACGAGCCCGACGAACGAGACGAGGCCGGCGATGGAGACCGCGGCCCCGGTCAGCGCGCCGACGAGGAAGAGCACGAACAGCCTCGTTCGGTCCGTGAGGACGCCCAGGCCGGCGGCCAGCTCGTCGCCGAGCGCCAGTGCGTTGAGGCGCGGGCTCAGCGCGACGGCGACCGCGAGCCCGGGGATGACCACCGGCGCGGCGATCTGCACGTCCCGCCAGTCGGAGCCGTACATGCCGCCCGCGAGGAAGCCGAGCGACAGCTCGAGGAAGCGCTGGCTGGATGAGAGCAGGCCGACGATCGCTGCGCCGAACATCGCCGAGATCGCGATCCCGGCAAGCGTGAGCCGGATCGAGGAGACGGCGCCCTGCCACGCCATCGAGAGCAGCACCCCTGCCCCGGCAAGGCCGCCGAGGATCGTGACGAGGGCGAGCACCTCGCGGCTGATGTCGGGCACGAGGACGAGCCCGAGCGCCAGCGCGAGTCCAGCGGCGGCGGAGATCCCGAGGATCGTCGGATCGGCGAGCGGGTTCCTCGTCACCACCTGGAGCAGGGCGCCGGACACTCCGAGGGCGGCCCCGACCAGCACGGCGTCCAGGAAGCGCGGCAGCCGCAGCTCCCACACGACGAGGCGGGTGAACTGGTCCTGCTCCGAGACGAGGGCGCGCAGCGCCGGCCCGACATCGAGCGTGACAGCGCCAAGGACGAGGTTGAGGATGCCGATCGCCACGAGCGCCCCGACGAGGGCGGCGATCCAGGCGCCAAAGCGGCGCGCGCGTCGTGCACGCCACGACCGGGACCGCTGTGAGGCGGTCCCGGTCGTGATCACGCCCTGGGGCGTACGTTCAGCCATTGAATCTACTTACTCGGCGGCGAGCGTCTCCGCCAGCACCCCGAGCGCCTCGATCACCCGCGGACCGGGCGACTGGAGGAACAGCTCGACGTCCATCTCCACCACATTGCCGTTCTGCATGGCGGACAGACCGGCGAACGGCGGGATCTGCGTCATGATCTCGGACAGCCGCGGAGCGGGCGCCGGCGCGGGCGTCACGGTCAGGATGTAGTCCGGGTTCCACTGCAGGAGGGTCTCCGGAGCCACCGTCGAGTAGCCCGGGAACGGGCCCGAGTCGGCTTCCCCGTCCGCGACGTTGGTAGCGCCCACCTCGTTCAGGAGCGCACCCGCCCACGAGGTGCCGTTGGCGGCGTAGAGCGTGTTGTCGCGGTCAGCGATCAGCAGGATCGCGGTGGCGCCCTCCGGCACCTGGGACGAGGCGGCGGCGTGGGCCTCCTCGGTCGCGGCGATCTGCTCAGCGGCGAGGTCCGCCTTGTTCAGGACGGCGCCCATCAGCTCGTAGGCGGTGATGACGTCCTGGTAGGTCGTGGCGCCCACGAACACCACCGGCACGTCCAGGCCTTCGAGGACCTCGCGCACCTGCGGCTGCGCCTGGATGAAGGCGTCAGCAACGACCAGGTCCGGGTTGAGCTGGAGGATCGCCTCCACGCTCGGCTGGTACGCGGAGCCGATGTCGGCGGCGCCGGCGACCTCGGCCGGGAAGGTCGTCGACGACGAGCGACCGGCCACCGGCGCGCCGAGGATGGCGACGAACTCGGCGGCGGTCGGGCTCAGGGTGACGATCGTGGCGGGCTCTGCCTCGATGGTGACGGAACGCCCGAGCATGTCCGTGACCTCCACCGGGTAGGCGGCCGCGGCCTCCGTGGCGGCGGTCGTGGCCTCGCCGGTGGCGGTGGCGGTGGCCTCAGTGGCGGTCGCCGTCGCGGTCGCCTCGGACTCCGCGTCGGAGTCCTCCGAGCACGCAGCGCCCAGCAGCAGGGCCACCGAGGTGGCGCCCACGAGGGCGAAGCGCATCAGCTTGGAATCGCGCATGAAATCTCCGCATCCCTCCACGGACCGACGAGAGAAACGCCCGTCCGGGCTCGTCCCTCTGTGTGGCGAGCCGCCGGGTATCGTCCCCTTGCCCCGGGTCATGAGCGAGTGAAGTTTGCGGAGAATCAACGAGTTTCCGAGCGATTAGCCCGGACGTTCAGGGACGATCGGCGGGCGTTTCAGGGTGTCGGACTAGGGGGCCGCCTCACGTGGCGGTTCGGGCACGAGCGGGGTGCGCGTTAGAGGTGCGTCGCGAGCGTGGCGAACCAGAGGGCCGAGCCGTTCGCCAGGCAGAGGAACCCCGTGTACCGCACCGCCCGCTCCGCGGTGCCGGCGAGTCGCCGCTCACGCGCGCGCAGCTCCCGGAATCCCGAGGCCCACGCCCGGCCGACGACCGCCTCCGAGAAGGTGACGACGAACCCCAGCAGGAAGATCGGGAGCGTGATCGCGGATGCGCCCCCGAGCACCAGCCCGTACACGCCTGGGTCGAAGTCGCGCCCGACGACGGCGAGCAGGAAGAACCCGCTGACGAACACGGTCGTCCCGACGAGCGCGAGCCAGCCCGTGGGGGGCCACTGCTCACGCGTGATGCGCAGACCGAACCGGTCGGAGGTGCCGCTCATACGGGGAGTGTCGGCAGTCCGCACTCATCGCTGAAGGGCGGCACATCACTCCCGTGCGCGACACGCTGAAGGGCGGGTTGCCCCGCCCTCCAGCTTCGTGCGTCCGGCACCGGCTCGGGTCGGGCTAGAAAATCGTGTCGATGCCCGCCGAGACGTTGTGGAGCGGCAGGTAGCTCACCAGCACCGGGAGGTACGCGGCGATCACGCCGAGCACCGCGACGCCGCTCCAGAAGCCGAGCCGGTCCCACATCGGGTGAGTCTTCTCGGGGCCGTGGATCGCCTCGGCCACGGGGACCTCGACCTCGGCGGCCTCGGCCGCCGTCATCCGCCGGTTGAGCAGGGTGGCGACGACCACGATGAAGAAGATCGCGCCCGAGATGACCATCACGACGCCACCGATCGCGGTCAGTGCGTTCGCGAGGTCCCACTGGCTCGTGTCGTAACTCGCGTCACCGATCGCGGTACGCCGTGGCATGCCGTCCAGGCCGCCCTGGATCTGGCCGCGCGAGAAGATCAGCACACCGATGAAGTACGTCCAGACCTGGAGCAGCGCGAGCTTCGGGTTCCAGAGCTTCCTGCCGGTGAGGTACGGGAGCATCCAGTACATCATCGCCATGATCGTGAGCGTGACCGCCGTGCCCACCGTCAGGTGGAAGTGGCCCGGGATCCACGAGGTGTTGTGGACGACGAGGTTCATCGTCGCGCTCGCGTTTACCGAGCCGGAGATGCCGCCGAGGATGAACCCGAGCATCGCCAGCAGCTGGCCGACCAGCGCCGGGTTGCCCCACGGCAGCGCCCAGATCCACCCGAAGAGCCCTCGCCCGCCCCGCGTGCGCCCGGCGTTCTCCAGCGAGGCCATCACCGTGAAGAAGGTGATGATGCTGGGGAAGGTCACGCCGAACGTGAGCACGAGGTGGATCGACTTCAGCAGCGGCTCGATGCCCGGGTCGGTGTACTGGTGGTGCAGCCCGACCGGGGTGGAGAGCAGCAGGAAGAGGATGAACACCAGCCGCGGGAGGGCGTCCGAGAACAGCTTCCCGCCGGCCATCCTCGGGACCATCGTGTACCAGGAGACGTAGGCCGGGAGCAGCCACACATACACGATCGCGTGGCCCGAGGCCCAGAACAGCGTGCGCGTGAACTGCGGGTCGACCTCGTCGATGATGCCGAGGCTCCACGGGACGAGGAACACCAGCACCTCGACCGCCACGAAGAGCGAGGCGATGTCCCACAGGATGTACGTGATGATGCTGGTGTACGCCTGCAGGGGGATGCGCTCGTCCGGGTGGTCCTTCCGCCAGGCGATGAGCGTGAGGATCTGCGAGGCCGAGACGAGCCACGTCGAGATGACGACCAGCACGAGGCCGAGGTAGAAGATCACGTGCGCCTGCAGCGGCGCGTAGAACGTGAACATCACCGACGCCTGGTTCGCGAGCATCGCCCAGGCCGCCATCAGCGAACCGAGCAGCATCGAGAAGAAGGCTGCCGCGATGATCGGCGTGCCGACGAGCGGCCGGTCGAAGCCCCGCGAGGTCGCGACGATGAGCAGCGAGTTCGCGAAGGCGAAGGTGAACACCAGGACCAGCGCCACGCCGTGGATCGTCAGGCCCTGGTAGTACGACTGCAGGTGCAACTGCTGGGTGATGTCGATCTCGACGCGGTTGAGAGCCTGCATCAGGCCCATCACCCCGCCGATGGCGAGCATCGCGAGCGCCAGGTAGAGGTGGGCGGCGGCGTAGCGCTTCTGCGCGACGGCCGCCGGTTCCGCGGCCCGGGTGGTACCGAGTGCTGTGGCTGCCATGGCTACTCCACCGTCACCATCGCGGCCATCAGGTGGTGCCCGATGCCGCAGTACTCATGACACAGGATCTGGTACTCGCCGGCCTCGTCGAAGTGCGCGGTCACCTCGGTGACCTGCCCCGGGATGACCATGGAGTTCACGAGGACGTCGCGGATGTAAAAGCCGTGGATGACATCGGCAGACGTGACCTTGAAGTGCACCGTGGAGCCGGCGGGGACCGTCAGCTCGTTCGCGCCGGCGAACGACCACGTCTGCGCGATCAGAACGGCTTCGTACTCGTTCTCACCGATCTGGCGCAGACCGGGCTCGGAGAACGTCGCGTCGCTCGCGAGCGCGGCAGGGTCAACGCGTCCGGCCGGGCCGGGCAGCTCGATCCCACCGACGAGCCAGGAGGCGGCGATGGCGATGAGGCCCACGACGAGGACCGAGATCGAGGTCCAGATGAACACTCGCTCGAGGCGTGCCATCGGCATGGCTCAGGCCCCCCGTCCCAGCATGATGAAGTAGACGATTGCCCACATGCCCGCCAGGGCGGCGAGGAAGAGCAGGCCGAGCACGGCCGTGCCGCGCTCGCTCTCGTCCTCGGTATGGGACGTCTCGGGCCGTTCGGCGTCGTTCACGCCTGGCTCCCTCCGACGCAGTAGATGCGCTGACCCTGGGTTGATCGGTATGACTGGCGTGGTGGGAACCACCACGCGGCCGAGGCCCGCGGGCGCGGGCCTCGCGGCGTGGATGACTAGGAGTGGAACCGGCGCTCGAACGAGCGGAAGAAGCCGCCGAGCAGGCCAGCGAAGACCAGCATGACGACGCCGATCGCCATCGCGACGTAGGTCCAGAGGAACTCGCCCTCGGCCAGGACACGATCCACGCTGATCCAGAGCGTCCCGAGCGCGACGGCCGCGAGGACGATCAGGGCGAGGCTGGTGAAGTAGAGGCGGATCATGTTCGGCTCCTTCGGGAGTTGCGAGCTAAGACTCGGCGACGGAGTCCTCCCGGATGAGGGCGATGCGTCCCAGTGGGCCGGGACCATCGTCCCGAAAGCGGCTGGGCCGTCCCTCTCGTACGCTCAGCCTCGATGAGCCCGAGCGACCGTCCTCCCGTGCCTCCCTCGCGCCTCCGCGTGCTCCGTGACGCGCCGACGGGCCGCGAGGGGCGCTACGTCCTCTACTGGATGACGGCCGCTCGACGCACCCGGCACAACTGGGGCCTCCAGCGCGCCGCCGATCTCGCCGCGGAACTCGGACGCCCGCTCGTCATCCTCGAGGCGCTGCGCGTTGGCTACCGCTGGGCGAGCGACCGCCTCCATCGGTTCATCATCGAAGGGATGCGAGACAACCGCGCAGCCCTCGAGGCTGGCTCCGCCACCTACTACGCCTACGTGGAACCCGAGGAGGGCGTGGGATCCGGCCTCGTCGAGGCGCTCGCGGCCGACGCCTGCGTCGTCGTGGCGGATGACTACCCCGCGTTCTTCCTCCCGCGGATGCTCGCGGGCGCCGCCCGTCGCGTCCCTGTCCGCTTCGAAGCCGTCGACTCGAACGGCCTCCTGCCGATGCACACCGCGGGGCAGCTCCACGCTTCGGCGTACCAGTTCCGGCGCACGCTGCAGCGCCTCCTCCCGGCCCACCTCAGTGCGCGCCCGGCAGCCGATCCGCTCAAGGGAGTCACGCTCCCGACGCTCGCCCCGGACGCACTCGCCGACGTCGAGCGCCGGTGGCCCCACGCCGACCTCGACAGCGTCAACCTCGCCGCGCTGCCGATCGACCACGCGGTGCCGCCATCACCCATCCCGGGCGGCGCGAGCGCCGGCCGGGAGCGCCTCGCGGCGTTCATCTCTGCGTCCCTCGAACGCTACGGGCAGGGGCGGAACCACCCGGACGACGAGGACCAGAGCGGCCTCTCGCCCTACCTCCACTTCGGGCACCTCGGGGCGCACGAGGTCTTCGCGGCGGTCGTCGAACGCGAGGGCTGGACGCCGGAACACCTCGGCGAGGGGGCGCGGGGCCACAAGGCGGGCTGGTGGGGGATGTCGCCCGGCGCGGAGTCCTTCCTCGACGAGCTGGTGACCTGGCGCGAACTCGGCTTCAACGCCTGCGTCCACGACCCCGACGGGTACGACCGCTACGAGTCGATCCCGGAGTGGGCGCAGCGCACCCTCGAAGCGCACGCGGGTGACGCGCGCCACACGTACACCCTCGACCAGATCGACACGGCACGGACGCATGACGAGGTCTGGAATGCCGCCCAGCGCCAGCTGCGAAGCGAGGGCCGTATCCACAACTACCTGCGGATGCTCTGGGGGAAGCGCATCCTCGAGTGGACGGACGGCCCGAGGGTAGCGCTCGCCGTGATGGTGGAGCTGAACAACCGCTACGCCCTGGACGGGCGCGATCCGAACTCGTACTGCGGAATCCTCTGGTGCCTGGGCAAGTACGACCGGCCCTGGGGGCCGGAGCGGCCGATCTTCGGCACGGTGCGCTACATGAGCAGCGAGAACACCCGGCGCAAGCTCCGGCTGTCGGCCTACCTCGAACGCTGGGGGCCGGGCTCGGAGGGCCGGCAGGCAGGGCTGGGCCTCTGACACGAGCGGCCCGCCCGCTCGCCCCTGAACGACTCGCCACCTAGCATCGGGCTCATGTCAGAGGGCAACTTCTTCTTCGAGGCCGAGGGCCACCGCTACCATCCCACCCCGCGCACCCGCGGCCCGTGGGATCCGCAGTCGCTGCACGGCCGCGTCATCGCCGGCCTCATCGCGCACCAGGTGGAGCGCGAGCACGGCGAGCCGGCGTTTCAGCCGTCGCGTCTGACCGTGGACATGTTCCGCGTCGCGCCGATGAAGCCAATGACCGTCACGACGCACCTCGTGCGGGACGGGAACCGCATCCGCGTGGTGGATGCCTCGATGACGGACGACGACGGCACCGAGATCGCGCGTGGGAACGTCGTGTTCCTCAAGCGCGCCGAGCAGCCCGAGGGCGAGGTCTGGTCACATCCGCTCTGGAGCGTCCCGGCCCCGGACACGCTGCCCCCGCCGGAGCCTCCCGCGAACGCGGATGCGAACTGGCTCCCCGCCTGGGAGACCCGGCGCATCCAGGGCGACTTCGGGACGGTGGGCCAGAAGCAGGCGTGGCTCCGTGAGACGCACGAGCTCGTCGCCGGGCTTGCTCCGAGCCCGTTCGTGCGCGCCGCGCAGGCCTCCGACTTCACCAACCCGTTCGCGAACAGCGGCAGCACGGGCCTGAACTTCGTCAACGCCGACACCACCCTCTACCTCCACCGGAACCCGGCGGGGGAATGGATCGGCATGGAAGTGGCCGCGCATCACTCCTCAAACGGCATCGCCATCGCCGAGTGCGTGATGTACGACGCCGAGGGGGCGTTCGGACGCTCCTCCGTCTGCGGCGTCGCCAACCGCCGCCGCTCGTAACGCGCGTCCCTCGGAGCGGGAGTACGCTACCCGGCGCGGGGGACGCGGCGGGAGGGCCGCGATGCGCCGAGACGCCTCATCCGATTCGCCGAACGCCCTGGAGCGGCAGGAGTCAGGGCTCGTCGCCGCCGACGGCATCGTGGTGCCGTACCGCATCGTCCGCAGCGCCCGGCGACGCCGGACGCTCGAGCTCCGTGTCGAGGCGGACGGCGTCCGGGTCTCGGTGCCGCTGAGGACGCCCCGCCACGAGGTCGACAGCTTCGTCCGCTCCAAGATCGACTGGATCCGCAAGCAGCGCACCGTGCGTCCTCGCCCGGCCGCGCTCGAGTTCGAGACCGGCGATGTCGTCCCCTACCTGGGGCGACGCCTCCCCATTGAGGTCGTGCAGGGCGCCGGCCGGCGCACGGACGTCCGCGCCGACCTCCTCGGCCTGCAGGTCACCCTGGGCCGCGGCACTACGGACCGCGCGGAGGGAGTGCGCGACGCCCTTCGGCGCTGGTACCGCGAACGCGCGTCCGAGGAGATCCTCGGGCGCGTGGAGGCGTGGTCGCGCCGCGCCGGGTATGCCCCCACTCGGGTGCTCGTGCGTGACCAGAAGCGCCGCTGGGGCTCCTGCGCAAAGGACGGGACGCTGCGCTTCAACTGGCGTCTCGTGATGCTCGCGCCGGAGATCGTCGACTACGTCGTGGTGCACGAGATCGCCCACCTCGTGCGCCCGCACCACCGGCCGTCGTTCTGGGCCGAGGTGGAGCGGCTGGTGCCGGACCACGCGGCGCGCCGGAAGGCCCTCGGCGAACAGGGCTCGCGTCTGCCGCTCTGACCGCGTCCGGATGCCACGAGGGTGCACGGCGGTCCGACCGCCGCGCGTATCATCGCGGGCATGAGCTCAGTCCTCCGCCCGACCGCCGATGAAGCCCTTGCCGAGTGGCGCCGCCTGATCCTCGCCGACCGCGAGCAGGTGGAGCGCATTCGTGACGACCATCGCGGGAACGGCTCCGACTACTACGCGCCGGTCGCCTCGTCGTTCAGCCCCGCGCGCCGCGAGTCGATCGAGTGGCCGGTCGTGGAGGCCCTCGCTCAGCCGGGGGACACCTGGCTCGACATCGGCGCGGGCGGTGGGCGCTTCGCCGTCCCGCTCGCCGGCATCGTCCAGCGCGTCATCGCGGTGGAGCCGTCCAGTGCGATGCGCGAGGTAATGGGACAGGCGATCGCGGAGGCGGGCCGGACCAACGTCGAGGTCGTCGATGCGAAGTGGCCGGTCCCAGGCTGGGAGCACGAGGTCGACGTATCGATGGCGGCGCACGCGCTCTACGACATCGCGGACCTCGACGCATGGCTGGACGCGCAGGAGTCCGCGACCCGGCGCGCGTGTATCGGCATCTTTGGGGCGTTCGCACGCGGCACACAGGTGGCGGACTTCTTCGAGGCCGTGCACGGCGAACCGATGGCGACGCTCCCCGCCCTCCGCGAGTTCGTCGCCGTCCTCGGCGCGCGCGGCCGGCGCTACGAGGTGCGAAGCATCGCGACCGGCGAGCAGGCTGTCGTCAAGCCGGAGCAGGAGGTCTTCGCGACCCTCCGCCGCCTGCTCTGGCTGGGCGAAGGCACCCAGCTCGACGGGAAGATGCAGCGCCTCGCCCGCGAGTGGTACGGCGCCGAGGGCGGCCTCGCCCTCCCGCCGATGCGCCCATGGGTCGGCGTCGTCACGTGGAGCCCGCGATGATGGCGCACCGATGACGACCGACGACGCGCCCGTTCACCCAAACAGCCCGTTCGGCGACTACATGGGCCTCCGCATCACCGAGGCGACGGACGAGTACGTCCGCGCCACGGTCGCAATCCAGCCACACCACACGAACCCCACGGGGATGGTCCATGGGGGCGTCTTCGTCTCCCTGGCAGACAACGTCGCGACCGCGATGGCGAACCGCGCGCACCGCGCGATCGACGGCGACGAGCGCTTCATGGTCGGCATCGACCTCCACGCAACGATGATCTCGAACCAGCAGGGCGGCACGATCGCCTTCGAGGCGCGTCCGGTGCGCGTCGGCCGCCGTGTCGCGTTCATCCGCACCACCGTCACCGGTGACGGCGGCCGACTGCTCGCCGAGGTCACCACCACCCACGTCCCGGCCTGACCATGCCCCGGTCCGACTTCTCCGTCGCCGAAGCCCGCCGCATCGCCCTCGGGGCGCAGGGGTTCGGGCGGCCACGCCCCACGGGACGCATCGATGGGCGCCACCTCCGACGGATCCTCGACACGGTGGGGCTCGTGCAGATCGATTCTGTGAACGTCCTCGCCCGGGCGCACTACATGCCGTTCTTCTCCCGCCTGGGCGCCTACGACCCGATGCTCCTCGACCGCATGGCCTGGGCCAGCGGCCGGCTGTTCGAGTACTGGGGGCACGAGGCGTCCCTCCTTCCCGTGGAGCGGTACGGCCTGTTCCGGCATCGCATGGAGGGCGAACGGCGCATGTGGTGGCGCCGCGACGAGCTGATCCGCCAGCGCGCCGACGAGGTCGGTCGGCTCATTGACCACATCCGCGAGCACGGTCCGGTCGCCCACGGCGATGTGCACGAGGGCGAGCGGCGCCCCGGGTGGTGGGGCTGGAGCGAGACGAAACGGCTCCTCGAGGCGCTGTTCACGACGGGCCAGCTCGCGGTGGGTAACCGGCGCAACTTCGCCCGTCTCTATGACCTTCCGGAGCGCGTCCTGCCCTCGGACGTCCTCGCGGGCCCGCACCCAGAGACACCCGACGCAGTGCGTGAGCTCGCCCGCCTCGGGGCGGTCCACCACGGCATCGGCACGGCGTCCGACATCGGCGACTACTACCGCGTCGGCATGACGCCCGCGAAGCGCGCGCTCGAGGAGCTCGCCGACGCGGGGGAGGTCGAGCGCGTGCGTGTCGAGGGCTGGCGTGATCCGGCCTACCTGGCCAGCGGCGCGAAGCTCCCGCGGCGCATCGATGCGCGCGCGATCCTCTCGCCGTTCGACCCCGTCGTGTGGGACCGCGGACGCTCGGAGCGGCTGTTCGACTTCCGCTACCGGATCGAGATCTACACGCCCGAGCCGAAGCGACAGTTCGGGTACTACGTGCTCCCGTTCCTCCTCGGCGACCGGATCGTGGGGCGGGTGGATCTCAAGGCGGACCGCAAGGCCGGGACGCTGCTGGTGCAGGCGTCGCATGTCGAGGTGGGACAGGATCCGACGGAGGTGGCGTCGGCGCTCGCCGAGGAGCTGGCGGAGGTGGCCCGGTGGCAGGGGCTCGGCGGCATCGCGGTCGCCCGGAAGGGCGGGCTGGCGGACGCCCTCGGCCGGGAGTTGGCACTGAGGCGCACACCCTGACCCTCACGTTTCCGTCATCCCCTTCCCAAATCTGTTATGGTGACGCCACGCCGCACGGGGAACAGGCGGCCGTCATCTGGTGTGGGGGGGATATGGCTTCCAAGTCCAAGGTTTCATGTGACGCTCACCACTGGGTCCTTCCGGCGCCCGGGGGAGCGACCACGATGGGAACCTGCAAGCACTGCGGCCAGGAGAAGCAGTTCTCCAACGTCGCAGGGAGCGGATGGGTGCTCCGCTCGGGTCTCAAGAAGCAGACCGCGTAACCCACTCCGAAGGTCGAAGGCTCCGGTCCGCCGGAACCAACAGCCGCCCTTCGGGGCGGCTTCGACGTACCGGCCCCCCTTCGACGCCACCCCGCGCCGCCTCTCGGTCCCTCGGCCGACCGGCTCGCCCTAGCTGAACAGGGCCGAGCCGTCCCAGATCAGCTTCACCCCGGTCACCAGCAGCCCCGCGTACACGACCTGGAACAGCAGCGCCTGGCTGACCCGCTTGTGCAGGAACACGCCCATCAGCACCCCGACTGGCGCGAGCGGCGTCAGCACCGCCGACGTCGCGAGGTTCGTGACGTCGAACTGCCCGAGGATCCCGTACGGCACCAGCTTCACGTAGTTCACCAGCGCGAAGAACACGACGGTGGTGCCGACGTACGTCGTCTTCTCGAGCTGCTGGGGGATGAGGTAGATGTTCAGCGGTGGCCCGCCGGCGTGCGCCACGAACGAGGTGTACCCGGCGACGCTCGACCACAACGAGCCCTTCACCCAGCTCGGCTCTTCCTTGCGGGACCGCGCCACGAGCGCGCCAATGAACCGCCACGCCGTGAAGCCGATAGCGATCGTCCCGATGATCAGCCGCACGGCATCCTCGCTCGTGATGGCGAACGTCACCGCGCCGAGGACGATCCCCGCGACCGCGCCCGGCGCGAGAATCCTCATCTGCTCGCGGTCCCACAGGCCGCGGTAGGTGTAGAGCCCGACGAGGTCCATGAGGGCGAGCACGGGCAGCAGGATCGCCGCCGCCTGGGTCGGCGGGATGACGAGCGCCAGCATCGGCACGCCGATCGTCCCGAAGCCACCGCCAAAGCCGCCCTTGCTGATGCCGATGAGCAGCAGCGCCGGCACCGCCGCGGCGTAGAACCAGGGATCGGTCAGCATCGAGATCCTGTCGGTCCGAGGCGCCGCGCTCCCGGCGACGCGTGAGGCGGCGGAGCCTACCGCGATCACCCGTTACGATGCGCGGCATGCCGATGCAGCGTTGCGAGTTCTGTACCGCCCGACCCATGCAGGAAGTCGCTGTCGCGACCTGGACGCACGATCCGGACGACGTGACGCGCCAGACCGTCTGGTTCTGCGCGAAGCATCTGCAACGCGTGAAGAAGGCAGGCAACAAGGGCTTCGAGCATAACGGCGTCCACTACAAGGTCGGCTTCTGGTGACGCTCGTCCCTGACCTGCCGCCCGAGGGTGTCCGCACGCGCGCGGAGGTGCTGCGCGCCGTCACCCGCCTCATCGGTGAGCACGGCATCGACGGTATGACGATGCGCCAGGTGGCCCGCGCCACCGCCATGAGCACCGGCACCATCAACTACCACTTCACGAACAAGCGCAGCCTCATCCTGGCCGCGCTGGACGCCGCACCGGCCGCCCCGGCGACGGGCGAGGCCGGTGGCCCGCTCGATCGCCTGCAGGCACTCTTCCGTGGCTTCATCCTCGAAGATCCCGATCGCCGCGCGTGGTGGCGCTTCTGGGTGGAGGTCACGGCCCAGGCCGCGCGCGACGCTGACCTCCGCGACCGCCAGCGGAACCGTATGGAGGCCCAGCGCCGCGAGGTGGAGGACCTCGTCTCACTGGGCGTCCAGCGCGGCGAGCTGCGCGCCGAGCTGGACGCGGGCCTGATCGCCGAGCCGCTGCTGGCGCTCGCGCACGGCCTCGCGATCCAGCAGCTCATCTCGCCCGACGCGGCCACGGTACGTCGCGCCTCGGACGCCCTCGAGGGCTCGATCCGGGAGATCTCCGCGCGCTAGCGGACGGTCTACAGCCCCGCCCGGTGGACCAGTTCGCCCGCGCGCACCACCGCCCGCACCCGGCGCAGCGCCCCGAGGTCCTCGGTCGGGTCCCCCTCGACGACGATCAGGTCCGCCCGCGTTCCCTCGGCGATCACGCCGCGGTCGGGGAGCCCGAGATGGACGGCGCTCGTGCTCGTCGCGAGCTTCAGCACCTCGACGGGCGCAAGGTCCGTCATCCGCTGCAGGATGCCCATGCTCACGGCAAGGTCCTCGTGTGGCGTATTCGGGATGCCGCAGTCCGTGGACATCACCACGCGGCAGCCGGCCCGGAAGATGCGGCGCACGACATCGGCACGCGAGTCCCAGCGCGGCGTCCCCTCCGCGGATGCGAGGCCCCCCGTGATCGTCGGCGAGACGAGGATGCCCTCGGCGGCGATGCGGGCGATGAGCGCATCGTCCGGGGCGTTGCCGTCCGGCGCCTGGAACGAGCAGTGCTCCAGCCCGTCCACGCCCGCCTCGACGGCCGCACGGATGCCCTCGACGCCGTGGGCGTGCGCCGTCACGCGCAGGCCCACGCGGTGCGCCTCCTCGCGGACGGCGGTGAGCTCCGCGACGGTGAACTGGGGCGCGAACGGGTTGGTCCCAGGCGTCATGTTGCCGCCGGATGCCATCACCTTGATCCAGTCGACGCCCGCCTTCTGCCGCTGGCGGACGGCGACCCGGAGGCCGTCGATGCCATCCGCCTCGCCGCCCATGAACCAGCAGTGGCCCGCGGTCGGCGTCACGGGCGCGCCCGCGACGAGGAGGTCGGGCGCGACGACGGCGCCGGTACGCGCGCTCTCGCGCAGCGCGACGGCAAGGTCGGTGGGCGCGCCGAGGTCGCGGACGGTCGTGATGCCCGCTCGCAGCATGCGCTGGGCGTAGCCGGCCATGCGGAGCAGCATCGAAGCGGGCGTGTCGGCATCGTAGACCGCGCGCCAGTCGGCGCCCGCGTTGAAGCAGAGGTGCGCGTGGGCCTCGATGAGGCCCGGGAGGATGGTCAGGCCGGTGACGTCGAGCCGCCCGGCGTCCGCGCCCGCGGAGGCGGCGACGCGGCCATCCTGCACCGCCACGTCACCGTCCACGGCGCCCGCCGCCGTGCCGTCCCAGATCCGCCCACCCGTGAGTACCAGCGACATGCGCGCCCTCCTGCTGCCGCGGGAGGATAGCAGCGCGGGCGCGCGCCTCAGCCGCTGTAGGACCAGCCCGTGTAGGTGGAGGTCAGCGGCTCGCCCTGGTTGATCACCTCGCCATAGAGCACCCGCCCGAAGACGAGGACGTGGTCACCGACCTCCTCGAAGCGCTCCGCCTCACACTCGAGGTAGGCGAGCGCGTCCTCGAGGATGGGGCAGCCGACGGCGCGATCGGAGAGCCGGTAGTCGATGCCGGCGAGCTTGTCGTGCTGCTGGGCCGCGGCATGGGCGGAACGCCCTCGGACCTTCGCGGCGTTCGCCGGCTGAACGAACGAGCGTGCCAGCGCCATGCCGTTGCCCTCCTGGTTGAGGAGGTTCACGGTGAAGTAGCGGTTCTGGCGGATGCGCCCGAGCGAGGATGAGTCCGGCTCGAACGCGCAGAGGACCATGCGCGGGTTGAAGGAGACCTGCAGCACCCAGTCCGCGATCATCCCGTTCGGGCGGCCATCCGCGGTGGTGCCGATGACGTAGATGCCGTACGGCATCTCGTGCATCGCCTCCTTGATGATGTCTTCCTCGGTGCGCTCGACCCTGTGTCCGTCCACGCGTCCTCCAGTCCGCTCCCCACGATACCCGCTGCCCCGCCCCAAGGGTTTAGGATGGTCGCCGGAGAAGGGTGGCACTGTGCTCCTAGGCGTCCTGGACCAGTCCCCGATCCGCGAAGGCGGGACGGCGGCGGAGGCACTCCGCGAAACCGTCGAGCTGGCACGCCGCTGCGAGCAGTTCGGCTACGAGCGCTTCTGGATCGCGGAACACCACGGATCGGCGGCGCTCGCCTCCTCCGCCCCGGAGATCCTCATCGGCCAGATCGCGGCGCGCACGTCGACGATCAAGGTCGGCTCCGGCGGCGTGATGCTGTCGCACTACTCCCCCCTGAAGGTCGCCGAGCAGTTCAAGATGCTTGAGGCGCTCTACCCGGGCCGCATCAACCTCGGCATCGGCCGCGCGCCCGGCTCCAGCCAGCGCCACGCCGCCGCGCTGGAGCACGGCCCCGGCGCCCTGCCGCTGGAGTACTACCCGAAGCAGGTGGAGGACCTCCTCTACTACCTCGCCGACGCGATGCCGGAGGACCACCCGTTCCACGACATCACCGCGACGCCGGCGATCGACGGCATCCCGGAGGTGTGGTGCCTCGGCTCGTCGCTCGAAAGCGCGATGATCGCCGCCGACCTCGGCCTCCCCTACACCTTCGCCCACTTCATCAACCCCGAGGGCGGAGAGCGCGCGATGCAGCTCTACCGCAAGCGGTTCCAGCCCTCGCCGTGGTTCTCGGAGCCCCGCGGCTCCGTGGGCGCCGCCGCCCTCGCGGCGGACACGGAGGAGGAGGCGCTCCGCCTCTCCTGGAGCCGCTACTGCATGCGCTTCCGCCGGGGCCTGGGTGTGCCGTCCGTGGAGACGGCGATGGCGTTCGAGTACTCCGAGCCCGAGCTCGCCTATATCCAGTACACCCAGCCCCGCTCGGCGATCGGCGACCCGGCGCAGGTGCGCGAGAAGCTGGACCGCCTCGCCGCGGACTTCGAGGTGGACGAGCTCGTGCTGCACACGATTACCTACGACTTCGACGACCGGGTGCGCTCCTACCAGCTCATCGCGGAGGCGTACGGCCTCCAGCCGCGCGAGCTGTAGCCATGCACGACCGGCGGGACGAGATCGCGGGCTACGGCCCCGGCCTCGCGCTCGCCGCCGGGCTCGCCGCGGTGAGCGGGCTGGCCACCATTGCCGTCCTCATCGCCTGGCTCCACGTCGCCGGGATCAGCGGCACCTTCCGCCCCGAGGCCGGTGGCATCCTCGCGGCGACCGCGTGGTGGATCGCGTTCTGGCTCGGCCTCTCCGCCGGGCTGCTCGCGAGCCTGTGGCTCGGCTACCGCGGATGGCGCGTGCTCTACCCGGTGCAGCAGCGTCGCGAGGTCGCCCGCGAGGAACGGGACGCCGTGGCGGCGGCCGAGGCGATCGTCGAGCGTGCGCGCACGACGGGCGCCCGCGAGCGCTAGTTCCGCTCCGGCGCCGGCTCCGAGGACTGCCGCGGGATCCCGGACAGCTCGAACGCCTCCTCGACCAGCGCCTCGCCGCCTTCGATCTCGCTCTCGACGACGAGGTACTCATCGTCGTCACCGTGGACGAGCTTGTAGCGCGTGTTGCCGAGGTACTCGACGCGCTCGATCCGACGCAGCTCGCTCCAGTCGAGGCGGTGCAGCGGCTTCCCCTCGTGGAGGGACATCGCGCCGGTCCGGGTCAGGACGATCGATGTGGCGGTGCTCCGCCACGTCAGCATGACGACCGGGATCATGATCAGCGTGACGACGGCTCCGAACAGCCCGAAGCCGATCGCCTCCGTGATCCCGAAGGCGAAGCCGACGACGAGCGAGACCACGGTCACGAGCAGCGGCAGCGCGAAGGACGCGTTCTGCCACCAGTACGACGGGTTCGGGTACACGCGGACGACGTCCGGCAGCCCCCGGACGACATCGGCGTCGCGGCGGCGCGCGGTGAGTTCGGACTGATGATCCATGCGTGAATCATCGCCGGAACCGCGAGACGGGGAAACCTCCCGGAACCGCGCCGGCTATCACAACGCCTGTCATTGCCCGGACTTGATGCAGCGCCGAAGATAGAAACTCGCGCTGCCCGGCGCGCCGGGAGGAACGTGGCGACGGTCGCCCTGACGCCTGACGGATCCACCTCGAGCACCGCCGGCGCCAGCAGCGACCGGCGCATCTGGCGTTACCTCCTCCGCTACCGCTGGCAGTACCTCACGGGGTTCCTCGCGCTCGTCATCGCAACCGTCCTCGCGCTCGTCCCGCCGCTGATCGTGAAGTACGCCGTGGACGACATCGCGCTCACCGTGAGCGGCGAGGGCGACGTCACGCGCGCCACCCTGCTCTGGTACGGCGCGATCATCGTCTCGGCGGCCGTGATCGAGTCAGTCCTCCGGTACTACTCGCGACGCATCGTCTCCGGCAGCGCCCGGCACATCGAGTACCACCTGCGCGAGGACCTCGCGTGGCACCTGCTGTCGCTCGACCAGGGCTTCTACGTGCGAGCACGGACGGGTGACCTGATGTCACGCCTCACGAACGACCTCCAGGCCGTGCGTGACTTCATCGGTCCGAGCGTGGTGGACATCAGCCGTTCGCTCGTCGTCCTCCTCGCCGGGTTCGCGTTCATGCTCGCGATCGATGTGCGGCTGACGCTGATCGCCTTCGCCTACCTCCCTGTCGTCATCGTCTCGATGGCCTACTTCGAGACGAACATCGAGAAGCGCTTCTTCGAGGTGCAGGAACAGCTCGCCGAGCTGACCGAACGCTCACAGGAGAACATCTCCGGCATCCGAGCGATCAAGGCGTACGCTCAGGAGGACGCGGAGATCGCGACGTTCGCCCGGGAGAACGCCGAAATGCAACGGCGCTCCATGCGCCTCGGCCAGTACCAGGCCGGCCTACTCCCCACGATGATGGCACTGACCGCCGGCGGCACCCTGCTGTTGCTCTGGTTCGGCGGCCGCGACGTCGTCTCCGGCCGCATCTCGATTGGCGACTTCGTCCAGCTCACGCTGGTGATGTCGATCCTGGCGACGCAGCTCATGTCCGTCGGCTGGGTCGTCGCCTCGGCGCAGATGGGCATCGTCGCCATCCGTCGCATCAACGAGGTGCTCCGCACCCCCGCCGCGATCGCTGACCCCGCCCACGCTGAGCCGCTCGACCGCGCCGCGGGCCGCCTCGAGTTCCGCGGCGTCAGCGTGCGCTTCGGCGAGACACCGGTCCTCAGCGGCATCAACCTCGCGATCGCGGAGGGCGAGTCTGTCGCGGTCGTGGGCGCGACCGGACAGGGGAAGACCACCCTCGCGAACCTCGTCCCGCGGCTGGTCGATCCCAACGAGGGAGCCGTGCTGCTCGATGGGCGCGACATCCGCTCGATCGCCCTCGCCGACCTGCGCCGGCAGATCGGGTTCGTCCCGCAGGAGTCCTTCCTCTTCTCGGAGTCGCTGCGGGAGAACATCTCCTACGGCCGCGAGGACGCCGGCGAGGAGGCGTACCACCACGCGCTCGTGACGTCGCAGCTCTCGAACGACCTCGAACAGCTGGGGGACGGCATCCACACCGTGATCGGCGAGCGCGGCACCACGCTCTCGGGCGGCCAGAAGCAGCGGGCGGCGATCGCGCGGGCGTTGCTGAAGGACCCGCCGATCCTCGTCCTCGACGACGCCCTCTCCCACGTCGATACGCACACGGAGGAGGAGATCCTCCGTCGCCTCCGCGATTACATGCGGGGCCGCACGACGCTGGTGATCGCGCACCGCACCTCCACACTCCGATCCGCGGATCGCATCGTCGTCCTCGAGGACGGCCGCATCGCCGAGGAAGGCGCGCACCACGAGCTGCTGCGCCGTGGCGGGGTCTACAGCCGCATCTACCGCGAGCAGCTCGCGCTCGAACAGCGCGCCGAGGATGTCGACGCGGAGCTCGTCGAACCGGCGCCGGAGGGGCGGGCGTGAGCTTCTACGAGGAAGAAGAGCTGATCGGGAAGGTGTACGACCGGCGCATCGCCGGGCGGCTGCTGTCGTACCTCGGCCCCTACCGGACGCAGGTCGCGATCTCGGTCCTGCTGATGCTGGTCGTCGCGGGGCTGGAACTGGTACCGACGCTGCTCGTGAAGTACGCGATCGACGAGCAGATCCAGCAGGGGCGGACGGACGAGCTCGGCGCGATCGCGCTGCTCTTCCTCGGGACGCTGCTCGCCGGCTTCGTGATGCGCTTTGTGCAGATGTACCTGACGTGGTGGGTCGGCCAGCGCTTCATGGTCGACCTGCGGATGCAGCTCTTCAGCCACATCCAGCACCTCTCCGTCTCGTACTTCGACCGCAACCCGGTCGGACGGCTGGTGACCAGGCTGACCGGGGACATCCAGCAGATCGAGATGGTGATCTCGCAGGGGATCATCCAGATCCTCACGAACCTGCTGATGGTCACGGCGATCGTGGTGGCGCTGTACGTCCTCAACTGGTGGCTCGCGCTGATCATGACGGTCTTCGTCGTGCCGCTGATCTACCTCGTGCGGCTGTTCGCCGCGGCGCAGCGGCAGGCGTTCCGCGACCAGCGCATGTGGATGGCGCGGATCAACGCCTACCTCAACGAGCTGATCACGGGCGTCGCAATCATCCAGCTCTTCAACCGCCAGCGCCGGAACATGGAGTACTTCGACCAGCGCAACCGCGGGGCGCTCGAGGCGAACCTCCGCGTCCTCTTCTGGTACGCGGTGTTCGAGCCGACCGTCGTCCTGTTCAACGCGGTCACCATCTCCGCGATCATCTGGGTCGGCGGCGGCGCCTCCCTCGACGGCGCGGTGTCCATCGGCACGCTCGTGGCGTTCATCTCCTTCATGCAGCGGTTCTTCTGGCCCATCCGAGAGCTCTCCGAGCGCTACACGATGATCCAGGGCGCGATGGCATCCGCGGAGCGGATCTTCGGCGTCCTCGACGCCCCCGAGGAGGTAACCGACGCGGAGGACGCACGTCCCCTGCCGGCGGTGCGCGGCGACCTCCGCTTCGACCACGTCTGGTTCGCGTACGAGACCGAGAACTGGGTGCTCAAGGACATCGACTTCACGATCCCGGCCGGCCAGAAGGTCGCGATCGTTGGCGCGACCGGCGCCGGCAAGTCCACCACGATGGCGCTCCTCAGCCGCTTCTACGACGTGCAGCGCGGCGCGATCCTCGTGGACGGCGAGCCGATCCGCGACCTGCCGCAGCGCTGGCTCCGGCGCCATGTCGGCGTGATGCTTCAGGACCCGTGGATCGTGAGCGACACGGTGGAGGAGAACATCCGCCTGCGCGACACGGGCATCAGCACGGAGCAAGTGCGTGCGGCCGCGGATGCCGTCGGCGCCTCGAAGTTCATCGAGCGCCTCCCTGACGGCTTCCAGACGGTACTGGCGGAGCGCGGCGCGAACCTCTCGACCGGGCAGAAGCAGCTGATTGCGCTCGCGCGCGTGGCGGCGTTCAACCCGGAGATCGTGCTCGTCATGGACGAAGCGACCGCGAGCATCGATCCCGAGACCGAAGAGGTCATCCAGCGCGGGCTGGACCGGGTGATGGCCGGACGCACCGCGCTGATCATCGCGCACCGCCTGAACACGATCCGGGCGGTGGACCGGATCATCGTGCTCCACCTTGGCCAGGTCGTGGAGGACGGGTCGCACGCGGAGCTCATCGCGCAGGGCGGCATCTACGCCCGGCTGTACGAGCTCCAGTACCAAGTCCAGGCCGGCGTCTAGCGCCGGCCCGGGCGGTCCATCACCTAGGTCCCGGTGAAGTTGCCCTTGCGCTGCTCGATCCACGCCGCGCGCTGCTCGGCCTGGTCGTTCACGGCGCGGCGCGACAGGTTGAGGCCCAGCGTCTCCGTGCGGAGTGCGGCCTCCAGGTCCTGGGCCAGGTTCCACTGGATCACGCGCTTGCCGTTCCGCAGCGCCAGCGGCGGGAGCGCCGCCATCTGGTTCGCGACCTCGATCGCCGTGTCCAGCACCTGCTCCTGAGGGACGAGACGGTCGAGGACGCCGATCCGGTACGCCTCCTCGCCGAAGAGGTCGCGGTTCGTCGTGTAGAGGTCCAGCGCGCGGGAGTAACCCGCGATCCGCGGGAGGAACCAGGAGGTCCCCGAGTCCGGCGAGAGGGCGCGCTCGGCGAACATCACCTTGAACCGCGTCTGCGGGTGCCCCACCCGGAGGTCGCAGGCGAGGGCGAGGCTGAAGCCGGCGCCGACGGCCACGCCATTCACCGCCGCGATCGTGGGCTTGCTCATCCGGAAGACGGCGAGCGCCTGCTTGCCGATCCAGCCGTACTGGTCCAGGTTCTCCGCTTGCGTCTTCTCATGGTCCGGCGCGCGGCCCTCGCCGCTGAGGTCGGCGCCGGCACAGAAGCCGCGTCCGGCGCCCGTGAGGACCATCGCCCGAAGGCTGTCGTCCGCCTCGATCTCGGCGCAGACGGAGCGGGTGTCCTCCTGCAGCCCGTGCGACATCGCGTTGAGGAACTCCGGGCGGTTGAGCGTCACCACGCCGACGTGGCCGCGGCGCTCGAACATGAGGTTCTCGTACTCCATCGCGTCCCCGTCCCTCCCGGCCGCTGCTAGGCGTCCGCCACCAGCTCGCGCACCTCGGCCATGCGTCCGAGGCTTGCCATCGCCTCGCGTTGATCGCTCACGAGGTTGCGGATGATCACGTCGGTGAACCCGATACCGGCGAGGTCGCGGAAGCGCTCCGCGACCGTCGCAGGCGACCCGTAGATCACGGCGCTGCGGTCGAAGCCTCGATAGCCGCGCTCGACGATCGCGCCCGCAATGCGCTGGGCCTCCTCGTCCGTCTCGCCGACGTAGACATCGCGGCGAACGGCGACGACGGCGGGCTCATCGCGGGTCGCGCGGTGCTGGAGGAAGCGCGCGGCCTGGTAGGCCGCCTGGTCGGGCGTGAGGTTGGGGGCGGCAAGCCACCCGTCGCCGAGCCGCGCGGCGCGGTCGAGGGCCGCGTCCACCTCGCCGCCGATCCAGACCTCGATCGGCTCGGGTGGCAGCGGCGCGATGCGCGCGTCGGTGAACTCGTACCGGTGCTCACCACTCACCGTCTCGCCCGCCCACAGGCGGCGCATCAGCCGCAGGCACTCCTCGAAGCGCGAGGGGCGGTGCGCGGCGTTCACGCCCATCCCCGTGAACTGCGTGTCGGCGCGGCCGACGCTCGCCTGGAGGATGAAGCGCCCATCGTGGAGCGCGGCCAGCGTCGCCACCTGCTCGGCGAGGAGTACGGGGTGCCAGAGCGGCAGGAGGAACAGCGCACCCGCCGGGCGGTCGCCCCATTCGGCGAGCATGCGGCCGAGGATCGCGACGTTCTGGTAGTACGTGCCCGGGCCGGTGTTGTGGTGGTCGCCGACGAACAGCGAATCGAGGCCGGCGTCACGCGCGGCCGCCGCTCGCTCCACCATCCATCGGGCGCCTTCGCGAGGGTCGCTCACGGCGTAGGAGCTGTTCAGTGAGATGCCGACGCGCATGCGGGCTCCTTCGGGGCGGCGTCAGTCTATGCGCCGACGAGCGGGCCGTGGGGGCGCGCTAGGATCCGATCCCACGCAAGGAGGACGCCCATGTGCCGATCGATCCAGCGCCTGCGCCCCGCGAAGGGCAGCGAGGACCCTCCTGCCTCCCGCGAGGACATCGAGGCAGCGGCGCGCCAGTTCGTCCGCAAGGTGAGCGGCTTCAGCAAGCCGGCCGCGCACAACCAGCAGGCGTTCGACGGCGCAGTCGAGGAGATCACCCGCTCCACCGAGCGGCTCCTCGCGTCCCTCCAGTTGCGCTAGCCGCGCCCGTCCGCGCCCACCTCGAGCCCGATGTCGCGGAGGAACGCGGCGTTCTGCGGCTCGCGGCCGAGGAAGTCCCGGACCAGGTCCATGCCGTCGCGCGTACCGCCCGCCTCGAGGATGACGCGGCGGTAGTCGGCGCCCGCCGTCGGGTCGCCGTCCGCGAAGCGCGTGTACATGTCGTCCCCGTACACCCGTGACCAGAGGTAGCCGTAGTAGCCGGCGTCGTACCCGAAGAGATGGCCAAAGCCGTACTGGAAGTGCGTGCCCGGTACGAAGTCGAACGCGGTGATCGGATGCAGCTCGGCGGCGATCCCGTCCAGGTCCTTCGCGCGGCCGGGGCCGTGGTAGGCGAGATCGATGCGCGCGAAGTAGACCTGGCGCAGCCACTGGAGGCCGCTCGCGACGTTCTTCGCGGCCACCATTCGCTCGATGAGCATCTCGGAGATCGGCTCTCCGGTCTCGACGTGACGCGCGAAGCCGCGGAGCACCTCGGGCTCCCAGACCCAGTGCTCCAGCATCTGGGAGGGCGCTTCGACGAAGTCCCACTCCACGGAAGTGCCGCTGAAGCGCACGAACGGCGATCGCGTCAGCACCTGGTGGAGGATGTGCCCGAACTCGTGGAACAGCGTGTCCACCTCGGAGTGGCGGAGGAGGCTGGGCGCATCCGGCCCCGGCTTCGTGAAGTTGGCGACCATCGCCGCCACGGCGGGCTCGTACGAGCCATCCTCGTTCAGCCGCCCCGGGTGAATGGTGAACGCGGCCGCGTGCCCATACTTCCCCGGCCGGGGATGGAGGTCCACGTAGAACGAGCCGATGTGATGGGCGTCGGCGGCGTCCTCCACGTGAAACAACCGCACGTCGGGATGCCAGGCGCGTGGCTCCTCCACCGGGATGAAGCGGACGCCGACGAGCCGCTGGTAGAGCTCGAACATGCCGTCCAGCGTCCGGTCGAGGGGGAAGTAGCGGGCCACCTCGAACTGGTCGACCTCGAACCGCTCGCGCTGGACGCGCTGCTGGTAGTAGCGCCAGTCCCAGATGTGCAGCCGCGCCGCCGGGTCGCCCATCTCGGCACGCTTCGACATCTCCGCCTCGGCAATATCGGTGGCCGCCTTCACCTGCAGTCGTTGCTCGATGTCCTCGAGGAAGGCGAGGACGGCCTCGGGCGTCTTCGCCATCTTCGTCTCGATGACGTACGCGGCCCACGAGTCGTAGCCGAGGGTGGTCGCGATCTCGTCACGCACGGCGATCGCCTCGGCCAGCAGCGGGGCGTTCACCTCGGCGGCCTTGTTGTGGTTCTTGATGAACAGCTCGCGCCGGAGCGCCTCGTCCTCGGCGCGCTCGAGGAACGGGTAGAGCTCCGGATAGTCGAGCGAGACACGGAAGCGCGGCCCTTCGGGCGTGTCGAGCCGGACGAGCCGCTCGATGTACGAGTCTGGCAGGCCGCGCAGCTGCTCGCGCGCGAGGAGGAGCGCGTCGTCGTGCTCGTCGATGTTGTGGCGGAAGGTCGTCCCCAGCGTGACGAGCCGCTCCTGCAGCGCCTGGACGCGAGCGCGCTCCTCCGAGGCGAGCGCGAAGCCGTTGCGCCGGAAGTCGCGGAGCGTGCGATCGAGGAAGCGCGCCGGGACGCCCTGGAGGGCGGCTGCCTCGGGCAGCGCCGAGAACGCACGTACCGCGCGGTAGAGGTCTTCCCGGAAACCGATCGACGTCCGGTAGGTCTCAAGGCGCTGCTCCCCCTCGAGCGCCGTGTCCCGAAGGGCCGCGTCCGGGTGCACGTAAGAGAGGAAGCCGTACTCGCCGCTGGCGCGCTCGAGGAGGTTCGCCACGGCATCGAGCGGCTGGAGCGTGTTCGCGAACGTCCGCTCGCCGTCCGGCGCCGCGGCGATGCCCGCGAGGATCGCCTCGCAGGAGGCGATCGCGCGATCGATCGCGGGGGTGATGTCGGCCTCGGTGACGGTGGTGAAGTCGAACGGGATCGCGCCGGACATGGCTACTGCGCCCGCAGGCCCTCGAGGATCGCGGCGAGGGCGTGGCCGACACGCCGGCGCTCGGCAGGGGCGTCCGCGGCCGAGACGATCATGTGGGACGCCTCGTTCGCGACGCCGCGGAGGAGGTGCGCGACCTCGTCGGCAGGGAGGGTGGTCGACACGACGCCACGCGCCTGCATGTCCGAGATCGCCCCCTGGAGCATGTCCAGGGTGTAGTCCAGCTCCCGCCACCGGTCCCACCCGAGGACAGCGGGAGCGTCGATGAGGGTGATGCGCTGGGTGGCGGGGTCCATCGAGCGGTTGAGGTACTCGTCGAAGCCGGCGCGGAAGCGCTCCCAGCGGTCGGTCTTCGTGTTGGAGGCGGCGCGGATGTGCTCGCGGGTCTCCGCCTGGATGTCGACGAATACGGCCTCGAACAGTTCTCGCTTGTCGCGGAAGTGGTGGTAGAGGGCGCCGCGCGTGACGCCGGCACGCTGCACGACCTCCTCGGTGGAGGTGGCGGCGTAGCCGGACTGAGCGAACAGCTCGCGGGCGACGCTCAGGAGCGTCGCGCGGGTACGGTCAGACTGCTCCGCCTTGCGGCTGCGGCTCTCGTTCAGGGGCTGGAGGCGCGCGCGCGTGGAGGCGCCGGTCTCGCGATCGCTGCTGGGCGCCGCCATCAGCGCGCCGGAGGCGTCACGGCGTCCGCAACGGATGACGCGGGCAGCCAGCGGTCCGCCCAGTCTGAGAGGCACTCGATCACGGGCGCCAGCTCGCGGCCCATCGTGGTGAGGTGATACTCGACGCGCCCGGAGTCCTGGTGCGCGACCCGGTCCACGAGGCCCTCCTGCGTGAGCTCCTTCAGGCGCTCGGACAGGAGGCGGTCGGAGAGTCCCGGGACGGTCGAGGCGATATCGGAGAAGCGCGTGTTCCCGGCGAACATCGCCCGGAGGATCGCACCGGACCAGCGGCGACCGACCAGCTCCACCGCGTGGTGGAACCTCGGGCAGAACGCCGAGAGCTCGTCGATGTCGCGTGCCGCGGATGCATCCATGGTCGGAGCCATCGTACTCCCCCGCCGCGCGGAGTGTTAGCGATCCGACGGTCCGGGGGCCGAGCCGGGCGGTGCGGTAGGATTCGGGCGGCTACCTCGCCGCTCCCGGGTGACCCCCCGCGGGCGGCATCGACAGGAGAGCAGGCCCATGCCCGAGCACCGACCGACGACACCGCTGACGGCGGAACAGCTCGCCGCGATCGCGCGCTGGCCCACCCCGGCGATCGCGAACGCCATCGAGACGTTCAGCGTCCGATCGCGCAACACCGGCTTTATGTCGTCCGAGATCGTCGGGCGCTTCCCTGAGCTTGGCGTCTCGGTGGGCTATGCCGTCACGGCGAAGATCCGCGCGAGCATCCCCCCCGCCGACGACCCCGAGACGGTCGACCGCGACGCGTGGGTTGAGCACATCCTCTCGGTGCAGGGTCCGCGCTTCGTCGTGATGCAGGAGATGGACCAGCCCGCGGTCGGCTCCTACTGGGGCGAGGTGAACGCGACGCGTCACCTGGCGATGGGGTGCGTGGGGATCATCACCGATGGCGGCGTGCGCGACCTGGACGAGATGCGCGGCATGGGGTTCAACGCCCTCTCGAAGTCGGTGCTCGTCTCCCATGCGTACACCCACCTCGTGGAGGTCGGCGGGCCCGTCACGGTCGGCGGCCTGACCGTGCACCCGGGCGACCTCCTGGCCGGCGACCAGCACGGCGTGATCAACATCCCGCACGGCATCGCGCCGGAGGTGGCGGCCGCCGCCCAGCGCGTGGAGGACGAGGAGCGGACGATCATCGAGTTCTATCGCAGTCCGAACTACCGCCCCGGCGACCGCGACGGCGGACGGTACCCGTGATGCGGGCCGTCGTCGTCCACGAGTGGGGTGACCTCGACACCGTCGCGATCGAGGAGGTGGCCTCTCCGCGGCCGGGTGCCGGGGAGGTGCTCATCGAGGTCCACGCGGCGGGGGTGAACTTCGCCGACCTGCTGATCGTGAAGGGGGAGTACCAGCACAAGCCGGCGTTCCCGTTCTCGCCCGGCATGGAGGTCGCGGGCATCGTGACCGGCCTGGGCGAGGGCGTGACGGGGCTTCAGGTAGGCCAGCGCGTCCTCGCGATGCTGGACCACGGTGGCTACGCGGAAGAAGCGGTCGCCCGCGCGCACGAGGTGACGCCGATCCCGGAGACGATGGACTTCGAGACGGCCGCGACCTTCCCGATCGTCTACGCCACCTCGCACCTCGCACTCGGGCATCGGGCGCACCTCGAACCGGGGGAGGTGCTGCTGGTCCACGGCGCCTCGGGTGGCGTCGGGCTGACGGCCGTGGAGATCGGCAAGGCGATGGGGGCGACGGTGATCGCCAGCGCCTCGTCCGCGGAGAAGCTGCACGTCGCGCTGGAGCACGGGGCGGACTTCGTCATCAACTACGCGGACGAGGACATCCGTCAGCGCGTCCTCGACCTCGCGGGCGGAGCGGACGTGGTCTATGACCCCGTCGGGGGCGACGCCTTCACCGCCTCCCTTCGCTGCATCAATCCGGGCGGACGCATCCTGATCATCGGGTTCGCGAGCGGGACGATCCCGCAGATCCCGGCGAACCACCTCCTCGTGAAGGACGCCTCGGCGCTGGGGTTCAGCGTGAACCAGCTCCGCAGGCACCGCCCGGACGCCGTGCAGGCGGCGATGACCGAGCTGCTCGCGTGGGTCGCCGACGGCCGCCTGCGTCCGCTCGTCTCCAGTACCGTGCCGTTCGAGGAGTTCGCGGACGCGATGCGCCTTCTGCGTGACCGCCGATCGACCGGCAAGGTCGCCGTGCGCGTGCGATGACCGGCGAGCCAGCACCACGCCAGCGCGTGGCGGTCGTCGGTGCGGGCGCCGTCGGCTGCTACTACGGCGCGCGACTCGCGCAGGCGGGGCACGAGGTGCACTTTGTCATGCGGCGCGACCTCGAAGTGGTCGCGAGCGGCGGCCTCACCGTCCACTCGAAGGACGGCGACTTCCGCCTCGACCGCCCTTTCGTCCACGGCTCGCCTGCCGAGATCGGCGTGGTCGACTGGGTGCTATGCGCCCTCAAGGCGACCGCCATCGAGGAGGCGCGGGCGCTGATCGCGCCGCTGCTCGGAGCGGAGACGCGCATCCTCCTCCTGATGAACGGCCTCGGCCTCGAGGAGACCGTCGCGGAGTGGTTCGGGGCGGAACGGGTCCTCGGCGGCCTCGCGTTCACCTGCATCAACCGCGGCGAGCCAGGCGTGGTGAACCACATCGACTACGGCGCCGTCACGATCGGGCACCTGCTCGATGACGCGGACGCCCTCGACGCCTCCCTCGCGCTGTGGGCGGGTGCACGGGTGGAGGTGCACCGCGCACCCTCGCTGCTGCTGGCCCGCTGGCGGAAGCTGCTGTGGAACGTGCCGTTCAACGGCCTCGCCGTCACTGCCGGCGGCGTCACCACTGACGTGATCATGCACGACACCGGCCTCCACGCCGCGGCCACCGCCGTGATGCGGGAAGTCGTCGCGGCGGGCAACGCGGACCTCGCGGCGCACGGGCAGGATGCCCGCCTCGACCCGACGGGCGACGTCGAGGCGATGCTCGCAGCGACGGAGGCGATGGCGGTCTACCGCCCCAGCACGATGATCGACTTCGTCGAGGGACGTGCGCTGGAGGTCGAAGCGATCTTCGGCGAACCCCTGCGTCGTGCGCGCGCCCTCGGTTGCGACGCGCCCTACCTCGAGCTGCTCACGGCGCTGATGCGGGCGCTCGATCCGGCCCGGGCCGGGACGCGCTCCGGCGGCTAGGTGCACATCCGGCGCGTGATCTCGTAGGTCAGCTCGCACCCCATCTGCAGGTTCTCCACGGTGATGAACTCGTCGTTCCCGTGGAAGCCAGCGCGCTCCTCCTTGCTGAGGACACACGGGGCGAACCCATAGGCGGGGATGCCGCGGGCACGGAGGAAGCGGTTGTCCGTGCCGCCGACCGTCATCGAGGGGACGACGATCGCGTCCTCGTTCGCTTCGAGGATCACCTGCTCGATGACGCGGTAGAGCTCCGTGTCCCACGGGACGGGGAGCGGCTCCACCTCGTCCATGACCTCCTCGTGGAACTCGACCTGGACACGGTGGTCGTCGATACGGTCGACCACGGCGCGACGCCAGGCGTCCCGTGACTCGCCCGGGAGCAACCGGCAATCGATGACGGCGCTGCTGCGCCCCGGGATCACGTTCGCCTTGATGCCACTCTCGACCATCGTGACGTTCAGGGTGTTCGTGAACATCGCCCGCAGCGCGGGCGAGGCTGCCACCATCGCCTCAAGCGCGGGTCGGTCCTCGATCGGCGGGAGAAGTCCCTCGGCGGAGAGGCGCGTGAGCCAGGCCGTGGTCTCCGGCACGAAGACCAGCGGGCGCTGCCACTCCGCAAGCCGCTGGAGCGCCCTCGAGAGGATCACGGCGGAGTTGTCGCCCGCGTCGTGCGCGACGGAACCGTGGCCAGGAATGCCGACGGCCGTCAACCGCATCCAGCAGACCTGCTTCTCGTTCGTCGCGACGGCGTAGACCTCGCGGTCGGTGCCCTGGAACTCCGTGGAGCCGGAGCCGCCCTCGTTCAGCTCGAACTCGACATCGTCGACGAGCTCGGGGTGGTGATCGCAGAGCCAGCGCATGCCGTAGGTGCCGAGGGCTTCCTCGTCCGGGACAGCGCAGAAGACGAGGTCGCGCTTCAGGCGGACGCCGCGCCTGCGCAGGAGGAGCACCGCGAGGAGCTGCATGACGGCGAACGCCTTCATGTCGACGGCGCCGCGACCGTAGATGCGGTTGCCTTCCTCGATGCCCTCGAACGCCGGCTTCGTCCAGTACGCCGGCTCCACCGGGACGGTGTCGATGTGGTTACAGAGCATGAAGGCGCCGCGGGAGCCGTCGCCGGGGAGGCGCGCGTAGAGGATCTCGCGGTCGGGCGCGGTCTCGAAGTAGCGCGTTTCGACGCCCTCGGCCTCGAGCAGGCGCCCGAGGAAGCGTGCGCCGAGGGCCTCGTTGCCCGGCGGGTTGGATGTGTCGATCCGCAGGTACTCGATGAGCAGCTCGCGCGCCTCGCGGCGCACGGCTACCCAGTCGATGGCCTGGGCCATCGCCGCGCCCCCTCCGTGTATCCCCGGTTGTGATTCCCCCGAACCCCCGAGGACGCGGTAAGTATCGCGCCGGGCGCAAGGGCGCTTACGAGTGGTTAGAGGGGCTGCGTCGAAGGTGGGGCGCGGAGCGGGCGCTACCCGCGGATCGTGAGCCCGGCCTCGGAGTCGGGGTCGACGACGACGGCCGTCTTGCCCTGCAGCCAGTTGAGGAGGTCCGCGCCCACGAGCTCGCGCCGCCAGCCGTCGAGCAGCGGGAGGTCGGGCTCCTGCGAGCGGTCGCCGACGAGCCACCAGGCGATGAGCTCGTCGATCTCGCGGCGCGTGGCGACGAACCGCGGTGCGATCGAGGCTTCCCGGCAGCGCGCCTGCACGATGCCGCTGAGGATCGCGGGCCACGACTGGCCGAGGTTCGGGACGCGCGGCGGAGTGTCCTCGGCGGGGGGTGGGTCGTCCGCGCCGCGCTCGACGGCGTCGAGGATGACGCGCCCGTAGCGTTGCGCGGTGCCTTCGCCGAGGCCACGCACAGAGCGCAACTCCGCGAGGTCGTGCGGGGGCCGGCGCGCGATCTCGAGCATCGTGCGGTCGTTGAGGAGCCACGAGGGCGGGCGGTTGACGCGCAGCGCCTCTTCCTCGCGCCAGGCGGCGAGGGCGCGCAGGGCGCCCTGGCTCCGGCGGCGGAGGCTGTTCCAGCCTCGGATGCGGCGGTACATCTCCTCGGGCGGCGTGCGCTCCGCCCAGGTCTCGGCGATGCGGTCGCACTCCTCCATCACCCACGCGAGGCGGCCCTGCGCGCCGAGGTCGGCGCGGAGCTGCTGCCACGCGCCGGGGAGGTACCGGACATCGTCGAGCGCGTAGCGCACCTGCTCGTCCGTCAGCGGGCGACGGGACCACTCCGTGAACTGGGAGCCCTTGTCGATGTGGACGCCGGCCATCCGCTCCACCAACGCCGCGTACCCGATCTGGTCGCCCAGGCCGAGGAAGGCGGCGGCGATCTGCGTGTCCACGACACCGTGTCCGCGGACGCCGAACACCTGGCCCAGCAATGCGAGGTCCGCCTGCGCCGAGTGGATCAGCGTCTCGATCCCGGGGTCCGCGACCAGCTCGGCGATCGCGCGGGCGTCGACGCGAAGGGGGTCGATGGCGCGGACGGTGGGCGCCTCGAGGTCGCCCCAGCCGACCTGGACGAGCGACAGCTCGGCGACGTAGCGCCCCTCGGTCATGAACTCGAGGTCGAGCGCGAACGAGCCGGCGTCGCGGATCGCGCCCGCGATCGCGGCCACCTCTTCGGGCGCGTCGACGAGTGCGAGAGCCGGCTCCGTAGTCACGGCGGGACGATAACACGCCCTCCGCACACGCTCTCGGGCCGTACGATCCGTGGCGCTCGCCCGGCGCAGACCCGGGCGGCGCGCCGGCGGGGACACCATTCGCGAGGATTGCCGGATTCCACTGCTGGCGCCCGTGCCGACTCCGCTACGGTGGGGACAGCCGCCCCTGCCGACCGTCGAGACCCGGCCGCGCTCCCCGCGAGCACGGCGGGCAAGGAGGGAGTGAGCCGATGAGCATCATCGACCGACTGCGCGCCCTGTTCGGTCAGCCGAAGCAGGATGAGACGCCGACCGACGAGCAGCTCGCGAATCGCGAGGAAGCGGAACGCGCGCTGGATGCGATGACCGGCCGTCGCTGAGGACGCACGCGATGCTCGCGGAGCGGTGGGGCGGGCCGCCTGAGACCTCGGGCCTTAGCGGTCGGACGCCGATCGGTAGTCCTGGTACGGCCCGTCCCGCCACGCGAGCGCTTCCTTCAGACCGCCCTCGCTCATCTTGTCTCGCCACTGGTAGCTCTGCGACGTGAACGTGCCGGCCGCATCCAGGTCCGTGCTGGAGTGCACGCTGGAGTAGATCCCCATGTTCTCGTGGAAGCGGTTCATGTGGACCTTGAGCATGGCGAGGTGGTCAGCGGGGAGGATCGCGATGCGGTCAGCCAGGGCGATGGTTTCGTCCTCCAGGCGGTCCAGCGGTACGGCGCGGTTGATGAGGCCCATCTCCGCCGCCTGGACGCCCGTGATGTTGTCGCCGGTGTAGAAGAGCTCCTTCGCCTTCCGCATGGGGATGAGCAGCGGCAGGATCATCGAGGTCCGCGTGCCGGCGAAGCGGAGGCCTGGGTGCCCGAAGCGGGCGTCCTCGGCGGCGACGACGAGGTCCGCCATCATCGAGAGTTCACAGCCGCCGGCGATCGCGTAGCCGTGCACCTGGGCGATGGTGACCTTCTGCAGGTTCCAGAAGTACATGTGGATGTTGGTGATCCGCTGCATGCCGCCGCGGATCCCCTGCCACAGACGCCGGCCCTGCTCGTCCGACTGCCGGAACTGGCGCACGATCGCGTCCTCGCCCGTGCGCTGCGGCGGGGTGAGGTCGTATCCGGCGCTGAACGTGCGCCCCGAGCCCCGCACGATGATCACCCGCGCCGAGTCGTCCGCCTCGAGGTGCTCGAGCGCGTCCCGGAACTCGAACAGCAGCTCCTGCGAGAGCGCATTCATCTTCTCGGGGCGGTTGAGGGTGATGCGCGCGACGCGGTCGTCCGTGCCGACGCGGTCGATGAGCAGGTTCTCGAACTGCGGGTCCGCCATGGAGCACCTCCTGGGAGCCGGCCCACTATAGGCGTTATGGGATGAGCCTCCCGCCGCCGAGGTCAGGCGCCCGGACCGACGGTCTTCTGGTGGATCGCCTCTGTCAGCCGCTCGATCCGCTGGGTGAGGTCAGCGACCTGCTCGGTGAGCCTGGTGTTCTGCACGAGCAGCGTGTGCACCTGCTGCGTGATCGTCGTGTTCTCCTCGATGAGCTGGAGCGTCTGCGACGACAGCTCCTCGCGGTGGCGCATGTCGGCGTCGGACCAGGCTCGGTCGCGATCCGCCTGCCGGGTCTGGGCGAGCAGGATGAGCGGCGCGGCGTACGCGGCCTGCGTCGAGAAGGCGAGGTTCAGGAGGATGAAGGGGAAGGGATCGAACGCCTCCACGGTCGCGGCGTTCCACCCGATCCAGGCCGCGACGATCAGCGTCTGGGCAACGAGGAACTGCGGGTTCCCGAAGCCGCGCGCGAACCGCTCGGCGAATACGCCGAAGCGGTCGCTCCCGAACGGCCTGCCGAGGTGGGCGATCGGGCCGTGGTGACGGCTGGGGACGGGGATGTGCTTCATCGGGCCTCCTCTGCTCCAGAGCGGTACCCATTCTCCGCCAGCGTTGCAGCCCCGGCCTACACTGCGCGCATGACGACGATCCGAGACGCGGCGGACCCCACGACGAAGCTGAAGATCACGGTGGTCTCCGACTTCATCTGCCCGTGGTGCTACATCGGGCTGGAGGTCATCGACCGCCTCTGGCAGAAGTACGACTTCACGCTCGACTGGGCGCCGTACTTCCTCGACCCATCGATCCCGCCGGAGGGGCGCACACGCGTCCCGACGACAACCGCCGACACGCCGAAGTCGGACCTCGAGAAGCGCGCGGAGTCCGAGGGCGTCGAGCTGCGCCGCGGGCGCACGTTCACGCCGCACACGCACCTCGCCCTCCAGGCGTCCGAGTGGGCGCGGGAGCGCGGCGATGCGCGGACGGTGCTGGAGTACCACCGCGGCCTGTTCAAGGCGCACTTCACTGAGCACGAGAACCTGATGGACCCGGACGTCCTCGTGCGCGTGGCGACCGAGATCGGCCTCGACGGCGACGACCTGCGGGCCGCGCTGACCGAGGGCCAGTACCGGCAGGCCGTCGACGAGGGGATCGACCACTCGTACGCGATCGGCGTCACGGGGATCCCGACGTTCATCCTCAACGACCAGTACGCCGTCGTCGGCGCGCAGCCGTTCGAGGTCTTCGAGCGCGTGATGGCGGAGCTGGGCGTGGAGCAGCGCGCCTAGCGCCGCGGGATCATGGCAGCGGGCGGACCTACGTCCGCCGCGGGAGCTCCACCTCCGCCGTCCCCTGCACGGGGCGCTCCCCACGATCGTTCTCGAGCGCCAGGTCAAGCCGCACGATTCCCGGGCCGCCCGCCTCAAGCGCGTCATCGCCCGCGTCGATGACCACGGCGAGGCAGCGCAGGCTGTCGTTGTGGAGCACGGGCCGGCGGAACGAGACATCGAGCGACACGATGCGGCCGAGCGGGCCCATCCAGTCCGTCACGATCCGCGTGATCATCGCGGTCGACATCGTGCCCGGGACGATGGGGCGCTCGAGCCCCTGGCGCCGCGCCTCCTTCGCATCCGAGAAGCGCCCCCCGCCGGGGCCGCCCCCACTGGGGCCACTGCCGCTGGCGAGGAACTCCGCGACGTGCTCGGCGGTGGGCTGCTGGTGCTCCTCGAACTCATCGCCGAGGTGGACGTCCTCGAAGTAGCGCTGACCGGCCATCGCGTCGGTGGTCATTCGTCGCCCCCTCCAGGATTCACGGCACGGTGCACCATCGAGCGCTCCGTGACGGCGACGTCCTCGCCGTGCTGGTTCATGTAGCGGGTGCGGTGGACGACGAAGACCATCCGGCCGCTGCGGCCGGTCTTCTCGTACACCTCCTTCACCTGCGCGAACGCCTCGATCGTGTCGCCGGGGCGGATCGGCAGATGGAACTCCTGCCGCGACCCGGCCATGAACGTCGTGTTCCCGAACTGCACGTTCGGGTCCGGCGGCGCGGCGAGCCGCGCGGTCTGGAGGATCCCCGGCGGTGCGATGAGGAAACCGTACGGGCCGCGCTCGCGGGCGAACGTCTCGTCCGTGTAGAGCGGGTTCGTCTCCTCCAGCGCCTCGCAGTAGTGGCGGATGCTCTCCGCCGTCACCTCGAGCTGGCCGACGGCGACCTCGCGACCGACGACGGAGCGGTCGTACTCCAGGGCGTCACCGCCCAGCTCGCCCTGCCGGCTGGTCGACGGGATCAGCTGCGCGACGGTGGCGCGCTCGGCGATCTCGGCGCCGGGCTTCGTCTCTTCGAGACGCACGGGGACGAACGGCCGGCCCGGGTCGCGCAGCACGGACACGAGGTCCTCGACGCTACGGATCGCTCGGTCGAAGCGCGTCATGCAGCGGCCGAGGGCGCTCACGAAGTGGGAGTCGGAGGAGCCGAGCTCGCCGATGCCGCTCGCGACGGCGAGGTCGTGCCCGCGCGCGTTCTCGAAGTCGCTCGACCCGCCGTTCAGCGTCTCCGCGAGGCCAATCGGCGCGAGGTCGACGGCGCGCTCCTCGTGGTGGTCCACGACGCCGATGCGCGGCCGTCCCGCGTGCGCCGCGACGGCGACGCCGCCCGTGTCCCAGGCGCGGCGGAAGACCTCGGCGTATGGAAGGTCCACCCGCCTCAGGTCGAACGAAGCGAGGAACTCCGGCGTCACGCCGAAGACGAGCACGTGGCCGATGTCCGTCTCGACCTCCACGCCCCGCAGCACGACGGCGTCGTACTTCGCGGCCAGCTCGCTGTAGTCGAGGTCGGGGTCGTACCGCCGGTGCTCGGTGACGGCGAAGCCGTCAATGCGGTAGCCCTGCTTCCGCTTCGCCTGCACCCACTTGAGGTAGCCCTCAACGGTGCCTCCGGCGTCGTCGGAGCCATCCGTGGAGTGCACGTGCAGGTCGAGGTAGGTCGCGCCGTCGGGCGCTGCGGTCTCGGTCATCGTCGCCTCCGTTGCGCCACCGCGGGTGTGCGCACGGGCGGGAGTATATGAGGCGACCGCGCCGCTGGCGCGCGGACGCGCAACAATATGTTGATGAGTGACGAGGTCGACCCGTCCCTGGACCGTGCCGTCGCGGAGTGGCTGGAGCGCGAGGTCGGTGTGGACCGCCCGCGCCGCGTTGTACGCGCGGACGAGCACGAGATCCTCGTCTCGAAGTTCGAGCCGGGCTTCGCCGCTCAGCTCCACCGCCTGCTGGACGAGTTGCCGGAGCTGTTCGACGAAGCGCGCGTGGTGGAGAGCTACGAACGCCTGGCGCGCGAGCTCCCCGCCGATACGCCCCGCGTCGATGCGTGGCACGCGGCGATGCACGCCGCCCTCCGCGCAGCCGGCGAGCGGCTGGTGCTCGACGACTCACGGCTGGCCGAGGTGCGCGTCGGGATCGACTCGGTCCGCGCGGTCCTCGAGGCGTGCATCTGGACGCAGCCACGCGTCGGAGACGACTACCGGCCGCGCTCCGGCGAGATCGCCGCGTACCGGGACGGGCTCGCCGCGCTCCAGGACGAGCGGGACATCTTCACGCGCTACTACGGGAGCTTCGAGGGCGTCCCGGTACGGAACCACTGCCCCGGTTCGGCGTTCGCGCGCCGGATGCTCGCCCACGGCTGGCGGGCGTGCACGGGGACGCCGCCGCCCGCCCGCGAGGAGTGAACGCGGAGCCTAGTCCCTCGAGTCAGTGAGTCGGGCGCGCACGAGGTGGCGCTGGAGCTTCCCGGACGCAGTGCGCGGGAGCGGGTCGGTCCAGCGCTCCACGCGGCGCGGCACCTTGTAGCCGGCGAGCGCGCCGCGCAGCTGCCCCCGCACCTCGTCGGGGTCCGCCGTTCCGACGATCACCGCGACGACGAGGTGGCCCCAGCGGTCGTCCGGCACGCCGACGACCGCGCACTCCTCGATCCCCTCAATCGCGAGCAGCGCGGACTCGACCTCGGCCGGGTAGACGTTCTCGCCCCCGGAGACGATGAGGTCATCCCGCCGGTCGGCGACGTAGAGGTAGCCCTCGGCGTCGAGGTAGCCGAGGTCCCCGGTGTGGAGCCAGCCACTCCGGATCGCCTGCGCCGTCGCGTCCGGACGGTGGAGGTAGCCGGCGCAGACCGTCGGCCCCATCACGCAGATCTCACCGATCTCGCCCGCCTCCGCGGCGCGGCCGCCGACCTCGATGCGCACGGTTGACGAGGAGAGCGGGAGTCCCGCGGAGCCGAGCTTGCGCAGGGCGTCCTCGGGCGAGAGCGTCGCAACCTGCGACGCGGTCTCGGTCAGCCCGTAGGTCTGGAGCACCGGCACGCCTCGGTCGCGGGCCGCCTCCAGCAGCGGCCTCGGCGCGGGGCCGCCACCGAGGAGCACCGCACGGAGCGATGTCCCGAGCGAGCCGCCGTCGACCTCGAACATCCGCGTGAGCATCGTCGCGACGACCGAGAGCAGCGTGATGCCGTCGCGCCGCAGCGCCTCGTTCACGCGCACCTCGTCAAAGCGCTCATGGACGACGGCCGTCGTCCCGTAGATCGCGGAGCGCAGGAGGATCGAGAGGCCGCCCACGTGGAACAGCGGCATGCAGGCGAGCCAGCGGTCGTCCTCGCGGACGCCGAGGTTGAGCGAGGACGCCACGGCGCTCCAGTAGAAGTTGCCGTGCGTGAGGATCGCCCCCTTCGGGCGGCCCGTCGTGCCCGAGGTGTAGATGATGCTGTGCGGCCGGTCCGGGTCGATCGCACTCGCACCCGCCAGCGCGTTGCCCGCGTCCCACTCGGCATCCGTGGCGTCGAGGACGGCCACGGGCATGCCTGCAGCGGCCTCACGGGCCACATCGACGTACTCGGGGGTGGCGATGAGCCAGCGCACGCGCGCGTCCGCGAGCTGATACACCAGCTCCGCCGCGGAGAGCCGGGCGTTGAGCGGCATGAAGGCGCCGCCGGCCCGCGGAACCGCATGGGCGAAGCGCGCAATCTCCAGGCCGTTCCCGGCCAGCACCGCGACCGGCTCGCCCGCATCGAGGCCACGCGTGCGGAGGGCTCCCGCCGCCGTCGCCACGCGTCGATCGAGCTCGGAGTAGCTCCAGGCCGTGCCGGAGCATTCCACCGCGACGTGCTCCGGGTGTGTCTCGGCGCGGAGCCCCACCCAGTCCCTGATGTCCACGCCGAGGCGTTCCGGCATCTAGCGCGTGACCTCGACCCAGGGGCCCGTCGCCACCGCGTCAAGCGCGGCGTCGTCCGGCGCGACGCCCAGGCCGGGGGCGGCCGGGACGGAGATGCGCCCCCCGGTCGGGAGGATCGTCGCGGCGGTCACGTCGGCGGCGAGGTGCTCGCCGGTCCCGAGGCCGTGCGCGGCGTCCCATGGCAGCGACGCCGCCAGCTGGAGCGCAGCCGCCGTCCCGATCGAGGAGTCGAACGTCGTCGTGACGAACGCGCCGATGCCGTGCTCGAACGCCCGGCGTGCAACGTCGGCGGCGGCGGTCAGGCCGCCCACCACCATCGGCTTGATGACGAGCAGATCCGCCGCCCGGAGCTCCAGCACACGCTCCAGGCTCGCGGCGTCGGCGACCGATTCGTCGGCCGCGAGGCGCATGGGGGATCGATCGCGGATGCGGGCGAGCGCCTCGACCTCGGTCGCCGGGACAGGCTGCTCGATCAGCTCGATCTGGTACGGCAGCAGCGCGTGGATCGCCTCGAGGGCGACCGCTTCGCTCCAGGCGCCGTTCGCGTCGAGGCGGATCACGGCGGCCGGGCACGCCTCGCGCACGGCGGCGATGCGGGCCACGTCCGCCTCGACGTCGCGCGCCCCCACCTTGAGCTTGAGCACGCTGTAACCCGCGATCATCGCCTGCCGGGCGAACTCGGCGACCTCTGCCGGTTCGCCGCTGCCGAGGACGGCGTTCGCCTGCACCCACTCAGCCGGCTCGGCGGCGGCGAGGAGCTGCGCGATCGAGCGGCCCTCGACGCGGCCGCGGAGGTCGAGCGATGCGACATCGAGCGCGCAGCGAAGCGCGAGCGCCCCGGGGCCGTCCGGCACATCGGAGCCTCCGAGGAGCTCCCAGCCGTGCGCATCGAGGAGTGCGATCACGTCCGCTGCCGTGCCGTGGCCGAGGCTCGCCATCGGGGAGGCCTCCCCCGTGCCGGTCACGCCGTCAGCCCCGATGAGCTGCACGAGCACGCCCTCGCGGTCGTCGAGGGTGCCGTGCGCTGCCTCGAAGCGGTGGCGCATCGGCAGGCGGAAGGGACGCCAGCGGAGTCGGGTGGCGGTCATGGTGTCAGCGTTCCAGGCTCGGGCCGAGCACGGTCAGAGCGACACGCCCAGCGCGAGCAGAATCCCGAACACGAAGTGAAGCCGCGCCGTCGAGCGGAGCGCCGCGTTGAGCGATGGCCCGTCGGTGCGCGCGAGGACGACGCCGGCCGGGGCGACCGCCACGGGGACGGAAAGCCACGAGAGCAGCACCCACCCGGAGAAGTCGCCCAGCAGCCAGAGCGAGGCGGCGGCGAGGTACGCCCCCGCGACCACCACGACGAACTCGGTCCGAGCGAGCCTGCGTCCGAGGTAGACGGCCAGCGTGTGCTTACCGGCGAGCCGATCCGTGTCGATGTCGCGGACGTTGTTCACGACGAGGATCGCGGTGACGGTGAGGGCGACCGGTACTGACGCGCCGATGACGTGGCCACTGACCTCGCCCGCCTGGACGTAATAGGTCCCGGCGACCGCGACGACCCCGAAGAAGATGAAGACGAACAGCTCGCCGAGGCCGCGGTAGCCGAACGGCCACGGACCGCCGGTGTACGTGACCGCCGCCAGCATCGACGCGAGCCCGATGGCGATGATCGGCCAGCCACCGACGGCGACGAGGTAGAGCCCGGCCACCGTCGCGAAGGCGAAGGACGCGAGGATGCCCCCCGTCACCTGGCGCTGCGTGAGCAGGCCGAGCTGAGTAGCGCGCGGCGGGCCGAGGCGATCCTCCGTGTCAGCGCCGCGACGGAAGTCCGAAAGGTCGTTCGCGAAGTTCGCACCGATCTGCAGCGCGAGTGCGCCGATGAGCGCGGCGAACGCGGCCAGGGGCGTCCAGTGACCGTCCCGGATCGCCACGCCGGTGCCCACGGCGACGGGAACGACGGCGGCGGTGAGGGTGGGCGGACGGATCGCGAGGATCCACGCGCGCAAGCTGCCGGGCGGGGGCAGGGGACGGGCTTGGGGCATCGATGCTCCAGTCAACGACGCACGGGAGCGTGGACCGCCCTAGACGGGGGAGCGGACCTCGCGCAGGAACTCCAGCACGACCGCGTTGAAGGCCTGCGGCTGCTCGAGGTGGGCCGCGTGGCCACCGCCCTCGATGATCCGCACCCGGGCGCCCGGGATCACGGCCCCCATCTCCTCGGCGATCTGGACGTACTTCGTGTCTAGCCTACCCGCGGTCAGGAGAACGGGCACGCTGATCTCGGCCAGTCGGTCACCCAGCCAGGACTGCGATCCCGTCCCCATCCCGCGCAACGAGTTCGCCAGGCCGACGCCACGCTGGGCGAGCCGCTGCTGGCGCAGCGCGGCGCGCTGTGCCTCCGAGAGCGTCTGCTTCTGGCTGTCCCAGAGCGAGATCGACTCCCAGTGGTCGACGAAGGTCTCGAGCCCGTCCTGCTCGATCATCTGTGCCAGGCGCTCGTCGGCGGCGATGCGCGCGTCCCGCTCCGCCTGCGTCTCCAGGCCCGGGCTCGCGCCCTCGCAGACGAGCGCCGCGACAGCCTCGGGGTGGCGGCAGGCCACCTGCAACGCCGTGCGTCCGCCGAGCGAATAGCCCACCCAGATCGCACGCTCGTGTCCGAGCGAGCGCACGACCGCGACGAGGTCGTCGACGGCACGATCCATCTGGTAGCGGTCGACCGAGGCGGGCGAAGCCGTGCGCCCGTGTCCGATGTGGTCGATCGCGACCGTGCGGAACTCCTTCGAGGCCGCGGCGACGAGGTCGTACCAGGTCGTGCGGGAACCGGTGAAGCCGTGCAGCAGGATGACCGGCGGGCCGGAGCCCTCCACGTCCGCCCAGAAGTCGAGCCCATCGACGGTGACGTGCGGCATGGTCAGACCTTCACGCCGGCGACGGCGGTCCGGACCGCCCCCGCCGCCTGCTCCCACACCTGCCGGTGCAGCGCGACGTTCTGCTCGCGGTCGGTCCTCAGCTCGAGCACGTCCAGGCCCGGACGCGCGATCGCGGCTGCGATCACCGTCGACGCCGACCCCGCGTCGAGCACGGCGTGGCGGCCGCCGTGCAGCTCGACCCCCGGGGCGAGCGAGGGCAGCCCGTGCGGAGTGCCCCACCAGGCGTCGAAGCGCGAGGGAGTGGCCTGGCGCTGCGGGAGGAACGAGAAGATGCCGCCGCCGTCGTTGTTCACGAGGACGACCGCGAGGTCGAGCCCGTAGCGGCGCAGCGGCCAGAGGCCGTTCAGGTCGTGGAGGAAGGAGAGGTCGCCGATCAGCAGCACCACCGGCCCGCCTCGCGCAGCGGCCGCTCCGACCGCCGTCGACACGACGCCGTCGATGCCGGAGGCGCCACGCGTGCCAACGATGCGGACATCGCGGTCGGTCGCGGCGAAGAAGGAGTCGATGTCACGCACCGGCATCGAGTTCCCGGCGACGAGGGTCGCGCCGTCCGGCAGGGCCTCAGCGATCTCGTAGACGATGCGCCCTTCGAATGGCTCCTCCAGCGCGAGCGCGCCATCGCGGAGGGCGTCTCTCGCCGCGGCATTCGCCTCGGTCCAGAGGTGCGCCCAGGCGGCGTCGGCGCCGTCGGACGGAAGCGCGGCGCGCAGCAGGCGCGCGAACGCGGCCGGGTCGGCGGCGACGGACTCGTCGACCTGGAGATCGGGGTCGCGCCAGCCGCCGGTCGACGGCTCGGCGGGGTCGACAACGATGCGGTGCACCGCCGGCAGGCCCGCGAGCCAGGTGTTGAACGGCTTGCAAGTCATCGCTGCCCCGAAGCGGATCACCACCTGGGGGGCGGCCGCCTGGGCGAACTCCGGCACGCGCACCAGTGCGTCGACGCTGTCGACGACCAGCGAGCGGTCGTGCTTGCCGGCGCGCAGGCCCGAGAGCGGATCCGCAACGATGGGCCACCCGAGGGTGGAGGCGAGCGCCGCGATCTCCTGCGCCGGCAGGCCATCGGACTCCGGCCCGCAGACGAGCAGCCCTCGACGCCCGGGGAGCATGGCGGCGAGGCGGGACACGGTGGCCGCGTCCGGTTCCACGCGGCGCGGAGAGCGCGCGACGGGGTGGGCCACGTCTCCGAACGGCGCGTCGCCGGCCTCGATCAGTGGTTCGCGGAACGGGACGTTGAGGTGCACCGGGCCCATCGGCGCCTCGAGCGCCGTCGCGACGGCGCGGGCGCCGGCGGAGGCGGCGTAGCGGGTCAGCTCATCGAGCGCTGAGGCGTCCGCGACAGGAAGGTCAGCGGCCCATTTCACATGGGTCCCGAACAGCCCCACCTGATCGACCGTCTGCGCCGCGCCGACGTCGCGCGCCTCCGGCGGGCGGTCGGCCGTGAGGTAGACCAGCGGGACGCGCGAGAGCCGCGCTTCCACGGCGGACGGGAGGAAGTTCGCAGCGGCCGTGCCCGAGGTGCAGGTGAGCGCGACCGGCGTGCCGGTCTGCCGGGCGAGGCCGAGGGCGAAGTAGCCGGCGGAGCGCTCGTCGAGATGCAGCCAGACCTGGAACGGCGAGCCCTCGGCGGTGAGGGCGGCCGTCAGCGGCGTGTTCCGCGAGCCGGGCGCCATGACGACATGCTGAACGCCGCCCTGGTAGAGCGATCCGAGCAGGGCGCGGACGTACTGGTCGGCTGGAAGGGGCATCGCTCGGATCGTACGCCCAGCCCACCGTGCGGGCGATGGGGCGACCACGTGCGTGGTCGCGGGTCGGCGCCGCTAGGAGGCGCCGAGGGCTTCCTTCAGCGGGCGGTACTTCAGCTGCACTTCGGCGAGTTCGAGCTCGGGTTCGGAGTCGCCCATGATGCCGTTCCCCGCGAAGAGCCAGGCGCGCTCGCCCTGCACGACCGCCGAACGGAGCGCGACGGCGAACTCGCCGTCCCCGCTGCCATCAACCCAGCCGACCGGGCCGGCGTACCAGCCGCGGTCGAACTCCTCGTGCTCGACGATGACCTCGCGTGCCACCGCGGTGGGCCAGCCGCAGACGGCGGGCGTCGGGTGGACGCGCTGGACCAGGTCCAGGACGTCGACGCCGGGGCGGACGCGGCCGTTGATCTCGGTCGAGAGGTGCTGAATGTTCCGCAGCTTGCGGAGGCGGGGAGCGTTCGGGGCGTGGAGCTCCTCGGTGGCGGGGGCGAGGCCCTCCCGGATCGCCCGCACGACGGTCTCGTGCTCGATGCGGTCCTTCGCGCTCGTCATGAGCTGCTCGCCGAGCTGCTCGTCCTCCTCGGGCGTCTCGCCACGGCGCAGCGAGCCCGCGAGGCCGAGCGCCTCGACCTGGCCGTCCGAAAGCCGCACCAGCAGCTCTGGGCTCGCGCCGAGGAAGGTGGTGCCGTCCGCGGTGAACGTGAAAACGTGGCAGGCGGGGTAGTTCTGGCGGAGGCGCGCCAGCACGGCGCCGATGGGGATCGGGGCGGCGCTCCGAAGCACCTGCTGCGAGGCGAGGACCGCCTTCTCGTACGCGCCTTCCCGGACCTGCGAGGCGATCGTCGCCACTGAGGCGAGCCAGCGAGCGCGGTTCATCGGTCGTTCGACCTCGAGCGGGCCGCCGACAGGCGCCCCGGCGGGCGTGAACGCCCGCGCGACCAGGTCGGCGGCGAAGGCGGGATCCTCGCCGGGGGCGAGGACGGCGCCCGTGGACTCACCATCGAGGACGAGGAGCACGCGAGGCAGGACCAGCCAGCCCGCGCCGAAGGCCGGCCACGGCTCCCCGACACGGGCACCGGGGTTGAAGCGGAAGCCGCCGAGCAGCCGGGGACGCAGCCCGGGGGCGTCGCCCTCGACGCCGGTCTCGAAGAGCTGACGCACGTCCTCGCGGACCGCGGCGGGGCCGCGTCCCGCGGGGACCTCGATGCGCCGCGAGACGCCGATCCCGACGAGCGCGAGCCCGCGGTCCGGCCGCTCGTACGACGCGGAGACTCCGTTCGCCACCGGATCGGCGAGGAGTCGGCGCGGATCGAGGTCGGATGAGAGGGAGACGGCGCGGAACTGGTTGCTGCGCGGCAGGGCGGCCAGGCGAGCGACGAGGTCCGAGTGGTGCTCGTCCGTCAATGGCTTGCCGATCGATGCGTCCGCGAAATGGCGCCGCCGGGCTCGCCGGGGCAGTGATTCCAGTATATGGAGCGCGTTCCTACGGGCATTCCCGCGCACCGCCCCGGTGGTGCCTCACCGGACCGGGACGATCGGGCACGCCCTCGAGGGGCGGCGAACCTACACTCGATCCATGGCGAAGGCTCAGACCGGTCGTCCCTATCTGCGGACCGCGTGGCGGACGGCGCTCCTGGGGCGCTGCCCGCACTGCGCCGAGACGTCCATGTTCGACGGCGCGATCTCCATGCACGAGCGTTGTGCGAGCTGCGACTTGCGGTACGAGACCTCGCCCGGCGCCTGGCTCGGTGCGCTCGCCCTCGGCTACACCGTGGGCGCGCTCGCCGCGATCGTGCTGGCGTTCCTCGAACTCTGGCTACGCCCGATCCGCGACGCCGGCCTCCACCCCGTCTGGACGATCGTGATCCTGTCGCTGGTGGTGACGCTCATCGGATACCGCTGGGCCAAGGCGAGCTGGTTCTCCCTGCTCTACCTGTACGACTTCATGGCGTTCGGCGATGCCCCTCCCGGGCCGCCGTCCTCCGGCTCGACCTCGACGCCCACGACCTCGACGCCCACGACCTCGACGGCGGCGGCGACGGGGCCATCTTCGGAAGCTCCCGGGCGCTAGCCACGCACGTCCGCGCCGGCGCTACCTGACGCGAATGCGGTTCTCGATCACGGGCGTCCCGTTCCGCTCGCTGCGGATCGTGACGTGTGTGCCGTGCCCGCGATCGCCGGGGGCGAGGAATGCGACGCACACGTCGCCGGGGATGACCGTCCCGCAGTCCAACATGAGCGTGGCGTGCGGGTCACTCGCGTTCCCGGAGTAGATAGCGAACCGGCGCGCCGCGCCGGAGATGTTCTGGACGAGCGCGATCGTGAACTTGTTGTCCCCGGGGCCAAGGTCCTGCGTCATCGTGAAGTAGTCGAAGTCCACCCGGTGCGCGCTCCAGCGCAGGCCGCCGGCGAGGATCTCGGTCGCCTCGTCCTCGATGCAGCCCTCAGAGTTGCAGGCGAGCATCGACACCTTGCGCGTGCCGGTGGTGAAGACGCGGGTCGGCTCGTTCTCCACCGCGGCGCTGAGGACCGTGTCCCAGGTGATCTCGGCGAGCGGCGTCGGGACGACCTGGCAGGACGGCGTCCCGGACGCCGTGGCGGCGACGCAGGTGCGGTACTCGGTCGCCCCGGTGGCCTCGGTGAACTTCAGCGCCAGCCGGTCACCGTCCGCGGAGAAGCGGAGCCCCTCGAGGAAGGGCGCGTCGGACGGCGGGGCGTTCGCCTCGATGATGTTCACCACCACCTCGGCGGTCGCGGCGTGGAGGAAGCGATCCGTCGCCGTCACGCGGAAGCGGAGCGTGGTCCCGGCGGAGGCGGGGGCGGTGAACGTGATCGACGGCCCGCTGGGCGAGAAGCCGACGGACGCGCCGGAGACCTGCGTCCAGGTGTAGGTGAGGGCGTCACCGTCCGGGTCCGTGGCGGTCACGGAGACGGTCGCGCGGGCGCCGGCCGCGGCGGTCTGCTGCAGGCCCGTGGTGGCGATCGAGGGCAGGCGGTTCACACCATACAGGCCGTGCAGGAGCGCCGTCTCGGACGAGCTCGGGCGGCCCGGACACGTCGCCTCGTTGCCCGGGTCGAAGGAGGGGTACATCAGGTCGCCGAGGGTGTCACTGTGCCCAAAGCCGAGCACGTGGCCCAGTTCGTGCGCGACCACGCTGTCCAGGCAGCGGCGCGACACGGTGAGCTGGTGGTCCAGGATGACGTCCGTCTCCTGGAAGTCACGTGACACCAGCCGGTCGGCCCAGCGGCCGAAGGTGACACCCGCCGCGGGGCTCCGCACGACGTTGCGAGCGTCGTCCCAGCCCACCTCATTGATGCCGTTGTTCTGGTTCCACGTGCCGGAGGCGCAGTCGCCCGTGTAGCTCAGCCCGATTGCCGCCTCCGCCTCGCTCCACACCTGGACGCCGAGGGCGACCGACGCCCGGAACTCCTCGGCGGTGACGTGTGCGGGGCGGTTCGCCTGCACCGTGCAGATGGCCACGGTCGGCGACTGGTCCGTCCGCCAGCGGACGGAGGGCAGTCCGACCGCGAAGAAGTCGATGGCGAGCTCGAGCGGCGTGGCGCCCGGGATGGCGTCCGGCTCGAGCAGCGCCCCGCCGTCGTAGGTCATCCATCCCGGAGGGAGCTCGTCGTGATGATCGTCCGCCGACGCCGGCGTGGCGGTCAGCAGCAACGAAAGGGTGAGCACGGTCACCACGGCCGCGCTGAACGAGGCGCGGCGGGCCAGCGTCCGGTGCACGATGACTCCTCGGAGCGTTGTGGGAATTTCCAGTGTAACGGGATGCGATCGGATCCCGTTTGCCACGGGTGGCACCCTGCCTGTCGGTTGGTTGACGCGCCGGGCATCGCGGGCGTACTTCTGCCCGCGGGTTCGACGAACTGCGCCTGGCGGACGGGCCGGACAGGGGAATCTGATGGCGGAGACACCACGCGGCCTCGACCCGGCCGTCATCGAAGAGCGCATCCGTGCCTACGAGTCCTTCGGGATCCACCGGACGGGCTGGGACGGCGATGACCGCACGAGCGCCTGGCTGCGCGACCTCCTCGGGACGGTCGGCGTGAGCGCCGAGCTCGAGCGGTTCAAGTTCCCGCGCGTCGAGTACCGCCGCGCGCGTCTCACCTGGCCGGACGGCTCGATCGACGGCACCCCCATGTACGACGGCGGCTTCACCGGCTTCGGCGGCATCGAGGGGGAGCTGTGCGAGGACACCGACCCCGACCCATTCGGCAAGATCGTCGTCGCGATGTCCGCCCTCCGCTCCGACAGGCGCTGGACCGCGCCCATGGCGCTCAAGCACTACCAGGAGCTGGAGGAGCAGGGCGTCGTGGGCGTCGTGGTGCCCTCGGGCGACCCCGAGGGCGAGGTGATCCTGCGGAACGCCGAGCACATCAAGACGCCGTTCAACCTCCCCGTGCTCCAGGTCGCCGCGAAGGACGCGCGACGGCTCGCCTCGGCGCTCGTGATGGGCGGCGTGGAGGGCACGATCGAGGTCGACGGCGAGCGGCTCCAGTCGAACGCCACGAACGTCATCGCGACGGTCGCGGGGAGCGACCCGTCGCTCGCGCCGATCGTGGTGATGACCCCCAAGTCCGGGTGGTTCACCTGCGCCGCCGAGCGCGGCGGGGGCATCGCCATCTGGCTGGCGCTGGCGGAGGGCGTAGCCGCCGCCGCCCCGGAGCGCACCGTCCACTTCGTCGCATCGTCCGGGCACGAACTGCACCACCAGGGGCTCTCGCACTACCTCGCCGCGCGCTTCGGCATCGTGCGGGATGCTGCCGCCTGGCTGCACCTCGGGGCGTCGATCGGAGCGCGCTACCCGCAGGGGCGCCTCGGCGGATCGGACCCGTTCCTCCACGAGCTCGCGGCAAACGCCGTCCGTGAAGCGGGCGTCGACATGGGCGCCGTCGAGGTGTTCGAGGTCGGCAACCCCGGCGGGGGCGAGGCTCGCAACATCGCGGAGGGCGGCGGGCGGTATGTCACCTTCCTCGGCGGCCACCGCTACTTCCACTCACCACAGGACACGGTCGACGTCGCCGTCGACGCGGAGAACGTCGCGCGTTGGGGGCGGGCGGCGTGGACGATCCTCCAGGGGATGTTCGACGTCCCAGCCGCCGGTCCGGCCTGAGCAGCCCGCGCACGCGCCCGAGACGGACAGCGAGGAGCACCCATGAGCACCGTGAACACGATCCGCGGCCCGATCGACAGCAGCGCCCTCGGCCGCACGCTGTCGCACGAGCACCTCACCACCGGCGGCGCCGGCATGGATCGCATCCCCGGGATGATGGACGAGGCCCGGAAGCGCGAGATGGTGGACCGTTCCGTCGCCGCCCTCGCGCGCGTGCGCCAGTCCGGCATCGACACGATCATCGACCTCACCCCGTTCGACCTCGGCCGCCAGCAGTGGCTCTTCCGCGAGGTGGCTGCGCGGCACGACGAGCACGGCGTGAACATCGTCTGCGCCACGGGGTGCTACCGCTGGGTGCCGCCGTACTTCTGGACGTGGTCCGAGGAAGAGATTGCCAACCGGTTCATCGTCGAGATCGAGCAGGGCATCGACGGGGACGGCCCGAAGGCGGGCATCATCAAGCTCGCGTGGGACATGGAGGCCCGGCTGGACGAAGGCCGGATGCCGATCCGCGCGACGATGGAGAAGGTGGCCCGCGCCGCGGCGCGCGCTTCGAAGGCCACCGGCGTGCCGATCTCCTGCCACACCCTCGCAACCGATGAGCTCGGCACACCGCTGATGGAGATCTTCGAGGCGGAGGGGATGGACCCGCGCGCGGTGACAATCGGTCACTCGAACGACACGACCGACCTCGAGTACCTCACGAGCATCGCCCGGCGGGGCGCGAACCTCGGCCTGGACCGGTTCTTCTCGACCGACCCGGAGTACGTCGCCACCCGCGGGGGGATTGCGCTGGCGCTCGCGCAGGCCGGGTTCGCCGAGCAGGTCTCCCTGGGCCACGACGCCCAGCCGGCAGGCTTCTGGGGCCGCTGGAACGACGCCCCCCGCCCCGAGTGCTGGACACTGGTCCCGGAGGTCGAGGTGCCCTGGCTCCGCGACCACGGAGCGTCCGAGGCCGACATCGACGCGATGCTCGTCACCTCCATCCGCGCTACGTTCGAGGCGGCCGCCGCCCAGAAGGGCTAAGCAACGCGGGCGGCCGAAGGAGGCCCCGCCTGCGTCGCCTGGCGATCCCCTGGCTGCTCCTCGCCGTCACCTCCGCCCTGGCCCTCGCCGCCTGCGGTGACGGCTCCGGGCGCGCCGAGGGAATCACGGTGGCGAGCCCGACCGCCTCGCCCACGGGGACGCTGGCCGCCTCCCCCCCGGCCCCGCCCACGCCCTCCGACACCCCGGCGCCGACGCGCCTCTCGATTGCCTTCGTCGGCGACGTGATGCTCGACCGCGACGTGGAAGCGGCGATGCACGCGGAGGGACCGGGCTACCCGTTCGCCGCGGCGGCGCCGCTCTTCGAGGGCGTCGACCTCGTCGTCGCGAACCTCGAGGGCACGTTCACCGACATCGGCATCCCGCTCGCGAAGCAGTACGTCTTCGCCACCGACCCGACGCTCGCGCCGGGACTGCTCGACGTCCCGGTCTGGGGGGTCAGCCTCTCCAACAACCACGCGACCGACTATGGCGTCGGCGGGCTGGAGCGCACGATCGAGACGCTCGATGCGAACGGCATCGCGCACTTCGGGGCCGGGCGCTCGGAGGCGGAGGCGCGCGGCGGCGTGCTCGCCGCGTCCGAGGGCGGCCCCACCGTCGCCTTCCTCGGCTACAGCGACATCGGCGAGACGGTCTTCGCCTCCGGGGAGGACGGGGGTGTTTCCCGCGCGAACGTCGACGCGATCCGCGCCGACGTCGCGGCCATGCGCGCCCGCCCGGAGGTCGACGCGGTGGTCGTGACGCTGCACATGGGCACCGAGTACACCCACATCGTGACGCCGCGGCAGCAGGAGCTGGCGCGTGCCGCCATCGAGGCGGGGGCGGATCTGGTCGTCGGGCACCACCCGCACGTGCTCCAGCCGGTCGAGGCATACCGGGCCGCCGACGGGCGGCGCGGGCTGATCCTCTACTCCCTCGGGAACTTCGTCTTCGACCTGGATGCGGACGACCTCGCGACGCTCGGGGAGGGCCCGTTCCAGTCGGTCGTCGCCGTCGTCACGTTCGAAGCGGGCCAGCACCCCGTTTTCGAGCTGCGGCCGGCGCGCATCGACGTGGTCGAGAACCGTCCGCGGCCGGCGACGCCACTGGAGGGGGAGGCGATCCTCGCGCTCCTGGAGGCCCCACGTCCCTGACCAACCTCAGGCTGCCGTCCGCCCAACCGTGCCGCTGAGGGCACGCGCTACACTCGCGCCGACCGCAGGTTCCGAGTGGAGGACGCCATGATCGAGGGCTATCCGGAGATTGCGCGCGACGTCGCGAGCCTGAAGGTGGCGCCGAACCTCGCGGACTGGGCGACGGCGCGCGAGTCGTTCTCCTGGGACGACGTGTGGGCGGAGCTCGACACCCCGAACGGCCTCATCAACAAGGCGCACGAGTGCGTCGACCGCCACGCGAACGGCGCCAACGCCGACAAGCCGGCGATCATCTGGCAGGCCGCCGACGACCACGTCGAGACGTTCACGTACGGCGACTTCAAGCGGCACTCGAACAAGGTCGCGAACGCCCTGAAGGGGCTCGGAGTGCAGAAGGGCGAGCGCGTCTTCATCCTCGCCGACCGCATCCCGGAGCTCTACTTCTCGTGCTTCGGCATCCTCAAGATCGGCGCGATCATGGCGCCGCTGTTCTCGGCGTTCGGCCCCGAGCCGATCAAGGAGCGCGTCCAGCGCGCCGAGGGCGCCGTCATCATCACCACGCCGAAGCTCCTGCCGAAGGTGAACGCGATCCGCTCCGAGCTGCCCTCCGTGCGCCACGTCATCGTGATCGCGCACCGGGAGGGCGTCGAGGTCGCCGCCGAGGACATCTCGTATGCGTCGATCGTGGACCCCGCGTCCGAGGAGTTCGAGGTCGAGCGCACGGGCGCCGAGGACTGGTCGGTGATGCACTTCACCTCGGGCACCACGGGGCTGCCGAAGGGCGCCGCGCACGTCCACAACGCGATCGTGAGCCAGTACGCCACGGGCAAGTACGCGCTCGACCTCCACGCGGACGACGTCTACTGGTGCACCGCCGACCCGGGCTGGGTCACGGGCACCTCCTACGGCATGTTCGCCCCCTTCTCGAACGGTGTGACCGCGCTCATCGACGAGGCGGGGTTCTCCGCCCGCCGCTGGTACCGGCTCATCCAGGACCACCGCGTGACGGTCTGGTACACGGCGCCGACGGCGATCCGGCTGCTGATGCGGTCGGGTGAGTCGCTCCCCGCTCAGTTCGACCTCTCCTCGCTGCGGTTCATCGGATCCGTCGGCGAGCCGCTCAACCCTGAGGCGGTCGTGTGGGGCAACCGCGTCTTCGACCAGCCGATCCTCGACAACTGGTGGCAGACGGAGACCGGCGCGATCATGTGCGCCAACTTCCCCTCGATGCCGGTCCGCCCCGGCTCGATGGGCCGCCCGTTCCCGGGCGTCCACGTCACCGTGGTGGACGACGAGGGGAACGAGCTCACCGACCCCGAGGCGGAGGGCGCGCTCGTCGTCCGGCCCCCGTGGCCGTCGATGTTCCGGACGTACTGGAACGACCAGGAGCGCTACGACTCGCGCTTCAAGAACGGCTGGTACTACACCGGCGACCGCGCCAAGCGCGACGCCGACGGCTACATCTGGTTCATCGGCCGCGACGACGACGTCATCAACACGGCGGGGCACCTCGTCTCGCCGTTCGAGGTGGAGTCGGCCCTCATCGAGCACCCTGCCGTCGCCGAGGCGGGCGTGATCGGGAAGCCGGACGAGGTGGCGATGGAGGTCGTGAAGGCCTTCGTCACCCTGAACGAGGGCTACAGCGAGACGCCCGAGCTGATGCGGGAGCTGAACCGGCACTGTCGCGAGCGCCTCGGCCCGGCCGTCGCCCCGCGCGAGATCGCGGTCATCGACATCCTCCCGAAGACGCGCTCCGGGAAGATCATGCGCCGCCTCCTGAAGGCCCGCGAACTCGGTCTGCCCGAGGGCGACACCTCCACCCTCGAGGAGGACTAGCAGCCCCGCGGCCAGGCGGAGAGGCGCCGGCGACCGCACCGCCTTCGACACGGACGGTTCGCTGACGAGCGCCTGCCGGCACTGGCGCAGGCGCGGTTCCTCGTGTCTAATCCCGCGAGGAACCTCACCCGGACTACCGCGAAACGAGCATCAGATGATCCGACGACCCGCCCTGATCGCCGGGACGGCAGCCGCCGTCCTCGCGGCGCTCTTCAGCGCCGCCTGTTCGAGCGAAGAAGAACCCCTCACCGCCGAGCAGGCGGCCGCCATCGCCCAGGCCGGCCTCCTGACCCAGGATGACCTCCCGTCCGCCGAGTGGGTCGTGACGGAGGGCGCCCAGGAGGACACCGACGGCGAGGTCGACGACCCGACCGACACCGACGACCTCTTCGCGAACACCGAGGCCTGCCAGGCCCTCGACGAGGCGATGACCGCGGCCGGCTTCACCGATGAAGGCGGCGCATTCTCGCCGCTGGCCGAGGCGGAGCGCTCGTTCGACTTCGAGGGCGGCGAATCGCTGGTGGCGCGCTCGGTCCAGGCCGGCGTGCTCGTCCGGCCCGAAGCGTCCGACATCGACGAGGCGTTCGAGGCCCTTCGCGAGGTGATGAGCGCCGACGCCGTCCGCCCCTGCCTCGAGTCCGCATTCACCGAGTCCCTCGGTGGTGACGAGTCCGGGCTGACCATCTCCACGATCAACGTCACCGACGTCGAGAAGGTGACCGACGACGGCGTCGGCATCGGGCTGGACGTGGAGGCCGTGGCGCTGATCATCCCGATCAACCTGCACATGGAGATCCACATGTGGCCGGAAGGGCCCGCCGCGGGTCAGCTCATCCTCATGGAGCTGAACTCCGAGACGGTGCAGGACGCCACCCCGGAGATCCTCGAGGCGGCCCGCACGCGGCTCGCGGAAGCCGTCGAGGCGAACCGCTAGCCCCCCGCAGCACCACCGTTCGTGAAGGCCCGGGCAACCGGGCCTTCACTGCTTCCTGCTAACCTCGGCGCACGCGCTGCGAGGAGACCCGATGCCCGACGCCACGACCGACGTCCAGATCCACCGCGGTCTGCAGGGCGTCTATTTCGACCGGTCCGAGGTCTGCGACATCGACGGCCGGGCGGGTGAGCTGTGGTACCGCGGCTACTCGATCCACGACCTCGCTCAGCACTCCACGTTCGAGGAGGCCTCCTACCTCCTCTTCCACGGCGACCTCCCGACCTCCGAGGAGCTCGGCCGCTGGTCGCGGGAGCTGGTCGCGGCGCGGACGCTCCCGGGTGCCGTCGTCGATGTCGTCCGCTCCGTGAAGGACGCCCACCCGATGGAGGTGCTCCGCACCGCCGTCTCCGCCCTCGGCGCGTTCGACCCGGACGTCGCGGACAACTCGCCCCAGGCAACCCTGAGGAAGTCGGTCCGCCTCGCGAGCCAGGTGCCGCTGATCGTCGCCGCCCACCACCGCATCCGGCAGGGCCTCGAGCCCGTCGAGTCCGACCCCGGACTCGGGCACGCCGCGAACTTCCTGTACGTCCTCGAGGGCGAACGCCCGTCCGAGGACGCCGCGCGCTTGATGGACCTCGACCTCATCCTCCACGCCGAGCACGGCACGAACGCCTCCTCTTTTACCGCCCGCGTGGTCGCGGGGACGGACGCCAACCTCCACGCCTCGGTGACCGCGGCCGTCGCCGCGCTCAGCGGCCCCGCCCACGGGGGCGCCGCCGAGAACGTGATGAAGATGGCGATGGAGATCGGCGAGCCGGAGAACGCCGCGGCCTACGTGAAGGCGCTCCGCGACGACCGCAAGCCGGTGATGGGCTTCGGCCACCGCGTCTACCGCACGGAGGACCCCCGCGCCCGCCACATGCGGGAGGGCGTGAAGCGGCTCTCGGAGGAGAAGGGCGAGCCGAAGTGGTACGCCATCCTCGAGGCGGTCGTGGACGCGATGAAGCCGTACGCCCGCCTGGGCGTGAACGTGAACGTCGACTTCTACGCGGGGGTCGTCTACTACCTCCACGGCATCCCGGAGGATCTCTTCGTCCCGATCTTCGCCGTCGGCCGGACGCCGGGCTGGTGCGTCCAGGTGGTGGAGCAGTACCGCCACAACATCCTCATCCGCCCGCTGACCGTCTATGCCGGCCCCGCCCCGAGGGACTACGTCCCGATCGCGGAACGCTCGTGAACGCGGCCAACCAGTGAACGCGGGACGCTAGGTGCGCTGCCAGGAGTGCGGCCAGGGCGAGACGCGCACCGGCATGACCACCGTGCCGCTCCAGCTCGGGAGCGCGGTGGTCCTCGTGAAGGGCGTCCCGAGCGACATCTGCGACGCCTGCGGCAAGTTCTTCATCGACACGACGACGAGCCAGCAGCTGCTCCGCATCGCCCAGGAAGCCGCCGACCGCGGCGACGGCGTCACCGACTACCGCATCGAAGCCGCCGAGTGACCAACCTCCTCACCCCGGTCACCCTCCCGACGCTGCGCGCGACGCCCTCGGTGCTGCGGGCGATGGTCGAGGGCGTCCCGGAGGACCTCAGGCAGGCGGCCCCGGCCCCCGGGGCGAACGCGGGCGAGTGGAGCATCACGACAGTCGTCGCGCACCTGATCGACGGGCACCGGCGACAGGTTGAACGGATCCGACTGCTGGTGGAGCAGGAGCATCCCGCGCTCCAGAACGTGGACGAGTGGGAGTCGATGGAGGCCTCGGGGCTCCTCGGACAGCCCACGGACGAACTCCTCGCGACACTCGCGGAGCTGCGTGCCGCCGACGTGCCCCGGTACGCGGGGCTCACGCCGGAGCAGCTCGGACGGTCGGGCCGGCACTCGGTCGGCGGCGAGGTCACCGTGGCAAACATCCTCAACCACGCCGCGTACCACGATGCCCAGCACACCGGGCAGATCGCGCGCCTGATCGAGGTCGCCGCGCACGCGGGACGGGGCAACATGGGGGGCGTGGACATCTAGCCTGGCGGTGCGCCGGGACTAGACTGATCGCATGCGGCAATGGGTCTTGATCCGCGCACAACAGATCCCGGTCCTGCGCACGCTCGCTGAGTTCGCGGAGAACTTCTTCGCGCCGCGACAGCCAATCGGCGCGCTGGCGATCATCGTCAACGCGGACGGCCACATCCTCATCGCGAACCACGCCACCAGGCCCCATGAGCCGTGGGGCCTCCCGGGCGGCTGGCTCGACCGGTGTGAGCGGCCGGAGGACGGCGTGCTGCGCGAAGTTGCCGAGGAGCTCGGCATCCCGGTGACCCTCGAGGCATACGTCGGCAGCCACGAGCACGATTACGGCTGGTTGCCGCCGCGCGGGCTCACGCTACTGTTCCGCCTCGCCACGCCGCTGACTGACGCCGGCACGGTGCGGGCGCTCACCTGGGAGATCGCCGAGACGCGCTGGGCCACGGTCGAGGAGGTGTGCGCGGTGGTGCATCCGCGTACCGCCGCGATCGTCCGTCGGGCGATGGAGGTCCCGGTCGCATGACATCCCCACTCCTCCCGCTGCTCCGATCAGTGGCCACCCGCCGGGGCCTGCTGGAGGAAGGCGCGCGTATCGACGCCGCGACCGCGTTCCGGCTCGTGCGTGACATGCCGTACCGGCGCGCCTCGGACCGGCATGGTGAGACGCTGCTCCGGGAGTGGCGCGGCACCTGCTCCGGCAAGCACTACCTCCTCCGCGACCTGTTCGAGGAGCTGGGCCTCGCGGCCGTCGTCATCCTCGCGACGCACGAGTTCACGCCGGAGTCCGCGCCGTGGCTCCCGCCGCACCTGGCGACGGAGGTACGCCTCGCGCCCGTCCCGGACGTCCACGCCTTCCTCCGCGTCGAGCACGACCCGGTCATGCACGAGTGGATGACCGTCGACGCGACGTGGCCCGCGGACGCACGACGCCTCGGTCTGCCGGCGAACCCCTCCTTCGAGCCGGGGCGTGACCAGCACATGGCCTGCGACCCGATCGAGGTGTTCCACGTGCCGGAGGAGAGCGACCCGCAGGAGCTGAAGGACCGCATCGTCGCGGACCACGTCGGGACCCAGGGCGCGCGGCGCGACGCGTTCATCACCGCCCTCTCCGACTGGCTGGAGCGCGAGCTGCCTGACCAGGCTCGCTGACCGCCGCGCCCGGACCGCAGGAGCCGCTTCGGCGGGGGTCGGGTAGCATCGTCGCCGCGAGCATCGAGGAGGACCGGACGACGTGAACACCGTGCGCGGCAGCCTGATCTACACCGCCTTCGCGACGACCGTGTTCCTCGGCATCCAGTGGATCGACGATGTCCGCGACCCGGTGACCCTGGGCACCGCCGCGGTGATGTTCTTCCTCTTCACATTCTTCATGCTGCGGCTCATCCAGCGAGTCATGAGCATCGTCGTGAAAGGCGCCGGCCCGCGTCGACGCGACGCCGGGCGCGAACCGGGCCCTGCCGTCATCGAGGCCACCACCGACCGCCCCGAACACGCCCGCAAGCGCCGCGAAGCGCGCCGCCGGCGCCGCTAGGCGGCCGCCGGTCGATGCCCCGCAGCAGGGCGTCTCAGCCGCACGCCTCGAGAATGGCCCAGGTCATCTCCTCCGTCCGCACCTGCACGACGTACGGGTCGTGCAGGCCGTTCGTGAGGTAGGCGACGGCGAGGCCGTGGGCCGGGTCGCCGTAGGCGATCGCGCATTGCTGGCCGCTGTGGCCGAAGACGCCGGGCTGGTCGAACGGCGCGAAGAGCCCGCCGACGATGAACCCGAGGCCATACGAGGACGGCAGACCGGTGCTCAGGTCAAGGTCAGTCCGGGCGTGGACGCGAGTGGCATCGGCGATGGTCTCCGGGCGGAGCAGGCGGACGCCGTCGAGCGCCCCGCCGCTCACGAGCATCGCGTAGAACCGAGCGAGCGCCTCGGCGGTGCCGATGCCGTTCGCGGCGGGCATCTGCGCGCGGAGCGTCTCCGGCCGGCGGAAGCGATCGACGATCGCGCTCGTGCGCCCCTCGGAGCCCTCCGGGTCCTGAAACGTCACCTCGCTCATCGCCTCGGGAAGCGCGACCTCGTCCGGGTGGTCGGTGCCGAGGGATGCGTGCATGCCCAACGGCTCGAAGATCTCCTCGCGCAGAAAGTCGCGCGGCTCCCGGCCGTCCACGCGTCGGATCACCTCGCCGAGGGCGAAGCCGTAGGTGACGGGGTGGTAGCCCACGGCGGTCCCGGGCTCCCATTGCGCCGGGAGCGCGGCGGTGGTGGCCGCCAGCAACGACCAGTCGTCGGCGCGGGCCATGTCGAAGTCGGGCGGGAAGACCGGGAAGCCACCCTGGTGCGTGAGGACGTGGCGCGTGGTCACGCGTTCCTTCCCGCCCTGGGCGAACTCGGGCCAGAAGGAAGCGATGGGCGTATCGAGGTCGAGGGCGCCACGCTCGACGAGCACGTGGATCGCGACCGCCGTCACGGGCTTCGTGGCCGAGAACCACAGCATCCGCCTGCCGACCCCGTCGCCCAGCGCGAGGTCCACCTCGAGCGCGCCATGCCGGTAGACCGCGAGCTGCGAGGCCGAGTGCCAGCCGCGCCCGAGGTGGTCGCGTGCAACCTCCTCGATGCGCCGCCGGCCGCCCTCGGTCAGTCCCGGCATGGCGGCTAGTCGTCGACCTTGAGGACGATCTTGCCGAAGTTCGCGTTCGACTCCATGTAGGCGTGCGCGTCGCCGGTCTGCTCGAGCGGGAAGACGCGGTCCACCACCGGCCGGATGGTCTCGTCCGCGAACAGCGGCATCACGCGGTGGTTGAACGCCTGGATCAGTGTCGCCTTCTCCTCGAGAGGACGCCCTCGGAGGAGCGTGCCGCGGATGGTGGCGCGCTTCTGCGAGAGGGCGCTGGTCGTCATGTCCGGGACGCCCGCACCACCCATGGAGCCGACGATGATCATGCGGCCCTTCACGGCGATGGAGCGCAAGTTCTGGTGCCAGTATGGCCCACCGATGACGTCGAGGATGACGTCGACGCCCTGGCCACCCGTCTCCTCCTCGATCACGTCCGCGAAGTCCTGCTCCTTGTAGTTGATGCCGATGTCGAGCCCCAGCTCGGTCGCGGCATCCAGCTTCTCCTGCGACCCGGCGGTGCCGAAGATGCGGCAGGACTGGGCAGCCGCGAGCTGGACGGCGGCAGTGCCGACGCCTGAGCCGACGGCGTGGATCAGGACTGACTCGCCCATCTGCAGCTCACACTGCATGAAGATCGCGTCGTAGGCGGTGAGGAAGACCTCGGGGATGCTCGCCGCCTCCTCGAACGACAGGTTCGGCGGCACCGGCATCAGCATCCGCTCATGCACCGTCACCTTCGAGGCGTAGCCCATGCCGCCGAGCAGAGCCATCACGCGGTCCCCCGGCTTCCAGCCGACCACGCGCTCACCGACGGACTCGATGACGCCGGCGGCCTCCAGGCCCGGGATGTCGTTTCGCGTCCCCGGCGGGCCGTTGTAGCGGCCGCGGCGCTGGAGCAGGTCAGCGCGGTTGAGGGCGGACGCCTTGACCGCGACGACCACCTCGTCGGGGCCGCAGGCGGGATCCGGCACCTCCTGCACGGCGAAGACCTCGGGCCCTCCTGGCTGGGTGATCACGGCGGCGCGCATGTGAGTCCTCGCAGTCTCAGAGGTGCAGTCGCAGGGTGCGGTTCAGCGGTCCGGCGAACATCGGGACAACGGCGACCGATGCTACCACCGGGGCAGGGTGGCAGCCCCCGCCGCCTGCGCCGGGGGAGGTGGGGCCGACGAGCCTCCCTGATAGCATCAGATCCGCGCGCGGCTGCTCGGGGAGGCGAATCGATGCCCGGTCTGCGAGACGAACGACGACTCTCCGTGAGCGAAGTGACCGCGACCGTTCCCGAAGACTGGCTGCCCTTCCAGACCACCGAGCAGGTGCCCGCCCTCGACGCCGTCTTCGGCCAGGAACGGGCGGTGCGCGCGATCGAGTTCGCGCTCGGGATGAACGCGCCGGGGTACAACCTCTTCGCCTCCGGCCCGGACGGCTTCGGGAAGTCGACGATCGTCGAGACGTTCCTCCGGCGGCGCGCCGCAAGCGCCGCCCCACCCCTGGACTGGGTGTTCGTCCACAACTTCGATGACCCCGACCGCCCGCAAGCGATCTCGCTGCCGCCAGGACACGGCCACACGTTCGCGACCGGCGTCCGTCACGCCGTGGACGCCGCGCGGCGCGACATCATCGCCGCGTTCGACTCGGACTCCTACGCCCGCATGCGCCAGGACCTCGCGGACCGACTCGAGCGGGAGCGCGCCGAGATCATCGAGGGTCTGCAGCGCGAGGCGGTCTCGCTCGGGTTCGCGCTGAACATCGGCCCGTCCGGGATCGCCACCTCCCCGCTGATCGAGGGCCGGCCGGCGACCGAGGAGCAGTTCGCGGCGCTGAGCGAGGAGGAGCGCGAGCAGATCGGGGAACGCGGGCGCCAGCTCGAGAAGATCGTCCAGGACGCCCTCTTCGCCATGCGCGGACGCGAACGCGACGCCCAGTCCGAGGTCGACCGCCTCGACACCGAGACCGCGGCCTTCGCCGTGAACCACCTCATCGAGCCGCTGCTCCGCGAGTACGGCCACGACGAGGAGGTGCGCCAGTTCCTCGAGCGTGTCCGGGCGGACCTCGCCGAGAACCACGAAGAGATCCGCGGGGCGAACCAGCGGCAGGTCATGCCGGGCATCCCGCTCCCCCGCCAGGAGCCGACCCGCCGGTACGAGATCAACGTCTTCGTCTCGAACGACCCGCGGGGCGGCGCCCCGGTCGTCTTCGAGACGCACCCGACCTACTACAACCTCATCGGACGCATCGAGTACGAAGGCGCGCTCGGCGGAGCCTCGACGGATCACACGTTCATCCGCGCGGGCTCCCTCGCGCGGGCGAACGGCGGGTATCTCGTCATCCGGCTCCGCGACGTGCTTACGCAGCCCGCCTCCCTGGACGCCGTGAAGCGGGTCCTGCTCTCCGGGCAGCTCCAGGTGGAGAACCTCTCGGAGAACCTCCAGCTGATCCCGACGACGGGCCTGCGTCCCGAGCCGATCCCGCTGCAGGTGAAAGTCATCCTCGTCGGCGACTCGATGCTCTATAGCCTCCTGTACCGCTACGACCCGGACTTCCGGGAGCTCTTCCGGGTGAAGGCGGACTTCGAGACCGAGCTGGACCGCAACCGCGACAACGCGAACGGCCTCGCCTCGATCGTGAGGAACGAGACGGACCGCCGCGGCCTGCGGCCGTTCTCGCGGGGCGCCGTCTGCCGCCTCATCGAGCACTCGTCACGCATGGTCGAGGACCGCCGTCGGCTCTCCGCGAACATGGCGGGGTTCCTCGACATCGTCCGCCAGGCCGACTACTGGGCCGGCCACGACGGCGACCGCCACGTCCACGAGCGCCACGTGCTCCGCGCGCTCGACGAGCGCACCTACCGCTCCTCGCTCGTCGCCGAGCGCATCCTGGAGGCGATGGAGGAGGGCACGATCACCGTCGCCACGGAGGGGGAACGTGTCGGGCAGATCAACGCGCTCTCGGTCTACGACCTCGGCGACCTGGCGTTCGGACGCCCGTCCCGCGTCACCTGCGTCACCTCGCCCGGGCGCGGTTCGATCGTGATGGTCGAGCGCGAGAGCGACATGGCCGGGCGGATCCACAACAAGGGCTTCCTCATCCTCCGCGGCTTCCTCGCGCACCGCTTCGGCCAGGACCGGGCGTCGCTGTTCCACGCCTCGCTGACGTTCGAGCAGCTCTACAGCGACATCGACGGCGACTCGGCGTCCTCGACGGAGCTGTACGCACTCCTCTCATCGCTCGCCGACATCCCGATCGACCAGCAGGTCGCGGTTACAGGCTCGGTGGACCAGCTCGGGAATATCCAGCCGATCGGCGGCGCCGCCGCGAAGATCGAGGGGTTCTTCGAGGTCTGCCGGGCGCGTGGGCTGACCGGCAAGCAGGGCGTGATGGTGCCGCGGACCAATGTCCCCAACGTCATTCTCCGCAACGACGTCGCGGAGGCGATCGAGGCGGGACAGTTCCACATCTGGGCAATCGACACGATCGAGGAGGGCATCGAGATCCTCACGGGCGTGCCGGCCGGCGGAGAACGCGATGCGAGCGGCCAGTTCGCAGAGGGCACGGTCTACCGCAAGGTGGAGGACCGGCTCACGCAGTTCCAGGCCCAGCTGGAGCGCCGCCCGCCGGGCGCGCACCAGGAGCAGCACATTCCGATGCCCGACCGTGGCACCTACCCGACCCCGCCCGGCATCCCGCCGAGCCCGCCGCCGGAGCCGCCGATCATCGTGTAGTCGCGCCCGCGACGCGCCTCCCGAGGAGCCCGGATGGATCCGATCCAGGCCCACCGTCCTGAACGCCTCCACCGCTCGGTGGGGGCGCTCGGCGCGTCGCTGTCGGGGATCGGGATCGTCCTCGGCGCCGGGATCTACGTGCTGATCGGCGAAGCGGCCGGTGAGGTGGGAGACGGCGCCTGGCTCGCCTTCCTCCTCGGCGCCATCCTCGCGGCAGCCACCGGGCTCTCCTACGCCGAACTCACCTCCACGATCCCAGAGGCGGGTGCCGCCGCCGCCTATGCCGAGGAGTCCTTTGGCCCGCGCGTCGGCTTCGTCACCGGCTGGATGGACGTCGTCGTGAACCTGATCGGCGCACCCGCCGTCGCGCTGGGATTCGCGGGGTACTTCGTGTCGCTGGTCGGCGGCGCGCAGGTCCCGGTAGCGCTGGCCACGATCGCGCTCTGCGCCGGCATCGCGCTCATCGGCGTGGGCGAGACGATCCGTCTCGCCTCGCTCTTCGCGATCGTCGAGGCTGCCGGGCTGATCCTCGTGCTGATCGTGGGCGTGCCGTTCCTCGGCGACGCGAACCTGCTCCACTTCGAGCACGGCGCGGCGGGACTCCTCACCGGCGCAGCGCTCGTCTTCTTCGCGTACGAGGGGTTCGAGGAAATCGCCACGCTCTCGGAGGAGGTGGAGCATCCGACGCGGAACATCCCGCTCGCGCTCCTCATCGCGATCGGAGTCACCACGATCCTCTACGTCACGGTGACGGCCGTCGCCGTCTCCGTCGTGCCGGCGGCGCAGCTCGCGGGCGACTCCAGCCCGCTCGCGTCCGTGGTGCGCGTGGCCACGAACGACCGCGTCGCCGACGCGCTGTCGGTGGTGGCGCTATTCGCGACCTTCAACACGGTCCTCCTGCTCATCGCTACCGGCCCGCGCGCGATGTACGGCATGGCGCGACGACGGCTACTCCCGGCGGTCGCCGGCTCGGTGTGGGCAGCACGAGGCACGCCGTGGGGCGCGATCCTCTTCGCGGCGGTGGTGGCGATTGGGTTCGGCCTGACGGGTGACATCGGCTTCGTCGCACAGGTCACGAACTTCGCGGTGTTCGTGCTCTTCATCGTCGTGAACGCCTCCGTCATCAGGTTGCGGTTCACCCAGCCCGAGCGTCCTCGTCCGTTCCGTCTGCGCCCGCACGTGGGCCGGGTGCCCGTGATCCCGGTCGTTGGCCTCATCGGCGCGATGCTGCTCGCCGGGTTCATGGAGCGCGAGGCGTTCCTCACGGGCCTCGCGGCGCTGGTGGCCGGCTTTGCGCTCTCGTTCGCGTTCGTACGCCCTGCATCCCCGAAGGAGCCCGCGTGACCATCACCGTCGAGCGACCGCAGCTCGAACTGCAGCCCGACCCGCGCGGCGCAGAGCTGCTTCCCATCCTGACCGTGGACATGGACGGCGTGTTCTGCAGTCCGTTCTTCGGATGGAACGTCGGCATCTCCAGCACCCTCCTCGACCCTGACGCGGAGCCGAGGCCGGCCAGCATCCCGCCGACGTGGCTGCGCGTGCCGTGGGACACGCTGCGCTTCAACCCGCGCCGGCCACTCCCGGACGCGAGGACGGCGCTCGCGCGGCTCAGCCAGGTCCGACGGCTCGTGGTGCTGACCGGGCGCCGGACGTACCCGAGCTGGTGGCTGCGCCGTCACGGTCTCGTCCAGTACTTCGACCGGATCATGGTGAACGAGACGCCGCTGCGGAGCCCGCACTACAAGCTCGAGGCGATCGACCTCCTCGGCGCCGCCGAGCACGTCGACGACGATCCACGCACGGCCCAACTGCTGGCGCAGCGGTCGCGGGCGCGCGTCTTCCTCCGCACCTGGCCGACGAACGCGGACACCGAGCTGGATCCGCGCGTCGCGCGCATCCGCGACCTGCACGAGCTGGCGGACGCCCTCGGGGCGCCCCGCCCCTGACCCCGCAGGGCGGGTTTCGACGAGGCGCGGTAGCCTGAGGACGTGACCGTGAACCTGGACGCTTCGCTTGACCCTGGCCGCGGGCTCCCGCGGCCGAACGTCCGCCGCCTCGCGCTCTTCGGCATGCTCGTCGGCGCGGTCGCCTGGGCGTTCGCGTGGGGCGCCCACTCACACGGTTCTCCGGTGATCTCCTCGGACCTCTCGTCGGTCGAGCCCGACCAGCGCTTCGTGGTCGACGCCTCGACCGGCGTGCTCGACCTCGCGGGGATCGAGGCCGCGCCTGGCTCGGTCGTGGAGTTCGTCCTCGATGGCTCCGCCGGAGCACCCCACTCGTTCGTGCTCATGGGAGCGGCGCCGGGATCGGAGATGGACCAGTCCGTGGCCGAGGACGGCGACACGGTCATCCGCCTGCGCGTCCCGCCGGACGGAGCCCTCTCGTTCGTCTGCACCATCCCCGGGCACGACGGCCTGCACGGCAGCCTCGTCGTCCCGACCGGGTCTCGCTGACGCCGCCGATGGACGCGCCGGAGCTGCCGCCGCACTTCTTCCGCCGCGCCGACATGTCCTCGGACCGGTTCTTCTACGAAGAGCCGCGGCTGGTGACCCACATCGACGACGCGACGATCGATGCCCTCACCGCGCTCTACCGGGAGCTGATCCCGCCGGACACGCGCGTGCTCGACCTGATGTCCTCGTGGGTGTCGCACCTGCCCTCGGAGCGGTCGTACGCCCGCGTCACTGGCCTCGGGATGAACCGCGCGGAGCTCGAGGCGAACCCCGTGCTCACCGAGCGCACGCTCCACGACCTGAACGCCGAACCGACGCTGCCCTACGACGACGCCTCCTTCGACGTCGCGCTCTGCGCAGTCTCCGTGCAGTACCTCACGCGTCCGGTGGAGGTGTTCCGGGAGGTGGGCCGCGTGCTCGCGCCGGGCGGAACGTTCATGGTCTCCTTCTCCCACCGCCTCTTCCCGACGAAGGCCGTGGAGGTCTGGCAGCAGCTCGGCCCTCGCGACCGCGTCCGGCTCGTCGCGACGTACTTCGGGATGGCCGGGAACTTTGGCGAGCCGGTGTTCATCGACCGCTCGCCGGAGGGCGCCGACCCGCTGTGGTGCGTCGGCGCCCAGCGCACCGAGGACTAAGGTCACGCCTTCGGATCCCCGCTGGTCACGCGTCGAAGAAAAAGTCCGCGTCGACGCCCGCGAGGGCAACCGCACAACCCCGAAACGCGTTACATAGATCGAGCGAAACGCGTCGGGCCCAACACGCTTCGCTCACCCATGGGTTCCGGCACCGCGCAACCCATAGACGCGACGGACCGGTAGTCAAAGGAGCAATCCTTGGCTGCTACGAAGAAGCCTGCGGCGAAGCCCGCGGCTGCTCCGGCGAAGCCGGCTTCCAAGTCCACGAAGAAGAAGTAACTCTTCCCGCGCGGACCGAAGAGCCCCGGGGACGCCCGGGGTTCTTCATTTCCGCCGCGCGCTGCGTGGGCAGATGACGCGGGACTGATACCCACGCGGAAGCACTGGCAAGGAAGCCGGAAGGAGGACGCGTCTAGCCTCGCAGCAAGGAGGCCCTCATGCGTATCGCCCTTCCCGGCCTGTTCACCATCCTGCTGATCGTCGTGATCCTGCTCATCCTCTTCTGACCGGCCGGCGCTCAGGTCAGGTCCTTCCGCATGCGGATGGAGTCGTCCCGGAACCCGAGGGCGCGCCATGCGGTGGTGCCGTCGATGTTCGCGGCCCGCACGGTCAGGTCGAGCCGTGACAGCCTCCGCTGGCGACACCAGCGTTCGACCTCTTCCGTCATGAGCTGGCCCACGCCCGCGCGGCGGTGCGCTTCCTCGACGTAGGCAGTGTCGAGCATGCCGTAACGCAGGCCGAGCGTGGGGTTCTCACGCTCCTCGGCGAACGCCATGCCGATCGCCCTGCCATGCTCGTCGCGCACGAGGAGCACCAGCCCGTGCTGTCGGGTGAGGTGCGCCCGCCAGGCCTCCTCAGCTCCGCTCTGCAGGCGCTCGCCGGTCAGGGGCTCGTGGTAGTCGACGATCCCCTGGAAGAGCCGCCAGAGGTCCGGCCAGTGTTCCTCGAGGTCCTCGACGCGTTCGATCTGGTACGGCACGCTCAGGCCTCCCCGCGGAGCATCCACTCGAGCATGACCTGCTCCGCGGGCAGATCTGCCCCGGCGGAGCGATAGGTGCGCAGCGCCGCTGCGTTGTCGGCGTCGGTCAGCACCCACATCGCCGCGCAACCGCGATCGACCGCGAGGTCGCGGAGCGCTTCCACCAGCGCGCGCCCGATCCCCCGTCCCTGCGAGGCGTCCCGAACGCCGAGTTCGTTCAGGAACATCTCGACCGGCTTGTCGGGGTGCGCCACCTCGACCCCGCTCACGAAGCCGACCGCCTCCTCGCCCTCGAAGGCGACGATCAGGTGGTGGCCCGCCTCGGCAAGGAAGCGTCGCGTGTGGTCGTGGGTCGGCGGCGCGTCGAACAGCTCGGCGGCGGCGAGGACGCGATCGAGGTCGTCCGAGCCCATCCGCTCGAACCGGACGCCGGTCACGTCAGTCCTCCAGCTCTGCGCCCAGCTCGGTGAGCAGCGCGCGACAGTCCGCCGGCGCACCGGCGGCATAGGGCGGCACCTTGATCTGCTGCGGCGAGAGCGCGAGCGGCTTCCCGTTGATCATCACCAGCGCCCCGCCGACACCCTGGAGGACACCCGCGCCGCCGGCGACGTCCCACACGGAACGAGGCCCGGTGGAGAAGTAGATCGTGCGGTCCTCGGTCGCCGCGTGAACGAGCTTCAGTACGGCCGAGCCGAGCGGGTAGGTCTCCCAGGGCAGGTGGTACTGGATGCGCCGCCACTCGTAGTCGTGCCGGGACACCACGACCCGCCGCACGACCCCGTCATCGGGGAGCCTCGGCAGCGGCTCGCCGTCCTTCCAGGCCTCGCACCGGTCGCCGGTGCAGATCCCGAGGTACACCTCGCGCTGGATCGGCAGCCCGACGCACCCCAGGACGAGGCGGTCGTCGACGAAGAGCCCCACGGAGACGCCGAACTCCGGGAGGCCGCGGAGGAACTCACGCGTCCCGTCCAGGGGATCGACCACCCAGGTTGGCTCGCCGTGGATCAGCGGGGCATCCGCCTCGGACTCCTCCGAGAGCCAGTGGGCGCCGGGGATGAGGGCGAGGAGGTGCTTCCGGAGGACATCGTCGGCGGCGTAGTCCGCCTCGGTAACGGGGCCTTCGCCGGGCTTGTGCCCCACCTTCACCGTCTGCTGTCGCAGCACGACGCGGATCGCCTCGCACGCCTCCTCCACCGCCTCCTCCACGCCCGCGCGGATGACGTCGAGGTCGAGGGGACGAGGCTCCCCACGGTCGATGGGATGGTCGGCGTCCTCCGGACGGTCTGAGCTCACGGGAAGCCTCCAGCCCCGATGCTACACTCGCCCACGCCATGCCGACGACTTCCACCGGGGACCTGGTCAGCGAGCTGCAGGACGCCCTCGGGTCGGCCAACGTCCTCCACGCCCCCGAGGACCTCATCGTCTACGAGTACGACGCCACCATTGAGCGCTCGCTCCCGGACGTCGTCGTGTTCCCCCTGACCACCGAGGACGTCGCGGCGGCGGTGCGGATCGCCGTCAAATACGACGTGCCCGTCGTACCGCGCGGTTCCGGCACCGGACTCTCGGGCGGCGCCGTCCCGATCCGCGGCGGCGTCCTCGTCGCGCTCACGCGGATGAACCGCATCCTCGGCATCGACGTGGACAACCGCGTCGCCGTCGTCCAGCCGGGGGTCATCAACCTTCATCTGCAGAACGCCCTCGCCGAGTACGGCCTCGTCTACGCGCCCGACCCGTCCTCGCAGCGCGTCTGCACGATCGGCGGGAACATCGCGAACAACTCCGGTGGTCCGCACACCCTCGCCCACGGCTCGACGGTGAACCACGTCCTCGGCCTCGAGGTGGTGCTGCCTGACGGGCGCGTGGTGCGCCTCGGCGGGCGCGTCCCGGACGCCCCGGGCATCGACCTCCGCGGCCTGTTCGTGGGGTCCGAGGGCACACTCGGCATCGTCACGGAGGCCACGCTGCGCCTCGTGCGGCAGCCCCCGGCGACCCGCACCCTCCTCGCGATCTTCGACTCGGTCGCGGCGGCCTCCGAGGCCGTCTCGACGGTGATCCGTCGCGGGGTCATCCCCGTCGCGATGGAGATGCTGGACCAGGAGATCATCCGCATCGTGGAGCCCCGCATCCGCGCGGGCTATCCGCTGGATGCCGGCGCCGTGCTCCTCATCGAGGTCGAGGGCGTCGCGGACGGCGTTGCCGCGGACTCGGCGGTCGTCGAGCAGGCGTGCCTCGACGCGGGTGCGCGCGAGGTGCGATCCGCGGACGAGGCCGCCGAACGCGAGCGGCTGTGGGAAGGGCGCAAGGCCGCGATCGGCGCGATCGGCGGCGCGGCCCCCGCGTTCTACCTCCTCGACGGCGTGGTGCCGCGGACGAAGCTGCCGGAGGTGATGACGCGCGTGCAGGAACTGTGCCGGGAGTATGGCTTCGCCTGCGCCAACGTCTTCCACGCCGGTGACGGCAACCTCCACCCCAACATCATGTTCGACCCGACGGTCCCGGGCGCGACGGAGCGCGTGCTCCAGCTGGGCGGCGCGATCATGCGCGCCTGCGTGGACGCCGGCGGCTCCATCACCGGCGAGCACGGCATCGGCCTCGAGAAGCGCTCCTACATGGAGTGGGTGTTCTCCGAGACCGACCTGGAGGCGCAGCGCGCCGTGCGGGAAGCCTTCGGCCCGTCCGACCGCTTCAATCCGTGCAAGGTCCTCCCCGGTGGACACGGGTGCGCCTCCGGGCACGCCTCCGAGATCGTGCAGCATCTCGGCGCCGGCTCGTACGTATGACCACGGCGCCGTCGGCCGCCATCGACGCGCTGCGCGCCGCCATCGCCCCGGGCAGTGAGCGCGACCCCGGGCGCTACCCGATCGACGGCGTCACGCCACAGGCGGCGTTCGAGCCCGCGACCCGCGAGGACCTCGCCACGCTGCTTCAGCTCGCGGACGCGCAACGGCTCGCCGTGGTCCCGCAGGGCGCCCGCACCGCGCTCGCCCTCGGACGGCCACTCGCGGCGTACGACGTCGCCGTGGACCTCGCTGGCCTCCGGCGCACCGTCGAGTACGTCCCGGACGACCTCACCGTCACCGTCGAGGCCGGGCGGCGGCTCGGCGCGCTCCAGGCGGAGCTGCGCGAGCATGGCCAGTACCTCCCGGTCGACCCGCCGCCGAGCGACGACGTGACCATCGGCGGCCTCCTCGCCACCGCGCGCTCGGGCGCGTGGCGGGGGCTGCTGCCGGCAGCGCGCGACCTCGTCCTCGGCGTGGAAGTCTGCGTCGCCTCCGGCGACCGCGTGCGGTCGGGCGGGCGCGTGGTGAAGAACGTGACCGGCTACGACCTCCACCGCCTCCAGACGGGCGCGCTCGGCGCGTTCGGCGTGATCGTCGAAGCGAGTTTCAAGGTCGCCCCGCTGCCGGAGGCCTCGCGCACGCTCGTCGCGAAGCTGCCCCATCTCGAAGCCGCGATCGCCGCGGCGCTCCGCACCTGGGACGCCAGCCCGGCGCTCCGCGCCCTCACCCTCCTCACCCCACCGGCCGCACGCCTCGCCGGCCTCGACGCGGCTCCGCAGCTCCTCATCGAGCTCGCCGGTGCACGACGCACCGTCGAGCGATCGGCGTCCGACCTCGCCACGGTCGTCCCGTTCGACGAGGCGCCGGAGGCGGCGTGGCCCTCCCTGCGTCGCCTCCACGGCGACGCCTCGCGGACGGTGGTCCGCGCCGGCGTCCCGCCAACGACCGTCCGCGAGTTCCTCGACGCGGCGGAGGCGATGTCCGCGACCGCCTGGGCGCACGTCGCCGCCGGCGCCGTCGTCGCGGTGTTCGAGGCCACCACCACCGCCAACGAGATCGTGGGGCTTCGCGACGTAGCCGAGCGGCTCGGCGGCTTCCTCCAGGTCGAGTCCGCTCCGGCCGAACTCCGGCACGAGGTGGCGCCCTCGCCGGGGGACGCCCTCCTCGTCGAGGCGCTGCGCGACCGGTTCGACCCCGAGCGCACCATCAACCGGGGGCGGTGGGGGGCAATCCTGTGACCGGCCTCCGCTTCGTCGGCCCGGACGTGCCCAGCGCGGAGGACCTGGCGAACTGCATCCACTGCGGCTTCTGCCTCCCCTCCTGCCCGACGTACCTCGCGACCGGCCAGGAGCTGGAGTCACCGCGCGGGCGGCTGCACCTGATCAGCGGCATCCGCGACGGCCGCATCGAAACGACGCCGCGCACGCTTGAGCACCTCGACCTCTGCCTGCAGTGCCGCGCGTGTGAGACCGCCTGCCCCTCCGCCGTCCCCTACGGACGGATCATGGAGGACGCCCGCGCCGCGCTGATGGCGAATCCGGCCTCCGAGCAGCCCCGCGAGTGGCGACTGCGAGCGTTCGCGCTGCGACACGTCCTGGCACGGCCGCGCGTGCTGCGCGCGGCGCTTGCCGGGCTGCGGCTCTACCAGCGGACGGGCCTGCGGTGGTTCGTGCGCCGGGCGCTCACGCCGATGCTGCCGGAGCCGCTCCGCCGCCTGGAGGCCTCCGCGCCCTCGCTCGGCGCCGTGCCGTTCCGGCGGACGGGTGACCTCGCCTCGCCGCCCGGCGCCACGACGCGGGTCGCGATGCTCCTCGGATGCCTCCACGGCGAGATGTATCCGGGGATGCACGAGGCGACGGTCACCGCGCTCGAGCACGCGGGCTGCGCCGTGGTCGCCCCACCGGCGCAGGTCTGCTGCGGGGCGCTCCACGCCCACGCCGGGGACGCCGAGACGGCGCGCGCCCTCGCGCGTCGCAACATCCACGCCTTCGAGCAGGCCGGCGTCGACGCCATCATCGTGAACGCCGCGGGCTGCGGTGCGGCGATGAAGGAATACGGCCGCCTCCTCCGCCACGACCGCCGCTGGGCGGGGCGCGCAGAGGTGTTCTCGGCGAAGGTGAAGGACGTCCTCGAGTTCATCGCCGGGCAGGAATTCGCGCACGACCTGGGCCGGGTCGACCGGGTGGTGACGCTGCAGGACGCGTGCCACCTGGCGCACGCCCAGCGGATCCGGAACGCCCCCCGCGAGATCATCGCGGCAATCCCAGGCGTCTCGCTCCGCGAGATGTCGAACCCGGACCGTTGCTGCGGCTCCGCGGGCCTCTACTCGGCCGTCCAACCGGAGATGTCCGGCCGCGTCCTGGAGCCGAAGATGGCCGCGATCGCCGCCACGGGCGCGACGACCGTGTGCACCTCCAACCCCGGGTGCACCCTCCAGATCGAGAACGGCGCGCAACGCTACGAGGTCGACGCCGAGGTGCGCCACGTGGTCGAGGTGCTCGCTGAGTCGATCGAGGCGGGACGGTTGGGCGGCCAGCACTAGCCCCCTGAGCTACGCCTCCGGGCTGACGGAGGCGTCGGGCCCCTGCCAGAAGCGAGCCAGCGTACCGGCATTGAAGTCGTAGGCGTCGAACTCGTAGCCGCTGACCCCACGGCGGACCGAGGCGAACTCGAGCGGCGCCGTGAGCGGCAGCATCGCCGGAACGTCGTCCAGGAGCAGCCGCTGCGCCTCCCGAGAGTGGCGGGTGCGGTCCGCCGGGTCGATCTGGGACAGCGCCTCCCGCACCTTCGCGTCGTACACCGGGTTCGAGTAGCCCCACGGTGAACGGTCGCCCTCCAGGCCCCCGCTCGTGTGCAGGCGCAGCCCGATGTCGGGTGAGCCGAGGCGATCCAGCTCGAAGAACGCGGCCTCGAAGTCACCCGCGAGGAACGAGGTCTCGAATTCCTGCTGTGGCCGCCCCACGAGGCGGACACCGATGCCGGCGCCGATCAGCTGATCGGCCGCCGCGCGGGCGAGCGTGAACATGAACGGGGAGTCGGAATGCGAGAGGCGCAACTCCAGGTCGCCATACCCCGCCGCGTCGAGGAGCTTCGTCGCCTCGGCCGGCGATCGCTGGTAGAGCGGATGCGCCTCCAGCTCGACGGCCGGCAGCGCGTCCCCCGCGAAGGAGGGACCCACCGGCCCGGAGAGCAGCCCGGCGTCGGCGGCGAGCAGCGCCTGCCGATCGAGCGCGATCGAGACCGCCCGCCGCACGCGCGCGTCCCGGAACGCCTCCACCACCGAGGCTGAGGCTTGATCGCGGGGTGCGAGGAGGGAGAGCGCGAGCCCCCGCATCCGGTGCCGCGGCCGCGACAGCTCGATGCGGTCCTCCCGGCCAGACGCCACCTCGCGGCTGCGCTGGTCGGGGTGCTCGCGGATGTCGATCTCGCGCTGGAGGAACAGGGCGTCGAGGTCGCCCGTCTGCGCGACCCGCCGCACGCGAAGCTGCGAGACGCGCGCCTCGTCATTCCCAGCCAGCGGGTTCGGGCGCAGCACGAGCGCGTCGCGGTTCAGCCCGGTCGGGAGGAACGGTCCACTCCCGATCGGCGCGATCAGGCCGCCATAGTCCTGCGTGGAACGGATCGAGGCGTCCGTCCGCGCCAGGTACTCGAAGAGCAGGCTGAACGGCGCCTTGAGCCGCAGGATCACGTCGCTCGCGCTCGGCGCCTCGATCGCATCGACGACCTCGGTGAACAGGAACGTCCCCTCGTCACGGCGCGTCTCGAGGTCACGCTTCACGACATCGGCGGTGATCGGTGATGCGGTGCCGGACGCGTCCGGGTGGAAGAACGCCCCTTCGCGCAGGCGAAGTCGCACCACGAGCGGCTCCGGCAGTTCCACCTCGGCGGCGAGGTCGCCGTAGATGGACGCGGTGCGTGGGTCGAAGCCCACGAGGCGCGAGTAGGTCAGCGCCCGCGAGATCGGATCGAGGCCGTCTGCCCCCACCTCGTCGTCCGTCACGCCGAGCGAGAGCTCAGTGGGGGCGCCCGGCGCACGCGTCGCGCTGGAGGCGACGCGCACGCGGATGCGGTCGTCCGTCTCCGTCGCCGTCACCGACGGCGTCGAGGTGCTCCCGGCATCATCCGACGTGCACCCGATGAGCGCGGCGAAGCCGACCCCTGTCATGGCGGTGGCCCCGAACCGGAGGAAGCGGCGGCGGCTGTAGCGCCTGCTCACGCGCGCGACAACTTGTCCAGATCGCTCAATGCTGCGGGCACCGGGAAACGCGCGCTCATGGAATTCCTCGAGGGCTGGGACACTCGTGGGGGCGTCGCGTGGTGGTGACTCGATCCTAGCGATGCTTTCTCGGGGAGCAACCATCGAGTGTGACGAGAAAGCGGCGCATGCTGGGACACGCGGGTAGGATCGAGGGGTGAGCTCCAACCCGGGCGTCCCCAGCCGCACCCCGCGCGAACCGTCCCACCGGGGCGGCGACGCCCTGTCCGGTCCGGCGGACTCCTCCCGGCCGACGAACCCGTGGCCGCGCCTGCTTGCGTTCGGCGCCTTCGTGCTCGCGATGCTCTTCCTCGGCGGCGTCTGCTTCGTCTCGTTCGCGGACACGCCCGACCGCGAGATCCGCGTGCGCCACTCTGAGTACGAGGAGGGACTGCCGAAGTTCCTCCCCGTGACCTCCCTCGGCTTCGACTCCCAGAACCGGACCTTCGGCGCCTACCTCGGGGTTCCGGCGGACGCTGGCCCGGCGGTCGCGCTCCTCTCGCGCGACCCGGCGTCCGGCTGCAACGTGACCTGGGAGGCGGTCGCGGCGAACGCGGAGCTGCGCGGCGTCTACGTGGACCCCTGCTCTGACGCCCGGTACGACTTCCAGGGCGTCGCCCTCCACCCGGACGCGACACGCGACCTCGATCGCCTCGATGTCGTGCGGGAAACGACGGGTTATGTCGTGAGTTTCGAGGAGGTCCTCCTCGGAATCTGCCGGGGCGGCGCGACCGAGGGCTGCTCGCCGGGTAGCGCGGAGGTGCGGCTCGACATGCCGAAGAATGGGCTGCCGGCGGACTTCGCGGACTAGCGCGAGCCCCCCACCCGCTGCCGCCCTACCAGATGCCGCCCTACCAGATGCCGCCCTACCAGATGCCGAGGGCGATCTTGATGTCCTCGGACGCCATCGTGCGCGGGTCCCACGGCGGGCTCCACACCAGATTCACCTCAACGTCCTCCACGCCCTCCATCTGCGAGAGCTTGTGGAAGATCAGCCCCTGGAGCATCGGCCCCACGGGGCACGCCGGGGAGGTGAGCGTCATGTCGACGGTCACCCGTCGGTCCTCGTCGATCTCGACGCCGTAGACCAGGCCCAGGTCCACGATGCTCATGTGCAGCTCGGGGTCCTCGACGGCCCGGAGCGCTTCGCGCAGCTCCTCGTCCGTCGGCGGGGTCACGGTGGTCGTGCTCTCGTCAGTCATCGGAGGTCTTCCCCTCTTCGGTGCTCACCACGCCCCCGCCCTCGAGGGCCTGCTCCAGCGTCTTCCACGCGAGCGAGGCGCACTTCACGCGCGCCGGGAACTTCGCCACGCCCTGGAGGGCGTCGATGTCGTCGAATCCGTCGACCTCCTGCGTCTCGCCGGAGGTCATCATGCGCTGGAACGCGTCGATGCCCTGCTGGGCCTGGGCGACGGTGCGCCCCTTCACATACTCGGTCATCATGCTGGCGGACGCCTGCGAGATGGAGCAGCCGGCCCCGGCGAACGCGATCTCGTCGATGGTCCCGTCGTCGAGCGAGACCTCGAGGTGGATCGTGTCGCCGCAGAGTGGGTTGGCGCCATCCGCGGAGCAGGTGGGCGTGTTCAGCGGGTCGTGGTTCCTCGGCCGCCGGTAGTGGTCCAGGATGATCTCCCGGTACAGCTCGTCCAGCAGGCCCGAGCCGCCGGTCTTCAGCGGGTCATTCGTCATCAGGCGCCCCCAAAGAAGCGCGACACCTCCTCGAGGGCGACGGCAAGCCGGTCGACCTCGTCAGTGGTGTTGTAGAGGTAGAAGGACGCGCGCGCCGTGGCGGGCACCATGAGCGCCGCCATCACGGGCTGCGCGCAGTGGTGCCCGGTCCGGACGGCGACGCCGTGCGTGTCGAGCACCTGGCCCACGTCGTGCGGGTGGACGCCCTCCAGCTCGAGGGAGATCACGCCGCCGCGCTCCTGCGCCGTGGGCGGGCCGAAGATCGTCACGCCCGGCACGTCGCCCAGGCGGCGGAGGGCGTAGTCCGTCAGCTCCACCTCGTGCGCGCGCACGGCGTCCATTCCCAGCGCGCTGAGGTAGTCCACCGCGGTCCCGAACCCGACCGCGCCGCCGACGTTCGGCGTGCCGGCCTCGAACTTCGCGGGCACGTCCGCCCAGGTCGACCGCTCCATCGTGACCGTGAGGATCATGTCCCCGCCGCCCATGAACGGGTTCATCGCATCGAGGATCTCGTAACGCGCCCACAGCGCGCCCATCCCCGTCGGGCCCAGCATCTTGTGCGCGGAGAACGCGAGGAAGTCGATATCCAGCGCCTGTACGTCCACCGGGAGGTGCGGCACCGACTGCGCGCCGTCCACGAGGACCTTCGCGCCGTGCTCGCGCGCCATCGGGATGAGCACGTCGAGCGGCACGATCGTGCCGAGGGCGTTCGACATCGCGGTGATCGCGAGCAGCTTCGTCCTCGGCCCGATGACGCCCCGTGCCGCCTCGAGGTCGAGCGTGCCGTCCGGCAGCATGGGGATGTACTTGAGGACGATCCCGCGCTCGTCGCGGAGCATCTGCCACGGGACGATGTTCGAGTGGTGCTCGATCTCGGAGATCACCACCTCGTCCCCGGCCTCGAGGAACTTCCGCCCCCAGCCGTGCGCCACGAGGTTGATCGACTCCGTGGTGTTCCGCGTGAAGACGATCTCCTCGGCGCGGCGGGCGTTCACGAAGCGCGCGATCTTCCGCCGCGCCTCCTCGTACAGGTCCGTTGCCTCCACGGAGAGCGTGTGCACGCCGCGGTGGATGTTCGCGTTGTGGTCGCGGTAGAAGCGCGTCATCTCCGCCAGCACCTGGACCGGACGCTGGCTCGTCGCCGCGTTGTCCAGATACACGAGCGGCCGGTCGCCGATCTCGCGCTTCAGGATCGGGAAGTCGCGCCGGATACGTTCGAGATCGAACGGCAGGTGGTCGACTCCCGGCGTGGTGATCGTCACTCCGGCCCCGTCTCTACTCGTCACACTCCACCAGGACGTCGTCGCCGTCGACAATCACCCGGTAGGCGTTCACGCTCTTCACGGCCGGGAGGGTGAGGACCTTGCCGGTCTTCGCGTCGAAGGCGGCGCCATGCCGGGGGCAGATCACGCGCCCGCGTCGCAGGGCGCCCTCCCCCAGTGGTCCGCCGTCGTGCGTACAGATGTTGTCGATCGCGTACAGCTCGCCGTCGATGTTGCTCAGGGCGAGCGAGCGCTCACCGCACTGCACCACGCGCACCTGCCCCTCAGGCACGTCCGACGTCGCGGCGACTCGGTGCGGGCTCACGCTCGTCTCGTCCATCTTTCGCCTCCCGGCGCCGGGATCGGCCGCCCGCTAGACGCGGGCGACCGCCAGCTTTCGTTCGACCTCGGCTGCGACTTCCTCGGCCAGTGCCTCGTCGCCGACGTCCGAGAGGACGGAGGTGAAGAACCCGGCCACGAGGAGCTTCATCGCCTGCCGACGGTCCAGCCCGCGGCTCTGGAGGTAGAAGAACGCCTCCTGGTCCACTGGCCCCACCGTGGCGCCGTGGCCGCAGCGGACCACGTCGTTCGTGAGGATCTCCAGCACGGGGTCCGAGTCGGCCTTCGCGTCGCTGGAGAGCAGCAGGTTGCGGTTCTCCTGCTCCGCCGCCGAGCCGCGGCCCGTCTCCTCGACGCGTGTGACGCCGTAGTAGATCGACTGCGAGGCGCCCGCGAGCGCCGTCTTGATCTCGACGTCGCTCTGCGTCTTCGGTCCGACGTGGTCCTGCAGCGTGACAAAGTCGAAGTGCTGGTCGCCGTCGCCGAGCGCGACACCACGGATGCGGGCCTGCGAGCCCTCGCCCTCGAGGATGCCCTCCAGGCTCTGCTTCACGAGCGCGCCGCCAATGGCCAGCGTCGCGATCCGGACGTCGGCGCCCCGCTCGGTCTTCGCCCGGACGGTGGTGAACTCCTGCGTCGCCGGGCCCCAGTCGACGTCGAAGACGACCTTCACGTTAGAGTCGGCGCCCGCGACGATCTCGACTACCTGGGATGCGAGCACCGGCTCATTGCCGGAGAGGCAGCGGACGAGGACGGTGACCTCGCTCGCCGGCTCGCTCACGACCAGGAGGCGGGGGAAGACGCCGCCGCGGGATGCCTCGAGGGTGACCGTCACAGGCTCCTCGAACGCCTTGCCGCGGGCAGCGTGCACGAACGCACCGTGCTGCCACTGGGCGGCGTTCGCCGCGATGAACTTGCCCTCCGTCGCCGGCACCAGCGAACCGAGGTGGCGCTCCACGATCGCCGCGACCGCCGGGTCGGCTGCCGCCTCGGCGAGCGTGCCAACGAACGCACCCGAGGGCGCGACGCCGCTCACGACCGGCTCGAAGGCGGCGTTCGGCTCGAACGAGTCGATCGCCAGCTCCGAGACGTCCGTGTACTTCCACGGGCGGAGCTTCGTCGTCGGCATCGGGAGCGCCTCGAAGGCGCGCGCCGACTCGGCGCGCTTCTCGGTCAGCCAGCCGGGCTCGCCCCGCTCCTTCGAGCCGGCCACCACGGCTGCCTGGCCGTAGGCGGTGGACAGGGTGGTCTCGGCCATTAGCCCACCGACCCTTCCATCTGGAGCTCGATCAGGCGGTTGAGCTCGATCGCGTACTCCATCGGGAGCTCCTTCACGATCGGCTCGACGAAGCCGTTGACGACCATCTTCGCCGCCGACTCCTCGTCGATCCCGCGCGACATCAGGTAGAAGAGCTGGTCCTCGCCGAGCTTCGAGACCGAGGCCTCGTGCCCGATGTTCACCCGCTCCTCGTCGATCTCCATCGTCGGGTAGGTGTCCGAACGGGACTTCTCGTCCAGGAGCAGCGCGTCACAGCGCACCGTGCTGGACGAGCCCTCGGCGCCGTCGTGCACCTTCAGCAGCCCGCGGTACGAGGTTCGCCCGGACCCGCGCGAGACGGACTTCGACACGACGGCCGAGGTCGTGTTCGGCGCGACGTGGACGATCTTGCCGCCCGCGTCCTGGTGCTGCCCCTCGCCCGCGAATGCCAGGGAGAGGATCTCGCCGTGCGCGCGCTCGCCCATCAGGTAGACGGACGGGTACTTCATCGTCAGCATCGAGCCGATGTTGCCGTCCACCCACTCCATGACGGCGTCCTCGTAGGCGTAGGCGCGCTTCGTCACGAGGTTGTAGACGTTGTTCGACCAGTTCTGGATCGTCGTGTAGCGCACGCGGGCGCCCTTCTTCACGATGATCTCGACCACCGCGGAGTGCAGCGACGCGCTCGAGTAGATCGGCGCCGTGCAGCCCTCGACGTAGTGAACGTACGAGTCCTCGTCCGCGATGATCAGCGTCCGCTCGAACTGGCCCATGTTCTCCGTGTTGATCCGGAAGTAGGCCTGCAGCGGGATGTCCACCTTCACGCCCTTCGGCACGTAGATGAACGAGCCGCCGGACCACACGGCGGAGTTGAGCGCGGCGTACTTGTTGTCGCCGGACGGCACCACCGTGCCGAAGTGCTCCTCGACGAGCTCCGGGTACTCCTTCAGTCCCTGGTCCATGCCCAGGAAGACGACACCCTGCTCTTCGAGGTCCTTGCGGATGTTGTGGTAGACGACCTCGGAGTCGTACTGGGCGCCGGCGCCGGCGAGGAACTGCTTCTCCGCCTCCGGGATGCCCAGCTTGTCGAAGGTGTCCTTGATGTACTGCGGGACGTCATCCCAGTTCGTGCTGTCCTTGTCGGACGCGCGCACGTAGTAGTGGATGTCGTCGAAGTCGATCGCCTCGAGCTTCTCCGGTGAGCCGGCCCACTTCGGGTTCTCCATCCGGAGGAACGTCTGGTACGCCTCGAGCCGCTGCTCAAGCATCCACTCCGGCTCGTCCTTCATGGCGGACATCTGCCGGATCACGTCCTCGTTGAGGCCCTTCTCCGCGATGAAGAGCGGCTGCTCGTCATCGTGGAAGCCCCACTGGTATTCGCCGACCAGGTTCTCTGGCTGGGTGGTAGTCATCAGGCCGTCGCACCTTCCAGGAGCCCCAGCTCCTTCAGGATCGGGTCGTAGCCGTTCGCCTCGATCTCCTTGGCGAGCGACGCGTCACCGGACTTCACGATCTTGCCCTTCACGAGGACGTGGACCTTGTCCGGGGTGATGTAGTTCAGGATGCGCTCGTAGTGCGTGATGATCAGGATGCCCATGTCCGGGGTCCGTAGCGCCAGGACCCCTTCCGCCACCGTCCGCAACGCGTCCACGTCGAGGCCGGAGTCGGTCTCGTCCAGGATCGCCAGGTCCGGCTTCAACATCCCCATCTGGAGGATCTCGGCGCGCTTCTTCTCGCCGCCGGAGAAGCCCTCGTTCACGTACCGGCGGGCCATCTCCTCCGGCATCTTCAGCCGCGCAAGGGTGCCACGGAGCTCCTCCAGGAACTCGCGCGCCGGCACCTCGTCGCCGCGGCGTGCCTTCATCGCCTCGCGGAGCAGGTTCACCATCGTCACGCCCGGGATCGGCGTCGGGTACTGGAAGGAGAGGAAGACGCCCTTGCGCGCCCGCTCGTCGGCGGACGCCTCGGTGATGTCCTCACCCTTCAGGAGCACCTGGCCCTCGTCCACCACGTAGGACGGACTGCCGGCGATCGTGCTCGCCATCGTGCTCTTGCCGGAGCCGTTCGGCCCCATCACCGCGTGGATCTCGCCGGGGGCGATCTCCAGGTCGATGCCGTGCAGGATCTGGACCTCGGGCTGCTCGGCGATGGACGCCTTCAGGCCCTTCAGTTGAAGGATCGGTTCAGTCATCGCTGGGTCGTTGTCCCTTTCTGGGCCACCTGAGAGGCCATCACGGGCAGCAGCCCACCGGCCGTCCCCGCAGTCGTCTCATCATCTCCGCGCGAAGCCGGATCACCTTGCTTCGGCACGAGGTACTCACACTGGTGCCCGCCGTCGGCGAGCGTCATCACCTGCTCCACGGGCGCACCGAGCAGCAGCTCGATCGTGCGTCGGTCCGCGGAGCAGCACGCGGCCGTCTCCATCGCCGTCGAGCGATAGGGGCAGCCGGCGTTCTTCAGCCGGTAGAAGTCGCCGTCCTCTTCCACCTCGCGGAGGATGCCCTCCTCCGTGAGCGCACCCAGCACCTGCTGCACACGCTCCTCGAGCCTTGGTGAGGTGACCTTGCCGCGGTGCTCGTCCGCGACGGAAGCGGCGACGTGGTCGAAGACGCGGTCGAGGATTTCGCGGCCCGTCTGGCCGCGGACCTCCTCCGGCGTCAGGTTCACGAGCGCCGGGGAGAGCCGCGCCAGCAGGCGCTGGTAATGCGCCGCCGCGCGCGCCTCCTCGCCTGCTTCGCTCAGGGCGTAGCGGGTGATCGGGCGTCCGCGCGGGATGCGCTCCAGGCGCGAGACGACGAGCCCGTCCGCCTCGAGGAGATCGAGATGCCGGCGGACCGCCGAGTCGGAGACGCCGATCGCGGTCGCGAGGTCCGCGACGGAGCACTCGCCCCGCTCGTAGAGCAGGCGGAGCACCTCGTCGCGCGTGCGTTCCATGACGGCCATCTGGGTTCCCCGTTCGCTGACCAGCGTAGGCAGCTATTCCGGGGAGGTCAACGTTTTTTGCATTTTATTGCGGATAAGTCTTGAAATGATGCTGGGGCTGAGGCGAACCTTCAGCCCTACCTAAGCGCGGTCGGCGCGGCCGGCGCGGCCGCGGCGATTTGTCCCGCGGGCCTGCCGACCCTACGATGCGCCGGCGCGTGCGCGCCGGGGGACGGGCGCCGCGACGGCGAGGGGGAATGACATGGCTGATGACGTCCAGGGCCTGACCGAAGGCACGACCGCGAGCTACACGACCACGGTCACGCAGGAGATGATCAACACCTTCGCGGGCGTCACCGGGGACACCAATCCCCTGCACTCGGACGCCGAGTACGCCGCCCGGACGCGCTTCAAGCAGCCGATCGCCCACGGCATGTTCGGCGCCGGCGCGATCTCGGCCGCCATCGGCACGAAGCTCCAGCCCAACGCCGTCTGCATCTACCTGGGCCAGAACCTGCAGTTCCGCGCCCCGGTCATGCCCGGCGACGAGATCACCGCGACGGTGACGGTCACCAAGGTCGACGCGGAGCGTTCGCGCGTCTCACTCGATACAGTGGTGACGAAGCAGGACGGCACCGAGGTGATTCGCGGTGACGCGCTGGTCATGGTCGAGGCGCTCCGCTAGCCCCACCGGCCCGGAACGCTCCCAGCCCGCGGCGCTGCGTCCTCGCAACGACGGGACACTGCCCTATGACCACGTCTGAAGCTCGGCCCAACAACGACATCGAGGCGATCGCCGCCGCCCACCGCCAGTGGGAGGACTCGACGGTCGCCAAGGTGCTCTCGCGATTCCCGGAGCGGAAGCCGCAGTTCGAGTCCTCCTCCGCGCCCCAGCAGCGCGTCTACACGCCGGAGGACACGGCCCGCGTCTCCTACCTGGAGGACATCGGCTTCCCGGGCCAGTACCCGTTCACGCGCGGCGTGCAGCCGACGATGTACCGGGGCCGCCTCTGGACCATGCGTCAGTACGCCGGCTTCGGCACGGCGAAGGAGACGAACGAGCGCTTCAAGCACCTGCTCGCGAACGGTCAGACCGGCCTGTCCGCCGCCTTCGACCTCCCGACGCAGACCGGGTACGACTCGGACCACATCATGGCCGCCGGCGAGGTGGGTCAGGTGGGCGTCGCCATCGACTCGCTCGCCGACATGGAGACGCTATTCGACGGCATCCCGCTGGACGAGGTCTCCACCTCGATGACGATCAACGCTCCGGCCGCGATCCTCGTCGCGATGTACATGGTGGCCGCGGAGAAGCAGGGCCACAGCCACGGCGTGGTGATGGGCACCGCTCAGAATGACGTGCTCAAGGAATACGTCGCGCGCGGCACCTACATCTTCCCGCCGGCGGAGTCCGTGCGGCTCGCCGCGAACCTCATCAACTACTGCGCGGAGCACGCGCCGAAGTTCAACTCGATCTCCGTCTCCGGCTACCACATCCGCGAGGCCGGCTCGACGGCGGCGCAGGAAATCGGCTTCGCCTTCTCGAACGCCATCGCCTACCTCGACGAGTGCAAGCGGCAGGGTGGCGACCTGAACGAGAGCGCCCAGCGCGTCTCCTGGATCTTCAACACCCACAACCACTTCTTCGAGGAGATCGCGAAATACCGCGCCCTCCGCCGGCTGTGGGCCCGCCTCATGGTGGAGCGCTACGGCATCACCAACCCGAACGCGCAGATGCTCCGCACCCACACCCAGACCGGCGGCTCGACGCTGACGGCGCAGCAGCCGAAGAACAACATCGCCCGTGCCGCCCTCCAGGCGCTCGCGGCGGTCGTCGGCGGGGTGCAGTCGCTCGCGCTCTCCTGCTACGACGAGGCGCTGGCGCTGCCCACCACGGAGGCGCAGCAGATCGCCCTCCGCACCCAGCAGATCATCGCCTTCGAGTCCGGCGCCGCCGACACCATCGACCCGATGGCCGGCTCGTACTACGTCGAGAGCCTCACGGACACGCTGGAGGAAGAGGCCCGCAAGATCGTGTCCCGCATCGAGGACATGGGCGGCTCCGTCCAGGCGATCGAGGACGGCTTCATGCAGTACGAGATCCAGGAGGCCTCCATGCGCTGGCAGCGCGAGGTGGAGGCGAAGGAGCGGATCGTCGTCGGCGTGAACGAGTACATCGACCCGGACGAGGACGCGACGCCAATCTTCCGCCCCAACCTGGCGGTGGTGGACGCGCAGATCAAGCGGCTCAGCGAGGTCCGCGCCAACCGTGACCAGGCCGCCGCCGAGGCTGCCCTGAAGCGGCTGCGGGAGGCGTCCCACCAGGACGTGAACCTCATGGAGCCGATCATGGAGGCCGTCCGGACGTACGCGACGCTGGGCGAGATGTGCAACGTCCTCCGCGAGGAGTGGGGCGAGTACACCCCCAAGACCGTCGTCTAGCGGATCGATCTCACGGCAGACTGCGCCCGCCTCGGGCGTCACTGGGCAAACGACGGGTCGGGCCGGGAGGCCTCGGCCGATTCGGTGGGAGGACACATGGCAGGGGCACTCGAGGGTCAGGTTGCCGTCGTGACCGGCGGCAGCCGCGGGATCGGTCGCGCGTGCGCGATCGCGCTCGCGAAGGAGGGCGCGAACGTCGTCATCAACTACACCTCCAACGAGGATGCCGCGAAGGCGACCGCGGCGGAGTGTGAGAAGGCTGGCGTGAAGACGCTCGTCGTGAAGGCGGACGTCTCCGAAGCGGACGAGGCCCAGTCCCTCATCAAGGCGGCGGAGGAGACCTTCGGCAAGGTCGACATCCTCATCAACAACGCCGGCATCAACCGCGACAAGACGATCCAGCGCATGACCGTGGAGGACTGGGACGACGTCATCGAGACGGACCTGTCCTCGATCTTCTACCTGACCAACGCGGCCCTCGGTGGCATGCGCGAGCGGAACTACGGCCGCATCGTGAACATGTCCTCGGTCATCGGCCAGATGGGCAACATCGGCCAGGCGAACTACTCGGCGGCGAAGGCCGGCATGATCGCCTTCACCAAGACCGCGGCGAAGGAACTCGCCCGCTTCGGCATCACCGTCAACGCGGTGTGCCCCGGCTTCGTCGAGACCGACATGGTGGCCGCGCTCTCGGACGAGATTAAGGAAAACCTGATCAAGCAGATCCCGCTCGGCCGCTTCGGCACCGCCGAGGAGGTCGCGGAGACGGTCGCCTTCATCTGCAAGCCTTCGGGCGCCTGGTACACCGGCGCGCAGTTCTCGATGAACGGCGGGCAGTACATGTCCTGATCCGGCAACCTGTCGGTTTGCCGAATCTTCACCGGGGTTTCACCGCGAACCCCACGGACGCCGAACCACGACGGGCCGCCTCTTCGGGGGCGGCCCGTATAGTGTCCGGAAGCCTACCTACCTCCTCGGTCCGGAACTGCCTTGCGCTACCAGGTCGCCGCGATCATCACCGGTGTCGTCACCGTCCTCGCCCTCGCGGGCGCGGCGACGTTCGTCTGGCTCTCCGTGGGAGAGGAGGACGAGGGCCGGCGCCAGGTGGCCGCCGAGGCGGAGATGGCGGCCGTGCAGGCCGCCCTCCGGTCGCGCCTCGACGGCCTGCAGGAGTACGCCTCCGCGCTCCTCCAGGAGCAAGACGTCACCTCGTTCGCCGTCACGGGTGGAGAGGAACCGGATCTCCTGAGCCTCGGGCGCATCAGCCGCGGTGGCGCGGACTACATCCTCGTCTCCGGGCCCGGCCGCACGCTCGTCTACCAGAGCGGGCTCACCGGCTCGATCGTGAACGGCGTGGAGGACAACTCCGAAGCCGCGATGTACCTCCTGGACGGCGCCGTCGATGGCGGCGTGTTCGCCTTCGTGGACGGGCCCGTGCTCGCCGCCGGCGCCAGCACGAGCCCGGGGCTGGAGCGCGCCGCGGTCACGCTCGGCGTCCTGCTCGACCAGCAGACGCTGGCGATGATGACCTCCGACCCCTCCCGACAGCTGCGTCTCGCCTGGTCCGGCGATGACCGCCCACCGGCGGGCGTCCAGATCCTGCCCGGCACGACGCCGGGCCGGATCTCCATCGCCGCGCCGCTGGAGCTTGGCCGGGGTCAGCAGACGCTCGTCGCCGTCATCGACGCCCCGGCGTCGGCGCTGCCCGCCGCCGCCGGCGATGGGCTCTCCCGCTGGGTGATGATCCTCACCGCCCTCGCCGTCGCCGGCGCCGTGGGCTTCGGCCTCATCATCCGCACGATGGCGACGAGCGTCGCCGACATCCGACGCGGCCTCGTCGCCGCGCAGGAGCGCGACGGCAGCCCTGCCGTCCTCGACTCCCTCGCGGGACGGGACGAGGTGGGACGCACGGCCCTGCAGGCGGCGAACACGCTACGCGCGCTGCGCGAGCGCACCCTCCAGGCGATCGACGAAGCCCGCGTCGCGACGGCGCGCCAGCTCCTCGGCGAGCACGTCATCCGCTCCATGCACGAAGGCGTGCTCGTCGAACGCTCGGACACCACCTGCATCGTCTGCAACCCCGCCGCCTCGACGCTCCTCGACGTGCAGCCGGGCGACGTCGTGGGCCTCCGCGGGACGCTGAACGATGTCCTCGGCGCGGAGCTCTATCACCGCATGCGGGAGCGCGCGGCGAACCCGAACGCGTCGCAGCGGCTGGATGTCGTGCAGCTCGCCGGGCGCGACCTCGCCTTCGATGCGTACCAGGTGCCCGAGTACCGCGGCGACGGCCACAGCCTCCTGATCATCGTCCGCGACGTCTCGGCGGTGCTCGAGGTGGAGCAGCTCAAGCGCGACGTGGTCTCCGTGGTCAGCCACGAGCTGCGCACGCCGCTCACCGTGGTCGCGCTCTCGATCGGCATGATGCAGGAGCCGGGTGCGGACCAGGCGCAGCTCATCGACGCCGCCGAGCGCAACGTCCAGCGGATGCGCGAGCTGGTGGACGACATGCTCGACCTCGCGCGACTCGAGAGCGGCCAGACCGAGCTGCGGCTCGAGCCGTTCAATCCGCTCCAGCTCTGCCGCGAGGTGTGCGACTTCCTCCGTCCCCAGGCGTTGGAGAAGCAGGTGCTGGTCCGAGATGCCGTCGATGGCACGATCCCGACGCTGATCGACGTCGACGGACGTCAGCTCCAGCGCGCCGTGACGAACCTGATCACCAACGCGATCAAGTTCAGCCCGGCCGGGAGCACCGTCTGGGTCGTGCTGCGCGACGGCGGCGACCGGCTGTTCATCGACGTGGCTGATGCTGGCCCCGGGGTCCCGAACGACGAGCACGAGCGCATCTTCACGCGCTTCTACCGCGCGACGAACACGCGGGACCGGATCTCCGGCACCGGCCTCGGACTACCGATCGTGCGGCAGATCGCGGAGATGCACGGCGGCGCGGCGGAGATCTTGCCGACGGAGCAGGGGGCTTACTTCCGCATTACTCTGCCTGTCCCGTCCCGCGTCGCCTAGCCCACCGAGGCCCCCACCATGACCGTCACGTCGCCCATCGGGCGCCGGATCCACGTGACCGGCACCACGTCCGCCGGGAAGAGCACCCTCGCCGGCCAGCTCGCGGAGGCGCTCGGCGTCCCGGCCGTCGAGCTGGACGCGCTCAACTGGCTGCCCGGCTGGGTGGGCCTGAACGAGACCGACCCGGACGAGTTCATGCGACGCATCCACGAGGCGACCGCGGGCGACGGCTGGGTGGTGGCCGGCTCGTACTCGAACTTCTCGGAGCGGGCGTTCTGGGACCGCCTCGAGACCGTCGTCTGGCTCGACCTCCCGAAGCACGTCGTGCTGCGCCGCGTGATCGTGCGATCGTGGAGACGCTGGCGGACGCAGGAGCTCCTGTGGGGGACGAACTACGAGCGCTTCTTCCCGCAGCTCAAGTTCTGGCAGCGCGACTCGCTGCTCTGGTGGGCCTGGACACAGCACGGGCCGAAGCGACGGGCCATGCTCGCGAGGATGGCGGACCCGCGCTGGGCGCACATCCGCTTCATCCGGCTCACCTCCGCGCGCGAGGTCGACGGCTTCCGCCACGCCATCATCGAGGCGTGCGCCTCGGACTCCTGAGCTACCCTCGGCGGCCGAGGGAGTCCCGATGCCACGACGCCTGCGCTTCTCCGCCGCCGCCGCGTACCGCCACCTGCGCGCCGTCGACCCGGTCGTCGCCGGACTCATGGACCTCCACGGTCCCTACCGGCCTCGCCCGGCGATGGACCACTACGAGTCGCTGCTCCGCACGATCCTTTTCCAGCAGCTGAACGGGACCGCCGCCGCGACGGTCCGCGACCGGTGGCTCGCGCTCTACGGCGACCGCTACCCCACCCCCTCCGAGCTCCTTGCGACGACCGATGACGCGTTCCGCGCGGCCGGCGTCTCGCGTCAGAAGGCGGGGTACATGCGCGACGTCGCCACGCACGTCCGCGCCGGCACGCTCGACCTCGATGCCATCGAGACGCTCCCGGACCTGGAGGTTGCGCGGCAGATCACCGCCGTGAAGGGGCTCGGCGAATGGTCGGCGCACATGTTCCTGATGTTCCAGCTCGGCCGGCCGGACGTGATGCCCGTCGGTGACTACGGCGTGCGCAACGGGATGCGGATCGCGTACGGCCTCCCCGCGATGCCGACGCCCGCCGAGGCGATCGAGATCGGCGCGAAGTGGGCGCCGTACCGGTCCGTGGGGGCGTGGTACATGTGGCGCGCCGTGGATACCGTGCTGCCCACCTAGCACCCCGCCTCCGGCCGGGCTCACCCCGGCCCCCCACCTATACTGGCCGGTGGGGGCAGAACGGAGCTCACATGCGCATCGTCCTCTTCGGACAGGCGGCCTTCGGCCGGGACGCGCTGAACGCCCTGCTCGAGGCCGGCGAGGAGGTCGTCGGCGTGTCCACACCCCGCGCGGGGAACCGGCCCGACCCGCTCTTCGAAGCCGCGAGCGAGAAGCGCATCCCCGTCATTGAGACGCCCGCGCTGCGGCAGGACGAGCCGTTCCGCCACTACCTCGACCTGAAGCCGGACCTGCTCGTCTTCGCGTTCGTCACGGACATCGTGCGCAAGCGCGTGCTCGATGCCGCCACCTACGGCGCGATCCAGTACCACCCGTCCCTGCTCCCCGCGCACCGAGGCCGCACCGCGATGAACTGGGCGATCATGTCCGGCGCAGCGAAGACGGGACTCACGATCTTCTGGGTGGACGAGGGCATCGACACCGGCCCCATCATCCTCACCCGAGAGGTAGAGATCGGCGACGACGACTCCGTGGGCTCGCTCTACTTCGACCGCCTCTACCCCATGGGCGTCGAGGCGCTCGTCGAGGCGGTGCGCATGGTCCGCGAGGGGAGCGCCCCGCGCGAGGAGCAGGACGAATCGCTCGCGACCTACGAGCCGCCCACGGCGGCCGAGCACGCCCGCATCGACTGGATGCAGCACGGGCGCGTCGTGCACAACATCATCCGCGGTTGCGACCCGCAACCGGGCGCCTGGGCGTCCCATCGCGGGGCCGCCGTCCGCCTCTTCGGCTCGCACTGGCGCCCCGGCCACCCGGAGCAGCCGCCCGGCACCGTCATCGCGACCGCGGGCGACAGCGTCGAGATCTCCGCGATCGGCGGCTCGATCCTCATCGACCGCGTCCAGAAAGACGGCGGGCCCAAGACCGGCGCGGCCGACGTGCTCCAGGTCGGTGACACGCTCGAACGTCCGTAACAGGACCTGCCCTACGCTGGATCGGCAACCCCGCTTCGCGTGAGGACAGGAGCCGCCGGGTGATCGTCGGCACGGTGACCGAGATCAAGACAGAGGAGTACCGGGTCGGTCTGACCCCGGAGTCAGTCGCTGCCCTCGTACGCGCCGGGCACCAGGTCCTGGTCCAGCGCGGCGCCGGCGACGGCTCCCACTACACCGATGACGACTACCTCGAGGCGGGCGCGGAGATCGTCATCGGCGCCGACGATGTCTGGCGACGCGCCGACATGATCGTGAAGGTGAAGGAGCCGCTCGACCCGGAGTTCGCACGCATGCGCCCGGGGCAAATCGTCTTCACCTACCTCCACCTTGCCGCCGCTCCCCGCACGGCGCAGGCGATCATCGACTCCGGCTGCATCGCCATCGCCTTCGAGACCGTGCGTCGGCCCGATGGATCGCTCCCGCTCCTCGCCCCCATGTCCGAGGTCGCCGGCCGCATGGCCGTCGAGATCGGCGCGCACTACCTGAAGAAGCCCGGCCATGGCCGTGGTCTGCTGCTCGGCGGCGTCCCCGGCGCGCCGCCCGGGCACGTGCTCGTGATCGGCTCGGGGAACGTCGGCGCGAACGCCGTGCGGATCGCGGTCGGCCTCGGCGCGCGCGTGACCGTCGCCTCGATCGCGGAGCACCAGCTCCGCGAACTGGACCGCGAGTACCACGGGCGCGTCGAGACGATCCTCTCCTCGCCCAAGACGATCGCAGACCGCATCCGCACCGCCGACCTCGTGATCGGCGCCGTCCTCGTCGAGGGCGAGCGCGCGCCCGTCGTCGTCACCCGCGAGATGGTGCGGTCGATGCCGCAGGGCTCGGTCATCGTCGACGTGGCCGTGGACCAGGGTGGCTGCATCGAGACCACCCGCCCGACGGACCACGTCACCCCGACCTACGTCGACGAGGGCGTGATCCACTACGCCGTCCCGAACATGCCCGGCGCCGTGCCACGGACCTCCTCGCGCGTCCTCTCCGGCCTGACACTGCCCTACGCGCTCGCGATGGCCAACCTCGGTGTAGCGGAGGCGGTACAGCGCAGCGGGCCGCTGGCGCACGGCGTGAACGTGTGGCGCGGGCAGGTCACGCACCCCGCCGTCGCGACGGCGCTCGGCAGGGAGTACGTCCCGCTCGCGGACGCGATGGCGAAGGCCGGCTAGACCTCGATCGTCCCCGTCGCGACGAGGACGGAGCGCCCGCCGACGCGGACCGGGCCCACCGCCTCGGGCGCGCCGGTGACGTCGATGTGGATCCAGGACGGACGGCCCATCGCCCGCCCCTGCAGGTTCACGATCGCGCCCGCCCGGTCCGTCGGCACGAGCCCGTGCCGCAGGAGGTAACCGCCGAGCGGGCCACAGGCCCCTCCGGTCGCGGGGTCCTCCATGATCCCCAGCATCGGCGCGAACATCCGGCTGTATGCCGTCGACGCCGGCTCGCCTGGCTCAAGGGTGAACAGGTAATAGTGGTCCAGGCCAAACGCGTCGCGCACGCGGCGCATCACCTCGAGGTTCGGCTCTGCGCGGTCGACCGCCGCGCGCGAGCGCACGGGCAGGAAGACGAACGGCACGCCGGTCGAGACGATCTGCACCGGAGACGCCGTCGCAAGGTCGTCGGGCTCGAGGCCCACGGCGCGGGCGATCTGCTCGCCGGCGGCCGGATCCTCGAACGTCGCGCCGAACTCCGGCGCGCGCTGCGTCATCCACGCGAACGCCAGCCCGTCGCCCTCCCAGGCGAGGTCGACGGGCGTGGGCCCCACACCGAGGCCAAACACGAAGCGAGCCGCGCCCGGACGGATCACGCCCTCGTGGGCCAGCGCGAACGTCGAACCGATGGTGGGGTGGCCGGCCATCGGCAGCTCGGCGCCGGGCGTGAAGATGCGCATCAGGATGTCCGTGTCCTCGCGCTCCGCCGGGAAGATGAAGGTCGTCTCGGAGAACGCCATCTCACGGGCGACGGTCTGCATCTGCTCCGTCGTAAGGCCACGCGCGTCGGGGAGGACCGCCAGCGGGTTCCCCTCGAAGCGCGCGTCCGTGAAGACGTCGTAGTGCAGGTAGCGGTACGCGGACATGGGCGGCCTCCGGCTCCGGGATGAAGCGGAGAGGGTACCGCGGGGTGTCTCCACCCTCACGGCGCGAGCTCGGTGACCGTCGCGAAACATGCGCGTACAGGGGGCGAGCGTAGAATCCGCCCCACGCTCACCGGGCGCTGGTGAGGGAGGCCCCGTTGATCTTCCGTCCCATCGTGCGTGCCCTCGGCCCGCTGCGGGAGCACGAGCAGCTCCTGATGATCAGCATCTCCACGGTGCTGGTCATGGCCGGGCAGGGCGTGATCTCGCCGATCCTCCCGCTGTTCGCGAAGAACCTCGGCGTTGGCGCGGCCGTCATCGGCATGACGCTCTCCATCTTCGCGCTGGCGCGGCTGATCCTGAACGTCCCGCTCGGCATCCTCTCGGACCGCTACGGCCGCCGCGCCCTCCTCGTGAGCGGCCCGCTCGTGACCGCCGCCGGCATGTACGGCTCCGGGTTCGCCGGTGACATCTACCAGCTCCTCGCGTGGCGGTTCCTCGCGGGCGCGGGTTCCGCGATGTACATGACGGGCGCGCAGATCTACCTCGCGGACATCTCCACGCCCGCGACGCGCGCGCGCTTCATTGGCACCAACCAGGGGGCGCTGCTCCTCGGCGTCGCCATCGGCCCGGCGATCGGCGGCCTCGTCGCCGAGGTCTGGGGCCTCCGCGCCCCGTTCATCCTCGTCGGCACCATGGCCCTCGTCGCGACGGCCTACGCGTACCTCCGGCTGCCGGAGACGAAGCACCTGTCCCCGCCTCCGCCGCCCAAGTCCGAGCCCGCGCCGGGGAAGAAGGAGCGACGGGACTGGGTCGTCTTCATGTCTTCCCGGGACTTCCTCGCCGTCTCGTTCGTGACGCTCGCGATCTTCTTCACCCGCACGGCGTCCCGGCAGACGGTGATCCCGCTCATGGCCGCCGACGACCTCGGCTTCTCCGAGGGTGAGCTGGGCGTGCTGTTCACGGTGGTGGCCGGCCTGAACACGATCCTGATCGCACCCTCCGCGGTCATCGCTGACCGCTGGGGCCGCAAGGCGGCGATCGTGCCGAGCGGGCTCTTCGTCGCGATCTCGCTCGTGGTGATCGGCGTGTCGCCCTCGCTCCTCGTCTTCTGGGCCGGCAACCTGGCCCTGGGCGTCGCCACGGCGATGGCGGGGCCGGCGCCCGCTGCCTACGCCGCGGACATCTCCCCTCCGCATCTGCGAGGGCTGGGGATGGGCCTGTACCGATCCTCGGGCGACATCGGATTCATGATCGGCCCGGTGCTGCTTGGCGCGATCGCGGACTGGACGTCCTACCCGTTCGCGCTCGGCGTGAACGCCGCTCTGATGGGCGTCGCGGCGCTGTTCTTCCTCACCGCGCGCGAGACCGTCGGGCGCCCCGCCCGGCACGAACCCAGCCCTGAGGCCAGCCCTGAGGCCAGCCCTGAGGCCAGCCACGAGGCCGGCCCCGGGGTTGGTGGAAATACTCCGACCGTCGCGGGACGTCGGGGCGACCGCGGGGGAGGCGACTAGCGCGGAATGTCGGCCCAGCCGAGGGCCTGCGCGACGCGCTGCTCCTCCTCGGCCGGCAACCGCAGGAACAGGGCCGACGCTTCGACGAGCACCGTCCCATCGGGGCCTGCGATCGCGGCCTCAACCTGGATCCGGCGCCCGCGTTCCTCGGTGACCACCGCGTGCACGGTGAGCTCCGCGTCCGCGTCCACCCGCTGGCGATAGCGCGTCTCCATCTTCGCGGTGACGCCGAGGGCGCGGGACTTCGCCCACATCGCCCACGCCATCGCCTCGTCCATGAGCGTCGAGAGGATGCCGCCGTGGAGCACGCCCGGGAAGCCCTGGTCCGCCTCCCGGGGCTGATAGCGGCAGATCACCGCACCGTCCGGGCCATCGGTGTCACGCGCGAAGCGCATGTGCAGCCCGTGCGGGTTGCGGTCGCCGCAGGCGAAGCAGATCTGGTCGTAGTGCCGGGGGTCGAACGCGTCCGAGGTCATGGCGGCAGCCTAGCCGTGACGGACGGTGGCCGTGCCGGTCAGCAGCGTCTCGCCGCGTTCGTCGGTGCAGGTCACCTCGTACGTCGCGACGCCATCCTCGTCCTTCTTGAGCTCGGCGCGGGCGGTGGCGGTGAACGGCGTCAGTCCGGGCGTCCGCCACCGCACCTTCACGCTGCCGGTCTCCGCCCAGGCCGTCCCGAAGGCGCCAGTCATCGCCTCCGACACGAGCCCAAGGACGATCATGCCGTGCGCGACCGGCTGCCCGAACGGGCCCGCGTACGCCTCTGGCGTCTCGCGGTGGATCGGGTTCGGGTCGCGCGCCGCGACGGCGTACCGGTCGACGCGAGGCTGGTCGATGAGGCGGCTCACCTCGAAGCTGGCGGGGGCGGTCACGCGGTCACCCCGTCCGGAAGCGCCATCACGGAGATCTTCATCGACGAGACCGGCGAGGCACCGGCAGCGGTGACCTCGGCCTCGAACGCGATGAGGATCGCGCCGCGGCGCTCGGAGAGTGCGCTCACGTGCATCTCCAGCTCGAGCGGCTCGCCGATCCGCGCGGCGCGATGCGACTCGTGCTCCTGCCCCGTGTGCATCACGCCCTTGGGGATGGCGACGGTCGAGAGCAGCGTCGCGATCGCGACCGTGTCGAGGTAGATCGGGGGCACCAGCTCGCGCCAGGCCTCCGCGGACTCACCGGTGGACTCGAGGTACGCCTCGACCTCCTCGGCGGTGATGGTGAGCGGCAGGCGTGCGAAGGACTGACCCTTCTGCAGGTCAGTGAAGTCCAGCGAGTGCGTCATTCTCCCCCGCTGCCAGCGGTCAGTGCGGATCGGGCTGCCGGCGCCGGGTCGGCGCCGTGGGCGCCCTCCGCGGCGTCGGCCAGGTGCTCGCGGCCCCAGGCCGCCAGCGGCGCGAGGGCGGAGGCAAGCTCTCGCCCGCGGTCGGTCAGCTCGTACTCCACCCACGGCGGGGTCTCGGACACGATCTCGCGGCGCACGATGTCCAGGTCTTCCAGGTCCTTGAGACGGTCGCGGAGTGTGCGCGAGTTGCACCCTCCCACCGTCGCGGACAGGTCGTTGAAGCGGCGCTTCCCCGACTGCAGTTCGTAGACGATCCGGGGAACCCACTTCTGTCCCAGCAGCGCGAGGGTGGCGCGCACCGGGCAGTAGCGACCGTCGACCGTGAGCGTGAGCTTTTCTTCCATCGGTCCGTCGTCCGCCGGGCCGCGTCGCGCGGCAGCGTGGGTTCAGACCCGTAACGTAGCGCGACGCCCGGCGGCGTGCCAGCCACCGGGCGTCACGAGGAGGTCGACCGTCGGTGCGACTACGCGATGTGCTGCTCCACCTCGGAGTGGTCCCGCGCGTCCGGGACGCCGTTGTGGATGGCGTAGACGATCTTGCCCTCGCGGTCGATGACGAACGTCGCCCGTTCCGCCGCCCAGAGGTTCTCGTTCCACACGCCGTACTGCTTCGCGGCCTCGCCCTTCAGGTCGGCGAGGAGCGAGTGGGTAAGCCCTTCGCGTTCCTTGAACGCAGCCTGCACGAAGCGGCTGTCGCGGCTGATGCCGAAGACCTTCGCGCCCTTCGCCATCCAGCTCGAGTAATCGTCACGGATGCCGCACATCTCAGCCGTGCAGATTCCGGAGAACGCGAACGGGAAGAAGACGAGCACCACGGGCGTCCCACGAAGCGCCGAGAGCGTCACCTTCTCGTTGGTCTCGTCAACAAGCGTGAAGTCCGGAGCTTCCTGGCCGACTTCGATTGCCACGTTCAGTCCTTCCGTGTGCGGGCTCGCATGCGTGCGAATGGGTTGACGGGGACGGCGGACGCAACGGTTCCGCCAGTGACGAGTGTATCAACCAACACAGGACGGCCCGGGCGGTTGCCCGGGCCGTCGGCTGAGGAAGCGACGATTTCCGCTACGGCGTCGGGGTGACCGTCGGCGTCGTGGTTGGCGTCGTCGTCGGGGAAGCCGTCGGCGTGGCGGTGCCGGTCGGTGTCGCCGTCCCCGTCGGGGTCGGCGTCATCGTGCCGGCGTCCGTCTGCACGTCGATGACCAGGCGCGTCGGGGTCGACAGCTCCGAGATGCGGAAACCCGCCTCGGAGTCGATGCCGAAGACCCAGGTCGAGTGGCCCTCGAAGGCACAGGACTGCTGCACCGCCTGGATGCTCTGGACCTGCGCCAGGCTGGGCGTGTTGACCAGGGAACTGCCGCCCTGCGGGTCATACGAGTAGGTCGTCGGCAGATCGATGACGAGCATCGCCTCGCCGTCGATGTTCACCGTCTGGCCGGAGCCGCATGCGGCCGGCGCGTCCTGGTAGCTAACGCGGTACGCCGGCACCCCGGTCGCGAGCTGCGGGACGCCCGCGAGCAGGCTCCCGAACTCGAACACGATGCGCTCGTAGCCCTCGTGCTCCCCGACCTCGAGGTCGACGAGCGCGCCGGAACCGGTCCGAGTGCCCTGGTCGACCGGCGTGGAGGAGAAGCCGCCAGGCGTCGCGGTGCCCGTCGGCGTCGGCGAGGCGGTGCCGGTCGGCGTGGCCGTCGGCGTGCCGGTCGGGTTCGGGTTCGGGTTCCCGCCGACAGCGCAGTCGGTCAGCATGATCGTGTTCGCGGCGACCATTCCCGTCTGCGAGCCATCGCTCGTGAAGAAGCGGGCGTTCACGAAGGCTGGCGAGTTGAAGCCGTAGATGTACCACGTGCCGTTCACGGCCTTCGCCAGCGTCTCGACGATACAGCCCCGGTTGGCGAGGGCCGTGCGCACCTGAGTCGTGCTGCTCTGCTGGTTCACCGTGAAGAGGGCGAAGCCGCCGGACGACGGAATGTCACCCGAGATGGAAGCCCCGCCGGGCGTCGCCGTGGAGGTCGGTGTGGTCGTCGGCGTCCCCGTCTGGCGCGCGGTGGCGCCCGTCGGGAGTGTCGCGCCGGCCACGGCGGACGTCGCGATGCCGGACTGACCGAGGCGGACGCTCGTCGCGTCGTCGGTGTGGAAGCGGTGCACGCTGCCACCGGCGAGCACCCAGACCACGAAGCCATCGGTCAGCGCCTGGGTGCAGGCTTCACCCGTGTTCGGGACGCCGAGGCAGCCATCGTTCCACGTGACCGCGTCGGTCCGCAGGACCTCGACGTTGGCCTGCGGAACGCCGGCCTGCGTGGCCGCAGCCGCGATCACGGACGTCCTGATCGTATCGGGCAGCCCCTCCGTCGCCTCCTGCGCCCGCGCCATGGGTACGAGGAGCAGAGCGAGGGCGCCCACGATCGCCGCCGCGAGCGCCGCTCGGCGCGCGGGAGCGAACGCAAGTGATGCCATGTCGTCGCCTCTTTCCGTCTCTGGTTCACCCCACTTCTCGGGACGGTATGAGGCGAGTCGTCCCGTTCTCGATGCGAAGGCGCGGAGGCGCATTACAGGGTTCTATCGAATCGTGCCGACCGAATGCCCGGCTTTCGGCCGCCCTCCCGTGCCGACGCGTGGACGTTGACGGCGAAGACACGTCGAGGGACTTCGTGCGCGGCGAGGTGACGTCGGGTGGGGGGACGGCTAGAGGAACGACGAATCGCCGACGAGCGGGCCGTCCGTCGTTGGGTGGCGCAGCAGTGTCCCGAGGTAGCGGTCGATGGCATCGGCCGCCCGGTGCGCATCGGCCAGCGCGGTCACGACGAGATCCGCGCCGTTGACGTCGTCTCCACCGGCGAACACCCCGGCGAGGTTCGTCTGCATCGTCTCCGGATCCACGACCAGGCGGTCCCAGCGGTCACGCGTCAGCGACGGCACCGCGACGCCCCAGTCCGGGTCGACGTTGTAGCCGATCGCGGTGACGACGATCTCGGCGGCGATGTCGAACTCGGAGCCCTCGACGGCGTGTGGGCGGCGTCGCCCGGTGTCGTCGGCTTCGCCCAGCTCCATCCGCACGCAGCGGAGACCGGTAACGCGCCCCTGCTCGTCGTGGAGCACCTCCGTCGGGCTCGCGAGGTACTCGAAGCGCACGCCCTCCTCGATCGCGTGCGTGCGCTCCTCCACCCGGCCCTGCATCTCCGCCTCGGTCCGGCGGTAGACCAGCGTCACCTCCTCCGCGCCGAGGCGTCGGGCGGAGCGCACGCAGTCCATCGAAGTGTCCCCGCCGCCGACCACGACCACGCGCTTCGGTGACCCCAGCGGGGCGCGCAGGCTTGCGGGCAGCTCCTCCGGCGGGAGGTTGGAGCGGACGAGGAACTCGGTCGCGGTGATGACGCCGGTCGCGTCCTCGCCCGCGATGCCCAGCCGCGCGCCCTCGGACGCGCCGATGCCGACGAAGACGGCATCGGCGCTCGCTCGCAGTTCCTCCCAGCCGAGGTCGACGCCGATGCGCACGTTGCAGCGCACCTCGACACCCAGCGCCTCCAGCTCATCGAACTTCCGCTCGACGGACGGCTTGTTCAGCTTGAAGCTCGGAATGCCGTAGCGGAGGACGCCCCCCGGCTCGGGCCAGGCCTCGTAGATCGTGACGCGGTGGCCGCGGCGGGCGAGCCGCTCCGCGACACCGATCCCCGCGGGCCCGCTCCCGACCACCGCGACGCTGCGCCCCGAGGAAGGCGCGGGCGCTGCCTCCGCCGGAACGCCGTGCGCACGCTGCCACTCCGTGGTGAACGTCTCGAGCTTTCCGATCGCCACCGGGAGCGCGTTCTTGCCGACGACGCAGTGGCCCTCGCAGAGCCGCTCCTGCGGACACAGGCGGCCGCACATCTCGGGCAGCTCGCTCGTCTCCCGGAACACGTTGGCCGCGCCGTTGAAGTCACCCTGCTCCAGCAGCCAGAGCGCTCCGGGGATGTCGTTGTGGACGGGGCACGCCTTCTGACAGGGCGCTGCCGGGCACTGGATACAGCGCTCCGCCTCGATGCGTGCGGTGTCGGCGTCGAAGAGGAAGTAGACCTCGTGCCAGTTCTGGACGCGATCCTCCGCCGGCTGCTTGTCCGGGCGGTGCGGGGGGATCTTGAAGCGTGCCTTCCGATCGACCTGGGGTCGTTCCCCCGAGGAACTCGGGCGTGCCGCCTCGGCGGGGGGTTCCTCGCGGGCGATCTCGTCGGGCATGAGTGGCGGGCCGTCCTGCGCGCTAGCCTCGTCGTGTCATCAGCGTACCGCAGCGCGCGTTACGGGTGTTCAATCGCGGTTACGGTCGATGACCACGAACGTCCCCGTCCCGGTCCCGACGAGCGTCCCCGTCCCGTCCTGGCACTCGACGGAGCAGTGCCACCCGGTGCGTCCTCGACGCACGACGCGGCCCACGCAGCGCAGCGTGCGCCCGGTGATCGGACGCATCCAGCGGAAGTCCATCTGGATCGTCACCACGCGCTCGTGCGGCTCGATCAGCGTCCGCGCCGCGGAGCCCATCGCCGTGTCCGCGACCAGCGTCCACACGCCGCCGTGCAGCACGCCGTCCGCGTTCAGGAGCACGTCCTCGATCGTCAGCTCCACCGCCGCCCAGCCCTCGCCGCCGTCGACGATGTCGAAGCCGACGTAGTCGTAGATCGGGGACTTCAGCGCGCGCGGAAGGGCGAGCCAGTCCTTCCCGGCGGCTCCGTCCTGTCGTGCTGCGCCCTGGGCGTCCGGCATGCGGGCATCCTAGCGGCCGGCGAGGTTCCTCGGGGGGCTCGACGTTCCTCGCGCGCTCGAGGTTCCTCGTGCGCTCGAGGTTCCTCGAGGCTAGGCGCCGGCGCGGGCCTCAGCGGGGAGCGTGACGCGCCCTCGCCAGTGGGACCAGGCGAGCGCGGCGACGAAGATGCCGCAGCCGGTGAGGACGATCGCCGGGCTCGTCGCGACGCTCGCATGGAACGAGAGCTGGAGGCCGATGAGCGACGACGCGAGGGCGATGCCGGCGCCGAGGAGCATGATCTGCTGGAGCCGGGTGACCAGGAGGGACGCCGTCGCCGCCGGGATGATCAGCATCGCGTTCACGAGCACGATCCCGATCGCCTTCAGCGCCACGACCACCGCCACGGCCACCATCGCAATCAGCGCGTACTCGAACGCGCGGGCCGGCAGCCCCACGGTGCGAGCCATTGCCGGGTCGTAGGCCACGAACAGCAGCTCCCGGTAGAACGCAAGGACGAAGAGCAGCACCGCCACCCCGAGGATCAGCGCCCCGACGATGTCCGAGCTCGACACGCCAAGGATGTCCCCGAAGACGAAGGAGAACAGGTCCGGCGTATAGCTCGTCCGCGTCGAGAGCACGAGGATGCCGATGGAGAACATCGCCACGAAGAGGATGCCGATCGCGGTGTCGTAGGAAACACGGGCGCGCTCGCGCGTCCAGCCGATCCCGAGCGCGGTGAGGACGGCGGCGGCAAGCGCCCCGGCGGAGACGTTCATCCCCGCGACGAACGCGACGGAGACACCCGCCAGCGTCGAATGCGCGAGCGCGTCCCCGGCGAACGCGAGCCCCTTGTGCACGACGAACGCGCCGACGACGCCGCCCACGATGCTCACGACGATGAGCACGAGCAGCGCCCGTCGCATGAACTCGAACTCGTACGGTCCGAGGAACCAGTCGACGACCGCGTCCATCAGTCGTCGCCCAGCGTGCCGCGCGGTGCGGCCGCCGCGACGGCGATGGCGGAGGCGGCGTCCGGGATCGTGAGCAGGTGCCGTTGGAAGGTCTCCGTGAGGACCTCAGCCGTCAGCACCTCCGCGGACGGGCCGGCGGCGACGATGCGGCGGTTGATGCAGATCGCCTCGTCGCACGAGTTCGCCACGCACGTCAGGTCGTGCGTGGCGATGAGGATCGCGCGCCCCTCCTGCGCCAGCTCGTCCAGGATGCGCACCAGGTCGTGCTGGACCCCGGCGTCGAGGCCGGCGAAGGGCTCGTCCAGCAGCAGCAGGCGCGCACCGCGCGCGATCGCGCGCGCCATGAGCACCCGGCGCCGCTGTCCGCCCGAGAGCTGGCCCACCTGGCGGTTCGCCATCGGTCCGAGCTGGACGCGCTCCAGGGCGTCCAGCGAAGCCGCACGGTCGGCCTTCGACCAGCGGCCGAACGGGCGCACGCGGTGATACCGGCCCATCAGCACCACGTCCAGGACGGTCGCCGGGAACTCCCAGTCGACCTCCTCGATCTGCGGCATGTAAGCGATATCGCCCCGGGCCTGGTCCACCGGACGCCCGAACGCCAGCACTTCGCCGCGCTGGGGCCGGATCAGGCCGAGCATCGCCTTGAACAGCGTCGACTTCCCGGCACCGTTAGGGCCGATCAGCCCCACCAGCTCACCGACCGGGACGCGGATGTTCACGTCCCGGATCGCCGGCGGGTATCCCGGGTAGCCCGCCGTGAGGTCCCGCACGACGAGGGCGAACCCCTCGTGCTCGTGCTCGGGCGCGAGCGGTTCGCGGGCAGGCACGTGCGCGTGGGACAGCTCGACCACACTCGCTCCCTCGCCGGCGGCGCTCTCCGGAGCCCGTAGCGTAGTCGCGAATCGCCGGAGCGATAGGGCTGGCACCACGCGTTCCACGGAGCTACCCACCGGGCTCGCCATCAAGACCGTCGGACAGCGACGTGGCATTGGCGCGCATCATCGCCGCGTACGTGGGCATGTCGTCGGAGAGCGTGCTGTGGAGGACGAGCACCTCGGCCCCCGTCTCCTGCGCGATGAGCTCCAGCGACTGAGCGCTGAACTGCGGCTCCCGGTAGACCGCCGTCACCCCCAGCTCACGCACCCGCTCGACGATCGCCGCGATCGCCTGGGCGCTCGTCTCCTGGTTCGGGTTCGCGGGCGCCACCGCAGCCGAGACTTCGAGGCCGTACTCGTGCGCGAGGTACTGGTACGCGTCGTGGAACACGACGATCGTGCGGCGCTCCGCCGGAATCACGTCGAGCTCCGCGCGGACCTCGGCGTCGAGCGCCTCGAGCTCCCCGATGAGCGCGTCGGCCCGCTCCCGGTAGCCCTCGGCGTGGCCGGCGTCGATCGCCACGAGGGCGTCCCGGATGTTCTCGACGTAGTGGATCGCGTTCGGGACGGACAGCCAGAGGTGCGGGTCGCCTTCCGCGCGGGCGATGTCGTCGGCCTGCTCCTTCTCGGCGTGCTCGTCGTCGGCGTGCTCCTCGCCCGCGTGGTCGTGCCCGCCCTCGAGCGCCTCGAGGCCGGCGGCAGCGACGACGACCGTCGAGCCTTCGGGGGCGTTCTCGAACACGATGTCGAGCAGCGACTCCTCGAGGTTGTAGCCGTTCACGATCAGCACGTCGGCCTCGGTCACCGTGCGGGCCACGGCCGTCGAAGGCTGCCAGGAGTGGAGGTCCACGCCGCGGGGGATGAGCGCCTCCACGCGGGCTTCCTCGCCGGCCACGCCCGCCGCGAACTCGGCGAGCAGCGGGGTCGTCGTGACGATGCGGAGCGCGTCGCCATCGGCGCCATCGGCGCCACCGCCATCACCGCCGTCATCGGACGCTCCGCACGCGGATGCACCCAGCAGGGCGGCGCCCAGCGGGACCAGGAGCGCGAACCGGACGAACGAGGAACGCATGTGCACCTACCGACCCTGCACCAGGCGTCAGCACCGCAGCAACTGACACTCAGTCTCGATTTCCTGGAAGGAATGTACCGAGACACAGTGTCATTAGCAAGTCCGCCCGTCCTCAGCGACCGGACGGACGGCAGGTCGCCTGGGCGCCTACTCGGTCGCGCGACGGCAGGTGGGACAGCGGCCGTACAGCTCGAGGCGGTGCGCCTCGATCGTGAACCCGGTCTCCTCCTCGACCTCGCGGAGGACGGACTCGAGCGCGGGCGACGAGAAGTCCTCGACCGCCCCGCAGTCCACGCAGAGCACGTGGTGATGGTGCTCCTCGGGCGCGAGCCGGTAGGCGAGCGCGCCGTCGTCCAGCACGACCTGGCACACCACTCCGATGTCCTGCAGGAGGCGCAGGGTGCGGAAGACCGTCGCGCGTCCCACCTCGGGAGCGGCGCTCACCACGGACTCGGCCGAGAAGTGATCGCCGAGGCTTCCCATGACCTCCAGCAGATTGCGGCGGGGCGCGGTGAGCCGATACCCGCGGCGGGCGAGCAGCCGTTCGATCGCTTCGGGACTGACCTGGCTCATCGACTTCTCGATCGTGGGAACGCGGAGGGTGCACCAATCGTCCCGACGCCGCCGGGGGCTGTCAACGACGCGCATCATCAGCGACATGGACCGCGCCCGTCTGCCCACTCGTGGACGCGAGCGGCGACAATGGCCGCGTGACGAACCAGCACTGGCGCATCGTCCTGTGGGCGACCATGCTCAGCTTCACCGCCTGGGTGGCGTGGAGCGCTCGCCTCGCCCTGCTCCCGTTCGCCGTCGGGGCCATCGCCGCGTACGCGCTCTCGCCGATCGTCGACCGCCTCTCGGCGCTGGTGCCCGCGCGCAACCGGCGGCAGGACAAGATCCGCCGCGGCGTGGTCGTGCTGACGATCTACCTGGTGTTCTTCGGCGCAATCGGCGGCGTCGGCGTCGCGATCGTGCCGACCGCGGTCGACCAGGCCACCGACTTCATCGACGGCCTCCCGGACATCGTCGACGAGGCACGCGTCCAGCTCACGGACTGGGCGGACCAGTACCGCGCGAGCGTCCCGGACGACCTCCGCGACGAGATGGACGGGGCCGTCGAGGACCTCAGCAACGCCGCGACGGACATGGCGGGCAATCTCCTCACCGGCACCTTCGGCTCGCTCACGAGCGCGATCGGCCTCGTCTCGGGGTTCCTCATCATCCCGTTCTGGCTCTTCTACGCCCTGCGGGACCGGCACTTCATCGAGCGCAACTTCATGCGCGCCGTCCCCGCCGCCTTCCACGACGACGTCATGCACATCGCGCGGATTTCGGACAGCCTCCTCGGCCGGTACATCCGCGCCCAGCTGCTGCTCGGGCTCGTCGTGGGGATCGCCGTCGGCATCGCAATGACGGTGCTGGGCGTCCAGTTCTCGGTCGGGCTCGGGCTGTGGGCCGGCATCACCGAGATGATCCCGGTCCTCGGGCCATGGCTGGGCGCCGTGCCGGGGGTGGTGCTCGTGCTCGCCACCGAGCCCGACCTGCTGATCCCCGTCATGCTCGTCTACTTCATCGTGCAGCAGCTCGAGAACAACCTGCTCGTCCCGCGCATCCAGGGCGACGCGGTCGACATCCACCCCGCGATGGTGATCATGCTCATCGTGGTCTTTGGTGCGGTGTGGGGGCTGATCGGGATGATCGTCGCCGTCCCGTTGACCGCGATCGTGCGCGAGCTCTTCTGGTACGTGGACCGCCGCCTGCGAGGCGCCACGCCGGACCTCGCCTTCGCCGCCAGCCACGTCGGCGCGCGGGAGCAGGACCTGCCGATGGACGCCCGACTCGACAGCGCCGCGGCGCAAGCATCCGAGGCCGCGGCGGTGGCCGTCGACCCCGAGAATGACGAGACCTACCGGGACGGGCTTGAGCGCGACTCCGCGGGCTAGCCGTTCCGATCGTCGGACGGCGCGGGTCGGCGAACGGGACGGCCTGGGAGTGACGCGCCCGGCGAGCCCCTCCGCACCGCCGGACGCGTCACGGGTGCAGGCGTCAGTTGGCCATCGACCCTCGCAGGACGACGGGGCCGTCCGTGCCGCCGGCGTTACTCGCGACGACGAACAGCCGCACGGGGACGCGGTCACCCTCGAAGGCAAGGACCACGGTGGCGTCGCCGCTGGCCGTGGGGAGGAACGTGTTAGCGAGCACGAGCTCTGAAGCACCGTCCTCCAGCCAGACCTTGTAGGACGCGCCCACGGGGAGCGGCGGCAGGTCATAGACGAGCAGGACGCCCGCGGACTGCTCCGGGCTGTAGACGTACTGGCCGTGGGCGCCGTGGGCGGCGGGCGCTGCCCCCAGCGTCACGATGTGCACGTCGTCCGCGGCCTGGACTGCCAGGAGCGTCTGCTGGTCCCGGATCGCCGTCTCGAGGCGCAGTCCCAGCGTCTCCGCCTGCTGCGCGTTGACGGTGGTCTGGTCCAGCGTGTCGAGGCGCTTGGCGCTCGCCTCCACGACGGCGGCGAGGGCCGACTGCTCCGCCCGCAGGTCGCCGATCGTGTTCTGGAGCGTGACCGCCCAGACGGTGACGAGCGCGAGCGCCGCAGCCAGGCCGGCGGCCGGCACGTAGCGGCGCCAGTGCTGACGGCGGCGCCACGGGCTCGGCGAGCGCCGGGCAGCCTCGATCACCCGCGAGCGCAGGCTCGGGTCGGCGTGCCGGAGCGGGACGGACAGCGCGATCATGTCCGCGAGGTCCACGTAGGCCTCGTACTCGCGCGCGGCCAGCTCGTCGTTGCGGATCAGCCGCTCGGCGTCGCGCGCATCAGGGTCGCTCAACGACCCGAGGGCGTAACCGGCGAGCAGGGCCTCTCGTTCCTCCGGTGTCACGGCTGGTCCGTCCCCTCGTCCGTCTCGCTGGTGCCGTCCACGAACTCGGTGAGCGCATCGCGAAGCTTGCGCATCCCGAGCCGGATCCTCGTCTTCACCGTGCCCAGCGGATCCCCGGTCACGTCCGAGATCTCCGCCTGCGTCAGTCCGGAGAAGTAGGCCAGCTCAATCGCTCGGCGCTGCTCCGGGGGTAGCCGCGTCATCGCCGTCCGCACCGCCTCGCGCTGCTCACGCAGCTCCGCGCCCAGCACCGGATCGTCCATGCGGTCCGACGTGGCGAGCGCGTCCAGCGGGTTGGACTCGTCCTCCTCCTGGTCCTCCGACCGGTTTCGGCGCGAGACGCGCCGGAGCTCGTCCAGCGCGCGGTTCCGCGTCACCGACATCAGCCACGAGATGAAGCGCCCGCGTCCCGGGTCGAAGGAGGCCGGTTGCCGCCAGAGGCGGAGGAAGACCTCCTGCACGACATCCTCAGCGAGCTGGGGATCGTGCAGGACCCGGAGGCTGACCGAGAAGACCAGCGCGGAGTAGCGGTCGTACAACGCTTCCAGCGCCTGGAGATCGCCGCGGCCCAGAGCCTCCATCAGGACGGCGTCATCGGCTGCCCGGTCGGCGCCCGCCGTCCGCGCGCGCGTCGAGGCGCCGTCACCAGAGGTTACGTCGCGCAGGTGCGTCCGGATCTCCGGGCGCTGCCGCCGAGGCGCCGGATCGGTCACGGGACCTCCCGAGGGGGAGTGGGTGGTGGGGACGTCACCCGGTGTTCGCGCCGATCATACTGGACGGCGGGGGCGTCGAGGGCCTGCCACGGCCCCCGGGCGGAGCACCGTCAGACGGCGTGACCGGTGCTGAACAGCAGCCCCCGCGCGAGCACCTCGCCGGCGAGGACTGCCCCGAGCGCGATGTAGAGCAGGCCGGTCGCGGACATCATGCCTCGGATCTGCGCCGCCCGGAACGCGAGCCACGTCACGCCGATCGGAAACACGAGCCCCACGCCGACGCGCAGCCAGAAGGCGGGGTTCGCGCCCAGGCTGACGCCGAGCCCGTCCGAGAGCGGCACCTCGCGGGCGGGGGTAAACGTCCCGATCAGGACCAGCACGGCCTGCACGGCCAGCGCTGCGAGGACGACGAGCGACATCTGCTCCATCGGCTCCTTCGGAAGCCGCCCGGAGGTCAGGTACCAGTGCCCCCACATCATCGCCATCAGCGCGCCGCCGAGGACGGCCGTGGAGGCGAGGACGGAGAGCACGGCGAGCACCGGCGACCAGACCGGTGGCGCGACGAAGAGCCCGAGCAGGACCATCGCCACGATCCCGGCGACGCTCCCGGCGATCCCGGCGAGGATCGCCCGCCGGCGCTCTCCGATCATCGCGAACGCCATGTGGCCCACGCTCCCCGCGAGGAAGATCGCGAACAGCACACCGAACGGGCGGTACCACCCCTCCTCGAGCCGGTAGCCCTCCACGTCCGCGTCCGGGCTGATGGCGAGGAAGGTCCACATCGCGAAGATGGCGAGGGGCACCAGCGTGAGGGCGCCGGCCTTCACGTAGCCGGCCGTCACCTGCCCGCGCCGGTCGAAGACGACGACCATGATCAGCGAGCCGACGGCCAACTCGGCCAGCAGCAGCAGGACGGTGTACGGGAGGGAAGCGGCGCTCACGCCGCCATCGTCGGCGCGCCCCCGAATACGCTCAACGCCCCGAGGAACGGCACGGGCGTGACGTCTCCTCGGACGTACAGCGGGTGGCGCGGCTGACCCTGCGCCGTCAGGCCCAGGCACCATGCGTCGGGGGGCAGCCTCCGCACAGACTCCTCCGCCCGCCCAACGAGGCTGGAGGGGACGTTCCCCCAGGCGGCAATGACCGTCTCTGCCTCGATGAGCGCACGACGGAGACGCCGAGCGCCGTCGGGGCCCAGCAGGTCGCCTTCACCGGCCAGCGCGGCAGGATGAGCGGCGCGGAACGCGGCGAGGTTCACGACACGCATCCCACCGAAGCCCCAGTTCCGCGAGAAGCCGATGCAGCGGCGGATCGTCGGATCGTCGACGTACGCGTCGGCCGCCGAGGGGTTGAGCATCACCCAGGTGAGCAGCGGACCGTCGCCCCAGCGCCGGCCGAGCTCGTAGCGGAAGCGGCGGTCACGCGAGAACGACGCCGTGCGCCTCACCGCTCGACGAGGTCCTCGACGCGTCCGCCCCAGCGGATCGCCTGCAGGCGGTTCCCCGCGGGGTCGCGGAACGTGATCGCCACCGCGCCGGGGATCTCCTCGACCCGCTCGACCTCGAAGGCGCTCGTCCGCAGGCGGTCACGGAAGCCCTCGGCGTCGGCGATGCGGAACGCGGCGACCACGCCGGCGGCCGGCTCGCCGCGCTCGAGGATGACGTCGACGTCAGCGAGGCGAAGTCGGACGCGGCCCGCGGCGTCCTCCACCACGACCGCCCCGAAAGTGTCCCGGTATGCGGCGACCAGCGCCACGACGTCCCCAGCTCCGAGCCTGAGGTGATCCAGCGAACCCAGCACTGCCACGTCGACCTCGACCCTGCGCCCCGGACGCGGTTCGCCCGGAAATTTCACCCGCGATCGTAGGCGCGCGCGCCCCGGCTATGTCACCATCGAGGCATGCCGCAGTACGTCGTGGCCCAGCACGGAGACCGCCGGCGATACCTCGTGAAGGCACTCCACGAGGTGTCGCGACGCATTGGACGTCTCGTCCAGACGATGGACGAGGAGACGCTGGACCAGCGCGCCTCCGGCGACGAGTGGTCAGTGGCCCAGATTGTCGGCTTCCTCCGCGACGCCGAGCGCGAGGACTACGACAACCTCGTGTCCATGGTGCGCATCGACGGCTCTCGGATCAGCGACCGGCGCGCGATGCACGGGCCGCAGGAGGAGGGCTACCGCGCCGATGACGTGGAGGACCTCCTGTGGGATTTCCTCACGCAGCGCGAGGAGACCGTCTGGCTCCTCCAGAACGCGGGGTCATCCTGGCACAACGTCGGCCTCCATCCCTACCGGGGCGAGGTCGAAGTCCAGCAGTACGTGATGGAGATGAACGAGCGCGACCTCGACGCCATGTGGCGGATCCAGCGTGCGCGCGACGAGCATCGCCCGCCGGGCGCCACGCAGGTCATCGGCGCCGCGGACATCTAGACCGCGCCGGACTGGGAGCCAGCTACCAGGCCGGCGCGCCGAGGAGTTCCTCCACCGTCGGCAGGAACTGCTCCGGGTCCGTGAGCGGCCCGAGGCAGGTCGACCCCGAGCACACGTACGCCACGCGCCCCACGTCTGGCAGGCCGAGCTGGCGGATCAGCTCGGCGTCGCCCACGCGGTCGAGGCGCTGCACGGTGCGGCCCGGCAGGCGGAGCCGAAGCGCCGCGGCGTGGAGCGGGTCAGCGACGGCATCCGGCTCGCCGGCGGGGTACTCGGCGACGACCTTGATCTCGGGCTCCGCCGAGAGGAGCCGGTCCACCACGCGCGCGTAGTTCGCCACCACCAGCCCCCGCCCCTCGAGCCCGTGCGCGAACGCGCCGAGCGTCTCCTGCGCGGTGGACAGGTGGCGGTCGTCGTGCGTCAGACGCGCGAGCCAGATCAGCGCCTCCGCCATGTCGGCGTTCTCAGCGAGCGGGTAGCGCGGTTCGGCCAGCAGGCCGAGGTCGTCGCTGCCGTCCGCGAGGTCACGGAAGCCCAGGCCGGGCTCGTGCCAGTCCCGATCCACGACGCGCGCGATCTGACGGGCCTGCTCGAAGTAGTGGCCCTGCCCGGAGACCTCGTACGCCTCCAGGAGCGCGAGGAGCATCTGCGCCTGGTCGTCCAGGATGCCGAGGGTCCGCGGGCTGCCGTCCCACGCGTGGTACATCCCTGCCTCGCCGGCACGGGCGCGGCTCAGCAGGAAGTCGACGATCCGCCGCCCCCGCTCCACCCAGTCGCGGCGGTCGCGGAGGATCCCGGCGCGGAGCAGGCCGCGCGCGCCGACGGCGGCGGACGCGGTGAACACCCGCCGGTCGACGTCCATCGCGCCGGGCTCGGTCACCTCGGAGGCAACGATCGCGCCGGTCGCGTCGCCGAGGGAGGAGGCGAGGTAGCTCGCCGTCCCCTCGATCACGTCCTCGAAGGCGGCGGCGGCCTCCTCGTCGGAGTGGGCCAGCTCCGCCAGCGCGAGCAGCATCTCCCCCTGCGTGCGCGCCAGCTTCTCCGGCGCCGCTTCCGCCCAGCCGGAGGAGGCCGAGCGGAAGAAACCGCCATCCACGCGGTCGTACAGCGCGCCGGCCACCATCGCCTCGCCGAGCGCGAACGCCCGGTTGAACTCGGGCGCAAGCCAGCGGCGGTGGAACGCGTAGCGCAGCAGCCGGAGCACCTCCGGGTGCGGGTGGAGGCCGACGGTGCCGTGATCCTCGTCCAGGCCGGGCGGGTCTTCCACCCAGCGCGCGTGGACGATCTCCAGCGCGGCATCCAGGATCGACGGCGTGAGGATGCCCGGCGCACGCGTGGCGCGCGCGGCGGCACGCTCGGCCGCGCGCATCGCCCGCGCGGCGTCGATCCGCTGGCTCACCGCCTCGCGGTCGCGGAACCACTGGTTCAGCACCCCGTGCGCGGCGTGGACCAGCGTGTCCGCGTCAAGGACACCGAACGTCTCGATCGGGTCGCCCTCCGGCGTCAGGAAGGCCACCGCCGGCAGCGTTGCCGGGGGCGGCAGCATGTACCGCGCGGCGACATCAGGCCGCTCGTCGCCATCGACGCGGACGGCGACGAACTGCTCGGCCAGGAGGTCGATGATCCGCTGGTCGGAGTAAGCGCCCTCGTCCATCCCGTAGGCCTCGGTGGACCAGAAGGTCACCACGCTCAGGAGGATGGGCTTGTCCGAGATCCGCGCCTCCGCGAAGGCGCCATCGCCCCACTCGAGCCAGCGGATCTCACGCGCCCGGTGGGAACGTGGCGAGAACGGGAAGACGCCTTCTGGCGTCGCGATGACCGGGGACACAGCGCCTCCCCACTCGCAGGGCCCGGAGGACCGGACCGGCACGATCGAGGTTAGCACCGCGCACGCCGGACCTCGTGCCGTGCCGGGACCGGGCCCCTAAACCCCGGCCACCGGGAGCAGCTTCGCGAATTCGATCTCGAGCCCACCCGCCGGGAATGGCCCGGTTGCGCCGGTCGGGGCGTAGCCCAGGCGGACGTAGAGGCGGCGTGCCCGCTCATTCGTCTCGGTCACCCACAGCCGCACGCGGGCGACTCCGGCAGTCGCCGCGTGCCGTTCGGCGGCGTCGAGGAGCGCCTCCGCTCGGCCGCCGCCGCGCAGATCCTCGTCCACCCACATCTGGTTCACCTCAGCAGTCTCCGCGACGCCGCTGTCGAAGCGCACGCTGACGAGGCCGCCGAACGAGCCATCGCCGCGGTCGAGGACGAACCCGGCCGTCACCTCGGAGGTCGCGAGCCGCTCGGCGAACTCCTGCCACGCGGTCTCGTCACGCGCCGAGGCTTCCTCGAAGGTTGCGCTGAACGCGTAGGGCGCGAGCCTCAGCGCGCGCAGCCGCACTTCGCGGTAGGCGAGCGCCTCGCCGGAGCGGAGCCGTCTGACCTCCATGTGCCTCCGGTGCGGCAGGGTGCGCTAGATGCCGAGGTCGTCCTTGCCGAGGAGCGCGCGGGCAAGGGAGCAGCGCCCCACGTGCCCGTTCCCATGCGCGACCAGCACCTGGAGCATGTGGTCCGCTTTCGTGCGATCCCCCCAGGGGTTCAGCTTCGTGATCTCGTCCAGCTCACCCCGTGTCATCGCACGCACGCGGGCGACGGCTGCCACGCGGACGGCCTCGATGTACTCGACGAACTCGGTCGGCTCGGGGAAGCGGAGCGCACGGGCTTCCTCGTCGGTCATGCCCGTGCCCTGCGCGATCTTCGGGAGGCCCCAGCGGTCCATGAATCCCGCCGTCAGCCACACCGGCTTCTCGCGGTGGAAGACGAAGAAGACCACGGTGTCGACCGTACGGACGACGTGCCAGATGTCGAACCCGATCGAGTGCGCACGCTCGGAAGGCTGGTGGTTCAGCTGTTCGAGCGTCAGATCCTCCACGCTCCGCCGGCAGTTCTCGAGTAGCCGGTCGAGCTGGAGCGCGATCAGCGCCGCGAGGTCGGCCGGGGAGGAGGCGGAGGCGGCGGAGGCATCCGAGGTCATCGCTCTAGGCCCGGCTGCGCGACTGGTAGATGACGTAGGCGCCGATGCCGATGAGCACGGCGGGCCAGATCAGGCCTGCCCCCGCCCAGCCGAACCACGACGTCCACATCCACGAGGTGCGCATCAGGGCGAGAAGGCCCAGCGTCAGGATGATGATCCCGAGGATGAGCGTCGCGTCGGGGCCGGCGCCGTCGTCCGAGCGGGGCGGGGGAGGAGCGCCTTCCGCGTCCGGCATGATGAACCACAGCAGGACGTATGCGACGACCACGCCAAGGCCGAGTCCCGGGATGAACAGCCCGACGACGAGGAGCACGCGGATCAGCGTCGGGTCGGTGTCGAAGTAGTCGGCGAGTCCGCCGGCGACGCCCCCGAGCTTGCGGTCATGGCTCTTCGTCAGGCGGCGCCGGCCCGCGGGAGGCTGCTGGCTCATCGCTACTTCCGCTCCGCCAGCAGGCCCTCGATCGTCTTGAGGTCGCCGTCAGAGATCTTGTGGAGGTTCCCGCGGAAGCACATGCCGAGCTTCTTTGGACCGAAGTTGCGGGTCTTGTCGAGGAGGTCGGTGATCTCCCGCACGTCGATCTCGTGGCCGGGCTTCGCGATCACGACAGGCCTGGTCTTGATGCGGTACGGGAAGTCCTCGCCGGGCTTCCCCTCACTCTCGAGGCCGAGGTCGGTGTGGTCCTCGAACGCCTCGCCTGTCACCTCGACGACCCCGCCGAACTGCACCTGGCCGGTGAGGTAGAAGACGATGCGATCGCCGGGGCGCATCTCGGAGGACTGCTTCTGCCGGCTCGACTTGAACGCCGTCACGTCGAACTTCCGCTGGCGCAGCACCTCGAAGTTCTCGGGGCTCCCGACGGTGATCCAGGCCTGCGACATACGACTACCTCCGCTGCGCTAGCAGTCTAGCGGAGTCGCGAAGAAGCCCCGCTCGCGCGGGGCTTCCGGTTCACCTCGGAGCGTGGGCTCGACCTAGTGACAGGGGCGGGGTGTCCCGCCGCCGCCGGCCGCCTGGAACGACGAACCGCAGGCGCAGGAGGACACCGCGTTCGGGTTGTAGATGGTGAACCCGGACTTCATGAGGTCCTCGACGTAGTCGATCTCGGCGCCGGCGATCATTGGCTTCGACTCCTGGTCGATCACGACCCGGACGCCATCTTCCAGCTCGACCACCTCGTCGCCCGACTCCACCGAGGGGGCGATCGACATGCCGTACTGGTAGCCGGAACAGCCGCCACCGACGACGAAGACCCGGAGCAGGCCGTCCGGCTGCCCCTTCGCCTCGAGGATGTTCTTCGCCCGCACCACCGCGCGGTCGGTGATCGTCACCAGGGGCCCGTCGTACACGGGGGCCGCCTCGATCGTCGGCTGGGTGGAGATGGTCGCGCCCATGCCGGGCAGCGGAGCAGTGGTCATGTGATTCCCTTTCGGGTGCGTCCACAGTTTAGCAGCCCCGCAGTAGGAAATCAGGCAGGGAGTCGGGAAGTCCCGAATGACCCCCCTCAGGCGATCCACACGGTCTTCACGTTCACGAAGGACCGGATTCCCGGCTCCGCCAGCTCCCGCCCATACCCGGACCGCTTGATGCCACCGAACGGCAGCCGCGGATCGCTCTTCACGATCCCGTTGACCGCGACGTGGCCCGCCTCGATCTCGGGCGCGAGCGCCTTCCCGCGTTCCGGATCGGTGAAGATCGCGGCGGCCAGGCCGTACCGCGAGTCGTTGGCGAGGCGGATCGCTTCGTCCGCATCCGTCACCTTCGCCACGGCCGCGAGCGGCCCGAAGGTCTCCTCCCGCATCGCCGTGTGCTCCGGGCGGCACTCAGCGAGGAGTGTCGGCTGGTAGAAGAACCCATCGCCGGCGACGGGGCGCCCGCCGGCCGCGAGCCGCGCGCCCTCATGGACGCTCGCCTTGAGCTGATCCTCGAGGTCGTCCACCAGGTCGCGCCGCGCCAGCGGGCCGACGTCCGTCTCGTCGTTCATCGGATCGCCCACGCGCAGCGCCTCCAGCCGCCGGTGCATGCCGTCGACGACCTCCGCGTACACGGGCGCCTCCACGATGAAGCGCTTGGCTGCGATACACGACTGGCCCGAGTTGATGACGCGCGCCTGGACGGCCGCATCCATCGCCGCTTCGAGGTCGGCGTCGGCCAGGATGATGAACGGGTCGGACCCGCCGAGCTCGAGCACGGACGGCTTGATCGCCTCACCCGCGGCCGCGCCAATCGCGCTCCCGGCCGCCTCGGAGCCGGTGAGGGTGACCGCGGCGATCCGGTCGTCGCCCACGAGCGACGTCGCCGCGCGGGCGCCGATGAGCAGGCTCTGGAAGACGCCGGCCGGGGCGCCGGCTTCGCGGAAGACCTCCTCGATCGCCCGCGAGCAGCCCGGGACGTTCGACGCGTGCTTGAGGATGCTGGCGTTTCCGGCGAGCAGAGCGGGCGCGGCAAAGCGGAAGACCTGCCAGAACGGGAAGTTCCACGGCATCACCGCCAGGACCGTCCCCAGCGGGTCGAAGCGCACGAACGAATCGCTCGCATCCGAGGGCGCGAGCTCCGGCGCGAGGAGGCGCTCGCCGTGCTCCGCGAACCACTCGCAGGCCACCGCGCACTTCTCCACCTCGGCGCGTGCCTCGCGGATCGGCTTCCCCATCTCCGTGGTGATGAGCCGCGCGTGCTCCTCCCGGCGGGCCCGTAAGAGCCGGGCCGCCTCGACAAGCATCTCCGCGCGCCGGGCGAACGGCCGCCGCCGCCAGTCGCGGAACGCCGCGACGGAGCGATCAAGGGCGGCCTCGACGTCCGCCTCGTCGGAGCGGTACTCCGCGATCGGCGCGCCGGTCGCGGGATTGATTGCGGTGAGGACATCGGTCGCGGTCATGGGGCTCTCCTCACGCGGCACGCAGCAGCGGGCGCCGCTCCAGCGAGCGTCGCAGGCCCGACATATCGGATGTGTGATCGGGAGGGCTACGCGCGCGGAGCGGAGGCGGACGCCAGCGCGGCCTGCTCCGCCTCCCACTCCTCGTCGGCCTCGCGCTCGTAGCGGGCGATGAGCTCCGTCGGGGGCTTCGCCAGGAGGATCGACGGCACACCCACGAGCACCACGCCGCCCGCGATCAGCCAGGCGGCCGTGTAGCCGCCAGTGACGTCGAACAGGTAGCCCACGAGCCACGCGCCAACGGCGCCGCCGGTCGTGAACATGAGGCGGCCCCAGCCGTTGATCTGACCGAAGTACTTCGTGCCGAAGTAGTCAGCGAGCATCGCCGGACGCACCGGCACGATGCCGCCGAAGCCTGGTGCGATCAGCGCCACCGCGAGGAGCGCCTGCCACACGTTCTCCGCGAGGACGAGCGCCAGCTCGCCGGTGCCCATGAGCGCGAGCGCCAGCGCCAGCACGTACCGCTTGTCCATCCGGTCGCCGAGGTAGCCGAACCCGAGCCGTCCGACGATCGAGGTGAGCGTGAAGAAGGTCGCCGTCGCCCCGGCCGCCGTCGTCGAGAGCCCGATCGTGATCTCCATGTACGGGATCTGGTGGACGATGAACCCCGCGGACCCGAGCTGGGCGAGGATGATCGCCAGCGAGAAGAACGCGAACCCGCGCGTCCGGATCGCGATCCGCGGCGGGATGCCCCAGTCGTAATGCTTCGCCACCTCGCCCTCGGCGAGCGGGATGCCGTCCATCGGCTGGTGGTGGTCGCGCGGGCGCGAACGGACGAACCGCGAAGCCGTGAGACCGACCACGAGGATCAGGAGGGCGATGATCTTCAGGGCCGTGCGCCAGCCCAGCTCGTCCACGAGGTACGCGAAGACGACGACCATCACCCCGCCGAGGCCGGCCCCCACCGTCATGAAGGACATCGCGCGCGCCCGGCGGCGACGGAACCACGTCGCGATGGCGGACTGCCCCACCTGTCCGCCCGCGGCGGTCGTGCCGATCGCGATGATGAACATCGCGCCGTAGAACTGCCAGATGTTCTGCATCACCGAGATCGCGAGGACGCCGATGAACATCAGGATGATGCCGGCGTAGAGCGTGCGCTGAGCGCCCCAGCGGTCGATCAGGTAGCCGACGAGCGGCGACGCGATCCCCCCGACTTCGGAGCGGACCGAGAAGGCGATCGACGTGGCCGCCGCGCTCCAGCCGAAGTCCTCGCGCACGCTCGTGAAGATCGCCCCGAAGCCGTAGAGGAATGAGGACGAGATCAGGAACACGATGAACCCGGCCGCGATCACGACGATCCAGCCTTCGTAGATGCCGGACTTCGGGACGGGTCTCAGGTCGGAGAGGGCCACGGGGCATCATTCGCACGTCTAACCCTTACGTGCGAGAGAGGTTCTGGGCGAAATCAGCAACCGCGACGACGTGCGTTATCGCGGCGCAGCGAACCCCTCGATCGGGCACGACTCACGTGCCAGGTAGCCGCACTGGAAGTCGTGCGGCACGCGTTCCTCGGAAAGCGGGGTGACCTCTGCGCTGAGGAGCATCCCCAGCATCTGCTGGTCGTGCTCACACGGCCGCACCGGCGCTGTCGCGTCGTCCAGCCGCGTGCAGAGGCAGCCGCGCCCCAGTAGCCAGACGTCCCCGTCCCGCACCGAGACCTCGAAGTGGATGCCCTCGGCGGCGATCAGCTCCACTGCGGCGCGGGCGCGGGCCTCCAGCGTCGCGCCGTGCACCCGCGGGCCGTACTCGCCCGCGATGCGCTCGGCCATCCGCTCGAAGACCACGTCCGCGATCTGCCGCCCGCTGCGCCCGGCGGTCTCCTGCTCCCCGAGCGCGACGATCTCGCCGAGGAGGCGCTGCGTCATCCGGACGTAGTGGTGCGGGAAGAGGTCGGCGCCGGTCTCGGTCAGGGCGAACACGTGCCTCGGCCGCCCGGGCCCGCCGCGCACCTGGGCGACCGATACGAAGTCGTCGCGCAGGAGCACATCGAGGTGCCGGCGCACCGTGGCGGGAGCGAGGTCGAGCGCTCGCGCCAGCTCCTCGACGGACATCGAGCTCTGCCGGCGCAACAGGGCGAGGATCTCCTCGCGGGTGCCGTCCGGCCGGTGGACTCCGGTGACCATGCCGAGAGAGTACCGATGTTTGAACCCTTTAGGTGCAAAGAATGCGCGAAACCGGCTTCGGCCCGGCGCAGCCCCCCGGCGTATCCTCCGCACATGCCCACTGGCCCGCGCGTCTACCTGGACCACGCCGCGACCACACCGCCCGATCCGGCGGTCGTGGAGGCGATGCTGCCGTACCTGACGGAGGCCTGGCACAACCCCTCCTCGATCTACGTCGAGGCGCAGGAGGCGAGCCGGGCACTGGATCGCTCTCGCGCCCGGATCGCCCAGCTCATCGGCGCCGCGGATCCGGACGAGATCGTGTTCACCTCTGGCGGCTCGGAGTCGGACAACCTCGCACTCCGCGGGGTCGTCGCAGCCTCCACCCGGCGCGGTAGGCACGTCATCGCGAGCGGCGTGGAGCACCACGCCGTCCTCGACCCGCTGGAGCAGATGGAGCGCGAGGGCGTGGCGGAGGTCACCGTCCTCCCGGTCCGCGCGGACGGCACCGTCGATCCCGCCGCCGTCGAGGCTGCCGTGCGGGAGGACACCGTCCTCGTCTCGGTCATGCACGCCAACAACGAGGTCGGCGCGCTGAATGACATCGCCGAGATCGCTCGCCGCGTGAGGGCGAAGAACCCGAAGACCTCCGTGCACACGGACGCGGTCCAGTCCGCCGCGCACCTCGGCGTGCACGTCGAGCGGCTCGGCGTGGACCTCATGACGTTCACGGCGCACAAGCTCTACGGCCCGAGGGGCGCGGGGGCGCTCTACGTCCGGCACGGCACGCCGCTGCAGGCGCAGATCCTCGGCGGCGGTCAGGAGCGGCGGCTCCGCGCCGGCACGGAGAACACCGCGGCGATCGTCGGCTTCGCGCGCGCGATGGAGATCGCGGCCGAGCGGCGCGAGGCGGACATCACCCACGAGCGCGCGCTCCAGGAGCGCCTCCTCACGGAGCTCCCGAGACGCATCCCGCTGCTCGCGATCACCGGCCCGCGCGACCTCGACCGCCGGCTGCCGGGCAACGTCTCGTGCGCGGTCGGGTACGTCGAGGGCGAGTCGGTGCTGCTCGCGCTGGACCTCGCCGGCATCGCCGCTTCGTCGGGCTCCGCCTGCACCACCGGCTCCGTGGAGCCGTCGCACGTCCTCGTCGCGATGGGCGTGCCGGAAGACCTCGCGCGCGGGTCGCTGCGCTTCACCCTGGGGCGGATGAACACGGACGCCGATGTCGACCGGCTTCTGGAGGTGCTGCCCGGCATCGTCCAGCGGCTGCGGGCACTCTCCCCGGTGCCGGTGACGGAAGCGCCGACCGCCTGGGGCCCCTGGCTCGCGTAAGGCAGGGCGCATCGCCCCATCGCGTATCCTCCGCCGGCATACGAACGGAGCGCCCGATGGCCTACGCGATCAACCACATCCACCTGAAGTCGAACGACCCGAAGACCTCGGCGGACTGGTGGGTGCGCGCGTTCGGATTCACCATCGCGAACGACACCGTGCGCGTCGTCGGCGACCGCTTCATCGCGATGGATAGCCCGAATGGGATCCGTGTGAACATCTCGGAAGCGCTCCCCTCCACCGGCCCGCTCGCACCCGGCGACGCGGGTGTGCACGAGGGACTCGAGCACTTCGGCCTCGACTCCGAGGATCTCGAGGCGGACATCGAGCGCCTCACGGGAATCGGCGCCGAGCTCCTCCAGGGACCCACCGTGATCGGGCCGATCCGGGTCTGCTTCCTCCGGGCCCCGGACAACGTCCGTATCGAGCTCATCCAGCGGCTCTAGTCGGCTTCTCGCATAACTCGGCAGCGAACACGCAAGGAACGCGTTTGTGAGCGTTCTGACGCTCGAACCCTCTCGGCTGCTACGCGATTTGCCCCTTGCCGCTCCTAGCGTCCCGCGTCATGTCAGGCTCCGACCCCGGGGCCGTCATGGGAGCGGGGCGTGGAGGCACGCCCCGGAGCGTTACCGGAGGCAACCTTGCGACACCTGTTCAGGCTTGCGGCGCCGTTGACCGCTGCCATGTTCCTGCTCGCCGCCTGCGACGACGGCGGCGATGGCGACGACGTCGGCCTCGATACCGACGCAACGACGACCTCGACCGCGACGATGACTGCGACCGCCACCCCGACGACGCCCGCCGCGACGGCCACCGCCGCCGGCGAGCAGACCCCGGCCGGCGCCGCCGGCGAGACGATCGAGGTCACGGGCGTGGACTTCGGCTTCGAGGGCGTCCCGGAGACGGTCGAGGCGGGCACCCAGCTCACGTTCACCAACGCCTCCGACGCCGAGGTCCACGAGATGCTGATGTTCAAGCTCCCGGAGGGCGAGGAGCGCGGCATCGACGAGCTCCTCCTCCTACCGGACGAGGAGGCGCAGACGCTGGTCGGCGAGCCGCTCGGTGTCGCCGTCGCGCTCCCCGGCCAGGATCCGGCGTTCACCGAGGGCGAGTTCGTCGTGAGCGACCCGGGCCGCTACATCCTGCTCTGCTTCATCCCCACCGGTGCCGACCCGGCCGTGTTCGAGGAGCTGCTCGAGAACCCTGACGCCGCCGAGGGCGAGGGCCCTGAGATCGAGGGCGGTCCGCCGCATGTCGCGCAGGGCATGTACGCGGAGTTCACCGTCGAGTGACGACGACGGTGTGACGCACCGCCGCGATAGGACGGCCCGCCACCCGGCGGGCCGTTCCTGCGTCCGGCCCCGGTGGCGGTTCGCGAAGCCGGGAGTTGTGCTCCGTTGCCGCTCGCCCGTCCCGAGCGATAGCATTCGAGCCGACGCACCCGAAGCGGGGGACCGTGTGACCAACATCCCGATCTTCAATAGCGACCCGGCCAGCGGCGCGATCCGCCAGGGGCAGCAGCCCGGCGGCGAGATCGCCCTCCCCCACCCCGGCATCCGGGGCGCGGAGGAAGCCGCGGCGATCGAGGAGGAAGTTCGCAAGAACATCCTCGTCACCTCCGTGGACGGGCTGCTGAACTGGTCGCGCGCGCACTCGCTCTGGCCGGCGATGTTCGGCCTCGCCTGCTGCGCGATCGAGATGATCGCGTCCGCATCCTCGCGCTACGACATCGCGCGCTTCGGCTCCGAAGTATTCCGCGCTTCGCCGCGCCAGGCGGACCTGATGATCGTCGCCGGCACCGTGACCTGGAAGATGGCGCCGGTCGTCCGCCGCATCTACCTCCAGATGGCGGAGCCGAAGTGGGTCATCTCCATGGGTGGCTGCGCCACCATGGGCGGCCCGTTCGCCTACGCCTACTCCGTGCTGCCGGGCGTGAACCTCGTGGTCCCCGTGGACGTCTACGTGCCCGGCTGCCCGCCGCGCCCGGAGTCGTTGCTGCAGGCGCTGATCATGCTTCAGGAGAAGATCAAGCACCTCGAGGTCACCGGACAGCGTGAGCGCCCGGAGCCGGACGGCGACTTCTCGCCGTACCTTCCGGAGGGCGACCCGATCCGCCGCGAGCTCGAGTCGCTGTTCTACCCGTACCCGGGCCTGGACGACCCCGACCGCCTCTCCGGCGGCGTGCCGCTCGCCAACCGCTAGCGCTCTACCAATCCCACACCCGGCGAGGACTGACGGCAGCGCCGCCGGTCGGGATACTTGCGGCATGCGACGTGCCTCCGCCGCCCCGATCGCCCTGCTCGCCGCCTGCGCGCTCCTCGTCGCCTGCGCCCAGGCCCCGGCCACCACTGACTTCGGCACCCCGGCGCCCGTCGCGACATCCTCGGGCGCGGCACCCGTCGGCCCCACGCTGGGGACGATCCCGGTCTGGCTGAGCGAGCACGGCATCCTCCTCTGGACGCCCGCCGTGGCGGCAGCGGGCACCTACGCCTTCGAGATCGAGAACATCGGACGCCAGGCGCACGACTTCATCGTCGTGCGGGCCCGCAGCATCGAGTCCATCGAGGTACGCAGTGACCGCGCGCAACTGCAGGACGAGCGCGTGATCGCGCGCTCGCCCGTCCTCCAGCCGGACCAGGCGACGACGATGTACGCGAACCTGAGCGAGCCCGGGACGTACGTGGTCCTGTCGAGCCAGGGCCAGGACTTCGGCCGCGGCATGGCCTCGATCGTCACGGTCGCCGGAGCGCCAGGCGGGCGGGTCGATCCGCTGCCGACGCCGCCGCCCGATGACAGCGAGACCATCGCGGCCTACCTGGTCGACCGGGCGATCTTCCTGCACGAAGAAGCCGTCAACGCCGGCATCGTCTCGTTCAACGTCCAGAACATCGGCCCGTCCGAGCACGACTTCGTGGTCATCCAGTGGCGAGGCGACCCGACCGCGCTCCCGGTGGACGAGGCCGGGAACGTGCTCCTCGACTCGCTGATCATCCTGGACCGCCTCCCACCGATCCCGCCGGGCGAGGCGGCCATGCTCGAGGTAGAGCTGGAGGAGGAGTTCGCCTACGTCGTGCTCTCCTCGCTCCCGGGCGACTATGCCGCCGGGATGAGCGCGCAGGTCGTGCCGCGATAGCGACGACGGCAACGGGCGCCTGTTGCGGCTCTGTAAGCCGCACATTGGTTGACACGCCTCCGAGCCAAGGCAGAGCATCAGGGCGGCCCGCACTCCCCCGCTCGGGCGGTGGAGGCTACCTACCCATCCCAGGCAGCGAGGACCGCGAGCGCGTGCCGGCACGAGGCGGCGGTCGGAGCAAGACGATGAGGAGCATCGGCATGATTCGAAGCGTGATTGAGCGGCTGGTCCGCCCCTCGCAGACCGCCCACGCCCACTGCGACCTGCCCTGCGGCATCTACGACCCGGCGCAGGCCCGCATCGAGGCGGAATCCGTGAAGGCGATCCAGGAGCGCTACCAGAAGGCCGCCGACATGAAGTCCGGCGCGGAGTCCGTGGAGGACTACCGGTCGCGCTGCCTGTCCATCAAGGAGGCGCGCGCGGAGCTGGTGAAGGAGCACCTGTGGGTGCTCTGGACCGACTACTTCAAGCCTCCGCACCTGGAGAAGTACCCGCAGCTGCACGAGCTGTTCTGGAACGCCACCAAGGAGGCGGGCCTCGCGAAGAAGTCGCAGGACCCCGCCCAGGGCGAGAAGCTGCTCGGCCTCATCAAGGAGATCGACACGATCTTCTGGGAGACCAAGAAGGCGTAACGCCGCCGAAGCCGACGCTCCGAGCCAACGCCCGGAGCTACCGCTCGGAGCTACGATCGGAACGGCCGGGGGCGACCCCGGCCGTTCTCATGAGGAGACCACCACGCCGCGCCGTCATCGACGTCACCCAGGACCCCGAAGCGAGCGAAGCCGTCGAGGCCATGGAGGTCGTCGCGCGCTTCTCGGGCTCGCGACCGCGCTCTCGGCGGTCGCGGCCGGGGTCGCCGCGGCACGGGCCATCCTCGCGCGCCGCTACCTCCGGGTCGCGGTCGCCGGCGAGAGCATGACTCCGGCGCTGCAGCCGGACGACTTCCTCGTGCTGCGGCGCGGTGCGCCGGCGGTGGACGCTGCCTACGGCCACGTGGTCGCCGTGCTCGATCCGCGTCCCGAGGGTGACGGCCGGCTGCTCCTGAAGCGCGTGGTCGGCCTCCCCGGCGAAGCGCTCCGCGTCGGCGGCGGCGTCCAGGTCAACGGCCGCGTACTGGACGAGCCGTACGCCCACGGCTCCACCCCCTACGAGCAGCATCGAGGCATCAACCGGCTCGCGCCGGACGAGTACTTCCTCCTCGGCGACAACCGCGGCGCTTCGACGGACAGCCGCGACTTCGGCCCCGTCCGTGCCGAGGCGATCATCGGCACGGCCGTGCTGCGGTACTGGCCGCCACGCCGCGCGACGCGGCTGCGGGCGGTCCACCGGCGCTTCCTCGGCGTGGCGGAGAGCGCCGGCCCCGCCGCGCCGTCGACGCACCCGCTGCCGTGGGTGGAGCGCCGCGCGTCGGCTTCGCCGGAGGACTGACGCCACCCGTCAACTTCCCGTCCCTCCCGCGCCTCCGAGGGGATTCCCCGATCACGCCGTCGCCCGGCGAGGGCGATGATTCCGGACGGAGCAGGCTGCTCCGAGGGTGCAGAGCGTGGCGGAGGCATCGTGACGGCTGCCTGGCACGGCGGACTGGGACAGGACGCGCAGCACGCGGCTGTGGATGACCCGTTCGCCCTGGCGCGCGCCCGCCTCGCCGCACGGCTCGCCCGCGAGCGCTCCGCGCGCCCGGACCTGCCCCACCTCGACGAATTGCTCGCCGAGGTGGCGGAGCTCCAGCCGCTCCCCGCGGTGGCGACGAAGATCCTGCAGCTCGGCGAGAACCAGCAGTTCTCCGCGCACGAGCTGGCGACGATCATCGCCAGCGACCAGGTGCTCACGGCCCGCCTCCTGCGGCTCGCGAACTCCGCCTACTACGGCGCCTCGCGCCGGATCGGCACCGTCCGCGACGCCGTGGTCCTGCTCGGCTTCCGCACCGTGCAGCAGGTCGCCCTCGCCTCCTGCCTCGTCGGGACGCCGCGCCCGCTCGCGAACATCGAGTACCTCGAGTTCTGGCAGTTCTCCATCGCGACGGGCCTCCTCTCCGAGATCCTCGCGCGCACCGAGGGGCACCACCAGGACACCGCCTTCACCGGCGGCGTGATCCACAACATCGGGCTCCTGACCATGGACCAGCATCGGCCGCAGGTGCTCATGGAGGTGCTGACACGTGCCCGCCAGCAGCAGGAGACGCTGCACCAGGCCGAGCGAGGCCTGCTGGGCTACACCGACGCGGACCTCGGCGGTGCGCTCGCGCTGCACTGGAACTTCCCGGACGAGCTGGCGGACGCCGTGCGCGGGTACGCGAACCTCGACAACCCCCCGCCACCGGACTCGCTCGCCGCGATCGTGATGCGCGCGAGGATCTTCGCCCGCTCGTACGGCCTCTCGGACGGTCTGCGTGAGCGTCCCGATCCCGCCCCGACGATCGAGTGGGCGGGCGGCCAGTTCACCTACTCCGTCGAGCGCGAAGGCGGCATGGACCGCATCCTCGAGCGCGCCGACGCATTCCTCGCCGCGACGCTCGGCTAGGCCTCCCTGGTCCGGCTGAACTCTGAACTGACGCGCCGCCGTCGCGTTATGTCTGGTCATGCCTGGTTCGACCCCGCCGAGGGACCAAACACGCGAGGACCCACTTGCACCTCGCCGCGCGATTCTGTAGAACGTTTAGCACTCAGCCCGGCAGAGTGCTAAATTGCCATCCGGGCCCTACGACGAGACGTACCACATCGAGTCGAACCAGATCGGAGCGTCGGGCGGAAGCCCTCCCTCGACGCGCGAACACAAGAAGGACGAGCCATGGCCAAGCAGTTGCTCTTCGACGAAGAGGCGCGGCAGGCGCTGCGCTCCGGCATCGACGCCCTGGCCGACGCGGTCAAGATGACCCTCGGGCCGCGCGGTCGCAACGTCGTGCTGGACAAGCGATTCGGCGCTCCGACCATCACCAACGACGGCGTCACGATCGCCAAGGACATCGAGCTCGGCGACAGGTTCGAGAACATCGGCGCCCAGCTCGCCAAGGAGATCGCCTCCAAGACCAACGACATCGCGGGTGACGGCACCACCACCGCGACGGTCCTCGGTCAGGCCATCGTCCACGAGGGCATGAAGAACGTCGCCGCCGGCGCCGACCCGATGGCGCTGAAGCGCGGCATCGAGCACGGCTCCCGCGTCATCCGCGACGCCGTGGGCAAGAACGCCACGAAGGTCACCACGCGCGAGCAGATGGCGCAGGTCGCCTCGATCTCTGCGGCCTCCAGGGAGATCGGTGAGCTCATCGGCGAGGTGATGGAGCAGGCCGGCAAGGACGGCGTCATCACCATCGAGGAAGGCCGCGGCGTCGACACTGAGATCGAGTACGTCGAGGGCATGTCCTTCGACCGTGGCTTCATCTCGCCGTACTTCGTGACCAACCCGGAGCGCATGGAGGCCGTGATCGATGACCCGTTCATCCTCGTCACGGACCGCAAGCTCTCCTCGGTCAACGACGTGCTGCCGTGGCTGGAGAAGCAGCTCCAGGTCTCCAAGAACCTCCTGATCATCGCGGAGGACGTGGACGGCGAAGCGCTCGCCACCCTCGCGGTGAACAAGCTGCGCGGCACGATCAACGTCGTGGCCGTGAAGGCACCGGGCTTCGGCGACCGCCGCAAGGAGAACCTGGGCGACATCGCCGCCTTCACCGGCGCGCAGCTGATCTCCCAGGAGCTGAACCGCTCGCTCGACAGCGTCACCACGGCGGACTTCGGCCGCGCCCGCAGCATCGTCGTCTCCAAGGAGGAGACCGCGATCATCGAGGGCAAGGGGACGAAGAAGTCCATCGAGGAGCGCATCAAGATGATCCGCGCCTCTCTGGACCGCGCCACCTCTGACTGGGACCGCGAGAAGCTCCAGGAGCGCCTCGGCAAGCTCTCCGGCTCCGTCGCCATCATCAAGGTCGGCGCGGCCACCGAGGTCGAGCTCACCGAGAAGAAGCACCGCGTGGAGGACGCCCTGTCCGCCACCCGCGCCGCCGTTGAAGAGGGCATCGTCCCGGGTGGTGGCGTCGCGTTCCTGAACGCCCTGCCGGCCCTCGAGAAGGTCGAGCTGGACAACGCGGACGAGCGCACCGGCGTCCGCATCCTCCGCCGCGCGCTGGAGGAGCCCCTCCGCCGCATCGCCACCAACGCCGGCCAGGACGGCTCGGTCGTCGTGCAGAAGGTCATGTCCCTCAAGAAGGGCCAGGGCTACGACGCCGCCACCGACTCCTACGGCGACATGATCTCGCTCGGCATCATCGACCCGGCGAAGGTGACCAAGGCGGCGCTCGAGAACGCCGTCTCCATCGCCGGCATGGTGCTCACCACCAACGTGCTGGTGACGGACGCGCCGGACGACAACCGCCCGAACGCCGGCGTCACCGCCGACATGGGTGGGATGTACTAGCCCGAGGCCACCCCTCCGGACTCGGGACACGGGGGCGGGCAACCGCCCCCGTTCCATTTCTCCCGCTGTCGGAGGCCTGTCGGTCGGACGCCCGGCCTCACACGGGCGGCGCGGCGACCGTTAATGGACGTAGAAGCGGTTGGACGTACCCTGCCGCGACCTCCGGGCGATGCGAGGCCTGGAGGCCGTCACCGCGAGGGAGCCATCCCCACAAGGAGGATGCGTGTTCGGAGACAACGGGCTGGTCATCGACCTCGACAGCGCCGCCGAGGCTATCGCCGAGGCCGAGGTGCTGGTCATCGGCTTCGACTTCACCCAAGACCGCATGCTCATCGACCTGCGGTCGGATCCGGACGGACTCACGCCCCCGCTGGTCGAGCTCGTCGAGCCGCTCGGCTCCGCGACGGAGCGCACGCTCTGGCTGCAGGAACGCCGCCCGGACGTCGCGCCACCGGAGCGCTTCATCTTCATGGGCTGGCCACACACCGCCCAGTTCCTCAGCGACGCCGCCCTCCTCGACGTCATCGCCCGTCGCCTGAAGAACGAGCAAGGCATCGACGCCTCGGAGGACCTCGACGGCATCCTCCGCGAGCTGCGGCGGCGCGAGCGCCTCGACACCCGCAGCGCCGTCCAGGGCGCGGAGGGGTTCGAGACGCTCTGGTCACGCCGCCGGAACTAGCGTCGCCAGATCGGACGAGCTAAGGCTGCTTCGCCAGGTACGCGTCGAGCTGGTCCAGGGACATCCCGAACCCCTCCTCGACGCCCATCCCGATCACCTGGTCCCGCTCGTCATTCGAGATGTAGACCATCTCGAAGCGCAGGAGCGTCTTCGGCCCGCGGTCGACGAACTCGATCGTGACGAGTGACTGCGGCGGGATCACGTTGCGGTCCGCGTCCGAGAACGCATCGCGATAGACGATCCGCTCGGGCGCCACGATCTCCTCGTAGGTGACGATGCTCCAGCCTTCCTCGCCGTTCGGGCCGGTCATCTTGAAGTGCCACTGCCCGCCCGCGCGGAAGTCCATCTCGCAGTAGGTCACCGGCCACGGCTCGGGGCCGAACCACTGCTTGATCGCGTCACAGCTCGCGTAAGCCTGGAAGGCCAGCTCGCACGGCGCATCCACCTCGCGCGCCATCCGCAGGGTCTTGTCCGCGACCTCAAGCGAGAGCTTGTTCGCCATTCTCGTGCTCCTTCGTCATCTGTCTGGTCGTCGGCCCCTGCGCCTGCAGGGACCTCAGGTAGTCGTCCAGCTGGCTGAATCGGTCTTCCCACAGCCGCCGGTAGTCATCCAACCAGCCCGAGGCGACACGCAGCCCCTCCGGCCGGATGCGGCACGGACGCCACTGGGCGTGCCGGCCGCGTTCGATGAGTCCCGCCCGCTCCAGCACCTTGAGGTGCTTCGAGATCGCGGGGAGGCTCATCTCGAACGGTTCAGCGAGCTCGGTTACGGACGCCTCGCCCTCCGCCAGCCGGGAGAGGATCGCCCGGCGTGTCGGGTCGGCGAGCGCGCCGAAGAGCGCGCTGAGCTCGTCCTCAGGCATGCGCGTCCCGGGCGTGATCCAACTCGAGACGCATGACGCCCACCCCGCACGCGAACGTCCGGGCCTCCACCAGTCGCAGCGCGTGATACGCCCCATCGCGAGGAAAGACGGGCATCCCCGTCCCGACCGCCGTCGGGTTCACGAACAGGAACAGCTCGTCGATGAGCCGCGCCGCGATCAGGCTCGCGACCAGGGTGCCGCCTCCGTAGGCGATGAGGTCGCCCCCGTCGTGCTCCTTCAGCGCCCGGATCCCCGCCGGCATGTCGCCGCCCAGGACCACTGCGTTCGGCCACGGCGACTCGCGTAGCGAGTTGGAGACCACGACCTTCGGCGTGTTGTTCATCCAGTCGATGGACGCCTGGTCCTCTCCTTCCGGCCCCGACTCCCACGCGGGGATGAACCCCTCGGCGAGCCGGCGTCCGAGGACGATCGTGTCCACGGACCGCATCAGGTCCTCGACGTAGGCGCCCAGGTCCTCGGTCCAGGGGCCGGTCATCCAGTCCATTTCCCCATGCGGCCCGGCCATGTAGCCGTCGACCGTCATCTGGACCTGCAGTTTGAGCTTCCGCATCCGCTCTTCCTCGCGCTGTGCGCCGGGTACCCCGCGGCGTTCCTCGTGGGCCATCTAACCCTTCGGTTAATTATCTGTCAAGTTAAATACGTACCAGAGCATCCCGGTCAGGGTCGGCTGGCAGCAGGTCGGAGGGGCGTGAGGCTAGGACGCCGTCCACCACGGGTCGGCCTCGGCGTCGCGCTCGCCGCGGCCGATGAACCACGCGACGCCCGCCCCGACGAGCATGATCACGGCCCCGGCCAGGAACACCTCGCGGAACGTCTCGACCTGGGCCTCCGCGACGAGCTCGGCGAACTCGGGCGAGTCGAACGCGATCGAGCCGGCGCGGGCGTAGAAGCGCCCAAGGCCGGTGGAGGTCAGCAGCGCGGCGCCGACGAGCATGCCCGTGACGCGCGAGAGCGTGAGCCACGCGGACGCCGCCGCGCGGTGGTCCTCGTCCACCCGCTGGAGGACGGCCGCCGTGAGCGGCGCGATCACGAGGCCGAAGCCGAAGCCGCCCACGAGCTGCGGCAGCGACCGCAGCGCCTCGGACAGGTCCCGGTCCCACGCCGCGAGCCCGAGGAAGCAGCTCGCCGCGAGCAGGCAACCGACGACGGCGGTCAGCCGCAGGCCGAACCGCCCGCCGACCCAGCCCCCGGCGAGCGCGCCGAGCGGCACCGCGACCGTCAGTCGCATCAGCGTGATGCCGCCCTCGAGCGCCCCCTCCACGAGCACGAGGTTCACGAACAACGGCACCCCGACGAGCACCGCGATCAGGCCGACGCCGACGAGGAAGTGCGCCAGGTTCGCCGCGAGCACCGGCGGGCGAGCCAGCTCCGCGGTCGGGGCCATCGGCTCGGGTGTCCGGCGCTCGTGCGCGAAGAACCACCCTGCGAGGCCCCCGGCGATGGTGAGGTATCCCAGCGTGGCGAGCAGCGGACGGGGCTCGTTCGGATCGTCCACCAGGGCGAACGTGAGGACTGCGAGCGCTCCGCCCATCAGCACGGCGCCCCGCCAGTCGATGCGCCCACCCTGACGCTCGGACCCCGCCAGCCGGTACGCCACGAGCGCGATCGGGAGGGTCATCGGAAGGTTGATCCAGAAGACCCAGCGCCAGCCCCACAGCTCGGCGATGCCCCCGCCCCAGAGCGGGCCCAGCAGCGCGCCGGCCTCGGACGCAGCGGCGATCGCGCCGAGGCCCATCAGCCGCCGTTCTCGCGGCAGCTCCCCGACGACGATCGCCATCGCGACCGGCACGACGCCGCCGCCGCCCACCGCCTGCAGCGCGCGAGAGAGGACGAGCGGGGTGAAGGACGGGCTCACCGCGACAAGGAGACTACCCAGCATGAACAGCGCCAGGCACGCGGCGAAGATCCGCGCGTGCCCGTACACGTCCGCGATCCGGCCGACGATGGGCAGCGCGACGAGGTATCCCAGCAGGTAGCCGTTCACGACCCACGACGCGCGGTAGAAGTCGTCCACCGTCAGGCCGATGTCGTTCACGATCGGCGGGAGGACCGTGACGATGCTGGTCTGGTCGTCGGCGGCGACGAAGACGCCGGCCGCGACGGTGATCAACAGCCAGCGCTGGCGGGCAGCGGCTCGCGTCGCCTGCACGCTCCGCGGCCTCAGCTCGGCGCGCTGATCTCGACCGGCTCGCCGAAGCCGCTGAGCGAGAGCCGGCGCAGGATGTCCTCGGCGTCGTTCGGCGCGACGGGGCCCTCGATCTCGATGCGGCGCACTAGCAGGTCCTCCGCGCCGATCCACACCCGCGCCGTCACCTGCGTCCCCGGCTGCGCGTTCCCCACGAACGCCGTGAGGTTGCCGGAGTCCACCTGCGTCGAGAGCACGTAGGAGTCGACGCCATCCACGGCCTCGCGGTCGATCACCTCGACGTCGCTGACCGCGCGCATCAGTCCGGTGACGCCGGTCGCCGGGTCGAAGAGGTCGGAGATGTCGATCTCCTGCTCCTGCCAGCGGCCGGTGAGCGGGTTCTGGAGGTAGGACTCCCCGGGCAGGACGACAATCCCCGTCTCGATGTTGGTCGCGGCGAACCGCGCCTCCACCTGGAGCTGCATCCGGTCGGTGCCCTGCACGTCTCCCTCGGCGCGCGTCATCGCCAGCCCGGCGACGATCTGCGTGTCGCCGTTCTTGTGCTCGACGACGAAGTGGAACGTGTCCACGCCCTCCATCGTCGTCGCCGAGCGGTCGAGGAGGTCGTCCGCGTCGACATCGCTGAAGTCGCCCCCGCCGTCCTCGTCACCACCACAGGCGGCAACGAGCGCGAGGACGCTGACGAGCAGGATCGAGGCGAGTCGACGCATATGGACCTCCGGAGACGCGCGCCCGGATCGTCGCACAGGGCGTCCTCACCCGCTCACCGGGCTAGGATGCCCCCATGCCACGAGCACAGGCGAAGGCCGCCCACTGGTCGCCGGACGAGATCATCGGGCTTCTCGATGAGGCGTACGGGCGCGCCCCGCAGCAGACCTCCAACGACCCGCTGTTCGAGCTCGTCCTCACGCTGCTCTCGCAGCACACCTCCGACCTCAACTCGGGCGAGGCGATGCACCGGCTGGTCGAACGCTTCCCGACGTGGGACGAGGTCCTCGATGCGCCCGTCTCCGAGGTCGAGGACGCGATCCGGCCGGGCGGCCTCGCGCCGACGAAGTCGAAGCGCCTCGCCGCGCTCCTCGCGGAGGTGAAGCAGCGGCGGCCCGACTGGGACCTCGACTTCCTCGCGGAGCTCGACCTCGAGGAGGCCAAGGAGTGGCTCACCTCGCTGAAGGGCGTCGGCCCGAAGACGGCGGCGTGCGTGTTGCTCTTCGCCCTCGGGCGCCCCGCCCTCCCCGTCGACACGCACGTGGAACGGGTCTCGAAGCGGCTCGGACTGGTGCCCGCGAAGATGCCGGCCGACCGTGCCCACGACGCCCTCGAGGCGATGGTCCGGCCCGAGCAGGTGTACGCGTTCCACGTCGACCTCATCCAGCACGGCCGCCGCACGTGCCACGCCCGCAATCCGAAGTGCGACGCGTGCGTCCTGGAACCGCGCTGCCCAAAGGTGGGCGTCGGGTAGCGCACCGCTCGAGGCGCCTGGCCTGGCGCGGGAACTACTCCACGTCGGGGCGGTCGAGGAGCAGCTGCAGCTCCACGGACGAACGCCAGGTGCCAAACTTCCGGCCGGTCTCGAACTCGCTCCCGATCTGCTCGTAGCCGAGCGCCCGATGCAGGGCGATGCTGCCCTCGTTCTCCGTGTCGATGAACGCGAGGATCGAGCGCAACCCCATCCACCGGCCGCGCTCAATGAGCTCGGCGAGCACCAGCCGACCCAGTCCGCGCCGGTGGTGCTGCGGGTCGATGAACACCGTGTTCTCGCGCGTGAACTGGTAGCCGCGGCGTCCTCGGTACTTCGTGAGGTAGGCGAACCCCGCGAGCTCGCCCCCGAAGGTCACCACGAGCACCGGTTCCTCCTGCGGGTCGCGCGCGCGGAACCACTCGAGGCGGCGCTCGTCGGGCCACTCGTCCAGCTCCCACGTCGCGACGCCCTCACGCACCTCGCGGTTGTAGATGCGGTTCATCGCCTCGAGGTCCGCCTCGGTGGCGGGCCGCACCATCGGGAAGCTCATGCCGATCGCCTCGCACGTCAGGGGGAGCCGCGGATCGCGGCGACGATATCGCGCCGCGCCTGCTCACCCTATACTCGCGCTTCATCGAGGAAGGAACAGGCACTCCATGACGACGTTCACCGGCCGCACTGCCCTGCGCTCTCCGCGCTCCCGGGCGGACGTGCGCCGTCGTCGTCCGCGATCGCTCGGCCACCCCGCAATCGCGTAACGGAGACTTCGATGACCTCACCCCTCACCGCGGACGGCGGGATCACCTTCGACTGGGTCGACGGCGGTGGCGTGACCACGCCCGCCGGGTTCGTGGCCGGCGGCGCCTACGCCGGCATCAAGACCTACGGCTCCGAGCCGCGCCTGGACGTGGGCATCCTCGCCGCAGAGGGTGACACCCCCCTCCTCGCCGCCGGCGTCTTCACCCGGAACGCCGTCACCGGCCACTCGGTCACCCACGGCCGCCAGCTGCTCGCCCGCACCTCGGAGGTGCGGGGGGTCGTCTGCAACTCCGGCAACGCCAACACCGCGACGGGGACGCGGGGCGCCGCGGACTGCGCTCGCATGGCCGAGCTGGCCGGCGCGCGCATCGACGGAGACGCCACGAACGTCCTCGTCGGCTCCACGGGCGTCATCGGCCGCATGCTCCCGATGGACCAGCTCGCGAGCGCCGTCGAGCGCATCGAGCTGAGCCGGGACGGCGGGTTCGCCTTCTCACGCGCGATCATGACCACCGACACGCACGAGAAGCAGTACGCCCTCCGCTTCACCGTCGACGGCCGCACCTACCACGTCGGCGGCTGTGCCAAGGGGTCCGGGATGATCCACCCGGACATGGCGACGATGTACGGCTTCATCACCACCGATGCCCCCGTCGACGCCGGCTGGTTGCGCGCGACGTGGAAGTCCGTGGTTGACGTCTCGTTCAACATGATCGACGTGGACATGGACACCTCGACCTCGGACATGGGGATCGTGCTCGCCTCCGGCGCCGCCGGCGGCGAGCCGATCGACGCGGACCACCCCGCCGCCGGTCCGCTCACCACCGCGCTCGCCGAGGTCTCCACGCGGTTGGCGAAGGCGATCGCCCGGGACGGCGAGGGCGCCACCTGTCTCATCGAGGTCACCGCGAGCGGGGCCGCGTCCATCGAGGACGCCCGGATCGCCGCGCGCACCGTGACCTCCTCGCCGCTGATGAAGACGGCCGTCACGGGCCGCGACCCGAACTGGGGCCGCGTGATGATGGCGGCCGGGCGCTCCGGTGCCCGCGTCGACCAGGACAACGCCAGCGTCTGGATCGGGCCGCACTGCGTGCTCGACCACGGCCAACCGACGGACGTCGATCTCAAGGCCGTCTCCGAGGCGATGGGCGGCGAGCTCGTCTCGATCCGCGTCGACCTCGGTGTCGGCGAGGCCAGCGCTACGGCCTGGGGCTGCAACCTGACGCACGAGTACGTCAGCATCAACGCCGACTACACGACCTAGCGCCGCCGACCTCGATCGTCGCACGCCCACCGGAGGACTGAGATGGCCAACACCACCACCGTCGTGAAGATCGGGGGATCGACCCTCGGCTCCCAGGACACGTCCCTGCAGGACGTCGTCGCCCTGCACCGCGAGGGCGCGCGGCCGGTCGTCGTGCACGGGGGCGGCGCGATGATCACGGACTGGCTCGGCAAGATGCAGATCGAGTCGACGTTCGTCGATGGCCTGCGCTCGACCTCGGAGGACGCGCTCGCCGTGGTCGTCGGGGTACTCCGCGGCGTCGTGAACGCGCAGCTCGTCGGCGAGATCGTCGGCCTCGGCGGCAACGCGGTGGGCCTCTCCGGCGTCGACGGCGGCGCGGTGAAGGCGCGCCGGTACGACGAGCGCCTCGGCTACGTCGGCGAGGTCACGTCCGTGGACGGGACGTTCATCCAGTCGCTGCTGGACGCAGGGGTCATCCCGGTCATCGCCCCGATCGGCCTGGAGCCGCCCTCGCAGCCCCTGAACATCAACGCGGACACCGTCGCCGGCGAGGTGGCCCGGGCGCTGAAGGCGGACTCGCTCGTCTTCCTGACAGACGTGGACGGCCTCCTCGACGCTGACCGGCGGCTCATCGCCGAGGTCGGGCCGGCGCGCGCGAAGCAGCTGCGCGACGAGGGTGTCCTCTCAGGCGGTATGATTCCCAAGCTGGACGCGTGCTTCCGTGCGGCGGAGGTCGGCGTCCGAGCATTCATCGCAAACGGCACGCAGCCCGCTACGCTTCGACGGATCGCCGGCGGAGAAGCGGTGGGAACCCGCATCACCGACTAGCCCCGACGGGGTCCGAGCCCCTCGGGACCGCGGGACACGGGAGCGCCGATGTCATACTTCGACGACCGAGGAGACCTGGGGCCGCCGCCGGAGCCATTCCGGTTCGGCCGCGGCGGTGGCGGCGGTGGAGGCGGCAGCGAGCTGCGCTCTCCCGTCCCCCTGCGCTGGATCGGCGTGGCGGCGGCGCTGCTGCTGCTCTACATCGTCCTGAACGTCCTGAAGTCGATCTACGTTGACCTGCTCTGGTTCGACTCGGTGGACTTCTCCGGCGTCTACCGCACCGTCATCTTCTCCAAGGTCCTGCTCTTCCTCGGCGGCGCGCTGCTGTCGGCGGTCGTGATCGGCGCGAACATCCTCATCGCCCGCCGGTTCGCGCCCCGCGGGTTCGAGGAGTCGTTCATCGAGGAAGTGGACGTCGACTCGATCCGGCGCGTCGTGGCCGTCCTCCTCGTCACGGCGACGCTGTTCATGGCTGTGATCTTCGGCACCGTCGCCGGCGGCGCCTGGGAGATCATCCTCACCTGGATGAACGGCGTGGAGTTCGGGCGCGAGGATCCCCAGTTCGGACGCGACCTCTCCTTCTACGTCTTCACCCTGCCGGCGTACGGCTTCATCCAGTCCTGGCTCCTGGGCCTGACAATCATCTCCGCGCTGGGCGCCGGCGCCGTCTACGGGCTCGCGCTCTCCCTCCAGCGGTTTGAATGGCGCATCACGCCCGCCATGCGGATCCACCTGTCGATCCTCGGCGGCATCGCCCTGCTCCTCATTGCGGTGCAGAGCTACCTGGGCATCTTCGACCTGGTGAACACGCCGGGCGGCATCGTCTACGGCGGCACCTACGCGGACCTGAACGCGCGGCTCCCCGCGCAGTACGCCATCGCCGGACTGGCCGCGGCGACCGGGCTCGTGCTCATCGCCAACGCGTTCCTGTCGCGCGACTCCTTCCGGCTGCCGATCTTCATCGGTGGCCTCTGGCTGCTCTCGACGTTCGTCGGTGGCGTCCTCTACCCCTCGTTCGTTCAGCGCTTCCAGGTGGAGCCGAACGAGCGGCAGCGCGAGAGCCAGTACATCGCCCGCAACATCGAGGCGACCCGGTACGCCTTCGGCCTCGGCGACATCGAGGAGCGCCAGTACCCGGCGAACCCGCGCGTCTCCGACGAGGAGATCGCGGAGAACCCCGAGACGATCGAGAACATCCGTCTCCTCGACCCGATCCCGCTCCGCAGCACCTTCAACCAGATCCAGGCGCTGCGGCGCTTCTACGTCTTCTCCGACATCGACGTGGACCGGTACACGATCGATGGCGAGATCCAGCAGGTGATGGTCTCGGCGCGCGAGCTGGACATCGGACGCGCGGACGAGCGCAACTGGACGCGCGACCGCCTCCAGCTGACGCACGGCTTCGGCGCCGTGGTCTCGCCGGTGAACGAGGTGGGCCCGGAGGGCCTCCCCCGCCTGATCACGGCGGACATCCCGCCGGTGTCTGAGTCGATCCCCGTGACGCTGGACGGCTCGCGCATCTACTTCGGCGAGCTCACTGGCCAGTACATCATCGGCAACTCGGTGGAGCCGCAGTTCGACTACCCGGTGGGGGACGGCAACGCCAACACCTTCTACCAGTACGACCGCGGCATTCGGCTCGACTCGTTCCTGAAGCGAGCGGCGCTCGCGTGGGAGCTGGGGGACCAGAACCTCCTGATCTCCGGCCAGATCAACGGCGACTCACGGCTGCTGATGAACCGGAACATCCAGACGCGCATCCGCGAGATCGCGCCCTTCCTCCGGCTGGACTCGGACCCCTACGTCGTCGTGATGGACGGGGAGCTGATGTGGATCCAGCCGGCGTACACGGTCGCCTCGAACGTCCCGTACTCGCAGCCGGCCGGCGGCGTGAACTACATCCGCCACAGCGTGGCGGTCACCGTGGACGCCCAGACCGGCGACACGACGTTCTACCTCATCGACGAGGATGACCCGGTGGCCGCCACCTGGGCCAACATCTTCCCGGACCTGTTCACGCCGCGGTCAGAGGTGCCGGAGGCCCTCTTCGACCACCTCCGCTATCCGCTGGACCTCTTCAAGGTGCAGTCGAACCAGTACCTCCGCTATCACATCACTGACGCGGACGACTTCTTCACCGCCGAGGACATCTGGAACATCCCCACGGAGCGGTTCCAGAACGACGAGCAGCCGGTGGAGCCGTACTACGTCGTCATGCGCCTGCCTCGCGGCGGCAACACCGACGATGTCCTCGAGGAGGTCGAGTTCGTCCTGATCATGCCGTTCACGCCTGCCGGGGAGCGACGGAACACCGTCGCCTGGCTCGCCGGGCGCTCAGACGGCGAGAACTTCGGCGACCTGAGGGCGTACCGCTTCCCGACGGACACGACGGTCTTCGGCCCGGCGCAGATCGAAGCGCGCATCGACCAGGATCCGCTGATCTCGCAGCAGCTCTCGCTGTGGGACCGCGCCGGATCCCAGGTCATCCGCGGCAACCTGCTGATGATCCCGGTCGGCTCGTCGTTCCTCTACGTGGAGCCGATCTACCTCCAGGCGCAGTCCTCAAGCCTCCCGGAGCTCGCGCGCGTCGTCGTCGCCAACGGCAACGACATCGCCATGGAGCCGACGCTCGAGCGCGCGCTGGACGTGCTCGCCGGACGCCGCGCCCCCACGCAGCCCGGTGCGCTCGAGGAACAGCCGGGCGTGGAGGTGCCGGGATCGCCGGGCGCCACCCCGACCCCGACCCCAACGCCGGCCGGGCCGACACCCACGCCTGCGGTCACCGAGACGCCGACACCGTCGATCCCGCTCGGCACCATCGAGGAACTCCTGCAGCAGGCCGACGACGCCGCCAACGCGTCCGAGGAGGAGCTGGAGCGGCTCCGGTCGATCCTCGAGGCGCTGCGGACGGAACTCGAACGTCAGTCTCAATAGCGAGTCGAGCAGGGGCGTCGGGAGACCCCCGGAACGCAGGGAAGGCCACCACGTGTCGGACGTACCGCAGCTGGAGTCGCGCTACCACATGCAGATGTTCCGGCGCATGCCGGTCACGCTTGTCCGTGGCGAGGGCACCCGCGTGTGGGACGACACCGGCAAGGAGTACCTGGACTTCGTCGCGGGCATCGCCGTCGACACGCTCGGCCACGCCCACCCGGGGCTCGCGGACGTCATCGCCCACCAGGCGCGGACCCTGCTCCACGTCTCCAACATCTTCTACAGCGAGCCGCAGGTGCACCTCGCGAGGCTGCTGGTGGAGCACTCCGTGCTGGACCAGGCCTTCTTCGTCAACTCGGGCGCGGAAGCGAACGAGGGTGCGATCAAGCTCGCGCGGAAGTGGGGCATCGCGAACCGCCAGGGTGCCTACGAGATCATCGCCACGCATAACGGCTTCCACGGCCGGACGCTCGCCACGGTCGCTGCGACCGGGACCGCCCGCTACCGCGAGCCGTTCGGCCCGCAGCTCCCCGGCTTCACCTTCGTCGACTACGGCGACATCGAGGCGCTGAAGGCGGCGACGACCGGGCAGACCTGCGCCGTGCTCATCGAGCCGGTGCAGGGCGAGGGCGGCGTGAACGTCCCGCCGGAGGGCTACCTCAAGGCCGTCCGCCAGTGGTGCGACGAGCAGGGCCTGCTCCTCATCTTCGACGAGGTCCAGACCGGGTGCGGCCGCACGGGGACGCTCTGGGCGTACGAGCAGGCCGGCGTGGAGCCGGACATCATGACGCTGGCGAAGGGACTGGGCGGCGGCGTCCCCGTCGGCGCGGTGCTCGCGAAGGACCACGCCGCGGTGTTCGAGCCCGGCGACCACGGTTCGACGTTCGGCGGAAACCCGCTCGCGACCGCCGCCGCGCTCTACGTGATGCAACAGGTCATCGACGGTGGCGTGGCGAAGAACAGCCACGAGCGGGGCGAACAGCTCGCGCGCCACTTCGCGTCGTTCGAGGACCGCTTCGACGCGGTCGCCGGGCACCGGGGCGCGGGTCTGCTCCGCGCGCTCGTCTTCCACGACGAGATCGCCGGCGAGATCGTCGGCAAGGCGCTCCAGGCCGGGCTGATCCTGAACGCGGTGCGGCCCAACGCGGTCCGCTTCATGCCCCCGCTCACCGTCACCGCCGAGGAGATCGATCGCGCCGCGGGCATCCTCGAGGCCGTGATCACGGAGGTCACCGACTAGACACCCCCGACCGGAACGACCGAAGCGCCCGGGATCCGTCAGAGGAGTCCCGGGCGCTCTGCGTCCGGGGGCGGCACAATACCGCCATGCGGTTCGGCGGGTTCTTCCGGACTCTGGGCTTCCAGATCGCCCTCGCGATGAGCACACTCATCGTCGGCGTCAGCGCGCTCGTCGTGTGGCAGGTGGATGGCCTCCTCCGCGAGAACGAGAGCGACCGGTTCACGGACGAGATCGTCGCCGCGCGCAGCCAGCTCGAACAGCAGGTCGGGACTGACCGGGAGCTCTCCACCACCGGCGCGGCCGTCCTCGCGAACCAGCCGGACATGCGTGCCGCCATCGACTCGGGCGCCGTCGTGACGATCCTTCAGATCGGCAGCGACTACTACCAGCGCACCAGCTCACCCCTGCCCGGCACCCCCGGCCTCCAGATGTACGACGCCGAGGGCGACCTGATCGTCCGCGCGCACGACCCCCTGCGCGGCCAGCAACGCGTCGTGCCCCAGGAGGTCCGCCACGTCCTCGACGGTGGCATCTCCCTCGGTGTCGTCCGCGTCGACGAGCTCCTCGGGCCGGCGATCGTCGGGATCGCCCCCGTGTTCTCCGAGAACGGACGGATCATCGGCGCGATCGAGGTGCTCACCGCCCTGGATCAGTCCTACCTCCGCGAGCGCTCCCGCATCCTCTCGGTGGAGCTGGCGCTCCTCACCGAGGACGGCGTAGTCCAGGCCGCCTCCGACGTCAGCGTGCAGCCCGGCGACATCACCGAGGCCGACCGGCAGGAGGCGTTCCTCCGAGGCACGGTCATGCTCAACCTCGGGGGCGAGTCGTACCTCTCGACGATCCTCCCGCTCCGATCGTTCGACGAAGACTGGATCGCCGACATCTATATCGGGATCGACGAGTCGGTCATTCTCGAGGGGGTCAGTCAGATCCGCTGGGCCGCGATCCGCGCCACCGGGGTGGGTGCGGTCATCGCGCTCTTCCTCACCATCGGCCTCGCGTTCGTCGCCGTGCGCCCGATCAGTGAGCTGGTCGACGCCGCCCGGCGCATCCAGGCGAACGACCTCGACACCCCCGTCCAGACCAGCGGACCGACCGAGGTGCTCGAGCTGGCCGACGCGCTGGACGGCCTCCGCCTCGCCGTCCGTCAGACGCGCGAGGCGATGCTCAGCGTGAACCGTGAGCTCGCCTCGAAGATGGACCAGTCGACCGCCTCCCTCACCGACGCCACGCAGGAGCTCGCCGTGATGCACGGCGTGCTCGGCGCCCTCTCCACGGACGCGCCCGGCGGCCTCGGCGGGGTCGTCGAGAAGCTCGTCGAGCTCGACTGGGTGGAGGGCGCCCTCATCGCGCTGGCCACGGAGGACGGACGGCTCTCCGCCGCCGCCGCCGCCGGCCTGACACCCATCGCGCGGGAGGCGCTGATCGCCGTCATCGAACGCGGAGTGCGCGGACAGCGCCTCGAATCCGGGATCGTCGTCGCGGACACCTCGGAGCTGCCGGACAACCTCCGCACCTACGAGGTCGGCGGCTTCGCCGCGCAGCCGATGGTCGAGCCGGACGGCGTCGCCGGGATCGTCGCCGTCACCACCCGCCGCGCACTGCGGCTGACGCCCTCTCGCACCGAGCTGCTCCGTTCCGTCTCCCGCGAGGTCGCCGCGATGCTCGAACGCACCGAGCTCGCCGGCGAAGTCGAGGAGAACCGACGGATCGCGGAGGCCGTGCTTCGCGAGATGTCGGACGGGGTGCTCGTCATCGACCACACCAACCGCTGCATCGTCGCGAACCCCGCCGCCGCCCGGCTCCTCGGTCGGGAGCGCACCGCCCTCATTGGCGAGGAGCCGGAGACGATCCTGCCGCTCGGACGGGACGCGATCGAGACGCTCCGCCGCCGCGCCGCGGATCCCACGCGCTCGCCGGTCGCGGCCCTCCTCGGCGAGACGAATGGCCGCCGGCTCGCGATCTCTGCCGGGCCCTTCATCGACTCGGAGGCCGAGCCGGACCGCGCCGGCATGATGGTGCTGATGCGCGACCTCTCCGCGGAGGCGGAAGCGGAACGCGTGAAGCAGGACTTCGTCTCGATGGTCGGCCACGAGCTGCGGACGCCGCTCACCCTCATCCGCACGACCATCGACCTCCTCAACGAGGGTGACGCCGGCGCGTTGAACGAGACGCAGCGGCGCATCGTCGAGGTGCTGCACGCCAACACGGACCGCCTGATGGCCCTCATCAACGACCTCCTGGACATGTCCGCGCTCGACTCCGGCCGGATGCAGATCCAGCCGGAGCAGATCGACATCGCCGCCGTGGTCCGGGAGGCAGTCGAAGAAGCACAGCCGGCGGCGGCGGCAAAGGAGCACCGGCTCGCCGCGCGGACGCCCGAGTATCTGTCCGTCTTCGCGGACCGGAAGCGCGTGCTCCAGGTGCTCGCCAACCTCGTCGGCAACGCCGTGAAGTACACCCCGCCCGGCGGCAACATCGAGGTCTCCGTGCACATCCGCGACCCGTGGGTGGAGATCCGCGTCACGGACAGCGGCATCGGCATCCCGCCGGAGGAGCAGGCCCAGCTCTTCGAGAAGTTCTACCGCACGACCACCGGCCGGAGGACCACCGGCGGCACCGGTCTCGGCCTCGCCATCGCCCGGTCGCTCATCGACCTCCACGGTGGCCGCATCTGGGTCGAGTCGGACGGACGCAGCGGCACCACGTTCGCCTTCACGCTACCGGTCCGGCGGATATGATCGTGGCTCCCCCGGCTCGCTCCTGATCTCGAAAGCGGACACATGCCCGAGAAGATCGTCCTTGCCTACTCCGGCGGCCTCGACACCTCCGTCGCCGCGCACTGGCTGCGTGCCCAGCGCGGCTACGAGGTCCACTGCCTGACGATCGACCTCGGGAACCTGGGCGACACGGACGGCATCCGTGAGCGCGGCGCGCAGGCCGGGGCCGTCGAGGTCGACATCGTCGACGCGAAGGACGACTTCCTCCGCTACTTCGTCTTCCCGGCGCTGCAGGCCGGCGTGATGTACGAGGGCCGCTACCCGCTGGCGACCGCGCTCGGCCGCCCGCTCATCGCGAAGCTGCTCGTGGACAAGGCGCGCCAGGTCGGCGCCACCGCCGTCGCCCACGGCTGCACCGGCAAGGGCAACGACCAGGTCCGCCTCGACGTCGGCGTCCAGACGCTGGCGCCCGACCTGAAGATCGTCGGCACCACGCGCGAGCACTCAGTCTCCCGCGACGAAGCCCTCGCCTACGCCGCCGAGCACGGCATCACCGTCCGCCAGACGAAGGAGCATTCCTACTCCACCGACGAGAACCTCTGGGGCCGCTCCATCGAGGCCGGCATCCTCGAGGACCCGTGGAACGAGCCCCCCGCCGACGTCTACCTGTGGACGAAGGCGATCGACCAGACCCCGGCCCAGCCGGCGGTCGTCGAGATCCGCTTCGAGGAGGGCATCCCGGTCGCCCTCGATGGCGAGCGCATGGACCCCGTACCGCTCGTGCAGCGACTCTCGGACCTCGGCGGCGAGCACGGCGTCGGCCGCATCGACATGGTGGAAAACCGCCTCGTCGGCATCAAGTCGCGAGAGATCTACGAGTCCCCCGCGGCCGTCATCCTGCTGGAGGCGCACCAGTCGCTGGAGCAGCTCACGCTCACGAAGCCGCAGATGCGCTTCAAGAACACCGTCGCGCAGGAATACTCGGACCTCGTCTACAACGGCCTCTGGTTCTCCTCGCACCACCGCGACCTCGCGCAGTACGTGGTGAGCACGCAGCGCCACGTCACCGGCGACCTCCGCGTCCGTCTCTGGCACGGCACCGTCACGGTCATCGGCCGCCGCGCGGACCGCAGCCTCTACTCGCAGGGCCTCGCCACCTACAACAAGGACGGCGATCTCTTCGACCAGTCCCACGCGCAGGGCTTCATCCGCCTCCACGGCCTGCAGGCGCAGGTCCAGGCGCAGACCCAGATGCTCACCGAACCCGGCGACCTGATGAAGCTCGCCGCCCCGGAGGACTAGCCCCGACGCGGAGGTCCCCTCCGGCTCCGTCATCCGCTCACCGCAGCGCCCATCCGGCATCCGGCCGCCCTCTCCCCGTTCGGGAGAGGGCGGGGTGAGGGCATCCATCCGCCCTCTGACTCCCGCGCCCCCGAGGTGTACCCTCCCGCCGCGCGGCACACCGCGACGCACGGCAGGAGGATCCTCGTGGCGGACGCCCCGCTTCGCATCGGCATCATCGGCGTCGGGTTCGGCGCCGCCGTCCACGTCCCCGGCTTCCAGTCCGAGGGCTGGGAGGTCCCCGTCGTCTGGGGCCGCACGAAGTCACGGGCCGAGGAAGCCGCGCAGCGCCTGGGCGTCCCCGAGGTCGCGGACGACTGGCGCGACCTCGTCGCGCGCGATGACCTCGACGCCGTCGCCGTCACGACGCCGCCCGCCGCGCACCTCGAGATGGTGACCGCGGCGCTCAACGCCGGGAAGCACGTCCTCTGCGAGAAGCCCTTCGCGCTCAATGCCGGCGAGGCCGAGCAGATGCGCGTCCTCGCCGCCGAGCGCGGCCTGACCGCGATGGTGGCGCACGAGTTCCGCTTCGCGCCGCAGCGGATGCAGATCAAGGAGCTGCTCGCCGAGGGCTACATCGGCACGCCGCAGCTCGTCTCCGCCGAGCTGCTCATGGGCCGTCCCGCCGGCGACCCGCCGGCCTACGCCTGGAACGCCCGCATCTCCGAGGGCGGCGGCATGCTGGGCGCCCTCGGCTCACACTTCATCGACGGCTTCCGCCACTGGTTCGGCGATGTCGCGCAGGCGCGAGGCGCCCTCCGCACCGCGCGCCCCGACCGTCGTGACGCCGCGGGCGCGATCGTGCAGGCCGACGCCGACGACACCTTCACGTTCACCGTTGAGTTCCAGAGCGGGGTGATCGTCACGATGACGGCGTCCTCGGCAGTCTCACCCTCGCAGGGCGGCCGCATCACCATCACCGGCTCGGACGGCGTGCTCGTCGCCACCCAGCGCGGCCCGAACCCGGAGCCGGACGGCGTCGTCCTCGCGGGCAAGTCCACCGACCGCCGCCTCGAAGAGCTCCCCGTCCCCGACCGATTCCGCCCGATCGACGACGACCGCGACCACCGCCTCGGCGCCTTCCGTCTCCTCGTCCGCGAGTTCGAGCGCGGGATCCGCGAGGGCACGTCGCCGGCACCCAGCTTCGAGGACGCCCTCAGGTGCCAGGTCGTGCTCGATGCGATCCGGGAGTCGGCGCGGCGGACGTGAACGACCATGCGCTAGTCCGCGTATCCCAGTCGATCTGAGGCGCTATTGATGCGGTACTTCCAAGAAGCGTTCACGCGGTGGGTGGAACAACTGAGCGAATGGGAGAGGGATGCCGATAGCGGGCACCTCTTTCAAGCGTACCGCGATGCGTTGGCGACGTTGAATGAGTGCCAGCCGCTCTGGCAGGGTGTGCTTGACGAACTCGCTGCGATCGACAAGGACGAAGCCCATCAACAAGCGGTGATTGGGACGGTCCACGATTACATCATCGAGGAGTCGAGGAGTCTTCTCGAAGCGCTACAGAGGGCGGCTGACGAAGATAGAGCGGAGCGCGCACTCAGCCGAGTGAAGGGTTTCATGAAGGACGCCCAAGCCCTCCGAGAAGACGCGCGGGGGCTCATGCTCGGGCAGCGGCGCTACGACGAGCGGCGGGCGAGACAAATGGGCTTCCTCTTCGGTCTCGCAGCGATCTTCGAGGCGCAGCAACCTGACGACTTCGAGGATACTCGCGCGTTCTTGGGTCGGATGGCGGAGACCGCCATCGGGCTCACGCCGGCAGGCGGCGTGGCGGCCTTGATCCGGCTCATGTACGACGAGCGCACGTATCGGCCTCCTCGTGCCGTGCAGCGTGACGCGGCAGAGAATCACCTCTCGCTCGTCGAGTCATTCACCGATGCTCTCCGGGACTGGAATCGGAGGGTGGCACTCGATCAGGAACCAGTCCCTTAGCCGCCTCCATCGCCCGCAACACCCCGCTCGGCTAGGCTCCCCCCATGGCGAACGAGGATGGCGGGCAGGCGTCGAGCAAGTTGTGGGGCGGCCGCTTCAGCGGTGAGACCGACGCGCTCGTCGACGAGTTCAACGCCAGCATCGACTTCGATAAGCGCCTCTACCGCGAGGACATCGCGGGGTCGCTGGCGCACGCGCGAATGCTCGCAAGGCAGGGGATCATCTCCGAGGCCGACCGCGACGCCATCGTCGAGGGGCTGACGCAGATCCGCGCGGAGATCGACGCCGGGACGTTCGAGTTCCGCCTCGACCGCGAGGACATCCACCTGAACATCGAGGCCGTCCTCACGGAGCGCGTCGGCGACGCTGGCCGCCGCCTGCACACCGGACGTTCGAGGAACGACCAGGTCGCGACGGACACGCGGCTCTTCACGCGCGCGGCGTGCGACGAGACCGCGTCCCTGCTGCGCGGACTACGCGGCGCGCTCATCGACCTCGCGGCGCGCGAGGCGAGCACGGTCATCCCCGGCTACACGCACCTCCAGCGCGCGCAGCCGATCCTGCTGGCGCACCACCTCCTCGCGTACGAGGCGATGTTCACCCGCGACACCGAGCGCTTCACGCAGGCGCGCAAGCGCGCGAACGTGCTGCCCCTCGGCGCGGGCGCCCTCGCCGGCGTGACGTACCCGATCGACCGTGAGTTCGTCGCGCGCGAGCTGGGCTTCGACGCGATCGCGGAGAACTCGCTGGACGCGGTCTCGGACCGCGACTTCATCTTCGACTACCAGTCGGCGGCGGCGCTGACCGCCGTGCACCTCTCGCGTCTCGCCGAGGAGATCATCCTCTGGTGCAGCGCCGAATTCGGGTTCGCGAAGCTCGACGACCGCTACTCCACCGGGTCGAGCATCATGCCGCAGAAGAAGAACCCGGACGTCGCGGAGCTGACCCGGGGGAAGAGCGCGCGCGTCATCGGCAACCTCGTGCAGGTGCTGACGATGCTCAAGGGCCAGCCGCTCGCCTACAACAAGGACAACCAGGAGGACAAGGAGCCGCTGTTCGACACCGTCGACACGATGCTCATCACCCTCCGCGTCGTGACCGCCATGCTCCCGACGATGACCTTCGACGGCGAGCGAGGCCGCACCGCCGCCGTCGCCAACTTCGCGCTCGCGACGGACATCGCGGACTACCTCGCGAAGAAGGGCGTGCCCTTCCGCGAGGCGCATGAGGCGGTCGGATCGCTGGTCGCCCGCTGTGAACGCGAAGGCCGCACCTTCGAGGACCTCACGCTGGAGGACTACCGCGCCGCGCACCCGGCATTCGACCGCGACGTCCTCGCGATCGACCTCGACGCCGCCCTCGCTGCGCGCGACGTCCCCGGCGGCACCGCCCCGAACCGCGTCGCGGACGCCCGCGAAGCCGCCCGCGCCCGCCTCGCCGCCGAGGAGTAGCAGGCCCGTTCCGCGTCGCTAGCGCGCCTGCCCCAGTAGCGTGCCGTCCGCGAGGATCACCGAGTCCACCTCGAACACAAACCGCAGATCCGCGAGATCGGTCGCGGCCAACTGTTGATCCTCGGCCATGAACTGATTGAGCTCGAAGGACTTGTCGGCATCCTGGACGCTGACGCCCGCTGGAAGCACATCGTCATACGTCAGCCCCAACCGCTTGATCTCGCGACCGAATAGGTCCAGGAACACGGCCTGGCCAGTAAACGCCCTGATGTCTTGATCCGCCCCGCTCGTGTAGTCAAAAACGAACCAGAGGTAGTCGCTGTAGCGGCCAGCACTCCAGTTCTCCGGGACGAGCGTCAGTTCCAGGAGTTCAACGCTCACGAGATCGGCCAGCGACTCACGCGACTCTCCACTCGGAGCGACGTATGCGTCAGGAACCTCTCCGAGGAGATCGCCGTTCTCCCACAGGATCGCGGTCACGTCGAACTCGAAGATGAGTTGATCGATGGTCTTCGACTTCAGCTGGTTGTCCGACTCCATGAACTGGTTCAGTTCGAGGGCGCGACCAGTGTCCGACGCCGTGGATCCCGGCTCGATCGAATCGTCATAGGTGAGTCGAACGGTGCGGATCTCACGCCCGAATAGATCCTTGAAGACCGCTACCCCCGTGACCGCCCGGATCGTCCGGTCACTGACGTTCCGATGTTCGAAGTCGACGATGACATAGTCGCTATACCGGCCCGCGTCGAGGTTCTCAGGCAAGAAGGCGAAGCCGACGAGGCTCGACTCGATCAGGGCGGACAGATCTTCCTCGGCAGGCGTGGTCGGCGATGCGGCGGTGGGAGGGGGCGTCGCGGAGCTGGCGTCCTCGGTCGGCGCAGACGGGATCGGCGTCGAAGCAGACATGTTTACCGAATTCTCGGCATCGCTATCTGGCGCCTCGTCCGATCCCGCGGAGCATGCGGCCGAACCGATGAGCGTCGCGACAAGCAGAACCGCAGTCGCGACGATACCCTGCGTCATTTTGTTTCCTCATTCGCGATCTGAACTACCCGCGAAATAATAGCTCGATCCGAACTGACGAGATCAGGCTTGAGCCGGTTCATTGTTTGTGCAGCGCCTGCGCCGCCCGCGAGGCGAGCGGTTCACTCGCCGCCGTGACCAGTCGACGATCCCGCGTGATCCGACCGAGGAGCTCCGGGTCGCGCTCGGCGAGCAGCGCCTCGAGGTCCGGGAGCACGCGCTGCACCGCGCGGTCGGCAGCGTGGGCGGCGATGAGCGAGGACGTCGACGGCATCGGCTGCCGGACGCACCCGGCGGCGGCGTAGAGCGCGGCCAGCGCATCCGCGACCAGCGTCGAGGGCGCGTCGAACCGGCGGGCGTGCGCGAGGATGAAGGCGCCGAACGCGACCCGGATGTACGCCCCCTCGCCCACACGGAACGTCGGGAACGTCGACTCGTCACCGGTGAGGCGGTCGTCCGGCACCTCGACGTCCACGAACTCGACACGGCCCTGCGTCAGCTCCGGGAGGTAAGAGGGCGACTCGCGCGACTCGATCCGGACGCCGGGCGTCTCGCGCCGCAGGACGATGAACGGCGTCTGCTCCTGGCGCGCGCTGATCAGCAGACGCTCCACGTGCTCGGACGCCGCCACCCAGCCCTTCCACCCGTTCAGCCTCCGGGCGCCGCCCTCCCCCGAGAGCGCCGCCGGCGGGAGCGCCCCGGAGCGGTCCTCGGTGTTGACGAACGAGGTCAGCCCCTCGCCGCGCGAGAGGCCGGGGAAGCAGCGGTAGATCGTCGCCTGGTAGCCGGAGAGGAAGACCCACGCGAGGCGGTCCGAGAGTGCTCCGCCCAGCGCCGCCATCACGTCGAGGTCCTCCGTCGCCAGCCGCCGCTCGCGCCACGTCGCGATCCACGTCGCCTCGTCGGGCGTGGTCAGCGGCACGATAGAGCGTGACAGCACGCCCTCCACGACTTCGTCGAAACGCATGAGACCTCCTCGTGTGCACGGCAGTCTACGCGCGGAGCACGCCTTTACAGCAGTCCTACAGGCGGCTGCGTAGGTTCCCCTCGAACCGGAGGGAATCCTGATGCACCACCACCACGAACACGAGCACGGATCCGACCACATCGCCGACCACGACGCACCCGGGGCGCCTGAGTTCACCTACGACATCTCCCGACGCCAGCTGCTGCGACGCGGACTGCGCGGCGGGCTGACGCTGGGCGCGGTCGCCGCCGCGGTCCCGTTCGCCCTCGGCTCCGCCGAGGAGGCCGAGGCGCAGGTCGCGCCGGGCGGGCGCGGTGCGCCACCTCCCGCGTCGTTCTTCGGCGAGCACCAGGCCGGCATCGTCACGCCGCCCCCGACGCGGCTCGAGTTCGTCGTGCTGGACCTCGTGACCACCGAGCGCGCGGATGTCGCGGCGCTGTTCCAGCGCTGGACGGAGGCGGCCCGTCGCCTCACGACGGGCGGCACGACGATCACCTTCGGCGTGGGCCCGAGCTTCTTCGACCGCCTCGGCCTCCAGGCGTCCCGCCCGACGGCGCTGACATCGCTCCCGGCGTTCTCGACCGACGCGCTGCTCAACACGTACACGGGCGGCGACCTCGCCCTCCAGGTCTGCGCGACGAGCGCGGCTGCGGCGACCGCGGCCGCCGCCGAGCTGGAGGCGCTCGCCGCCGGCGTCGCCGCGGTGCGGTCGACGCAGCTCGGCTCCCGCGAGGCGACCGCCCGCCGCCAGACGCCGAGGAACCTCCTCGGCTTCAAGGACGGCACGGTGAACCCACCGTTCGTGGACGGCCTGACCGCCGACGCGGTCATCTGGGTCGGCTCCGAAGGACCGACCTGGCTGCAGGGCGGCAGCTACCTCGTGATGCGTCGCATCCGCCTCGACCTCGCCACGTGGAACGCGACGCCGGTCGCTACGCAGGAGGCCGCGATCGGTCGCGACAGGGAGACGGGCGCACCGCTGACCGGCGATGAGGAGCGCGACCGGCCCGACCTTCGCGCGCGCGACGCCTCGGGCCAGCTCGTGATCGCGGCGGACGCTCACATCCGCCGAGCACGTCCGAACCAGAACGGCGGCGCACGGATCCTCCGCCGCGGCTACGGGTTCCAGGACGCCGAGGACGACGCCGGCCTGCTCTTCCTCTCATACCAGCGTGACCCGGCCCAGTTCACCCGGATCCAGGCGTCGCTTGCAGCCGCGGACGGCCTCAATCGCTTCGCGACCACGGTCGGCAGCGGGATCTGGGCGGTGCTCCCGGGCGTGACCTCGGGCGGCTGGCTCGGCTCGGCGCTTCTCGGGAGCTAAGCGCGCTCCTCCGCTGCGAGGACCGTCGACTCGCGCGCACCCTCGCCAGAGCAGCCCCGCGCTGCGGCGAGCGTCGGGTGCGCGCGGCGTCGTGCCCAAGGTGTCACGAAAGCGCGAGCCGTCCGCGCGGGCCGCAACACGGCCGCGGCGAGACGCGGCCTAGCCTGCGCCAACGAACGGAGGCAGCCATGAATGAGTACGTCCGCGAGGAATACCAGACGCTGGCGCCCGGAATCGACGTGCACGACGAGGCAGGGCAGTCGGTCGGCACGATCGGCGACACCGTGGGCGACTACGTCGAGCTGCGCGGCGCCGACCTGGTCACCTCGTACTGGATCCGCCGCAGCGAGTTTGGCGAGGCGCGCCGCGAGGCCGTCCTCCTCGGCTTCCCGAGCGACGAGATCGACGAGCGCGCGCTGGCGCAGCCGCCGCAGACTCGGGAGCAGGCGAACGAGTCGGGCGCCCTCAGCGACGAGCGGGGACGCCAGCGCGAGATGATGCTCGAGGACCTCGCCGAGCAGCGCGCGGAGATGCGCGCCGAGGGCCGCGCCACCGACGAGGCTGACGACAACGTCGGCATCCCGGTGGAGGAGGAGCTCGAACAGCGACACGACGGCTGACGGTGAGCGGGGCCTCGCCCTGCGGCACCGCCGTCCTCGTCACGGCCGGGGCGTCCTCGATACGCTGGCGGCATGGATGACTCCTCCCGTCGCCGCGTCGTCATCATGGGCGCCGCCGGCCGTGACTTTCACAACTTCAACGCCGTCTACCGCGACCGCGCGGACGTCGAGGTCATCGCCTTTACCGCGACCCAGATCCCCGGCATCGAGGGCCGCCGATACCCGGCCGTCCTCGCCGGCGAGCGATACCCCGACGGCATCCCTGTCGAGGACGAGTCCCAGCTCGAACAGCTCTGTCGCGAGCACGACGTCGACGAGGTCGTCTTCGCCTACTCGGACGTGACGCACGAGACCGTGATGCATGCCGCGTCTCGGGCGCTCGCGTGCGGTGCGGACTTCACACTCCTCGGCCCGGACAGCACGATGCTCAGCGCCTCTGTCCCGGTGATCGCGGTCTGCGCGGCGCGGACCGGGACCGGGAAGTCCCAGGTGTCGAGATGGATCAGCCGCCGCCTCCGCGACCGGGGCCTGCGCGTCGCCGTCCTCCGTCATCCGATGCCCTACGGCGACCTCGCCGCGCAGCGCCTCCAGCGCTTCGCGACCATGGAGGACGTCGATGCCGCCGACGCGACGATCGAGGAGCGCGAGGAGTACGAGCCGCACCTGGCCGCGGGCACCGTCGTCTATGCGGGCGTCGACTACCAGGCGATCCTCCACGCGGCCCAGGCGGAGGCCGATGTCCTGATCTGGGACGGCGGCAACAACGACTTCCCCTTCCTGCACGCCGACCTGCTGATCGGGCTGACCGACGCCCTCCGCCCCGAGGACGGCGACCGCTACCACCCCGGCGAGGCGGTGCTGCGGATGGCGGACGCGATCATCGTGGCGAAGACGAACGCGGCGAGCGCAGAGCACGTCGAGCTGGCCGAGGCGCAGGCCCGCGCCCTCAACCCGGACGCTCCGGTCATCCGCGGCGCCTCCCCGGTCCTCCTCGACGAACCGTCGCTCGTCCGTGGGCGGCGCGTGCTCGTCGTGGACGACGGCCCGACGCTCACGCACGGCGGGATGCCGTACGGCGCGGGGTACATCGCAGCGACGAACGCCGGCGCGCTCGTCGTGAGCCCGCTCGAGTACGCCGCCCCCGAGATCCGGGAGGCGCTCGCGCGCTACCCGCACATCAAGCACGTGCTGCCGGCGCTCGGCTACGGCGCGGAGCAGCTCGCCGCCCTCCGCGACTCGATCGCCGCGGCGCCCGTCGACGCCATCGTCTCCGGCACGCCGATCGACCTGGCCGCGCTGATCGATGTTCCGCAGCCGGTGGTGCGCGCTCGGTACGACTACGAGGACACGCCAGGCGAACCGTCGCTGGCATCCATCCTCGACGCCGCCCTCGCGCGCCTCCTCCCGGGGTCGGAGACCGGGACGAAGGGCTAGAGCGCACAGCGCGGGCGCCGTCTACCGTCTGATCCATGGACGCCCTGCGTACGCGCCCGCTCCTCGCCGGAGCCGCCGCAGCCCTCCTCGTCCTCGCGCTCGCTGTCCCCCTCGCACTCGCCGGCCGGCACGAGGCCGCCGACGGCGTCGCGCGCTGGAGCACCCTCGCCGGCCTGGTCCTCCTCGCGGGCGTCCCGTGGCTGCTCGGCCCCGTGCTCGGCAGTTCGCTGTCGACCGAGGAAGCCCGCGCCCTGCGCCGGAGCGCGGAGCGACTCGCGGTCGCGGCTGGCCCCGTGGTGATCGCGGGGAGCGCGCTCGCACCCTGGCTGCTCGCGCGGGCCACCGACGAATCAGTGACCGCAGTCCTCGACACGAACCGCTCGGTCGGGGCGCTCGCCCGGCTCGTCCTCGCCTCGGTCGTCGCGATCGCGTACGCCGCGGGCGCCGCGCGTCGTCAGGCCACCATCCTCCGCGGCGCCGCACTCCTGGCCGCGGCCACCCTCGGCCTCGGCAGCCACGCCGTCGAGGAGGACTACGCGGCCGTCGGCGTCCTCGTCGCGGCCGCGCACGCCCTCGCTGCCGTCGCGCTCGGAGGTGCGCTCGGGGCGCTCCTCCTCGGCCTCCGCCCCGCCCGACGCGAGCGCACGCAGCTCGAACTGCTCCGCACGGCGCTCCCGAGGTTGGCGCTCATCACCGCGATCGCGGCGGCGGCGCTGGCGTTCACGGGCGTGTTCCTCCTCTGGGCGCACACCGGGCGCTGGGGGGACCTCGGGACGGCCTTCGGGGTCGAGGCGATCCTCAAGGGCGCCGTGCTGCTGGCAGTCATCGCCGGGGGTTGGCCCCTCCTCCGCCTCGCGCGACGAGCCCGGCCGCAGGATGCGGAGCCCTCGACGCAGGCGACCCGGCGCATGCTCGCGCTCGCCTCGGGCGGCGTCGTCGTCGCCCTCGTGGCGTCCGTGCTGATGACGACCACCGCGACACCGAGGGCCGAGCGGCAGGCCGCCGAGCGCGCGGCCGGCATCGTGACCGGGTCCACCGACGCCGGCCTCGGCATCCGCTCCCGCATTGCCCCGGGGGGCGTCGGACCGAACGACGTGCGGGTCGAGCTCACGCGCGACGGCGTCCCGTTCGACGGCGCCAGCGCGGTCACGCTCCACTACGCGAACCTCGAGGCGCGCCTCGGCGGGACCACCGTCTCACTCGAACGCGTGGCGGACGGCGCGTGGGAGCTGGCCGCGCCGGCGATCCTCACCGTGGACGGCGTGTACGAGCTCACGGTCAACGTCGACGCTCCCGACGGCGCGGCCGAGCAGCGCCTGCAGTTCGAGACTGGCGTCGACCGCGCCGCCTCCCGTCTCAATCCCTCGACCACGTGGTGGGCGGGGATCCTCGCGCTGGCCGGCGTCGGTGCGGCAATGGTCGCCGGGAACGCCCTCGGCAGCTCCCGCCGGATCGTCCGCGGCGAGGCGCTCGGGTGGACCGGAGCGGCGGTCGCCGCCGCGGCGTTCCTCCTCTGGGGCCGCGCCCCGCAGGAGGCCACGTTCATCACGAACCCGATCCCCGCCACCGCCAGCTCGCTCGCGGAGGGCGCCGCCGTCTACCAGGCGAACTGCGCACGCTGCCACGGCGTCGAGTTCGACGGCGCGGGCCAGGAGGGATCGGGGCTTCCGGCGCCACCCGCCAACCTCGTGCTCCACTTCCCGCAGCACCCGGACGGCCAGCACTTCACCGTGATCTCGAACGGCCGCACGGCCTCGGGGATGCCGTCCTGGGAGGGCGTCCTGACGGCCGAGGAAATCTGGCACGTCATCAACTACCTCCGCGTCGAAACGAGCCAGCGCGCGCCGACCTTCCTGGTGCCCTGAGGGCGGACGCGGCGGCCGCATACGGCACGCGGGCGCTACCCTCGCGATCCCATGAGCCGCCCCCTGATCGCGCCGAGCATCCTCACCGCCGACTTCGGCCGGCTGGCCGAGCAGGTGCGTGACGCCGAGGCCGGCGGCATCGACCTGTGGCACCTCGATGTCATGGACGGCCACTTCGTCCCGCCGATCTCATTTGGCAAGGAAGTCGTCGCCGCCGTCGCCGCCGCCACGGACGGACGCTTCATCGAAGCGCACATGATGGTCGCGAAGCCGGCGGAGCAGTTCGCTGACCTCGCCGCCGCTGGCGCGCAGCGGCTGATCTTCCACTACGAGGCCGCGGGCAGCGTCGAGGCGTCCCGTGAGCACATCCAGATGTGCCGGGAGCTGGGACGCCAGGCCGGCATCGCCATCAACCCGGAGACTCCCGTCGAGGCGATCGCCCCGCTGCTTGCGGAGCTCGACGAGGTCACCGTGATGCTCATCCGTCCCGGCTGGGGCGGCCAGCAGATGCGCCCCGAGCTCCTCGACAAGGTGAGCGACCTCGCTGCCCGTATCCGTGCGGACGGCATCACCCTCGAGATCGAGGTCGACGGCGGTGTGAAGGCGCACAACGCGGCGCAGTGCGGCGCCGCAGGAGCGACGATCCTCGTGGCCGGGTCGGCGGTCTTCAATCCGGAGCACGCTCCGCAGGCCGCTACGGCGGCGCTCTTCGCTGCGCTCGGCTAGCCTTCGTGGCCGCCGCGGGCGACATCGACGCGTTCTTCGCCGGGCGCGCGACGGCGCGCGAGCTGTTCGAGGCGCTGCGCATGATCGTCGACCGCCTTGGGGAGCATGAGGTTCGCGTCACCAGGAGCCAGGTCGCGTTTAGCCGGACACGTGGCTTCGCCTGGGCCTGGACGCCAGACCGCTACCTCCGAGGCGAGACCGCCCCGCTCGTGCTCTCGGTCGCCCTCGACCGCCGCGCGGTGTCGACGCGCTGGAAGGAAGCCATCGAGCCGACCCCGGGACGCTGGATGCACCATCTCGAGCTGCGCACGCTCGAGGACCTCGACGACGAGGTCGTCGGGTGGCTGCGGGAGGCGTACGCGCTGGCGGGCTAGAGCGCGCGCATCCGGTTGTTGCGCGCGTTGTGCTCCACCTCCGCGAGGCCGAGCGCCTCGAGGACGGGCGGCACGTAGTTCCCGAACCGTCCGCGCAGCCCCTTCTTCAGCCCGTACCAGCCGCCGACCGGGTTGCCCTCCGAGCGTCCCCAGGCCTCGACCGTGCCGTCCGCCGCCGGCTTCTGCTCGTCCGCGTTGCCGAGGGGGACCCAGTCGCCCTGCTCCTTGAGCCACGCGTGGAGGTCGTTGATGCAGGAGAGGTGGTAGCGCAGCTGAGTCTTCCCGACCTGCACGACCAGCGCCGGCGGGTCCGAGGACTCATCGCGGTATGCCTCGAAGCCAGAGCCTCCCGGCGGCGTCTGCAGCTGCCAGGGGTCGTCCGCGGTGCCGGTGCCTTCGACGTAGGGCTGTGCCATCAGGTGCGCTCCTGTGTCTCATCGGGAATCGCCCATACGATGCCAGACCATACCTGACATCTTCTGTCATCTATCCTCGGGCTATGCGCGCCGCCCGCCTCATCACCTTGCTGCTCCTCCTCCAGTCGCGCGGACGCATGTCCGGCCGCGAGCTAGCGGACGCGCTCGAAGTCTCGGTCCGCACCGTCTACCGCGACATCGAGGCGCTGAACGGCGGCGGTGTCCCGATCTACGCTGACCGGGGCGCCGGTGGGGGCTTCCGCCTCCTGGAGGGCTACCGGGTGCAGCTCGAGACGTTGACTGCCGCGGAGGCGTCCGCGCTGCCGTTCGTCGGCCTCCCGGACGTGGCGGGCGCGCTCGGCCTGGCGGAAGCGAGCGCCTCGGCGGCGCTCAAGCTGGAGCGCGCGCTGCCCGCGCCCCATCGCGAGCTGGTGGATGAGGCCGCGTCGCTCGTGCACGTCGACCTCCGCTCGGCGCGCGATGCGGCCGACGACACACTGCTCCGCGCGACCGTCTCGGCAGCTCGGGCCCGGCGCGTCCTCGAGATCGTCACCACCGACGGCGTCACGGAGTTCGCCCCGCTGGGCGTGGTCTACCGCGACGGCTGGTACGCCGTCGGCCTGGTCAGGGGGAAGCCGACGTCCCTCCCGCTCGCCTGGCTGCGGGGGGTGCGAGGCACGTCCCGCCGCTTCGAGCGGCCGGCGTTTGACCTCGGCGCCTGGTGGCGAGGCGCTCCTCGCGACACGGCGCGAAGCAGCAACTGAGGAACCCGGACGACCTCCCCGGCTCGCCTCGCCGCTGTGCTATACCGGCGGCGCGCGTCACCGTCCGACGCCGCGCGATGCAGGAGGATCGCATGGTCGATGGCCCCATCGTCACCTACGAGCTCGAGGGCGACGTCGCACTCGTCGGCCTGAACCGCGACGAGTTCCGCAACGCGATCAACGGCGAGCTGCTGGACCTCCTGCGCGAGGCCGTGGAGCGGGCGAACGAAGAGGCGCGCGCCGGGGTGATCTTCAGCCACGGCGAGAAGCACTTCTCGGCGGGGCTCGACCTCGCCGAGGCGCTCGCGAACCGCGGCCGCGACGACGGCAAGCGCCCTCGGCGGCGCCGCTCGAAGTGGCACAACACGTTTGATGCGATCTCTCGCAGCGAGATCCCCTGGGTCGCCGCCCTCAAGGGCGCCACGATCGGCGGCGGCCTGGAGCTCGCCAGCGCGGTGCACGTCCGCGTCGCGGACACGACGACGTTCTTCGCGCTGCCGGAAGGCCAGCGCGGCATCTTCGTCGGCGGTGGCGGCTCGGTGAACATCCAGCGCCACCTCGGCTACGCGCGGATGGCGGACCTGATGCTGACCGGCCGCGTCCTCACGGCGGAGGAGGGCGAGCGGTACAACCTGGTGCAGTACGTCGTCCCAGAGGGTGAGTCGCTGGCGAAGGCGAAGGAGCTCGCCGCGAAGATCGCCACGAACGCGCCGCTGACGAACTGGGCGATCGTCTCCGCCCTCCCGCGCATCGGGGAAGCGCCGCACGACGACGGCCTGTTCATGGAAAGCCTCGTCGGGCCCTCGATCCGGAGCACGCACGGCTCACAGCGGCTCCAGCAGTTCCTGGACGGCACCGCGAAGCCGCTGAAGGAAGGCACCGGCGGGACCGCGCACCCGGACGCGGAGCGCATCCGCCAGGAGCGGGAGCAGGCCCAGCAGTAGCGAGCCAGCACCAGCCGGGCCAGCGGGCGCAAGCCAGCAACAACGCAACAGAGGCCGGAATGCGAAACGCCCCGCGAGTGCGGGGCGTTCTCGTCAGGACCGGTCGCGATCGAGGTGCGCTCGGCCTAGGACTTCACCATCCCGGCCGGGATGCCGTTCGCCGAGAGCTTCTTGTCCTCGGTGCGGAGGCAGCGGGTGCAGACGTTCATCCGCTGCCACTTGCCCTCGATGAACATCCGCTTCGACTGGACGTTCGGGGCGAAGGTGCGGTTCGTCCGCGGCGCCTTGCGCTCCCAGTTCCCGGAGTGCTTGTGGCGGATGTTCCGGCCGAACATCACGCGCTTGTCGCACAGATCACACTTGCCTGCTGCCATGGCCGTACTCGCTACACTGCGTCGCGTACTGGGGTCGCGCTCTGGGTGAGTGGGAATCCGCGCGGCGCTCCGATCCCGGAGGCGCACGGCGTCCGTTCAGGGTAGCCCGCGCGGCCTGATTACGTCCATCCGTCACCCGTTTCTTTCCCAACGCGGCCACACTACGATTCCCGGTGGGGACACGCGGGGAGGGCCGCCGCTTGAGCGAACGCGAGACGACCGCGCCAGCCATTCCGCGCCTGCGCCCGGCCGACCTGCGCGCCGCCTTCGCCTCCGCCGAACACTGGCTCGCGGTGAACCGCGACGGCATCAACGCCATCAACGTCTACCCGGTTCCCGACGGCGACACCGGCACGAACATGCTCCTCACGCTCCGCGCCGCGTTGCGAGGCGTGGACGACCTGCCCCCCACCGTCGGCGAGACGGCGGGGCGTCTGGCCCGCGCCGCGCTCCTGGGAGCGCGCGGCAACTCCGGCGTGATCCTCAGCCAGATGCTCCGCGGTTTCGCCGAAGCCCTCGGGGGCTGCGACGACACCAGCGGACCGCAGATGATCCACGCGCTCTGCAACGCCTCAGACGTGGCGTATGCCTCCGTGAGCCAGCCCGTGGAAGGGACGATGCTGACCGTGCTCCGCGAGGCTGCGACGCTCGCGCGCGAGTCGATCGCCCGCGAGGCTGGCGAGGCGGCCGTCCTCCACGCGCTCATCGACCAGGCGTACGCCAGCGTGGAGCGCACGCCGGAGCTCCTGCCTCGGCTGAAGGAGGCCGGCGTCGTGGATGCCGGGGGCGCCGGCATCGCCGTCATCCTGGAGGGCGTCGTCGCGTCGATCCATGGCATCCCGCTCTCGGACGCCCCGCGCTACCGCGCGACCGAGCGCGTCGCCCTCGACGGCGTTGAGCACGAGGGCCACGGCTACTGCACGGAGTTCCTCGTCACGGGCGACGCCATCGACCTGCGCGCCATCGAGCAGGCGCTCCTCGACCTGGGTGGGGAGTCACTGCTTGTCGTCGGCGACCCCCGCACGGTGCACGTCCACGTGCACGTCGAGGACCCCGGGCCAGCGCTTTCGGTCGGCGCGCGCGCGGGCGCCCTCGGCGGCGTCAAGGTCGAGAACATGCAGGCACAGCACGAGGAATGGATGGCCGAGCGCGGGGGCGCCGAGGAGCCCGTGACGGCGGTGCCGATCGGCCTCGTCACGATCGCGCGTGGCGCCGGCATCGTGGATGCGTTCCGCGGCCTGGGCGCCACGATCGTCATCTCGCCGGCGGGGGGGAAGACCAGCGCCGGCGAGATCCTCGAAGCCGCACGCCGCGCCGGCAGCGAGCACGCGATCCTGCTCCCGAACGACAAGGACATCTTCATGGCGGCGGAAGCCGCCGCCAGCGAAGCCGAAGGGTTCCTCACGGTCGTGCCCTCCGCCAACGTCGCCGCCGGCCTCGCCGCGGCGATCGGGTACCGCAGCACCGGCGACGTCGACACGATCGTCGCCGAGATGACGGACGCGCTGGACGCGGCCCGCTGCGTCGAGGTCTCCACCGCGGTCCGCGACGCCACCGTGGACGGCGTGTCCGTCCGCGGCGGGGACGCGATCGCGTTCATCGATGGGCGGCTGCGGCGCTGCGGGACAACCCACGAGGCGGTGCTCCTCGCCGCACTCGAGGACGCGGTCCAGGACGGCGCCGAGATCGTGACGGTCTACCTCGGTTCAGACGCGCCCGACGACGCGGCGGACCGGATCGAGTCCGCGATCGCCGAGGCCTACCCGGAGCTCGAAGTCGAGGTGCTGGACGGCGGACAGCCCCACTACCCGTACATCGCGTCGGTGGAGTAGCGGCCACCTGTGACACTGCGTGCGACCGTGCGAGCGACAGTGCGAGCGACTGTGCGAGCGATGCGCAGCCTGAGCGAAGTTGAGCGAGCCGAAGCGGGAGATATCATCCCCTCATGACCGTCCGCGTCGTCTCCGACTCCACCTGCGACGTCCCCGCGACCATCGTCGCGGATCTCGGCATCACCATCGTCCCGCTCACGGTTCGCTTTGGGGACGAGGAGTACCTCGACGGCATCGACATCACGTCGGAGCAGTTCTTCAAGCGACTGCAGCGTGAGCAGGCGACGCCGAGCACGGCGGCGCCCGCGCCGGGTCAGTTCCGCGAGGCCTACGAGCGCCTGATCGCGGAGGGTGCGACGGCGATCGTCTCGATCCACATCTCCTCGAAGCTCAGCGCCACGATCGAGGCAGCCCGCCAGGCGGCCGAGGGCCTCGCGGTGCCGATCCTCTTCGTCGACTCGCTCCGGTTCTCACTCGCCACGGGGATGGGCGTGATCGAAGCCGCGAAGGCGGCACAGGCCGGCCGGACCGCCGAGCAGGTGCAGGCGGTCGCGGAGGACACCTTCCGCCGGTCGCACGTTTTCGTGACGCTGGAGACGCTGGAATACCTCCGCCGCGGCGGACGCCTCTCCCGCGGCCAGGAGATCGTCGGCACGCTGCTGAAGGTGAAGCCGATCCTGTCCACGCAGGACGGCGAGGTCGTCGCGATCGGACGCATCCGGACGAAGCAGAAGGCGGTCGAGGACATCCTCTCCCGCCTCGCGGATCTCCGCCCGTGGGCCTACGCCTACGTGGTGCATGCGACCACGCCGGATGAGCTCGCCTACATCAGCGACCGCTACCGCGGGCTCTCCCCGGAGACCCTGGTCGTCACCGGGCGGATGGGCCCGGTGATCGGCGTGCACGCGGGCCCGGGGGGGCTCGGCATTGGCTGCGTCACCGCCCCCGACGAACAGTCGCCGGACTTCCTCCCGTAGGGAGTCCCGCCGGCCCGCGCTACTCGACGGTGAACTCGACCCGCATCCCCTCGAGGTAGTGGCTCTCCCACTCGCCGTCTTCGCGTTCCACGATGTTGCAGATGAGGATGTAGCGCCCGGACTCGAGCGTGAAGACGCCCGAAGCGGAGCTGCCCGGCGCGAACGCCTCGATCTCCCCGATGAACTCGACCTGGTCCTCGGGAACGAAGCCGCGATCGTCCGTCGGGAGCTCGTCGACCGGGGCGTCGCTCCTGATGATCACCAGCTCGTGCGCGTCGTCCGGCCCTTCGTTCTGGGCGAGGAAGTAGACCTCCCCGGCGGGGACGCTGGACTCGGCCGGCTCGATGGCCCACTCACGCAGCACGACGCTCACCTCGGCCGCGCCCTCCGGCGCCTCCTCGACGACGCCAGCCGCCACGGTGCCGGTGCCCGTCGCCGTCGCCGTGGCGGTCGTCATCGTGCCGGTGGCCGTCGGCTCCTCGTCCGTGTCTTCGGAGCACGCAGCGCCGAGGAGCACCGCGGGCACCAGGAGCGCGAGTGGCAGTCGCTGACGGACACGCATGGAATGACCTCCTTCACGCCGCCACCGATGCGTTGGCGGGATGGTCAGTCCACTCTAAGTTGTGAATACAGTCAAGGCGTATTGCCGGGAGACGATCCAGCTACGAACGGCTATGGGAGCTCTGACTCATCCGGCAGCGACGAGTACGCGTCCCAGCCGCCGGGTCGCACGGGGCCGTTCACGCGCTGGAAGACCGTCGCCCCGTTGTCAAAGATCACCTCGTAGCGCCACTCGATCTCCAGGAGCTGCCGCATCGCCGAGCAGCACGTCTCCGGCACGTAGACGTAGTCGAACGCCTCGATGTTCAGCACGGAGCCGAGGCAGTTCCCCTCGCCCGGCAGGCACATCTGCGCCATCGCCTGGAGCTCCTCGCGACGGGCGAACTCGCCCTCGACCCACTCGTAGCCCTGCACCGTCGCAACGTTCTCCCGCTCCGCGAGGGCGGGGAACCACTCCCCGTCCCGGTCCGCGTACCAGCCGTTCCGGCTGATCACGAGGAATGTCGAGTCTTCCGGTGTCTCCTCCGCGATCCACTCCATCGCCTGCACCTCGGCATCGGTGAGCGGCCGCAAGTACCGCTGGTCCCCGCGGCTGTCCTCGAGAGACGCGCCCACGAGGAAGAAGAGCGTGACCACGCCAACGCCAGCGGCGACGAGCTGGCGGAAGCGTGAGCTACCCGGCGCCCCGGCGGTCGCGCGGTCGAAGGCGGGCACGATCACCTCGCGGACGGCGATCGCCGCGAGCATCGCCACCGAGATGGCCGCCAGCGTCGGGAACGCCCTCGTACCCATCACCACCGTCAATAACCACCAGGATGGCAGCAGCCAGCTGCCGCGCACGACCGCGTAGACGGCGCCGAGGAGTCCGAGGGCCGCGATCAGCGGGAAGAACGGCTCGCCTGTGTGGATAGGGTTGATCAGGTCGGCCCACATCAGCGCCAGGTCGGCCTGGCCGATCGCTGACCCGCCGTACTCCCGCGCCGCGAGGAACGGATCGAATCCGTGTCGCGCGATCACGATCGCGGCCCAGGGCAGAGCGACGGCGAACGCCCCGAGGCCGATCGTCGCCACGATCCGCACGCGGCGAAGCAGGTCGGCGCGTCCCGCGAACGGGACGAGCGTGAACAGCGGCAGGCTGACCGCGGCCCACGATGCCGTCTCCAGCGTCGTAAGCGTCGCCAGGCCGAGGAAGACCGCCGCGCGGACCAGCGGCGCGCCGCGGTCCGTCTCGACCGCGGATCGAGCCTGGTGGATCGCGAGGAGCGCCAGCGTCAGCGCCAGCGCTCGGGTCAGGCCACCACCCATGATGAGCCAGATGAAGCTCCGCGGGACGAGGGCGAATGCGATGGTCGCCAGGAGCACCGTCCACCGATCCCGCAGGAGTGAAGACGCGAGCAGGTAGAACGCCGCGACCACCGCCACGCTCTCCAGCATCGGCAGCAGCCAGATTATGTCCAGCAGCGATGCGGGCGTGAGATCGTCGGCGAGCGCGGCGAGGTAGAAGCCAAGCGGCGGATACGCGAACGGGATCGTGCCATCGTTGTAACTGGAGAGGGTGGGGAGGGCGTACCCCGCGTTCTGGATGTCGCGCGCGAAGACGTAGAACAGGCCACCGTCGTTCAGCGGGAACCCGGCGGTGACGACGTACAGCGCGCGCACGGCCAGCGCCATCGCGAGGATCTCGAGGATCCCGACGCCATCGAGCACCCGGCGAAGCGACTGCAGCCGCGCCCAGGTCGCGTCCGCGATCGTCTCGGGCTCCGCGCGGCCAACGGCGGCCGCCGGCGCGGTGACGTGGATTCGCTCGATCGCCGTCGTGGATGTGCCGCGCGCCCCTCGTCGGGAGCGCTCTGAGACGGAGCGACTCATCAGCCCTCTTACGTCACGCCGGGGAACCGGGAACCCCGACAGGACGGGCGCTTCGTGCGCGACCCCGGTCCCGGCCGGGCCAGGTGGCCGATCTCGTCGGCCCGGCCCCGCGCGAAGGGAGATGGGCTCCCCTCGCGATCCACCGTCTCAGAAGGTCGTTGCACGCGGACTTCGAGAAATCCGGCACAACTTGCGAAAGCATCGCGGTTCCTCCGAGGAGCGCTGAGACGGGAATCCGAGGGTAACCTCCGCCTGCCTCGGGTCAAATCCTCGCCTGTGCGCCTGCATCCTCGCGCTCGCGCCACGCTGCGCACCCGGACTGACGCGATGCCGCACGCCTCGTCACCGTGCGCCGCGCTCCCCCGCGATCCGCGGCGCGCGGGACACAGGAGGGCGGCGCGGTATCCTTGGCCCCTCCCCCCGACTGGTGACCGCCCACGTGACCGCCGACTACCCCCTGCTCCGCGACGTACTCGCCCGGGAACTCGCCGGCGGCGGGCGGGATGACGCCATCGAGGGCGGCCTCGACGGACTCCTGCGGCGCCAGGCGCGCGACGAACCCCCGGGCTCCGCGCTCCTGAGGATGGTCGCCGCGCTCCCAGCCGCGGGCTACGCCTCCCTCGCCGGGGACGCGCGCGAGCTGTGGCTGCGGCGTGCCCTCGCCACCGTCCGACGCGAGCTCACGCTCGAGGAGTCCCTCGAGCCGGTGCCGCCCGGCAAGCGCCCGGCCCGCCGCAAGGCGAGCTCGCCTACCCCGGGGGGGGATGCGCAGCCGTCGAGGCCGGCGGCCTTCCGTTCGGGCGCGGCGTCGAGGATCGCGGATGGCGCAGCCGGCCTCGACGCACCCGTCGAGAAGGCCGGCACCGGGCTCCGAGGCGCGGCGATCCCGAAACTGGAGAAGCTCGGGATCCGCACCGTCCGGGACGCCCTCCTCCACTATCCGTTCCGCTACGTCGACTTCTCCCACGCCGTCCCGATCTCAGCGCTGCGGCCGGGGATGGACGCCACCGTGCGCGGCACCGTCGAGAAGTCCCGCCTGATGCCCATGGGCCGCGGGGGCCGGATGAAGTCCACCGAGGTCATCCTGTCGGACGGCATGGGCCGTGTGCAGGCCGTGTTCTTCAACCAGCCGTTCCAGACGAAGAACTTCCCGGTCGGCGCCGAGGTCGCCCTCGCCGGCAAGGTCACGACGTTCCGCGGACGCACCGGCTTCAACAACCCCGAGTGGGAACGCCTCGACCGGGGCGACGCGGGGCGGATGATCCCCGTCTACCGCTCCACGGAAGGCCTCGCCCAGCGCACCCTCCGCAACGCGATCGAGAAGCTCATCGAGCGCTTCCTCGACCGCCTCGATGACCCGTTGCCCGAGGAGATCCGGAAGCGCCACCACCTCCCCGCGCTCGTCGACGCCGTGCGCGAGGTGCACTACCCCACGTCCGAGGCGACCCTGCGCGAGGCTCAGCGCCGGCTGGCGTTCGACGAGCTGCTCGCCGTGCAGATCGGCGCCGTCGCGCGCAAGCGCGAGTGGCAGGCCGCGGCCTCCGCCCCGCCGATCCCCGACCACACCGCGTCCGAGGCGTTCCTCGCGACGCTGCCGTTCACCCTCACCGGAGCCCAGCGGAAGGTGCTGGACGAGGTGCGCGGCGACCTCACCCGCACCGTGCCGATGTCGCGGCTGCTGGAGGGCGATGTCGGCTCCGGCAAGACGGCCGTGGCCCTCGCCTCTATGCTCGACCTCGTCGCCGCCGGCTACCAGGCTGTCCTCATGGCGCCCACGGAGGTGCTCGCGGAGCAGCACTACCGCACTGTCTGCCGACTCCTCTCAGGCGAGCCAGAGCCGCCGATCACCGGCCTCGTGCGCGTGCCCTACCTCGCCGAGCGAGGAGAGACGCACGGGGGCCAGCTCCGGGTCGTGCTCCTCACCGGCTCGACACCGGCGAAGGAGCGCCGCGCGGCCGCCGAGGCGATCCGCCACGGCGGGGCCCATCTCATCGTGGGGACGCACGCCCTCATCCAGGAGGGCGTCGACTACTACCGCCTCGGCCTCGCCGTCGTCGACGAGCAGCACCGCTTCGGCGTGATGCAGCGCGGCGACCTCCGCCGCAAGGGGCAGGAGAGCGCGGCCTCGCGAGGCGGCACGCTCACCCCGCACCTCCTCGCGATGTCCGCCACGCCGATCCCTCGCTCGCTCGCGCTCACGATGTACGGGGACCTCGACCTCTCCGTCATCGACGAGCTCCCCCCCGGCCGCACCCCGATCGTCACGCGCTACCTCACGCCCATCGAGCGCACCGCTGCATTCCGCCACGCGCGCGAGGAGATCGCCGCCGGTCGCCAGGTGTTCGTCATCTGCCCGCTCGTCGAAGGCTCGGACACCGTGGAGTCCCGCGCCGCCACCGAGGAGTACGAGCGGCTGCGTACCGAAGAGTTCCCGGACCTCGGCGCGCGCGACCGCATCCTCCTGCTGCACGGCCGCATGGCGAGCCGCGAGAAGGACCGCGTCATGCGCGCCTTCGCGGCGCACGAGGCGGACATCCTCGTCTCCACCGCCGTGGTCGAGGTGGGCATCGACGTCCCCAACGCGACGGTCATGGTCATTGAAGGCGCGGACCGCTTCGGCCTCGCCCAGCTCCACCAGTTCCGGGGCCGCGTCGGCCGCGGCGAGCATCCCTCGACGTGCTACCTCCTCGCGGACGACCCCACGCCGGACGCGGAGGAGCGGCTCAGCATCATGGAGCGCACCCGCGACGGCTTCGAGCTCGCGGAAGCGGATCTGCAGCTGCGCGGCCCGGGCGACCTCTTCGGCACCGCCCAGTCCGGCGTCCCTACCATGCGCGTCGCCTCGCTCCTCGACGCGACGCTCATCGACGCCGCCCGCCACGAGGCGGAGCAGCTCCTGGACGCCGACCCCGACCTCAAGTCCGAGGAGCACCGCGCGCTCCGCTACGCGATCGCCGACCGCGTCGCCTCGATCGTCGGCGAGGCGCACTAGCGCGCCTACCGCCTCGCCCCCTCTCGCCCGAAACGCCGCGAGATCCTGACAACGATCGCGAGGATTCCCCGCTGGGGAGGCGCCCCAGGGCTGCCGAGGATCAACCGAGGGGACTCCGCGCCCGCCCCCGGCAGACCCGCCTACCCCGCGGGCACGCGCTCCCCTCGGGATGGACTGCGATGAACGGCTCGCCCTGTAGCTCCTGCGGCATCGTCCGCCGGCCCGCGGAAGACACGGGCGGGCGGCTCTACCTCTGGTTCCCCCACCCCTCCGGCTTCCGCGCCGCCGCCGAGGCGCTCGCCACCGCCGGCGTCCCCTTCTTCGAGGCCGACGGCGACGCGACCCAGCTCGTCGCGGAGGTGCCAGCCGGCAGCCTTGCCACCACGATCACCGCCGTCACGGACGCCCTCACCGGCGAGGAACGCCGCGCCGTCCGCGCCGTCGTCGTGAGCGGCGAGTTCACCCCGCGCGACGTCGCCGCCGTCCAGCCCATCGAGGACCTCGGCGTCACGCTCGCCTCGGGCTGGCTGTCCGACCTCCTGGCGGAGGGCCGCATCGAATCGCACGCGCAGCCCATCGTGACGCCGGACGGCATCCTCCACGGCCACGAGATGCTCGCGCGCGGCGTCGGCGCCGACGGCGCCCTGGTGCCGCCGAGGGAGCTCTACGCGACGGCGGCGCACAGCGGCATGCTCTTCGCCCTGGATCGCGCCGCGCGCATCCGCGCGGTGCAGGACGCCGCCGCGTACGGCCTCGAAGGCCGCGTCTTCATCAACTTCGTCCCGACCGCGATCTACAACCCGGCGGTCTGCCTTCAGACGACCATCGCGGCCGTCCGCGAGGCGGGCATCCCGCCCGAGCGGGTGGTCTTCGAGGTCACCGAGACCGAGGGTGTCCGCGACCACCGCCACCTGGCGAGCATCCTGGACTTCTACCGCGGCGCCGGCTTCAAGGTCGCGCTGGACGACCTCGGCGAGGGCTACTCATCGCTGAACCTGCTGCACCAGGTCCGCCCGGACTACATCAAGATCGACCAGGCGATCATCCGCGGCGTGGACAGCGACCCGTGGAAGCAGGCGATCGCGGAGATGCTCCTCACCGTCGCCCACCGCCTCGACATCCTCACCATCGCCGAGGGCATCGAGACGCCCTCGGAAGCCGCCTGGCTCGCCGCCCACGGCACGGACTACCACCAGGGCTTCCTCTACGGCCGCCCCGGGCGCCACGCCCCCGCGGCCGCTCCGAGCACAGCGCGAGGCGATGGGTTGGCACGGGCGGCCTGAGGGACGTCATCCCGGGGACTCAGTCGAGGAGGGCCGCCTTGACACCTCCTCCGCCATGCCTGTATATAACCCTTCGGTTCTGAATACCGAAGGGTTATGCAGCCATGGCCACCGCTACCGCCGAGCTCCCCACCCTCGACGACACGTTCGCGGCGCTCGCTGATCCCACGCGGCGCGCGATCCTCGAACGGTTGATGGACGGGGAGGCTTCGGTCGCGGAGCTCACGCGGCCCTTCGACATGAGCCAGCCGGCCATCTCCAAGCATCTGAAGTACCTCGAACGCGCGGGACTCGTCTCCCGACACCGGGATGCCCAGCGGCGCATGTGCCGCCTGGAGGCGGCCCCGATGGCGGAGGCGGTCGCGTGGCTCGAGGGCTACCGGAAGCACTGGGAGGCCAACTACGCACGTCTCGACGCCCTCCTCGAACGGATGAAGGCGGCGGAGGCCGCGGCGCCGGCCTCGACGCCACCCGACGCCAGCACCGAGGGCGACACCACGATCCAGGAGCCCCGATCATGACCGACACAACCCTCGCCGACACGTTCACCGTCACATTGCCCTCGGATACCGAGGTGCTGATGACCCGCATCTTCGACGCGCCGCCGCGGATGGTGTGGGACGCCTACACAAAGCCGGAGCTGGTGCGGCAGTGGCTGCTCGGCCCGGACGGCTGGGACATGCCCGTCTGCGACATCGACCTCCGCGTGGGCGGCAGCTACGCCTACCGCTGGGCACACCCGGAGCAGGGCGCGTTCGGGTCCGGCGGCGAGTTCCTCGAAGTGGACCCAACCTCGCGCCTGGTGAGCACCGAGCGCATGGAGGGCTTCGACGGCGAGTCGCACGTCGTCATCACCTTCGAGGAGGCCGCCAGCGGGCGCACGCTGTTCTCGATGCTCCAGCGCTTCGAGTCGAAGGAAGCCCGCGACGGCGCGGTGGCGACGGGCATGGCGGACGGCGTGGCAGTCTCCTTCAACCGCCTCGACGCCGTCCTCGGCTCGCTCGCCTAGCACGGCGCCCCCGCCCGACTCCTGAAAGGAACCCCTGATGACCACCTCGGCCGAGTCTTCGCTCAACCTCACCCGCCCCTCCGCAAGCGAGATCCGCATCGAGCGGACATTCAACGCCCCGCGCCACCTCGTCTGGGAGGCGCACACGAAGCCCGAATACATCCGCCAGTGGCTCCTCGGCCCCGAGGGCTGGAGCATGCCCGTCTGCGAGTACGACGCCCGCGAGGGCGGCGCCTTCCGCTACGAGTGGGTCCGCGACGAGACGGGCGAGCGGATGGGCATGAGCGGCACGATCTTCGAGTTCGCCCCCATCGACCGCATCGTCGCGGACGAGCGCTTCGACGATCCCTGGTACCCCGGGCAGTGCGTGAACACGTCGCTCTTCGAGGACGTGACGCTGCCGGGCGGCTCCGGCACACGCCTCACCGTCACGAGCCGCTGGGACAACGAGGAGGCGGTGAAGATCGCCTCGGCGACAGGGATGCTCGACGGGATGGCCGAGACCTACGACCGCCTCGCGGACGTCCTCGGCACGCTCGCCGGCGCGCCCGGCCTGCCCGAGATCAGCGTCGAGGTCGTCGAGCTACCGGAGCAGCGCGTCGCGCGGCTGCGCGGGGCGCTCGGCGACGCGCAGGGGCAGTGGGGCCGCGCGATGGGCGCGGCCGCACCGGTCCTCGGCGTACCGGGCGTGTTCCGCGCCTCGATCCTCCCGGCAGAGGCGGTGGCCGGGGGCGGTGTCGGACCGCAGACCCGCTATGACACCGCCGTCATCCTCCCCGCCGGCATCGAGGTCCCCGCCGGCCTGGAGGCGGACGTCATCCCGCCGGGCCGCTACGCGCGCGCGAGCTACGTCGGCGGCTTCGAGGGGCTGGGCGGGGCGTGGACGCGCTTCGTGGACCGCTGGCTACCGACGAGTGGCGAGCGCGTGGCGGTGGGCGCCTCGGACGTGGCGTTCGAGATCTACCGCGAGGATGGCCCGCCGCCGGTGACGGAGCTCCACCTCCCGCTCGCCTAGCGCCGCCGGTACCCGGGCCGGCCCCGGGCAGCCTCCAGGGGATTCGTGGACAAGAGCTGACCCCGCCTTGCGGCGGGGCCAGTCTCCCGGGGTTCCCTGCTGCAAGTCCCCCGAGCTGAACGATGGTGGGAGCGGTGCGGCGCTACACGCCCGGCGGGATGAAGCGGTGCTCCTGCGTCCCGGTATCGGAAACGGTGCCCTCGAGGTCCATGCGTCGCGGCGTGCGGGCGGACCACATGGCGGCGCCGATCGCGAGCACCAGCAGCACGCCGATGCCGAGCATCACCCACGGCGTGGCGCTGCCGCCGTCCGCGACCGCACTGTCGCCGTCTGCGGCGCCCGGCGCCGCGCCCTCGCCCGGCAGATCGCCGGGGTTCGCCGGGTCCGCCGGCTCTGGCACCGTCTGCTCATCCACGGCCATGGATGCTGCGCCCTGGCCCAGCTCGGCCGCGGCGGCCGGCTGTGCCGCCCACAGCGCGAGGACCATCGCGCCGACCATCACTCCGATTGCCGCAGCCGAACGCCTCCAGAACAGCTTCTTCGCGGTCACGGTTCGTCTCCCTGACTTCCGCCCCGGCTGTCCGGATGCGGACCGATGCCCGCTACCAGCGAGCGGTGGGGAGCATCGGCGGCTCGCGGCAACATCGAGGTGCACGCAAGACAGCGCACCGTCAACGTTCCGTGACCGTTTCGGCGCATGAAGCGGCTCTGACACGCTGGAAGGAGCACGGGCGATAGGACGGGACTTCGCGCGAGCCGGCCGGTCGACGCCGCGGGAACCTCGGCGGCGCGTCGGACGCGAACCGGCCCCCCGCTCGCGCGGGGGGCCGGGAGTGGGCTGTCGCCCAGCGTCGTGAGTCGGCGCTAGTTGCGGTGCGCCATCACCCAGCGGCCGGTGCCGGCCAGCACGGCGGCGCCCATCACGAGGGCAGCACCGAGGACGAGCGGCGTGCTCGAACCGTCGTCAACGAGGCCGGCGTTACCGGTGGAACCGGGGCTCGGGGCGCTGGTGCCGGTCGCGGTGGCCTGCTGGACGTACTCCTGGGCAGTCGGCGCGAAGTCCAGCCCAGCGGCGGCCACGGAGCCGGCGGCCAGCAGGCCGGCCACGGCTACAGCGGCAAACGCCAGGGAGATTCGTCGAAGGCTCATGGGCAAACGATCCCGTCTACGCGCTGGAAGCGCGTCAATCCGACGCCCGCTCTTCGCAGCATGAGCCCGGGAAGCGCAAGGGTGTGTGGCGAGTTCTCCGGGAAGTGCGAACGATCCATATCGAGCGACTCAAGCGTCAGGATGAGGGGACGGTGCCCGGACCGGGGGAGCCCACCATGCTCGGAACGAAGACAGCCCCGCGGGGGCGGGGCTGTCTCTGCGTGCAAGATCGTGCCGGCAGCGTTCGCGGCGGGGGCCGCGAGCCTGCCGGGGAATGCGTGACGTCTACGCGGCGACGCGGATCTTCGAACGCACCACCTCGACGAGCTCCGCGTCCGGCGCGGCGATCCCGTGGACCGCTGCGGCATGACGCGCGACCTGCGCGAGGATGTCGTCCTCCGTGTCTCCCTGGAAGCGCGCACCGCAACCGGGCACGACATCACCGCAAGAGAATTCCTTCATCCGGTCTCCTTTCAGGCCCGCCGGAGCGCTCCGGTGGCGGACAGAATCCGGTCCGTGTCATGTCCTGATCGTCGGCTGCGGTCGCCCGCTCAACAGTCGGCGTCGAGCCAGCACAGAGAGTCGTCAGCAGCAGCCGGGCAGCGCCCGGAGTCAGGCGGGGCCCGGTCAGGCGGCGTTCCGCGCCCGGCCCGGCTCGTGACCCTCGATCGCGCTCGTGAGCGCCTCGATGAGCCGCTCGACACGCACGACGCCCAGGTACGCGCCGGCGTCGTCCACGCAGGCCATCGGGTCGAATCGCCGCTGGTACGGCCGAGTCATCGCGCGGCGCGCCGCGTCCGTGATGCGGGTCGTGCCCTTCACCTGGGCGATCTGGCGGGCGGGGAGGGCGGACCCGACGGCGTAGAGCGACACCGGACGGCGATAGCGGTCCAGTACGGGCAGCGCAGTGAGCATCTGCGACCCCGGCTCCAGCGCCTCGCGGACGAGCTGCAGGCCCTCCAGCTCCCGCCCCTCCTCGAGGAACGGCCACGGCTCGACGAACGGCTCCACGGTGTGGCGTTCTTCGGCGACCGCGGCGGAGCGGAGGAGCTGCTGGCGCACCTCGGAGGGCAGCACGCTCCAGCCCGTCGTCGGGCGTCCGAGGACATACCCCTGCGCGAGCGGCACGCCCAGCCGCGTCAGCGCCGCGAGCTCCGGGGTCGTCTCGACGCCTTCCGCGAGGAGCCAGGCGTCCACGCGCCCCGCGAAGTGCCCGAACATCTCGACCAGCGCGAGCTTCGCCTCGTCGTGGTCGACGCCGCTCACCAGCTCGCGGTCGAGCTTCACGAAGTCAGGGCGGAGCCGCAGGACGTGAGAGAGGCTGGCGTAGCCGGCACCGGCGTCGTCGACCGCGAGGTAGGCGCCACGGCTACGCAGCGAGGCGAACGTCTCCTCCAGCGCACCGTAGTCGTCCACGGCAGCGTTCTCCGTGATCTCGAGCACCACGCGATGCAGCCCGCGCGGCCCCTCCAGGATGCGCCGGACCGGGGGAGCGTCGACCGCCCAGGGTGAGAGGTTGATCGTGAGGAAGGTGTTGGGCGGCAACCGGTCACGCGCGTCCAGCGCCGCGGAGACGACGCGCGACTCGAGCTCCCCCCCGAGGTCGAGCTGGCGGGCCACCTCGAACCAGGCGGGGGGCGGTGCCTCGCCGATGCCCTCGGCCGCGGCGAAGCGGCTCAGCGCTTCGTAGCCGACGACGGAGCCGTGCTTCAGGTCGACGATCGGCTGGAACGCGAGGGCGAACCCCTGCCCGCGCAGGACGCGCTCCAGCGCGGCGCGCCAGGGGCCGCCGTCCGCCGTGACGCTCCCGGGATCCGGCCACGCGCCGCCCATCGCACCGCCACTTCTGACCGAACGCTGCGGGCCGCGGGGTCCACGCGCATCGCGTCCCGGTAACTATCGGCAGTGGACGCCCGCTCCTGAAACGCCTGCTTCCGCCCGTCACCCGAGAGCCAACGAGGGCGGCTCCGTGTGGAGCCGCCCTCGCGGGTCGGGCGGGCAACGCCCGGCGTGCGCGCCGTCCGGCGCGGGGACTACGACCGGTTGCGGGCCGTCGCGAGGCGCGCGCCACCGACGAGCATCAGGGCGGCGAGGCCAGCGCCGAGCGCGAGCCACGTCGCGGTGCTGCCCGCGCCGATCAGGCCGCCGTTGCCGGACTCGGCCGGAGCCGGCGCGGCCACGGCGTCAGCCGGCGGCAGGATGACCGCGTCGATGACGTGGATCACACCGTTCGAGGCCATCACGTCCGTCGCCACCACGTTCGCGCTGCCGTTCAGCACGACCGCACCGTTGACCACCTCGATCGCGATCGAGTCGCCGTTCGCGGCAGTGGCCGAGGTCAGGCCGACCACGTCAGCAGCGAGCACCTCGCCGGAGACGACGTGGTAGAGCAGGATGTCCGCCAGCGCTTCCGGGTCAGCGAGGAGCGAGTCGAGCGTCCCGGCCGGGAGCGCAGCGAAGGCGGCGTCCGTCGGCGCGAAGACCGTGAACGGTCCCTCGCCGCGCAGCGTCCCCTCCAGCCCGGCGGCCTGGACGGCTGCCACGAGCGTCGAGAAGTCGCCGGCCGCGATCGCCGTGTCGACGATGTCAGCCGTCGCCTCCTGGCGCGGAGCTGCGTCGTCGAGGATCTCGCGGTCGTCGAGGCCAGCTGCGGCGGCGGTGCTTCCCAGGCCGAGGAGGGCAGCGAAGCCCACACCGGCGGCGATCAGTCTCTTCATGTTCAGGTTCTCCCATGGTCCGTGCCGCTAGTTGGTGCCGCTGAGCAGGTCTTGCTCAACCGTTGGAGGCATCTTGTCGCATCTTTGCACTGTCTGTCCATATCAGATGAACAGGATCTGACTAAGAAACTGTGAGACCGTGCCGGGCCCACGCCGCAGACGGGGTTGCGCAGTTGCGGTCGCATGCAGCCGTCATCGCCCGCGTCGCCCCGGAATGGAGGCCGCGATACACTGGCCCTCGCCGCGCCCGCACCGCCGAGCGCGCGCCGTTCCCCGCGTGGAAGGCCCTCGACGTTGATTCGTGACGAGATCATCCGGCTGGTTGAGCGTGCTCTGGACGCGGCGCAGGCCGCGGGCGACCTGCCTCAATTCGCCGGCCAGGAAGTCACCGTCGAGCACCCCGCACGCCCCGAGCACGGTGACTTCTCCGCGAACCTCCCGCTCCGCATCCAGGGCCTCGCCCGGATGAAGGCGATCGAGGTGGCGGAAGCGCTGAGGAAACACGTCCCCGAGCACGAGGCCGTCGACCGTGTCGCGGTCGCGCCGCCGGGGTTCCTCAACTTCTACCTCGCCCCGGGGTGGCTGGCCGCCCAGACCTCCGCGGTCGTCGCGGCCGGTGCGAGCTACGCCTCCAGCGATCTGGGTGCCGGCAAGCGCGTGCAGATCGAGTATGTGAGCGCGAACCCGACCGGCCCGATCCACGTCGGCAACGGGCGCGGCGCCGCCATCGGCTCATCGCTCGCCCTCGTCATGGCCGCCGCCGGCTACGAGGTCGAGCAGGAGTACTACATCAACGATGCGGGGACGCAGGTCGCCATCTTCGGCCGCACCCTCTACGCCCGGTACCAGCAGCTCTTCGGCCGCGACGTGTCCATCCCGGAGAATGGCTATCCGGGCGACTACGTCATCGAGATCGCCCGCACGCTGAAGGACCGCGAGGGTGACCGGTTCCTCCGGCCCGAGGGCGAGGACGCCTCGCCCGAGCTGGGACAGGCCGGCCTCGACCTCATGATCGAGGGCATCCGCGATGACCTCGCCGCCATGCGGGTCGAGTACTCGCGGTGGTACTCCGAGCGCTCGCTGATGGCGGAGGGCGGTCCATATTCAGAGGTGATGGCGCTGCTGGAGAAGCAAGGCTACGTCGCCCGCCGCGAGGGCGCGGTCTGGTTCACCTCGACCGAGGTGGGCGAGTCCAAGGACAACGTCCTCATCCGCTCCGACGGGCAGCCGACCTACTACGCGACCGACATCGCCTACCACTACGACAAGTTCATCACGCGTGGCTTTGACCGCGTCATCGACATCTGGGGCGCCGACCACCAGGGCCACGTCTCCCGGGTGAAGGCGGCGGTCGCAGCCGTGGGCGGCGACCCGAACGCCCTCGACGTGCTGCTCTACCAGCTCGTTACGCTGAAGCGCGGCAACCAGGTGGTGCCGCTCTCCAAGCGCGCGGGCGAGATCGTGACGCTGCGCGACATCGTGGACGAGGTCGGTGCGGACGCGACCCGCTTCTTCTTCCTGCTCACGGGCGCGAACCAGACGATGGACTTCGACCTGGAGCTCGCGAAGACGCAGTCCGACGAGAACCCCGTCTACTACGTCCAGTACGCACACGCCCGCATCTCCAGCATCCTCGCCAAGGCGCGGGAGGAGTCCCTCTCCTCGGAGGGCGCGGACACCGCCCTCCTGACGCACGAGGCAGAGCAGGCGCTGCTGCGCAAGCTGCTGCTGCTCCCCGAGGTGGTCGAGAAGGTCGTGCTGGACCTCGCGCCGCACCACCTGCCGCACTACGCGCAGGAGCTGGCGACGGCGTTCCACTCCTTCTACACGCAGTGCCGGGTGATCCAGGCCGAACAGCCGGAGCTCACGCGCGCGCGACTGCACCTGCTCGAGGCGACGCGCGTCGTCCTCGCCCGCACGCTTGGCCTGATGGGAATCTCGGCGCCCGAGTCGATGTAACGCGCCCGATCGGGCCGCCTACGGCGCGGCGCTCGCCGCCGGTGAAGCGTCGACCCCCGCGTCGGAGGGCGTCGACGCCGGCGTCGCCTCGACCTCGGACTCCCCGGCGAGGATTTCGGCCTGGCCGCCCGTCTCGATCATGATGTCGACCATGTTCACCGCGATGGCGGTCAGGTCTTCATCCATCTGGTTGCGAACGGGATCGTCCACGCCACTGGGAAGCCCGAACATCGCGGTCTCAAGCGCCTGGCCGAGTCTGACGGCTGCGCTGCGCTCCCGGCCTGCCTCCATGTCGAGCCCCTGGTAGGACGTGCCCTCCTCCTCGTTGCCAAAGAGAGCGATGCGCGCGTGTCGCACCTCTCCATGCACGTTCACCGGCATCACCCAGTAGAGGATCGAACCGCGGACGCCGTTGTAGGTGTCGTGCAGCACGTACCCCGTGAGTCCGTAGCCAAGGTCGATCGCACGTCGCGCCGTCAGTTCACGACGGTGGAAGTCGATGCACTGCTCAATCGAGTAGCGGTTGAGGGTGGCGAGATCGTCCGTGATCACGGTCTGGACGCCGATGCGCGCGCCGACCTCCACCCCTGGCTCCCAGTAGGAGAAGACATCTCCGCGCGAGGTACGGCCGAAGAGGTCCGTCCATGAGATCTGCGTCTCGTGATAGAGGTCCCAGCCTGGCACGTCAGGGATGATGCCCCGATCGGACTCGATCGCGATGGATGGTGCGCCCTCCCCGATCCCGATGAAGTCGAACGCCTGTGCCTGGGCGACGCCCGTCCCGACGCCGAGCGCGGCGATGGTTGCGAGCACCCAGACGGCGTGCACCCAACGCCCCGGCCGCGGCCCAGGCTCCCAGGCCAGGTGCGAACCACGCGGCGCCGGGTCGAACCGGAGTCCAAACGAGCGCAGGAGGGCGAGCATCAACGCGAGCTCCAGGCTGAAGAGGATCAGCCCGAGGATCGGATGCACGGTATTCACCGCGAACTCGCGCGAGACAGACGAGGCGAGAATCAGCAGGACCGAGACCCGGATCATGTTGGTCACGACCGCGAGTGCCGTGCCTACCAGGAGCCACCGCGCGCGAGCCCAGCCGGATCCCCGGGCGGCGAGCACGAGACCGCCGCCGACAATGAGGAATCCGATCACGACCGAAGTGCCTGAGCACAGCTGCCCGACTACCAGTGTGAAGTTCTCGTCTTCCGGAAGGTGGGTGCTGCTGAACGCCGCACCGCTCTCGCCAACCTCGTACGGCAGCCGCAGGAAGTCGGTGGTGAGACGGCCGGACCACGTGGTCACGGCAGTCAGCGGTTCGGTCAGGATGCGCTGCACCCACACGGCTGGGTACGGCCAGGCGAAGAACAGCATCACCCAGGCCGGCCACGTCCGCAGCACCTGCTGGTAACCGAGGAACGCGATCGTCACGGCCATGGTCCACGGCACCATCGCCGCCAGGTCCATCCGGTTCAGCCAGAAGTACCAGGACATCGAGCCCGGCAGGACGAACAGCACGAATCCCGCGATCACGACCAGCGGAGCCATGAAGAACAGGTCGACGAGGAGGTCGCGGGGGCGTAGCGAGCTTTCGGAGTGCGCGGAGCGCCAGAAGAGGTAGATCGCAGCGATCAGCGCGAACGGCGTGAAGCCGAGCGCGTTGTCCGCGAGCAGGAAGTCGCTCATCGCGAGGATCGAGGGGACGAACGGCCCCAGCCCAACGATCACGACCGCGAGGATTCGCCAGTGGCGAGACGCGAACGCCCTCGGCGCGGCTGAGGATGAGGCGATGCCGGACGGGATGCTCGAGTCGGTCATGGAGGCATCATGGCGCGTGCCTTCGCGGCACGCACGCCCGCATCAGGGCGTCGTCGACGAGTCCTCACCGCGCCGGCGGCGGTCTACGAGGTAGTAAGCACCGGCGATCGCCACACCCCCAAGCGGGAGAAGAAGCGTCCACGGCACCTCGGGCACCTGGCACTCGGGCGGCGGGTTCTTCTTCGCGCAGGGATCCTTGGCCTTGCCCGCCTGCGCCACTCCGACCGTCGAGCCCGACAGGAGGACGACCAGGAGCAGCGCCACCACGACTGTGCGCACTTGCTTCATCGATGCTCCTCCCTGTCGTCTGAGCCCGTTGAGGATGGCGCGAGCGGTTCGCCCGGATCTCGCTCCCTCTGTATCATCGGCAATCTCGCGGGCGGGAGACAACCCCTGCTTGCTGACTTCCAGCGTCAAGCCTGAGCCCCCTCCTCCGCCTCGCGTCCCGCCCATGGAGGCCGCGAGCCCGCCGGAAAGGTGTCGCCGTGACCTCGACGGACAGCGCCCCTGGATCCCCGCGCAAGCGCATCCTGACGGGCGTCCGTCCCACGGGCGCGCTCCACCTCGGCCACTACGTGGGGGCGCTGGAGAACTGGATCCGGCTGCAGCGCGAGTACGAGTGCTTCTTCCTGATCGCCGACTACCAGGTCTCCGACTACGCCGATGACTTCGACCGGGTGCGTGACTCCGTCTGGGAGGTCGCCCTGGACTGGCTCGCCGTCGGGCTGGACCCGCTGGGCAGCCATTTCACGATCGAGAGCCTGGTCCCGGAGCACGCCGAGCTCACCACGTGGCTCGGCTGGTGGACGCCCCTGGGCATGCTGGAGCGCAATCCCACGCTGAAGTCGGAGATGGCGGACCTGGAGGCGCGCGGCTCCGTGCCGGTGGCCTTCTTCAACTACCCGCTGATGCAGGTCGCGAACATCCTCATGCCGAAGGCGCACCTCGTCCCCGTCGGCGACGACCAGCTCCCGCACATCGAGATGACGCGCGAGATCGCGCGGCGCTTCAACCGCAAGTTCGACCGCGAGGTGTTCCCGGAGCCGGACGCCCTCGTCGGCCGCGTCGCCCGCCTCGTCGGCACCGACGGCGACGCGAAGATGAGCAAGTCCCGCAACAACGCGATCTTCCTCAAGGACGACGAGGACACCGTGAACCAGAAGGTCCGCGGCATGTTCACTGACCCCACGCGCCTCCGCGCCACCGACCCCGGCCACGTCGAGGGCAACCCGGTGTTCATCTACCACGACGCGTTCAACCCGGATGTGGACGAGGTCAACGACCTCAAGGAGCGCTACCTCGTCGGCAAGGTCGGCGACGTCGAGGTGAAGCAGAAGCTCGCGAAGGCGATCAACGCCTTCCTCGACCCGATCCGCGAGCGCCGTCACTACTTCGAAGCGCACATGGACGAGGTGCGCGACGCGCTCGCCACCGGGTCCGCCTACTCGCGGGAGGTCGCCCAGGCGACGATGGCGGATGTCCGCGAGGCGATGCAGACGAACTACGTGGGGTGACGGCGATCACACTCCCGTGCCTTCTCGGGCCGTAGGCTGGAGGGGCACCGGAGGAGGCTGCATGCCACGAGCTATCTGGAACGGCCAGGTCATCGCGGAGGCCGACGACTTCGAGGTCGTCGAGGGCAACATCTACTTCCCGCCGTCCTCGATTCGCTCCGAGTTCTTCACCCCGAGCGACGAGCACACGGTCTGCCCGTGGAAGGGCGTCGCGTCCTACTACGACGTCACCGTGGACGGGAAGACGTCCGCGGGCGGCGCCTGGTACTACCCCGAGCCCAAGGCGCACCCGCAGGCACAGAAGATCAAGGACTACGTCGCGTTCTGGCGCGGGGTCGAGGTCGAGCGCTAGGGCCGACCGCCGGTCGAGTGCTGGCCTCGAGTGCTGGCCCTCGAGTGCTGGGCATCCGGCAAGCGAACGGGCCGCCTCTCGGCGGCCCGTCGTCGTGTCTGCGGAGGATCCCGCTACCGCTGCGCCATCGGGACGAAGGAGCGCGGCTCCTTGCCGGTGTAAATCTGCGCCGGCCGGAAGATGCGGTTCCCGGACGCCCACTGCTCGGTCATGTTCGCCGTCCACCCGAGGGTGCGCGAGGCGGCGAAGATCGGCGTGAAGAAGTCGATCGGGATGCCGATCGCGGCGAACACGCAGCCGGAGAACAGGTCCACGTTCGGGAACAGGCCGCGCGCGCCGAGGCGCTCGGTGGCCACCTTCTCCACGGTGAGGGCGATCTGGTACAGGTCGTCCTCCTGCGACTCGGGCTGGATGACCTCGGCCGCCAGGGTCTGGATGACCTTCGAGCGCGGGTCCTTCACGTGGTACACGCGGTGCCCGAAGCCGGGGATCTTGAACTTGTCGTCCAGCAGCCGCTCGACCTTCGGCTCGGCCTGCGTCGGGTCGCCGATCTCCATGAACAACCGCAAGGACGCCTCGTTCGCGCCGCCGTGCGCCGGCCCGGAGAGTGCGCCGATGGCGCTCGATACGACCGCGTTCGGCTCCGCCTTCGTCGAGGTGACGACCCGCGAGGTGAACGTGGAGGCGTTCCCGGCAGAGTGGTCCGCCTGGAGGATGAGGAGCGCGTCCATCACGCGGACGTGCAGCTCGCTCGGCTCCTGGCCGGTGATCATGCGGAGCATGTACTGGGCCTGCGACTCGTTCTCGCGCGGGCCAGTGTACGGGCGCCCGGCGGACGCCTCCGCGATGGTCGCGACGAGGTGGCCCACCTTCGCGACCAGCTCCAGGCCGCGCTGCTCGACGGTGTCGACCTTCCGCTCGAAGTCGTTGTCGCGCGGCCCGAGGATCGCGACGGCCGCCTGGAGGGCGAACATCGGGTGGCTCAGCTTCGCCGCGGAGCGGGCGAACTCGACCTGGTCGGGCGTGAGCGCCCGGTCCCGCTTGAGCTTCGCGCGGACATCGTCGAGCCGTGATTGGCTCGGCAGCTCACCGTCGTAGAGCAGCGCGACGACTTCCTCGAACGTGACGCCGGGCTGAGTGAGCTCCTCGATGGAGTAGCCACGGTACGTCAGTCGCCCCGCCTGCCCTTCCACGAGGGAGATCGCGGACTCCGCGATCGGCACACCCTCGAGGCCGGGGCTGAAGTTGGGGGTATCGGTCGTCATCGTCGCGTCCTATCTGTCCTCCCGAGGCGTCCGGACGCCGCCGTCCCCCGGGGTAAATTGGTCAACGACTCAGGCGTCTCAGCGGCGGCTACCACATACGTGGAGGCGCTGGAGCAGAGCTTCCCGCGCAGGGAGCATAGCACCGCCCCACGAGGACCATGTGTCCAGAGCGTTATGACGCCCGGCACTCATCGCTGGCCCGATCCCGCTCAGCTCGCCCCGGTGGCGAGGTGCTCGCTCACGAACGACTTCACCAGGTCGTAGACCTCGGTCTCGCTCTCCCTGAGCGAGTGTCCGGCGCCCTCGAGGATCACGATGCGCTTGGGCTCCTTCGCCCGCTCGTAGACGTCCTCGGAAGCTGCCTTATCGAGCACCTCGTCGCGCGATCCGTGGATGAGCAGCAGGGGCTTGCCAAGCTCCTCCACCTCGAACGTCCCGTAACGCTGGGTGGACATCGAGCACACCGCCGTCGAGAGCGGCGAGAGCTCGCCGGCCTTCACCGCCACGGCTCCGCCGAAGGAGTGGCCGACGAGGACCGCCTTCTCCGCCCCCACGGCCTTCAGGAACGACAGCGCGGCCATCGCGTCCGCCACGCACTCCTCGAACTCCCCGGGCTCGCGGTACTTCACGCGCAGCGCCGAGATGCCGCTGCCGGCCAGGTCGTTCCCCAGCCGCACGTAGAGCTCGTTCGCGGGGCCGCGGTCGCCGCCCCCCGCGCCCGCGAGGAAGATCGCGACGCCGGTGCCACCCTCGTAGGCGGCCATGATGAGCGTGATGTTGCCGCGTGTCGTATCCAGCTCGACCTCGAGCCAGCCCGCCTCGTCGCTCTCGCGCACGCGGACGCCCTTGATGGATAGGGTGATGTCCTCGGGTTCCTGGTTGTCCCAGAACGCCTCGCCGTCACCCGGCGCGGGCGGCTGGCCATCGCCATTGCCGTTGCCGTTGGCGCCGCCCTGGGGGCCGCCGTTGCCGCGAGGAAGTCCGAATCTGCCGGGCTGGTTCGTCATCGTCGCGGGAGAGTAGCACCCCGCCCGCGCTGTGACGGCCCTGTCACCCGGTGCCCGCCCGAAGCGCCGTTAGCCGAGGCTCGGCGGGGCCTGGCGGTTCCAGTCAGTGATGCCCTCGTACGCGTGCGCGACGCCGAGCAGGGACGCCTCCTCGAACAACGGCGCCACCAGCTGGAGGCCTACCGGGAGCCCCCCGGCGAAGCCGCAGGGGATGCTGATACCCGGGTTCCCGGCGATGTTCACCGGGATCGTGTAGAGGTCGTTCAGGTACATCGAGTACGGGTCGTCGAGCTTCTCGTTGAGCCGGAAGGCCACGTTCGGGCTCGTCGGCGACGCGATGACGTCGCACTGCTCGAACGCGGCGTCGAACTCGCGGCGGATGAGCGTGCGCACCTTCTGCGCCTTCAGGTAGTAGGCGTCGTAGTAGCCGGCCGAGAGCGCATAGGTGCCGAGCATGATCCGGCGCTTCACCTCCGCGCCGAACCCCTCGCCACGCGATCGCGACATCTCGTCCTCTGCGCTGCGGCCGTTCGTGACGGCGTAGCCGTACTTCACGCCGTCGTAGCGAGCGAGGTTCGCGGACGCCTCGGACGGCGCGATGATGTAGTAGACCGGCAGCGCGGCCTTCGCCGCCGGCAGGGCGATGTCGCGCACGATGGTCGCGCCGTTCGCTGCCATCGCGTCCACGGCCGCCTCCACGGCACCGCGGATGGAGTCGTCGAGCCCCTCGAGGAACTCCGCCGGGAGGCCCACGCGCAGCCCGTCGAAGCCGCGCGCGAAGTGCTGTTTGAAGTCCGGGACGGGCAGGTCGGCGGTCGTCGAGTCCATCGGGTCGTGCCCGGCGATCGCCTGCAGCAGGTCCGCCACGTCCTCGGCGTCACGGCCGAACGGGCCGACCTGTTCGAGCGACGAGGCGAAGGCGACGACGCCCCAGCGCGAGACGCGGCCGTACGTCGGCTTCAGGCCGAGGATGCCGCAGAGCGCGGCGGGCTGGCGGATCGAGCCGCCCGTGTCCGTGCCAAGCGAGAGCGGGACGCCGCGCGCCGCCACCGTCGCCGCCGAGCCGCCGGACGAACCTCCCGGCACCCGATCGAGGTCCCAGGGGTTGTGGGTCGGCCCGAAGTACGAGTGCTCCGTGGAGGATCCCATCGCGAACTCGTCCAGGTTCGCCTTGCCGATCGTGACGGCGCCCGAGGCGTTCAGCCGCTGCACGACCGTGCTGTCGATGACCGGCGTGAAGTGCTCGAGCATGCGCGACGACGCCGTCGTGCGAACGCCCTTCGTCGAGAGCAGGTCCTTCACGGCGACCGGCACGCCCGTGAGCGGCGTCGCGTCGCCCGCCGCGAGCCGCTCGTCAGCCGCGCGAGCCTGCGCGAGCGCGAGCTCGTCCGTGATCGTCACGTAGGCGTTGAGGGCGCCCTCCTGCGCCTTCACGCGGGCGAGGCTCGCCTCCGCGAGCTGGACGGCCGTGTATTCGCCCGCGCGGAGGGCCGCGGCGTGCTCGTGGGCGGTGCGGTCCAGGTCGATGTGCGCCATTACTCCAGCACCGCCCTCACGCGCAGATAGCCGTCCTCGGCCCGCGGGGCGTTCGCAAGGACCTCGTCCGTCGGCAGCGAGGGGCGCAGATCGTCCTCGCGCGTCACGTTCACCTGGTCGAGGGACTGCGCGGTCGGGGGAACGTCCGAGGTGTCGATGTCGTTCAACACCTGGAAGTGATCGAGGATGCCCGAGAGCTGTTCGCGGTACCGCTCGACCTCGTCGTCGCTGAGGGCGAGGCGGGCGAGGCGCGCGATGTGCCTTACTTCCTCGGTGGTCAGGGCCATGCGGACGCTCCTCGCCGGACGGCACGTCCTTGCGGCGCGCGGATGATGCGGCTGTCGTGTTCTGGAGACATGCGTATTCTAGAAGGCGCTCACCCCACCAAGCCAGACGGCCCCTACGATGGTTGGGGCGCGCCTCCCTCCCGGTCATGCGGGACGCAGGCGTGCCGCCGGCGGGGTCGAGGAGAGCGCATGGCCAGCCCGGCGAGCGGGCGCCCTTCGGGCAGCCCGTCATCCGCCCAGCCCGCACAGCCTGATGCGGCACGGCTGGGGAACCCCTCGTTCGTGTGGCGTTCCGGCCAGGAGCGACGAGTCGCCCTGATGGAGCGTTATGTCTCCTTCAGCGGGCGCCGGGTGCTCGACCTCGGCTGCGGCCTCGGCGAGTACGTGCGTGCGTTCGCACGTCGCGGCGCGGACGCCGTCGGTTCGGATGTCGCGATGAACCGCCTTGCCGAAGCGCGCGAACGCGTCGCCTCCACGGGCACCACCGGCGTCCGCGGCTTCTTCGGCGCCGCCGGCGAGTTCCTCCCGCTGCGCGACGCGAGCATGGACGTGATCGTGCTGAACGAAGTCATCGAGCACGTCCAGGACGACCGCGCGACGATGCTGGAGATCGCCCGCGTGCTACGCCCGGGCGGCACCTGCATCCTCTATGCCCCGAACCGCCTCTACCCGTTCGAGACCCACGGGATCTACCTCGGCCAGCGGTACGTCTTCGGGAACATCCCGTTCGTGAACTGGCTGCCGACCATCCTGCGCGACCGGCTCGTGCCGCACGCGCGCGCCTACCGGCACGGCGACTGGAAGCGCCTGATCCGCGGCACCGACCTGCGGATCGTGGACCACACCTACGTCTACCCCGGCTTCGACAACATCCATCACCGCTCGGCGCTCCTGGCGAAGGTCGTGCGAGGTTTCTGCTACTGGGCGGAGGGCAACCCGCTCCGCCGCTTCGGCCTCTCGCACCTCGTCGTGCTCCAGCGTGACGCCACCCACGTGACCTCCGCTCCCACCGCTCCCACCGCCGCCACCGCCGCCACCGCCGCCACCGTCACCACCCCCACCGCGACTGAGGAACCCCGCGTATGAGTGCGACCCGCACCGCCCTGATCCGAAGACGCCGCCGCCGCGACGACCAGCGCGGCCGCGGCGGCAACGCACGCACCCGCATGCTGATCGCCTTCGCGGCGGTCCTCGGCGTGCTGTTCGTCTCCGCCGGCCTCGTCGCGGGCGGCACCGGGCTCTACGCGATGAGCCGCTACGACGAGATCGCCGCGGACGTCGTGCCGCCGGAGCAGCTGATCGCGGAACAGTCGCGCGGTGGCGCGCGCATCCTGGACCGCAACGGGGCGCTGCTCTACGAGTTCGTGGATGAGCTCTCCGGCCTCCGCCGCCCCGTGGCGCTGGAGGACATGTCCCAGTGGCTCATCGACGCCACCGTCGCCGTCGAAGACCCGACGTTCTACGAAAACAACGGCCTCAACACCCGCGGCCTCGTGCGCGCCACCGTCGAGAACTTCGCGCCGTTCCTGATGGGCGACGAGGGCGAGTTCCTCGAGGGCTCCGGCGGCTCGTCGATCACCCAGCAGCTCGCGAAGAACATCTACATCCCGCGCGAGGAGCGGCTGGAGCGCTCCGTCGACCGGAAGATCAAAGAGACGGTGATCGCGCTCGAGCTGACCAAGAAGTACTCGAAGGACCAGATCCTCGAGTGGTACCTGAACTCGATTCCCTACGGTGGCATCTACACCGGCATCGAAGCCGCCGCCCAGGGCTACTTCGACAAGTCGGCGTCCGAGCTGACGCTGCCGGAGGCCGCGCTGCTCGCCGGCATCCCGCAGTCCCCCGCCCGCTACAACCCGTTCAGCCCCGAGAACCTCGACGGCGAGAGCCGCCAGCTCTCCGCCACGAGCCTCGCCAAGGCGCGCCAGGCCGAGGTGCTTCGCCTCATGGCGGAGAACGGCGTGATCACGCAGGAGGAGGCGGAAGAGGCGCTGAACGCCCCTCTCAACTTCCGCCAGGCCCGCTTCGACATCGAGGCGCCCCACTTCGTCCTCGGACGCATCGCCGACGAGGTGACCGCCCGCTTCGGGGAGCGCGCGCTCTACGACCAGGGCCTCACGATCGTCACCACGCTCGACCTCGAGCTCCAGCACATCGGCGAGCAGATCATCGAGCAGTACGTCACTGAGTACGGCGAGCAGGCCAACCTCTTCAACGGCGCCTTCGTCGCCATCGATCCGCGCACGGGGGAGATCCTCACGTACGTCGGATCGCGCGACTACTTCCGTGACGACATCGAGGGCCGCAACGACATGGCCGCGGCGATCAACTCGCCGGGATCCACCCTCAAGCCGTTCGCCTTCATGACCGCGTTCATGAACGGCTGGGGCACCGGCACCGGCGTGATCGCCGCGCCGTTCGAGATCATCGACTACTCGACGGGCGCGAGCTTCGCCCCGCGCGACCCGATCTCGCAGGTCCTCGGCCCGATCACGGCCGCCGAGGCGCTCGGCAACTCGCTGAACACCACCGCGATCAAGACGATCATGGCCGCCGGGGTGCCGCAGACCATCCAGACCCTCAAGCGCGTGGGCTACACCACGTTCGACAACCCCGCCGGGTACGGCCCGGCCCTCATTACCGGTGGATCCGAGATCACCCTCGTGGACGAGGTCTACGCCTACTCCGTCCTCGCCACCGGCGGCATCATGCGCGGCTCCGAGGCAATCGCCACGCCTCGCCTCGACCCCGGCGAGCGCACGCTCGAACCCGCCGCAATCCTCGAGGTCACCGACTCCGAGGGTCGCGTGATCTACGAGTACGAGCCGCAGGAGCAGCGCGTTGTCGCCGAGCCCTACCCGTACCTCGTGACCTCGATCCTGTCGGACGGCAAGAACCAGTGCGTCACCTACGGCGTCTGCGGCGCCCTCGCGCTGCCGAACGGCTACCCGTCCGCCGCGAAGACCGGCACCAGTGAGCCGTTCGAGGACTCCCGCGACATCGGCGAAACGTGGACCGTCGGCTACACCCCGGAACTGGTCGGCGGCGTGTGGGCCGGGAACGCGGACAACTCCCGCATCCAGGGCATCACCTCCACCTCCGTCTCGCTGCGCGCCTGGAAGGACTTCATGGTCCAGGCGATCGAGCACCTCGAACTGGAGCCCACCTCCTTCACGCGCCCGGACGGTGTCGTCTCGGTGGAGGTCTGCTGGCCGTCCGGCAAGCTCCCCACGGAGGCCTGCCCGGAGCTGAACCGCTACACGAGCCTCTACGCGGCCGAGGTGCTCCCGGGCGCCCCGGAGGGCCTCAGCGACGAGGAGCGCGAGCGCTACTACGACACGTGGTGGCAGGACATCGCCGTCGACACACGCACCGGCCTGCCGGCCTCGGACAACACGCCGGCGCAGTTCGTCCGGAAGAGCGTCCGCCTCGTCCTCCCGGAGGAAGAGGTCAAGAAGTGGACGGGCGTCTACGCCTGGGCGGCGGCGAACGGCATCTCCGGCATGATCGGGAGCGCCACGACCGCGGTCGCCACGAGCGACCTCCCGGCGCGCATCGACAGCCCCTCCGCCAACGCGACTGTCAGCGGAAACGTGGACATCCGCGGACGGGCAACGTCCGAGAAGTTCACGCAGTACCGGCTCGAGTGGGGCCGCGGAGACAACCCGAGCTCGTGGGTGCGCATCTCCTCCAGCACGAACGCGGTCACCGGCGGCACGCTCGGGCGGTGGGATACCGGTCAGCTCTCAGCGGGCGACTACACCCTCCGGCTCGTCGTGGAGGACGAGGAACTCGGCTCGCGCTACTACCAGATCCCCGTCCGCGTCGCGCACGATGGCGACGAAGGCCCGACCGAGGACGGCGCACCGGTGGTCTCGATCACCTCGCCCGCGGCCGGCTCCCTGGTATCGGGCAACGTCCCGGTCGTCGGCACCGCGGCTTCGGCCGGAATGGAGAGCTACGAGGTCCTCGTGGGCCTGGGCGTGAGCCCGGCGTCGTGGACGACCGTGGCCTCCAGCTCCGACCTGAAGGTGGGCCAGACGCTCGGCGTGTGGGACTCGACGAGCGTGCCGGACGGCCCGTACACCATCCGGGTCGTCGTGAACGACCAGATCTTCGGCACCGTCAGCTCGGAAGTCCTCGTCGTCGTCCGAAACGAGACGAACTAGCAGCCGAGTCTTCGAATCTGTGCAATCTCAGCAGGGCCCCGGTGGATTCCGCCGGGGCCCTGCCGTTCATACCCGCGCTTTGTAATTGACCCTAGCGGCGCAGAGCCGAAACTCCCCTGTGATGTCGACTGAAACCCAGCGCGCAGCGGCGACCCAGGCGCAGCCCGAGCCTCGCGACGAGATCGCTCGCGAGGAACTCTGCGGCAACCACATCGGCGACCGCCGAGTGCGGATCCAGCGCCAGCCTCGGACAGTCGGACAGAAGCTCGCTTCCATCGTCCGGCGCGCCATCAACCGCTAGCGCCCTCCCCGGCCCGCCGCGGGGTGGCGGCGCTCTACGTCGTGCGAACCCCTGGAAACTGGTGCGCCTCGCGGAAGCGCCGCGCTAGCCGCCCGCCGGAGGCCCGACTGTGGGCGTGGGCGTGGGCGTGGGCGTCGGTACGGCCAGCGTCCCGCCGAGGGCGACCAGTCCCGACTCGACCTCCCCGCGCGTCGTCCAGCCGCGGATCGTCTCGACGAAGCTCGCGAGGGACGGCGAGCGCCCCCGGATCTCGCGGAGGTAGCCGCCGAGGGGATCGGTCGCGTCCGGGCGGGCGGCGTACGTGCCGTACCAGGCGAAGTACGCCTGGTTGATCTCGCGGATGTAGTAGCCGGCGTCCTCCAGCTCCTGCCGCACTGTGTCCATCCGCTGCTCCGCCTCCTCGATGCGGCCCTCCTCGAGGAGCGCATCCACTTCCAGGCGCAATGCGCGGAGGACGGCGGCGCGGTCGACGGCCGGCGAGGGCGGCTCGGCCGGCGGCGGCGAGACCCGCACCTCGACGGTGGTGGGATCGCCCCAGCGATCGAGCACGAGCGTCGCGACCTCGTCGCCGATGATGTCCGCGACGGTCTCGTTGATCGTGCGGAGGTCGGCGCTGCCGTAGTAGTTGAAGCCGAGCGCGTAGAACGCCAGGTAGTGGTGCACCCACTCGTGCGCCGCGGTGCGGAGGATCCCCTCGTACGACCCGCGCTCGGAGACGATCGCCGGGTAGGTCGCCACCCCGCCGGAGGGCACGACCAGCGCCGAGGTGTCGTCGTCAGCCTCCCCGGCCTCGATCTCCAGCGCCCGCTCGACCTCGATGTCCGGCCGCAACAGGTCCGTGCGGTCGCGCCGGATCACGCTCCGCGGCGAGGTGACGAGCACCTGCGGCGAGATCGCCAGCTCGAGGTCCACGGGAGGGAACACCGATCCGGGCACCGGCAGCCGCGCGTTCAGGCCAAGCTCCGCCAGCACCGCGTCGATCCGGCCCTCGACGATGCGCTCCACGTCGTTCTCGTGGCGGGCGCGCGCGGGGTCCCCGGGATCGAGGTCGAAGTAGGCGCGGAGGACCTCGTCATCCGGGGGGTGGTCGCGGAACGGCGCGGCGACGGCCGCGGCCCAGCGATTAGGGATCGTGTCCAGCTCCCACCGGACGAGGTCGAAGCGGTCGCCGGCGCGCGCGTCGCGCACGTTCAGCGCAAGGACGACCAGCGCGAACCCGAAGAGGCCGCCGGCGAGCGGGCTCAGCAGCCGACCTCTCCATCCGCGCATGCAGCCTCCACTCGGACACACGAACGCCGTCGGCCGGCGGGCAGGGGGATCGTCGCGCTGGGGGTGGAGGCGTCCTCACCAGTATGATGCCACCAATGCACTCCGCGACGACCCCCGGAGCCCCTGTGCACCCCGGCGCGACCCACGGCGCGGCGCCCCTCCGACCCTCCGCCCCGAGGGCGGCCCGGGTGCGCGCCGTCGCGTTCGACGTGGCGCTCTGCGCGGGCGGCCAGGTCGTCGTGGCGGCGGTCGCGCTGCTCGTGTTCGTGCTCCAGACCGGCGGCGGCGAGACCGACCTGACCGCGCGCTCCGCGACGGCCGGCTGGGCCGTCGCGCTCGCCGGCGTCCCCGCATGGCTCGGGCTCCTCGGCCACTCGTCCTCGCTGCTGGGCGGTACGCCCGGGCAGCGCGGCGCGCGCCTCGCCGTCGAGGGATCCGCCTCGCGCCGCCTCGCGCGCCTCGCCGCGCACCCGCTGGGCGCGATCGCGTGGACCTGGCTCGCGCTGGTCGCGGCGCTCGCAACGATCCCCGTGGTCCCGATCCTGCTCGCCGCGACGGCGCTGCTCGCGATCCTCGCTGGCCTCGTCTCCGGCGCGATGCTGCTGAGGGACCCCGCGGCGCTGACGCTGCACGACCGCATCGCAGGCACCCGCCTGGTGGCGCGCCGATGAGCCGGGACCGCGGCCGCGACGTCGAGCTCGACGCGATCGAGGACGACGACCGCCCCTGGGGCGCGCCGGCCCCCGTCGTCACCGACGAAGGCGTCTACGGCACCATCCCGGCCCGCCAGCGCGTATTCCGCGAGTACCAGCGTGAGGAACGCCCGTGGCGCGACACGTGGGTGCGGCTCGCGGGGATGGCCTTCGCCGTCATCGCCGGGCTCTGGCTCGTCCTGCTCTCCGGCAGCGAAGCCACCGGCGATGAGGTCGCACGCCCCGCGCTGGAGTCGATGGTGGAGACGATGACCGGCCTCCCCGGCCTCCTCGAGCTCCACGCCGCCGAGATCACCGTGACCGGCGGCGATGTCGCCGTCCCCGGCTACCCGCTCCCGGTCACCATCCCCGACGCCGAGGTACCCGCCGGCCCCGACCGCTGGCGCGAAGTGATCCTGGAGCAGTCGAGCGCCCTCCTCTACGTCGAGGGCCCGGACGCGCTGGCGGGCGAGAGCGGCGCCGAGGGCGGCGGGACCTTCTCGACGGCAGGCGGCACGAAGCTGCTGATGAGCAATCTCAGCGAGAGCCGGCACTCCTCGTTCGCGTTCCTGCTATGGCCGCTCGGCCTCGTCGCGGTGGCGGCGGGACTCGCGACGGTCGCGGGCGGATCCTCGTTCGGGCGCTTCACCGCGCTCGGCATCGCGACCGCGGCGGCCGGGGTGCCTGCCCTCGTGGTTGGCGCGTTGAGCTGGGCGATCGTCGTGTTCGTCGGCAGCGACGGCTCCGCGCTCGCCGAGGTCTCCCACGAGATCGCCGCCGAACTCGCCTGGCTCCCGATCCGCAACGGCCTCACGTTCATCGTGGTCGGCCTACTCGTCGCCCTCGCCGCGCGCGTCGTCGCTGTGTTCTTCCCCGCCCCGCACCGCTCCATCGTCCCCGCCGCCGCCGAGGAGTAGCCGGTCCCGGGCATCCTGGGCGCCTCACGCGCCACAGACCGCTGCGTGACGCGCGTTCAATCTGCCTGTAACCCCGTCCGCGTAGCGTCGCCGCGTACCTCGCAGCAACGCAGCGAACGGACCGCCCGATGACCGCGACCAGCCCGAACGGCGCCACCGGCACCGCGACCACCTCGCCTGCCGCGCCCGATGCTGGCGGCAGCGACCTCGTCTTCCTCACGATCGCGGAGGCGAGCGCGGCGATCACCGCCGGGACGCTCTCGCCGGTCGCGCTCACCGGGGCGGTCCTCGACCGCATCGCCGCCACCGACGACCGCCTCAACTCCTACGTGCTCGTGATGCGCGAGTCGGCGCTCGCCGAGGCCGCGGCCTCCGAGGCGCGTCAGCGCGACGGCGCCCTCCTCGGCCCGCTCGACGGCATCCCGATGGCGATCAAGGACATCTACGACACCGCCGGCGCCGTCACCACCAACGGCACCTACGCCCACCGCTTCCGCGTCCCCGCCGCCGACAGCACCGCCGTCGCGCGGCTACGAGCCGCCGGCGCCGTGATCGTCGGCAAGACGAACACGCACGAGCTCGCCATGGGCGGCACGACGAACAACAAGCACTACGGCCCGACGCACAACCCCTGGATGCTCGGGAGGATCCCCGGCGGCTCCTCGGGCGGATCGGGATCGTCGCTCGCCGCCGGGCAGGCGCTGGGCGCGCTCGGCACGGACACCGGCGGCAGCATCCGCGGGCCGGCCTCCTACTGCGGCATCTCCGGCATCAAGCCGACCTACGGGCTCTCCTCGAGGGCGGGCGTCGCGCCGCTCTCGCACACGCTGGACCACACCGGGCCGATGGCGCGCACGGTGCTGGACTGCGCGCTGATGCTGAACGCCCTCCAGGGCTACGACCCCGCCGACCTCGATTCCGTCGACCACCCGACCGAGGACTTCACCGCGGGCATCGAGGGCGGCGTGGCGGGGATGACCTTCGCGGTCATCCCGTCCCTGCTCGCCGTCGCCACGCCGGATGTGCAGGCGGCGTTCGCGGCGTCGCTCGCGACCTTCGAGTCGCTCGGCGCGACGATCACGACGATCGAGCCGCTCGCCGGCGTCGACGACTTCCGCAGCGTGACGATGGGCATCGTGGCCGTCGAAGCGGCCGACTACAACGAGGCGATCCTCGGCCAGGAACCGCCGGTCATCGCCGCGAACATCCTCGCGCGCATGCGCACGGGCCAGGCCACCCCCGCCCCGCTCTACTCCCGCGCCCTCGACGCGCGGAAGGCGCTGGAGCGCAAGCTCGAGGCGGGCCTGAAGGAGCACGGCATCGACGCCTACCTCGTCCCGACGACGCCCGTGACGGCGTTCCCGATGGACGAGGACGCGGACCGCGACATGACCCCGCCGCGCGCCCGCAACGCGAGCATGCCGGTGTTCAACATCTCGCGTCAGCCCTCGATGAGCGTCCCCAACGGCTTCGACTCGGAAGGCCTCCCCACCGGCCTGATGATCACCGGCCCCCAGTGGCAGGACGCGAAGGTGCTCCGCATCGCGCACGCCTTCCAGCAGGCGACTGACTTCCACACGAAGCGCCCGCCGCTGTTCTCGTAGCCCTCGAGGCTCGCGCTCGACGCCAACCGGCCCGCCTCACGGCGGGCCGGCTTCGTGTATTGGTGTGCACGCTCTGGAAGCGGGCTCGCAGGGATCGCTCGTCCAATTATCCGCTCGTCGCTGAGGTCCCTGGCGCTGTTCGTCGGCCTACTTTGCCCAGGGCTCGGCACCAGTCTGCTCGATGAGGAATTCGCGAATGTGCGCGTCGGTTCGGGTGACGACACTCGTCACGTGCTTCACGAAGTCTTGGACGGTCTTCTTAGTGATGTTGCGCGCGTTGGGGCCCCGATGGGCGAAGTCTCCGCGCGCGATCACCAGCTCATCCAGCTTCGACCTCGCGTTCGCCGCTGACATCCCACCCCAGTGCCATGCCTTGCTGATGTCCTCGAGACCGATGAGCTTCTCCGTCAGCTCCACCACCTTCGCCGTCTTCGGAGTGTTCCAGCTTCCCGTAGTCGTGCTGAGGAGCTCGTCGCGATAGTCAAGCAGTAGCTTCTTCCATCCGTCGTTCGCGAGTTCGAGCGCCTTCAACTGATGCTGGTGGTCGTCCACCATCTTGACCAGGTGTTTCTGGACCTGCAATGGGAGCGCTTTTGGGTCTGTCGACTTGCTGACTAGGAAGTCGTAGGCCTCGGTCAGGACATCTTCAACGTAGGCTTCCCAAGCCGCACAGAGCATCATGATGGCGCTCGGATGAAGCACCGCCGTTGCCCGATAGGGGCGTCCCGCCTTGGGCTTCAGGTCTTCGTCTAGATTGTCGTTGATGATCCCATGAATCGTGATTAGCGCGCCAATCGACGCCTGATTCTCCTGGTACTGCGCAGCAGCTCTTGAAGGCATATCGGAATCCTCATCCCTGCGAGGATTATTCCATCGTGAACACAGCTGTCTACGACTCGCTGGTGTCCCCATCGTCGCCCCAGTCCGGGCTGACCGTCATGTGAATCGCCGCCTTGCCGACAACCCGAGGAGCGTTCTCCCATTGGAAGCCGGACGTCACGCCGAGGCGCCCCCTGAGCAGCGCGGTGAGCAACTTCTCCGCCTCAAACGCTTGTTGTTCGTCGGCTGCGGCGAGGCGGCCGTGCAGCATGTTGTTCCGCGCTGCGTTCAGTGCTCCGAATTCCGAGATCGCTTCCGCTGGTACACCGTGATCCTTTGCGAAAGCGCGTACCCGTTCCGCCAGGGACAACCGAGGAAACTCATCACGTAGCCGTGTAGCCGCCTCCTTCCCCAGTTCCTGAAGGAGCACTTCCCAGACCCGTCCGATCTGCTCGGCGCGCTGTTCCCTCAGCTTTCTCGCGCCTTCGGAGTGTGGCTCGTGCGTATTGGCGAGGGTCTCGACCCCCACGAGGAACGCCGTGAGCGCTTCCTCGTCGGTCGCTGCTTCCAAACCCCGCTGATACCAATGCAGTGCCCGCAGTAGGGAGGTCGCCTCGTCTTCGAAGAGGGACGGTAGAAGATCGTGAATATGGTCGATCTCATCATCCGAGATGCGGCGGGGTGCCTTCGCTGAGACCGGGAGACGAGCGACGTAGCGTTGCTCAGTGGGGAGGCCCTCATAGGCCTCGTCGAACTTCACCGAACGAACTGCCGCCTCACCGAGCACGAGTTCGATCAATCCGAGCGTGGCGCGAGCATGCACTTCCGCATCCTCCGGCGATGCTCCAGGCGCGACGACTTCGATCATTCGTCCCTCAGCCGTAGCACTGGCGATCAGGCCAGTGAGGGCGTAGCCGGAGTCGGTTGCCTCCACGTCCTCAATCGCGCGTACTTCCTCGCCCTTGACTTCACCATTGATGAAGATCACCGTCGCATCGCCGACGCGAAGTACCGAATCCTCGGGCCAATCGATGAGCCCGGCATCCACGACAAGCCGATGGAAGTAGCCGTAGTTTGGTATCCGCACGAGCGTCGTGTCCGGGTCGCCACCGAACCCACGATTCCAGATGCGTGTGCCGACGAGATTGATCCAGCGGACGCGCGATAAGTGACGCGCTGCGGCTTCGGGCAGAACCTTGAATCCGATTCGCGACGTGCCACCGGAAGGCAGTACTGAGCCTTCCGCGTCTGAAAGCGTTGTTAGAGTGACGAGGCCGCTGCTCCTCGTCAGTTCGATCTGGAACTCTGCCGTGCCCGGGGGATCCCAGGCGATCAGGCCCCTTCGGTAGGCGTCCAAGGTGAGTCGCATCCGACAATCTCCCGCGGGTCTACTTACGATTCACGCGCAACGAGCCAGTAACTGCGGAGCATGATGTGCTCATGCTGCCTCCCTCGTCGACCTCATCGAGCCACCGACTACCCCTCTTACTCCCGAAGAGCTGCGGCGAGCGGCGGTCTGAGGCCTGACCGGCGCGACACCGACTGGTCGGGCGCATCCTCGCGAGCGCCTGGGGCGGTCGGCACAAACGGACGGCCCGCCTTTCGGCGGGCCGTCGTTCGTCTGCGGTCGGTCGAGGGCTACGCGGGGCGGCCCCAGCGGCGGACGGCAGCCCCGGTGCCGAGGAGCAGGATCCCGGCGAGGATCGCGCCGGCGACCGGGGTTGGGAACCCGGACGCCTCGTCTTCGAGGCCGGCGCCAGTGTCGGCGGGGCTCGGCGCTGCGGGCGCTGCGGGCGCCTCGGCGGTGACGACGAGGACGGCCCACGTGGAGAAGTGGTCGGTCATCGCGCGAAGGGTGTACGTACCGTCATCGTTGAGGGTGACGGTCGTGTCCACCTGGACCCACCCGCGGCCGTTCCAGAACGCGACGGTGAGGTTCCCAGACGGTGTCCCCGCGGGGATCGCGTCAGCGGCGACGGTGAAGCTCAGCTCCACGGGTTGCGCGAAGTTGCCGCTCACGTCGACACCCTCGGTCGTCGTCGCGGTGAGCTCGAACGCGAGCGCGACCTGGACGGTGGCGGGCGGCGGCACCTGCGCTACCAGCGAGGCGACGTCCTCGATCGCGCCGACGCTGACCGTGGTGTTGGCCGGGAGTGCGCCGGGCGGCACGGCCACGCGACCGGCGCCTTGCGAGCCTGTCGTCTCAGCAGTCGAGACCGTGGTCGTCGAGGCCGTCGTCTCCACCTTGTTGACGACGGTCACCGTGGGCTGCCGCGTCGTCCCGCCGGGGGCCGGGGTCGGAAAGAGGGACGGTCCCGGTGTGGGGATGATGAAGCTCGGGGTCGGGAACGCCGGGAGTACGGGGGTCGGCGATGTCGTCCCTGCCGTCTGAGCCACCGCGGTGGACCATGATCCGGGCGCGAGCACAGCGGCAACAATGGCCGCCAGCGTCCCGACCGCAATCAGCATGCGCGGGCGGAGCAGCCGCCCAGTGAAACCTGTCATCGCCAACCTCGACTTCTTCGTACGCCGCATCAACGGTCCGTGAGCATGATAGGAGGCTCGCCGGCGCTACGCCCCCCCGCGTCGTTGGCGCCGTTCCGCGCCCGTGATCGCGTGCAAGAGCCGTCGAGGGCTGCGCCGAGCGCCGATCTGAGGCATGATCGCCGAGACCCCACGCTGGCCGGGCGCATCCTCGGGAGCGCCACGACCTCCGCACCCCCGGGAGACCGACCATGCTCCGAAGCCCTCGTGACTTCTTCCAGCCGCTCGCTATCGGCGCACCGGAGCCGATGCGGGAGATCCCGTGGACGCCCTCGCGGATGATCCACTTCCTCCCGGTCGTCACGCCGAAGCTGGCCGAGAAGATCCCGGACATGCTGAAGCAGGTGGACGTCCTGCTCGGCAACTTCGAGGACGCCATCTCCGTCGACCGCAAGGTCGAGGCGCGCGAGGGGTTCATCCAGGCGGTCAAGGACAACGACTTCGGCAAGGTCGGCTGCTGGGTGCGCGTCAACGCGCTCGACAGCCCGTGGTTCCTCGACGACGTGATGCGCCTCGTCGAGGAGATCGGCGACAAGCTCGACGTCATCATGGTGCCGAAGGTGCTCGGCCCGCAGGACATCCACTACGTGGACCGGCTGCTCGCGCAGCTGGAGGCGCGTCATAACGTCACGAAGCCGATCCTCGTCCACGCCATCCTCGAGACCGGCGGCGGCGTCGCCCAGGTCGAGGAGATCGCGCTCGCCAGCCCGCGCATGCAGGGCATGTCCTTCGGCCCGGCGGACCTCGCCGCGTCGCGGCGCATGAAGACCACGCGCGTCGGCGGCGGGCACCCGTACTACCTCGTGCGCTCCGACCCGGACGCCGAGGACGCCAGCAAGCCGCGCGTCACCGCGCAGCAGGACCCATGGCACTACTCGATCGCGCGGATGGTGGACGCCTGCGTGAACGCCGGCATCTACCCGTACTACGGCCCCTTCGGCGACATCTCCGACGCGGTGGGCTGCGAGGACCAGTTCCGCGCGGCGTTCCTCCTCGGGTGCGTGGGGGCGTGGAGCCTCCACCCGTCGCAGATCGAGATCGCGCGCCGCGTCTTCTCCCCGGCGCCGCACGAGGTCAAGACCGCGAAGGCGATCCTCGACGCGATGCCGGACGGCAGCGGCGTGGTGATGCTGGACGGCAAGATGCAGGACGACGCGACGTGGAAGCAGGCGAAGGTCATGTGGGACCTCGCCGTGAACATCGCGAAGCTCGACCCGAAGATGGCCGAGGAGTACGGCATCGACCCGGCGACCGTCTAGCGGTAGAACAGGAGGCGGCCGGCGGGCCGCCCCCCTCGGTAGCCCCGCCAGCAGGACGGCCCCCGCCGGGAGGGCCCCACCAGGACAGTGAGCAGGACGGGAGACGCGCGTGCGTTTCTATGAGTACGAGTCGAAGCAGATCCTCCAGACCGTGGGGATCCCGCTTCCGAAGAGCCACTTCTGCACCACCGCGCAGGAGGCGAAGGCCGCCGCCGAGACCATCGGCGGCCCGGTGGTCATCAAGTCGCAGGTGCTCTCCGGCGGCCGCATGAAGGCCGGCGGCGTGAAGTTCGCGGACACCCCGCAGGAGGCCGAGGGCCTCGCGCAGGAGATCCTCGATCTGCGCATCAAGGACCTCCTCCCCGTCGGCGTGCTCGTCGAGGAGAAGCAGAAGATCGCGCAGGAGTACTACGCCGCGGTCACCTGGGACGGCCGCGCGAAGAAGCCGGTCATCATCTTCAGCGACATGGGCGGCATCGACATCGAAGAGGTCGCCGAGTCGCACCCGGAGCACCTCACCCGCACCCACTTCTCGCCGAACCTGCCGTTCTCGGACTACATCGCGAAGATGGCCGTGGCGGGCACGGGCGTGACCGGGAACGACCTCACCGCCCTCACCCGCATCGTCGCCGGCCTCGCACGCGTCTTCCTCGACCGCGACATGACGCTCGCGGAGATCAACCCGATCGGGAAGCTCGAGGACGGCCGCATCATCGCCCTCGACTGCCACATGGACATGGAGCAGGAAGCGCAGCGCGCGCACGCGGACCTGCTTGGCAAGCTGGGCCTGAACCCGGACGACAAGCGCCAGGCGCGCCCGCCGACGCAGTTCGAGCTCGACGCGGAGCACCTCGACGCGTCCGACCCGCGCGGCGTCGCCGGCAACCTCACGGAGTTTGACGGCGACATCGGCCTGATCATCGGCGCGGGCGGCGGCTCGCTGACGCTGTTCGACGCCGTCCGCGGCGCGGGCGGGCGGCCGGCGAACTACTGCGAGATCGGCGGCAACCCGTCGGTGAACAAGGCCGCCAACCTCACGAAGCTGATCTGCTCGCGGCCGAACGTGAAGAAGATCGCCGTGATGATGAACGTCGTCTCGAACACCCGCGTCGACATCGTCGCGCGCGGGGTCGTGAAGGGCTGCATCGAGGCGGGCTTCGACCCGAAGGACAAGATCGCGATCTTCCGCATCCCCGGCTCGTGGGAGGAGGAGGGCTTCGCCATCCTCAAGAAGTACGGCGTCCCCTACGTGGACCGCTCCGTCTCCATGGACGAGGCGGCCCGCATGGCCGTCGAGAACAACACGAAGTAGGGCGAGGGAGAGAACGACATGAGCATCCTCGTCGACGAGAACACGACGTTCATCATCCAGGGCATCACCGGCCGCGAGGCCGTGACCATGGCGCGGGAGTGCCTGGACTACGGCGCGAAGCTCCTCGGTGGCGTCACCCCCGGCCGCAGGGGCCGCGAGGTGCACGGGCTGCCGGTGATGGACACGGTGCGCCAGTTCACCGAGCACCAGCGCGTGGACGCCGCCGTGGTGTCCGTGCCGCCGGCCTTCGCGGCGGACGCGGTCTTCGAGGCGATCGAGGCGGGCATCCCGCTGGTCGTCGTCGTCACGGAGCGCATCCCGCGCAAGCAGGTGGCGCAGTTCGTGGAGTACGCGCAGCAGAAGGGCACGAGGATCATCGGCCCGAACTGCCTCGGCGTGATCTCGCCCGGCAAGACCCGCGTCGGAGGCGTCGGCGGCGCGGCCAACTCGACGCAGCGCGCGTTCAAGCCGGGCCGCATCGGCGTGATGTCCCGCTCCGGCGGCATGACGGTGGAGATCGCGAACTCGCTCTCCGAGGCCGGCATGGGCGTCTCGACGGCGGTTTCCATCGGTGGTGACGCCGTCATCGGCAGCACCTACGCCGAGCTGATGCCGCTCTTCGACGCCGACCCGGACACGGACGGCATTGCAATCTACTCGGAGCCCGGTGGGCGCGCCGAGTACGAGCTGGCGGACTACATGAAGCGCGCCGGCTCCAAGAAGCCGATCGTGGCGTTCATGGCTGGCAAGTTCATGGACGAGATGCCCGGCATGCGCTTCGGCCACGCCGGCACCATCGTCGAGGGCAAGGCAGACACGGCCACGGAGAAGGTCGCGAACCTCGCGGCGGCGGGCATCACCGTCGCCGAGAAGATCGGCGACATCCCGCGGCTCATGCAGGAACGGCTGGGCAAGTAATGGCGATGTTCATCCGCGTCGACATCGACGAGTCCGTCAACCAGGACGAGGCGCTCTGCAAGCGGCTCGTGGAGGTCTGCCCCGTCGACATCTTCCAGTACGACGGCAAGATCGGGACCGTCGAGGCCAACCTCGACGAGTGCACGCTCTGCGACCTCTGCATGATCGAGGCCCCGGAGCGCGTGAAGGTCGTGAAACTCTACCGCGAGTAGCACCGACCTCGGACGGCACGACAGACGGGACGGCCGGCGGCCGTCCCGTTTTCGTGCCGCCCAACGTCCCGATCCACGGGATTCTGCCGGGCTCCGAGGGAGATCCGCCGGTATCATCGGTGCGGATCGATCGAGCGCTGGAAAGGCCCTCTCATGCTGATTAGTGACCGGATGGCGAACGCGATCAGCGAGCAGATCGGCCGCGAGTACCTCGCGTCGATCCAGTACCGCATGATCGCCGCCTATTTCGAGCGCGAGGCTCTGCCGCAGCTGAAGACCATGTTCCAGGCCCAGTCCGACGAGGAACACGCGCACGCGGTCAAGTTCATCAACTACGTGAACGAGGCCGGCGGCACGGTGAGGATCCCGGAGATCGAGAAGGGCCAGGCCGACTTCATCAACATCGAGGAAGCCGTCCAGCTCGCCCTCGACTCCGAGCTGCGCGTCACGAAGTGCATCAACGACCTGTACGACCTCGCGATCGAGGAGCACGACCACCTCGCCCGCGGCATGCTGCAGTGGTTCGTGGACGAGCAGCTCGAGGAGGTCTCGCTCATGAGCGACCTCCTCACGGTGGTGCGGCGCGCCGGTGACAACGTCCTCTACATCGAGGACTACGTGGCAAAGCTGCCCGCCCCCCCGCCGACGGCGTAGCGGCTCGGAGTCCTCGATGCCCGACCCGCACCCGTGGGAGCTGGCGAAGGAAGAACGCGATCACGCGCTCTTCCGCCTGCGGAAGCATCTCCACGACCAGTACGGCTCCGAAGAGTGGGGTGAGCTGGCCGTGACGATGCTCCTCGATGCCTTCGAGGAGCAGGTCGCGCCGCTCTACTACAACCGCGGCATCACCACCGCCCAGCGCGCCCTGCGCGAGCTGGCCGACTCCTTCGAGGTGAACACGGACGCCCTGAAGCGCTACCCGAAGAGCCTCCCTCGCGACCCCGACCGCTAGCGGACCGTCGCCCCGCGCGGCCGTCGGGCTGCCACGAGAAAGAGCACGCCTGCCGCGATCGGCGGCACGAGGAACAGCCCCGCGACCAGCGCGCGCTCGACGGCGCTGACAGTGTCGGAGTCCGCGGTCTCCACGAAGTACGCGAGGGCGAGCGCGCCGCCGATCGCCAGGAGCAGCACCCCGGCGAGGTTCGGCGACCGCCACCCGAGCGCGAGCAACGCGGCGAGCGGCACGAGCTGGACCAGGTGCACGACGCCGCTCAGGTCGCCCCCGAACACCTCCCCAACGAGGAACAGGGAGAGCAGCCCGAGCGTGATCCCACCGACGAGGGTGGCGGCCAGCTCGAACCGCCGTGCGGAGGAGAGCGCGAGATCCATGTCCGAAGTGTCCCGTGTGGCGTCCTCGCGCGTCCCGTCCGACCGGCCCGGTCGATCCGTGACCTTCGGGCACGATCCTCGCGGCGCACCGCTGCGGGCCGGATGCCCTACTTCGCCTGGCCGGGCACCCGGACATCCTGCCGCGCCGCTCGCAGCGTGCCGTCGAGCCGCTTCGCGCGGGTCGCCTCGGTCTTCGCGCTCTTGAGCCACCAGAGGAAGGCCATCTTCGCGGACCGCGGGTACGCCTCGAAATTGGCGCGCGCCTCGGGGTCTCCGTCGAGGAGCGCCGCGAGGTCGTCCGGGATCACCAGCGCCTCGACGTCGTCGAGGATCGTCCAGCTGCCGTCGGCCTTCGCACGCTTGACCACGGCGCGGCCCGCGGGAGTCATCAGTCCCGCCTTCTCGAGCCGGGTGACCTTCCGCTTGTTGATCCCGGACCAGTTGCTCCCCGGCTTGCGCGGCCCGATGTAGAGCCGCGAGCGGTCGTCGTCGATGCGGTGCTGGAGGCTATCGATCCAGCCGAAGCACAGCAGCTCGTCGACCCGCTCCTCCCACGGGAGATGGTCGGGGTGGTGCTTCTTGTAGGTTACGAGCCAGACCGGCCCGCTCGAGGCGTGGTTCGCCTCGAGCCACGCGCGCAGCTCCGCGCGGGAACGGACTTCGACGTGAGGCGTCTCGTCACCAGGCAGGGGGCGCTCCTCTCGGCCGCGCCCCGAGCCTACAACACCGGTGAGACGAGCCCCTAGCCGCCGGCGCCCGCGAACAGCGAGCGGCCGATGACCTTCAGCTCCAGCGTGGCCTTCACGCCCTCGAAGATCGGGAGCACCAGCGCGTCCACCACGTAGCGGGCGATCGGATCCTCCTCGGAGTAGCCCCAGCCGCCGTGCAGCAGCTGCGCCTCCCGGGAGACCTCCCCGGCCACGTCGCACGACAGGAGCTTCGCCATCGACGGCTCCGGCGCACGCGTGTTGAAGTCGCGCGCCGCCGCGTACGTGGTCTGGCGCGCCGCCGCCACGAGGTACGCCATCCGCCCGATCTTGTACTGCGTGAGCTGGTAGTCGGAGAGCGCGAGCCCGAACTGCTTCCGCATCACGACGTACTGGCAGGCCTTCTCCAGCGCCGCCTGCGCGAGCCCGGTGGCGCGGCCGCCGGTCTGCAGGCGCCCGGCCGCGAAGCCGCTCATCTGCAGGAAGAAGCCCTTGCCGACGCCGTCCTCGCCGCCGACGAGGTTCGTCTCCGGCACCCAGACGTTGTCCAGCGCGATCGTGAAGGAGTGCATGCCGCGGTAGCCCGGCGTCGGGTTCGCGGTGCCTTCCATCACGCCGCCCTCGGGCTGCTCGTAGCGCCAGTGGTGCCCCTCGAAGGCTGGCTTCGGCACCATGAACAGCGAGAGCCCGCGGTTGCCGCTCTTCGGGTCCGGGTCGGTGCGCGCGAGGAGCGCGAGCACCGTGGCGCGGCCAGAGAACGTGCTCCAGGCCTTCGCCCCGTTGATGCGGTAGCCGACCTGGCCCTCGTGCTCGGCCTTCTCGGCGCGGGTCTGCAGCGACGCCACGTCCGATCCGATGTCCGGCTCCGTGACCGCGACCGCGACGAGCTCCTCGCCCGCGGCGATCCGCGGCAGCCAGTAGCTCTTCTGCTCATCGGTGCCGCCCGCGAGCAGCGCCTTCGAGAGGATCTCGGGGCGCGTGGCGAGCGACCCGGCGGCGGCGAGCGACGCCGCCGAGAGCTCCTCGGTGATGATGATCATCGGCAGGTCACCCATGCCGGTGCCGCCGTACTCCTCCGGGATCGAGGAGCCGAAGAAGCCCTGCGCACTGAACTTCTGGAGCAGGGAGTCCGGCACGAGCAGGTCCTGCCGGTGGATCTCCTGCGCGATCGGGATGACCTCGGTCTTCGCGAAGTCGCGGGCCATGTCGCGTGTGAGGGCCGCGACCTCGTCTTCGACGTCGATGTTGTTCACGCCGCCGTTGGCGATCACCTCGCGGCCGATCGCGCGGATCGCGCCCTCGTCGAGCCCCGAGCGCACCAGCTCGCGCACGTCGGCGGCGTACAGCGGCGCGACGTCGGCGTCGGTCAGCCCGAAGTCGCCCCACGCCGCGTCCACCTGCGCGCGGAGGGCGTTCACGACCTCGGCGGCGTAGGCGTGCGCAAGGCGCTCCTGCAGCCCGTCCGGCTTCCCCGCCGCGCGGATGCGCTCCACGAACGACGTGAGGTCCTGCGCGGCCCGCACCTGCGTCGCGAGGTAGGCGACGCGCTCCGTGTGCACCTGGTGGTCGTCGATCAGCGCGCCGCCCTGCGTCACCTCGGCGGCGTGCCGCACCGCCGCGTCGACGATGCGCTGCGCCGCGTCGACCAGCGTGCGGGCGGCGGTCGCCGGGTTGGCTTCGGTGGTGGTCATCGGACAGTCCCTTCGCTTCGTGCCGCGAGGGTCACGGACGGGTGTTGAGCGCCGCTAGCGGCGACGCGGGATGAGGACCGTGTAGTCGAGGTCGAGCACGACGTTCGGGTGGTACCGCTCGCGGCCCTTGTCGTCGGCGACCTTGAATGGCTGATCCTCGGTGTTCGGGTCGCTGTTCTTCACCCCGACCAGCCGGAGCCGCAGTGCGCCGGCGTCAGGCCGCCCGAGGTCGATCTTCTCGATGACGTCGGTCCAGGCGAACACGGTGTCCCCGGCAAACGTCGGGTTGCTGTGCGTGCCCCCGTTGAACGCGAGGATGCGGGCGACGTTCTCGAGCCCGTTGAACGAGAGCGCGCGCGCGATCGAGATCACGTGGCCGCCGTAGATCACGCGCTTCCCGAAGCGGGAGTCCTTCAACGCGTGCGCGTTGAAGTGCGCCCGGGCGATGTTCTGGTAGAGGCGGGCCGCCATCTGGTGCTCGGCCTCCTCGATCGCGACGCCCTCGATGTGGTGGATGCGCTCGCCGACCTCGTAGTCCTCCCAGAAGTAGGCGCCGCCCGTGACGGTGGCGTCCCAGTGGGAGAGGTCGAACTCCTGCGGCACGAAGAGGTCACCCGGGGCGACGGACTCCGGCGTGGCCGGGGCGTCGTCGATGCCCCCGTTCGTGGAGGGGTCCCGCTTCGCCATGAGCACCCAGCGGATGAACGACAGGACTTCCTCGCCGCGTTGGTTCTGGCCGACGGTGTGCACCCACGTCACCCCGGTGTCGCCACCGGAGGACTCGCGCATGCCGAGCACCTTCGTCCTCGCCGTGATGGTGTCGCCCGGGTAGACCGGCACGCCGAAGCGCACGTCGGCGTAGCCGAGGTTGGCGATCGCGTTCAGGGAGACGTCCGGCACGGACTTGCCGAACACGGTGTGGAACACGAGCAGGTCGTGGACCAGCTCGCGCTTGAAGCCCAGGGAGCGGGCGAACTCCGCGTCGCAGAAGAGCGGGTAGCGGCTCGCGGTGAGCGCGAGATACATCGCCGCGTCGCCCTCGGTGACCGTCCGCGGGATCGCGTGGACGATCTCCCGCCCGGTGGTGAGGTCCTCGAAGTAGTTGCCCGTGTTCGCCTTGTTCGGCTGGCCAGTACCTGCCACAACCCCCCCTGCCGCCGCTGCCGTTCCTTGAATTGTACGGTCGGAGGAGGGTTAGCCGCCCGCGCACCGGATACCCCTCCCCGGTAGACTCAGCCTCACGCCGACAATGCCCCGAGCACCGCTCGGACCCACGGAAGGACGCCACATGGGAGTCAAGGAACTCGAAGCGCTGGTCGCGGCCATCCAGGCCGAGATCGACAAGGGCCGCGCGGACAACCTCGTGCTGGGCACGTGGCACATCCACTTCGAGAAGCGCGGCGAGGAGCCCGTGTTCTCCTTCAACAAGTGCGAGTCGGAGGTCTACTGCGAGGAACGCCCCGTCGTCATCGGCGTGGACGGCACCATCCACGACAAGGGCGGGCCCCTGTTCTAGCGGCTCCCGCCGTCGGGTCTGCTAGTCTCCCGCGGCACGACCTGAGATCAGGACACGACCCACAGGACACCCGGGAGGGATGAGCTCGATGCTGACGTTCAAGCACTACACCGTGGCGGTGCACGACCTCGACGCGGCGATCTCGGACTACGAGAAGCGCTTCGGCATGGCGAAGGTGGGCGAGCAGGCCTTCAACCCGATCGGCCGGTTCAACTACCAGCCGATGGGCTACAACGGCCAGGTCATGTGCCACCTCATCAACCCGGTCGAGGACGAGTCCCCGATCCGCAAGCTGATGAACGAGCGCATCAACCCGTTCAACCCCCACGGCGAGGGCATCTACCTCCTCGCCTACGAAACCGAGGACGTCGACGCGTTCTGCCAGAAGGTCATCGACGAGGGCGGCAAGGTGAACCGCGCCCCGAACGCCGGCAACGCCTGGGTCCACCCGACCAGCTCGAACTTCGTGCTGATGGAGATCTTCCCGAAGCGCTAGTCCGCACACGCGCGAACGACGAGGGCGCCCGCGAGGGCGCCCTGCTGCTTCCACCGCTCCGAGGTCCTCGGCGGCTAGTGGCCGACGACGAGCGTCCCGACGTCGCCCACCTCAGTACCCAGGCGCTCGGCCTCCAGGCGGGCTTCCTCGCGGTAGTGGGCAACGAGCACCGTCGGCGGGGAGGCGAGGAGGAACAGCGGGATCGCCAGCGCCGTCACGGCGGCGCACAGCCACCAGGCCGCCGTGTACTCGCCGGTGCGGTCGACCAGCACGCCGGAGAGCCACGGCCCGAGCGCCCCGCCCGTCGTCATCACGAGCGCGCCGAGGCCGTTGATCGTCCCGAAGTACTTGGTCCCGAAGTAGTCCGCGATGAGTGCCGGGCGGACCGGGATCGATCCGCCGAAGCCGGGTGCGAAGAGGACGATGCCCAGCAGCGCGATCGGCAGCGAGTTCGCGACCGCGAGCACGATCAGCCCGACGACGACCATCGCCGTCGAGACCGCGAGCATCATCCGCTTCGAGTAGCGGTCGGCGAGGAACCCGAAACCGAGCCGCCCGACGATCGAGATCACCGTGAGCGCCGTCACCGTCGCCCCCGCGACCGCCTTCGAGACGCCGATCTGGCTCTCCATGTACGGGATCTGGAGGACCACGACCGTCGTCGTGCCGAAGGCGAGCGCGATCATTGCGAGCGACATGAAGAACGCCGCCCGAGTCCGCGCGGCAAGGCGCCACGGGATGCCCCACTTCGCCGCGGGGCGCACCTCGCCACCCAGGTCGTCGTAGTAGCGGCGGCCGTCCATCGGCTGGTGGTGGTCGTCGGGCCGGGTGCGAATCTGCAGCCCCGCGAGGACGCCCGCGGTCAGCATCACCACCGTGAGCAGGCGCAGCGCGTCCCGCCAGCCGAACAGCTCGACCAGCCACGCGATCACGACGACGAGCAGGCCGCCCAGGCCACCACCCAGCGTCATCACCGACATCGCCGCCGCCCGCCGCGTCTCGAACCACGACGCGATCGCCGCGAGGCCGACCTGGCCTCCGGCCGCGGAGGTGCCGAACGCGATGACGATCATCGCGAGGTAGAAGTGCCAGAGCTCCTGGATCAGCGACATGATGAAGACGCCGCCGGCCGAGATCACGATGCCGCCGAGGATCACCTTGCGCGCGCCCAGCCGGTCGATCAACGTCCCGATGAACGGTGCGGCCAGGCCGCCGACCTCGGAGCGGAGGGAGAACGCCAGCGACGTCGCGGCGACGCTCCACCCGAACTCGTCGATGACCTCGTTGAAGATCGTGCCGAAGCCGTAGAAGAAGGAGGCGCCGATGAGGAGCACGGTGAACGCCGAGGCTCCAACGACGAGCCAGCCCTCGTACACGCCTGGAAGCAGCCGGCGCAGCATGCGGTCATGCTACGCATGCAGTCGGTATGTGCACGGGCGCTGATGCCCGCCGCAAGAAGATTGTGTGACGGAGCGATGTACGGGTAGGCCTCGCGCTCCGGACGCTTCGACTACGCACGGTCGAGCACGGACTGGAGCAGCCGGGCAGCGTGGAGCACCGGGTCCCAGACGCCCGAGAAGGGCGGCGCGTAGGAGAGGTCCGCGTTCACCAGGTCGTCCGCGGTCATCTCGTTCCAGATCGCCATCGCCATCGCGTCGATCCGCTTGCCCGCCCCGCGCCCGCCGAAGATCTGTGCGCCGAGGACCTGCCGGGAGCCGCGGTCGCCGATCACCCGCATGCGCATCCGCCGCGACTCGGGCCAGTAGCCCGCGGCCGTGTTCGCCTCGAACTCCGTCACGACGACGTCGCGGCCCAGCCCTCGCGCCTCCTGCTCGGTCAGGCCGGTGCGGGCGATCTCGATGTCCATCACCTTCGCGATCGCAGTGCCGAGGACGCCCGGGAACACCTCGTCGCCGCCGCCGATGTTGAGCCCGGCGACACGCCCCTGCCGGTTCGCGTACGTCCCGAGGTGGATGTTCACCGGCCTGCCGGAGAGGCGGTGGACGGACTCGGCGCAGTCGCCGCCGGCGTAGACGTTGGAAACGCTCGCGCGCTGGTGGTCGTCCACCCACACCGCGCCCGTCTCTCCCAGCCGCAGGCCGGCGTTGCGGGCGAGCTCGACGTTCGGGACGGTGCCTGCCGCGACGATCACGATGTCCGCCGGCAGCGTGTCGCCATCGCAGCCCACCGCCCGCACGTGGCCGTCGACGCCGCTCAGGCAGCCGACGCGCTCCCCCGCCACGATGTCGATCCCGAGCGACCGGACCTGCTCCATCAGTTGGAGCGCGAAGGACTCGTCGAACGTTCCGGCAAGTAGCGTGTCCTCGGCGGAGACAATCGTGGTGTGAATGCCGCGGTGGTGGAACGCCTCCGCCATCTCGATGCCGACGTACCCGCCGCCGACGATCACCGCCCGCCGCACACCGTCCTCGACGGCGGCCCGCGCCGCGATCGCGTCGTCCAGCGTGTGCATATGGAAGACGCCGCGAAGGCGCGCGCCCTCCAGCGGGATCTGCCGGGCCGACGCCCCCGTCGCGTACATCAAGAGGTCGTACCCCACCACCTCCTCGCGGGCGGCAAGGTGGTCGCGCACGGTCACGGTCTGCGTCGCCGTGTCGATCGCGATCACCTCGCAGCGCTTCCGCACCTCGATCGAGCGTTCCGCCGCCTCGCGCTCGGAGAGCGCGAGCAGCGCCTCCACCGGATCGACGATCCCCGCGACGAAGTACGGCTCGCCGCAGGCGGAGAAGGAGATCCAGTCGCCCCGCTCGAACACGACGATCTCGAGATCCCCGGGCGGACGAGAGCGCCGCGCGTTCGTGGCCGCCGAGAGCCCAGCGGCGTCCCCGCCGATGACCACCAGTCGTTCAGGCATCGCTCAGCTCCGCTCCACCTCGGCCGTGCGGGCGGCCTGCGCCTGCTCCCCCGCGTGGTACGAGGAACGCACGAACGGCCCGGACTCGATGTGCGCGAAGCCGAGGCGTTCGCCCGCCTCGCGCACCGCGGCGAACTCCTCGGGGGTGACGTAGCGGTCCACGGGGAGGTGCTTCAGCGACGGCCGCAGGTACTGCCCCACCGTGACGAGGTCGACGCCGGCGCCGCGTAGGTCCTCCAGTACCGTCACGACTTCCTCGAACGTCTCGCCGAGGCCGAGCATGAGGCCGCTCTTCACGGGCACGTCAGCGTGCAGCGCCTTCGCGCGGCGGAAGAGTGCGAGCGAGCGGCCGTAGCGCGCCTTCGGCCGCACGCGCGGGTAGAGGCGTGGGACAGACTCGATGTTGTGGTTGAGCACGACGGGCCCCGCCTCGAGGACGGTGGCGAGGGCCGTCTCGTCCCCCTCGAAGTCGGGGATGAGCACCTCGACCTCGCACTCCGGGCGTAGGCGGCGGATCGCCCGGATGCACGCCGCGAAGATCGATGCGCCCCCGTCCGGGAGGTCATCGCGGTTCACCGAGGTGATCACGACGTAGTCCAGCCCGAGCGCCTGCACGGTGCGCGCCAGCCGGTACGGCTCCAGCAGGTCAAGCCCCTCGGGCCGGCCGGAGTTCACGGCGCAAAAACCGCAGGCGCGCGTGCACGTGTCGCCGAGGATCATGAACGTCGCGGTGCCGGCGTTGAAGCACTCGCCGATGTTCGGGCAGTGCGCCTCTTCGCAGACGGTGTGGAGCGACTGCTCGCGCAGCAGACTCTCGATGTGCGCGAACCGCTCACCCGAGGGAAACCGCGCCTTCAGCCACGGCGGCTTCCCACCGCGCAGCGGCGTGACATCGACCGGCTCCGCGCTCACGCCACCACCCGCCCGAGGAGCGCGCGCGGGCTGGCCTGCTCGAGCCGCGCGGCTAACCGCGCCTCGAACGCCTCCGACACCGCCGCGACGACTTCCGGCATCGCCGGCGCCGTGCCGATGAGCTCGGCCATCGACGTCACGCGCGCGTCGGTCAGCCCGCAGGGGACGATCGCGTCGTACCAGGCGAGGTCGGGTGCGACGTTCAATGCGAAGCCGTGGAACGAGACCCCACCGCGGATGGCGACGCCGATCGCGGCGACCTTCGCACCGTCCACCCACACCCCGGGCCGCCCCGGGACGGTCCCGGCCACGAGGCCGTGGCCATCGAGGACGGCGACCAGCACCTCCTCGAGCGATCGCACATAGTCGGCGGCGCGCAGGCCGCGTGCTCGAAGGTCGAGGATTGGGTAGCCGACGAGTTGGCCGGGACCGTGCCAGGTGACGTCGCCGCCACGTTCGATGTCGATGACCGGCGCCGGCATCGCCGCAGCGTCCAGGCGCATCGACGCCCGGCCCCCGCGACGCCCCATGGTGTAGACGGGCTCGTGCTCGATGAGCGCGAGCGCCTCGCGGCCGCCGTCCCGCACGGCCGCGACGCGTCCGCGCTGCCAGTCGAGCGCCGGCTCGTACGGCACCCCGCCGGCGACGAGACAGTCGACGGAGACGAGACGGCCGACGGCATCGGGCGTGGTCATGGCCGTGGTCATGGCATCGAGCGTAGCGCGTCGGCGGACGGGGGGTGGACGACGGGGGGTGGACGGCCGGCGGACCTCGGCGGCCGGGGACGTGCAGAGGGGGCTGCCGCAGGGCAGCCCCCTCGTCGTGTCGAGCGGCGGTCAGGCGACCGCTACTCTTCCATCCAGATCTGCGTCAGGTCCAGGAACCATGACTGCGACTGGACGAAGCCCTTCACGTCCGGCGACATCACGCGCAGGTTGAGGTCCGTGATCGTGCCGAACGCCGCGACGTCCTTCATCGCGATCGACTGGACCTGCGCGAGGAGGGCGTTCTGCGCCTCCACGTCGAACGTCGCCTCCGCCTCCTTGTAGAGCGCGTCCACCTCCGGGTTGGAGTAGTTCATCGGGTTGCAGCAGCCGTTCGGCTGGATGTAGTCCGACACGAACACGCGGGCGAAGGTCGGCGCGAGCGGAGCGTTCGAGAAGTAGAGCAGGTCGTACTGCGACCAGCTCGGGTTCGCGAAGCCCTCGCGGTAGGCCGTGATGATGTTGTTCCACTCCAGCGGGACCAGCTCCAGGGTGATGCCCACGGCGGCGAAGTCCTGCTTCAGCTTCTCGTTCATCGGCCCCGGGAACATGTTGCCGGAACCACCGGTGGGGTAGGCCAGCGTCAGCGTCAGGCCGTCCGCGTAGCCGGCCTCCGCCAGCAGCTGCTTCGCCTGCTCCGGGTCGTAGTCGTAGCCCTCCCACTCCGGGTCGTACCAGGAGGAGCCTTCGACGAAGTACTGGTGGATCGGCTCACCCACGTTGTTGACGAGCGTCGAGACGCCCTCGCGGTCCGCGGCGTACGCCAGCGCCTGGCGGACGCGGAGGTCCTTCAGCGGCTCGCTGGTCGCCATGTTCACGTAGTACGCGATGATGTGCGGGTAGTTCTTCAGCGAGACCTGGAAGCCCTGAGACTCCAGCTGCTGCACCGAGTCCGGCGGCGGCAGCTCGGCCCAGTCGATGTCACCCGACTGCAGCGCGGCGAGTCGCGTCGCCGGCTCCGGCATCGGGTAGAGGATGATCTGGTCCAGCTTCGGGCGGCCCTTGAAGTACTCCTCGTTGGCCGTCAGCTCCATCACCTGGCCGTCGATGTACTCGGTCATCTTGAACGGGCCGGTGCCGGTCGCGTGGTTGATGTAGTCGTCGTTGCCGAACTCCATCACCACCTCGGGGCTGGCAAAGTAGATGTAGACCAGGTCGTACGGCAGGAACGCGTTCGGGCGAACGGTCGTGACCGCCACCGTGTACTGGTCGATCATCTCCCACGACGCGATCGTCGCGAACGCCGATCCGGCGGCGCCGGCCAGGGTCGCGTCGTAGTACTCGAACTCAGGGTCGCGCACGCGGCGGAAGTTGAAGATCACGTCCTCCGCGTCGAACGTCGTCCCGTCGTGGAAGACCACGTCCTGGCGCAGCTTGAACGTCCAGGTCAGCTGGTCGTCCGAGATCTCCACGGACTCCGCGAGGTTCAGCTGCGGCGTCGGCACGTGGTCGCCCTGGTACAAGTCGTACGAGTAGAGCGCGTCGTAGATCTGGTAGCCGACGAACCGCCGGCCCTCGAAGCCCTCGTTCGGGGGGGTGTTCGGGAAGGGCAGGTTGCCGGCGGTCATGCCGATCCGCAGGACGCCGCCCGATCCGCCCTCGGCAGCCGCCTCGCCGGAGCTCGTCGTCGCCGAGCCCTCGGCTTCGTCGCCGCCTTCGGTCTCCTCGCTCGAGCCGCAGGCGACCATGATCGCCATCAGCAGCACGAGCGAGAAGAGTGGCACCGCCCGTAGCCATCTCTTCGCCAAGTTCAGTCCTCCGGTTCCCTGTCGCCGCGGTCTCGCGACGATCAACAGGCCGTCACGCTACGAAGCGCGCTTTGCACCGGAGTGACGCGTCGATGAAGCCTCCGTGACCCAGCGTTGTCTGATTCGTGTCGAACACAATTCGGGCGCGCAGCGCTCCCGCTGCGCCGGCGCCCCATGAAACACGCCTGACCCGAAGCGGAAAACACGCCGCAGCAGTTGCGTCACTCACCATTCACCTCCGAGTCATTGGTGCGTCACGCGGCCTTCCTAACGTCTGCCGCGAAGGAGACGCCCATGGCTGTGTTCACCCCTCGACGACCTGGCGAGCGCGCGACTGCGGTTCCCTCGCCCGTGGCGGAGGCCGGAGACGCGGGTCCGCTCCTCCAGGTGAAGGACCTCGTCACGCAGTTCCCGACGAAGAACGGCTGGCTCACGGCCGTGAACCACGTCTCGTACGAGCTGGAGGCCGGCCGCGTGCTCGGCGTCCTCGGCGAGTCCGGCTCGGGCAAGAGCGCGATGCTCCGCACGATCCTCGGCCTGCAGCCGAAGCACGCACGCATCTCCGGCGAGGTCGTCCTCCGCGGGCGCGACCTCGTCGCCATGTCCCCGGCGGAGCGCACCGAGATCCGCGGCTCGTGGGTCTCGATGGTGTTCCAGGACCCGATGACCGCGCTCGACCCGGTGTTCACCGTCGAGCAGCAGCTCGTCGAGACCATCCGCCGCCACGAGGACCTCACGAAGACCGAAGCCGTCGACCGCGCGATGGAGCTGCTGAACCTCGTCCAGATCCCTTCGCCGGAGCGGCGTCTCAAGGCCTACCCGTTCGAGCTCTCAGGCGGCATGCGTCAGCGCATCGTCATCGCCCTCGCCCTCGTCTCGAACCCCAGCCTCCTGCTGGCGGACGAGCCGACGACCGCGCTCGACGTGACCGTCCAGGCACGCGTGCTCGACCTCTTCCGCGACCTGAAGGACCGGCTGGGGATGGGCGTGATCTTCGTGACGCACGACCTCTCCGTCGCCGCCGAGATCGCGGACGACATCGCCGTCATGTACGCCGGCCGCGTCGTCGAGCGCGGGACCGTCGACGAGATCGTCCGCAACCCGCAGCACCCGTACACGCGCGGCCTCCTCGGTGCGAACGTCCGGCCGGGCCAGCACGACCGCCCCCTCGCCATCCCCGGTTCGCCGCCGAACCTGGCCAACCTCCCGCCGGGGTGCTCGTTCGCCCCGCGCTGCTCGATGGCGAAGGACAGCTGCTGGCAGGGGATGCCCGAGCTCGTCGAGTTCCTCCCCCGGCACGACCTCCGCTGCCCGGTCGTCGCCGCGGACGCCACGACGTCGTCGGCCGCCGCGACCGCCTCCGCCACGACCAGCGCGAACGGCGCCCGCTAGCCATCGGGCGCACCCGACGCACGACGAATCAGAGGTAACCCATGCTCACGCTCACGCTCCGTCGACTCGGCATGGCCGTCCCCACCCTGCTGGGCGTATCGCTCATGATCTGGCTCCTGCTCTCGATCCTCCCGGGCGACCCACTCGCGGGGCTACTCGCCCCTGACGCGACGCCCGAGGACCGCACCCGACTCGAGCAGGAGCTCGGCCTCGACCAGCCGCTCCCCGTCCGGTACGCCTCGTGGATGGGCGACATGCTCACCGGCGACTTCGGCTACTCGCCGTTCCGCCGCCGCGAGGTCGCCGAGCTCATCGGCAGCGCGTGGCAGAACACCGCCGTCCTCGCGGGCGTCTCCGCGGTCTTCGGGCTCTCGCTCGGGATCGCGGCCGGCACCATCGCCGGCGTCTACCGCGGCACGTGGATCGACCGCACCGTGACGGGCGCCGCGATCGTCGGCCTCAGCGTGCCGTCGTTCTGGATCGCGATCCTGCTCCTCATCATCTTCTCGGCGCAGCTCCAGGTGCTGCCGGCCGGCGGCGTGGCGTCGTTCAGCGAAGGGATCGTGGAGTACGCCAAGCATCTCGTGATGCCCGTGCTCGCAGGGTCGCTGATCACCATCGCGATCACCGCACGCGTCGCGCGCGCCTCGATCGTCGAGACCTACCAGGCCGAGTTCGTCGAGCTCCTGCGGGCGAAGGGCCTCAAGGAGTGGCAGGTCCTCGTGCACGTCGGCAAGAACGCGATCTCACCGGTGCTGACCACGTCCGGCCTCCAGGTCGGCTACCTGCTCGGCGGCTCGGTGCTCATCGAGACGATCTTCTCGTGGCCCGGCCTCGGCCAGCTCGTGTTCAACGCCATCACCGCGCGCGACCTGCTGGTGGTCCAGGCGACCACGCTGGTCATCGCCGTCACCTTCGTCCTGCTCAACCTCGCCGTGGACCTCCTGCAGGCCACGTTCGACCCGCGGATGAAGCGCGCCGCGTAGCCCGCTCGAGCTCACCCGACACGCCAGTCACCACCGGAGGATCAGATGACGACAGCAGCCGGATCGATCGCGGCGAAGTGGAAGGACCGGGACGTCCCGGCGGAACCGGAGTCCTACCTTCAGGCAGCGCGCCGCCGCTTCATGCGGAGCAAGATCGGGCTCGCGGCGTTGAGCGTCCTCGCGCTGCTCGCGCTCACGGCCGTCTTCGCGCCGGTCCTCACGAACTACGACCCAACGGTGGGCACCGCCTCTGAGCGCCTCCTGCCGATCGGATCCGCCGGCCACGTGCTCGGCACGGACGAGCAGGGCCGCGACATGCTCACCCGCCTCTTCTACGGCGGACGCCTGTCGCTGGTGGCCGGACTCGTCCCGGTCGTGATCGCCACCGTGATCGGCACCGCGCTCGGGTCGCTCTCGGGCTACCTCGGCGGGTGGGTGGCCGCGGTGATCATGCGGACGATGGACATGTTCTACGCCTTCCCCACGGTGCTCCTCGCGATCGCCGTGTCGGCCTCGCTCGGCCCGGGACTCACGAACGTGATCATCGCGATGACCGTGGTCTACATCGCCCCGCTCGCCCGCGTGGCGGAGGCGGCCACGCGCCGGGTGCGCGTCTCCGAGTTCATCGAGGCAGCCCGCCTCACCGGCGCCAGCACCCCGACGATCATCCGGACGCAGATCCTCGCCAACATCTTCAGCCCGATCTTCGTCTACGCCTCCGGCCTGGTCGGCCTCTCGATCGTGATCGCCGCCAGCCTCTCCTTCCTCGGCCTTGGCGTCTCGCCGCCAGCGCCGGAGTGGGGCTTCATGCTCAACGCGCTGCGCGGAACCATCTACGTGAACCCGTGGGTGGCGGCGCTGCCGGGCCTCTTCATCTTCCTCACGTCCATCTCGTTCAACATGCTCGCGGACGCCATCCGCGACTCCCTGGACGTCAAGGGTTAGGAGCCGCGACATGACGACGACCGAACGACCGATCGACGCCGCGATGACCGCCGAGGGCCGGGGCGGCACCCCGCCGCTGCTCGAGGCGAAGAACGTCTCGAAGACGTTCCCGGTCCGCACCGGGCCGTTCTCGAAGGCCTACGTCTCCGCCGTGGACGGGCTCTCGTTCTCGGTGAAACGCGGCACCACGCTCGGCATCGTGGGCGAGTCCGGCTGTGGCAAGTCCACGGCCGCCCGGCTCATCCTCGGCCTGCTGAGCCTCGACCAGGGCGACGTGCTCTTCGAGGGCCGCAACATCACCGATGTCCGCGAGTCCCCCCGCACGCCCGAGGAGGACCGCGAGCTGCGTCGGAACATGCAGATGGTGTTCCAGGATCCGCACTCCGCCCTGAACCCGCGCGCTTCCATCGGGGAGATCATCTCGTTCCCGATGAAGGTGCACGGGATGTCGAGGCACGAGCGCCGCGAGCGCACCCAGTGGCTCCTCGAGCAGGTCGGCCTCCACGGCAACCACGCCTCGTACTACCCGCACCAGATGTCGGGCGGCCAGCGCCAGCGCGTGAACATCGCCCGCGCCCTCGCGCTCTCCCCGAAGCTGGTCGTCTGCGACGAGGCCGTGTCCGCGCTCGACAAGTCGGTCCAGGCGCAGGTGCTCAACCTGCTCAAGGACCTCCAGTCGGAGCTCGAGTTGACCTACCTCTTCATCAGCCACGACCTCAACGTCGTGCAGTACATGAGCGACTCCGTGCTCGTGATGTACCTCGGCCAGGCCGTCGAGATCACGTCGTCCGAGAAGCTGTACGCCAACCCGCTGCACCCCTACACGCGCGCGCTGCTCGCCTCGATCCCGAAGCTCCCCGGCGACGAGGCCGCCCTCGAGGGCATCCCGCCGCTGGAGGGCGAGATCCCCAGTCCGCTCAGCCCGCCCTCCGGCTGTCGCTTCCGGACGCGCTGTCCGTACGCGATGGATGTCTGCGCGGAGAAGCGGCCGGAGATGGTGGAGGCGGAGGGCGGTCACCGCGTCGCCTGCCATCTCTACTCAGAGGGATCCGTGCAGCCGATGAAGGAGCTCCCGGTCCTCGCCCGCGCGTAGGCCTCCGCCTCCGCGTGGCGCTGACCGCGCCAGTCCACACGCAATCGCTGCCGGGACGCCACGGGCGTTCCCGGCGAGGAGGGACACCATGCCTGAGCCGACCGATGTGACCGCCACCGTGAGGGGGATGCTCGAAGCTGCCGGCATCACCTGCAGCGACGAGGAGTTCGAGGGCTTCGTGAAGGCGTACCCGATGCTCCGGGCCGGCGCCGACAGCCTCTACATCGAGGAAGTCCGCTACGAGGAGCCGGCGCTGATCTTCACGCCCGTCTCGCCGGCGAAGTAGCCGCCGCGCCACTCCGACCCCCGCGCAGACTCGAGGACACCATGACCCTTCCGCAGACCATCCAGGAGGCCGCGGCGGCGCTGCGCAGCGGCGCCGTCAGCAGCGTCGAGCTGACCGAGGCCTCCCTCAAGACCATCCACGAGTTGAATGGCACCGTCGGCGCGTTCATCGTCGTCACTGACGAGATCGCGCTCACCGCGGCGAAGCAGGCGGACGCCGACTTCGCCGCCGGCGTCGACCGCGGCCCGCTGCAGGGCATCCCATTCGCGCTCAAGGACATCCTCGCGACGAAGGACGCGCCGACGACGGCGAACTCCCTGGTCCTCGACCCCGGGTGGGGCGAGGGGTACGACTCCGTGACCACGGAGCGCGTCCGCGCGGCCGGCGCGGCGCTCACCGGCAAGCTCGTGCTCTCCGAGTTCGCGCTCGGCCAGCCGGACCCTGAGAAACCCTTCCCGATCCCCCGGAACCCGTGGGGGCTGGATCGGACCCCGGGCGGCTCGTCCTCTGGCACCGGCATCGCCGTGGCCACCGGCATGGTGCTCGGCGGCATCGGCACCGACACGGGCGGCTCCGTCCGCTTCCCGGCGGCCTACTGCGGCCACACCGGCCTGAAGGTCACCTACGGCCGCGTGCCGAAGTGGGGCTGCGCGCCGCTCGGCTACACGCTCGACTCCATCGGCCCGATGGCGCGATCGGCGTGGGACTGCGCCGCGATCCTCAACGTCATCGCCGGCTACGACCCGCGCGACGTGACCGCCGCCGCCACCCCGGCGGAGGACTACCTGGCCGGCATCGAGGGCGGCGTGAAGGGCCTCAAAGTCGGCGTCTCCACCGAGTACTTCTTCGACCACGAGATGCTGCACCCGGAGCAGAAGGCCTCGTCGGAGGCCGTGATCGCGCAACTCAAGGAGCTGGGCGCCGAGATCGTGGAGGTACACCTGCCGAAGGTCGCCCTCGCGAAGGAGGCGAACACCCTCACGATGATCGCGGAGGCGTTCTCCTACCACCGCATGGACATGGCCTCGCGCTGGACGGACTACGGGCGCGGCGTCCGCAACATGATCGCGCGCGGCGCGCTCTACTCGGCCACGGACTATGTGCAGGCGCAGCGGTTCCGCTCCTGGTTCGCGAAGGAAGCCGCGAAGGTGATGGCCCAGGTCGACGTGCTCATCACGCCGACGATCATCGAGCCGGCGACCCCGACGGCGAACATGGACATGACCAGGCGCATGCTCCAGCCGTCCTACACCGGCCCCTTCAACCTGACCGGCTACCCGGGCCTGGCGATCCCTTCGGGCTTTTCGAGCGAGGGACTGCCGCTCTCGACGCAGATCGTGGGCGCGCCGTTCTCGGAGGCGCTCCTGTTCCGCGTCGGCCACGCGTACCAGCAGGTGACGGACTACCACCTCCAGGTCCCGCGGGTCGCCGTCGGCGCCCCCGCCTAGCCCGCGCGAAACGAGGAGATGATGGACGACCTCCCGCTCACGATCACTGAGGCCGGCGCGGCGATCCGCGCCGGCCGCCTCACCTCGCTCGCGCTCACCGAGGCCTGCCTCGAGCGCGCCGACTTCCTCGATGGCCGGCTCGGCGTGTTCATCACGCGCACGACCGAGGCCGCCCTCGCCGCCGCGCGCCAGGCCGACGCCGACTTCGCTGCCGGCGTCGACCGGGGCCCGCTCCAGGGCATTCCGATCGGCGTGAAGGACATCATCGCGACGAAGGACGCACCGACGACCGCACAGTCGATGGTCCTCGACCCCGCGTGGGGCGAGGGCCGCGACGCGCCCGTCGTCGCGCGCCTGCGCGAGGCTGGCGCCGTCATCGTCGGCAAGACCTCGACGATGGAGTTCGCGATCGGCATGCCGGACGCCTCCAAGCCATTCCCCGTGCCGAGGAACCCGTGGAACCCGGAGACGTGGCCGGGCGGCTCCTCCTCCGGCAGTGGAGCCGGCGTCGCCGCCGGTCTCTTCCTCGGGGCGCTGGGCACGGACACGGGCGGCTCCGTCCGCATCCCTGCCGCGTTCTGCGGGATCACCGGGATGAAGCAGACGCACGGCCTCGTGCCGAAGTCCGGGTGCGCCCCGCTGGGCTACAGCCTGGACCACATCGGCCCCATGACCCGCTCCGTCCGCGACGCCGCGGCGATGCTGCAGGTCATGGCCGGCTACGACGCGACGGACGCCACCTGCGCAGATGTCGCCGTGCCGGACTACCTCGCGGCGCTGGGTGGCAGCGTGCGCGGCCTGCGCATCGGCGTGGAGCGGGCGCACCACACGGGCGACCCGCGCACGTTGCCGAGCGCCGTCGCGGCGTTCGACGCGGCCGTCTCGTGGTTCGAGCAGGCCGGCGCCACCGTCGAGGAGGTCGAGCTGCCGTACTACGAGGAGATGCGCTTCGCGAACACGGTGACGATGCGCGCGGAGTCCAACTCCTACCACGCGATGGACCTCGCGGCCCAGTGGGAGGCGTTCGGCGAGCACACGAACAAGGCGGTGTCGCAGGGCGCCTACCTCTCCGCCGCGGACTACGTGCAGGCGCAGCGCTTCCGCTCCTTCATCCGCGCGAAGGTCGCCGAGCTGATGGCGCCCTACGACGTCCTCGTCATGCTCACCGCGGGCGTCGGCGCGCCACGGCTGCGCGGGCTGGGCGTGCAGTCGTTCATGCAGTGGCCGGTGTTCAGCGCGCCGTGGAACCTCCTCGGCCTGCCGGCGATGGCGACGCCGATCGGCTTCACCGATGACGGTCTGCCGCTCTCGATGCAGATCGTGGGCAAGGCGTTCGAGGAGGCGACGGTCTTCCAGGTGGGCGACGCCTTCCAGCGTGAGACGGCCCACCACCTCCAGGTCCCGGCACTCGTCGAGGCCGTCCTCGCCTAGCCGCTTCCGCCGCTCCCCCGCCGTCCGGCACGCGGGCGGCGGTTCCTTCTCACGGAAACGGCCCGGGCTCACGCCCGGGCCGTTTCACGTGGAACGTCCGGACCGCTAGTGCGAGTCGAACACCTCCTGGTACTGGGCGATCTTCGCGGAGACCGCGGCCACCTCGTCCGGGGTGGGGCTCATCGGGTCCTTCGCCGGCGGCGGCGCGCCGAACTTCAGGAGCGACGCCATCAGCAGCATGCGCGCCTTCGTCGACGTGAGGTTGTTCCCGGCGACCGCCGTCGGGTCGATCTTCGACGCGATGCCGCCGGTCGCGCCGCGGCCGACGCGGACGACGGGCATGCCGCAGAAGCTCGCGTAGCGCAGGGCGTCGTCGGTCGTGCGGTTCATGGAACCGTAGGGCGACGCGCCCTCACCCACGAAGCCCGCGAGGGCGTAGTTGTGCAGGTTCTCCTGGACGCGCGCCATGATCTCGACGTCCGTCCCGTCCGTGTGCTCCACGCCGTGCGGCTGGTAACGCGCGTACTTCGCAAGCGTCACCTTCGGCATCGCCTCGGGGACGAGGTAGCCGCTGCCGTCCTTCACCTGGACGGTGACCTGCTGGATCGTTCCCTCGCCGCCGCGGACGCCCTGAACGGAGGCGGGCAGCTTCGAGAGGTTCACCTCAGACGACCAGGTGTGCTTCTTCGAGGGCACGTAGGTCAGCTGCGGCGCGGCGTAGCCGCCCATCAGCGCGACGATGCCGCCGTGGCCGCCGGTCGCCTGGTAGTTCCCGGGACGAGCGTCGGTCTTCGTGACCTCGCGGGAGTGGAAGACCTGCTCGTCCACGATCATCACGCCGCCGACGATGTCCGCGGCGCCGCCGTTCATCCAGATCTTCGAGGTGATGTACTTCACCCCGTCGTAGATGTTCTTGTCGCCGTCCGCGCTCACCGTCTGGTGCGGACGCTGGGCGGAGTGGCCCACCAGCGGCTGCTTCGTGTCGATGAGCAGGTTCAGCCAGTACATCGACTCCTCGGTGGTGGGGGAGCCCTCCAGCCACTGGCCGCCGAGGTACTCGCCCGTGGCCATCGCCTTCGCGACGACGTTCGTGGCCTTCGCGAGCTGCTGGGCGTACGGCTCCGCGCGCAGATGGCGCGGGTAGTACATGAAGAAGTCCTCGCCCCAGGTCTCCGGCGCGAGGTCGCCGTTGCCCGTGTCGGTCCGCAGCGCGGCCGGGCGCCCCTTCCGCCAGCCGCCGGAGGGGGCCGGGCGATAGAAGTCGAAGTCCGCCATCGAGGAAAGCAGGTTCGCCTCGCCGTTCGAGTTCAGGCCGAAGCGGTCGATCTCCTCGTAGATGCGGGAGGCATCCGGGTAGAACGTCTGGCGGGACTGGTCGGATGGTGCAAGCGGGAAGCGGCACGCCTCGTCCCACGGCTTCCCGTCCGCCTGCCGCGCCATGTACGGAAGCATGAAGAGCCCGTCGGAGGGCTCCAGCGTGACCCGGTAGACCGGACGCGCGCCCTCGCTCGCGCTCTCCGAGAAGGAGCCATCCGCGAGCAGGTAGCCATCCGGCGGCGCGTACATCTCGGCCGCGTCCTCCTCGAGGGGGTGTGCCGAGAGGTAGTCGATGTAGACCGTCACGGGGGCAGCGAGGCGCTGGGCGCGGACGGCGTCCTGCTTCAACGCGCCACCGAACGGATCGGTCAGCAGTGGCAGGCCGTGGGCGGCCCTCGCCTTGTTGCTCGTGATGAGCGGCGGACTGTTCTGGATCGTGGCCGTTGGGCCGGAGAAGACCGCGATCTTCGGCTTCTCAGTGGTCATGCGCGCCCCCTTTCCGGTGCGAAGGGGAGGCTACGCAGGCGCCGTGTCGGGCCAGTGACGCCGCCGTGTCCGGCGCGTGTCGTCTCGTTCTCGCACCGGTTGCGCCCCGCGCAGAGGCGCAACCGGGCGGTCGGCTCGCTGCTAGATCGAGAAGTGGCGCTCGATGTCGCTCACCGTCTGGTCGAGGGCGTCGACGAGCTCGTCGACCTCCTCGCGGTTGATGACCAGCGGCGGAGCGACCTGGATCGACGCACCGCCGCGGGAGAGGAGGCCGTGCTCACGGAGGAAGCGCGGGACGAGGTGGGAGAGGTCGTCGTCCAGCGTGAACTCCTTGCCGGCCTCGGGATCCCGCTTCAGGTCGATGACCTGCATCAGGCCGATGCCGCGGACGCTGGACACGATCTTGTGCCGCGACTGCATCTCCTGCAGCTGCTGCTTCATGTAGTCGCCGACCTTCGCCGAGTTCTCGACGAGGTGCTCGCGCTGGAGGATCTCGAGGTTGCGGAGCGCGACGGCGCAGGACACCGGGTGGGCGCCGAACGTGGAGCCGCCGATGAACGCCTTGCTGGCGTCGCCCCGGAAGCCCTCCGAGATCTTCTCGCTCGCGAGGACGGCGGCGATCGGGGCGTAGCCGGAGGAGATCTGCTTCGCGACGGTCATCAGGTCTGGCGTGACGCCGAAGTGCTCCATCGCGAACCAGGTCCCCGTCCGGCCGAAGCCGTTGATCACCTCGTCAGCGATGAGCACGATGCCGTGCCGGTCGCAGATCGCGCGGAGGCGCGGCCAGTAGTCGGGGTGCGGCATGAACGACCCGCTGGACGTCGAGATCGGCTCCGTGATCAGCGCAGCGATGGTGTCCGGGCGCTCCGACTCGATCAGCGTCTCGAGGTAGTCGAGGCCACGGAGCGACGCGCAGTCCTCGTGGGGCCGGGCCTGCGCGCAGGGCTCGCAGCTCACGCCGGGGAACTTCACGGCCCCCGGCATCAGCGGCTCGAACGGGGTCTTGTTCATCCCCTTCGCGTTGTTCACGGAGAGCGCGGCGTAGGTCATGCCGTGGTACGAGCCGATACGGGAGAGCACCTTGAAGCGCTTCGTCTCGCCGCGGTTGTACTGCCACTGCTTCGCCATGCGGATCGCGGTCTCGACCGCCTCGGCGCCGCCGTTCACGAAGAAGGAGCGCGTGATGCCCGCCGGCGTGACCTCCGCGAGCTTCGTCGCGAGGTCCACGGCGGGCTGGGTGGCGTAGGCGAACGGGTTGGCGAAGGCGAGCTTCTCCATCTGGTCGCGGGCGACCTCCGCCAGTTCCGTGCGGCCGTGCCCCGCGGCGACGACCCACAGGCCGGACATCGCGTCGATGTAGCGGCGGCCGTGGAGGTCGTTGAGGTAGACGCCCTGCCCGCCCTCGACCACGAGGTAGGCGTCGTCCTGATCGAGCTCGTCGAACGACTGGGTGTGGATCCAGAGGTGCTCGCGCCCGCGGCGGATGTAGTCCTCGACGGTGTCCGTCTGCGGCTGGATCTGCATGTCGACCATGGTGCGCACCTCCTCGCGGTCATCGGGCGTCGTGCCGATCGGGGACACCCTACTCCTTCGCCATTACGCCGGCGTGGCGCTCCGCTACCTCGCGCACTGCGCCGAAGTTGCGGTGCGACGTACGACCGCGGCGCATCGGGTGCGGGCAGACGCCGCCGCGCAATCCCATGCTGACCCCGCGCAGACACAAACGCCATGCCGCGTTCATCGACGCGTCACGGCGGCGCAATGCCGCGTCCGTACGGTGCCGGCATCACCACCTGCATCGCGTGAAGGGGTTCCCATGGACCGCGAGGCGCTGCGCGCCCTCGACCAGTTGCTGGTCGGCAACAAGTACTCGGACGAGCGACTGGACGAGATGCTGCCGTTCGTGAACCTCTACCTGGAGGGACTGCCCGTCCTGCGCTCGCTGCCCGTCGCCGAGACCTCGAACGGCCTCGTGGCCGTGGCAGGAGGGCGAAAGTGACCCCCGATGAGATCCGCGCCCTCAGCCTGGTGGACGTCCGCGACAAGATCGCCGCGGGCGAACTGACCTCCGTCGAGGTCACCGAGGCGACGCTCGAGCAGGCGGAGCGCTTCGCGAAGTCGCACGCACTGTTCACCACCTACGCCCCGGAGCTCGCGCGCGAGATGGCGCGGGCCGCCGACGCAGCCCGGGCCGCCGGCCAGCCGCTCGGCCCGCTGCACGGCGTCCCGATCGGCGTGAAGGACAACGTCGACATCGCCGGCCTGCCCGGGAGCGCCGCGACGCTCGTGATGAAGGACCGCGTCCCGACGCAGGATGCGACCGTCGTCGCACGCCTCCGCGCGGCGGGCGCCGTGTTCTTCGGCAAGCTGAACATGCACGAGATGGCGATGGGCGGGACCTCCGCCAACGCGCACTACGGCGCCGTCCGCAACCCGTGGAACCCGGAACACCACCCGGGCGGCTCGAGCGGCGCGTCGGCGGCCGCCGTCGCCCTCCAGGTGTGCGCGGCGGCGCTCGGCACTGACTCCGCCGGCTCCGTCCGCATCCCCTCGATGTGCTGTGGCGTGGTCGGCCTGAAGCAGACCCACGGCGTCGTCTCGCTCGCAGGGGGGATGCCGACGACCACCCAGCACACGGACCACATCGGCCCGCACACGCGCTCGATCGCGGACGCGCGTCTGATGCTCGAGGTGATAGCAGGCTACGACCCGACCGACCCGAACTCGACGCCGCGCGTGCCGGAACCGGCGACGCCGGTCTCCTCCCTCGCCGGCCTCCGCGTGGGCGTGCCCGAGCCGTACTTCTGGACCGACCTCGACCCTGACGTGGAGGCGCGCTGTCGCGAGATGGTCGCGTTCATGGCGTCGGCCGGGGCGACCGTGCGGACGATGGACTTCGACCTCACGCAGCTGATGGCCGCCGCTCGCGCCGCGATGGCCGCCGAGGCCTACGTCTACCACGAGGAGATGCTGCGGGAGCACGGCGACCTCTACTCGCCGGACCTCCGCGGGCGCATCCTGGCCGGGCAGTACGTGCTGGCGCAGGACTACATCCGTGCAATCCGTGCGCGGCGGCTGGTCCAGGAGACGATCCGCGAGGCGTTCGAGCACGTCGACGTCCTGGTGATGCCGACCGTGCCGGTCCCGCCCCAGAAGATCGAGGACCTCCCGAGCCTGGGCATGGCTGCGACGATGCCGCTGATCCGCAACACGTCGCCGTTCAACCAGACCGGTACCCCCGCCGTCTCGATCCCCGTGGGGCTCACCTCGGGCGGACTGCCGATCGGGTTCCAGGTCGCCGCGCCGGCGTTCCAGGACTACCGCCTGCTCGCGATCGCCGAGTTCCTCGAGGCCCGGGCGGCGTTCGACCCGACGCCGCCAGTGCTGAAGGCCACCGCCGTCGGCGCGTAGCTGGCGGGCGCACGGAGCGAGGACGAGCGGAGAGGTGAACGAGATGGAGCGTGGCCGGTGAAGCTGTCGCAGACGGAGCTGGATCGCGTACTGGTGTTCAACGTCGCGCAGATGGCGCGCCGCCGCCGGGAGAAGGGGCTGAAGCTCAATTACCCGGAGGCGGTGGCCCTCATCACCGACGAGATGATGGAGAAGGCACGCGAGGGCGCCGACTACGAGACGGTGCGCGCCTATGGCCTGAGCGTCCTGACGCCGGCAGACGTCATGCCGGGCGTGCCAACGCTCGCGCGCGGGCTGGTGTGTGAGCCGATGTTCGAAGACGGCCCGCGCATCATCGTCCTGGCGAACCCGATCCCCGGCGAGGAGCCGGAGGGCGCGCCGGGCGAGCGATTCCTGCTCGACGCGCCGATCGTCGTCAACGACGGCCGGGATGTCGTGACGGTCGCGGTCACGAACGGCTCGGACCACGTGGTGAACATCTCGTCGCACTACCACTTCTACGAGGTGAACCCGCGCATGGAGTTCGACCGGAAGGCCGCGTACGGGCGGCACCTGGACATCCAGGCCGGCCGCTCCGTCATCTGGGAGCCAGGCGAGACGAAGTCCGTGGACCTCGTGCCGTACGCCGGCAGCCAGGTCATCGAAGGCTTCCAGATGGTGCCGCCGCCGGCGGCAGGAGAGGCGTAATCCGTGCCTCAACAGATCTCACGCCAGCAGTACGCGCTCGTCCACGGGCCAACGACGGGGGACCGCGTCCGGCTCGGTGACACCTCGCTCGTGATCCGCCTGGAGAAGGACTACGCGGAGTATGGCGACGAGGTCGTCTCCGGGTGGGGCAAGAACTTCCGCCAGGGGATGATGATCCGTGGCCGCCGGGTCGGGGAGAGCGAGCTCGACACGATCCTGATCGGGGCGATGATCGTCGACCCCGTCCTTGGCATCTTCAAGGGATCCATCGGCATCAAGGGCAACCGCATCGTCGCGATCGGCAACGCTGGGAACCCCGACATCGCTGACAATATCGACGCGCTGATCGGGCCGGGCACGAACATCGTCCCCGCCGGGCACCTGATCGCGACGCCGGGCGCGATCGACACGCACGTCCACTTCGTGACGCCGCGCCTGATCCCGTCCGCACTCGACGGCGGCGTCACCACGCTCATCGGCGGCGGGCTCCAGCACCAGCCAGCGATGAACCTGCAGATCCCGCTCGCGGCGATGGAGGAGTTCCCGCTCAACGTCGGCCTGCAGGCCCGCGCCTCCTCGCACGTGCCAGAGGCGATGGACGAGTACCTCGCGTTCGGCGCCTGCGGCTACAAGATCCACGAGGACATGGGCGCCTACGGCCCGATCATCGACGCGACCCTGAAGGTCGCTGACGAGTTCGATGTCTCTGTCTGCCTGCACACGGACGGCCTGAACGAGGCCGTCCAGGCCGTCGACACCATCGACGCGATCGCGGGGCGGACGCTGCACGCGTACCACGTGGAAGGCGCCGGCGGCGGCCACACGCCGGACGCGCTGCTGATGACCACGCGCGACAACATCATCGGCTCGTCGACGAACCCGACGCTCCCCTACGGGGTGGGCGCGGCGCGCGAGCACATCGACATGATGACGATCGCGCACGGCCAGAACGTGGCGCTGGAGGAGAACGCCGAGGCGATCCGGCTCCGCATCCGGAGCACGTCGATGGAGGCGGAGACGCTGCTCCACGACCTCGGCGCGATCCCGGTCATCAACTCGGACTCGCAGGGGATGGGCCGCATCCAGGAGACGATCCGCCGGACGTGGCAGCTCGCGCACGCGAACAAGGAGCGTGCGATCGCCCTCGGCACGGAGGCGCGTGGCGAGGACGACAACCGCCGGGTGCTCCAGTACCTCGCGAAGATCACGATCAACCCGGCGCGGACGCACGGCATCCACCACTACGTCGGTAGCCTCGAGCCGGGGAAGCTCGCGGACATCGTGCTGTGGGATCCGCGGTTCTTCGGCGCAAAGCCGGAGGCGGTCTACAAGGGCGGACAGGTTGCCTGGTCCCCGCGCGGCGACGGCAACGCGACGATGCGCTATGCCGAGCCGGTCACCTACGGCCCGATGTGGGGCGGCACGGGCAAGGCGATCGACCGCCTCGCCGTGAACTTCGTCTCCGAGGCGGCAGTGGAGGCGCGGGTCAAGGACCAGATCAAGTCGAACCGCGAGTTCTTGCCGGTGAAGGGCTGCCGCGGGATCGGCAAGAAGGACCTCATGTTCAACGAGGCGAGTCCCGACCTCCAGATCGACCCCGTCAGCGGCGAGGTCTGGGCGGACGGGCAGAAGCTGGCCTGCGAGCCGCTGGAGTCCTTCACGCTGTCGCGCAAGTACTTCCTCTCGTAAGGCAAGCCCTCCCAGGCGGGCGTGACGGCGCCCCCGTCGGCCCCGGGCGGCACTGGGACTGACGGGGGCGTCCGGACGTCATCGGCTCACACGGGGTTCACAGTCCGCGGTCTACACTGACGGCATGACCACGCGCGATGCTCGCGAGCCTGCTGCGCTGCCGTCTCCGGATGCGCCGGACTGGGTTGACACCCAGGAGTGGGTGGACGCGCTCCGTGATGTGACCCGCAGCCGCGGTCCCGAGCGCGCATCGAGCCTCCTCGAAGCGCTGCAGATCGCCGCCCAGCGCATGGGCGTGCCGCTGCCGGTCACGTCGCGCACGCCGTACGTCAATACGATCCCGACCGACCTCCAGCCGCCGTACCCCGGCACGCTCGAGGTCGAAGACCGCATCAAGAGCATCATCCGCTGGAACGCCCTCGCGATGGTCTCGGAGGCGAACGACCGCTTCCCCGGCATCGGCGGCCACATCTCGACGTACGCCTCGGCCGCGACGCTCTACGAGGTGGGCTTCAACCACTTCTTTCGCGGCCCCGACGATCCCTCGGGCGGTGACCTCGTCTACTTCCAGGGGCACGCCTCCCCCGGCATCTATTCCCGCGCGTACCTCGAAGGCCGGCTGGCGCCGAAGGAGCTCCACAATTTCCGACGCGAGTTCGCGGAGGGCGGTGGGCTGTCCTCGTACCCGCACCCGTGGCTCATGCCGGACTTCTGGCAGTTCCCCACCGTCTCGATGGGTCTCGGGCCGCTCATGGCGATCTACCAGGCGCGCTTCCTGAAGTACCTCGAGCATCGCGGCCTCATCGAGGACGGCCAGAAGGTCTGGTGCTTCCTCGGCGACGGTGAGACGGACGAGCCGGAGGCGCTGGGGTCGATCTCGCTCGCGGCGCGGGAGCGGCTCGACAACCTCATCTTCGTCGTGAACTGCAACCTGCAGCGTCTGGACGGACCGGTGCGCGGCAACGGCCAGATCATCCAGGAGCTCGAAGCCGTGTTCCGCGGCGTCGGCTGGAACGTCATCAAGGTGATCTGGGGCAACGACTGGGATCCCTACCTCGCGTCCGAGCACGGCGACCTGCTGGCGCGGCGGATGGGCGAGGTCGTCGACGGCGAGTACCAGAAGTACTCGGTCGCGGGCGGCGCCTACATCCGCGAGCATTTCTGGGGCGTCGACCCGCGCCTCGAGCGCATGGTGAAGGACATCCCGGACGACCGCCTCTGGCGGATGCGCCTCGGCGGCCACGACACGGAGAAGGTGTACGCGGCCTACCGGCTCGCCACCGAGAGCCGCGGGATGCCGACGGTGATCCTCGCGCGCACCATCAAGGGGTACGGCCTGGGCGAGGCCGGCGAGGGCCGCAACATCACCCACCAGCAGAAGCACCTCAACACGCAGGAGCTGATCAGCTTCCGTGACCGCTTCAAGATCCCGCTTTCCGACGAGGAGGTCGCGAACGCCCCCCTCTATCGGCCGGCCGCGGACTCCGTGGAGGGCGTCTACCTGAAGGAGCGCCGGCGCGCCCTCGGCGGATCGTTGCCGCAGCGGCGGGTCCGCAACGCCACGCTCCCCGCCCCGAGCCCGGCGCCGTTCGAGGAGTTCCTTGACGGCTCCGGCGACCGCGAGGCATCCACGACGATGGTGCTCGTGCGCATCCTCGCGGCGCTCATGCGCGACGAGGCGATCGGGAAGCACGTGGTGCCGATCGTCCCGGACGAGGCGCGCACCTTCGGCATGGAGTCGTTCTTCCGGACGTTCGGGATCTACTCGTCGCGTGGCCAGCTCTACGAGCCGGTCGACCGCGAGAACCTGCTCTACTACCACGAGTCGAAGAGCGGCCAAGTCATCGAGGAAGGCATCACCGAGGCGGGGTCGATCTCCTCGTTCGTGGCCGCGGGGACCTCGGCGGCGACGGCGGGGATCACGACGGTCCCGTTCTTCATCTTCTACTCGATGTTCGGGATGCAGCGCGTGGGCGACTTCGTCTGGGCCGCGGCGGACGCGCGCACGCGCGGCTTCCTCGTCGGCGGGACCGCGGGGAGGACGACCCTCAACGGCGAGGGTCTCCAGCACCAGGACGGCCACTCGCACGTCCTCGCCTCCACCGTGCCGACGATGCGCACCTACGACCCGGCGTTCGCCTTCGAGCTCGCGGTGATCGTCGAAGCCGGCATCCGCGAGATGTTCGTCGAGGGCTCCGAGCGGATGTACTACCTCACCGTCGGCAACGAGAACTACGTGCAGCCGCCAATGCCCGAGGGCGAGCACGTCCGCGACCACATCGTGCGCGGGATGTACCGCTTCCGCTCGCTCGCCCCGGAGGGGCAGGAGGGTGGCCCGCGCGTCAACCTCCTCGGCTCCGGCGCGATCATGAACGAGGTGCTCGAGGCGCAGGAGCTGCTCGCCGACCAGTTCGGGGTCGCCTCGGACGCGTGGTCCGTCACCTCGTGGAACGAGCTGCGGCGCGATGCGATCGAGGTCGACCGCTGGAACTGGCTGCACCCGGAGGTGGAGCCGCGCGTGCCCTTTGTCGCCGAGCAGCTCGGCCCGCAGCCCAGCCTCGTGGTCGCCGCCACGGATTACCTCAAGGCGCTCCCGGACGCCCTCTCGAAGTGGATCGACGCACGCACGATCTCGCTGGGGACAGACGGCTTCGGCCGTTCCGACACCCGCGAGGTGCTCCGTGACTTCTTCGAGGTGGACGCGAAGCACATCGCGTTCGCCGCTCTTTCCGGCCTCGCGCGCGACGAGCAGATCCCGGTGAGTGTGGTGCTCGACGCCGGCCAGCGGCTGGGCATCGACCCCGAGCGTCCGAACCCGGTGACCCTATGACGGCCCAGTAAGGCGGACGCCGATGCCCGACTTCAAGCTCCCGAGCCTCGGCGAGGACATCCAGGAAGCGGATGTCCTCAAGATCCTCGTGTCCGAGGGCGACACCGTGACCGCCGACCAGCCGCTGATGGAGATCGAGACCGAGAAGGCCACCCTCGACGTCCCCGCCGAGGCCGCCGGCACCGTCTCGAAGATCCACGTCGCCGAGGGCGACACGATCAAGGTCGGCCAGGTCATCATCACCATCGACGCGGGCAGTGGGGCGACGTCTGCCGATACCGCCCAACCGGCGCGGGCTGAACCCGCTGGCGCCCCGAAGGGCCCGTCGACCCCCGAACAGCCCGCGGCGGAAACACAGCCCACGCCGGAGCCCGAGCGGGACCCAGCGGCGGAGCAACCCGCCGCCGAGGTGGACACGGAAGAGCCGGCGCGCGTCGCGCCCACGGCGCCCGCCCGCCCCGACCCGACGCAGCCGCCGCGCGAGCCGCCTCGCCCTGCCGCGTCCACCGAGACCGCCGCGCCGGGCGCCCGTCCGGCGTTCGCGTCGCCCTCCGTGCGTAAGTTCGCGCGCGAGGTCGGCGTCGACATCGACGGCGTGGAGGGGAGCGGCCCCGGCGGGCGCATCTCCGAGGATGACGTGAAGCGCGCATCCCGGAACCGACCGGAGCCGGCACCCGCTCAGCCGGCACAGCCGAGCGGTGGGGTCCTCGCCGGCCTCGGCGCTGAGTTCCGCGAGCTGCCCGACTTCAGCCAGTGGGGGCCGGTGACGCGGGAGAAGCTGACGCGGCTGCGCCGCACGGTCTCACGCAACATGACCCAGGCGTGGACGGAGATCCCGCACGTCCACCTCCAGCACCACGCCGACATCACGGCGATGGAGGACCTTCGCCAGCAGTTCAAGGAACGCGCTCGCGCCGCCGGGGGCAACCTCACGATCTCCGTGATGATGCTGAAGGTGGTGGCGTCGGCGCTGCGCGCGCATCCGCGCGTGAACGCGTCCTACGACCTCGAAGCGCAGGAGCTCATCCTCAAGGACTACGTACACATCGGCGTCGCCGTCGACACGGATCGGGGGCTCGTCGTCCCGAAGATCGAGAACGTCGACGAAAAGAACATCATCGAGCTCTCCGTCGAGCTCGCGGAGATCAGCGAGCGCGCCCGCACCAATGCGCTCACCGTCGAGGAGATGCGCGGCTCGACCTTCACCGTGACCAACCTCGGGAGCCTGGGCACCGGCTACTTCGCCCCGATCATCAACTGGCCGGAGGTCGCTGTCCTCGGTCTGGGCCGGGCCCAGCAGCAGGCGGTGTGGAGCGCCGAGAAGGGCGCCTTCGAGCCGCGGCTGATCATGCCGATGTCGCTCGGACACGACCATCGCGTCCTGGACGGCGCCGACGGCGCGCGGTTCATGACGTGGATCGTGGAGGCCATCAAGAACCCCATGCTCATGGCGCTGGAGGGCTAAGCGGTGACGACCGACGGCGAACGCGGCCGCATCGCGATCCTCGGCGCGGGCACCGGCGGCTACCCCGCCGCCTTCCTCGCGGCCGAGCTGGGCTTCGACGTCACCCTGATCGACGAGCGCGAGGCGCCCGGGGGCGTCTGCCTCTGGGAGGGGTGCATCCCCTCGAAGGCGCTCCTCCACGCGGCGCAGGTGATCACCGACGCACGCGAGGCGGAGAAGATCGGATTGAGCTTCGGCGAGCCGCGGATCGACCTCGACCGGCTGCGCGAATGGAAGGACCGCGAGGTCGTCCGCAAGATGACCGGCGGCCTCGGCCAGATCGCGCGCGGGCGCAAGGTCCGGTACGTCCGCGGTCGCGGACGCTTCACCTCCGCCGGCAACCTCCGCGTCGCCCTCGACGGCGAGGTGACTGATGTCGGCTTCGACCACGCGATCGTCGCAACGGGTTCCCGCCCGGTGATCCCGCCGCCGCTGCGCCTCGAGTCCGACCGAGTGTGGGACTCGACGGCCGCGCTCGAGCTGCGCGAGGTGCCGAAGTCGCTGCTCGTGATCGGCGGCGGCTACATCGGCCTCGAGATGGCGACGCTCTACTCAGCCCTCGGCGCTGAGGTCACCGTCGTCGAGATGACCGGATCGCTCCTCCTCGGCGCCGATCCCGACCTCGTGAAGGTGCTGGCGGAGTCCGTCACGGAGCGGACCCGCGAGGTGCTCCTCGAGACGCGCGTCACGGAGATGCGCGAGGCGGGCGAGGGCGTCGAGGTGGACCTCCTCGGCCCTGACCTCGACGAGACCCGCACCTACCACCGCGTCCTGATCGCGACCGGGCGGCGGCCGAACTCGGAGGAGCTCGGGCTGGAGGCGACCCGCGTGCAGGTCAACGACCGCGGCTTCGTCGTCGTCGACCACCAGCGGCGCACCGGCGAGCCCTCGATCTTCGCGGTCGGCGACGTGGCCGGGGAGCCGATGCTCGCGCACAAGTCGACGCACGAGGCGCGCGTGGCCGTCGAGGTGATCGCGGGTGAGCCAGTCGCGTGGGAGCCGGCGGCGATCCCCGCCGTCGTCTACACGGACCCGGAGGTCGCGTGGACCGGCCTCAGCGAGACGGATGCCCGCAAGCGCGGCATCGAGATCGAGGTGGCGCGGTTCCCGTGGAACGCCTCCGGCCGGGCGACGACGTTCGGTAGCAACCGCGGCGTCACGAAGCTCGTGATCGAGCCGGGGAGCCTGCGTGTCCTCGGCGTGGGGATCGCGGGACGAGGCGCCGGGGAGCTCATCGGGGAGGCGACGCTCGCGGTGGAGATGGGCGCGCGGGTCGACGACCTGCGCCTCGCCGTCCACGCCCACCCGACGCTCTCCGAGACGCTGATGGAGGCCGCCGAAACGTTCTTCGGCACCAGCCCCCACTTCATGACCCGACGCCGTTAGCTCACGCCTTCATCCGCGTCGAGGCCGTCGAGGATGCGCTGCATGGCGTGGCCGATAGCGTCCGCGTCCGTCGCCGCGAGGCGGCTGGTGAACGCGCGCTCGATCCCTGCGAGGTGGAACGGCGCGGCTGCGCGGAGTGCGCCTCGGCCCTCCGCCGTCATCACCGCGAGCGTGCCGCGGCCGTCTCCAGGGTCCGGCTCACGCACGACGTAGCCGGCGTCACACAGCCGGTCGACGAGGCGGGTGAGCCCACTCTTGCTGATCAGGACGCGGCGCGCGAGCTCCTGCATGCGCAGACGGTGATCCGGCGCTTCCGAGAGCTGGACCAGCACGTCGTACCAGGTGAGGGGCATGCCGGTCTCTTCGCGCAGCTCGACCTCGAGGCGGTTCACGACGCGGGCGTGCACTTCGAGGAACAAGCGCCAGGCGCGCATCGAACGGTCGTCCACATCACCTCCGCCCACCGCGGCTGCCTACCCGGTGCGCCCCACGCAACCCGGACGCCCCCGACGGAGCCCCTCGACAAACACCAGCACTGACGAAGCGCAGAAACAGTACCGCCCACGCGCGTGACCGGCGACGCCTCCGGGCGCCTCGATGGGGCGCCTCCGGAGGAGCGCGGTTCGCCTCGGTACGATGGCGGGGCGGGATCGCCGTGGCGTGTCGACGGGGGCGTCGCGCGCGGGCGCCCCGCCGGACAGGAGGACGCCGTGGAGCGCAGCGCCGCCGGGCGCCCGACTCGCGATCCCCTGCGCCGCCTCCCGGCGCGGACGCGCTGGTTCCTCGCGGCGACGCTGGCGGTCCTCCTCGTCGCGGTGACCTCGACGGTGCTCATCGGCGCGTGGGCGGACCGCGTCCTCCTGGACGAAGACCGCTTCAGCGCGCGCATCGCCGGGACGCTGACGCAGGACGAGATGAACGCCTACCTCACGCGCGAGGTCACCGACCAGGTGATCGCGCGCGCCCCCGAACTCATCGGCGTGCGCCCGGCGATCGAGGCGGTGCTCAGCGAGGCGCTCCGCACGCGCACCGCGGTGGTCGGCGCCCGCGCCGCGCTGCGCGGCGCGCACCGCGCCGTCCGCGTCGGCCTGGCCGAGGAGTCGATCGCAATCGACCTCGAGGCGGTGTTCACGCTGGCTGCCGCGCTCATGCAGCGCGGGGCGCCCGACATCGCCGGGCGCTTCGAGGCCGGCCTCGACACGACCCGCATCGACGCGTCGGCGGTGGGACTCCGCACAGGCCTCTTCGACTGGATGGACCGGCTGGCGACGGTGCGCTGGCCGCTGGCCGGCGTGGGCCTGCTGTTGCTCGTCGGCGTGATCGCAACGGCGCCGTCGCGGCGGAGCGGGCTCCTGATCGCCGCGACGGCCGTCGCGACAGCGGGCCTGCTGGGACTCATCGGCCAGCGGCTCGCGGAGCTGTGGTTCGTGGAACAGCTCCCGGAACGGGAGGATGCGCGCATCGCCGTCACGCTCGCGTGGCGGAGCATGCTGCGGGAGTACGAAGGCTGGAACGCCGCCATCCTCGCCACCGGCATCGCCGGGATCGTGGGGGCGGTCGCGAGCGGCCGACTCCCCGACCGAGAGGTCGCGCACGACTTCCTCGGGCGCTCGACGTGGGCGCGGATCGTGGCGGGCGCGGCCCTGGGCGCCGCCGGCCTCGCCGTGGCACGGTGGCCGCTCGATGCCGTGCGCGTGATCGTCGTGGCGGCTGGGGTCGTCGCCGCCGGCGCGGGCGCGGTCATCCTCCTGCGGAACTCGCTCGCCGGGCTGCGCGGAGTGCGGCCGGGGGACTACTGGTCGCGGCTGCGGGGGAGCCGGCTGGCGGCCGGGTTCGCCCTCGCGACGATCGCGATCCTCGTCGCCGGGATCGGCATCTGGTTCAGCCGCACGTTCAGCGCCGAGCCGACCCCGGTGGAGCCGGCGCCGATCACCGTGTGCAACGGCCACGAGCTGCTGTGCGACCGCCGGCTGACGGAGGTGACCTTCCCCGGCACGCACAACTCGATGGCGGCGGCCTCCGAACGTGGCTGGTACTTCCCGTCGCAGCGGTACGGCATCGCGCAGCAGCTCCGCGACGGGGTGAGGGCGCTCCTCATCGATACGTACTACGGCATCCCCTCGCCCCAGGGGGTCCTCACCGTCATCGACCCCGAGGTCAGACGCCCGGAGCTGGTGGCGGAGCACGGCGAGGAGGTGGTGTCCGCGGCGGAGCGGATCGCCGTGCGGCTCTCCTCCGAGGGCGAACCCGAGGTCTTCCTCTGCCACTCGTTCTGCGAGCTCGGGGCGACGCCCGTCGCGGCAGCGCTCGTGGATCTGCGGGACTACCTGGACGCGAACCCGGGCGAGTTCGTGATCGTGATCGTGCAGGATCAGACGAGTTCGGAGGACACCGTCCGCGCGTTCGAGGTGGCGGACCTCGCGGAGCGCGCGTACGCGCACCCCGTCGGCGAGCCGTGGCCGACGCTCGGGGAGCTGCTGGAGGAGGGGAAGCAGCTGCTGGTCCTCGCCGAGCACGAGACGCCCGCGGGCGGCGATGCGCCCTGGTACCAGCCTGCGTTCGCGTTCATCGAGGAGACTTCGATCGCCACGCCCACGCTGGAGTCGCTGACCTGCGCGCCCGGCCGGGGTGAGCCGGGCAACCCGCTGTTCCTGCTGAACCACTGGCTGACCGGCCGCCCTGCGCTGCCGTCCCGGGCGCTGGAGGTGAACGTGGCGGACGTGCTCCTGGAACGAGCCCGTCGCTGCGGGGACGAGCGCGCGCACGTCCCGAACATCGTCGCCGTCGACTTCTACGACGTCGGCGACGTGTTCTCAGTGGCGCGCGCCCTCAACGGCCTCCCACTGGACGACGAAGACCCGGCCGTCGGGGCCGATGGCGAGGCGGGCCGCAGGTGATCACGGCGCAGAGGCCGTGAGGGCCGCGAGTCCCGCGCCGAGCCGGCGTCTTCACGCAGGCTCATCCTCCGCGGTCACGCCGGTAGGCGGAGAAGCTGCGACGACGTTTCACGACTGTAGTAGTTCGTACGACTGCGCGCCCGATGGCTGACGGTATTCGTCGACGTTATCGACACCTATCCGTGGCGATGTACGATTGCGCCCTCCTACCCGCAGGCGATCCGGAGAGGCCGCAGGCTTGGCGACATCTCAGCCCTCCTTCATGGACTGGATGGAGCTGATCGGCCTCGACGGCGTCATCAAGGATCTCTTCGCTGGCGAAGTGACGCTCGACGACGCCCGCGGCCTGATCGAAGACGCCCGCGAGACCTTCCCCGGCATCAGCCAGGACTACATCGCACTCATCGACCACACGGATGAGGTGCTGGACGAAGTCGCCCGGCTGATCGACGAGCAGGAGGAAGCCGTCGACGACTTCAACGATGCGGCGAGCGAGTTCGACATCAGCTTCGACCACCCCGGTGACCGGTTGCTGACGTCCTCCGAGCTGTTCGAGCTGGACCGTCTCCGTGACGACATGGAAGAGCAGATGCAGGAGATCGCCGACGAGATCGAAGCGATCGGCGAGGAGATCGCCGACCTCGTCGAGGAGATGGAAGCGCTGTCCGAGGACGCGCAAAGCGAGGTGGAGGACGCTGCCGGCGAGCTCGAGTACGCGGAGGCCGAGCTCACCTCGGCGCGCGAGGTCCTGGACGAGATGACGGGCGACGACGGTGACTGAGTCGGCGCTGGCGCGCCTCCGCACCCTGCACGCGCGCCGCCGCGCCTCGCGGCTCCGCGAGGTCGAGGCCAGCGTCCGCCTGGAGGCGCTGACGCGGCAGCTGGAGGCCGCCCTCCAGCGCGCCGCGGACGGCGCCGCGCGGGCGGAGCAGGGCCGGATCCGGGTGCTGATCGCGCGCCGGTCGGAGCTCGAGGCGCAACGGTTCACGCACCGCCAGGATCGGTTGACCCTGGACCGCGAGATCCGCGGGCTGGGCACGCGGGTACGGCGGCCACTCCGCGTCGAAGTCGAGCGCGACGATGCCTGACCGTGTGATCCCACTGCTGGAGGCTGAGGCCGCCGACCTGCTCTGGGCCGAGGAGATCGGGCCGGCCACGCTGGCGCTGATCGAGGAAGCGCGTCACACGCTCCGGATTGGGATGTTCATCCTCGCAGCGGCCGTGGATGACGACCGGGGGGGCCGCGTCCGCGAGCTGCTCGACGCCGTGGTCCGCGCGGCCCGGCGAGGCGTGGACGTGCGCGTGCTGGTGGACGCGTTCGAGCCGGAACAGGATCCGTACAACGTCAACCTGATCGCCGCCCACGTCCTCCTCGACGGTGGCGTCCCCGTCCGCGTCTACCGGGACGGCTACCGGAGTTCGCTCCACTCGAAGGTGGTCGTGAACGAGCGGCGTGCGCTGGTCGGATCGGGGAACTGGTCCGCGGGCGGCCTGCTCGCGAACGTCGAAGCCGCGGTCCTCGTGGAGAGCGAGGGCGTGAGCGGGCAGCTGATCGCCGCGATGGGGTGGGCGTGGAACGACGCCGAGGCCATGGAGCCGCTCCCATGACGGCGCCGACGAGTGCGCGCGACCTGGCCGCGGCGGCCTCCCTCCTCGGCCGCCTCGCCCCCGGCGATCGGCCGGGGCGGGGCGAGGCCCGGCGGATGCTGCGCCTCATGCGTCGAGCGGGCGGCGCGCTGGGGCTCGTCGACGAGCACGCCGGGGCCAGCTTCCCGGTCGCCTCGATGCCGTACCAGCTGGCCGTCCTGGCCGGGGCGTTCGATGCCGAGGCGCGGCTGCTCTTCGCGCCGCCCCGGCCGGCCGCCCCGTCCGTGTTCGCGGCGCGTGCGGGCCACACGCCCGTGGACCTCCTACGACGGGGCGCCCGCGTCCCCGTGCTGGACGTGAACGCCGCGGATGCCGCAACGCTCGCCTCCAGGCCTGGGCTCGGCGCGGTAAGTGCGCGGCGCATCGTCGCGCGGCGGGAGGCGCTGGGCCCGTACACGGAGCTCGACGAGGTCCGCGTGGCGGGCCGTGTGCGCGGGTCGCAGTGGGAGACAGCGGCGCCCTTCCTCCGCATCGGTGACGGCGCCGGCCCGGAGGTCTCGACACGGGTCCAGGACGAGGTGCGCGCCGGTGGCGCCGCCGCCGCGGTCCGTCTCCTCGTCGCGGGCGAGGTCCACCTCGACGGCATCGACACGAGCAGCCTTCACGCGGCGGCGCTCTCGTTCGTCGAGGCGGCGACGCGCCGGATCGAGCTGAAGCGCGCCTACCCGCCCCACTGGGGCCCGGACGCCGACCGGCTCCGCCGGGGCGCACGCGCACTCCAGGCCGACGTGGCGCGACGGCGCGGGCGCGCGCGTCCGGACGGGGTCGCCGTCGTGCGTGGCTCTGACTACCTCGCGCTCGCCGGGGCGCTGATCGACGCGGCCACCGAGCACGTCCGCGTCTCGATGTTCTTCTTCAACACCGACGACGAGGACGGGCCGGCCGCGACGCTGGTCGGGGCGCTCGAGCGGGCCGCCGGCCGGGGGGTGGCCGTGCAGGTCCTGCTCGACGACGACCTGCCGGACGACTACCACGGCGCCCGCCTGGTGAACGAGGCGACGCGCGCCCGCCTCGCCTCCCGTGGCATCAGCTCTCGCGCGACGCCGCTCGACCGGACGTACCACGCGAAGGTCCTCCTGGTAGACGACCGGCACGTGCTCGCGGGGAGCCACAACTGGACGGCCTCGTCCTTCTACCTGTACGACGACACCTCGCTCTACGTGGAGTCGACCGCCGCGGCGGCCGCGGCCGCCGGCCGCTTCGACCGTTACTGGGATGCGGCCGATCCCGACGCCGCGTCCCGTCGAGTCTCCGTCCTGGACCTCGAGTGGTTCACGCCCTGGGAGCGAGCGGTGCTTGTCGCCGAGGGCGTCCCATCCGCCGCTGAGCTCGCGGAGGCCGGCCGGCTCGTGAGCGGACGCCGGCGGCTCGCCTCGGCGCTCCGCTGCGACGAGGAACACGTCCGGATCGGCGTGCGGATCGCCGGGCTGCTCGGCGTGTTTCCGGTCTCCGAGACGACGGCGGCGGCGCTCGTCGGCGCCGGCCTCGATGCGCCGAGCGAGGTCCGACGCGCCTCGATCGCGACGCTCCAGGCGGCGCTGGGCGACCTCTCGCGCCTGCCGGATCCGTTCCGGCTGCGCCGGCTCCCGCCGGGCGTGCCGGCGTGGGTAGCGGGGATGGCCTGATGCCCGACAACCCGTACGACTTCTACGGCCACGACGACGAAGGCACGATGTACTTCTTCGAGGAGGTCAACGGCGACTACGCCATCTACGCGAACGACGGCAGCGGTTGGGATCTGATGGGGTCACTCGACCTGCCGGACGCGATGGAGCCCGCGGACGTGGTGGCCAATGGCCCGGACTGGGCGATGGAGAACGGCGCCGAGCTGACGATCGTGTCGGTCGCCTACATCGGCGAGGAGCCCGAGCCGACCGAGGGCGACACGAGCCTCGGCAGCGGCGCCGAGGGCGAAGCGAGCATCGACTGGAGCGATTCCAGCGCCGGGTCTGGCGCCACGGAAGGTTCGTCCGAGGGCGAGGCCGAGGGCGATACCGGCGACACCGGTGAAGCCGAGGGCGACACGGGCAACAGCGACGGGAGCGGTGGCCCCGAGGACGGCGCCGAGGACGGCGCCGAGGACGGCGCCCAGCACGACGAGGCTGCTGGCGACGGCGCCGGCGGGCTCACTGACAGCCAGGCCCAGGGGCTCCAGGACGCGATCGAGGCGTACGAAGCCGCCTACGAAGCCTACGAGGACGCCCTGGCCGCGTATGAGTCCGCTGTCGACGACGCGGAGTCGACCGCCGGGGAGATCGACAGCCTGCAGGACGAGGCTGAGTCAATGGCGGACGACGCGGGCGACCTGGGCGACGACCTGGAGGACTACGAGGAGTCCTACGAGGAGTCGTTCGACGCGATCGCGGGCGTCCTCGGCGTCAGCGTGGATGCGTACAGCTACGGGCAGTCGCTGGCCGCGTCCCCCGTCTCGGACGTGGGATCGGCGGGCACGGGCGCCAACGTCGACGACCCGGCGAGCTTCCCGGAGACGGCGGCGGAGCCGGTCGCCCTGTTCAGCGGCGCGTACTGGCTCCAGGCCGTGGACGTCCGGATCCCGGGGCTCGGCCTCCCCCTCGAGATCTCGCGGCGCTACTCGAACCAGACGTTCCACCACGGATCGTTCGGGATGAAGTGGGACACCTGGCTGGACGCGCACGTGCGTCCACTCACCAGTGGGGCCGTCTACGTCTGGACGGGTGATGCCCGTGGCGTGTTCTACATGCCGGACGGCGCCGGGGGCTTCGAGATGCCCGAGTCCGAGCGTGCGCGCCTGGAGCAGACGGGGAGCCGCTACCGGCTCGTGGACGGCGTCGGCGTCACGCGCACCTTCGACTCCGCGGGCCGCCTCTCCCAGGTGAGCGATCGCTTCGGCAACACGATCCGCGTCTCCCGCAATGCGGACGGCCACCCGACCGCCATCCGAGACGCCGTGGGCCGCACGCTCACCCTCACGATCGATGACGGCCACATCACGGCGATCGCGGACTGGACCGGGCGGACCTGGTCCTACGAGTACCGCAGCGACGAGCTCCGCTCAGTCACCGCGCCGGCGACCGACGCGCACCCCTCCGGCTCCCGCACCGCATACACCTACGAGTCCGGCGATGACCCGCGGACACGACACAACCTGGTCGCCATCGAGAACGCGCTCGGCGACACGATCGTCGAGAACACCTACGCCGATTCCGGCAGCCGCGTGAACCGCGTGACCTCGCAGTGGTACACGGGCGAGACCTACACCTTCAGCTACGAGATCGAGGAGGACCTCCCGGCGACGCTGGAGCACGTGAACCATCTCTCCCGCCGGACCACGGTGACGGATCCGGGTGGTATCCGGACCGAGTACGAATTCGATCCGCTCGGGAACCTGCTCGTCCAGCGCATCCTGGGTGATGACAGCGACTACGAGACAACCCACACCTACGACGCGATGGGGCACCACGGGCGCATCGAGGAGCCGTCCGGCCACGCGCAGGAGTTCACCTACGACGTCGACAACAGCGATCCGCTTGCCAGGCACAACCTGCTGGAAGTGCGGTCCGCCTCGCGAAGCGGCGATCCCGACCTCGTCACGACCGTGAAGTACGGCGTCTTCAACCAGGTCACGAGCCTCACCGACCCATCGGGCGAGACGATCACGTACGTCCTCGACGCGCTCGGGCTCGCCACGAGTGTCATCGCGCCCGACGTCACCCTCGCGGACGGATCGGTGTTGCCGGTGGTGAGCACCCTCGCCTACCGGGCCGACGGGCAGGTCTCCTCGATGGTGACCCCCGAGGGCGTCACGCACGCGTGGAGCTACTACGCCACCGGGACGCGGCGGGGCCTCCTGCGACGCCACGACGTCGACGGCGTGACGGTCGAGTCGTTCGCGCACGACGACCTCTGGCGTGTCACGACGCTGACCGACGCGGCCGGCGCGGCGTGGACCATCGAGTACGACGAGCAGGATCACACCACGGCCGAGCGTGGCCCGACGGACATCGGAGCCGCCATCGAGTACGTGTATGACGCGGCCGGACGCCTCGCGGAGCGCCGCGAACGGGTCGTGTCCGCCGACGGCACCCCCGCCTCACCCGAGTGGAGCGTGACCTCGTACGTCCTCGATGAGCGCGGCCGGCCGACAGAGATCGTGCAGGACCTGACGGCGACAACGACCGCGTCCGTGCGCGTCGCCTGGCGGCATGACGACCAGCCGAGCCAGGTGACGGACGCGGCCGGGATGGTGACCCGATACACGTACGAGGACCGTGGGCTCCTCGCGAGCCGCCGCACCGGCCACGGCACGAGCCGCGTGGCCGAGGAGGCCTGGTCCTACGGAGCCCACGGACTCCCGACGGCGTACACGGACGCCCTCGGCAAGGTCACCTCGTTCGCCTACGACGGCCATCTGCGGCTCGCCTCCACGATCGACGCGCTGGGCGAGCAGGCCGTCTACTCCTGGCGCGCCGCGGGGCCGATGGATGGCTACGAGTGGTACGACGACGCCGGCGTCCTGCGCGCCGAGGAGCAGTTCACGATCGACGAGCTCGGACGCATCCGCCAGGTCCGTGAACGCGTCATCGACCCCGATGGATCGGCCACCGGCTGGCTCCGCCAGCGCGCGATCTTCGACGGCCACGGGCGCACGGTCCGGGCGATCGGGTCATCGGGCGCCGAGGTGGCGTTCGAGTACGACTCACTCGACCGCCCGGTACGCGTGGAGGACCCGGCCGGTAACGTCGTCGTGCTGACCCGGGACGACGCGGGGCGCGTCACGCGGATGCTGGAGCAGGTCGTCGACGGCGCCACCGGCGAGGTACGCAACTTCGCGCGCTCGTTCTCCTACGACTCGATGGGGCGCCTGCTCCAGGCGACGGACGGCCTGGGCAACGTGACCAGCTATGAGCGCGACTCGCGAGGCCTCCTCACGGCGGTCGTCCAGCCCGGGGGGACGCGCGTCGAGTACACGTACGACCTTGCCGGGCGGCTCGTCTCCGAGTCCATCCCATGGACGGACGCCGACGGGACGGCGCTCGGTACCGCGGTCACGACGTACGCATACGACGACCAGGGGCGGCTCACGGCAGTGACCGATCCCCTCGGCGGCATCTCGCGGCTGGTGCGCGACCAGCGCGGCGACGTCACCACGGTCCTGCTGCCAGACGGGACGGTCTTCGCCTCCTTCACCTACGACGAAGCGTCGAACCCGCTCACTCAGAGCGACGCGCGAGGCGTGACGACCTCGCTCAAGTACGACGCGCTCTCGCGGCCGCTGGAGCGCACGATCGCCCTGGCCGGCGGCGCCGTCGGCGTGACCAGCGAGGCATACACCTACGACGCCCTCGGCTACCTCGCCACCGCGAGCAACGACGAGCACACCGTGACCCTGCGCCACGACTCGATCGGGCGGGCGTGGAGCGAGTCGCTGGACGGGCGCGAGGTGACCCGCGCATGGACGGCCAACGGGCTGCTCCGCAGCGAGACGTTCGGCGGTCTGATCACCGCGCGCACCTCCTGGGACGCGGCCGCGCGGCTCGAGCAGGTCCGGCTCTCCGCCGCGGGTGCGGGGTTCCCCGGCGGCTCGGTCGGCCTGCTCGCCACGCTCACGCACCAGGGAGGGCATCCCTCCACCATCGCCCTCGGCAACGGGGTCACCACGACGCACACCCTCGACGCCGCCTCGCGCCTGACGTCGCTCGTGAGCACGCGGGGCGCGACGGCGATCGAGTCGCTGTACGCGCTCCGGGACGCCGATGGGCATGTGCAGCAGCGGCTACGCGCCGGCGTGGAAGCGCGTGCCCTCGACGTTGATGCCGCCGGGCGGATCGCCCGAAGCGCCCGGGGCGTCCCTGGGGCCGCGCCCGACCTGTCCGACATCCTCCCCGGTACCGGGTCGACGACGTCACCGGCGGGCGACCAGGCGGACCTCGATGCCCTCGCGGCAGCGCTCGCGCCGGCCTCGCCCGACGCCATGACGACATACGAGTACGACCGCGGCGGGAACCGCGTCGGGAAGGTGGAGGACGGCGACAGCGCGTCGGCGACCGCGTACACCTACGACACGGCGCACCGACTGAGGACGGTCGACGGCGCCGTCATCGCGTACGACGCCGCGGGCAACGTGACCGGGGATGGGGCGCACGCCTACACCTACGACAGCGCGAACCGGCTCCGGAGCGTGAGCCGGATCGCGGACGGGGCGTCGATCCTCGCGTTCACGTATGACGCCCTCGGACGCGTGGGGAGCGTGACCACCGAGTCCGGCCGCCGCGAGCTGCTCTACTCCGGCCTCGACCGCGTGGCTGAGTTCGACGCGACGGGGACCTGCGACCGGGTGTGGGTCCCCGGCCCCTGGCTCAACCGCCCACTGGCCCGCTTCGAGGATGGCGACGCCCACTACCCGCTCTTCGACCAGGTCGGGACGCTGCTGGCCTGGACGGATGGGACGGGGTCAGTCACGGAGCGCCACCTCCGTGACGAGTTCGGGTCGTGGCTGGGGGCACTGGACGCCTCCTTCGCCCCGACCGCGGACCCGGCTCGCGACGGCGTCGAGGGCTTCCAGGGGCTGCCGGCCTTCGCCGACGCGGGCGACCTTCACCACTACCGGGCGCGCGCCTACCAGCCGGCGTGGGGCCTCTTCCTCCAGCCGGACCCGGTCGGCCTGCGCGCGGGGCATCAGCTCTACCCGCTCGGATACGGCAACCCTCAGACATGGATCGACCCGACCGGGGAGATCCCGCCGCTCGTCATCGCGATCGCCGCCGGGGCGATCATCGGCGCCGCGATCTCCGCCTGGGCGAACTGGGACAAGGAGGGCGCCGACTTCTGGGTGGCCGTCGGCGCGGGCGCGGTCGGCGGCGCGATCATGGGCACCGGCTACGGCGTGGCGTCGTTCGCCGCCGGGGGCGCGGTCTCCGGCCTCATGGTCGGGGGCTGGGAGGGCTACAAGGCCGACGGCTGGCGGGGCGCCGCGATCGGCGGCGGCTTCGGCGCGACGTTCGGCGGGCTCGCGGGCGCTGCCGGCGGCGCGGTCGGGCAGCGGGTCGGGACGGGCGTCACCGGGTACGCCGTCAGCCGGCTCTCCACCCGGCTCGGCCCGGGCGCGGCGTACACCGTCGGATCGTGGTCGGGTGTCGCCTCCGGCGGATCGGTGGGCGGGGGCGTGGCGGGCGGCATCGGCTCGTTCGGGATGGGCACCGGCCTGGGCATCGCGCACGGCTACGACATCGACGACAGCCTGCGCGCCGGCGCCGAGGCGGTGCCGCCGGGGATGCTGTACGGCGGCCTGTACGGCGCAGCGGGCGCCGTCGGGACGAAGGCGTTGATGCAGGGCGCCTTCTACTACAACACGCGGACCCAGAGCGGCGTCCACGGCGCGGAGGGGGAGTGGTTCGTCCGCAACGCGATCTGGCAGCGGATGAACACCACCCACCGCACGGGCGGCGGCAAGGTGCCGGACCTGTGGGGGCGGGTGAAGGGCGACGTGAAGAACACCCAGCAGATCCCGTCGCTGAACAAGCAGCGCAACCAGCTCCGGAGTTTCATGACGGCGATCAACGGGCGGGGCGAGACGATGGTGCTCTACCACCGTCCCGGCGTGAGCACCGGCCCGAGGAGCCAGGTCGGCCGGGCCGTGGCTGCCGGCAACATCGAACTTCGCCCGATCCCGCACTGGGCGTTCTTCCCGCCGGTGTGGCAGGAGGCGCCGTGCTAGCACGCGTGACGCCCTCGGACGGTCGGCGTATGATCGAGGTCGCTCTGCGGGGGTAGCTCAGCTGGCAGAGCATCTGCTTCCCAAGCAGAGGGTCGCGGGTTCGAATCCCGTCCCCCGCTCCAACCCTCTCACCACCTCTCGGTGGGACGCGGTTCCCAGATTCTGAATCTCCTGCCAAGCCTCCCTCCACGGTGACGCCGAGGCGAGCGTCGTTGGGCCCGAGCACGGGGCGCGCGACCCTCTGCCTCGTCGTCCGGCAGCGGTTCACGCTCGGGACACGTTCAGTTCACGGCCAGGTCACGCTGCGGTCACGGAATGTTGCCGCGCGGACCGGAGCGGAGGACGGTCATGGCACGAGAGAGCCGCACGGCGCAGCGCTGGTGGCGAGGGATGGAGCAACTCACACTCCACGACCTCATCGGGTACTGGGAGTTCCACGACCGCACCGAGGGGAAGTCTCCCAACACGGGTGCGCTGGTACAACGTCACCCGCACGATGTTCGAGCGGTTCCTCGATCAGGTCCGACGGACGATCAAGCGCACTGCGCGGGATGCGCAGCGGCATCTGCGCTCCTGGACCCCGACGGAACTCCAACGGTTCCTACAGGCGCTCGTCGAGGAAGCCGTCTATGACCGCGATCGCGACGAGGTGGGAATCCGCGCCCGCATCCCGATCGACGGAGATGGCGGGAAGGGATCTCAATCGTTGCACCCATCGCCCGGCGTCTTGTCACCCGGCGATGGGTGCAACCTAGGCTTCAGTCTTCGAGCGAAGCTCACCTAGTCAGTGTAGTCAGTGGGCAGTGCTACCAGCAGGGTACTCCTCTGCCCAGCCAATCAACAGCTCCGAACGCGGGAGTGAGCCTCCCCTGAGCAGGAACAGCCCGACCAAGGCCTGCTCGATCACACTGGTATGTGGCCGCGCTCGCCGTTGGCCGGGATTCTGACACGCGATTGTTACTAGTCCACCAGCTTAGATCTAGTATAAGAATCGCAAATAAGAGGGGCATGAAGCACCGGCGGATGAAGGGAGGGTGCGCCGGGGTACACCTCAGAGATGATCGGCGGCAGAAATACCTGGTTTGATGTGAAAAAGTCATACTTTTTCTGGCCGGCTGTCTTCGTCGTTGCGTTTGTCGGCACATTCCTTCTCACGCGGGAACTCATCGATGGCGGAGGGAGCGTTACAGCTCAATCCGCTCCATCCGATCGCGAGCCGATGTGGTACATGGACGAGCAGAAGGCAGACGACTCGCTTGAGCGTTTCGACGGCGAAATGCAGGGGATCCGGATTGCGCCGGATCTCGATGTATCTTCCGCTGTGGTGCCGTGTCCAGCAGGGTACGAGCAGGAGCCGTCGGGTGCTCCAAGCGACAACGCGCTCACCCCGTTCCCACCGATCCTTCCTCCGGGCACCGAGCTCGTGGAGTCCATCGGCGTGTCGTGTGGCGCTGATTTCGTCTCGACTGAGGCCAGCTACTCCGTTCCCTCCGACCGGGCGATGCTCCGGCTGGGAGGCGGACTCCAAGTCTATCGGTTCCGAGGCGAGCCGCTCGCTCGCTTGGACGCACCGATATCTCGGCTAGCTGAAGGACAGGTGGCTGGCTATCCAGCGGTCGTCCTGCGCCCGATCACGGACGATGGCTACGGGCTGTCCGCGGTCATCGTGCGGGAGGACTGGGGGTTAACCGTAGTCCGTGCCACTGGATTGACGGAGAACGAGTTGCTCCGAATCGTTGAGAGCATGTATCAGGGAGCGGCACAGTGACCCGCCCGGCTCGACTCATTCCGATTGTGTTGTTGGCAGGCCTGCTGTTCGGGCTTCTCTTCCCGAAGCCTGCAGAGGCCGTCACCATCGCCTACGTCTACAACCACCAGGGAGGCAACGGCTACCTGACCTGCGGCTGGCACGGCACGAGCGTTGGCTGCGGCTCGGGAGGATCCGGCGCCCTCGACTGGGACAACCCTGACTACGGGACCGTGTATTGGCGCTCATACACGGTGAATGACTACTCGGGTTCCTACCTTACGACCGGTGGGGTGGTCACTTCCGACACGACGGCAACGTGCTATGCAACGAGAGCCGAGGTGCGGGATATCTACGGCTACTACCAGGGCGCCGTAGATTACAAGCACACGAATTGGGGAGGCGTGTCGACCTCCTTCAATCTTGGAGGAACGCCCTCTGGGTACTGGCAACAGTACTCAATTGGCTACTCAGTCGCCTCTGACCTGGGGACGTGCTCCTTCGGCGGTTCGCATGTGCATCAGCACAGCGGAGGCAACTTCGTGACGCACAATCACAGTGCACCGACGTATTACCCGACGGACTCCCAATGCGAGCTGGGAGTAGTCAATACTTACTGCGGTACGCTCGCGAATCGGCACACGTACCACTATCACATGCTTTCGCGGTCGTTCGCGTACCCCTAGTTGCTCGACTGGGAAGCCTTACATCTGGGCCGGCGTCTCCCGGGTCGGTGCACGGCGATCTTGGCGATGATCGCAAGGAATTCTGTCAGAAGGGAATTCATGAGAACGAGGAGTGCGGCGGTCGTCGCCGTGGCTGTGGGGGTCCTTGCGGCCCTGAGCGCTGTCGGCGATGCGACGGCACAGACGGAGTCGGCGGCCGGTACCGGATCGAGCGAAGCGTTCGTCATTCGACTCGTGGACCTGCTCCCGAACGATCCGCGAGCGGTTGAGGATCGGACGAGAAGCGGAACGATCTCGGCGGTGGTCGACGGCGTCTCGTGTGCCTCCGTGGATGCCAGTGCCGCCGAGCCCCCGGCACTTGTGCTTGGTACCCCCGAACAGCCCGAACCGTGCGGACGGGCCGGCGCGACGGTGGCTCTGTTCAATGGCGACAGGCAGGAGTTGTTCATTCACTTCACAGTCGCACCCGGTGAGACTGTCGAGTTCGGGAACTACGCACCGATGCCTGCGGACACCGGGAGCCCTCTCCCCGCCGATGCTGGTGATGGCCTCCCCGTCACCTCAGGGGCCATCTCAGCTGCGGCCTTGCTGCTGGCCTGCATGGGCCTGGTGCTTCTGGGCATCGGAAGGTTCGCCAGCTCGCGGAGCTAGTCCGTCCGGTTGGGGAGTGAGTTTGCAATGGGCGACGGCGGGATCTACTCCGCCGCCGCCCTCTTCGTGTCAGGGGGGATAGTCCCCGTCGGTTCCCGAGTTCCGGCGTACCACTTGGTACGCATCGGACGCCGACTACTGCCCAGTAAGGGCGGTCCTCACGGGCGTCGACACTTCGACGCCACCAGCTTGCGCGATCGAATCGAGGAAGGCCTCGAGGAATATCCCGTTCGCGTCCAGCCGATCTCGGAGCACGTTGAGCCCGGTTCCCCGGAACTCCGTCGTCCACGCCTGGGTGCTAGCTGCGGCACCGTACCGCCAGGGGTGAATGCGACATGCCGACGCCCGGACGCCTGGGAGGCGGCAGCGACTCGGCCCCTGACACGGGTACCAACTCCCAGCGCTGGGAACTCCCAGCGCTGGGCCGCGCGTCGCGATGCACTCGCCGGAACTCATGAGTTCTACGACTGTGGGCAGCTGCGTGCTGCTGATGCGGCTATCGGGAGCTGGGGATCATCTGCCTCCTGAGCAAGTCCTCGGTCGATCGGGGCCCAATGCCTCGACGTCAGACCCGACGCATCGGCGCGTCGAGCCGGCGCCACCCCGCGTCGCTTCGAACGCCATACCCACATCGCGCTGGCGGTGGCTCGATGTGGTCCCGGCACGGGGTGCAGTGGATCTCGGTCTGGTTGCTCGCAGTGAGTTCCGTGACGCGGGTTTCGGGGGCCGATTGTGGGCGTGTGTTCCGTTGACAATTTCAGCGCGCAATGGATAACTGTACGGGAGCGGTAAGGCGTCCCACGGTCGACTGATGATGCGCGTGCTCGACAGTCGAGTAGCGGGGTCGGGCCGGGCGCGGCGCCTCCGTACGGGCGGTGCAGTGTGGCCTTCCTCCAGGGCGGCAGTCGGGCGTCGTGATGCCCGACTGGGTTCTCATCGCGTTGTCGGCGCTCGTCCTCGGTGTGGCGGCGTCGCAGGCGGCGGTGCTCGTGCGTGGCAGCACGGGGCGCGAGCGGCGGTTGTGGCAGGCGCTGACCGTCCTGCTGCTGGTCGGCGCGCTCGGGCGGGTGGTGAACGCGCTGACGCTCGCGCGGAGCGAGGCGGCGCTGCCGCTATCGGTGCAGCTCTCCCTGCTGGGGAACCCGGCGATGGTCGCTGCCCTCCTGGCGCTCGTGCGGCCGACGCTGCGCATCTATCGCCGGGCGGACGAGCGACGTCGGGCGAGTGACGAGGCGTTCCGCCGCTCGTTCACGGCGTCCCGCGACCCGCTCGCGATCATCGACCACCGCGGCACCTACCTCGACGTGAACGATGCCGGCCTGGCGTTCTTCCGCTACCGCCGCGACCAGGTCGTCGGCCAGTCGTTCCGGGCGTTCCTGCTGGGGGACGCCGATCCGCGGGGGACGGTGGAGACGGCGCTGCGGAGCGGCGTGGACCGCGTCGAGCGCGAGATCCTCCGAGGTGACGGGACGGTGGCGCCGGTCGAGAGCGACCTCATCAGCCTCGGGGGCGGGCGCATCCTGGTCCTGGGGCGGGACCTCTCGGCGCGACGGTCGGCGGAGGCGGACCGCCTGCGCCTGGAGCGGCTCGCTGCCGTCCACGACCTGGTGGGCAGCGTGGGCGCCGATCTGCGGGAGCTGCTGTCGTTCGTCAAGTCATCGCTCGAGCTCACGGACGAGCTGGGGCGCGACCGTGTCGCCCTCGACGCCCCCATGGCCGCGGTGGCGGATGCCCTCGAGCTGGTGGAGGAGTTCACGGCGGTGGCGTCCGACACGACGACCGATGAGCCGCACCGGGCGGCCGTCGACGTGCGCCCGATGGTCGAGGCAGCGGTCGAAGAGCACCGCCGCGAGCTGGACGATCGCGTCGAGCTCTGGCTCCAGCCGGCGGCGGCCCCGGTGCTCGCGCGCGTCCCGTCGCCAGCGGTGCGCCACATCGCCTCGGTGCTGATCGGGCAGGCGGTGGCGGCGACAGTGGAGACGGTGCACCTCACGCCGCCGGGCCGCTGGTTCCGGGGGCGGGTCGACGTCTTCGTGCGCCGGACGGCACACGACCCCGAGGGGACGATCGAGATCGTGGTGGAAGACAACGCGCGCCCGCTGGACCCCGCCCTGCGCGCGAGCATGTTCGAGCCGCTGGGGCCGGGGGCAACACCGCGACGCCCGGCCCTGGGCGCCACCCACGCGCTGGTGCTCCGACTTGGCGGCGTGATGCTCGTCGAACGCTGGGTCGACGGCGGGCGGGCGATGGTGCGGTTGCCGGGCGGGAGTGACGAGGCTGGGTGACGGAGGCTGGGTGACGGAGGCTGGGTGACGGAGGCTGGGTGACGGAGGCTGGGTAACGGAGGCTGGGTAACGGAGGCTGGGTAACGGAGGCTGGGCGTCCGGCCCGCGCCCTTCAGGCAGAGGCGCGCAGCGACTTCGGAGACGACTGCGGTGGCGAGTCGGGCTCGGCGTCCTCGCGTGAGCGGTGGCTGCGGGGTGGCGTGGGCGGTGGGTCGTGGCGGGCGGCGATCAGCTGCCGGGCGACGACGACCAGCGCGCTGATCTCGCGGTCACGAAGGTCGGGCGCAAGGCGCAGGAGCTCATCGAAGCGTCGCCGCGTCGCCTCGGTCTCCGGGAGTTCGTAGCCGAAGAGTTCCGCGAGGCTGACCTGGAGCACGTCGGTGAGCTGGACGTACTGCTCGGGGAGGAGCACCGGGGGGCGTCGCCCCGTCTCGATGTCCGACACTTTGCGCTGCGAGAGGCCGACGATGTCGGCGAGCTGGCGCTGGCTGAGGCGGGACCTCCGACGGAGGTCCCGCAGCCTGGAGCCGAAGCTCTCCGGTGTCGTCCGATTCGCAGCCACGAGGCGCAACCTACCGGCTGGGCGTGACTGGCACAGTGTCCTATCTGGATGACGAACATCTATATTGCGCTGGCTTCGGTAGCGAATGGGTTAAGGGACTGCGCGTTCATCGAGCGCGCGCGGGCGCCCGTCGTGCGGCGTGCTCTGGAGTCCCTATCCACTCTGCGCTGCCTCCCCGAACGATCGCCTCCGCTCGACGTCGAGCGCGAAGCCAGCGTCCGACGGCCCGCTTCGTCCTCGGCCCGCGGGACTCGCCTCGGAAACATGACGTCGCAGCGTTGACGACTCAGCGCGATATGGATAACGTCAGCGCAACGGACGGGTAGCGGGCACGGTAGTCGTGCCCGGTCGGCTCTGACTTCCGGCGTCCAGAAATGCCCGAAACGTGAGCCTGGCTCGCCGCGGACGTGTGCGCGCGTCGCCGCCCGTCCGCATCCACGGCGACATCCCCTGCTGCCCCACGCCCCATCGAGGAGAACCCCGCCCGGCGGAGAGCGGAGAAGACGAGTGCTACAGCCACTGGGTGGCATTGGGCACCTCCCCCGACGTCGACGGCTGATCGCCGCCATTGGCGGGACGTTCGCGCTGCTCGCGCTCGCGACCGCCCACGCCGCCGACGGCGACCCGGTCTGCATCGAGGGTGGCGAGTGCTTCACCACGATCCAGGCGGCCGTGGACGCTGCCGCTCCGGGCGACACGATCAACGTCGCCGCCGGCGCCTTCGTCCCCGCGACGCTGTCGAAGGCGAACCTCACCCTCGCCGGCGCGTCGGGCGCAACGATCAATATCGGTGAATCGCAGACGGGCCTCACGCTATCGGCGCCCGGGATCACCGTGCAGGGACTGGCGATCGTCGGGCCGTACACCGACACGTACCTCGGGATCGACTGGACGGCCGAGCCGGACAACACCTGGGGCATCGCACTCAACGCGACGGCGACCGGTGCGACGATCACCGGCAACCAGGTCCGGAACGTGCGGACCGGCATCCAGGTCTTGAGCGGGGCCACCGGGGCGACGATCACGAACAACGTGATCGACAACACGAAAGGCTCCATCCTCGTGCGCTCGGACGTCAGCTCGGTCAGCGGGAACGCACCGGGCGCGACCGGGAACGAGTGGGACATCGTCGTGCTGGTGAGCGTCTGGAGCGCCACCCCGGCCGCGTTCAGCCCGCTCCCGGCGAGCCAGTCCGACTCGGCGGCATACGGGTCCGCCGTGATGGCGCTCTCGGCCGCCAACGGCGGGATGAGCGTGCTCGACCGGCGTTTCGCGGACGGCAACCGCTCGGTCGCGTACATCGAGGTCGGCCATGCGCCCGGGCCGTCCGACGACTTCGGCCTCGGCAACGGCCTGGGGAATCCGCGCCAGCCATACGGCGCGATCCAGCACGGCGTCACCGCCGTGGCCCACGGTGGGCGCGTGGTGGTGCGGCCCGGGACGTACGAACTGACGACGAAGATCGACGTGGCGAAGGACGATCTCGCGATCGTCTCGACGAGCGGCGCCGCCAGCACCGTCATCGACTTCCTCGGCGGCAACTGCCCGAGCATCGGCGGGCGCGGGATCCGCATCACCGGCGACGGCAACCTCCTCGAGGGCTTCACGGTGCGGGGGTGCGACGATCCGGCGCGCAGCGACTACCCGATCGTGGTCGAAGGCGGCGCGGGGAACCGGATCCGCGCGAACGTCCTCGTCGGCGGCGGGGCGGCACAGGACACGCTCTCGGGGAATAACGCCGACCAGGGCACGCTGATCCGCGCGGGCGCCTCCGGGACCCGGTTGGAGCAGAACGAGGCGTCCGGCTTCAACATCTGCGGCCTGTGCGTCGGCGGCACTCCGCTGGGCGGGGCGACCGCCGCCGCGACCGACTCCGTGGTCACGGGCAACCTCGCGCACGCGAACCGCGACGGCATCTCGATTGACCGCGCGGCGACGACGACGGTGGAGGGGAACGAGGTCCGCGATAACACGCTGAGCGGCATCTACTTCCATAGCCGCGACGCCGCGCTGGCCACCGGCGCCGTCTCAGGCAACCTCGTGCAGGGCAACGCGATCGGCGTCCGGATTCGGGAGACGGGCGCGAGCCCGGTCGGGACGGTGCTGGTGACGCGAAACCGCCTGGTGGGGAACGCCGTGAGCGTGGGCGTCGAGGGCGACGCCGCCGGCCCGGTCGACGCGACGAGGAACTGGTGGGGGCGCCTCGACGGACCGCAGGCTGGCGAGGTCGCCGGGGACGTGACCACCTCGCCGTTCCTGACGCCGGCGATCGGCTCCGTCTCGATGCCGTCCGCCGTCGCCGAGGCCGTGACGAGCGTGACCCCCACGGTGACGCTGGTGAACGGCGACTCGGTCACGATCAGCGTTGTCGGCGCGACCGGCCTCGTGGTCGGCACGAACACGGTGACGGTGACGGCGACGCTGACGATCGGCGGCCAGGTCGCCGCCACGGACTCGCGGACGCTCACCGTGGCGCGCTCCTCGCCGGCAACGCCGACGCCGACGCCCACCCCGGCCGACGAGGTCGAGGCGACGGCGGTCCCGACTGCCACGCCCTCGCCGACGGCGACGGCGACGCCGACTTCGACGCCCGCGCCGCCCGTGCTCGAGCCGGGCAACGTGGCGGTCGAGGTGGAGAACGCGCGCAGCACTCCCGTGCCCACGGCGCCTGGCGCAGTCGCCCAGGTCGGGACGACCGCGGCGAACGGGTCGAGCGTGCAGGTGACCGTGCCGGCGTCGGCCCTGCCACCGACCGCGCCGCCGAACGCGACGGTCCAGGTCGCGGCGATCGCGAACCCGGCGGAGGTCCGCACACAGGCGCCTCCGCCCACCTCGGCGGCGGTCGTGACGGACTTCGTCGTGAACCTCACGGACGAGGCGGGCGTCCCGGTGGAGGCGAACTTCTCAGCGCCGGTGACGCTGGAATTCAGCGTCCCCGCGGAAGCGGTCCCGGCGGGCGCGACGAGCGAGACGCTGATGCTCGCGTTCTGGAATGGCAGCGAATGGGTCGAGGTCGAGGCGAGCGTCACCTTCAACGCCGACGGCTCGATCACGCTGAACGCCGAGGTGGATCACTTCACGCTCTTCAGCGTCTTCGTCGCGCCGCCCGGCTGGGGCACGTGCATCCCGCCGCCTCGCGCGTTCGGGGTCAGCGCGAGCGTGTGGCAGGGAGGGCGCATGGCCCGGCTCGACCGCGCGCTGGGCGACGCCTCGGCGTGGGCCTCCGCCGCGGACGGCGAGTGGCACCGTTACCGTCCGGGCGCCGCCGCGTTCCTGAACGCCGGCTTCCACGCCGCGTTCCCGGACGGGCTGCCGCCGGAGACGCGGGTGTTCGTCACCCCGTAGGCGATCCCCGGCAACTCCCCTCAGGGCGCGTCGGTGAGCTGGCCTGTGCGGAATACCTGGGCCACGTACCAGTGGGCGTCATCGCCCGCGGACCACTCGCGGTCGCTCAGGCCCGGCGGCCGCTCGGCTGGGCGAGGATGCCCGGGTGAGCCATCGACGGCGCCGTTGTCGCGGCAGTCGTAGGCATGGATGAGTTCGTGGGCGAGGGTCTCCTCCCACCCGTCGCGCCGGGTCGCCACGACGACGCGGTACGTCCCGTCCGGATCGCACCACGTCGCGCCGCGCGCCTCGTGGTAGACCGCGCCCACCCGCACCGGCACGGCGGGGCGGTCGAGGAACGTCACGTCCCCGCGCCCGGGCGCGAGCAGTGACAGCAACAACGCGACGAGGCTGAACGCATCCACGCCGGGATGGTCGGCAGCGGACGCGGCGGGCGTAGTGGCGAGATGGCGGATCCGGCCGGTCGGCACAGACGCGGCGCCGGCGGACGGGGAGGTCCTGTCACCAGCGCCAGAACTGGAACCACCAGGCCTGGCTGTCGACGCGCCTGACCTCGGTGTCCGGGTTCGCCCAGAAGCCGACGCGCCGGCGGTCGTTCGCCTCGTTCAGCATCCGTCGGGCGAAGGCGTAGGTGCGGGTGTCCTCCAGGCCGCGGGCCAGGAGCCAGTACATGATGTCGCCGAGGACGGTGTCGTTGTGCACGAACGACGTCGCGAGGGCGTACTGGATCCGCCCGTCGACGTGCGCGTGTTCGCCCGCGGTCAGGTCGCCGTTGGCGAGGTCCGCCTGCGCCTCGCCCTCGAGGTCCGTCCAGTTGTCGTCGAGCGTCTGGATCTGGTTCTGCAGCGCGAGCAGCTGATTCGCGGCGAGGCCCGATGGACCGACAGGGCCCACCGCGGCCGGCAGGTTCATGTTCGCCCACACGAGGGCGCCCGGCGCGCCGAGGTTCTGGGTGTACATCTCCGCCGAGGCGACGTGGGCCAGCTCGTGGAGGACGGCCCCGGCGAAGAAGTCGTTGTCGAAGCCGACATTCGCGGCGAAGTCCCAGTCGATGCGGTAGGGCGTCGGTGCGGGGGGACTCGGGGTCGCGGTCGCCTGAGGCGCCTGGTTCGCCACCTGGACGAAGTCCGCCTGCGGCAGCTGGGCGGCGGCATCGTCGTACAGGTCTGACAGGACGGAGTCCTGGTAGACGTTGGCGAGCGCGTAGCCCGGATGGACGGCCGCCCACATCGTCGCCATGTTCGGGTAGACGATCCGCTGGACCGTCTGCGGCGCCCCGTCACGGAGGAGGCGCGCAACACTGCGGTTACCTGCGGCGCCCTGGAGCGCGAGGAGGCGTGCGGCGCGCGTCGAGCGAGTGGGCGTCCCCGCGGGAGCGACCGCAGCAGGTCGGGTGGTGCGTGGGCGCGCGCTTGAACGCTCGCGAATCACTAGCCCTCCCTGCCGCAACACGCCCGTAGCGCGAACTTTGGCCGATCCAATGGTACGCCACCAACGCAGCAGTTAGTGGCGCACTACTCGCCCCTACTACGCGAAGGCACACCGTGCCACGGGGCGGTCAACGGGCTCATGACTACTGTGCTTCAAATTATTGCGATGTGAACGAAATGCCTCCCCGATGCGGCGAGTGCATGCGCCATCCAGCGCAGCCACGAACAGGCCTCGTAAACCCGAGCGTTTCGCGCGGGCCACGAATTCTGTGATGTGGTTCAGCACGCATGAGTAACAAAGTTCCGACAGCGCGATCTCTTCGCACTCCCATCGCCGTGACGAACATGTACGTAGGCCCGGAGATCGGCGCCAATTCGGAGGCGACCATGCAGGCGCTGAAGTGCAACATCTGCGGTAGGCGGCTGCAGGGGGCGGCGTTCGAGATGACGACAGTCCGGGGTCGGCCGGTACCGCTCTTCGAAGGCGGAATAACGGTCCGAGCCCGGCAGGCAACACACTGGTTACAACTCTGCTCGCCTTGCGGCACCTGGGTGCAGCTGGGGATGCGGACTATCCGGGAGTCGTTCGCGGCGGCGCGCCTGCTGGAGCGGGACGCGCGCTGGGCAGCGCCCTTCGGTGCGATGCAGAACGGGCCCACGTTCGAGTGGGCAGCGCCAGCGGCCGACTCTCAACGAACACCTGGAACGGACGATCAGATGTCAGATGGGAGCCGCCCGTGGGTGGCCTGAGCGTCGTGCACATCCCCCCGCTTCCGACCGCCCAGGCGCAGTCCATGGCGCTCGTGATGTCGAAGGACGCAAGCATCGCTGAGCTGGCTGCGGTCATCGAGACCGACCCGGCGATGACGCTTGGCATCCTGCGACTGGCGAACGCCGCCGCCGCCCAGCCGGTGGCGCGCGTGGCCAAAGTGTCTCAGGCGATGATCCGGATCGGCCTGGAGGACACCCGGCGCGTCGTGCTGAGCGTGGCGCTCAACAGCGGAACCGCGGCCAACCAGTTCGCTCAGTCCGGGATCGACGGAGACGAGCTGTGGCGGCACGTGGTCGGCGTCGGCCTGCTGGCGCACGGCATCGTGAGCGTGGATCCATCGCTGCAGGAGTACCGCCACCACGCGTTCAGCGCCGGGCTGCTGCACGACATCGGCCGGCTCGCGATGGCCGCGACCGCCCCCGATCGGTATCGGCGGGTGGTGGACTCGATCATCTGTGGCGCGGACCCCCTGGAGGCGGAGCGCAGGGAGTTCGCGGATGACCACGCGGTGGTCGGTGGCGTCGTCGGCCGGTCATGGCAGCTGCCCACGGCGATCGTCGATGCGATCGAGGGGCACCCCGCGGGCGATGCCCCGCTGGCGGTGGCCGTCCGTCGGGCGAGCGTCCTCGCGGGCCGCCTGGGCATTGGGGACGGCATCCGGGCGGCGGAGCCGGCCTCGCTCCAGTCAACCGACGACGATGCCCTCGCCGTCATGCACCTCGGCGGGCCTGAGCGGCTCTTGAACCGCATCGAGTGGTTCCGCGGAGCACTCGCGTGAGCGAACAGCGCTCAAGCTACGCGCCACCACGGAACGACCGGCGCAGCTCCTGAATCGCCTGTTCGATCCAGCGCGCGCAGGAGGTGCATGCGACCTGCACCTCGGCGCGCTCCGAGTAGACGACGAGGAAGGGCTTCCCGTTGACGCCAGCGCCTGCTGCCGCTGGAGCGAGACGCATCTCGGTGGCTACTTCCTCGATCTCTCGCTCACAGAGGTCGCAGAAGATCGCTGCCACGTCGCTTTCCTTGCACCCGTAATACGGGGACTACGCAGTGGCCAGCAGTTCTGATGACAGGCCACTGTGTGTCACTACGGTGCCTTTGTAGCATCGTGAGGTACGCGGTCAAGTCACGTCACCAAACTGTCAAAATCGACCTTGTCCTGCTTGTACCCATCGCAGGTCATCGCGGAGATTCCCGTGAGTCCGATCAACCACGATCGGGCGCCAGATAGTGATGAACCGTAGAAGCGAGGCATCACTCGCTCAATCCGAACAGAGCATCCCCACGGCTTCTTCGCGGATATGAGACGCACAACCTGATGAAGAACTGCCGGGTTCGGATAATGGATATCCGCATCGCGCTGGATGGGATTCCGACTGGCGTTCCGCAGCAGGCGCCGACACTCAGCCCGTGACTGGCACCCAGGCAGCCCGCTGGGCGGACGCCCCATCGGTAGGGGACGCGGTGTGCTAGAACCAGACCCGCGGGCGGAACGGTGGCAAGCGGGGAGGTGCGGCGCATGGAACCACTCGTGACGGCCGACTGGCTGGTCGAGCACCTGGACGACCCGGAGCTGACCGTCCTGGAGGTCTCGTCCGAGGCCGCCCCAGCCGCACGCTACTTCCGCGAGGGCCATATCCCCGGCTCGCGCTTCGCATTCTGGAAGACACTGTGCTGGGACGAGTCCGACCGCGAGTTCCCGACCCCGGAGGAGATGACGCGCCGCCTCGGCGCGCTGGGCATCTCGAACGGCTCGCGGCTGGTCCTCGTCGGCGATCCGATCCAGTTCGCCACCTACCCGTACTGGGTGCTCGCGCTCTCCGGCCTGGACCACATCGCGGCCATCCTCGATGGCGGGCGGGCGCACTGGGTGGCGCGCGGCCTCCCGCTGACGCAGGAAGAGCCACCGACACCGAACCCGGGCACGGTCTCGCCTCGCAGCGCGAGGGACGCCGCGCGCGTGGGGCGGGACGACGTCCGGGCGCACCTGGGTGACGCGGGGCGTGTGCTGGTCGACATGCGCACGGACGAGGAGTACGCCGGCGCGCGCGTCTCCCCGTCCACCTCACCGTTCGATCACGGTGCGGAGCGCGCGGGCCGCATCCCCGGCGCGCGACACCTCTACTTCGAGCGCCTGCTGGACGGCGATGGGCGCTTCCTCCCGGCGGATCGGATCGGGGAGCAGCTCGCGTCCGTCGGCGCGACGCCCGACGCGGACGTCGTGACGTACTGCCGCCTCTCGCACCGGGCATCGCTCGGCTGGTTCGCCGCCAGCCGCCTGCTGGGATGGTCGAACGTCCGCGTCTACGACGGCTCGTGGACGGAGTGGGGGTCGATCGTCGGCTTCCCGGTGGAGCGTTAGGGGCCCGGGCGCGCTGTCACCTCCCTGACATCGCATCAAGGGACGGCCGCCGGACGGGGCGCGGCGCGGGGCGGAACGCCGGCGCGGTCGATGATCGCGCAGAGGAGCCGCCCTTGTCCCGACCGTCCATCGCCCCCACCAGCATTGAACGCCCGTTCGACCTCGCCGAGCTGTTCTTCTCCACGACGGACCCCCGGGGGATCATCCTCAGCGGAAACCGCGTGTTCGCGCGCGTCAGCGCGTACGAGGAGCACGAACTCCTGGGCGAGCCGCACAACGTCATTCGCCACCCGGACATGCCCCGAATCGTCTTCAAGACGCTGTGGGACTACCTGCAGGCCGGACGCCCGATCGCCGCGTACGTGAAGAACATGGCGAAGGACGGCGGCTACTACTGGGTGCTCGCGACCGCGACGCCCGTGGGCGACCGCTACCTCTCGGTGCGGATGAAGCCGTCCGCCGACCTCCTCGGCGCTGTCGAGGCGCTCTACGCGAGCCTGGTGAAGACCGAGCAGGCGATCGAGAACCGCGGCGGGACCCCCCGCGATGCGATGGCGGCCTCGGGTGAGCAGCTCGCGAGCAGCCTCCGTGACCTCGGCTTCCCGGACTACGACGCGTTCATGCACCACGCGCTCCCGGCGGAGATCGCGAGCCGGCGCAGACTGCTCGCCCAGCGCTCGGCGGCGGCGTCTCTCTTCAGTGCGACGGCTCCGGCCGGGGCCGGCAGTGCTGCGGATGTCGCCGAGGCGGCCTCGCAGCTCAGCAGCTACCTCGACCGCCAGTTCGCCGGCCTGGCGTCGTACTCTCGGCTGAGCGAGGCGTTCGCCGAGAAGTTCGACTTCATCCTCGGGCTCGCGGACGACGTGCGGCTGTTCGCGCTGAACGCACAGCTCGGGGCGGCGCGGTTGCAGGAGGCGGGCGCGGCGCTGGGCGTGATCGCCGGGACGATGCACGACCGCTCCGACGAAACGACTGCCTCGATCCGCGCCATGAGCGACGACATTCGAGCATGCACCTCGATCCTCGACGACCTCGCGTTCGAGGTCTCGATGGCGACGATCCAGAGCGAGGTCGCGGTCCAGTTCATCGAAGAACTCCGCGACCAGGAGCACTCCGACTCCGTCGCGGTGAACGTCGCGACGCTCTCGGGCTGCCTGCGCCAGGGCGTGGGACCGCTGCTCGCGTCGCTGGCCGACCTGGGCGCGCGTTTGGACCGCATCGCCTACAACAGCGACGCGCTCTCGTCCGTCCTCCAGCAGCTCGAGGTGCTCCAGATGTCCGGCCGCATCGAGACGGCGCGGCTGGGCGAAGGCAGCGTCTTCCGCGGCCTCTTCGAGGAGATCCGCGTGCAGGTCGCCCGCGCGCGGGAGGAGCTCGCATCCTTCGACATCGTGCAGGTCGTCCGGCGTGAGCGGCGCGAGATGCCACCGCCTGACTCGCTCGCGCGCAACCTCGACAAGATCGACGCCTGGCAGCTAGCCACGACTGCCGCGTCGCGCTCCGCCGCGTAGCCCTCGTCCCGCTCGACAGGCCTGCTCGTGCGAAGCGGAAGGCCGGCGTCCATCACGGACGCCGGCCTTCGCTCGTGGCAGTGGTGCCCAGGCCGCCCTCAGCGCAGGTCGAACCGGTCCAGCGTCATCACCTTGTCCCAGGCGGCGACGAAGTCACGGACGAACTGCTCCTTCGCGTCGTCCGAGGCGTAGACCTCGGCGAGCGCGCGCAGCTGCGAATTCGACCCGAAGACGAGGTCGGCGCGAGTGGCCGTCCACTTCAGCTCGCCCGAGTGGCGGTCGCGCCCCTCGAAGGTCACCTCGTCCGGCGAGGTCGCCGTCCATGCGGTGTCCATGTCGAGGAGGTTCACGAAGAAGTCGGGGGTGAGCGCCCCCACCTGCTTCGTGAAGGCGCCGTGCTGCGACCCACCGGCGTTCGCGCCGATGACGCGCAGCCCGCCGACGAGGACCGTCAACTCCGGCGCGCTCAAGGTGAGCATCTGCGCCCGCTCCAGGAGCAGGCGCTCGGCGGGCCGCTGATCGCCGGGGCGGACGTAGTTACGGAACCCATCGGCGGTCAGCTCGAGGACCTCGAAGGACTCGACGTCGGTCTGGTCCTGCGAGGCGTCCGTGCGGCCGGGCGCGAAGGGGACGGTCACCTCGTGGCCGGCGTTCCGCGCAGCCTGCTCGACGGCCGCGCAGCCGCCGAGGACGATCACGTCGGCGAGCGAGACCTGCTTGCCGCCGGTCTGCGACGCGTTGAAGCCGCGCTGGACGCCTTCGAGGACCTCGATCGCCTTCGCGAGCGCCGGCGGGTCGTTCACCGCCCAGTCCTTCTGCGGGGCGAGGCGGATGCGCGCGCCGTTGGCGCCGCCACGCTTGTCCGTGCCGCGGAAGCTGGACGCGGACGCCCAGGCCGTGGTGACCAGCTCGGCGAGGGAGAGGCCAGAGGCGAGCAGCTTCGCCTTGAGGTCAGCGATCTCCGCGTCACCGATGAGGGCGTGCGTCAGCGGCGGGACGGGGTCCTGCCAGATCTGGGGCTCTGCCGGCACCAGCGCGCCGAGGCCGCGGTTGTACGGTCCGAGGTCGCGGTGGGTCAGCTTGTACCAGGCGCGGGCGAAGGCGTCCGCGAACTCCTCGGGGTGCTCATAGAAGCGGCGCGAGATCGTCTCGTAGGCGGGATCGAAGCGCAGGGCAAGGTCGGTGGTGAGCATCATCGGCGCGTGCCGTAGCGCGGGGTCGTGGGCGTCGGGAACGGTGCCGGCGGCCTCGGGGTTCTTCGGGGTCCACTGCTTCGCGCCGGCGGGGCTGGCGGTGAGCTCCCAGTCGAAGCGGAAGAGGTTGTCGAAGAAGTTGTTGTCCCAGGCGATGGGGTCCATCGTCCAGGCGCCCTCGGGGCCACCGGTGATGGTGCTCACGCCGTTGCCGGCGCCGAGGCTGTTCTTCCAGCCGAGGCCCTGGTCCGTGATCCCCGCCGCCTCCGGCTCGCGGCCAACATGCTTGCTCGGCTCACCGGCGCCGTGGGACTTGCCGAACGTGTGGCCGCCGGCAATGAGCGCAACGGTCTCCTCGTCGTTCATCGCCATGCGGCGGAAGGTCTCGCGGATGTCGCGCGCGGCGGCGAGGGGGTCCGGGTTGCCGTTGGGGCCCTCCGGATTCACGTAGATGAGGCCCATCTGGACGGCGCCGAGGGGGTTCTCGAGCTGGCGGTCGCCGCTGTAGCGCTCGTCGCCGAGCCAGGTGCGCTCGTTGCCCCAGTAGACCTCCTCCGGCTCCCAGCGGTCCTCGCGGCCGCCGGCGAAGCCGAACGTCTTGAAGCCCATCGACTCCAGGGCGACGTTGCCCGTGAGGATCATCAGGTCGGCCCAGGAGATCTTCCGGCCGTACTTCTGCTTGACCGGCCAGAGGAGCCGGCGCGCCTTGTCCAGGTTGGCGTTGTCCGGCCAGCTGTTGAGGGGCGCGAAACGGAGCATGCCCGCCCCTGCGCCGCCGCGGCCGTCGTGGATGCGGTAGGTGCCGGCGCTGTGCCAGGCCATGCGGATGAAGAGCGGGCCGTAGTGGCCGTAGTCAGCCGGCCACCAGTCCTGCGACGTCGTCATCACCGCGAGGATGTCCCGCTTCAGCGCCTCGAGGTCGAGCGTGCGGAACTCGGCGGCGTAGTCAAAGTCCTCGCCCATCGGGTCCGCGCTCGGGTGGTTGGTGTGCAGGACCTTCAGGTCGAGCTGGTTTGGCCACCAGTCGCGGTTGGCCGGGCCCGCCGAGGTCCGCACCGTGTCGTTCAGCCGGGCGAGGGCGGCCTCTCCGCTCGCAGGCGTGCTTCCGTTCTCCATCAGTGTCTCCTCGTTTGGCGATGCTGGTCAGTTGGCGATGCTGGTCTTGGCGATGCTGGTCTTGGCGATGCTGGTCAGTTGGCGATGCTGGCTGGCCGCGGCGCCCGAGGTTCCTCGGGGCGTCGGGGGCGGTATCTCGTGGTGACAGGCGGCGCCGTGGCGGCGCCAGGGGAGTTCGGCGGGCTGCGACCGGGGGCAACGGGTCGTCGGCCCGGTGCTCCCAGCATAGACACAGACCATCGCAGCGAGCGCCCCAGTGTGGCGTTTCCGTCACGTTCGGCGACACCTCTTCGGAATCAGACTACGACCGGAGTTAGACGAAGTCCAACTTCCGTCCGCGTGCCGGGGCAGGCCGCGAGGCCGCCGGGAGTTGCGCCCCTGCGCCTTCCGAGATATATCTTGAGTAAGTCGATCAAGATTTCAAACTATTGCTGAAACCCGGTCACCGAGGAGGCGTTATGTCGTTGTTCCTGCTGGAGATCCCCCTCCCCGACGGCGGAAAGGACGCGACCGAAGCGCTCTTCTCGCGCCTCGCCGACACCGCGAAGCAGGCGAACGGCGAGCTCATCGAGGTGCAGGCCAGCCGCGAGGCCGGCCTCGCCTACGCGATCGTCGAGCACCGCGCCGCCGAGGTCGTCGACCAGGTGTTCCGCCAGTCCGGCTTCGAGTTCGAGGAGGTCGCCCCGGTCCACCTCGTGGGCGCCGAGCTGGAGGACCTCAAGCAGAAGAAGGCCGGGGCGCAGTACCTGGTCGAGTGGGACATCCCCGACGGGGTGACCATGGAGCAATACCTCAACCGGAAGCGCGAGAAGGCCCCGCTCTACGCGCAGGTGCCCGAGACCCAGTTCCTCCGCACGTACGTGCGCGAGGACATGGTGAAGTGCCTCTGCTTCTACGACGCCCCTGACGAGGACGCCGTCCTCCGCGCCCGCCAGGCCGTCGACACCCCGGTCGACCGCCTGACCCGCCTCGAGGAGTAGGCGATGACCAGCGCGGCCACCGGCCCGATGCTCCTGGCTGACGCGCGCCTCCACGAGGCGCTGCGGTCATACGTCGGTGCGCGCGCGCAACAGGTGGACAGCTGCGAGGTAACGATCCGCGAAGGCATCGCGCACCTCGCGGACCTGGGCGCGACGGAGCTCGGCGTCTTCGGGGTGCACCGCCCGGAGGACTTCACCCTCCAATGCGAGGTCGTCGGGACGATCGCACTCGACTGCATGAGCCAGGCATTCTCGCTCTGGTGCCACCGCATGGCGACCGAGTACCTGCATCAGGCGGACACGGACAGCGTGGCGCGTGCGCGCTTCCTGCCGCTGGTCCGCTCCGGCGCGACGCTCGGCTCGACCTCGTTCGCGGCGGCGACGGCGAACTACCTCGCCGGCACGCCGTTGCCGCTCACGTTCCGACGTGAGGGCGACCACCTCGTCGTGAATGGGCGGATCGCCTGGGCGTCGAACCTCCAGCCGCCGTTCGTCTCCGTCGCGGCCGCGGTCAACGAGGACGACCCGACGGAGCGCATCGTCTTCGCCTACACGGAGGCGACCCCCGGACTCCAGCTCGGCGGCTACCCGGAGATCCTCGCCCTCCAGGCGACCTCCAGCACCTCCCCCGCCTTCAAGGACGCCATCGTCACCGAGGACGACATCCTCACGCGCGACTTCGAGCCGTTCGTGGCGCGCGTCCTCGCGACGTTCCTCCTGCTGCAGTGCAGCTTCTGCTGGGGGCTCGCCACCCGCTCGCTGGACGAAGCCGCGCAGCAGCTCGAGGGGCCGAAGACCGTGCTGGCCCCCGCGTACGAGGAGATTCGGGAGCGCCTCGGCTCGGTCGAGGCGCGTCTCCGTGCCTACTCGAGCCACCCGCATCGCGAGGAGATCGAACACCGCGCCCTGCTGCAACTGCGGCTGGACGCGGGGCGTCTCGCCGTGGAGTCCGTCGCCCTCGAGTCGAAGCTCGCGGGCGGCCGCGGCTACATGCTGCATAGCGGCACCGCCCGGCGGCTCCGCGAGGCGGCGTTCCTGCCGGTCCAGTCCCCGACCGAGATCCAACTCCAGTGGCTGCTCGCCCGCTCCGCGTAACGGGGGCGACGCGCCGCTTCGGGGCCCGTGGACAGCAGTTCACGGTCTTCGAGGGGCTGGACCTCGAGGTCGAGGACGGCGAGATCCTCGTGCTCCTGGGGCCCAGCGGGTGCGGGAAGAGCACGCTGCTCCGCGTGATCGCGGGCCTCGACGCGCTCGATGAGGGCACTGTCACGATCGCCTCCGGCGAGCACGGCCGCGACGTCGGCATCGTCTTCCAGCAGCCGTTGCTGCTGCCCTGGCTCAGCGTCCGCGAGAACGTCACGCTGGGGCTGAACTACCGCGCCAACCGTGGCGCCGCGGACGACGACCTCGTGGACCGCACGCTCGCAGAGTTCGGGCTGTCCGAGCTCGCCCGCGCCTACCCGGACGAGCTGTCCGGGGGGCAGGCGCAGCGCGTCTCGCTGGCCCGCACGGTCGTGACGCGGCCACGCGTGATCCTCCTGGACGAGCCATTCGGCGCGCTCGATCCGCTCACGCGGCGGACGCTCCAGCAGTGGCTGCTCGGCATCCAGCAGTCGCTGGGCCTGACCGTCGTGATGGTCACGCACGACGTCGATGAGGCGTTGCTCCTGGGGAGCCGCGTGGCGCTGATGTCCCCCTCGCCGGGCCGCATCCGTCGCACCTGGGAGCTGTCCACCGAGTCACGGGACGCCCGGGCGACGGCTGACCTGCGCGAGGAGGTCCTCCATACCTACGCCGAGTTCGCCCGCGAGGCGGCTCCGGCCGCGGGTTTCGCCGCCCATCTCTGAGTTCTGCGTTCAACACCGGGGCGCCAGTCCCCGCGTATGAGAGGTCGCTGTCCATGACTCCTCCCCTGTGGACTCCCGGCAACCGCCGGGGTGCACTCACGTCGCCGGCACTCGACCGGCGGACGTTCCTGCGCGGCGCGGGCCTCGGCCTCGCCGGACTCGCGGGCGCGGCGCTGCTTGGCTGTAGCGACGACGGGGCGGACGAGGGCGAGGGTGGCGCGACCACGACGGCCACCGGGACCGCCGGCGCGGCGACCTCCACGGCCGCGGTGGGCGGGACGGCGGCGGCCGGCGGCGAGATCGAGAAGACCGAGCTGCGCGTCGGCTACCTCCCGATCACGGACTCGACGCCGCTCGTGCTCGCGCACGGCCTCGGGTACTACGAGGAGGCCGGCCTCAAGCCGTCCGACCCGACGCTGTTCCGCGGCTGGTCGCAGGTGGCGGAGGCATTCCAGGCCCGCCAGGTGGATGTCGTCCACCTGCTGATGCCCATGGCGATCTGGCTGCGGTTCGGCCAGGACTTCCCGCTGAAGCTCGTCGCGTGGAACCACACGGGGGGCTCGGCGCTCACCGTCGCGAACGACGTGAACAGCCTTGCGGACCTCTCCGGTACCACGGTCGGCATCCCGTTCTGGTACTCGATCCACAACGTGGTGCTGCAGATGCTGCTGCGCGACGCCGGCCTCGAACCGATCACGACGGGGGAGCCCGGCGATGGCCAGGTGAAGCTGATCGTCATGGCGCCGCCGGACATGCCGCCGGGCCTCGCGAACGGCTCTATCGCCGGCTACATCGTCGCGGACCCGTTCAATGCCGTCGCGGAGGTGAACCAGGTCGGCAAGGTCCTGCGCTTCATTCCGGACGTCTGGCTGGACCACGCCTGCTGTGTCGCGGTCATGCACGAGGACGACGTGACCAACCGCCCGAACTGGGCGCAGGCCGTCGTCAGCAGCCTTGCCCGCGCGCAGGTCTACGCGCGCGAGAACCGGCAGGAGGCCGCTCGCCTCCTCTCCGGCGACGGGAACAACTATCTGCCGCAGCCACGCGCCGTCATTGAGCGCGCCCTCACCCACTACGACGTGGACGAGTACGGCCCAACCGGCGCGATCCAGCACCCGGACTGGAACACGGAGCGGATCGACTTCCAGCCGTTCCCGTACGGCTCGTACACGGAGGCGCTGATCCGCCAGTTGAAGGAGACGGTCGTGGAGGGCGACAACGCGTTCCTCCAGGACCTCGACCCGGCCGAGGCGCACAGCCTGCTCGTGGACGACCGCTACGCGCGCGCGGCGATCGAAGCCGCCGGTGGCGCGGACCGCTTCGGCATCGACGGCGGGCTCACCCGCGACGAGCGGATCGAGGTGTGATCGGCCGCCCGAGCCCCGCAGACCAGGGAGGGCGTCCCGCCGGCTTCACCGCCGGCGATGTCCTCCGTGGCGTCGGCTACCCGCTGCTCGGCGTGCTCATGCTCGTCGCGCTGTGGTGGCTGGCGATCCGCGTGCTCGTCGAACCCGGGAGCTTCCTCGCCGCGTTCGCGCCGGACCGCGGGGCGCGTGCGCTCGCCGACCTGCTCGCCGATGGGACGCTCAACCGGCACGTGGTCGCGAGCCTGAAGCGGATCCTCGTCGGCCTGCTGATCGCCACGGTGGTCGGCATCCCATTCGGGCTCGCGCTCGGCGGGGTGCCGATCTTCGCGAGGACGATCGGGGCCGCCGCCTCGTTCGTGCGGATGGTCTCGCCGCTCTCGTGGACGCCGCTCGCGATCATCTGGTTCGGGGTCGGCGACCAGCCCGTCTACTTCCTCATCGCGATCGGCGCGGTGTGGCCGATCGCCCTCAGCACGAGCGCCGGCGTCGCCGCGCTCGACCCGCAATGGATCATGCTGGGACGGAGCCTGAGGGCGTCACGCGTGGAGCTGCTCCGCACGATCGTCTGGCCGGGCATCCGGGCAGACGTCCTCACGGGGCTGCGCCTGGCCCTCACCACCGCGTGGATCATCCTCGTGCCGGCGGAGATGCTGGGCGTCGATTCCGGCCTCGGGTACTTCATCCTCGACTCGCGCGACCGCTTCGCCTACTCGGACCTCGTCGCGGCGATCGTCGTGATTGGTGCGCTCGGGTTCGTGCTCGACCGCGGAGCCGCGTACCTCCTCACCCCGCGACGGCGCACATCGCGCCGCGCGCAGCGGTCGGCGCTCCCGGCGGCAGACGTGGCCCTCGCCGACCGGACAACGGGCTACCGGATCTAGGCGAGGAGGGGCCGGGCCGCTGTCGGCTCTGCACTGCAGAGGACTTTACGGACACCGAAACCCCGCTACCCTGAACGCATGCAACAGCCCGCGACCGACCTCGCCGCGCCCGAGCTCGCAGTGCCGACGCCGCTCGCCGAGCGCGCGGCGGACAACCTGCGCTTCATCCGGTCCGCGATGGAGAGTTCCTCGCGGTTCACGGATATCTCCGGGACGGGGATGGTGCTCATCGGCGGAAGCGCCCTCGTCGCTGCCGTCCTGGCGGCGGCCCAGGAGACCGCGCTGGCGGCCGCGCTTGTCTGGGAGGTGGAGGCGGCCATCGCGATCGCGATCGGTGTGGCCGCCACGCTCCGCAAGGCGCGAGGCCACTGGGAGCGGCTCCTCGCCGCCCCGGCGCGCAAGTTCATGCTCGGGCTCGCGCCGCCGCTCGCGGCGGGCGGCATCCTCACCCTCGTCCTCCACCGAGAGGACCTCCTCCACCTGCTGCCGGGGACATGGCTCGTCGTCTACGGCGCCGCCCTCGCGGCGGCCGGGGCGTTCTCGGTCCGCCTGCTCCCCGCACTCGGCTTCAGCTTCATGGCCATCGGCGGCGCCGCCTTCCTCGCGCCGGAGGCCGGGGCACAGTGGTTCCTCGGCGCCGGGTTCGGCGGGCTGCACATCGGCTTCGGCGCCGTGATCGCGAGGCGCTACGGTGGCTGACGCCGCGCGCTCGCGCTCCGACGCGGACGCGCCCCGCCGCCGTGACCCGCGCGCCACGTCCGCGGAACGCGCGATCGCGCAGTCAGCTCAGCTCGACGCGGTCATCCACGAGCGCACCCGGCTCGCGATCGTGAGCGCGCTCGCCGCGAACGATCGCCTCAGCTTCGTCGAGCTCAAGACGCTCCTGGACGCCACGGACGGCAACCTCAGCGCCCACGCCCGCAAGCTCGAGGAGGCGGGGTACATCGTGGCGCACAAGCGCTTCGAGGGCCGCCTCCCGCGCACGGAGTACGAGCTGACGCCGGCCGGCCGGGACGCCCTCGGGCGCTACGTGGAGCACATGGAGGCGCTGATCAGAGTGGCGCGTGGCCGCTAGGTCTTTTTTTTCGCCCGTTCACTCTGCGTTGCAGAGTGCTCTATGCGAACCCCGAGGAGTGGCGTGATGCTCAGGAACCTGGTCTACCGCTGGTACGAACGGCGCCTCGAGCGTGAGGTCCGGGGCGGAGCGATCCCCCGGCACATCGGCGTGCTGCCCGACGGCAACCGCCGCTTCGCCCGCTCCGCCGGCCTCGGTTCGAGCGCGGAGGGCCACCGGCGCGGCGCCGATACCCTGGAGCGCCTCGTCGCGTGGTGTGACGAGCTCGGGATCCCGGCGCTCACGCTCTGGATCCTCTCCACGGACAACTTCCAGCGACCGGAGGGCGAGCTGGGAGCCATCTTCGCGATCATCGAGGAGCGCATCGACGGCCTCGCGGAGATGCAGGGGCGCTCCGGCCGGCCTCGGCGCATCCGCGCCGTGGGACGCCGCGACCTCCTCCCGCCCGCCACGCTCGCCTCCATCGAGCGGGTCGAGCAGGCCACCGCGTCGAACGCCGGGGGCGACCTCCTCGTGGCGGTGGGGTACGGGGGCCGCGAGGAGATCGTGGACGCCGTGCGACGCCTGCTCGGCGACCGGCTGCGGCGCGGGGATGCCCTCGAGGAGATCGCGAGCGGGCTGGAGGCCGAGGAGATCGCACAGTTCCTCTACGCGCCGGACGTACCGGATCCGGACCTCATCATCCGCACCTCGGGCGAGCTGCGGCTCTCCGGGTTCATGCTCTGGCAGAGCGCATACAGCGAGTACTACTTCTGCGACGCGTTCTGGCCGGCGTTCCGCCGGATCGACTTCCTCCGGGCGCTGCGCTCCTTCGGCCAGCGGGAGCGGCGGCGGGGGAGGTAGTCCGCCTCTTGCCGCTGACCCTCCACGACTCGATGATGCCGCGAAACGGGCTCGGTTCTGACAGACGTGGGGATTGGGCGAACTGGCGGCGCTTGCGTCGGCGGTGGGCTGGGCCGGGACCAGCACCGCCCTTGCACGCCTCAGCAGCGACTACGACGCCCCTGTCCTGAGTTCGCTCCGACTCCTCTTCGCCACGCCGTTCCTGGTCCTCATCTTCTTCGCCGGGCCTGAGTCGGCGCCGGTGGACCTCACCTCGCTCCCCGTCCTCGCCCTCGTCGCGAGCGGGCTCATCGGCTACGGCGTGGGGGACACTGCCTACATCCGCACGATGCACCGGGTGAGCATCCAGCGTGTTGCGCCGACGACGACGGCGGCGTGGGTCGCGATCAGCGCGGCGGGCGGCATCCTCTTCCTGGACGAGCCGGTCGCCTGGACGCTGCTCCTCGGCGGCACGGCGATCGTCGCGGGGTGCTGGCTCATCGTCGCGAGGCGTACGCAGGCACTCTCGGTCGCGCCGCCGGGCGCGTGGACGGCCGGGCAGACGCTTGTCGCCATCCTCGTCGTAGCGACGGCGTGGGCGATGGCGACGCTGCTCCTCGCGGGGGCGCGCGGCTCGATGAGCTCCGCGGTGGCGGCGCTGATCCGTATCCCCTCGGGTGGGCTCACGCTCGGCCTCATCGCCCTCGTCGGCAACCGTCGACGCCCGTCCACGGGCCGGCTGCCCCGCGGCCGCGACCTCGCACTGATCGCGACGGTCGGCCTGCTCGGGACGGGCCTCGGTTCGTGGCTCTACATCTACGCCGTGGGCGAGGCGGGCGCGGCGCGCGCGGTGATCCTCAACGCGACCTCCCCGCTGATGGCGATCCCGCTGGCGATGCTCTTCCTCCGCGAGCGTCCCACCCGCCCCGTGCTCGCCGGCACCGTGCTCTGCGTCCTCGGGACGGTGGTGGTACTGCAGTCCTAGGTCCGACGCACTCGATTGGCGGACGACCGGCATCGTTGCGCCTACACCGAACAGGGAGCAGAGTCCGCACGACATGCCCTGGAACCGCTTCGGCCTGGTCGGACGCGCCTCGTCGCGCCGTGTGTTCACGGTGGCGGCGGTGTTCGCACTGCTCCAGCCGCTGCTCGCGGTCGTGGACGGCGACCTCGCCGGCTGGCGGCCGGACCACGAGCACGTCTACGCCGCCGGCATCCCGTTCGAGCACGATCACCCGTCGAGCCACGGCGCCGAGGGCGACACCGGCGACGAGGCCGGCGTCGCGTTCCTGTTCGAGCTGAGCGTGTCCGGGTCGATCCTCCCGCCCCTCACGGTGGCGGAGCTGACCGAGCAGACCTCGTTCGCCACCCCCGGGGGTGCGCCGGACGTCGCCGCCTTCGCCGGCCAGCGCGTCGTCCCCGACGCCCCACCCCCGCGCGCCTGACTCCCATCCCGCACCGAGCAGTCCCGGCGGCCGTAGTGGCGCGTCGGGCCCTGCTCGTGCGCCCGCGTCGATCACTGACCGATGGACGGCCGCTGCGCATTGGACGCGCACCGGCCGCAGATGGGATCTGCCTTGTTCAACTTCGACCATTCCACCCTGCCCCTGCGGCGGGTGGCCTTCATCGCCCTGGCGACGGCCTCGCTGGGCCTCGCGGCATGCTCCGACGAGGAGGACGCCGAGGCGACACCCACCGAGGCCGTCGCGACCGCGACCGAGGCCGCGACACAGGAGGTCGCCGCTACCCCGACCGCGACCGAGGAAGCGGCGCACGAGGACGCGGAGGCCAGCGCGGGCGCGCTCGTGGCCGCCCTGCGCCTCATCGACACAGCCGGCTTCCACGGCATGGACGAAACCCTCAACGGTGACACCCCGGCGATCGACGCGTCGTGGGCCGGCGCGACCAGCCGCGCCATCGCCGCGGCGCAGGCCGTGGCCTGGCCCGAGGAGCTGCACGCAGCCGTCGATCTCTTCGTGGCGGACGCACAGGCGCTCCTCGAGGCGATCGAAGCCGACGACGCCGCGACCGCGGCGCCGCTGGCGGTGGCCGTGCACGAGTCGCAGCACGCGCTCAGCAACGATGCGTTCGCGCACCTCGCGGGCCTGTCCGGCAGCGACGACTCACCGGGCGCCATGCTCGCGGCGCTGGTCTACGTCGACACGGCGGGCTTCCACGGCATGGACGAGGCGCTGAACGGCGGCAGCCCGGCGATCGAGGCATCGTGGCTCGGCGCGACGCGCCGCGCGCTCGCCTCGGCGCAGGTCGTGGCGTGGGGTGACCTCCAGCCCGCGGCCGACACGTTCATCGGGGACGCGACGACGCTGCTCGCCGCCCTCGAGGCGGACGACCTCGAGGCAGCGGCCCTCGCCGCGGTGGCCGTGCACGAGTCGCAGCACGCCCTGAGCCACGATGCGTACCACGCGCTCGGTGAGCTGTCGGCGGCGGACGACGCCGCCGGCGCGCGCCTTGCCGCGATCATCCTCATCGACTCCGCGGGCTTCCACGGCATCGACGATGCGCTGGCAGCGACGCCGACGATCGAGGCTGGGTGGTCGGGCAAGGTCGGGAACGCGCTGACCGCTGCCCGCGCCGTGGACTGGGGCGAGCAGCAGCCCGCGGCGGACGCCTTCATCGCGTCCGCCTCCGCGCTCCTCGAGGCGATCGACGCCGACGACGCGGCTGCCGCCGCCGTCCCGGCGCACGACGCGCACGAGACGCAACACGCCCTGAGCCACGACGTCTACGGCGCCGTCGGCGGCGGCCACGCCCACTGAGCACGGCAGGGGTGTGCACTGGAAGGGCGTGAGCACCGCGAGGCGTGAACACCCGCCAGCGCGGAGGGAGACGGACATGCGAGCTGCACACGGACCGTCCGAAGCAGTCGAACGCCGGGCGCAGCGGCAGGGTCGCTCCCTCCCGGGTCGGATCGCCGCGGGGCTGATGGTGGCATGGGCCATCGTCAGCCTCGCGGCGCCCGCCGCGGTCGAGGCGCACGCCGAGCCGGAAGCGGCCGATCCTCCGATCGAGGGCGTCGTGCGTGAGGCACCCGAGCGCCTCCAGGTCTGGTTCGGGCAAGAGCTGTTCCGCCGCGCCGGAGCGAACGCCCTCGAAGTGCGCAACGAGGCCGGCGATCGTGTCGACCTCGACGACCTCGAGATCGACGACCTAGACCGGACGCACGCATCGGTCGGGCTCGCGCCCGACCTGACGCCGGGGAGGTACACCGTCACCTGGCGCACGCTCTCCGCCGTCGACGGCGATCCGGCGGAAGGCGCCTTCACCTTCACTATCGACCCGGCCGCCACCCCCGCTGCCAGCTCCACCCCCAGCCCACCGGCCTCCGCCCCGACGGATGCCGGGACTGGCACCGTGCAGACCGGAGTGACGACCGCCGACGCAACGCCCGCAGTTCCGACCGTCGCATCGACCGAGGAGGAGGGCGGGCTGCCATGGTGGATCCTGGTCGCGGCGATCGGGCTGCTCGCGGCGGGGGCGGCGGGAGCGTGGGCGATCCGCACGGAAACGCCCTCGTGAGCCGGATCATCCGGCGCGCCGCCCTCGGCATCGCGCTGGCGATCGTCGCCACCGTCGCGCTCGCGAGCTGGCGCGGAGCGGACGTAGCGGAGGCGCACGCCATCCTCGTGCGCTCGGACCCCGCGTCGGGAGCGGAGCTCCCCGGGACCCCCGAGGTGATCGAGCTCTGGTTCTCCGAGCCGCTGGAGCCGGCGGCGAGTTCCTTCGAGCTCCTCGACAGCGACGGCAACGCGATCCCGGTCGGGGGGATCGCGGTCGACCCCGCTGACCCGTACCACCTCACCGGCCGCGTCGATGCACTCCGGCCCGGCTTCTACACCGTGGTCTACCTGACCGTTTCCACGGCTGACGGACATGCCTGGAGCGGGGCCTTCTCCTTCGCCGTCCTCAACCCGGACGGATCGAGGCCGAGCGGCGCCGCCGCCGAGGTGGAGGGACTGGGCGCGGGCGCCTCGACGGCCAGCGTGGCCGGGCGGTGGCTGTCCTACGCCGGGCTGTCGCTGCTCCTCGGCGGCGTGGCGCTGTACCGCCCCCTCTTCGCGCGGCGCGATGAAGCGCCAGCGCTGTGGCGGTCATACCTCGCCGTGAACACGCGGCTCGGCGTGGCGGGGGTCGCCCTCGCGGGCGCGGGCGTCATCGTCGTCGGCATGGAGCAGCGCGATGCGCTCCCCGGCGTCTCGTTCGCGGAGTTCGTCGGCTCGACGCGGGCGGGCGCGATCTGGGCGTCACGGGCGCTGGCGGTCGAGGCAGCGGCGGTGCTGGCCGGCCTGGCGGTGATGGCCGGGCGGCAGCAGCGACGGCGAGGGCAGGCGGTCGTCATCGCGCTGCTGCCCGTGCCGGCGCTCGTCGCGCTCGGCGCCGCGACGTGGCAGAGCCACGCGAACGCTGCGCCGGGCGACGGCTGGGCGATGCTGGCGCACGCCACTCACGCGGTCGCCTCGGCCGCCTGGGTCGGCGGTCTCGTGGTGCTCCTCGTGCTCCTCGTGGTCGCCTTCCGTGGGCGGCCGGCCACGCAGGCGGAGGCCCGCGCGGTCCTCGTCCCATTCTCGACGTTCGCGCTGGGCGCGGTATTCGTGCTCACCGCCACTGGCATCGTCCGCGCGCTCGGCGAGCTGCCGTCATCCTCGGCGCTCTGGGGAAGCGACTACGGACGCTGGCTACTGCTGAAGGTCGCGCTGTTCGGCGGGGCGCTGCTGGCGGCGGTGCGCAACCGCTGGCGCATCGAAGCGCTGGCCGAAGAGCGGGCGGCCGGCGAGAGCGGCTGGCGGGCGGTGCAGGCGCTGCGGCGCTGGCTACCGGCGGAGGCCGCGCTCGTCCTCGCGGCGCTGGGCGTGGTCGCGGTGCTGGCGCAGACGCCGACGCCGCGCGGCGACGCGGCCGTGTCGGCGGCGCAGGTCGCGCAGCCGTTCAGCGGGGTCCTGGCCGCTGAGGGCCTCAACGCGCACGTCCAGCTGACGCCGGGCAGCATCGGGCCGAACGAGGTCACCGTGCACCTCTACGCCGACGATCCCGAGGAGGACGTCGCGGCCGAGATCCGGCGCGTCCTCGTCGAGGCCCGTCGGGCGGACGCCGCGGGCGGTGAACGCGTCGCGGCGGAGTTCACCGACCCGTTCTTCGCGGCGGAGGTCGTCATGGGCCAGTCCCTGACCTGGACGCTCCATGTCGAGGTGATCCGGGACGGTCACGACGACGCCGCATTCGACTTCGAGGTACCGATCCCGGAAGCGACGGCGTCGAACGTCGGGACTGCTCCGTTCTCCTCGCCGGCGCCGCAGCTGCCGCGGGCGCACCTCCTGGCGATCCTCGCGATCCTCGGGGGCGTGGGGGTGACCCTCGTCGCCGGGAGGCTGCCCCGGCCGGCGCCCCTGTACGCCACGGGCGGCCTGCTCGCGGTCGCCGGCATCCTCACGCTTTCGTACGTCGACCCCGCCGACGCAGTCCCCGAGAACCCCTACCCGGCCGATCCCGCCTCGATCGCGCGCGGGCAGGCGCTCTACGTCGAGTCGTGCGAGGTCTGCCACGGCGTCGGGGGCCGGGGCGACGGCCCGGCCGCGGCCGACCTCGACCCGCGGCCGGCGGACCTGCGGATCCACGTGCCCGCTCACCCTGACCATGGGACGTACGGCTTCATTGCGCTGGGCGTGCCGGGCACGGCGATGCCGGCGTGGGGAGACCAGCTGGAGGACGGGCAGATCTGGGACCTGGTGAACTACCTGATCGACGAGTACGGCGGCGAGTGAGGGACCGTCGATTCGAGTCACTCGGTGCCACGCAATGTTCGCGAAACGTAAAGGTGCGAATTCACGCACAGACCGCCGGGCGGTAATCTTCCGGGGCCGACATCATCCCCCGCTCCCCGACGATCCCCACCGGCCCAGGGGCCGAGGATCGGGTCGTACCCCCGATCGCCATTCAGCTCCGGGCGCGAGCCCGGACCCAGAGGAGAACCTACTTGAGACGCAGCTTGCTGCTCGTGCTGCTCCTGCCCGCGCTGCTGATCGCAGCCGCCTGCTCGAGCGACGAAGACGGTGATGCGGCCGCCACCGAGGAAGCCGCCGCCACTGGCGAGGCCACCGAGACCACGGCGACCGCGGAGGCAACCGAGGCGGCGGACGGGCCGCTCGTGTTCGGCATGATCCTCGTCGGCCCGCGCGATGACCGCGGCTGGTCCCAGGCCCACTTCGAGGCCGGCCAATACCTCGAGGAGCGGCTGGGCGCCGAGATGATCGTCGTCGACAAGGTGAACCCGGCCGACTCGCCAAACCTCACCATCCCGCAGGTGGTCGAGGAGATGATCGCCCAGGGGGCGTCGCTCATCTTCGCCACCTCGGACGACATGAAGGACGGCATCCTGGAGGCTGCTGCGCAGCACCCGGATGTCCCGATGATCTGGTCGTCCGGTGACAACGCGTGGGCGGACGGCCGGGACTTCCGCGCCGACCTCGCGAACCTCGGCAACGTCATGGGGCAGATGGAGTACGGCAAGATGATCGCCGGCTGCGCCGCGGCGCTGCAGAGCGAGTCCGGCCAGATCTCCTACCTCGGCCCGCTGATCAACGACGAGACTCGCCGGCTGGCGAACAGCGCCTTCCTGGGCGCCCGCCACTGCTGGACCGAGGTCGCCGGGAACGACGCCGCCGACCTCGCGTTCAACGTCACGTGGATCGGCTTCTGGTTCAACATCCCGGGCGTGACCCTGGACCCGACCCAGGTGGTGAACGACTTCTTCGCCTCCGGGAGTGACGTGGTCATCTCCGGCATCGACACAACCGAGGCGATCGTGCGCGCGGGCCAGCTCGCGTCCGGCGGTGACGCCGTGTGGGCCGTGCCGTACGACTACGTCGGCGCCTGCGACGAGGCCCCGGCCGCGTGCCTCGGCGTCCCGTACTTCAACTGGGGCCCGTCCTACCTCGAGATCGCGCAGTCAGTCGTCGACGGCGACTTCGCGGCCACGTTCCAGTGGCTCGGGCCGGACTGGTCGGACATGAACAACCACGACACGAGCGCCATCGGCTTCGTGCAGGGCGAGGGTCTGACGGCGGAGAACGCCGTCGCCCTCGACGAGTTCATCGCCGGCCTCGCGGACGGATCGCTCAGCCTGTGGACCGGCCCGCTGAACTTCCAGGACGGCTCCGCCTTCCTCGCCGAGGGCGAGACCGCCACCGACCAGCAGATCTGGTACATGACCAGCCTGCTGGAAGGCATGGAAGGCGCCTCCACGGCGCAGTAACGTTCGCGCCTGCTCCCGGGAGGTACGCCCGGGAGCAGGCGAACCCTTCGCTGACCCTCCCCCATCACCGAGGACGGCCGCTGCGATGACGCTGGAGCTCCGCGGGATCCGGAAGCGGTTCGGCGCCGTCGTGGCGAACGACAACGTCTCCCTGGCCATCGCCCCCGGTGAGATCCACGGCCTGCTCGGCGAGAACGGAGCCGGCAAGTCGACGCTCGTCAAAGTCCTCTCGGGCTTCCTCGACCGCGACGCCGGCGAGATCGAGCTGGACGGACGCCGGCTGGATCCGCGTTCCCCGAAAGACGCGATCGAGGCCGGCATCGGCATCCTCCATCAGGAACCGCTGGTATTCCTCCCCTTCTCCGCCGTCGACAACATGCTCGTGGGCGCGCAGCACGGACGCCGCGCTGAGGGCGGACGGTCGCGTAGCGATGCGCGCGCGGCGCTGGAGCAGCTCTGCCAGGACTTCGGATTCGCGATCGACCCGGACGCGCCGACCTCCACGCTCACGGTCGGCGAGCGTCAGCAACTCGAGATCGCGCGCCTGCTCTGGCTGGGCGCGCGCGTCCTCATCCTCGACGAGCCCACGACGGCGATCTCGCAGTCGCAGCGCGAACGCCTCTTCGCCACGATCCGCCGGCTCGCCGAGCAGGGGATGTCCGTCATCTTCGTCTCTCACAAGCTCGAGGAGGTCGAGTCGCTCTGCCACCGCGTCACGGTGCTGCGCCAGGGGGCGGTCGCCGGTGAGCGCGACCTCCCCTGCCCCGCGCCCGAGCTGGTCGCGCTGATGTTCGGGCGCCACGTCGAGCTCGGGCAGCGACCGACCCCGATGGTCGGCGACACGCGCCTCGCCCTCGCGGGCCTCACCGCCGAGGACGCCGGCGTCACGATCCGCGACGTCGACCTCGAGATCGGAGGCGGCGAGGTCGTCGGCATCGCCGGCCTCGAGGGCGCCGGGCAGCGGACGCTGCTGCGGGCGGTCGCCGGGCTCGCCCCGCTGCGGCGCGGGCGGATCGCGCTGGACGGCGCCGACGTCACGGCCGCCCGCTACCGGGAGCGGGTGGGACGCGGTTTCCACTACATGCCGGCTGACCGCCTCGCCGATGGCCTCGTCCCGGGCCTCACGATCACGGAGCACGTTGCCCTCGCCCACCGCGCCGGCGAGGCCGTCATCGACTGGAATGCCGCGCGGGCGGATGCCGCCGAACGCATCGCACGCTTCTCGATCCGCGGGACACCGGACTCCGTGCCGGAGTCGCTCTCCGGCGGCAACCAGCAGCGCCTCCTCCTCGCGCTCATGCCGGAGGTCGCCTCGGTCGTGCTGATGGAGCACCCGACGCGTGGCCTGGACCTGGAATCCGCCGCGTGGATCTGGCGTCAGCTGCTGGCACGACGCGCCTCTGGGACGGCGATCGTGTTCACCTCCTCCGACCTGGACGAGCTCATGACCTACAGCGACCGCATCCTCGCGTGCTTCGCCGGACGCATCATCGGTGAGGTCGATGCCGCCACGACGAACGTCGAGGAGCTCGGGATGCTGATCGGCGGCAAGCTGCCCGAGCGGACGCCCGCGTGAGCGCCTGGGCGGCGCGCAGCCGCAGCACCGTCGCGGGAGCGCTGCCGCGCCTGGCGGCGGTGCCGGTGGCGCTGATCCTCGCGGCGGTCCTGCTGTGGCTGGTGGACGCGCCGCCGCTCGAAACGCTCGAGCTGCTCGTGGATGGATCGCTGGGCAGCCAGCAGCGGTTCGGCGACACCCTCATGGTGTGGGTGCCGCTCGCCCTCGCGTCGGCGTCGCTGGTCGTGACGTTCCGCGCCGGGCTGTGGAACATCGGCGTCGAGGGCCAAATCATCCTCGGCGCGATCGCCACCTCGTGGGTCGCGCGGGAGGTCGCCGCCCCGTCGCCCGTCCTGCTGACGCTGATGATCCTCGCGGGCGCGATCGGCGGGCTGGCCTGGGGCGCGCTCGTCGGCGTGCTGCGCGTGCGCGGGAACGTGAACGAGATCTTCGGCGGACTCGGCCTCGACTTCGTGGCGACGGGCCTCGTGATCTACCTGGTGATCGGCCCCTGGAAGCGCGCGGGGATCGCCTCGACCGGCGGTACCGAGCCGTTCCCGGACGCCGCGTGGTTCCCGACGATCGCCGGGCTCCGTGTCTCTCCGCTCGCGGTGGCGATCGCGATCCTCGCGCTCATCGCCGTCGCGCTCCTGCTGCGCGGCACGCAGTTCGGGCTGCGTCTGCGCGCCGTCGGCCAGAACGCGGCGGCCGCCGGACGGCTCGGGATCCCCACGGCGCGGTACCTGGTGTACGCGTTCCTGCTGGGCGGCGCGCTCGCCGGGCTGGCCGGGACGGTGCAGGCGGCGGCGCTCCAGCACAAGCTGGTGCCGTCCATCTCGGGCGGCTACGGCTTCCTCGCGATCCTCGTGGTGCTGCTCGCGAACTTCCGCGCGACGTGGGCCGGGGTGATCTCGTTCGTGTTCGCGATGATCGCCGTCGGCAGCGTGCAGTGGCAGCTGAAGCTGGACCTGCACTCCTCGCTCGGCGGCGTGTTCGAGGGGATGCTCGTCCTCGTCACGTTGCTCATCGGCGGGTGGCAGGTGCGCCGGGCGCGGATGCGCGCGGCCGAGGGCGCCCCGTGAACGAGGCGACGATCGCGGCCATCATCGCCGCCGCCACGCCGCTCGTCTTCGCCGCCATCGGCGAGACGATCACGGAGAAGGCCGGCATCGTGAACCTGTCGCTGGACGGCAGCATGCTGATGTCCGCGATGGCTGGGTTCGCGATCGCGGTGACGACGGGCAGCGTCGAGCTCGGCTTCCTCGCCGCTGCCGCGGTCTCGATGTCGCTCGCGCTCATCGTCGCGGTCTCCGGCATCGAGCTGCGTCTCAACCAGATCGCCATCGGGATCGTGCTCTCGCTCCTGGGGACGAAGCTCTCCGCGTTCCTCGGGCAGGACTTCGTGCGCCGTCCCGGGCCGGCGGTGCAGCGAATGGGCATCCCGGGTCTGGAGGACATCCCGTTCCTCGGGCCCGTGCTCTTCGACCACAACCCGGTGGTCTACGCCTCGTTCGTGCTCATCGGGCTCTCGTTCTGGTTCGTCTTCCACACGCGCGCGGGCCTCGAGCTGCAGGCGGTCGGCGAGCGCCCGGAGGCGGCGTTCGCCCGCGGGGTGCCCGTGAACCGGCTGCGCTACCTCTACGCCGCCGTCGGCGGCGCGCTCGTCGGCGTCGGCGGCGCCGCCTTCTCGCTCGACGTGAAGTTCGGCTGGTCCGAGGGCCATATCGCCAACTTCGGCTGGATCGCGCTGGCGATCGTGATCTTCGGCGGCTGGCACCCCGTGCGTGCGGTGCTCGGCTGCTACCTGTTCGGGCTGCTCCAGGTGGCGGCGCTCAAGCTCCAGCCGGACCTCCCCAACCTCGCCCAGGTGCTGCCGATCCTGCCGTTCCCGCTGATGATCCTCACGCTCGTGGCGATCAACCATCCGGTCATGCGCCGGCTCGGCGCGCGCTCCGAGGTCCTCGGCCGGCTCGTGCGCGGGGACCCGCCGTCCGCCCTCGGCCGTCCGTTCTGGCGCGAGTAGCTAGAAGTAGAGCGCGTGTCCTGGATGGCCGTGCGCGATCGTCCCGGTCGCGGAGTCATAGTCGAAGTCAAACGGCAGGTCGCCGGCCGCCGGTGTGCGGGACAGCGCGAACTCGTCCCCGCCGATGTCGAAGATCACGGAGTCGCCCTCGAGCCTGACGACGCGCATGTCGGCGTCGTCCGAATGCATGACGGCGTCCTCCGCCTCCGAGCCGGGTGTCATGTACGTGAAGTGCCGCGTCGCCGCGAAGTTCACCTCGGCGGGCCGCTCCACCATGTTCACCGGCGCGTAGCGGGTGTAGCCCGTCGCAGTGACGTTGTAGAGCGAATCGGACAGCAACAGGTCGCGCAGCTCGCCGGTGGCGACGAACTCGACCTCGTCGCTCTCGATCAGGTACACCGTCTGCGAGCCGTCGAGCGTGCGCTCCTCCACCTCGGCATGGTCGACCTCCAGCACGAACACGTCGAAGTCACCGGTCGGGGTCATCTCCGTGGCCGTGTAGCGGTCGTTGCCCGTGTGGAATGTCGCCGGGGCGTTCACCCAGTCCACCTGGCCAGCTCGCACGCTGTCGGCCACGGCGTCGGGGTCGTCGGCGCGCCGCACCGCGAACACGCACCAATCCTCCTGCGTGCGGCCGCCGTCGTCGCCGAGGTACTTCCGGATGAGCGTGACGAGGGGGCCCGCCGTCCAGCCGAGGCCGAGCAGCGGCGCGAACTCCTCCAGCGTGACGATGCTCGTACCAGTGTTCGCGAACGCCTCCGCGAGCGTTCTGGCGTCGGCCGGCGCGAGCCCTTCCTTCTGCTGGAGCAGCTCGCTCCACATACGGATGCGCTCGAGGCGTTCCCGCTCGGGGTTCTTCTTCCGCTGGGCGGCGCCGAGGGTCGCGTCCACCAGCCGCGAAAGCGCCCGGTTGCCCACCGCGCCCTGCAGGGCGCGCGCCTGCGCGGCGCCGGGCGTGGCTCCCGACCGCACCTGGCGCGCCGCCTCCGGCGACGCGGACGAGGGCGGGTCGACGCCAGCCTCGGGACGGGGAGCCGAAGGACCGCCGTCGGACTGCGCGGGGACGGCGCGGACTCGCCCGGCGCGTCGTCCGCGTGTCACGGGTGGATCTGCACCTCGAAGCGCGCCTTGTCGGACGTGATGCGCTCGCCTTCGTTGAAGACCGGCATCGGGTTCCGGACGTACTTCATGAGGTGCGCCGCGATCTGCCCCGCGATGTCCTCTTGCTCCACGATCGCCTCGCGGATGAGCCCCGTGTTCTGGTCGAAGATCTCGAAGGCGCTCCCGTCAGCGTCGTAACGGATGGCGAGCTCGTGACCGGTCGCGGTCGGGAGCCCCTCCTTCTGCGCCTTGATCACCACCACGCCCTGGAATGACCGGCGCATGTCGAACCACGGCTCGAGCATGTCGTCGATCTGCGTCGCCAGGCCCTCCAGGCTCATCCCCGTGTATGGGCCGCTCATCGCGAGCATGGCGCGGGGCGGCAGGGCCTCGCGAGCCTGGTGGAACCACTCGCGGAAGGAGGCCGCCGCCTCATCCACGCTCGAGTCGTCCAGCGCGCCGAGCCAGTCGCCGGTCAGCCCCATGGCCTGGCCCCAGGTGACGAAGCCGTAGGTCACGTCTGACGAGTCGTAGCTGCTGTAGAACGTCGTGACGTAGTCGAGGAGCCCCTTGAGCAGGAGCGTCTTCTCGAAGATGACCGCCGTCATGCCGGACGTGTCGACGTCCGGATCGATGAAGTTCATCAGGTACGCGGCGGTCATCGCGTTGCAGACCCCGGCGACGCCCTTGCTCGAGATCTCGGCAAAGAACCGGTCGAGGTCCCACTGCGCCTCGTACTCGTCGTCGGAATCGTCCTCCTCGACGAGCGTCACCTCGGCGGTGGCGCCCGACAGCGCCGGGGGCACCGGCACGCCCTTGTCGGCGTACCAGGCGGCGGCGTGCCATTCCATCTCCCACTCCACGTCGCCGCTGCCGCTCGTGACCGTGTAGTAGTACTCGTAGCCTCCGGCCCCCGCCCGGCGCCGCCAGGTCTTCGAACCGACCTGGGCGTCCCACTCCTCCACGCCCGACTCGCTCGTGGCGACCCACGCGCGCTGGAGGCGGTGCATCGGCGCTTCGCGGACCGTGGCGGCTGAGGAGACTCCGCGGGCGAGCGGCGGAGCGACGGCGGCGCGACGGAGGGCGCGCGCGGCACGGTTGCCCGCGCGCTGCTGCACTGTCCGCATGGCTTCCGGCGCCCGGGGGGGCAGGCGGACCGCCTCCGACGGTGGCGCGTGCGGGTGCGCGGTGGGGATCTCGACCGGCGACCGCGCGGGCGTCGATGGACGCGTGCGAGCCTGGCGCGTCATGCCGCTGATCCTCCCCGCCGCCGGCGCCATGGTAGCGGGATCCGCGGAGATCGTCGCCAATCAGCCGGCCAGCATTTCGCTCGCTCTTTTCCCCCGATTACTGTCGATCGAAGCTACCCAACGTCGCCCGGCGCCCACATCGCGATGAAGCGCTCAAGCGAGCGCGTGGCCGGCTCAGCGTCGCCCGTGGCCAGGACATCGATCAGCAGCCCGCGGGTCACCGCTACCCCGAGCCGGAGCTCGTCCACATCTGTCTCGATCCCCAGCTGGTCGCCGACGGTCGCCGAGACGTCCAGCCAGGGCTCAGTCAGCCCGACCCCTCCCGTCACGCCGACGCACTCGAAGAAGAGGCGCACGAACGGGCGCAGCTCCTCGGAGGAGACCTGCGCCCACAACTTCCGCACGAGGTCGGCGGAGCCCTCGGACTGCGCGGCGAGCTCCCACAGCATCGCCCGCTGGGACGCCTCGACGGTCTCGACGATCGCGGCGACGAGCCCGGCGCGTGACTCAAAGTGGTAGAGCAGCATGCGGTGGCTGCTCCCGACCGCCTCCGCCAGTTCGCGCAGGCTCCGGTCCGCCAGGCCGTTGGCGGCCACCTCGCCCAGGATGCGCTGGAGCAATTCGTCTCTCGCCTGAGGCATGCTCACCCCTCTCGACGAGAGTGTACCACTTGGTACACTCTCGTCGCAGTCATCACAGCGCGGTCGGCCGACCGACCGACCGAAGATCGAGGATGGACACCATGAAGATCGAACACCGGATCGAGATTGCCGCCCCCGTCGAGCGCGTCTGGGAGCTCACCCTGGACGTCGAAGCGTGGCCGCAGCTCACCCCGAGCATCACGAGCGTCCGGCGCCTGGACACCGGCCCGATGGCGCTCGGGTCGCAGGCGCGGATCAAGCAGCCGGCGCAGAGCGAACGCACCTGGACGGTGACGGAGCTGCAGCCGCTGCGGCGCTTCGCCTGGGCGACGAAGGTGATGGGCGCCACGATGACCGGGGGCCACGACCTGGAAGCGGTCCCCGGCGGCACCCGCAACACCCTCTCGGTACGGGTCGAGGGCGCGCTCGCGCCACTGCTCGGGCTGCTCATCCGCCGGCCGATCGCGAAGGCGATCGCGATGGAGAACGAGGGATTCAAGCGCGCGGCCGAGGGCCCCGCTTCCGCCCCCACGGGCGCGCACCTGGTCCCCGCCGCCCGCTAGCCGATCAGCGCGTCGATCGCCAACTCGAGCAGGCGATCGGCGCGCTGCAGCCGCTCCTCCACCGCCGACTGTCTCGCACGGTCGGCGGCGAGCCGCTCGCGGTGCTCCGCCAGCTCTTCGCCCGCCGCGGTCGCCGCGGGCCCCCCGTAGAGCGTGCGCCGCTGGACGAACCGCGCGGGGTCGAGGGCGTCCCGGAGGACATCCTCGGACAGCCCGACCGCTGCGCCGAGGTACGTCTCCGCCGCCTCATCGAGCAGCGCCGGGGTCACGTCCCGCGGCGCGATGCCCCGCTCTTCCGACAGCCGCACGAGGATCGCGGTCACCTGGTGCGCCACGCGCCACGGCCATCCCCGCTCTTCGACCAGCGCCGCCGCGACATCCGTGGCCTGCGCCCAGTGGGCGCCCGCGAGGTCGAGCATGCGCGGACGGTTCACCTCCAGCGCCGGCACCAGCTCCGCCAGCCAGGCGCAGCCACGCCGGGCGTTCGCAAAGGACTGGTGCAGCGCCGATCCGCCGTCCCCACCGAAGTCGCCCGACATCGCGTTCAGCCCCGCGGCGACGGCGGCGTACGCGCCGGCCGCGTCCGCCGCGGCCGTCCGCATGGCCGGGAGCATCGCGGGGTTCCGTTTCTGCGCCATGATGCTGCTGGTGCCACAGAAGCGGTCCGGGACGCGGACATAGCCGGCCTCGGACGTCGACCAGAAGTTGATGTCATTCGCCCACCGCGCGAGGCAGACGTTCAGCGACACCGCCACCCCGAGCGCGTCCAGTTCGTCGTCGTGCCCCTGGATGGCGTCGACGGTGTTCCGCATGACGCCGTCGAAGCCCATGAGCTCGGCGGTGCGCTGCCGGTCCACGGCGAAGCTGGAGCCGGTGAGGATCGCTGCACCCGCCGGGCTCTGGTTCACGCGCGCGAACGCCTCGAGGGCCCGGTCGAAGTGGCGTTCGAGGATCGCGACCCACGCGAGCAGCTGGTGGCCGAGCGTCGTCGGTTGTGCGTGCTGGGTGCCGGTGTGGCCGGGCATCACGACGTCGAGCGTCTCCTCGGCGGTGGCGAGCAGCGCCTCGCGCAGCGTGTTCACGGCCGCCCCGAGCTCGACGAGCCGCGCGCGTTCGCGTACCCGGCGGGCGACCGCGCCGAAGTCCCCCGTGCTGCGTCCGAGGTGGATGCGGCCGCCCACGTCGTACCCGAGGCGACGGACGAGGTACTGCTCGCCCGAGTGCATCCCGCCGCCCACCTGGTTCCTCGTGGCGATCGTGCCGGCCTGCTCCATCTCGCGGATCGCGCGCAGCATCTCGACGACGGCGGCGCGGGGGATGAGCTCTTCCTCGCCGAGCATGACGAGGTGCGCCTTGTCGAACAGATGGTAGGCCTCCAGCAGCTCCGGGTCGGTCTCCCCGTAGGCGCCGCCCATGCCGGGCATCAGTGGCTCCGTCATGCGGATCCCCACCCCGCGCGGGCCGGCGTACTCGGTGTGTGATGGCTGGAGCATGGTGGTCTCTCCTCGATCCGCGGGCGCGTGAACTGCCGCCGCAGACTAGCGCGACCGTGCCCGAAGAGGCGGAGAGGTGGAGAGGCGGAGAGGCGGAGGAAGGAGCCGTCAGCTCGGCGGCGCCGCGTCCAACCAGTGGGCGAGGTCGTACCGGGAACGGAGGTTCAGCCGCCGAAGGATCGCGGACATGTGGGTCGTCGCCGTCCGGCGCGTCATTCCCAGCTCGATCCCGATCTCGCGGTCGGACAGCCCGCGCGCCGCGAGCAACGCCACCTCCCGCTGCCTCGGCGTGAGTGCGCGGCCCGAGGGCGCCGTCGCGCGGGGCGCCCGGCCGCCGAGCTCGGAGAGCTGATCGCGCAGCCGGCCCGCGGACGCCGCCGCACCGATGGCATCGAGCTCGACGATCCCCTCCCGCAACGACCGCACCGCGCGAGCGCGCTGTCCCCCGGCTGTCTGTGCCCGTCCCAGCGCGCCGCTGAGCTCGGCGGCACGCCAGCGATACCCCATCCCCAGCAGTTGGTGCCGCGCCAGCTCAAACCCGGTGGCGGCGTCCGCGGGGCGGCCCTCGAGGACGGCGAGGCGCGCGCTCACGACGTCGCGCTCCACGCGCCCGATCGCGAGGCGTGGACGCTCCTCGACGATCCGTTGCAGTCGCTGGAGCACCGCCTGGAGTCCGCAAGCATCGCCACGTTCGTGGAACACCTGGGCGAGACGCGGAAGCACCTCCACCGCTTCGAACCGCTCCCAGCCCGGGGTGATCGCCAGCTCCTCCGCCACGAGGCGGGCCGTCTGGTAGGCGTGCTCGTGCAGACCCGCCGTCCGCTGCTGCTCGAAGCGGGTGATCGCGATGGCTACCTGTAGCAGAGGATTGCCAAAACCGTCGGGCGGCACGAACGCCCGCAACCAACGCGGCGAGACGCGGCCGCGCTGCGCCTCCAGCAGCCCGACGGCTGCCTCGGATCGGAGCAACGAGTGGGGGAGGTTGATCGAGGCGGCCTGGCTGCGCCCACGGCGTGCGGAGGCAAGCGCGCCGGTCCACTCGCCTGCCTCGATCGCGGCGGGGATCAGTCGGTTCCGGATCCACGCCACGTCAGGGCCCGCCTGGGAGCGCTCCCCGCGGCGGATCGCGCCGCGCAGCCAGACCAGCGCACGCTGCACGGAGCCGGCGTCCAGCCAGCATTCGCCCACGACCGCGAGCGCCTTCGCCGCCGTCCCCGCGTCGTTCGCCTGGTGGGCGAGCCAGAGCGCGCGACGCGCCCCGTGCACGGCGGCCGAGAGGTCGCCGCGCGCATGGGCGACGAGCGCCTCCGCGAACCAGAGCTGCGCGTGCGCGTCCGGCTCGCCGGGGTGCAGGCGCCGCAGCTCGGTGGCGAGCCACATCGCCTGCTCCGGATAGCCGCGCCAGTGCTCCAACCGCACGAGCTCGGCGCCCGCCTGGAAGCGGACATCGCGAGGCGTCCGCGGCCGGGCAGTCAGGTAGCGGAGCGTCGACTCCGCCTCGACCTCGCGCCCGGCGCCCAGCCACGTCCTCGAGAGGCCGAGGAGCGCCCTCAGGTAGCTCGGCGAGACGGTGCGGCTTGGGACGCGGATCGCCTGCACCAGCCGCTCGGCGGTCTCGGTATTGCTCGCGCGCGTATACGCCTCGGCCAGCGACTGCACAGCCTCCACCAGCAGGTCCGCCGGGAGGTCCTCTGACACGGCGTCGAGGGTGACTGCCTCCAGGTACTCGCGCGCCGTCACGTGGCGCCCTCGGGCGAGGAGGTCGCGGGCAGCGCGCAGGACCTGGGCGGCGTGTTCCGCATTCAGCGGACGCACAGCGAGATGGTGCGCTGCCCGGGCGATCCCCTCCGCCGGCGTCACCTCGACCGCCGCGAGCCGCTCCGAGGCGATCCGGTGCACGCGGGTGGCGAGCAGCGAAGGTGCATCGCGCGCCAGCACCGCACGCGTGACCCCGTCCGCCAGCGAGAACCGCGTGTCCGCCCCGATCGTCCGGGCACGGACGTGTCCCTCCGCCTCGAGGGCGTCGAGGAGAGCCTCCGCGGACTCCTCGGCTTCGTCCGCCAGCAGCGCCAGCGTCGCGACGTCCGCGGGCAGGCCCCAGACCGCAAGCGCGTGCAGCAGGCGCCGCTCCGCGGGCGAGGTGCCCTCCAGCCGGGCGCGGATGAGGTCGCGTGCGAGCTGCGGGGGCTCCACGTCGATGAGCCGCCGCGCCCCCGTCAGGGCGGGCAGCCGCTCGTCCTCGTCGAGCGCGAGGATGGCGTCCGTGTAGGCACGGACGAGGGCGGCATTGCCGGAGGTGAGCTGAGCCAGCTCGAAGCCGAAGCGGGTAGTGGGGACGCTGTCGAGCGCATTGCTGAGCATCAGGCCGTTCACATCAATGCCGGTCCAGGCGCTCATCTGATGCTGCTGCAGCGTCGCCAGCGCCGACAGCCGGGCGCGGAGCGCGGCGGTGCGCCCGGCGGCGGGGTCGCGGTCCGCCGAGGCCGCGAGCAGCAGGAGGACGCCGCTTCCCGATCCCGCGACGATGGACGCCAGCGACGCGACTTCGTCTGGATCCGCGACGTGCGCGTCGTCCAGCAGCAGGAGCCAGCGGTCACCCTCGAGGCGCGCGGAGCGCAGGAGCCAGTCGAGCAGCTGCGGCCCCGCGAGGTGGCGCGGCAGGCCGGCCAGCTGCTCGGGACGAGCCCAGGACGGCCGCACCATGGGCCCCGGCAGTTGCAGCGCAGCGACGCGGAATCCCGAGTCCTCTGCTACCGCGGCGGCGCGCGCGAGGAGCGTGGAACGCCCCGAGCCGATCGCCCCGGTGACCAGCGCCACCACCGGGGTTCCCGCGCGCACGGAGAGAATCCAGCGCTGCAGGGCGAGTGTCTCTGCGGGAGGCAGGCCTACATCGAAGGCATCCGTAACCATGAGCCTCACCACGTCCGTAATATCTACATACGTATAGTACGCATGTCGTGGCGTGTCATCTGACCGCTAGAACGGGCCCGGATAGGGGGCCCCGGATGACCAAGCAGCAGGCACGCTCCTTCCGAGTCACGATTGGACAGCGGCTCCGCGACCAGCGGATCAGGCTCGGGCTCACCCAGGAAGACCTTGCATGGGAGGCCGGAATCTCGCAGGGATCCGTGTCGCACTACGAGCAGGGAAAGATCGAGATCCCGCTGAGCGTGCTCCTCGACCTCTGCCGCGCGCTACGCATCTCGCCGGTGCTGATCGTCCCCGGCCTCGTCCCCGGCACCTCCACGACCGAGAGCGACGAGGCGCTGGCCGGAGACTGACTCCCGCGACGCCTGCGTCGCGGGACACCGCCTCGGCCCCGGCGGACACGCCGAACAGCGGATAATCGAATGCGCCGCGAGGGGGATGACCTCCCCGCGGCGCACTCGAGGGCGTACCGAGTACCGGAGGGGACTACTCGGTCTGCCAGTACCAGCGCGGACCCACGCCGTAGGTGGTCAGCCCGTAGGCCCAGGTCCCCGTCACCAGGTCCATGCCCGCCACGTTGCTCTGGAACGCGTGGTTGTCACGCGACACCAGCAGCTGGAGCAGCGGCGGCCCTTCCTCGATGTAGCGATCCTCGAACTCGTGGAAGAGCGCGGTGCGCGCCTCGAGGTCGTTCTCTTCGAGCACCTTGTCGAGGATCTCGTCCGCCCAGGGTCGCTCGAAGCTCTGGTAGTTACGGCCACCCTGCGAGTGGTAGTAGGTCCGCGCGTCGGCGACGGCGTTCGGCACCATCGTGTGGTGGTAGGTGCGCGCCTCGAACTCCCGGGAGTTCAGCAGGTTCGTGAACGACGCGTAGTCCGTGACCGGCGAGATCTCCATCGCCATCTTGGGGAAGACCTGCGCCCAGTGCTCCTTCTGGCGGATCGCCGCGTCGAAGGAGAGGCCGGACGCCTGGCTGGTCGTGTCCTTGAAGGAGATGCCCTCCCCCTCCGGGTAGCCGGCGGCGGCCATGCGCTTCACGGCCTCCGCGATGTCCTGCTCCTTCGTGTCCGGGTTGTAGCCGGGCTTCGCCTTGATCTCGTCGGAGGAGTACGCCTCCGCGAACATCACGTGCAGCGGGCCGCTGTAGAGCCAGCCGGGCCCCCATGGGTCGGCGAGGGCGGCGTAGTCCATGGAGAGCTGGAGCGCCTGCCGCACCCGGTCGTCCGCGAAGAAGGGGAGCTTTGTGTTCACCGCGAAGTGGTTCCAGCCGAAGTTCGGCTGGCCGAACCACTGCGCGTCGCCCACGGCGGCGCGCACCTGCGGCTCCTCGTGCGGCTGGATCGTGGCGAGGACCCCGATCTGTCCGGAGATGAACGCAGCCACCTGCGCGGCGCGGTCGCTCATCACGATCTTCTCGAACTTCTCGAACGAGGGCCGGCCGCCCTCCTCCGCCGTCCGGTAGTAGTCAGGGTTGGCGGTGAAGACCTGCCGCGTGCCCTCCACGAACTCGGTCTGAATCCACGGCCCGGTGCCCACGAACTTCAGCGGGTCCGTGTAGCCAATGTCGTCCTGCTCGCGCGGCATCATCTGCGCGCGCGGGTCGGCGAACGCGGCCATGATCGCGCTGTTGGGCCGGCTCAGGACGAGCTTCACCGTCACGTCGTCCACGACCTCGGCGCGCTCGAGCCCGATGAACTGCCCGGCGCGCGCGTACTTCTCCGCCGCCACCGGGTCGAGGATGCCCGCCTTCCGCTCGATGCTGTAGGCGACATCCTCCGCGGTGAAGGGACGCCCGTTCGTCGGCGCGATGTTGTGGGTCTTGATGCCCTCGCGCATGTTCAGGACGATCGACAGTCCATCGTCCGCGACCTCCCACGACTCGAGGAGGTCCGGCATGAGCTCCATCGTCCAGCCGTTGGCGTAGACCAGCCGGTCGTTGATGATCTCGTGATCGGATCGCGCGATGGAGACATCCGGATCCTGCTGGCGCGTCGTGTCCGTGTCCGGCCGGGTAAACGTCCCGCCGGCGACGCGCGCCTTCTCGTTGATCGGGACGACCCCCAGGGCTGGGTCGAAACCGGGCGCGCGCTCGCCCTTGTACCAGTCGCTCCCGCTCGAGGCGGCCGCGGAGCTCGATCCCGAGGACGACGTGTCGCCGCCTGAACCTCCCGACGCGTCGCTCGAGTCGTCTCCGTCGCCGCATCCGATCAACGCGGCGCCGCCGAGTCCCGCCAGTCCGATCCCGGCGGACCGAAGCAGCCCCCGCCTACCCGGGCGGCGGCGCTCCCAGTAGTTCAATTCAGCCATGTCGGCTCCTCCTGCCCCTCTGAGTCCCCGGGGAACCAGTGGCACTCCGAGTTGGCGGGGTTATACCGAGAGACTGACCAGACCTCCTATTAATATCCGACTATCAAGATCTCAATCCTTTCTGAGTGATAGCGCGCTCATTCACAAAGGATGGAGCGCATGTGATTTCACGCGAGAATCAAGAGCTTGATAGGAGGCTCACGCGCGGTTCGATACTGTCCCGCCGACCGAGAGGAACTCGTCGTCGCGGCACAGGAGCATCCATGGCGAAGTACATCATGCGGAGGGTCGTCGGACTCGTCCCCACCCTGATGTTGCTGCTCTTCCTCGTCGTCGTCATGGTCGAGCTCATCCCCGGCGACGTCATCGACCTGATCCTCGAGGAGAAGTTCTCGCAGAATGACGAAGCGCGCGCCGTCCTCGAGCAGGAGCTCGGGCTCGACCAGCCTCTGCCGGTGCGCTACCTGGCCTACGTCGCGGGCGTGTTCCGGGGCGACCTGGGCGAATCGCTGTGGACGAACCAGTCCGTCGCCGGGCTCATCATCGGTCGGGCCGTCCCGACCATCGAGATCGGCGTGCTCTCGATCATCATCGGGTCCGTCATCGGCATCAGCATCGGGATGATCTCCGCCGTCCGACAGGACTCGCTGCTCGACTACTCGCTCCGCAGCGTCGCGATCCTCGGGCTGAGCGTGCCCAACTTCGCGCTCGCCACCGGGTACGTGGTGTTCCCGGCGATCTGGTGGGGCGTGGCGCCGAACATGCGCTACGTCGGCTTCACCGAGGCGCCGATCGAGCACCTGAAGATCATCATCCCGCCGGCGATCATCCTCGGGATCTCGCTCTCGGCGACGCTGATGCGGCTCATGCGCACGACGATGCTCAACGAGCTGCGCCAGGACTACGTCCGCACGGCGCATTCGAAGGGACTGCTGTTCCGCTGGATTGTGCTGCGGCACGTCCTGAAGAACGCGCTCATTCCGGTGATCACGCTGCTTGGTCTGCAGATCGCGTTCCTCATCGGTGGATCCGTCATCACCGAGAGCGTGTTCGCCATTCCCGGCGTCGGACGGCTGTTGCTGAGCTCAATCGCGAACCGGGACTACCCCGTCATCCAGGGCGTGGTGGTCATCATCGGAGCGTTCGTCATCGTCACGAACCTCCTGATCGACCTCTCGTACGCCTGGCTGGATCCGCGCATTCGGTACAGCTGAGGACCACCGCGCCCGGCGGGGTGCCGGGTGCTGGGCAGGAGAAGAGCATGGCCGTTCAGGGCACCACCGGGGGGACCGTCCCGGTCCCGTGGCAGCAGCCCCGGCCGTTGCAGTCGGCGCGCACGCAGGTCGGGCGCTTCATCCGGAAGAAGCCGCTGGGAGCGTTCGGCGCGTTCATCACCGTGGTCCTGGTGCTCGCCGCGCTCCTCGCGGACGTCGTCGCGCCGTACGGGGCGCTCGAGCACTCGAACGCGACGCTGGCGGGACCCAGCTGGAGCCACTGGCTGGGGACAGACCAGTTCGGCCGCGACATCCTCAGCCGCATCATCCACGGCGCACGCGTCTCGCTCTTCGTGGGCGTAGGTGTCACGCTGCTCGGGACGATCCCGGCGCTGCTCATCGGCGTCGTCAGCGCCTACTTCGGCGGCTGGGTGGACTACGCGATCCAGCGGCTGGTCGACTCGTTCCAGTCGATCCCCTACCTGATCATGCTCATCGCGATCATGGTGGTGCTCGGCCCGAGCCTGACCAACGTGATCATCGCGCTGTCGTTCCGCCGCGCGATCGTGGAGAGCCGCGTCATGCGCGGCGCCACGATGGGCATCCTCAACAACACGTACATCGAGGCGGCCCGTGCGACCGGCGCCACGAACGTCCGCATCATGCTGCGGCACCTGGTCCCGAACATCATGCCGACGTTGATCGTCCTCGGGTCCATCGGCTTCGCCGGCGTCATCCTCGCCGAGGCGTCCCTCTCCTTCCTTGGCTACGGCGTGCCCCCGCCGACCCCGTCCTGGGGCGGGATGCTCGCGGCAGACGGGCGCGCGTACATGTTCGCGGCCCCGTGGATGCTCATCGCCCCGACGATCGCACTTTCGATCACGGTCTTCGGCGTCAACATGTTCGGCGACGCCCTCCGCGACGTCCTCGACCCGCGCCTCCGAGGCTCCCAGTAGCGCCCGAGGGAGGCCGATGATGGTGCCAGCGTGCGAAGGACTCCGCGTGGTCGACCTCTCCGAGGGGCCCGCGGGCGGCATCGCGACAATGATCCTCGGTGACTTCGGCGCCGACGTGATCAAGGTGGAGCGCCCCGGTGGCGACCCGTACCGCCGGCTGGCCGCCGCGCCCATGTGGCTCCGCGGCAAGCGGAGCGTCGAGCTGGACCTCAAGACCCCGCGCGGCCGCGCGCGCCTCGACGAGCTGCTCGGCGACGCCGATGTCGTGCTCACCACATTCCGCCCGAGGACGGCGGCGCGGCTCGACCTCGACCCGGACTGCCTCGACGCGCGCTTCCCCGCACTCGTGCACTGCCACATCACCGGTTTCGGCCGCCGCGGGCCGCTCGCCGACTACCGCGGGTACGAGGGCGTGGTCGCGGCGAAGTCCGGGCGGATGATGACCTTCGCCGGCCAGGGCGACCGCGAGGGGCCGGTCTACTCGTACGTCCAGGTGGGCACACACGTCGCCTCGCAGGCGGCGGTGCAGGGCATCCTCGCGGCGTTGCTCGTCCGCGAGGCGACGGGCAGAGGGCAGGCGGTGGAGACGAGCCTGCTCCAGGGGATGATGCCGTACGACATGGGCGGCATCCTCGTGCAGCAGCTCATGCGACGGCTGCCGAAGGAGTTCCCGACGGACCCGTGGTCGGCGTTTGGCCGCATGCCGACCCTCCAGTACCAGCCCGTGCTCACGAAGGACGGCCGCTGGCTCCAGCTCGGCAATCTCGTCGAACACCTCTTCCACGCCTTCATCGCGGCGGCCGACCTCTCGGACGTCTACCTCGACGAGCGCTACCAGGGGCCGCCGAACCAGTACGCCGACGACGCGCGCGAGGAGCTGCGCAACCGCATCCTCGAACGGATGCGCGAACGCACCGCTGACGAGTGGATGCAGCTCTTCATCGAGAACGGCAACGTCGCCTCCGAGCCGTACGCGACGACGCAGGCGGCGCTCGGTCATCCGCAGCTCCTCCACAACGGGACCGTCGTCGAGGCGGACACACCGCTCGGCCGGATGAAGCAGATCGGCCCCGTCGGCCGCCTCTCGGCGACGCCCGCACACCCCGACCCCGTCGCGCCCGAGGTTGGCGCGCACCAGGACGCGACGTGGCGCAGTCCGGCGCCACCGGTCCACACGGTGGCGCTCGACCCCGGCCAGGCGGAGGCGCGGTCACCGCGCCACCCGCTCGAGGGCGTCACGGTGCTGGAGTTCGCGACGATCATCGCTACGCCCTACGCCTGCTCGCTCCTCGGCGACCTCGGCGCGCGCGTGATCAAGGTCGAGCCGATCGGCGGCGACCCGATGCGCGCGATGGCGAACGGCGTCGGCACGACGAAGACCACGGCGAGCAAGGAGAGCATCAGCGTCGACATGAAGAGCGACGAGGGTCGCGAGATCGTGGGTCGCCTCGTGCAGGAGGCCGACGCGATCGTCCACAACTTCCGCCCCGGCGTCCCGGAGCGGCTCGGCATCGGCTACGAGGACGTGCGCGAGATCCGCCCGCAGATCGTCTACGTTTCCGCGATGGGGTACGGCTCGGACGGCCCCTACGCGCACCGCCCGAACGCCCACCCAATCCCCGGGGCCGCCCTCGGCGGCGCGGTCATGCAGGCGGGCGGCATGGATGCGCTCCGCGCCAGCGACGACCTCGAGGAGGTCCGGGAGCTCTCCCGCCAGCTGATGCGCGCGAACGAGGTGAACCCGGACCCGAACACCTCGCTCGTGGTCGCCACCGCGACCATGCTCGCGCTCTACGTCCAGCGGACGCAGGGAATCGGGCAGCACGTCCGCTGCGACATGATGACGGCGAACGCCTACGCCAACCTGGACGACTTCGTCGCGTACGACGGCAAGCCGGAGCGCGCGGCGCCGCTGCCGGGCCTCACGGGCCTCAACGCGCTCTACCGCCTGTACGAGGCCGCCGAGGGGTGGGTCTTCCTCGCCGCTCCCACCGACCGCGAGTGGCGCGCACTCGTCCGCGCCCTGGAGGCCCCCTCCCTGCTGGAGGATGCGCGGTTCGCGACGCCCGAGGCTCGCGCCGCGCACGACACAGAGCTCGGGGAGGCGCTCGCCGCGCACTTCCGCGCGCGTCCCGCCGGGGCGTGGGAACGCGTCCTCGCCGCGGCCGACGTCGCCTGCGTGCGGGCCGACGAGGCGCATCCCGCGAAGTTCTTTGACCAGAGCGAGCACATGCTCTGCAACGGCTTCGTCTCGGAGGCGGAGCACCTGCGCTGGGGCCGGCACTGGCGCGCCGGCCCGCTCGCGCTGTTCGGCGCCACGCCGGCGAGCCCGGGCGCGGGGGTGCTCGCCGGGCAGCACACCCGGCAGATCCTCCGTGAGCTGGAGTTCACCCCGGCCGAGATCGAGGCGTTCTACGCCGCGGGCGTCGTCGCCACCGAGACGCCCTGAGGAGCAGTCACGATGCCGATCTACGAGTACTTCTGCGAACCCTGCGACGGCGTCTTCGAGCTGCTGCGCCCGGCGCGGCAGGCGAGCGACCCGCAGCCGTGCCCCCAATGCGACGAGGACGCCCGCCGCATCATGCCGACGGAGTTCCAGGCGTTCACGCTCCGCAAAGGGCTGCACCGTCGTCTGCCCGACCGGGGCACCTACTGGCACCTGAACCGGGAGGTCTCGACCCCGGTGAACGCGCCCGCGCCGCCGGGGGAGCACCCCGAGCTGCGCCGCAAGAGGCTCGGCCCGCCGAAGCCGCCGACGGCCGAGGAACGCGAGTCCTTCGAGCAGCGGATCACCGCCCGCCTCGAGCAGGAGGCCGAGTCCGTGGCGTCCGGCCGCCCGCCGGTTCGTGACCTCGAGCAGGAGCAGCAGGCGAAGGCGTTCGTCAGGCGCGTGCGCGTGACCGCCGAGGACGCACGGCTGGGCAAGCGCCGCGATCCGAACGCGAAGACCACCGCACGCACCCGCTCCGGGAAGCACGGGAAGTCGTCGCCCCCCGCGTAGCCTCGACCCGCAACCTTCCTCGCGCTTCGTGCAGCCCGCCCCGCCGGCGGCTGGCCGTCCGCGCCCGCCGAACTTATCCGCGCCCTAACCGGACTCGATCACCGCCTGAACCCTCGGTGGCGGCCCCGTGCGTACAACAGTCCTAGACCCACGTGAGGCACTGTTCAGAGGGGCAACGATGGCTTTCGAGGACAACATCTGGCTGCGACGCCGCCTTGACCGGCGTTCGATCCTGCGTGCGGGCGGGCTCGGCGTCGCCGGGCTGGCGGGCGCGGCGCTCATCGGCTGTGGCGAGGATGAAGCGGACAGCGCATCGAGCTCGCCGTCGACGTCGAGTGGATCGAGCAGCGCGGGCGCTGGCTCGTCCTCGTCGCCGGCCGCCGCGGCGTTCAAGCGCGAGGGCACGCTGCTCCTCCGCGACATCCCCCAGACCCAGGACTGGCACCGGCACACCGGTACGATGCCGTCGCCCTCCCTGGTCTGCGACACGCCGACCGCGATCGATGCGAATGGCGCGACCCAGCTCTTCCTCCTCGACAACATCGAGGCGCCGGATGCGGCGAACTACACGTTCACGTTCAAGCAGGGTGTGAAGTTCCACAACGGCCGCGAGCTGACCTCCGAGGATGTGCGCCTGAACTTCGAGCGCATCAGCGCCACCGACGGCGCGTGGATGAAGACCACCGCGGACGGCATCGAGTCGATCGAGACGCCGGACGACCAGACGGTCGTCGTGAAGCTGTCCGAGCCCTACTCCCCGATGCTGGCGCTCATCTCCGAGATGTGGCTGATGGCCCCGGAGTCCGAGGGCTGGGACGGGACGATCAGTCACCCGATCGGGACTGGCCCGTTCGCCTGGAAGCAGTGGATCCCGAACGACAAGATCGAGCTGGAGGCGTTCGCCGACTACTGGCAGCCGGAACGCCCGAAGATCGCCGCCATCCAGGTGAAGAACCTCGAGGGCGACCCCGTCCCCGCGCTGCTCGCCGGCGACGTCCACCTCACCGGCATCTCCGTCACCCAGCGCGAGCTGGTGAAGAACGACCCGAGCATCGACGTGCAGCTCGAGAAGGCGACTTCCTGGGAGTTCCTCTCTTTCAACAACCGCTCGCCGCGCGCGCCGTTCGATGACATCCGGGTACGCCAGGCGATCGGGCACGCCCTCGACAAGGCGGCGCTCAACGAGTTCTCCAACGGCGACACCGGCGTGGTCGCGGACCAGATGGCGCCTCCTGGCTCGTTCTACTGGTCCGACAAGATCGTGGACCCGTTCGCGAAGCCGAACCTCGCCGAGTCGAAGAAGCTCCTCGCGGCGGCGGGCGTTTCGCTCCCGCTCACCGCGGTGATGCCGGTGAACACGAACCCCGCGAAGTCAGAGGTCGTCGCGGCCCAGCTCCGCGAGGTCGGCGTCGAGTGTGACCTCCAGGTCGCGGACGACGTCACGACGGAGACGCGGCTCCAGGCCTACGACTGGGACCTGTACTTCGCCGGCTCCGGCACGCGCTCGGACATCGCGCTGCGCTTCGTCCGCCTGCTCTCGGACGGCCCGAACCCGGGCCTGTGGGGCGGGCCGCAGGACCCCGAGTACGACCGGCTGGTGAAGGAGGCCTGGGCCTCCGTGGACGCCGAGGAGCGGAAGGCGAAGTACGTCGCGGCCTGGGAGGTCGTGATGGAGAAGCTCTTCACCATCGTCGCCTACCACCGTTCGGGCCTCACCGCGGTCCGGAAGGACGTCACCGGCTGGGAGACCGGCGCCGTGGCGAACTTCAACCGGATCGACGGCGGCGTCAGCCACATCACGCTCGCCTGATGGCGACGCGATCCATCGAGCATGTCGCGGCCCCACTCGGGGGCCGCGACGCAGCCGCCGAGGGCGCACGACGCCGCCGCTTCGCGCGTCCTCGGCGCCTCCAGCTCTGGTCTGGCCTCGCGATCGTGGGGACCGCCGCCCTGCTCGGGCTGCTCGCGCCGGTGGTCTCCCCGTACGACCCGCTGGCGCAGGACATCTACGCCCGCTTCGAGGGGCCGTCGCTGGCGCATCCACTGGGACTGGACGACTTCGGGCGGGACATGCTCTCGCGGATGATCTATGGCGCGCGGATCACCCTCATCACCGGCACCGCCGCGATCCTCCTCGCCCTCCCGATCGGTGCGATGCTCGGCGCCTGGGCCGGGTTCGCGCGCGGCATCACGGACGCCGTGCTGATGCGCATCCTGGACGTGCAGCTCGCCTACCCGGGCATCCTGCTCGCGCTCGTGCTGATCGTGACGCTCGGCCCCAGCCAGCGGTCGGTGATCATCGCGCTGGCCGTCGGCTATGCGCCGTACTTCAGCCGCATCATCCGCGGCGCCGTCATGCGCGAGGCGGCCATGGACTACGTGACCGCGGCCCGTGCGCTTGGCCAGCGGGACACGATGATCCTCCTGCGCCATATCGGCCCAAACGTGGCCGGCCTCATGGTCGTGCACGGGTCCTTCGCCATCGCCGGCGCCATGGTGAGCGAGGCGTCCCTGTCCTTCCTCGGCCTCGGGGTCTCGCCGAGCACACCCTCGTGGGGCCGGATGCTCTCGAACGGCACCCAGGTCATCTACGTCGCCCCGCACATCGCGGTCATCCCGATCGTCGTGCTGAGCGTCGTCATCGCGGGCTGGTACCTCCTTGGTGAGGGCTGCCGCGAGTGGCTGGACCCGAGGCGCCGCTGATGCTGACCTACGCCGCCCGTCGCATCCCGCAGGTCATCCCCACCCTGATCCTGGCGTCGATCGTCACCTTCACTCTCCTGCGCCTCGTCCCCGGCGACATCGCCGACGTCCTCGCCGTCGAGGGCGCGGTCTCCGAGGAGACCAAGGTGCGCATCCGCGAGGAGCTCGGCTTCGACCAGCCGGCGCCCGTGCAGTACGTCCAGTGGCTCGGCAACCTGGTCACGGGCGACCTCGGACACTCGTACTGGACGAACCGCCCGGTGCACGAGCTGTTCCGCCACGCCTTCCCGAAGACCGTGGAGCTCGCGGCGCTTTCGATGGCGATCGCCGTCCTCATCGGCATCCCGCTCGGGCTCCTCGCCGGCGCGTTCAAGGGGTCGGTCTTTGACTACGCCGGGACGCTGCTGGCCACGCTCATGACCTCGGTGCCCACGTTCGCCATCGGCATCCTCGCGCTGCTGCTGTTCGCGGTGCAGCTGAGGTGGCTCCCCGCCACAGGGAGCGTCATCCTCCCGGCACTCGTCCTGGGCGTGGACATCTCCGGGTCGATCGTCCGCACGCTGAAATCAGACGTGCGCGCGGAGCTGCAGTCCGACTACATCCGCACCGCGCATGCCAAGGGCGTCCCGCCGCGTCGCGTGCTCACGGGCCACCTCCTGCGGAACTCGATGACGGCGACGGTGACGGTGCTCGGCCTCGTCCTCGGCAATCTCCTCGGCGGCACGGTGATCGTCGAGACGGTCTTCAACTGGCCGGGGATCGGCAGCCTGACGATCGGCGCGATCCGCAACCGCGACTACCCCGTGGTCCAGGCGATGGTGATGGCGATGACGCTCGCGTTCGTCTTCGCAACGTTGCTCGTGGACCTGCTCTACGGGCTCCTCGACCCCCGCGTCCGCACTGAATGACCGCCATGAACGGCGGCTAGGAAGCCTCGCATGACCAGTTCGCAGCACGGCCCGACGATCGTCATCTGCTTCGACGGGATGGACCCGCGCTACCTCGCCCAGACGGAGACACCCACGTTCGACCGCCTCGCCGCCGAGGGCCGGCGCGTCGTGGGCCGCTGCATGTTCCCGACCGTCACCAACGTGAACAACGTCTCGATCCTCACGGGCGCCCACCCCGCGGCGCACGGCATCAACGCCAACTTCGCCGTCGGTGCGGGCGGCGAGGAGATCTACATGGAGTCGCCGGACATGGTGCGCGTTCCCACCGTCCTCCAGCGGGCGGCCGAGGCGGGCCAGAAAGTCGCCGCGATCTCGTCGAAGCACAAGCTCGCCAGGATCATCGGCGCCCACGCCGACATGACCTTCTCCGTGGAGGAGCCGTCCGACTGGGCGGTCGAGGCGCTCGGCGCTCCGCCCCCGATCTACTCCTACGAGGCGAACCTCTGGCTGCTCCGTGCCGGCCGGCTGGTGCTCGAGCGCGAGCAGCCCGACCTGCTCTACATCACGACCACCGACTACCTGAGCCACATGCTGCCGCCCGAGGCGGCCGAGGCCCGCGCGACGTTCGCGGAGTCAGACCGGCTCGTCGGCGCCCTCATCGAGGGCATCCCCGGCGTCAGCATCGCGGTCACCGCCGACCACGGCATGAGCGCGAAACGCCGCGGACTGAGCCCCGAGGCGATCCTCCGCGCGGAGGGCATCGAGTCCGTCAGCGTCTCCACGCTGCAGGACCGCTACGTGAAGCACCACGGCAACATGTCCGGCTCCGCCTACGTCCACGTCGCCGTCTCCGACCGAGACCGCGCCGCGGCGATCCTCCGCGCCCGCTCGGGCATCGAACGCGTGCTCACGCGCGCCGAGGCGGCAGCGGAGTTCCACCTCGACCCGGAGCGCATCGGCGAGCTCGTGCTGCTCGGCGACGAGGAGACGGCGTTCGGAGCCGGCGACGAGCCCGAGCGCGCCATCGAGATCCGCTCGCACGGCTCCCTGCACGAGCAGGCGATCCCCGTGATTACCGCCGGCCCGCGCTTCGAGGGCTTCGCCGGCGACGAGAACCGCGCGATCGGCGAGTGGCTGCTGAACCAGTACGAACTGCCGGCGGGCGCCTCGACGGCCACGCCGGCGACCGGCGCGTAGGGGCGACTCGCGCGAGATGGAGCACACGATGTCCCGCGTCATCCTGGTCGTCTTCGACGGACTGAACCCCGAGCTGGTCACGCCGGAGCTGATGCCGAACCTCGCCGCGTTCAGCGAGGAGGGCGTCCGCCTCGCCAACCACCGGCCGGTCTTTCCCAGCGTCACCCGGCTGAACGCCGCCTCGATGGTGACCGGGTGCTTCCCCGGGGCGCACGGTCTCCACGCCAACCTCTCGCTCGTCCCCGAGTTCCACCCGACCGAGCTGATGGATGCGCTGGAACCACAGCTCACCGAGCTGGTGCGGAAGAGCGGCCGCGTGCTCTTCACCCCGACGCTGTCACAGCTGCTCGCGCAGCACGGCCTGGAGTACGTCGCCGCCGGCGTCGGCACCAGCGGGCAGGCGTTCATGCACCACCCCGACGGCGAGGTGCAGCAGCTCGGCGCGACGATCCACACGGACTACGCCCTGCCCCGCTCGCTCTACGCCCACATCGTGGACCGGTTCGGCGAATGGCCCGAGAAGCAGATGCCGAACTCCCCGCGCATCGAGCGCATCACGGATGTCTTCCTCGAGTACGTGCTGGCGGAGCGTGACCCGGCGATCGGGATGCTCTGGTACTCGGAGCCCGACACCTCCGAGCACGCCACCGGCCCGCACTCGCCTGAAGTGCAGGAGGCTGTCCGCGTCGCTGACACACAGTTCGGCCGCCTGCTGACGTGGCTGGAGCGCACGGGGCGCGACCGCGACACCAACGTCGTCGTGACGTGCGACCACGGCCAGTCCACGATCGCCGAGCCGGTGCCGCTGCTCGACCTCCTGGCCGCGGAGGGCTTCGGCGCTGCGGGCACGCCAGGGGGCGTGACGGTGGCCGGCAACGGCGGCGCGGCGCTCTTCTACGTCGAGGGGCACGACACCGCGACCGCCGACCGGCTCGCGGCGTTCCTCATGCGCCACGAGTGGGCCGGCCCCATCGTCGCCGCCAACCGCCACGGCGCGATCGAGGGAACCCTCCCGGCGTCGCTCCTCGGCCTCGAGGGTGACCGCACGCCGGACCTGCTGATGTCCTTCGCCTGGCGCGACGAACCGAACCAGCACGGCAAGCCCGGCATGATCTGGGCGAGCGGTGGCGCCGCCGGCCGCGGCACGCACGGCTCGATGAGCCCGTGGGAGTTCCGCACCTACACCGTGATGCGCGGGCCCGCGTTCCGCTCCGGGGAAGTCCTCGATATCCCCACCGGCCACCCTGACCTGGCCCCGACGTTCCTCTCCGTCCTCGGCCTCCCCGTCCCGGAGCACATGCAGGGCCGCGCGATCGTCGAGGCGCTCGCGGGTGACGGCGGCTCCGAGGAGCCCGTCGAACCTGAGCTCGAGGTCCGCGAGGCGGAACGTGAGCTGGGCGGCGTTCGCTACCGGCAGTCGCTCACCCTCGGACGCATGCCCGGCGGCCACGCCCACCTCGTGGCTGCGAACGTGGAGCGGCGTGCCGGCGCGGAAGCGGCCGGGTACCCGATCGCCGCGGGCTAGGCGCCGCGCGGAGCACCCGTCCGAGGTTTGACGCGCCGATCGCCGTGGGAGTAGGTTCCCGGCACTCGCCCATCGCGTCCGTGATGACGCGATGGGCGGCCGGGACGGTGACCGATGGACTCTGCCCTCGGCGACATCCGGGTCATCGACGCCAGTGGTGCGATCGGGCACTACGCCGGCTATCTCCTCGCGGACCTCGGCGCGGACGTCATCAAGCTCGAACCCCCGGGCGGCGACCCACTGCGCGCATGGCCGCCGCTCCTGAGCGCGGGCCCCGAGGGCGAGACCGGCCTCCCGTTCCTCCTGTTGAACGTGAACAAGCGCGGCGTCGTCCTCGACCTCGCGGACGGCGAGGAGCGCGCGACGTTCCGGCGTCTGCTCGCAGGCGCCGACGTGCTGATCGAGTCGTGGTCGCCGTCGGAAGCGGCGGACCTCGGCTTCGCGCCCGACGCGATCCGCGAGGCGTACCCGTCGCTCATCCACGTCTCGGTCACGCCGTGGGGGCTCAGCGGCCCGGCGGCGGGGCAGCCGTCGAGCGACCTCGTCGCGCAGGCGGAGTCCGGCGTCGTGAACCTCAGCGGCTTCCCGGACGCGCCGCCGCGCAAGCTCCCCGACCTCCAGGGCTACCGCTGCGCCTCGATCAATGCCGCGGCCGGCGCGATGGCGGCGCTGCTCCATCGCGACCTCACCGGCCGCGGCCAGCTCGTCGAGGTCTCCATGCACGAATCGCTGCTCATCGCGCAGGAGACGGCGATGCAGCAGGCGGACATCCTCGGCACGAACCGCCAGCGGCTCGGCGTCATGCGCCCCGGCGGCTTCAAAATGCCCGGCCTCGGTCTGTACGAGGCGGCCGACGGCTACATCTTCACCATGTCTTCCGGCACCGCCGGCGCGGGCTTTGCCGGCCTCGCGGACCTCATCGAGGAACTCGACGGCCCGGGCCCGCTCAACGACGAGCCACTCGCGACGTTCGCCCGCGAGCGCATGAACGCCGGCATCCTCGCCACGCAGATGCTCGATCCGGCGCAGGCCGCCGCGCTCGGCCCGACGCTCGTGGCGATCGAGGAGATCGTCGCGGCGTTCTTCCGCCGGCATCCGAAGGAGCTCCTCTACGAGCGCGGACAGGATCGCCGCGTCCTCATCGGCGCCGTGAACACCCCGGCCGAGATCTCCGGCGACGCCCAGCTCGCAGCGCGCGACTGGTTCCGCGAGGTCGAGGACACCGCCCGCGGTCAGCGGCTGCGCTACCCCGGCCCGGCGTGGTTCTTCGAGCTCATGCCCGCCGTCCTGCAACGCCCGGCGCCGCGGCTCGGCGAGCACACGCGCGAGGTCCTCGATGAGCTAGGGACGGTGAGGTGAGCGATCGGCCCCGCCCGCTGGACGGCGTGCGCGTGCTCGACCTCTCGTGGTTCGGCGCCGGGCCGATCGCGATGCGGATGCTCGCCAACCTCGGCGCGGACGTCGTCCGCATCGAGACGCAACGACGCCCGGACGGCCTCCGCCTGGTGCAACCGCGCCCGCCGGGGAACGCGAGCCTCAACGTCTCCGGCTTCTACAACAACTTCAACGCGGAGAAGCGCTCGATCACGATCGACCTCGTGAAGCCGGAGGGGCACGCGCTCGGCCTCCGCCTCGTGGAGTGGGCGGACATCTTCATGACTAACATGACGAACCGCGCCGTCCGCCAGGTCGGCATGACGTGGGACGTCGTGCGGAGGGCGAACCCGGGCATCATCGGACTCTACGAGCCGATGCAGGGGCTCACCGGCCCCCGCACCGAGTTCATCGGCTTCGGCGCGGTGCTCTCGGCGATCACCGGGCTCAACCACCTCGCCGGGAGCGAGGAGGAACCGCCGCTCGGCGTCGGCACGAACTACCCGGACTACGTGATCAACCCGGGGCACGGGGTCATCGCCATCCTCGCCGCACTCCGCCAACAGCGGCGCACCGGCGAGGGCCAGCTCATCGACATGTCCCAGCTCGAGTCCACGGTCGCGGCGATGTCTGGCCCCGTCTTCGCGTGGGACAACGCCAGCGTCGGCTACCGCCGAGAGGGCAACCGCGTGCCGCACGCCGCGCCGCACAACGTCTACGCCGTCGCCTCCTACGGTGGCGACACCGTCGACCGCTGGGTGGCGATCGCGTGCGAGACGGACGAAGCGTGGAGGGCACTCGCTGGCGCGATCCGGCGTACCGACTGGTGCGACGATCGCCGCTTCGCGACGGTGGCGGACCGCAAGGCGCACGAGGATGAGATCGACGCGGCCGTCGGCGCGTGGTGCGCGGGCCGCTCCGGCGAAGAGGTCGTTGCGACACTGCGCGCGGCAGGCGTCCCGGCCGGAATGGTGCTCAACGCCGTCGAGGTCCTCCACCACCCGCACCTCGACGCGCGCGACTACTACGCCTGGCTCGATCAGCTCGACCACGGCCGCCGCGCCTACGACGGCCCCGGCTTTCGGCTCTCCGAGACGCCGCTCGAACTCCGGCGCGCCGCGCCGATGCTCGGCGAGCACACGCTCGAGGTGGCGACGGAGATCCTCGGGCTCTCCGAGGACGAGATCGCCCGCCTGGTCGCGGACGAGGTCCTCTACTAGCCCGTCCCGCTTTCCCAGAATTGCAGGCCCCGTGCCGCTGACGAGCGGGAACCGCTCGATCGCCACGCGCGTCTCATACCCAACAACCCACCCACGCACACGTGGAGATCGAACGATGAAGTTCACCGTCAGAAAGATCGCACTCGCTCCGCTGGCGGCCTCGCTGGCCCTGATCGCAACTGCCTGTTCCTCCGGCGGCACGGAGGCCGAACAACCGCTCGAGCTCTCGGCCGGCTCCGGCGACGCGATGGCCTCCTGCCTCGCGTTCGACCCGGACGTGCTCGCGGACATGCCGGTCGCCTTCGAGGGCACCGCGACCGCCGTCGACGGCGACCGGGTGACCCTCGAGGTCGACCGGTGGTTCAAGGGCGGCGATGCCGGCGAGGTCGTCCTCCTCGCCCCCGAGGGGCTGGAGGCGCTGATCGGCGGCATCAGCTTCGAAGAGGGCGAGCAGTACCTGGTCTCGGCGACCAACGGCCAGGTCAACTACTGCGGGTTCAGCGGTCCCGCGACCGCCGAGCTGGAGGCGGGGTTCGAGGAGGCGTTCGGCAGCTAGCCCGAGCCCGCGCCGAATCGCCGTGTCGCGGGGGGGCCGCCGCCTCCCCGCGACCACTCCCACGCACCCCCCCCCCATCCCGCGCCCGAAGTCCCTGCCGAGCAGGACCGCTGGCCCTCACTCCCGGGACGGCCGCCGCTGACGATCCTCGGGGCGGCCTCGGTCGGCGGTGCCGGCACGAGCCACGTTCGCTGGCTCGATGACGATCCGCCCCGACGGAGGACTCGTGTTCCGCGCCAGCTCGATCCGGCGGCCGCTCGCCCTGCTCCTTGCCGCGGCGGGGCTCCTTCTCGCCGCCGCGCCCCTCCACGCGCAGACCGGTGGCTTCCTGAACACCCCCGCCTTCTCCGCTGACGGCGTCGCCTTCGTCGTCTTCCTCGGCGGCAGCATCGAGGACCTCGAAGCGGCGGCGAGCGCGAGCAGCGCGACGGGGGCATGGGCGCAGGATCCGTCCGGCAGCTTCCTCTCGCTCACCATCGGCGGCCCGACGTTCCTCAACAGCCGCTTCCGCGCCGCATTCGGGGACGGCTTCGCTGGCCCGACGGCGATCGTGCTCACCCGCGCTCGAGGGACGTCGAGCCCCGGCGGGACGAGCACCCCGGGCGGCACGAACCCGCCCGCCGTCGGCAGCTGGACAACGGCGGCCGCCCCCACGAATGCGCGCTCGACCTCGGACGAGTGGATCGCCATCGCCGCACCGGACGGCAAGACCATCCTCGCGAACGTCATCCGGCCGGCCGGCGCCGGGCCGTTTCCCGTGGTCGTCCTGCTCCACGGCCAGAGCGGCTTCTCCAACGACTACCTCGGCCTCGGCCAGGACATCGCCGCCTACGGCTATGTCACCGTCGTCGGCTGCTGGTTCGCCGGGAACTACGACGGCAACGCCAGCACCGACGACCCGGCGCCCGTCACCGACCCGGACGGCATCGCCTGCCCGGACGGCCCGTCGCTGAAGTCGCTGACCTCCACGGACGCGATCGCCGACATCGACGCGATCGCCGCCGCGGCGAGGACGCTCCCCGGGGTGCGATCGGATCGCGTCGGGCTCGTGGGCAACTCCCGGGGCTCGGTCATCGGCATCCTCGACGGCGCCATCGGGACGCAGTCGCTCCAGGCGATCGTCGGCATCGGCGGGGCGCCTCCCGGCGGCGCGTTGCTCGCGACGCAGATCACGGAGCCTGTGCTGCTGCTCCAGGGCGAGGCGGACTCGGTCATCCCCGTCACCTATGCCCAGCAGCTCGAGGCGGGACTACGCGCGCTCGGGCGGACGGTGGAGTCGCACTACTACCCGCAGGCCGGCCACGGGATCCTCTTCGGTACGCCGTACTACACGGACGTGCTAGCACGCGTGGCCGCCTTCCTCGACGCCCAGCTCGAGGATTGAGCGATGACCAGCGCCAGCTGGGCGGAGGAGCGTCAGTCGAGCACGAGCTCGAGTTCGACGACGGCCTCCTCCGCCTCGCCGGGCGCGAGGACCAGCGTGAGCTGGGTGGAGGACTCCGGAATCCGGAAGCGCAGCGTGGCCGCCGTCCTCGTATCCGGAGGCGCCGGCTCCAGCCACCCCGCATCCAGGTTCACCGGCTCGAAGAGGCCACCCTCTCCGTCGCGCAACTCGACGGCCGGGGCTCGGCCCACCTCGCCGAGCGGGCGGTTCGTGTTCTCGATGGTGGCGTAGACCTCGAGCTCGTCGGTGCCCGGCACATTGGAGTCCGGGCGGCGCTCATAGCCATCGAAGGTGAAGTAGAGCTTGCCGATGCGCACGGCCTCCGTGGCCATGGGACGCCTCCTCGCTGAACCGGTGCCGCAGTCGCCGGCCGATGCAGTGTGCGTGGGCATCGCTTGCTCCGCGGTAACCGAGGACGAGGAGCCGTTTCGGGGCCATGCCGAAGCGGCGCGGTGACGCAGCGCGGACGTAGAATCACAGCGGAGCGAGGTGAACGCATGCCGGTGCCATTCCAGCTTCAGGAGACCGAGACCGTCACGCTGGTGCTGCGCCGTCACTGGGTGCACCTCTACCCGCGCCTCGCGCTGCTCGTGCTCGCTGCGGCCGTCCCGCCGATCCTGGCGTGGTGGGGGATCGAGGCCGTCACCGACCTCAGCGGCATCGCCCGCACGACGATGATCGTCGTCACCGTCGCGTGGATCGCCGCCTGGCTCGTGCGGGCGTATCTGCTCTGGTACCGCTACGAGCACGACGTCTGGGTGGTGACCAACCAGCGCCTCGTGGACTCGCTGAAGCGGCACTGGTTCCACCACCGCATGGCCTCGGTCGACCTCGTGGACATCGAGGATGTCGCGGTGGTCCGCGAGGGCGTGCTCCGGACGATGTTCGACTTTGGGGACGTACAGGTGCAGACGGCGGCACAGCAGCCGAACTTCGTCCTCAGCGCCATCCCGCGGCCGGCGAGCGTCCTCACCACGCTGGATGCCGCCCGGGACGCCGCCCGCCGTCACGCGACGACCGCTTAGCGGCGCCGTCCACGGTCGCCCTTCCGCCGCTCTACGCCTCGTGAACCCCGCCCACGTACTTCCGGTACGTGGTCACGCGCGTGCTGGAACGAGGCCGAGGGCTGGCCGGGCGGCTGGTGCCGGACGGGGTTGGCCGCCGCATCGCCCAGAACACGGGCTGGCTGCTCGCGGAGCGGCTGGTGCGGCTGCTCGGCGCGTTCGCCATCACGGTCTGGCTCGTCCGCTACCTCGGCCCCACTGAGTTCGGGATCCTCTCCTATGCCATCTCCGTCTCGATGATCGCGGAGGTCACCGCCGGACTCGGCGTGGGCGCGATCGTCGTGCGCGAACTGGTGCGGTCGCCCGAGGACGAGGCGGAGCTGCTCGGCAGCGCGCTCGCGCTGCGTCTCCTCGCCGGGCTCGCCATCGCCGGGGCCGCCCTCGGCGCGATCTGGGCCACCGACGGCGACCTCCGCGCCATCGCGATCGTCGCGATCGTCCTGGCCTCCGTCCCGCTTCGCGCGCTCTCGACGTTCGACCAGGCCTTCCAGGCGCGGATGCAGTCCCGCCTCTCAGTCACGGCGCGCACCGCCGGGTTCGCCGTCGCCGCCGTCGTCAAGGTGGCGCTGCTCGCCTTCGGGGCGCCGCTCCCGTGGTTCGCGGCGGCCGTGACGCTCGAGGTCGCCGTCGCGGCCGCCGGATTCGTCGTGCTCTACGCGCGCACCCACCCGCTGCGCCTGTCGATCTCGTGGCGTCGCGCCCGGCGGCTCCTCGCGGACTCGTGGCCGCTCGCGATCGCCGGCGCAGCCGCGATGATCTCGCTGCGCATCGACCAGGTGATGCTCAGGCAGATGGCGAGCGGTCCCGAGCTTGGCATGTACGCCGCCGCCGCCCGGCTCTCCGAGGTCTGGTACTTCGTCCCCGTCGCGCTGGGCACCGCCTTGCTCCCCGCCCTCGTCGCCACCCACGACGACCGCGCCGCGCACGACCGGCGTCTCCAGGCCGCCCTCGACGTCGCCCTCTGGGCCGCGGTCGCCATCGCCTTCGCGGTGACCCTCCTCGGTGGCCTGGTCATCGCGGTGCTCTACGGCGCGCGCTTCGAGGGTGCGACGCGCATCCTCCAGATCCAGGTCTGGGCGGGACCCTTCGTATTCATGGGTGTGATCAGTGGACGATCGTTGCTCGCGCTGGGACTCCAGCGCCTGGAGGCCGCACGCTACGTCCTCGGCGCCCCGCTCAACGTGGCCCTCAACCTGGTGCTGATCCCACGGTACGGCGCCACCGGCGCCGCCTTCGCCACCCTCGTCTCCTACGTCGCCGTGACCTACGTGCTGCTCCTGCTGCACCCGCGCACACGGCACACCGGCTGGCTCATGACCCGCGCCCTCCTGCTCCCGCTGCGCGTCCGCTCCGACTACGGCGGGGGAAGACGGCGTCCCGCAGCCGGCGAGGAGATGGTGGAACACCGTGGCTGAACGCGGGCGGGGAGGAACCAACCGCGATTCAACGCCTGCTCATCGTCGAGTCGAGAGATTTTCACGACCCGTCTCCGCAGGCACGGGTGAGAGGATGACCGTGCTGCAACCGGCACTCGATGGCCACGTCCCGGAGAGTGTCCTCCCGGCGGAGGCGGTCCGCCCCGCCGCGAAGGCGTCGGCATCCCTCGCGCGGCCCCGGCTGCGCTCCGCCGATGGCCCCGACGTCGCCGTCGAGGACTGGGATCGCGCGGTCGAGCTGCTGCGGGTCGCGTTCAACGGCGGCCCGAACTGGTTCAACGCCGGCGTGGAACCACGCGCCCACATCACCTGGAAGCTCGTCGACTACCCCGGGCCGACGCGCGCCTACTTCTCCGAAGACCAGACGTCCGAGGATGACGAGTCGCTCGTCGGGTTCGTCGCGACCCTCGGACGGGACTGGCTCGTGCGCGGGCGTCACCGCGTCGCCACGGACATGGTGGACGCGGCGCTCCATCCGCGGCTGCAGGGCCGGGTCCTCGTGGACACCTTCCGGTTCCTGCGACGCGAGGTCCCCGCATGGAACGGCGCGGACTTCTCCCTCTCGTTCGCATCCCATCCCGCGCTGATCCGCAACCGCGGCTTCCAGGGCAAGCACGACCTCGGCCAGTCCCTCGAGACGCATATCCGGCCGCTCGACCTCGTCCGCTTCGTCCGCGGCGACCGGCTCCCCACCGCGGAGGGCGCGAGCCGCACACGGCTCCAGATCGAGGCGGAGCGACGACGGCGGCGGAAGCCAGCCGCCGCGCGTCTCCTCGCCTGGCAGCTGCGGCTGATGCGGCAGCGCCTCGACCGCGCTCCGCTGGACGCGGCGCCGCAGTCCTCCTACGCGGTGACGACCGCCGACCGCTTCGACGGCCGCGTCGATGCACTCTTCGAACGCGCCGCCGAGGCGTTCGACCTGGTCCAGGTGCGCCACAGCGACTTCCTGAACTGGCGCTACCTGGACGAACGCGCGGGGCAGTTCACCGTCCGGGTCGCCGAGTCCGGTGGCGAGATGCTCGGTTACGCCGTCCTCAACACGGCGCGAGCCACCGCCGACCTCGCGGACCTCCTCGTGCTGCCCGGCCGGCTCGATGTCGCTCGCTCGCTCGTGGGCGACGCGATGCACCTCGCGCGTCAGTCCGGCTCGTCCGCCGTCCGCAGCTGGATGATGCGCGGGCATCCCTACGAGCCCGTGCTCTCGCACCTCGGCTTCGTCCGCGTGCGCACCTCCACCCGGCCGGTGCTGCACGCCAACGCGCGCACCATCCCGGACGAGCTCGCCGTCCTCGAGAGCCCTCAGGTGCGCGTGCACCTCATGCTGGGCGACTCGGACCACGTCTAGGGCGGCGTCCCGTGCCTACTCCAGCAGCGCGACGCGCGTGAGCGAAGCGATCTCAAAGAACGTCTGCGCCAGCAGCGCCTTGTCCTCCACCGAGAAGAACTCCCCGCCCCCGCCCTGCGACAGCCCGACGTTGGCGATCGACTGGAGCAGCGGCGCGCCGGCGCCCTCGGTGTAGCCGATCGTGTAGATCGACGCGCCGGTCTGGGCGACCAGCGCGGCTTCCGCCAGTGCGTAGTTGTCCGCGGCCGCACAGGTCTGCGTGTTCGAGCACGTCGCGAAGGTGGGGTTGGAGTCGGACCCGCCCGTGCGGTAGCGGTTCGCGTAGCCGTCGGTCAGCAACACCACGACCATCGACGCTTCGGGACGACCGTTCGCGTTGATGATCTGCCGCGCGCGGTGGAGCGAGTAACCGATATTCGTGTACCCCGCCGGGACGATGCCGTTGATCGCGGTCTCGTAGGGCGAGCCGGCTTCGTAGTTGTTCGTGAACTGCAGCTGCACGGTCGCACTCGTCGAGTAGGTCACGAGCGCGAGCCGGTCCAGGGTCTGCCCGCCCTGGGCCGTCGGCGTGAGCGCCGTTCCCAGCTCCAGGGACGCCTCGCGCATCGTGTCGAACGGCTCCCAGTCCGCGACGCCGTTGTGGTCTGGGTCGCCGGGAGGGTTCGGACAGTTGAGCATCGGGCCGCCGTGCGTCTCCAGGCACATCGACCCGGACGTGTCGAGGATCAGCACGATGTCGCGTGGCTGCGCGTTCGCCGTCGCGACGGCGCGCGCGCCAACCTGCTGCGTTCCGAGCCCGAACAGCCCGCCGAACAGCCAGTTGAACTCCCGGTTGGCGCTCACCTCGATCATCGTCGGATCGCCGCCGTAGCTCGTGACCACCGAGGTCGACACCTCGGGGTCGCCGGCGGCGAACCCGTTGGCGGCCAGATAGCTGTCAGCGGAGCTCTCCGCCGCCGCCAGCTTCGCCGCCTCCCCGGGGTCGCCGCCGCGGCTCGGCAGGTCCTGCGCCGCTGCCAGCGCGGCGAGGTCCGCGGCAGTCTGTGCGTTGCGCCGCTCGGCGGAGAACATCCCCACGTCCACGACGAGGACGCCCATCACGACGAACAGCCCCATGCAGGCAAGCAACAGCGGCACCGCCTGCCCGCGCTCGTCGCGATGGACGGCGGGTAGGACGACCCGGAGAACGGTCGCGAGTCGGGTGATCATCGGAGCCTCCTCAGGATCCCAGTGGCCCCAGGGCGGCGAGGGCGAACCAGCCGCCCGCCGCGAGCGCCGGCGCGTACGGCAGCGCCCCGTGACGCCCTCGGCCAGTGAGGAGCCACGCGAGGCCGAGCGCACCACCGGCCACCGCCGACACGAGGACCAGGTCGACCGCGCCGCCCGGACCGACGAAGGCGCCCAGGGCGGCGCCGAGCTTGACGTCGCCGATGCCGAGGCCGCCGCGACTCGCGGCCGCGAGCAGCGAGAACAGGCCCCCAGCGACGGCGCCGCCGCCCAGCGCCGCGAGGACGCCCGACCACCCGTCGAGCAGGCCGAGCGCGACCGCGATCAGCAGGCCGGGGTAGGTCCAGGCGTTCGGGATGCGTCGGGCGCGCACGTCCCAGCGCACCGCTGCGACGATGAGCGTCGATGCCGAAGCGACGACGGCGGCGCCCATCGCGTCCCGCGCCGAGACCGCCGCGGCGAGCGCGCCCAGGCCGGCCGCGAGCAGCAGCGCGCCTGCCGGGGCAAGACCTCGGGCACGGGTCAGCGCGTCCACGGGACGTCCGAGTCGGAGTCGAAGCCGAGCCGCGAGCCGACGGCCAGCCCGAGCCGGTCGGCCTCGCCGGCAGCAAGCTCGAGCACATGACGCGTGCCACGGACCGCGCCGCTGAAGCGCCACGGGACGACGTTCCTCGACACCTTGGTGATCACGGAGGCGCGGTCGAGGAAGACGACGTCGATGGGGTACGCCATGAACGCCGTGTGCACGGAGGTGCAGCCGGGGAACAGCATCCCCTCGCCCGGCCGCGGGCAGGGCCGGCCGAGCAACCCGCGCGCGCGCAACCACCACGTCCGCGCCACCACGACGCGGACGCGCCTGGTCACGCGCGCCGGGGCCGCAGCCGCCGCCCAGGTGCGGTCTGATTCGAGACGGTCAGCTGGCGAAGAAATCGAGGACATTGAGCGCCACCGGCCCCAGGAGCAGCAGGAACAACGTGGGGAAGATGAACATCACCGTGAGCAGGGTGATGCGAAGCGGGAACGTGTTGGCGCGCTCGCGGGCGGCCTGCCGGCGACGCTCGCGCAGCTCGGCGGCCTGCGAGCGCAACACGCGGGCGATGGGGACGCCGTTGCGCTCTGCCTGGGCGATCGCGCGTGCGAACAGCGCCATCTCCCGGGAGCCGGTCCGCTTCGCCATCCCCTCGAGGGCTTCGTCGCGGGAGCGCCCCAGCGAGATCTCGCGGATGGCGCGCGCCAGCTCGTCAGAGAGCGGGCCGTGGAACTTCCCGGCGACGTTGATCAGCGCCGCCTGCAGGCCCACGCCGGCCTCGACGTTCGTCACGATGAGGTCCATCGCATCCGAGAGCGTCTTCTCGACCACCTCGATGCGACGGCTCGCCGCCTTGCTGACCCAGTAGCTCGGGAGCGCCACGCCCGCGCCGAGCCAGCCGAGGAGCGGCAGCGTGAGCGGCCGCATCTCGCGCGGCGCCGCGAGGAAGACGAGCACGAGCGCGACGGCGGGCAGCAGCATGCCGAACCCGAGCCACGCCGCCATGAACCGCCCGACGGAGATCCTCAGTCCGGCCGCCTCCAGCCGTCGCGCCATCCGGCGCTCGACACCGGTCGGCATGACCGCCGCGACCGCGTTCCACATCGCGGCGCCGGCCGGGACGAGGACGCGCTCGGCGAACGACCGGTGCGCGGGGGCGACCTCCGTCTCCTCGAGCTCATGCACACGCCGCCGGATCGAAGCGGCCGGGCTGCGCCGGAGCACGCCGGCGGCGAAGAGCATCACCGAGAGCCCGGCAAGCGCAGCGAGGAGCGCCGGCGCGAGCGTCATCTCAGACCTCCAGCCGCGTGGCGCGCTTGATCAGGAAGTAGCCCGTGCCGTCCGCGACGAGGGCAACGGCGAGGATCAGCCGCCCGGTGGGGTCGGTGAAGAGTCGCCCGAAGGTCTCGGGCAGCATCAGGTTCAGGAGCGCGGTGAGCAGTAGCGGGAACCCCGCCAGCACGATCGCGGAGTACCGCTCCCGCGAGGTGAGCGCGGCCACCTCGGCGCGGAAGAGGTGACGGTCGCGGATCGTCTTCGCCACGCCGCTGAGGATCGGCGCCAGGCTGCCGCCGCTCGTCCGCTGGATCAGGATCGCCGTCGCCACCATGTCGAAGTCGGCGCTGTTCAGCCGCTCGTTGAGCTGGACGAGCGCATCGTCCACGCCGGCGCCGAGCCGGATCTGGTCGCGCATCCGCGTCAGCTCGCCGGCCAGCGGCTGCTCCACCTGCTCTGACACGGCGTTCAACGCCTGGAGATATCCGAAGCCGGACTGCAGCATCGACGCCATGAGGTCGCACATCTCGACGAGCTCGCGCTCGATCGCCCGGCGGCGGCGGTTGATCCGCCGGCGGATGAACATCGGCGGCAGCGCCGTGCCGAAGACGACCCCGACGACGGTGACGAGCGAGAAGGTGACGGCGTCCAGCCCGGCCAGGCGCCACGCCGAAAGCGCGGCGCCGAGCCCGACGAGCGCGCAGATCACGCGCAACGCGAGGTACTCCCCGACGCGCAGATCGAGCCCCGCCTGCTCCAGCATGCGCTGGATGCGGTCTCCTGACTGCCCGGTGGTAAGCCAGCCGGGCAGCGGGATCTTCGACGAGCGATCGCGCAGCAGGTCCACCGAGGCGGGCGCGGCGCTGCTGTACGTCGAGTTGTCCTGGAGCGCCTCCAGCCGCCCGCGCACCCTCCGCTGGGTGGCGCGGGAGAACTGCGCGACGCCGGCCACGGTGAGCGCCGTCGCCACGCCGGCGGCGCCGGCGATGCCCCACTGGAGGAGGAGGGCGTCCGTCACAGCGACACCCCCACGTGCACCTGCGGCGGCTCGATCCACTCCTCGGTGACACCGAACGCGCGGAACCGGTCCGCGAAGCGGGGGCGCACCCCCGTCGCGACGAGCTGGCCAACGAACCGCCCCTGCGCGTCGAGGGAGCGGTCCGGCATGTGGAAGATGTCCTGGATCGAGACGAGCTCGCCCTCCAGGCCCACGACCTCGGTCACGTGCGTCACCCGACGCGAGCCGTCCATCATGCGGCTCACCTGCACCACGAGGTGAAGCGCGGACGCCATCTGCTGCCGGATCGCGGAGGTTGGCAGGTCGAAGCCCGCCATCATCACCATGTTCTCGATGCGGGAGAGGGCGTCACGCGGCGAGTTCGCGTGGACGGTCGTGATCGAGCCCTCGTGGCCCGTGTTCATCGCCTGCATCATGTCGAACGCCTCGTATGACCGGACCTCGCCGACGATGATCCGGTCCGGACGCATGCGGAGGGCGTTCCGCACGAGGTCCCGCTGCGTGACGTCCGTCCCGCCCTCGCCCGCCGCGGGCCGCGCCTCCAGGGCCACCACGTGGGGCTGGCGCAGGTGGATCTCCATCGGGTCCTCGATGGTGACGATGCGCTCCTGCTTCGGGATGAACGCCGAGAGCGCGTTGAGGAACGTCGTCTTGCCGGAGCCGGTCCCGCCGGAGATGACGATGTTCACCTTCGACACCACGCAGGCCCGGAGGAACCCCGCGACGTCCCGCGAGATCGTGCCGATCCGCACGAGGTCGTCGATGTCGAAACGGTCGGTGCGGAACTTGCGGACGGTGATGGTCGTGCTGCCGACGGCGACCGGGGGCAGGACGATGTTCACGCGCGATCCGTCGGGGAGGCGCGCGTCCACCATCGGCGAGCTTTCGTCGAGCCGCCGACCGAGCGGCGCCACGATGCGGTCGGCGATGCGGCGGATGTGCGCGTGGCTCCGGAAGCGGACGGCGCTCGCGTAGATCAGGCCGTCGCGCTCGTAGAAGACCTCGGATGGCCCGTTCACCATCACCTCGGTGATGTTCGGGTCGTCGAGCAACGGCTGCATCGGGCCGAAGCCGAGGATCTCGTCGACGACGTCCGCGACCACATCCTGGCGGGAGACGCCCTGGACGCCCGGTCCGATCTCGGTCAGCACCCGCCCCACGGCTGCCTCGACGTGCGCCCTGCGTTCGCCCTCGGGCAGGGAGTCCAGCGCACGGACGTCGAGGTCCTCGACGAGCCGCTCGTGCACGCGCTCGACGATCGCGTCGCGACTCGGATCGGGCGCACGACCGACGGACTGGATGAGACGGGCGCCGGGCACGTTCCCGACCTGGAGCCCCGGCTGAAGTGCGGCCATGGGTTAGAAGCTCCGTCCCAGCAGCGGCAGCCGCGCCAGCGAGAACCCGCGCTCGCGCTCCTCGGTCAGCCCGGCGATCGACTCGGAGAGCGCGAGGATCTCCCGCGCAAACCGGCTGCGCGGCGCGGACTGGACGATCGGGATGCCCGTCTGCACGGACAGCCCCACCTGCGCGTCGTGCGCGATGAGCGAGGTGATCTCCTTGCCGGTCGCGCGCTCGACGTCCTCGGGCGTCACCGCCGCGGCGCGGGTGATGTCGTTGACGATGAGCCGCACGCGCTCCGGGCTGACCGCCCAGGACTCCAGGATGCGCAGGGCGGTCTTGGTGTCCTTGATGCTGGACACGTCCAACGAGGAGACGAGGAGGACGATCGCGGCTTCGTTCAGCGAGGCGGCGACGACCTCGTTCATCGTGCCGGGGGTGTCCATGATCACCCACTCGTGCGTCTCCGCGAGCGCCTGGGCGATGTCCACGACGTGGTTCGCCTGAAGCGCCCGCCAGTCGTCCGGCTCGGACGCCGCCGTGAGCGCCATCACCCCGGAGTCGTGACGCGCGAGATACGGCTGGATGGTGAGCCGGTTGATCTCGGTCTCCTCGCGGGCGAGGTCCGCGACGGAGCGGCGCACGTCCAGCGTCATCATCACCGCGACGTCGCCGAACTGCGCGTCGCCGTCGACGATCGCGACCTCCTGGCCGGTGACCTGGCGGATCGCGACGGCGAGGTTCGCCGCGATCGTGGTCTTGCCCGTGCCGCCCTTCGCCCCGGCGACCGTGATCACCGTGCCTCGCGCCTGCGCGACGCTCTGTTCGGCCCAGCGCGCGAGCTGCCGCTGCTCCTCGCTCGCGAGGACGGAATGCACGGCCGTCCGCAGCTCGCGCACGTGCAGCGGCTTCTCGAGGAAATCGCGCGCGCCCGCGCGCATCGCCTGGCGCATCAGCATCGGGGAAGGCGACGAGGAATAGACGAGGATGGGTGTGTCGGGCGCGTGCTGCACGAGCGACTCGGCCGTGCTCAACCCGCGCATCGGGGGATCCTCCAGCGCGAGGAGGATGATGTTGGGCCGACGCTCAACCGCGAGGTACGTGGCCTCGACGCCGTACGCAGCCTCGCCGGCGGAGTCGAGCCCGACTTCCTCGAGGATCTTCACGACCTCGAGGCGGCTGTCCAGGTTCGGGTCGACGATCAGTGCCGTGAGGTTCCGGGCCATCGAGTCCACACTTCCCTGGAGCGCGTCGCCGCGCGGCACTGGTCCTGCTCGGGGGCGTCCTGCCCCGTCACCCGTCAGTTCGATCCGGAGCGCACCTGGTCCGGGCGTCCCAGCGCCGGCTCCACCAGCGTCACGGGCGCGAGGGCGTCACGCGTGCCGTCGCCGAACGCCCGCACCGCGAAGCCCAGCGGCCCCTCCTGCGACGCCATGAAGAGCACCTGGGATTCCTCGGGCGTCACGGCGAGCGTCACCGAGATCGCCCGCGGCTGCGGGCCCACGTCGTCGGCTCGAAGCGTCGCCGGGTCGCGTCCGGAGTCGGCGGCGTCCGCGAGCTCCTGGCCGACGGCCAGCACGAGCACGTCCTGCAGCACCGTGACCACGGTCGGCTGCCGCTGCATGTCCGCGTCGGCCTGCTCCGCGGTGACCGCCTCGGGCCCGAACACGCGCTGGCGCTCGGTGACGACCATCACGTCCACGCGGTCGCCGGGCACGATCAGGCCGCCCGCGCCGCTCACCTCGTTCACCGGCACCGCGACCGCGCGCATGCCGTCCGGCACCGTGTACGCCAGCCCGTTCCCGGTCGGCCCGCCCGGTGCGACGAGGCGCGCCTCGGTCACCTGTTCGCCCGCAAGGAGCGGGTAGCGCGCGACCCGTCCGACGACCTGCTCGATCGCGGCGGCGGCGCCCCCGAGCACCTCCGCGACGGGGACTCGGCGCATGCCCAGCGCAGCCTGCGGGAGCGCCGAGCCTGCCGGGACATCTTCGAGCAGCACCACCACGTCCCGGGTCGGCCCCGAGGCGGTGGACGCGGCCATGACGGCGTCTTCGTCTTCGGCCTGCTGGTCGAGCCAGACGAACGCGGCCGCGGCGGTCCCGGCCCCGAGGATGACGGCGAGCAGCATGAGCGCCCCGCCGGAAGTGAGTGCGCGAAGGAACTTCATACCCCGCCTCAGTCCGCGGCCGTCAGGCCACTCCCCGAACCGTCGCCCGGTCGCTCGCCCGGCAGCTCGTGCCAGTCACTCCAGCTCGTCCGAATCACTCAGCAGCTTGTCCCGGTCACGAGGCCGGACTGGTCCACCGGCCCGCGCTCGAGCCTCGCCTCGGAACATGCGCTGAGCGTCATCTCCGCGGGGAACGAGCCGAACGAGAATGCGGAGAACAGGTCGCCCAGCGGCGTGACCGTGGCGTACGTGCGCGTCACGCGCACCGTCACCGCGTCGCCCCGGACATACTGCGCACCCGGCATGAACTTCATGTAGGTCACGTCCACGTCGGCGCATTCGATCGCGTCACCGCTCGCGCGGACGGCTACCCCCTCGACGCTCGGTGGGTTCGCCACCGAGCTGCACAGGCCGTCGTCCAGGGGGCCGCCCACGGCGGCGTATCGGGCCGCCTCCGCCGAAGCGCTGTTCACCGTGATGAATGCGTTGAACGCGAACCCGAACTCGACCAGCACCAACACCAGCACCAGCAGGAAGGGGAACAGGAGCACCGTCTCGACGAGCGCCTGCCCCTCGTCACGCGAGAGGATGCGCAGTAGCCGCGGCATCTCCTGTTCCCCTGTTCGATCCGCTGGTTACGGCGTGGCCGCCGGCGCCGCGCCGAGGTCCGTCGCGATGTCGTTGGACAGGCCGTTGATCGCAGCCTCGATCCCGCCGGTGAGGAACGCCGCGATGATCACCAGAGAGATCGTGCCCACGATGAGCGTGTACTCGACCATGCCCTGGCCCTCTTCGCGGCCGCTGTAGGCACGCGCGTAGTCGCGGACCATCTTCAAGTACGACATCAGAACCACCTTTCCTACCGTCTTTACATCCGGCTTGGAGGGGTTGATGAGAAGGGTTGGCTGTCCCCCACGCCGTATCCACAACCTACGGATGGGGACGTGGGAAGTTGCTCGTCGCACGCAAGGAGCCGCGAGCAAACCGTAAAGATCTGTGGAGCCTCACTCGGCGGGACAGGCGACGGTTTCGACGACGCGTGGATGCGCGGATCCAGCGCCCCGCACGGTGGCGAGGAGTCCACCGCGCCACGAACCTAGCTAGATCTCGGAAGCGTCGATCTCGATGCGTAGCTCGACATCGCCGATGCGTAGCTCGTCGCCGTGCTCCAGCGTCGCCCAGGTACTGCCGCGGCCGTTCACGGCGCACTCCCCGCTCGGGTCCGTGACGTGGAGGACCACCGCGTCGCCGCGCCGCCACACGAGCGCGTGCTCCGCCGCCACCCCCTGGCGTTCGGGCAGCACGAGGTCGCAATCCGCCGCGCTGCCGATGCGGAGCGGACGCTCGGCGATCGGCACCTTGCGCACCCCGACGGACGCGAACAGGCAGAGGTAGGCCGGCGTCGGCGGCGCGGCGGCTGCCTGCTCGGGGGGCGCGTCGCCGGGTGGACGGCTCGCGATCTCGAGGGCGCTCGCCTTGAGGCTGGCGGCCAGCCGCCGCTCGAGGTCGATCGCGGGCGGCGGTGTCCCCTCGCTGCGCCGCCCGAGGCCCCAGCGTCGCTCGCCTGGTGGCGGAGGCTCCACCGGGGACGCCTCGGAGGGCGCGGCGAGGATGTCGTCGCGGACCGCCGGACGGCGGGCGGGTGTGGCCGCCGGCGGTTCGCGATCGACCACCGGAGGGGCGGTGGACTCGGACGGCAGGGGGCGGGCAGCGTCCTCGCCGCGCGCGTGTCCGTCCCGACGAGGCGGTGAGACGGCGTGCCGCAGCGCTGCGACAGCGCGGGCTGCGACGGTGTGCATCCCCCCGCGCGACGGCTCGCCGACCTCAGGCGCGATGATCAGTCGCATCGCCGCGAGGTAGTCGCGGTCGAGCTCGTTCAGTCCTTCGACGACCCTCGCGTCCGTCCCGAGCTGGACGAGCAACTGCTGCGCGCGGGTCTGGTAGGCGATGTCCAGGTCACGCTTCGTCGCGTCCTCGCCCACCCCGAGCCGCTGGTGCGGCGTCGTCGCCGGCGTGTGCGGGCGCGTGGCGACGGACGCGACGGCGAGGAAGACGAGGCAGGTCGCGCCGGCGACGAGCGCCGTGGTCCACGAGCTCTGGACGCCGAGGATGAACAGCGCGGAAGCGAGGCCCGCGACGAGCGTCGCCCGCCAGAGCCAGCGGAGGAGGGCGCCCTGTGGCGCATCCGGGATCCTCGCCGCCTCCGGGTGGACGAGGGCGTCGTAGTCCGCGCGCTGCTCGGAGTCCGAGATGATCGCGAGGGCGCGGTTGAGCGCCTCGATCGTCGCGCGCGCGTCTGGATCGTCGCGCCGCTCCGGATCGAGGAGCGGCTGGATGCGCGCCCAGTACATCTCACGCGCCAGCAGCGGACTCGCGTCCTCCCGGACGCCGAGGACGGTGTAGATATCGTCGATGTCATCCCGTTCCGGATGAGCATCCGCGCCTGACAGCCCGTCCGGTACGCCGGCCATCTCGGGCTCCGCCCGCGTCTCGGTCGTCATGCGACACCGCCGGAAGCGACCGCCGAGCGCGGATCCTGCGGCACGGCATCCTGGAGCGAGTAGAGCGTCAGGAGGTGCCGGCCGATGGTGACCTGCTCGCCGTGCCGCACGACGACCCACTCGTCCTCGCGCGAACGCCGGTCCGGCACGCCCCGCGGCGCGATGCCATGGATGCGGAACTCGCCGTCGCCCAGGGCGTACAGCCGCGCGTGCACCGCCGCGACGCCCTCGTCCCGGATGGCGACGTCACACGCGTCGCTGCTGCCGACGGAGAGCGGACGGCGGCGCAGCTCGTAGCGTCGCTCCTCGCCCTCGGGCGTCTGCACGATCACGGTCCCGAGCGGGTGCAGGGACTCCCTGGTCCCGGGGACTTGGCGCCCCACGAGCGCCGTCCGCCCCGAGGGCTGCCATCGCTCGTGCGTCTCTCGCCGCCGTCGGAACGACCACCACCCCCCGGCCCCGAGGGCGGCCAGCAGGAGGACGGCGAGGGCGGCCAGCCGTCGCCACGGCCCGCCCTCGGAGACCACCGTCGCCAGCGCGAGGTCATGGTCAAGCGTGCGGAGGACGCGGCCGTCCGCCTCGAGGGAGAGTTCCAGAGCGCCGCCGTCACGCGGCATCGCGAACCGCAGCTCATGCCCGCGTTCGGTCGCGATGATCATGCCGTTGTGCCGCACGATGAGGCTCGCCGTTGACTCAGCCTGCGCGCGCCCTGAGAGGATGCCGGTCACCTCGCCACGCTCGCCCGCCTCGACGGCGAACGTGAGCGCCGGGTCCAGCGTGGGGATCGCGACCACAGAGGCCGCCTCGGCGATGACCGCGTCACGCGTCGAGATCTGCACGGTTACCGGCAGCTCGCCCGGGGCGAACGCCCACGGGTCGAGGAGCACCCGCGCCGGGTCGCCGATCACCTCCAGCGGCGTGTCGCCGGACTGAGCGGACACCACGAGCCCGTCCACGGGCAGCATCGTGGAGACATCGACCACGAGCGGGCCGCTCTCGTCACTGGTGCGGGGCGTCAGCCAGACGAAGCCCTCGTTGCGCGCCTCGAACATCGAGGTGGCATCGACCGGCGCGCCGGCGACCACCGTGTGCAGGACCAGGAGGTGCTCGCCCCGCTCGAGCGGCGGGACGGCGACCGACACTTGCGTGGTGGCGCCGAGCCGGGCCCCGAGGTGTGAGAAGAGAGCCTCGAGGGCGCCGGCATCGGTCACCGACCAGAAACCGCCGTCACCACGAGCGGCGGCTTCGGACAGGAAGTCGTGGTCCGCGCCCGCGCCGAACGCGAACGCATGGAACTGGGCATCGCTCGCCTCGATCGCGCCGAGTACCTCGGCGCGGCGGGCGTCGCCCGCGCCGGTCTCGTCCAGCGTGTCCTGGCCGTCCGAGAGCAGCACCACGGCGCGGGTGCGGTCCACCTCGGGCGCGAGGAGCGCGAGCGCGTCATCGATCGCCGCGTACAGGGACGTGCTCCCGCCAAGCCAGAGGGTCTGCAGGCCGCCAATGGCCCCGGCCGCGCCGCCCTCGAACCCGGACATCAGCACCGGCGTGTCCGAGAAGGCGATCACGGCGACGCGATCCTCCGGTCCGAGACGGTCCACGAGGCTGATCGCGGCCTGTCGCGCCGCTTCCAGCGGTGCCCCCTCCATGCTCGCGCTCGCATCGATCGCGACCACGACCGAGACCGGACGCGCGCCGTCGGTCGCGACGCGCGCCGGGTACGGCACCCCGTCCACGACGGCCCGGACGTTCGTCAGCTGAAGGGCGGGGTCAGCCATCCGCAGCGCGGCGGTGATGGTGCCGGATGCCTGGTAGTCGACCGAGACGATGCTGACCTCGTCCGCCCCGGAGGCGGGGCGCGGCGCGGCGAAGAGCGCCATGAGCGCCCCCACGGCCCCGAGGGCGAAGAACGCGGCGAACGGCAGCGGACGTCGGGCGTTCTTCGAGACAAGCAGGCGGCGAGGCTGCACGTGCCGCATGGGCCGACCCCATCCCCACCGGGCGCCAGTACGCCCAGACTCAACGCGAGCCTACGGAGACAAGTGCGCAGGACTGCGCGGACTGCGTCGGTTTCCGTCGTGAGTTCGTAGAAATGTGCAAAGCGCGCGCCGCGAGCCGCCCGGAGGGGTGGGCTAGCTCGCGGCGCGCGCCAGGTCGGGCTCCGCGACCTCCGCGGGCAGCGCCGCGAGCCGGTAGCCGACACCCCACTCCGTGAGGAGGAGGCGGGGCTTCGCCGGATCGTCCTCGAGCTTGCTCCGCAGGGACGCGATGTACCCCCGCAGGTAATGGGTGTCGTCGAGGTACTCGGCGCCCCACACCTCCGTCAGCAGGTAGCGGTGCTGCGCGACCTGCCCGAGCCGGCGCGCGAGCGCGGCAAGGAGCAGGTACTCGATCCGCGTCATCTGGACTTCCTCGCCGCGCTTCAGCACGACGTGCCCGTTTGGATCGATCGCCAGCGGGCCGGTCCGGACGAGGTCGATCTCGAGCGCGTCGCTCGTGCGCTGGACCGGCGCGATCAGTCGCGCGAGCCGTCGCACGTTCGAGCGAACGCGAGCCACGAGCTCCGTGATCTGGACCGGCGCGGCCAGGAAGTCGTCCGCGCCCGCCTCGAGCATCCGCACGGCGAGCTGGCTGGAGGGGTTCTCCGCGAGCACCAGGATCGCCATGTCGGAGGCGGCCCGGAGCACCTTGGTCAGCTCGATCCCGCTCAGGAGCGGGATGTTCAGGCTGATGATCGCCGCGGATGGCGGCTCGGAGAAAGCCTGGCGCAGTGCGTAGGGGCCGTCGCCCGCCTCCATGACGCGGAAGCCCGCGTCAGCGAGCGCGCGCGCAATGGCGGTACGTGAGTCGCGGTCTGGGTCCGCGACCAGTACGAGGTGTTCACCCGACATAGAGCAGCCACTTCTAGCTGCTCGGGCAGTGATGAGAACTCCCGACGGTGTGTGCCCGACCCTTCACACCGTCCGCTGAGGCCGCCCATCAGTCGCAGATGTAACCCCGCAGCGCGCATTTCGTTCGTCCCCGCGGGGAAGAAAAATGTGAAATTCCGTAAGAAGAACGCTGCACCGAGTGCCACCGGCGGGGCGTATCGGAGGCTCGAACACTGGCCCTCGATCGCACCGTCAAGATGGGCAACACCTCCCCCCTTCATCGTCGGCGGCGGCCGTCTTTCCTGAAGGGGCGGAATTGACAGCATCTCCGGCGTCCCGCCACCCCGAGGCTCACGTCGCGTTCACGCCGGGGCGGCCGGCCTCGCCTACGCTCGATCCGGGTCGGCGCGACGGAGGGATCGCGCCTGTGCGCATCCTGCTGATCGAGGATGAAGAGGCGTCGCTGCGACGCTTCATGGACGCCCTCGCTGGCGAGGACTTCGCGGACCGCGTCGACGTGTCGACCGCGCGCACCGCGGACGCCGCGCGCGAGATCGCGGAGGCCGTCGACTTCGACTTCGCGGTCTGCGATCTCCACATCCCCCGCGAGGCAGGGGACGAACCGCAGCTCGACCACGGCATCGCGGTCTATGAGTACGTCGCGAGCGTCCAGCCCGGCACGCCCACGATCCTGATCACCGGCAGCGGCGATGAACGCCGCGCCCGGCAGCTCGTGGCGGCGCGGCCACCCGCGGACATCTTCGGCGTCAGCGAGCCGTACCCGATGACGGACTTCGTCTTCAAGGACGAGCTGGACGTCTGCCTCCAGCGCATCGGCGACGTGGCGCTCCAGCTCGACGCCCTCGACGCGATCGAGCTGGTCACCGAGTCGTCCGACGAGTGGCCGGCGCCGCTGCAGGCGCGGGCGCTCCGCATCTTCGCCCGCCGCAACGGCGCCCGCAGCGTCGAGATCCGCGCGCTCGGAGGGCTCTCCGGGGCGGCTGCCCTGCGTGCGACGCTTATCCAGGAGGACGGCACACCGATCGCCTCGGTATTCGCGAAGCTTGGCCCGCTCTCGGAGCTCGCGGACGAGGCGCGGCGCTACCACGAGGCGGCCCTCCGCCTCCCCGCCGGCGCGTACGCGCCCCTGCTCGACCGCGTCGAGGCAGGCGCGGGCCGCATCGGTGGGTTGTTCTACGGCCTCGCCGAGCAGCACCAGAACTCGCTCTTCGAGTGGCTCGCCCGGAAGCCCGAGGACGCCGCCGCGACCATCGAGCGGCTTCGCGAGGTGCTCGGCACCTGGCGCGGTCAGGAAGAGACCGAGGAGATCCTCGTCACGACCCTCCGCCGCGACCGCGTCTCCTCGCACGACCTGAAGGAGCACGCCCCCGCGCTGGGCGACGCCTGCTGGTCGTTCGAGAAGCAACACGTGGAGTTCCGGCGGTCACTCCAGCACGGCGACTTGCACGGTGAGAACGTGCTCGTCGCGGAGTCGGGTGCGCCGCTCCTCATCGACTTCGCGAACGTCGCTCCGATGCCGTCGGCGTTCGACCCCGTCGTCCTGGAGCTGAGCCTGGTCTTCCAGGACGGCAGCCCGTTCCTCGACCACGAATGGCCGACCCCCGAGCAGTGCGAACACTGGAGCGACCTCGAACGCTACCTCGAGGGCTGCCCCGTGCCGGGACTCGTGCGCGCGTGCCGGCGCTGGGCGATGGAGGCGGCCGCCTCCCCCGTGAGTGTGAACGCGGTGGCCTACGCCGAGGCGCTCCGCCAGGTCCCCTACTCGCGCCGCGATCCCGCCTGCGCGATCGGCATCGCCCGATCCGCGGCGACGGAGGGCTTGCGTCTCATCGAGGCGACATCGACGAGCGGGGGTGATGGAGCTGGACGTTGACGGACGTCAGGCGTTGATGCGGGCATAGGCCGCGTCGGTCGCCATCAGGACGGGCCGGCGCCACATGGCGAGCTCTTCCGCCGTGGCGCCGAAGGAGGTCAGCGGGATCCACTCGCCGTCCTCGACCGTCCAGATGTGACGCCCGCCGGCCTGCACGAGGAGGGCGCCCGCAGCGATGTCCCAGACGCGAGGCCCGGTGTTGAACGCCGACTCGAAGACGCCGGCGGCCACGAACGCGGCCTCGAGGGCGCCCGACCCGACGTGCCGGCGATCCCACGGCAGCCGGTACTCGGTCTGAGGCTGGGCGGCGCCCGGTCGGAGGTGCTGATCCTCGTCGTGCGGCATCGCGCCGAGGCCGCGCAGGCGCCCACGGGCCGACCGCGCGCCCTCCACGGGATCACTGTTCAGCATCAACGGGCCGCCGGCGCGGGCGTGGTAGACCCCGGGGCCGAGCCGGTGTGTGCTCGCGCCCCAGATCGCGCCGGCAACAGGTCGGCCGTGGTGTAGCACGCCGATGGACGCCGAGTAGATCGGCAGCCCGTTCACGAAGTTCTGCGTGCCGTCGATCGGGTCGATCATCCACGCATACTCGAACCCCGCGGGAAAGTGCTGCGTCCCCTCCTCGCCGAGGATGGCGTGGTCCGGGAAGGCCTCCCGGATGCGCTCCACGAGCACCTCCTCGATCTCGCGGTCGACGTTCGTGACGGCGTCCGTCGGAGCCATGGGGCCGGTGAGGTCCTTGTAGGCGACGTCGATCTCCGCATCAAGAGAGCGCTCGACGGCGTTCCCCGCCACGCGGGCGAGGTCGACCGCGAACGCCTCCAGTGCGTGGATGCTCTGCCTCGACGTCTCCGGCGACGCGCCGGCGCCTGTCATTCGCGCGTCGCCTCGCCCCTGTCGCCCTCGCCCTGGCTCGACGCCCGCGCGGCGCCAGACGCGTTCCCCCGCTGGCGGTCGGCGAATCCGGCGATCATCTGCTTCGCCGCATCCTCGACGTACGGTCGGAGCGGCGACACGAGGTTCGTCGAGAGCATGCCGACGAGGCCGGCCATGCTCGCGCCTCCGTTGCGGTCGTGCCCGACGTCCGCCCGCTGACGATGCGAGTCACGACCGCCCATCATCCCGGCGGCGACGCCGACGCCGAGTCCCCCGGCCATCGCGACGAACGGATGCTGTTCCACCTGGTCGATCAGTTGCGACCCGCCCGGGACCATGTTCGCCGAGTTGGAGACGTAGCCCTGGATCCGCTCTCGCGCATGGGACACGTCGTCGCCGACCCGTCCCTCCAGGTCGGCGACCTTGCGCTGGATCAGCGCCCGCTGCTCGCGGATGCGGCGTTCTGCTTCGTCAGTGTGCGAAGCCATGTGATGTCCTCCCTGATTGACGCGATGGTGCGCCGCGGAGTGGGCGAGAACTGCTTGAACCGGCTGCGGGCGATGAGGCCCGCGACCGCCGCGATCACCAGGAACGTCCCCGCCGTCGCGAGGGCGGCTGCCCACGCGGGCCAGAACTCGTTGAGCGCGAACGTCATCGCGCCTCCGAGAAATCCGAGGATCCAGAACGCGAACACGCCGGCGAGCGTCCCGCTCACCGCGCCGCTCTGCAGCGCCCGGCGGTTGTCGTTCAGCTCGGCGCGGGCGAGGTCGGCCTCGAGGCGCGCGAGTTCGCGGAGGTCGTCCGTGATCTCGCGCCCGCGGGCGCCGATCGCCCGCAGCTCGGAGCGCCCGCGCTCCACGTCGGCGCGCACGGCCTCGGCGTTCTCGCGGAACCCGCCACTGCTGCCGTTCGAGCTCGGAATCACGGCCACGGATGCCTCCTATCGGAGCATGCGGCCGACGATGAAACCAGCCGCGATGCTGCCGGCCATGCTCATCGCCGGGTGCTCGCGCACGTACTGCTCCATGTCCGACCACATCTGGTTGGTGTCGTGCGAGCGGAGATAGTCCGCGCCGCGCTCCATGCCGTCCGCCGCTCGGACCGCGGCTGCGGCGACCGGCGTCCCCTCCGCACGCTCGCGGACCATCTCCGCGGCCTGCTCCATGCCCTGGGCGGCGCGCTCCTCGCCTGCATCCGCGGCCTCAGCCACGCGGCTGCGGCCCTGATCGGCCATCTCGCTGGCGCGGTCGGCGACTTCGCCGGCGCGCTCGTTCATCTGCTCGCGCGCCCCGTCCGCGGCCTGACGCGCCCGCTCGATGCCGGAGTCGGCATCCGCGCGCTGCGACGTCATCGGCTCTCCAGGCTGTCGGTTCACGGCCAACCTCCTTCGCTTCGTCCTCAACGCCCCATCCCAGGGCAGCGGATGCCACCCCCGAGGTCGTGGTCGTGAGGCTAGGAGGAGGGCGGTGTCAGTCTCCTTGCGCTGCTCCGTCCTCACCCGGACAAACGGATTGCAGTCGCACGCCAGGAGCGATCAGGCATGCGCGATTCGTGCGAATCGTTACGCGCGCGGGTCGCCGGTGCCGCTAGGGTGCCTCGCGAGGAGCAGCGGGGGCGCGCATCGGTCGGCGCGGGCGGCGCAACGACCTGTGAGAGCGACACGCATGCCCGACGTGGTCGAGAAGTACCTGGAGCACCTGACCTCCGTGCGAGGATGGCTCCACCCCGACAGCGCTCACATCATCTCCGACCTTTCAGACATCCAGCGAGAGTGCGGCGTCAGTGGCGCCGTCGGCGAAGTGGGCGTGAAGTGGGGACGCCTCTTCATCCTCCTCCACCTCAAGGCAGCGCCCGGAGAGCGGAGCCTGGCGATCGACACCTTCGACGATCGCGTCGCCCGGGAGTTCCACCGCAACACCGAGCGATGGACCGGCGGCACCGACTTCACGCTCTTCCGTCGCTCCTCCCTCGACGTGCACCCCCGCGATGTCCTCAACGCGGTCGGCCGCTGCCGCCTGCTCTCCATCGACGGGGGCCACGAGGAAGAGACGGTGCTCAACGACCTCGAGCTGGCGGACGCGGTGATCGAGGACGGCGGCGTTGTCATCGTCGATGACTTCTTCAACCCGAAGTGGCCCGGCGTCGCGGGCGCGACCGCCCGTTACCTGCTCCAGCATGAGGCAGGCGGCCTGCGCCCCTTCGCGACCAGCCCCGGGAAGGTCTACCTCGCCGGCCCTGAGCATCGCGACGCCTACCGGTCGCAGCTCGAACTGAGGCACCCCCGCACCTATCAGCACACACAGCCGATGTTCGGGACGGACGTCGCCGTCTTCGGCGGCCGCGCACCCCGAGGTTCGATGGGAGCGGGGCTGCGGATGATGGTGCGTGCCTCGCCCCTCGGCCCGCAGGCGCGCCGCGCGCGACGGTTGCTCCGCAACGCCAGACGCTAAGGCGCGTCCGCCCCGAGGCGGCCCGGCTCCGAGGACCCGCGGACGGGACAGTCAGCCGCCGGAGCACGTCGCGATCAGCAGCGTGTTCTCCGGCAGATCTCCACCGAACAGCGCGTTCCAGCGCGCGTTCACGAACTCCGGCGCCTTCGGGTTGAACCACACCAGGTCGCCGCCCAGCGTGAACCAGAACATCGCGGAGTCCGAGCACCCGGAGCTCCGCACGAGGTCATCGTTGTCGCCGCCGCTGAAGCGCACCAGCGCGACACCGGTGCGCGGGATCACGTCCATCAACGTCGCGACGCGTGCGGGGGTCGCGTCGAAGAGGCCGTCCGCCCCCTCGACGATGCTCACCTCGTCGACCACGAGTCGCGTCGGCTGCCCGTAGATGCCCCACTTCGTGTAGACGCGGTTGGAGTCGTTCAACGTCCGGCCGTCGTACTGGTAGCGCAACCGCCCGTCCAGGTAGATCTGGAGGAACCCGTCGTTGCCCCGGGACCAGTAGACCCGGAACGCGAAGTCGTACCACTCGCCCGTCTCGAGCTCCGTCGACCACAGCGCGTCGAAGTCCCCGTCGCGCTGGCGATGTCGCACGAAGAGCCGCTCGCGGTCCGCGTCCACGTGCAGCGAGAACGTCGGCGACTTCCCGTTCCCCTCGTGGAACTGGAAGATGATGCGGTCGTCGAACGTCTTTGGATTGCGGCCCTGGTTCCAGTCGTCGGGGAGGTAGTACGACACGCCGTAGGCGTATTCGCGCCCCTCCTCCGCGTACACGTCGCTCTGCCACTCCGCCCGATAGCCGAGATTCCCGCGGTACGCCGGGTCGTCCGGCAGGAGGAGCACCGTGCCCGCGCGGCTCCCCGCGCGCACGATGTCGCTCGTGTAACCCAGCCGGTCGTCGCTGGGCGCCTGCGAGTAGGGCACCTCCTCGCCGTCCTCGTACGACACGCGCTGATGCTCGAGCCGCAACTCACCGGCGTCGGTCGTGATCCAGGAGATCAGCGAGTTGAAACGCGAGCTTGCCTCGACGTGCCCGCCGCGGGGCGCGAGGCTCGCCGCCGCCACCATCGCGATCCCCGCCAGGACGACGAGGGACCAGCGAGAGAGCGTGCGTGCGGGATGCGGGCGTGGCTCGGCTGGGCGGGCGTTCGGGCCGGTCCGCGCGCGCAGGGCGCGGCGCAGCAGAGACATCGGATTCCCCCGTCCTCGGTGCCCGACCCGAGGTGACATGGACGAACGTAGCCCTCCCAACGGGGCGGCCGCGTTGCGTTTCCATCAATCCAACCCAGGACCTCGACTGATGCTCCCCTCGGGGATGTCGAATGAGTTGTTCAAACTGCGCGATATCATCACGCGTCATCGGCTCACTCGAGTAAGGATTAGTCCAGTGACCCAGAAGGCGACCGCCCTGGAGAAAAGGCTCGACGAGTCACTGACGAAGTACTCGCAATCCCAGTCCGCCCTGAACCGCGATCTCCATGCCGCCCTCCTGAACCTCCAGTTGACCTACCGGGCAGTCGACCGCGCGTTCGCAGCGAGAGCCGAGAGCCGGCTGAACGAGGCCAGGACACTCGGATCGCGGGGGATCGAAGCGGCGGAGGCCCACCTCGCGAGAATGGACGCGGAGCAGGTCGCCCCGGACAGTCCAGCCCCGTCTCGGTTCCCGGATGCGGATGCGCTTCGGCAAATCAGGGAAGCGAACCATGAGACGGCCGTGTTGGGTCTTCAGGTAGCCAGAGGCCTCGCAGAACGAAACCTGGAGTACGCCGCCGCCGCGAACGCAGTCGAACGCTCACTCCTGGAACTCTTCGAGCAGATGGGAGCGCTGGCGATCGAAGCGATCGACGATCCTCAGGCGGCGGACGCGCTCAGGATCGTCGTCGCGGCTGCCCTCACCGGAGCCGGGCTCATAGATCCACTCGCGTTCTTCGCCGCTGCCGGGGCATGGTTGTTGACGCTGGATTCGATCGTGACTCTGTTCAACCGCACCAAGCACGAGGATGCTGACCGCGCCCGGGTCGAGCAGGCGACGTCGCTCCTGCGCTACGTGGCGACGGTCGGCGATAGCTGGTTGAAGATCATGGCAACACCTCCGCCCACAACCTGAGCTGCCGGTTGACGCGCCCCGCCGCCACTGCTCTGATGACGCCCGCGATGGGCTGACGCAGCAGACGGCGGCCCGAGGAGGCCCGATGACCTGGGAGCCTGAGCTCGAGGAGCTGGAGCGACGCCGCCAGTTCGCGCTGCAGATGGGCGGCCCGGAGGGCGTCGATCGCCAGCGTGCCCGGGGCAAGCTCACCGTCCGCGAGCGCATCGGCGCCTTCGCGGACCCGGGCACCTTCCGCGAGTTCCGCGGCCTCGTCGGCGACGCGGTCTACGAGGACGGCGCCCTCGCGCACTTCACCCCCAAGCCGGCGGTGGAGGGCTTCATCGAGATCGGTGGCCGCAAGGTGGTCGTGACCGCCGGTGACTTCACGGTGCGCGGCGGCTCAGGCGGTGGGGCTCGCGGGGCGATGGGCCAGGAGCTGCCCGCGAACCGCCGTGCGCTTGAGTGGCGCGTCCCCTACGTGCGTCTCCTCGACGCGGCCGGAGGCAGTGTCCGCTCCTTCGAGGAGCTCGGCCGCACCTACCTCCCGGATGGCAACGACGGCGCCGCCTACGACGTGCAGCTGCTCCGCCAGTCGCCCGTGGTCTCCGCCGTCCTCGGCTCCGTCGCCGGACTGCCGGCGGTCAACGCCTGCCTCGCTCACTTCAACGTGATGGTCCGGGGGATGAGCCAGCTCTTCCCGGGCGGCCCGCCCGTGGTGAAGGCGGCGCTCGGTTACGACATCACCAAGGAGGAGCTCGGCGGCGAGCAGATCCACGTCTACCAGAGCGGTGTCGTGGACAACCTCGCCGAGGACGAGGCGGACGCCTTCCGCCAGATCCGGCGCTTCCTCTCCTACCTCCCCTCGAACGTCTGGGAGACGGCGCCGCGCACCGACCCGTCCGACCATCCCGGGCGCCGCGAAGACTCCCTGCTCTCCGTCATCCCGCGCGACCGGCGCTACCCCTACGACGCGCACAGGATCCTGGACGCCGTCCTCGACCGCGACTCCTTCTTCGAGATCGCCCCCCTGTTCGGGCGCTCGCGCATCACCGGCCTCGCCCGCATCGACGGCTACCCCGTCGGGGTGATGGCGAACAACCCGGCGTTCATGGGTGGGACGACCGATGTCTCCGCGGGCGAGAAGGTGATCCGCCTCCTCCAGCTCTGCGACACCTTCCACCTCCCGCTGATCTCCTTCGCGGACGAGCCGGGGTTCCTCGTGGGGCTGGAGTCGGAGAAGCGCGGGATCGAGCGCGCGGGTGCGCGCCTCGTCGTCGCGACGTGCGAGAGCCAGATGCCGTGGTGCACCGTGGTCGTCGGGCGGCTCTTCGGCGTCGCGGGCCAGTGCCAGCAGCGGCCGACCGGGATGTTCCGCCGCTACGCCTGGCCCTCCGCGCGCTGGGGGTCGATGCACATCCAGGGCGGCGCGAGCGCTGCGTACCGCCGCGAGATCGAGTCGGCCTCGGACCCGGAGGCGAAGCGCGCCGAGATCGAAGCGCGCCTCGAGGCCGTCGCGTCGCCGTTCCGCACCGCCGAGGCGACCGGCCAGGACATCATCGACCCCCGCGAGACGCGTCCGCTGCTGGTCGAGTTCGTCCACGACGCGCAGCGGATCCTCCAGTCCCAGCTCGGACCGTCGCCGGTCACCTACCGACCGTAGGGGCGTCCCCATGCGCGTCATCGAGCTCAGCGACCGCGAGGACGCCGCCGCGTATGCGGGCAAGCTCTTCGCACGCTGGGGCGCCGAGGTCGTCCGGGCGGAATCCCCACGCCGCGCACCCGCCGAGCGTGCGGACGACCTCTATCTCCACGGCGGCAAGCAACGGATCGCCCTCGATCGCGAGCGGCCCGACGCCGCCGACCGCCTGCGCGCGCTCCTCGGGACCGCGGACATCCTGCTCACCGACCTCCCTGCCCGCGACGTGATCGCGCTCGGGCTGATGTCTCCGGAGGGGCCGGATGACCCCCTCGTCCGCTTGAGCATCACCCCGTTCGGCCTCGACGGTCCGTACCGCGACGACGAAGCGACCCCGGCGACGCTGCTCGCGCTCGGCGGGTACACCTACCTCTCCGGCGATCCCGGGCGCGCGCCGCTCACCTTCCCGGGCCGCTACCCGCACTACCAGGCCGGCAACTTCGCCTACGTCGCGGCGCTGGCGGCCTACCTGCACCGCGCGAGCGGCGGCCGGCCGGAGCCAATCGAGCTGTCCGTCCTCGAGGTGGTGGCGACGCTGCACCAGTTCACGGACGTCCTCTGGACGCACCAGGAACGCGTCCGTTCGCGTCACGGCAACCGCTGGCAGAACCTCTGCCCCACGACGATGCTCCCCGTCGCGGACGGGTTCGCCGCCGTCAACGTCATCGTGTCGTTCTGGGAGTCCTTCACGCACATGCTCGGACGTCCCGAGCTCGCCACCGACCCGGAGTGGGCCACCGACGTCGAGCGCATGAAGCGGTACGACCGCATGGACGCGATGATGGCGGAGGCCTTCGGCGACTGGACACGCGAGCGCTTCCTCACCGAGGGGCAGGAGGTGTGGCGAGTGCCCGTCGGGACGGTGCTGACCGTCCCCGAGATGGTCGCCAACCCCCACCTCGACGCCCGCGCCTTCTGGCGCCCCATCGAGGGCACCGACCTCCGCACCGTCGGCTCCCCGTTCCGCTTCGTCGGCGAGGAGCCCCCCGTCGAACGCTCCCCGCACGCGCCGGCGTCGGACGAGGCGCCCGAGGGCGCACCTCCGCCGGCGCCACCCGCCGGCCTGGCGGGACGCACCGGGCACCGCCCGCTCGAGGGACTCCGCATCGTGGACCTCACCCGCATCTGGTCCGGCCCGCTCGCGACCCGCATCCTCGGCGACCTCGGCGCGGACGTGATGAAGATCGAGGCGCCCACCGGCCGCGGGCCGGCCGTCGTCCCGAAGACCGACCCGCTCTACTTCGCCGAGGGCGACCCCGGCGACCGGCCATGGAACCGCAACGGCCTCAACAACAAGCTCAACCGCAACAAGCGCAGCCTCGCGATCGACCTGAAGGCGCCCGAAGGCCGCAACGCGCTCCTCCGCCTCGTCGCGGCCAGCGACATCGTCGTCGAGAATTTCAGCGCCCGCGCGATGCCCTCACTCGGCCTCGGCTACGAGGAGCTCCGCGCAGCGAACCCGGCGATCATCTACGTCGCCATGCCGGCCTTCGGGCTCGAAGGGCCATACCGAGACTATGTCGGCCTCGGCCCGAGCATCGAGCCGCTGACCGGCACCACCGCCCTCATGGGCTACGGCCCCGACGAACCGAGGATGTCCGTGCAGGCGATCACGGACGCGATGTCGGGGACGGCCGCCGCCGTCGCCATCCTCACGGCGCTGGAGCGCCGCGCCCGCACCGGCGAGGGCGCGTTCGTCGAGCTGTCCCAGCACGAGGCGGGCATCACCTTCATCGGCGAGCAGGTGATCGAGTACCAGCTCACGGGCCATGTGCCCGAGCGGCAGGGAAACGCACACCCGCGGCTCGCCCCGCACGGCGTCTACCGCTGCGCCGGCGAGGACGAGTGGATCGCCCTCGCCGTACAGGACGACGACCAGTGGCGCGCGCTCTGCGCCTTCGCCGGCGCAGGCTGGGAGCAGCAGCCCGAGTTCGCGCGCATCGAGGATCGCCTCATCCACCGTGATGCCCTCGACGCGACGGTCGAAGCCTGGACCGCGACGCAGAAAAAGCAGGCGCTGATGCGCGCGCTCCAGGCGCTGGGGATCGCCGCGGGGGCCGTCAACGCGGCCCCGGACTGGCTCGAGGACCCCCAGTTGCTGGAGCGCGCCTACTTCTTCGAGACCGAGGAGCTGGACACGGGACACCGACGCTACGATGGCCTCCCGCTCCGGTTCGGCGGGCGGCGAGGCTACGACGAGTGGCTCCGGTCGCCCGGGCTCGGCGAGCACAACCGCGCCATCCTCGAGGATGTCGCTGGCCTGGCGGCCGTCGAGGTCGACACACTCGCCGCCGCGGGCATCATCGTGGACCGGCCACCGGCGTAACGAACGGACGAGCACGTGACCGAGAGCACCGAGGTTCGCGCAGAGTGGCCCGCGCGCGTCGCGACGGTCCACGTTGGCCCGGGGGACACGGTCGCCGCCGGGCAGGAGCTGGTCACCCTCGAGGCGATGAAGATGCTCACCGCGATCGCCGCGCCCCGCGATGGCGCAGTCGCCGAGGTGTTCGTGGCAGTCGACGACTTCGTCGACCAGGGCGCCGTCCTCGTCCGGCTCCACTAGGAGTCGCACGCGCCTCGCAATCCCCGCCCCGGCGTCGAGTCTGCATCGCATCCTCGCCGCGCGTAGCCCTGCGCGCCGACGCGAGCGGTACGTTCGAGGCATGCCGACCCCTGCCGACCTCGCCAGCCTGACCGCCACGGAGCTCGCCGAAGCCGGCCTCGACCTGATCGTCGAGCACGACGGTGCGCGGCTCGTCATCTCCGGTGCGGTCACGACCGAGGCCGAGCGCGAGGCTGCGCTCGACATCGCGGACCACATCGCCGGCTCGGTGCTCCAGGTGGACGACAGCATCGAGGTCACCGGCGCCATGCCCGACGAGGCCGGCGGGGCTGACCTCAGCGAATCCGACGTTGCCGGGTTCGTCGGCGCCACCCCGGGCCTCGAGGATCCCGAAAGCCTCATGCCGGGCGACTTCACCGACCAGCCCTCCATCAACGCCCAGGACTTCGCCCAGCCGGAGGCCCTCAGCGACGACGGCCTCCCGCTCGGCGAGGACATCTCACGCGCCGCCGAGGATGGCGAGACGTACGTCCCACCGATTGACCCGGTCGGCGGGAACCGCGAGATCATCGGCGGCTTCGCCCGCTCCTCGCTGGACTCGACGGACACCGAGCGGTCGAGCGATGGCACCTACGGAGACGAGGCGATCCACGACGCCGTCGCGCGCGAGCTTCGCGAGGACGCGGCGACGACCGGCCTCGACCTGACGATCGCGGTGATGAACGGCGTCGTCACACTCACCGGCACCGTCGAGGACATCGTGGACGCGGAGAACGCGGAGGAGGTGGCCGCCCGCGCCGCCGGTGTCGTCGAGGTGATCGAAGCGCTGGACGTCGCCGGGCTGGATCACGAGCGCCCCGCCCGCGGGGACTGAACAGCCTGCCCAGAACGCCCGCATCTCTCGGCGAGGTCAGGCCACAAACTGGCGCGGATGCTGGCTCGTTCCCACGCGCGTAGACCACCCGGAAGCCGTCACTCAACCCGCGCTCAACCGGGCTGATTCACCTTCGAAACGTCGGAGCCTGCTCCGACAGCGAGAGGCGCCTCCTCTCGCGGTAGCGGGGGTGAGAGATGACGGCTTGCCACACCACGCGAGGGGCGACGTTGCTCCCACACCGGATCCGCGGACAGCTGCTGTCCGCGCTCACGGGTGACGAGGGTGACCCGATCGCCCTCGTCGATCCCCGCGGAGCCCTCCTCCACGCGAACGCACCGTTCGAGGAGATGCAGGGCCTGCCGCCGGGCGGGGTCGGGCGGCATCTCCGCGACCTGTCACCCGACGCGTGGGTGCGCCTGGGGCCGGTGATCGAGCGCGCCGTGTCCGGACAGACGGTGGCCTACGAGCGCGGCACGCTCGGGCACTCCCGCCCGCCCGTCGAACGCCACTGGGAGGAGCGATGGCGCCCCGTGCGCGAGGGCGACGGTCGTGTCGTCGCGATCCTTGGCACCGCGCGGGACGTGACCCGCTGGCACGAGCAGCTGGACGAGCAGACCCACCTCGCGGAGTCCCGTGCGCGTCTCATCGAGACCGCCTCGCACGAGCTGCGGGGGCCGCTCGCCAGCGTCCTCGGGTTCGCCCACCGCCTCCACCGAGGGGGACCGCTCTCCCCCGAGGCAGCCGAGGCCGCCCACCTCATCCGCGAACAGGCGGAAGAGATGGCGTTCCGGCTCGACCTGTTCCTCGGCCTCGCCGAGCTCGACCGGCCACGCTCGTCCCCGTCGGAGCCGCCGGAGGAGATCGCGATCGACGAACTACTGGAGCGTGAAGCCGCGGCCCTCCGTGCTCGCCGACCGGGCGCCATCGTCGATGTCCACACTGAGGCCGGCCCGGTGCTCCGCTCGAATCCCCACTACGTCCGCCAGGTCGTCGCGAACCTCCTCGACAACGCGGCGAAGCACGGCGGCGGCTGGATCGGCCTCTCGGCGACCTACCGCGGGAACCGCCTCGTCGTCACCGTGGAGGACGACGGCGACGGTATCGCCCCGGCCGATCGGGAGCGCATCTTCGAACGCGGCTACCGCGCGCACCCGGAGGATGGAACGCCGGCGCCGGGGAAGGGCCTCGGGCTGTTCGTCGCCCGCGAGTTCGCGGAGCGACTGGGTAGCCGTCTCACCGTGCGGAGCGAGCGAGGTGTTGGGGCCGTCTTCCAGCTGCGCCTACCGCTCGATCGCTCGCGGCCGTCTCGTCACCAACCGCCAAGCGCGTCAGGTCGCTCAACGGGTTGAGCGACACGGGCGGACACCTCGGAGCTCCGCGGGTGGGGGGCTACGGGTTGCCAGGCTCCTCGATCAGCCGGCGCACGCCGGCGTCGATGATGTCCCGCAGGGGCCGACGCGCCCGCCAGTCCAGCAGCGCCCGGGCGCGGGACGGCTCCGGCCGGCGCTCCGGTCGGAACGTCGAGGTGACCCCATCGTCGCCGGAGGACGGCGGCACGAGCGTCGGGCGCTCTTCTCCCGGCCGATGCCGCGCCACGCGCTCGAGCGCCGCCCGGGCCACGTCGGCAAGCGACGCGACGTTGGCGGGCTCGGAGACGTCGATCACCTGCCCGTCGACTTCCTCGGCGTCCGCGAGCACCGCCAGGCCGATGCACTCCGCGACCTCGTCCGCGTACGCGAACGTGCGGGGCACCAGGTCTTCCGGGTCGAGCTGGATCTCGCCCGCGCTGTGTTCGCGCACGGCGCGCACGACGCGCTCCATGAGCGGTGGCGACTGCCGGATCGGGCGCGCCTCGAGGCGTTCGTTCAGAACGTCGAACACCTGCAGCACCACGTACCGCAGCCGGTCGGCGGGGTACGAGAGGATCAGCTCGCGCGTCTCGCGCTCGGCCTCCGCGCGGATCACGCGGCTGAGGGACGCGTCGGCGGGGATGTCCTCCACGCCGTCCCCCCACTCCGGGGTGACGTAGACCAGCCGCGCCCCGATCTCCGCGCAGGACTGCACCAGGTCGGCGCGGTTGCGGGTATGCACGCTGTCGTCGCCCGGCCGCTCCACGGCGGAGAGCACGACCACCACGTCCGGGTGGTCCGACACACGCCGGAGCAGCGCCGAATCGTCACGGTCGGCGACGACGTAGAAGCGGAAGCGGGAGGCCGCCAGCAGCGGCCCCATGTTCTCGTGGTCGGAGTTGGTCCCAACGATGGCAGCCGTGGAGTGCTCCAGCAGCCACCGGACGAGCGGGGGGCCAAGGACGCCCCCGCAGTCACTGATGTAGACCGTCATCGTGGCGCCAGCGACGGCGTTCGAGGTCAATGGGAACCCCGAGCACCGAGGACGGCGGGGATCGTCGCCAGCAGGATCCGACAGTCGCGCGCGAACGAGATCGAGTCGAGGTAATCGAGGTCGAGTTCGAGCATCTCCTCGAAGTCATGGCGCTCGCGCGCGCTCACCTGCCAGGGCCCGGTGATGCCGGGGGTGCCGCGCAGCCGCCGCCGCGCGCGGGCCTCGTACCGCTCAACCTCGCTCACCAGCGGCGGCCGCGGACCGACGAGCGTCATGTCCCCGCGCAACACGTTCCAGAACTGGGGGAGCTCATCGACGGAGGTCTTGCGAAGCACCTTCCCCACGCGCGTGCGACGCGGATCGTCGCGGATCTTGAAGACGTGGCCGCGTGCCTCGTTCAGGTGCTGGAGCAGCGCGAGCCGCTCCTCGGCATCGACGTACATGGAGCGGAACTTGAAGCACGTGAACTCCCGTCCCGCGCGTCCCACGCGGCGCTGGCGGAAGATCGCTGGCCCGGAGCTGTCCAGGCGCACCAGCACCGCGACGAGCGCGAACATCGGCGCCAGGGCGACCAGGGCCCCGCCCGCGAGCACGACGTCCATGGCGCGCTTCCAGCGAGGCATGGGCAGGCCTTCCAGGGGCTCGGGCGGCTCGTCGCGGGGGTCGTCGCCGGCCGGCGGCGCCTCGGCGGCATGCGACGCCTCCTGCAGGACCAGGTACTCGTGCGGCTCGACGCGCCGCTGCTGCCGGGTGACCACTAGTCGGACGCCAGGGCCGGCAGACGCCCGTTCCTCGCCCGGAACGGTTCCCGATCAATGCGTTCATTGATCACCCTGCCGCCCCCCTCCGCGCCCGGACGGCCGATGCAGCGGTAGATGAAGCCCGCCTCGCGGACAGCCCGGTCATCCAGGACGTTCCGTCCGTCGACAATCAGCCGGCGTCGCATCACGGCGGCGAGGTCGTCCAGCGGAAGCTCAAGGAACTCCGGCCACTCGGTGGCCAGCACGATCGCGTCGGCATCCTCGGCCGCTTCCATCAGGTCGCCCGTGGCGCGCAGGTGCGGGTAGATCTCCGTGACCGCCTCCGGCGAGACGTGCGGGTCCACCACGCTCACCTCGGCGCCCGCGAGGCGCAGGAGGTTCGCCACCTCCAGCGCCGGCGACTCCCGGATGTCGCTGGTGTTCGGCTTGAACGACGCCCCGAGGACGACGATGCGCATCGACTCGATGCGGCCGAGCACATCCCGCAGCTTGCGGATCACCTGCCGGCGCATGTCGCGGTTCGTCTCGACCGTGCTCCGCAGGAGCTGCGGTCGGACACCGTGCAGCGAAGCCGCATACTCGAGCGCGGTCACGTCCTTCGGGAAGCAGGAGCCGCCCCAGCCGATCCCGGCGCGAAGGAACTTCGCTCCGATGCGCGGGTCCATGCCCATCCCGCTCGCGACGTGGCTGACGTCGGCGCCGAGCACGTCGCAGATGGACGCCATCTCGTTGATGAAGGAGACCTTCAGCGCGAGGAAGGCGTTGGAGGCGTACTTGATCATCTCGGCCGTGCGCACGTCGCACGTGAAGATGGGTGCGTTGAACTCCTGGTAGAGCGTGGCCACGCGGGCCAGCGACGCCGGGTGGTTCGACCCCAGGACGATGCGATCCGGCTGTGTGAAGTTCCGGACCGCATCCCCCTCCTGGAGGAACTCGGGATTCGAGACCACCGTCGCCCGAGGCGCGCCAGAGACGCGGAGCAGGCGCTCCACCTCGTCGCAGGTGCCCACCGGCACCGTGCTCTTGTTCACGACCACGGCATCCTCGCGCAGCACCGGCGCCAGGGACGCCGCAGCGGACTTCAGCGCGCGCAGATCGCACGCCCCGGACGCGGACGTCGGGGTGTCCACCGCGATGAAGACGTAGTCCGCCTCGAGCTGGTCGGGGTACTCGTGCAGGAAGGTCAGGCGGCCTGACTCGACCCCGTCCGCGAGCAGGACATCGAGCCCCGGCTCACTGATCGGGCTGATGCCGCGTCGGCACGCCTCGATCTTGCGGCGGTCGATGTCGACGCCGATCACCTGGTGTCCCATCGACGCGAACGACGTCGCGACGACCAGGCCGGCCTGGCCGCATCCGATCACGGCGATCTCTGCCACTGTGCGACCTCCTCGGGGCATCACGGGGTCCGATCGAGCGCGACCGGCTGTATCCAGGAATCTGGCAAGCCGCGATTGACCTGACGTTGAAGTGGAGTCAGCGGCCCAGGCCGCAGTGCTCGACCAGCCATCGCGGCGAGGGCGCGATCGTCGCCGCGCCATCCGCCATCCCCGGGACGGATGAGACAACCACGCGGCGGTGCGGCACCCATCGACCGGCGCGGGCATGGGGTTCGCTCGGGTCGCGCCCGGTCGCGCAGCGGTGGCGCACAGGTCGCGTCGAGGTGGCCCGATCGCCGGCGACCATCGCCGTCAGAGAAGGGATGCGGTTTCGTCACTGGCGAAGGCAGCGCGGACTCGGATCGCGAAGGCGAGCCAGCGGCGCGAACTTGTAGGGTGTCCCGGTGGGGTATGGCTCCTCAGTGTTCAGTCGTCAAGAACGTTCCGGCCACCCACCTGCCTGTGGTGAGGGGCCGGACCCAGGGAGTCGAAGATGCAGTCTGGCGCGGCAATCATGCAGGGGCTTTCGCCCGAGTCGGCACTGGTGGTCGACGGTGATCAGGACTACGTGAAGGCCATCAGGGCCGCGCTCGTCGACGATGTCGCGAGCATCGACGCGGTCTCCTCGATCGCCGGCGCCGTCACCCGGCTTCAGGGCCAGAGCCACCGACTCGTCATCATCGACTCCGCCCTCGGGGGCGACCCCACCGCGATCGACCTGGTCCGCGCGCTCCGGCGCACGCGTCCGGAGGTCGCCATCGTCATGACCTCCTCCTCGAGCCTCACGGCGACCCAGGTCGCTGCGTGCTTCGAGGCCGGTGCGGACGAGTTCATCCGCAAGCCCTTCCACCCGCAGGAGTTCGCCGCCCGCGTCCGCGCCGTCAACCGTCGTGTCCGTCGCTCTCTGGCCGCCTCCGCCGCCGCTGAGCGCGAACTCAAAGCCACCGCCTAACCTCCGCCCTCACCTCCTCGAGCAACCAGCGGACGCGCCCTACGGGGCGCGTCCGTCTGCCGATCAACGCACGTCCCGTCCCGTCACCCCGAGCCGACAACGCACCCGGCGCGACGCCACTCCGAAGCCACGTCCCGGAACGGGGCGTGGGCGAGGGGAGCGAAGACACGCCTCCCTCTGACGGGGGGATGGACGCCGCGCGCGTGTCTCGACGTCATCCGTGTCACCCCGAGCCGACAACTCACGGCAACGGCGGAGCCGCGCGGGTCGAGGCTCGTCCTGGGCCATGCCGAGTCCAAAAGCCCCCTCCCCCGGAAAGGGGAGGGGGTGGGGG